>JBAQIB010000039.1:0-18163 GCA_049288625.1 Terriglobales bacterium | reverse complement strand
GGCGCTATCGCATTCATACGAATGCCACGGTCGCCCCACTCAACGGCAAGGCTGCGCGTGAGCGCCTGAACCCCGGCTTTCGCCACCGCCGACGGAACCACGTAAGCCGAACCGCTCGTCACATAGGTTGTGGTGACGTTCAACACGACGGCGGGACGCTTGGCGGCGAGCCAGCGCCTTCCGCAGGCTAAGGTGGCATGCAACGATCCCATCAGCACGATGCCGATCACGGATTGGAACGCGCCCAGCGAGAGATCCTCGGTGCGTGCCAGAAAATTTCCGGCGGCATTATTCATGAGCACATCAAGCGGACCGTCGGCCCAGATCACGCCGATCATCTCTTCGACCGCAGCAGCATCGCGCACATCACAGCGGCGCTCGTGAATGCGGCCACCAGTGCACTCGCGCAACTCCTGCTTGGTTGCCGATAAAACTTCTTCGCGCCGTCCGCAGATGTAGACTTCAGCGCCGAGTTCAAGGAATCTCTGGGCTGCGGCCTTGCCGAGGCCGGTGCCGCCGCCGGTAATCAGAATGCGTTTATTGAGGAGAAGATCAGGTTGAAACATGGATGGAATTGTAATGCGGCGGTGGGCTGTTCGTCGTTGGCGGTTCGCTGATTATTCAAGCTGGCAGACAGCCCATTTCGCGTGATCGGCGACGATGGGATCCTGGTCTTCGGCCAGCCTGTTCAGAGTGGGGAGAAACTTCTTGTCTCCACTGTTGCCCATTGCGATCACGGCATTCCGCCGCAGGCCCGAGAGCTTTGCGCGCCGGACCGGCGACCCGCGAAACAACTCGCGGAATTCTTCCGATTTCATTTCGGCGAGGAAATCAAGCGCAGGATTCACCAATCCCGCACGCGGCTGAAACTCCGCGGCTTGAGTGGCTGGCGCTTTGCGGTTCCACGGGCAAACATCCTGGCAAATGTCGCAGCCGAAAACGTGCCGCCCTATGCCCGCACGAAGGTCTTCGGGAATCTCGCCGCGCTTTTCGATGGTGAGATACGAGATACAGAGGCGCGCGTCTAGTTCGCCGGGCGCCACGATCGCCTGCGTGGGGCAGGCCGTGATGCAGCGCGTACAAGTTCCGCAGCGGTCGGGCGCGGGAATGTCCGGGGCCAGTTCGAGCGAAGTCAGGATCACTCCCAAGAACAACCACGATCCCAGTTGCTGATTGATAACGCAGGTATTCTTCCCAATCCATCCCACGCCCGCATGTTTTGCGAATACGCGTTCGATCAATGGACCGGTATCGACGTAGGCGCGTGTTTGAGGAGACTGGTCGGCGGCTAGTGGCCAGTGGCCAGTGGCACCGAAAAGTTCGCGGAGTCCCGATTCCACCTTGCGCAATCTGCGCATCACGGCATCGTGGTAATCTTCGCGGCTCCAGGCATAGCGCGAAATCCAGCCGCGGCGGACGTCTTGGGTTTGGGTGGAATAAGGTTGCGCCGTGTTGTAGTTGATGGCGCAGACGATCACGCTGCGGGCCCAGGGAGCGACCCGCGCCAGTGCTGCGCGCTTGAGATTTCCAGTCTCGTCGCGCGCTTCCATGTATTTCATTTCGCCGTGACGCCCTTGGGCGATCCATCCAGGAAAGGCTTCGAGTTCGCCAAATTCGCCGACCGGCGCTACGCCGCACAGGTCGAATCCCGCCTCACGGGCAAGCTGCTTGATGCGAGCCGCAACGGTCGAAGCTCCGCCTTGGGTGGTGAGTTGCGCGCCTCCGGTCATATTCCCTCAAACCCTATGAAAAGACTACCACTTCCGCAAGTCCGGCCGAGCTGTTCTGTTTTGCCTTTGGCGCACTCCACGAAAGCGTTCGGAGTGAGCAGCGCACTTCACCGCGTGATGCCCGTCACATCCGGTCGTCACATCCCCACGTGACAATACATTCGGATTTTCTTCGGAGACCTCTGTGTTCAAAATCCTAAATGCACAGTTCATCGCGCCGGGAATCAAGCGTTTTGTGATCGAAGCGCCCCGCATCGCGAAAAAGCAGCGGCCGGGTCAGTTCGTGATCATCCGCGTCAACGAAACGGGCGAGCGCATCCCGCTCACCATCGAAAAGTCCGACCCGGAAAAGGGTACGGTCAATATCGTGGTGCAGTCCATCGGCAAGACCACGAACCTGCTCAACTCGCTCGAAACCGGCGACAGCATCCTCGACATGGTCGGGCCGCTGGGCAAGCCATCGGAGATTGAGAACTTCGGCACGGTGGTCGTGATCGGCGGAGGCGTGGGCACAGCGATGGCCTATCCGACGGCATCTGCCATGAAACGCATTGGCAATCGTGTGATCACAATTATCGGCGGACGCAACAAGGACCTTGTCCTTCTCGAATCAGAGATGCGCGAGGTCAGCGACACGGTCTTCGTCACGACCGACGATGGCAGCTACGCCGACAAGGGCCTGGTCACCGACAAGTTGCGCCAACTCATCGAGAACGGCACGCGAATTGATCTGGTGCTCGCCGTCGGGCCGATTCCGATGATGCGGGCGGTCGCTGACATGACGCGGAAAGAGCGCATCAAGACGATGGTCAGCCTGAACCCGATCATGATCGACGGGACCGGCATGTGCGGCGGGTGCCGCGTTCTGGTAGAAGGCAAAAGCGAGTTTGCCTGCGTCGATGGCCCCGAATTCGACGCGCACCGCGTCGATTTCGCGATCCTCGTGCAGCGCAACGCCATGTATCGCGACGCCGAAAAACGCTCGCTCGAAGACTATAAGCACGAAGTCGAAAGCAAGAAAACCGCGGCTCCCACCGAAGAAGTGGCGTGCGCGCTGGAGGGAAAGAAATGAGCACGCCCCCAACCTCGAAGATCCCGGTCAAGAAGTCCAGCAATCCCATCCCGAACAAAGAACGCATCAAGATGCCGCGGCAGCACATGCCCGAGGCGCTTCCGCAAGTGCGCAACAAGCAGTTTACGGAAGTCAATCTTGGCTACTCGGCCGAACTGGCGCGGCAGGAGGCGCTGCGCTGCATCGAGTGCGCCAAACCGAGCTGCACCAAGGACTGTCCGGTGGGCGTGAAGGTGAAGGAGTTCGTGCAGTTGATCGTCGACGGCGACTTCATGGGCGCCGCCGCCAAGATTCGCGAAGATAACGTACTGCCGGCCATCACCGGCCGCGTGTGCCCGCAGGAAGATCACTGCGAAGGCGCGTGCCTGCTCTGCAACAAGGGCGAGTCGCTGGGCATCGGTTACCTGGAGCGGTTTGTTGCCGACTACGAGCAGCAGCACTTCGACGTGGCGACGGTCGTTAAGGCTCCGCCCACTGGAAAAAAAGTCGCCATAGTAGGCAGCGGCCCATCTGGCCTGACGGCCGCTGGCGACCTGGTGCAAAAAGGGCATCAGGTGCATGTTTTCGAAGCGCTGCACGAAATTGGCGGCGTGCTGGTGTATGGCATCCCGGAATTTCGCCTGCCCAAGAAAATCATTCGAGAGCAAGTCGATATCATGCGAGCGATGGGCGTGGAATTTGAAACCGACGTGGTCGTGGGCCGCACTGTCACCATCGACGAACTGATGGAAGAAGAGGGCTACGACGCAGTGTTCATCGGTACGGGCGCTGGGCTGCCGCAGTTTATGGGCATTCCGGGCGAACATCTGAACGGCGTCTATTCGGCGAACGAATTTCTGACCCGCATCAACCTAATGCACGCTTACGAGTTCCCGAAATTCGACGAGCCGATGGTGGATTTCCGCGGCAAGAACGTCGCCGTCATCGGCGGTGGCAATACGGCACTTGATGCCATTCGCTCTTCACTGCGGCTGGGCGCGGGCCACGCATTCATTCTCTATCGCCGGAGCGAGGCGGAAATGCCAGCTCGTATCGAGGAGGTCAAGCACGCGAAAGAGGAAGGCGTCGAATTTCAGGTTCTGGCCGCTCCCCTCGAATTCCTCGATGACGGCAAAGGCTGGCTCCGGGCTGCGCGCTGCCAGAAGATGGAGTTAGGAGAGCCGGACTCGTCGGGAAGACGGCGTCCGGTTCCGATTGTTGGTTCCGAGTACGAGATTCCATTGGCCGTTGCAATCATGGCGATTGGAACCACCGCCAATCCCATCATCCAGACCACGACGCCGGGCCTTGCAACGACAAAGAGAGGTTACATCCAGGCCGACGACACGACCCAGAAAACATCGCGACACGGAGTCTTTGCCGGTGGCGACATTGTGACGGGCGGGGCAACGGTCATCCTGGCAATGGGCGCGGGACGGCGAGCCGCCAAAAGCATCCACGAGTATCTGACCTCAGGAGAGTGGTAGGTCGAGACGGATCAGGCTTTGTGCGCCGAAGCTTTGTCCCTGTGTCCTGCGTCCGGGTTTCCGGGAGCAAGGTCCAATGCTCGCACTCGGTTCCGGCCGTTCGCTTTGGCCGCGTAGAGGGCAGCGTCCGCCCGGTTCAGGAGTTCTTCCAACTCTTTTATTCCAACGCATTCCGAGACGGCGACCCCCATGCTCATCGTGACGGAGCGCTCCATGCCTCCGTGCATGATGGGAGTTGCGGCGATGGTCTCTCGTAACTCATTGGCGCGCGCAAGCGCGTCGTCCAGGCCGCAGGAGGGCAGCACGAGCAGAAATTCCTCTCCGCCATACCTTCCAACTCCGTCATAAACGCGCAGCTTGGAATGTAGCCGGCGAGCCATCTCCTGCAGGGCTTCGTCGCCAAATAAATGACCGCAAGTATCGTTCACTTGTTTGAAGTGATCGATATCGCCAAGAATTACCGAGAGTGGTTTGCGTTCCCTGCGCGCTCGCTCGAGTTCACGCTCGAGCATACCGAAGATTTCCCCGCGATTAAGCAGGCCGGTCAGAGAATCGTGAGTCGCGGCGTGACGCATCGATTCACGCGCGGCAACCAACTCGTCTTGCAGATTGAGGATGCGTTTGCCGACCAGCAGGCGCGCCTTCAGTTCCGACGCATCAAATGGCTTGACCAGGTAGTCGTCGACACCCGCGTTCATTGCATCGAGCATGTCTTGTCGGCCCTGTTTGCTGGTGAGCAAGATGACGTAAACGTAGTGCCCCGTGGTACCGACCTTGCGGATGCGTTGGCAAAGTTCGATGCCCTCAAGGTCCGGAAGCACCCAGTCGAGGAGCACGAGTTTGGGCGCATCCGGCCGCTCGAGCACTTGCCAGGCCTCCGCGCCGGTTTCAGCCACGGTGAAATCGAATTCCCAGCTTCGCAGATGATCGCCGATCAGTTTCCGGTAGACGGCCGAATCATCAACGAGAAGAATCTGCATTCGTGTTGAGCCCCACCCTCAATGCGCGTCGCGGAAACGTCGTCTGATGAAAAGCGACGACGCACGTTGGTACTCGCAATGATAAGTCCAACCGTTCCCGATAGATAACAGTTCCCCGGAACTAGGCACTCCAAAGTACCCTTCTAGAATCGGCCAAAACTGGGTGGGGCATTATTCCAGTGGGTTCTAGCCGGGGTGTTTTGGATTTTGGTCTGGTCCGTTGTGTCTGCTCCCTCGATGATGCAAAGGCCTATCCGGACGGATGGCTGGGGCTCTAACTCATTATGAACAAAGGCTAGAAGGGCGTTCGCGATACCCAGTTTGCTAGGACCCACAGCCGCGAAGAGTCCCAAGGGAACCACGCCGGCCTCATGTTTCCAGATCCAATTTGGTAAAGGGTGTAGAGCATGTCCTAAGCCTTCCGAAGCGACGCCTCGCCCTTGGCAGCTAGAGTAAATGAAAAAAGGCATGAGGCTAGGGGGCGGCGTCTTCACGAGCAATCGAGTTTGCACCCAACCCGCCCCGTGCGAAACTGTCTGCATGAAAGTCGTCGCTGTGATTCCAGCACGGCTGGCTTCGACTCGCCTGCCGCGAAAAATGCTGCGCGAAATTGCCGGCCAGCCGCTGATCGCCTGGGTTTATCGGGGCGTGCGCCGTGCGCTATCGATCGACGAGGTCATCGTGGCCACCGACTCCGAGGAAATCCTGCGCTTCTGTGAACAGCAGCACTTCGCTGTGCGCATGACATCCGCCGCTCATCGTTCTGGAACCGAGCGCGTGCACGAAATCGCGAGTGCGGTGCCGGCCGATGTTTACCTCAACGTACAGGGCGATGAGCCGCTCACCCGTCCCGAGCATATCGAAAGCCTGATCGCCGTGATGCGCAACCCGGAAGTAGAGGTGGGCACTTTGAAAACACCGGCGGCCGGCGTCGATATCCACAGTCCGAGCGCAGTCAAGGTCGTTACTGGCCGAGATGGCCGCGCGCTCTATTTCTCTCGCGCGACCATCCCGCTCGACCGCGACGGCACACGCCCGCAGTACTACAAACATCTCGGGTTCTATGGATACCGCAAGCCGGCCCTCGACAAATTTGTCTTATGGCCCGAGTCCTCACTCGAACGGAGCGAACGGCTTGAGCAATTGCGATTCCTGGAAAACGGCGTCCCCATCTACGTCGCCGAAACGCCTTTTGACACGGTGGGTGTCGACACGGAAGAAGACCTGCGCCGGGTCGAAGAAATCCTGCAAAAAGAGAAGAAGTAGACGGCGGGTTTCAGAGGCAAGCGTGAATTTGACCAACATCTTATAGCTCACTCCCAGATGGTGCATAATCTCTAACCAAGGGCTGACGAGGCCTATTGTAGGATTGCGTAGTCATGGGGTCTTCATCGGAGGGTTGGCGCAAGGTCGAGACCTTGTTTCATGAGGCGCTCGAATTAACGCCTCAGGCACGCTCGGCGTTCCTCGACGAAAAATGTACGGGCGATGCCCGGCTGCGACAGGAAGTCGAATCCCTGCTGGCTTCCGCGGGACAACCGCTGGACTTCCTGCAAAAGCCGGTATTGGAAGCAGCAAATCGGATGATCCTCGATGACCGGCACAAAATGATGGCCGCCGGAACTCAGTTGGACCATTACAAAATCATTTCCATGCTCGGCGCCGGCGGCATGGGCGAGGTCTACCTGGCGGAGGACACACGTCTTCGTCGCAAGGTTGCGCTCAAGATGATTGCTCCCGAACTCACCCAGGATGAGCGCGGGTTGCGCCGATTCGAACACGAGGCCCATGCGGCATCGGCGTTGAATCATCCCAACATCCTTACTATTTATGAATTCGGGCAGGCGGATGGAATGCGGTTTATTGCCTCCGAGTTCATCGAAGGCGTAACCCTGCGCCAGAAACTGTTCAACGGCAAGCTGGAACTGACCTCTGCGATTGACATCGCCATGCAGATTGCGAGCGCTCTTGCCGCTGCGCACGATGGCGGAATCGTTCATCGCGACATCAAGCCCGAGAACGTCATCGTTCGCACCGACGGGATTGTGAAAGTTCTCGATTTCGGAATCGCCAAACTGGGCGAGGCGCGCACCGGGGGAACACTCGTTTTGAATGCTTCGACCTCCTCGATTAGCCAGCCGGGGATGGTACTGGGAACCGCAAAGTATATGTCGCCCGAGCAGGCACGCGGACTTGAGGTCGACGCGCGCAGCGACATTTTCAGCCTGGGATCGGTGATTTATGAGTTGGTCACCGGAAAGACCGCGTTTGACGGCAAGACGACCAGCGACGTGATCGCGGAAATCCTGAAGGCCGAGCCTCCCGCGCCGGTTGAGTTTGCGCCCGATCTGCCCTACGAAGTCGAGCGCATCATCAGCAAAGCATTGCGCAAAGACCGTGCGACTCGCTATCAATCGGTGAGAGACTTGCTGATTGACCTCCAGGACTTCAAGAAGGAGTCGGAGTTTCAAGCCAAGCTGCAAGGTGCGGCAAATCCTGATGGGCCCCAGACGGCATCGGGTTGGCGAACGCCAGCGCGCAGCGCGACCCTCACTCCGTTCGCGGGAAGACGCATTTCACACCAGAAGTGGCTATGGGCCGCTCTCGCCGCCTTGTTAGTGGTGGTGGGCGGCTTTTCTGCGTACTTTGTTCGGAAGTCGAGTATCGCAGCCACCTCGGCGCACCCCCGCAGTCTGGCCGTCCTTCCATTCAGAAATCTGAAACAGGATTCGGAGACCGATTTCCTCGGATTTTCACTGGCGGATGAGATTATCACCAAGCTTAGCTATGTGAATACGCTCAACATTCGTCCGTCATCTTCCGTCGATAAATATCGCAATCAGATCATCGACCCGAAAAGAGTTGCCGCCGATCTGAATGTGGATACCTTGCTGACGGGCAGCTTCATCAAAGATGGCGACGACCTCAGGATCACGACTCAGCTGATCGATGTGAAACCGGACAAAATCCTGTGGCGTGAAACCATCGATGTGAAGTACGACAAATTGCTGACCGTTCAAGATCGCGTCTCACAGCAGATCATTAAGGAATTAGAGGTGAACCTTTCGCCCACGGAGGCGGCGAACCTTAAGCCCGAAAGGCCTATCAGTGCCCTAGCTTACGAATACTATCTGCGCGGCATCGATCTTTATTCGCTCAATCAGTTCGCCTCCGCGATCGGGATGCTGGAGAAGTCAACGTCGATTGAACCGAACTATGCGCCCGCGTGGGCCCATCTGGGAAGGGCATACACCACTAACGCATCGCTTCAGTTCGGCGGGCGCGAGGACTACGGCAAGGCGCAGGCTGCCTATGAGAAGGCCATTGCCTTAAACCCCGCACTGGTCGAGCCGCGAATTTATTTGTCGAACCTGTTTACCGATACCGGCCGGGTCGAGCAGGCCGTGCCTTTATTGCGATCGGCCCTGCGCGATAGTCCGAACAACGCCGAAGCGCACTGGGAACTGGGCTATGCGTACCGGTTTGGCGGCATGCTGGAAGAATCGCTGGCCGAGTGCGAAAAAGCACGCCAGAACAATCCTCAAGTAAAAATCAACAGTTCCGCAATGAACAGTTATTTGTACCTCGGCGAATACGACAAGTTTTTGCAAAGCCTCCCGGCCAACGATTCGGCCTATATTCTTTTCTACCGCGGTCTGGGCGAGTATTACGCGAATCGCCACGAGCAGGCGGCGCACGACTTCGACCGCGCGTATGAAAGAGATCCCTCTTTGCTGCCCGCAGCCGTGGGGGAAGCGATCAGCTACGCGATCAAGCATGAGAACGCGGAGGGTTTGAAGCTTCTGAAACAAACCGAAGGCAAGATTGAAGAGCGTGGGGTAAGCGACGCCGAGGGACTTTACAAGGTTGCGCAGGCCTATGCCGTGTTAGGCGATAAAGCATCCGCATTGCACATGCTGCGCCACAGCATCGGCGGCGGATTCTTCTGCTATCCCTACTTCGTAAGCGATCCCCTCTTGCAGAATCTTCGTAACGAACCGGAATTCCAGAGCATTATCGATCAAGCCCGCCAGCGCCACGAACAGTTCAAGACCACGTTCTTCTAGTGCGCCCGAGCCCAGGCCTCGGCGGCCGCCACGCGTTTGCCAATTGCTGGATGCGAGTGAAAGAGCCACTCCACCCAGCGTGCCGGCGCTCTCTCGGCCAGGTTCTGCTCGGCTAGCTTGCTCATTGAAGAAACAAAAGGCTCCACGCTGGCCACGGACTCAAAGGAGTATCGGTCAGCCTGCCGCTCATTGAAACGCGAATAAGCATTGAGCGCCGGCATCAACAAAAGTGAAAGTACCGTCGAAACCAGAATCAGAAGTGGAAAGTTTGCGAAGTCGGACAGGGTTTCGAACATGTGACGCCGTTCCACCGCATAGCGGAGAACTTCGTTCGCCAGCCAGAAACCGGCGAAGGTAATACCGGCTTGCACCAAGATGCTCTTAAGGATGTGCCGGTGCACATGGTGTCCGAGTTCGTGCGCCAGAACTGCTTCGATCTCGTCGTCGGAGTAGTTATCAAGCAAGGTATCGGCGAGAATAATGCGCCGGGTCGCGCCCAACCCCGTGAGCGCCGCATTTGCCTTCCTGCTCTTTTCCGAGAGATGCCAGCGGTAAACGCCGCGAACGCGCGTTCCCGCCCGCTCGCTTAGTACGATCAGCCGCTTTTTCAACTCTTCGTTTTCAAGGGGCTCGAACTTGTAAAAAATCGGAAAGAGCACAACCGGCGCGAGTTGGGCCAGCAACACGATCAGCCCAAGGAACACTCCCCACGCAATCAACCACCAGTGTTGCGGGACATGGCGCAACAGCGAGTAGATCAACTCCACCACAATCGTCGCCAGCACCAACCCCACCAACATGCCTTTGAATTCATCCCACAGCCACGAGCGCAAGCGCTGGTTCGAAAGGTGAAACCGGTGTTCCAGCCGAAATCCGTAGTAGTCGAGCGGCAACCCGATCACCTTGCTGATTAACATCAGCATGAGAACGTAGAGAAACACCGCCAACGTATAGTTCTGCGATGCGCCCCGAATTGCCAGATCGCGCAGGGTTCCGGTCCAACCGGTTGCGAGTAACACAATCAGCAGGCCCAGCCCGAGCGCAAAATCGCCGACACCCATCCACCGCTTGATGCGGTTGTAACGGCGCGACTCGGCCGAATCGGCAGGCACCGGTATGGTTTCCGTTTCGATCATGACCCCGAAGTGTTGTTATTATCCTATCTTGTTTTGTGGGCGCACCAGACGCGAAAGTGTCGGAAGCAAATGTCCGGCGGGCCAATGATCAAAGCGCGTTTGATCCCGATACAAACTCGCAATCAGGGGTGCAGGGCGAACCGTTCGGCGTTTTCGAGAATTTCCGTCACTAGCTCGGGCGTCGCCGCTTCCACATAAATCCGCAGCAGGCGCTCGGTTCCGGATGCACGAAACAGCACCCACGGGTCGGCGCCGTTGCCATTTTTGGGCGCATCCAGAAAGAGTTTTTCCCCGTCACGATTTTCTTTACGCAGCACGGTGTAGGGGCCGATTTTCACAGTCTGCGCATCGGCCGCGCGCCGCACCGCGCCATTTTTCAATTCGTCGGAAATATGCAGGTCGCGGCGCCCATAATAATGCGCGCCAAATTCGCGCTGCAGATCCGAAACCAACTGGCCGAGTGGCTTGCCCTCTTCCGCCATCACATTGGCCAGCAACAGCGCGTTGAGGACGCCGTCGCGTTCGGGGAGAAAGCGGCCATAACCGATGCCGCCCGATTCTTCTCCGCCAATCAGAATTTCGTGGTCCATCATCAAATCGGCAATGTATTTGAAGCCAATGTTGCACTCGTGCAGTTTGCGCCCATACTTCGTGGCGATGCGGTCCATCATGCCGGTCGTGTTGAATGCGCGCACCACGTCGCCGGGCCACTTTTTATACTCCAGCAACCATTTCAGCAGAACGCACATGCACTTGTGCGAATCGACAAAGATGCCATCTTCCGCCACCGCGCCGATACGATCGGCATCGCCGTCGGTGACCAGCCCCGCGTGACACTTCTCCTTCACTACCGTCTCCTGGAGCAGCGCCACGTGCGGCAGAATCGGTTCCGGATTGATCCCCGGGAACAACGGATTTGCTTCCTGCCGAATCGCCACATATCGAATGCCATTCTTGTCGAAGATGCCCGGCAGCACGCCTCTGCCCGATCCGTACATCGAATCGATTGCAAACTTGAAATTCGCCTTGCGGATCAAGGCAAGATTGGCGAACTGGCAAACGGCTTCGACATACGCCGCCTTGAGATCGACTTCTTCGACCATCGCAGGCGAGCCATCGCTCGGCATTGCGCCACGAGCCAGTTCCTCTTCGATGATCTTCATGATCGCGGGCGTGGCGGAGCCGCCGAACCTGGCTTTGAACTTCACCCCATTCCAGTTCCAGGGATTATGGCTCGACGTAATCATCACGCCACCCGCCGCCCCCAGCTTTTTCACGTTGTAGGAAACTGCCGGCGTGGGAACGTAGTCGTTGGACAGAAGCACAGGGATTCCCGCCTTCGCCACAACCTCGGCGGCTACCCGAGCCGCGCGATCGGAGGCATAGCGCGTGTCGTAGCCAATGATGATGCCTTTTGCGGGATCTTCGTTCTTCCGGATGTAAGAGGCAATCGCGCCCGCGACCCGGCGAACATTGTCAAAAGTAAAATCGTCCGCAATGAGGCCGCGCCAGCCGTCGGTTCCAAATTTGATTTCGGTCATCGGTCAAGGTAATCAGTCGTTGGTCGTCAGTCGTTGCCCCCGGACTCGCTGCACCTCACATTGTTCCAGACCATCAGCGCCTAACGACCGACGATCAAACGAGTTTATGCAGCTTCTTCTCGTCCAGATGCTTCACAACTTTGCCCACGTCCTGCGAGTGGTCGAGCGTGGTGATGAGCAAAGCGTCTTCCGTCTCCACCACGACCAGATTATTCACGCCTACCGCGGCGACAAATTTGCCCGGAGCGTGCACATAATTATTCCACGCATTGAGGGTGAAGCTGGCCGCGGCATTTACCAAGTTGCCTTCCTTCGGCTTCTTCTTGGCTACATGGTGTTCGTGGAGCGCGGTCCACGAGCCCAGGTCGTTCCAGCCGAAATCCGCAGGCAGGCAGAAGATGCGCGATGCCCCTTCGCCCTTGGCCGAGCGCGGTTCGAGCACCCCATAGTCAACGCTGGTGTTTTCGCATTTCGGATAGAGCCTGCGGAAAGTCTCCGCGAACTTGCGCGTGCCGTAACTGGCGGCAATTTTTTCGAGAATCGCGGCGGTCTGGGGCAGGTGCTCGCGCATGGCATTCGCCAGTGTGTCGGCGCGCCACAAAAACATGCCGCTATTCCAGAAGTAGTTCCCCGCCTCAAAGAATTGCCGAGCCCGCGCCAGATCGGGCTTTTCCATGAAGCGCCGCACCCGCATTATTCCATCATCGGAGCTCGTGCCTGCTTCAATGTATCCGTAACCGGTTTCGGGACGAGTCGGGCGAATGCCCAGCGCGACAATATTCTCTCCCGCAGCGGCCAGTTCCATTCCCTTGATTAGTGTGGTGCGGTATTCCTCCGGCTTTGCAATCACGTGGTCGGAAGGAAACATGCCCACTACCGCGTCGGGATGCTGGCGCAGCAGCAAAAACGCCGCCAACCCAATCGCCGGCGCGCTGTTCCGTCCCACTGGTTCGGCGACAATCTGGTTCGCAGGAATCTTCCCCAGCTGGCGCAGGATTGCGCGCCGGGAGTACTCATTCGTGATGATCCAAAAATTTCGCGCAGGCGCCAGCGGCGCAAGCCGCGCGGCCGTCTGCTGGATCATGGTTTGCTTGCCGTCGAGCGCCAGCAGTTGTTTGGCGCTGCGCTTGCGGCTCAGCGGCCAAAAACGGGTGCCGCGGCCACCGGCCAGAATGACAGGATAAAAGTGCGGATTCGGCTTCACAGGCAATCAAAGCCTATCACTTCGCGGGGAAAATCTTAAGAGCGGGCGTCACAGTGGCGCGAACAAGGGCGTGGGAGAGTTGCCCCATCCGCGGTTCCGTTTGAAAGTGGTTCGAGCGGGCGGCAATGTCGAAAACTAATACTGCTGCTTAGGCCGAATGAACCTGATCCGGGTGCATGGCGTTGAGCGCATCCTCGGCAGTCGGATGCACATCGAAGACTGACTCCAGATTGGTGGCTTCGAACAATCGACGTATCGAGTCGCTCGGACTCGAAAATTTCAGCCCGTATTCAGCGGCTTCCGCCCACATCTGAGTCACAACGAGTTCGCCGAGAGCCCCGGTGTCGAGCGCAGTCACCTCGGCAAGATCAACCACCAACCGGCGCGCTGTTGGCAGCACCTCAGCAATCAGGCTCGTAAGCGCGCGGGCGTCGCTGCGAGAGATCACCGATCCGTGGCAACGCAGAACAATGGCGCCGGATGCTGTGCCCTCAAGACTCAGGACGAGAACCTTATCGGTGCGCGCACCAGCGGCCGGGTCAACCGGCATCCTGGCCGATCGTGCATGCCTAACCGGAGCGGAGTTGTCGGACTTCATGGCCCCAAAGTAGATGTGAATCAAAGCGGATTGGTTGCGCCGAGATGAAAATCTTGTGAAATCTGCCCGCCCCCTGCGGCCCGCGATTCCTATCCAAGTCCCCAGTTCCGGTGTCTTCCTCAGCGGAGATCGAGAAGGCCCAGTTTTACTTAGTCGATTCCTTCTTCCGCACAGCATCCAGCGGCGCAACCACCGGCCGCCGTAGCGGCACAATCGCGCCCTTGGAGGGATCCGCCGCAGCCGTCGCCCGCGCCTGTACTTCGCGCTGAATGTACTGGACGAAATCCTGCATTTGGCGCTGCATTTCCTCCATGCGCTCGCGCATTTGGAGGATGATGGCCATCCCGCTGATGTTGACCCCGAGATCGCGGGCCAGCGAGAGAATAAATTCCAGCCGCTGTAAATCCTCGTCGGTGTAGAGCCGGGTGTTGCCCTCGGTGCGGCTGGGCTTGAGCAGTCCCTCGCGCTCATAGAGACGCAGCGTCTGCGGATGAATCTCATACATCTCGGCGACGGCCGAGATCATGTAGGCGCCTTTTGATTTACGTTTGCTTGTCATTGCATGGCCGCACCCATCATCGCACCGCGCAGCGGCAAAAGACTAGCCGCAAAAGAAAAGAGACACGGCCAGCCGCGTCTCAGTGGGTATTCCCCCGCGTTCCTCTGTATACCGTGGTCGAAAGGTTTTAGGCCGCCAGTTCCGGCTTAGGTTCTGGCTGAGTCCAGCCCGCCGGCTTCAGCGCGTGGTTGATCGCGTAGGCGACGACGCCCGCGCCCATCAGGATCAGCCCAAACCAAAACGCGCTCATCCCGAGAATCGCCTCATGCTCGCTGTTCAGGACCGCGAACCCGAGCAGCAGCGTCGGTGGAATCCCAACCGCGATCGCCCCAAACCACCCGCCCGGCACGCGGAATGGCCGCTTGAGTTCCGGCTCGCGGAAGCGCAAAACGATGAGCGCTACAAACTCCAGCGTCAGGCTCGCGCCATAGATCATGATGTCGAGCGTCACCAACCGCTCAAACCCGATATTGAGCGCCAAGCCCCACCCGACCGCCAACGCTAGAATCGCAACCCACGGCGCGCGCGACTTCGGATGCAGTTTGGCGAACACCTTCGGCAGCATCCCGTCCTGCGCCATCGCCAGCGGCAGCCGCGAATAACTCATCACCAGCGCGTTGAACATCCCAAATCCGCTCATCATGCCGCCCGCAACCAGGGCAATCCGCAGAATCGGTCCGCCCATCAAGCCTGCAATATCGGCCCAGGCACCGGTTTCCCACGCGCTGGCTTGCAGGCCGGTCATCCACATAGCTGCAAACGGCAGCACATAACTGAAAGCGACGATCACCACCGCCCACAGCATGGCCCGCGGATAAGTCCGTTGCGGCCGCTCCACCTCGGTCGCGATGGTCGAGGCATTGTCCCACCCCATGTAGTTCCACATGCAGATGAGCAGCCCGCCCAGAATGTCAACGTGCGAGGTAGTCGGCTTGGTGACCGCGTTAGCAAGCGCGCCAAGCTTGAACGGAGCCAGTACGAAGATCGCCGCAAACGGCGCCGACAAAAGGAAGAACAGCCAAAGCGAGGTCGTCGAAACCACCTTCACACCGGCAATGTTCAGGGCGGCGCAAACCACCACCACGCCCAGCGCCACCAGCACGCCGCGATGGTTCTCCTGAAACCACGGGAACATGCGCGTGAGGTAAGCAACAAACAGCGTGGGGTAAATCGCCATATCGAAAATGGACGCTACCAGCGACAGCCAGGCCTCCTGAAATCCCCAGAAATTGCCCATCGCGCGGCGCACCCAAGCGTAGTAACCGCCTTCATGGGGCAGCGCACTCGAAAGCTCGCCGATCATGAACGCGGTCGGCAGGCTCCAAAGAAGCGGGGTCAATAAGAGGATAAGGATCGCTCTGCCATACCCGGCGCCGTGCACGATTTCCTCGGTCCCATACGTACCGCCCGACACCATAAAGAAGGTGGCGGCGACCAAGGGCCACAGCGTGAGGCGAATCGACTTTTTCCGGGGGGCGACGGCAGGACTAAAGGCCGTCTGCGAGATGTTGGCTGGTGCGGTAGCTGTTGCCAATTCCGATGGCTTCCTCCTCAAGCGACTCACTCTCACCACCGCGTCTCCCTTGAATTGCTCTCGCGGCTCCCGGGTTACAGCGTTTGCCCGGGCATTTCGGCAAAGTTAGTTCGCATTTGTGAGATTACGGCAAATTTCTAGAGATGCAACAATTTTTTGCAAAAAATCAAATTTTTTTCTGGGAGGTCAGCGACGGAGGTAACGGCACCCGACCAACACGGAACTGAATCGGCACACAAAACCTTAAACCACGGGGCGCACGGAGCAACACAAGGGAAAAGCGGACGATCTGGGAAATGTGGGAGACCTGTGAAGCAGTGAGCAAAAGCCGTGCTGCCAAGGCAACGGCAGTGGATGACTGGCGTTCGTGTCATTGGATCGCAATCCGCCAAGCGCTAACAAGTGCCAATCAGCCTCGTCCAATGAGGCACATGAAGAGACTGGTGGTCCTCCTGATCATCTTGCTGCCCACATTGTGGGCCTCTGACGTTTTTGCCGGCATCTCCCGACGGACAACTGGTGCGCCAATACCTTGACGCGTTCAATGGCGGCGAGGCCGCCATGCGCGCTTTCCTGGAGAAGAATCCGTCCGCGACCCCCATTGACGAGCGCCTCGCGCGTTATCGCGGCATGAAGGGCGACCTTGGATCCATGACGCCGATACGTCTCGTCAGCGAAGAGGCTGGCAGCATACAGGTCATAGTTCGGAATGCCACTGGCGAGGAACTCGCTCTCACAGTCATGATCGCCGCCGACAAACACCAAATTGTCGGCCTGAGGCTCGAGCCGGTTGCTATCAGTGCTCAACCCCAGACCAGCGGCCCTCCGGAGGAAGAGGCCAAGATTCTTCGCGACGTCAAGGGTCTTGTGGAACAGAAAGCCAAGGCAGGCCAGTTCTCAGGAACGGTCCTGATTGCTCGCGGAAGCGACATCCTCTGGCAAGGTGCCTATGGCTTTGCCAATCGCGATGCCCACGTCCCCAACCAGGCGGACACCCGCTTTGACGTGGGCTCGATCGTCAAATCGTTCACCAGAGTCGCCATCGGCCAATTGCTGGAGCAGGGAAAGCTGAAGCTCACCGACAAAGTCGGAATGTATTTGCCCGGTTATCCCAATCGCGAAGTCCGCGAACAGGTCACGATCGAACAGTTGCTCGACATGCGCTCCGGCATTGGCGACTTCTTTGGGGAAAAATTCCGAAATGCGCCAAAAGACAAAATTCGCACACTGCAAAACTATCTCCCCTTCTTCGCCGATGCCCCGTTGCTGTTTCCGCCGGGGACTCAACAGAAGTATTCCAATGGCGGATACATTGTTCTCGGGCTAATCATCGAGAGCATCGCCCACCAGAGCTATTACGATTACATCGAAAAGAACATCTTTGAACGCGCCGGTATGAAGAACTCGGCGTTTGGTTTCCGTGCGACTACCGATTCGAAATATGCAATTGGCTACACCACGATCTCCGATACGGGATCGGAATCGCCCGTAGCCGAGCCCCATCCCAATGTCGCCCTCATGCCGGAGCGCGGCAGTTCGGCAGGATCTGCGCAATCTACGGCTGGGGACCTTCTTTTTTACGTGGAGGCTTTGTCTGCGGGGAAGTTGATCTCGTCGGCAACGATCGGGAAACTCGATCTCCATCCCGACGGCATGGGAATCGCGGGGGGTGCTCCCGGACTTAACGCTTCCATCGACAATGGCATTCGAAGTGCCGGGGCCACGACCTACACAGTGATCGTCTTATCGAATTTCGATCCGCCATCCGCCGAGCGTCTCAGTGAGGAAAGTCGCGGATTACTGGGCCGCGCAGAATAATGCCGAACACCCCGCAGCCGGTAGGTGTGTTTATGACGCCTTGGACTTTGGATTTTAGACTTTGGCCCACAACTCTTCGCGCGGATCCTCCGGATTCAGCTTAGCCAGTTCCCGCAGAAGCTCCTTCGTTTTCTCGTCGCGGGGCATGGGCACGGTGATCTTCACTTCCACAATTTCATCTCCGCGCACTCCGTCTTTCGTTGCCGAGGGCACGCCCTTTTCCCGCAGCCGCAGCTTCTGCCCCGACTGCGTCCCCGGAGGTATCTTCAGCATGCTGCGCCCATCGATCGTCGGCACTTCGATCTTCGACCCCAGCGCCGCTTCTACTGCTGTCACCGGCACCGTAATATAAATGTCGTCGCTCTCGCGCCGGAACAGCGGGTGCTCGCCAATCCGAATAATGACGTAGAGATCGCCCATCCCGCCGCCGCGCAGCCCGGCATTCCCCTTGCCCGCAA
>JBAQIB010000038.1:0-744319 GCA_049288625.1 Terriglobales bacterium | reverse complement strand
TCTGCGATGGTCATATTCACCTACAAGGTTGGATTTTTCGGGAGGGATTCTCTCGGGGGAGTTTTGCCGCCGTGTGGGCACACGGCGGAGCTGCTTAGGCAGCCCGCCGTTGTGCTTCGGCAAAGTTCTCTGGTTCGCTTAATACGTCGTGCCGCTCGGCATCCGCAATCTTGTCGAAAACCTCGTTCATGGTTTCCTGAATACGGGTGTTCGGCTTGTGAAATTTACGCGTTGCCTTTGAGGCCAACTGGCAAAGCATATAACGGTTCTGCAAGGTATGTAGTGCTTCAAAAACGCGATCGGAGCGCATTTCGCTCATTCTCCTTCTGAAAATTTTCAGGCGTTAATCCTCTCGTTCCGCCGCTAAATGGCCACCACGCGGCCACGCCAGTGCTTGCAGGCTGGATGGGACAGAATTTGCCAGATTACCCAAATAGATGCTCTGTCCAGGTCGAAAGTTGCTCAATTCTCTGGAGTTACCAGATTGCGGACAGAGGGTCACCGGGGCTCGGAAAACCCGAAATGATGCCCAAGGACGGCCCCAGTATAGCAATTAAGCGGGGCTGGTCAAGCATAATTTTCGCCCGCCGGATTGACCCTTCGGATAACTATTTAAGCGCGCTTAACCGCGTGGAGAGACGGGACTTATAGCGCGAAGCAGTATTTTCGTGCAAAATGCCCTTCTTGGTCGCCTTGTCGAGCGTGGATACCGTCTCCCGGTAGACTTGGCCGGCGGCGGCTTTGTCACCCTTCTCCAGGCTTTCCCGCATGCTCCGTAGGGCGGTGCGCAGTTGCGAGGAGTTGGCCCGGTTGCGGGCGGTTCGCTTCTCTGTCTGTCGGGCGCGCTTCAGCGCCGAAAAATGATTGGCCATGAGCCTTGATTACCTTTGTTTGTCCTGCGTGTTCCAGGAGATTATCCGGTAGGAACCGAAGCTTGTATTCTACGGGAGCAAGTCGCGGCGGGTCAAATAGATATGAATCCACTGGAACGGCTCAAAGTTCTCATCAACTCCTCCACCCCCATCGTCATCATGGAAACGGTGGAAGAGTTGCGCGCCGTATCGCTCGTGCGCTCCGCCTGTTCCGAGCTGAACATGGCCGTGTTCGAATGGACCATAGCCGACGGGTTGGTGCGATCGGGGTCGAACGCGCCAGCCGTTCCCGCGCAGCCCTATGCCCGAGCGGCCGCGCTCCCGCAAGGCAGCAGCGAAGGCGATCGCCTGGCGCGCTCCGTCTTGTCTTCGTTTGCTGGTGAAGCCGCAGCTGCCCCCAAGGCCTCCCTCTACAACTCCACCGACCCGGTGCAGGCCCTCGCCAACCTCGAGACGATGACTGTCGAGGCCGTATTCATCCTCAAGGATTTTCATCGGCACATGGAGAACCCGGTCGTGGTCCGCCGGCTGCGCGATGTGGGGCAGAAGTTCTCCGCGAACCGGCGGACGCTGGTTCTGACCGCGCCCACGGTGGAAATGCCTCCCGAACTGGCCAGCCTGGTTGAGTTTCTCGATCTGCCATTGCCCGACCAGCCGCGCCTGCGCGAAATTATCCGCGAAACCTACACGCGCATGGCCGGGACGCACACCATCAAACTCCAACTCGATGCCAATGGCGTGGACGCGATGGCCGCCAACCTGCGCGGCCTGACCGAAGAAGAAGCCGACCGCGCCATCTCACAGACGCTGGTCGCGCGCCTCGCGCTGTCCGCGGATTGCGTCACCGACGTGCTCGAAGCCAAGAAATCTCTGCTGAAGCGCTCGCAGATGCTCGAATTCGTCGAAGCCAAAGACAACATGGCCAGCGTAGGTGGACTCGAAAATCTCAAGAACTGGCTGCGGCAACGCCAGGGAGCATGGGACGACCACGCCCGCGAATTCGGCCTCGAAGCGCCGAAAGGCGTAATCATCCTGGGCGTCCAAGGCTGCGGCAAGAGCCTCTGCGCCCGCGCCGTTGCAGGAGAGTGGAAGCTGCCGCTGGTCAAATTCGACACCGCCGCCGTCTACGACAAATTCATCGGCGAAACCGAAAAGCGCATCCAGAAAGTTTTCAAAGTGGCGGAAGGCCTGGCGCCATGCGTTCTATGGATCGACGAGTTGGAGAAAGTTTTCGCCGGCAGCGGCCCCGATTCCGCCTCCGCCGACGCAGGCGTGTCGGCGCGCCTGCTGGCTTCATTCCTCTCCTGGATGCAGGACCGCAAAGCCCCCGTCTTTGTAGCCGCGACATGCAACAACGTGACGGTGCTCCCGCCCGAACTAATCCGCAAAGGCCGCTTCGACGAACTCTTCTTCGTAGATCTACCAAATGCCGGAGAAAGAAAGCAGATCTTCGCGATCCAACTGACAAAGAGAAAACGCAAGCCCGAAGACTATGATCTGGATCGCATTGCCGAATCCGCAAAGGGCTTCTCCGGAGCCGAAATCGAATCCGCCGTCCAGGGCGCGATGTACGCCGCGTTCTCCCGTAAGCAGGAACTGAGCAGCGAGGATCTGCTCACTGCGCTTTCGTCGACCGTACCGTTGTCGATCACGCGCGCCGAGGAGATTGAGGATTTGCGCGCCTGGGCCAAGGACCGAGCCGTGTGGGCATCGTCGCCGGAGACAAAGGTGGGAGGAAAGAGAGCATAACGCGGTCTACCCGTAATTTTCCTCCATTGACTCCCCCGCCCGCCCGCGCTACGCTTACATCAAATGATGGCTGTCCGCGCCACGCTGGCGCGCGTTCCGGAACATTCCACCTCAGAGATCATCCTTGCGCGCAAAAACCGGACACCCCCGATCCACGCATCCACCATCCAAGCAGGGCCCCCAGAAAGCTGCGGGAGGCAGCACCTCATCCTTCCGAATGAAATCGAATGAAGAAGAGCATTGAGCTTAGCCCGAATATCGAGACCCTATTTGGCACGCGCGACGAAAATCTGCACGTGCTGGAAGATGGCCTGAACATCAACATCGACCTGCGCTCCAATAGCATTGAACTGGAAGGCGCGCCCCGCGACGTGGCCCGCGCCGAGCAGCTCTTCGCCGACTACGAACACCTGCGGAAGTCTGGCTACCAGTTTCAGAACGGCGACTTGAACAGCATGCTGCGCGTGGTGGTGGGCGACCCGAACGTTACGCTGCGCGGACTGGCCGAAGCCGGACGCCAGCGCTCCTTCGGCCGCCGCACGGTGCAGCCGAAAAGCCCCAACCAGCGCCGCTATCTCGAAGCCATCGAGCAGTACGACATGGTGTTTGGCGTCGGCCCGGCCGGCACCGGCAAAACCTACCTCGCCGTCGCCATGGCGATTTCGGCGCTGCTCAACAAGCAGGTCAATCGCATCATTCTGGCGCGGCCTGCGGTCGAGGCCGGCGAGCGCCTGGGCTTTCTGCCCGGAACCTTGCAGGAAAAAATCGATCCCTATCTGCGCCCTCTCTACGACGCCTTGTTCGACATGCTCGACGCCGAGCGCGTCGAGCGTTATCTGGAAAAAAATATCATCGAGATCGCGCCCATCGCGTTCATGCGTGGACGCACGCTGAACGATTCGTTTGTAATTCTCGACGAAGCGCAGAACACGACCTCCGAGCAGATGAAGATGTTCGTCACGCGCCTGGGATTCAATTCGAAAGCCGTGATCACCGGCGACATCACGCAGATCGACTTGCCGAATGCCCGCCGCAGCGGGTTGCTCGAGGCGATCGACATTTTGCAGAGCGTGAATGGGCTGGCGTTTGTGCACTTCGATGAGAGCGACGTGGTGCGGCACCATCTGGTGCAAAGAATCATCCGCGCCTATGACGAATACAAGGTGCGGCTGGCGGAGCAGCAGATGTCGCTGCTCGAGGCGAAGACGGGAGCTTCAGAGGCTTCCCAGCAAAGCAGGCCCGCGACGAACGTCAATGGCAACACAGAAGCGGTGAGTCCAGCCGCCAGATCCGACCCCAAGAGCATAGCAATGGAAGACCCGCACGCGCACAATTAAACTATAAGGAACGCTGAAGGAGGGATCTAGCATCCCTCCTTTCGCTTTGGATCTGATTTACAAATCGGGAGCGAAGGAGTTGGTTACTTTTCAAAAACGCGTGACGGGTTTGACCGAGTTGGCGCTGTCGCGCTTTACGGCGCGCGCCCGGCGCGCCGCTGGCTTAAAGGGTACGGTCGATGTGCTGGTAACCGCAAACGCGGAGATGAGATCGCTGAACCGGCGCTTTCGTGGAAAGGACAAAGCTACGGACGTGCTTTCGTTCGCGGCGCCGCCGCAAAGTCTCCGAAAGAAGTTCGCGGGCGAGATTGCCATTTCGGCCGAGATTGCCGCGCAGAATGCGCACGCTCTCGGTCACTCCGCCGCGCAGGAAGTGAAGATCCTCGTCCTGCACGGAATTTTGCATCTGCGCGGATACGATCATGAGCGCGACAACGGCCACATGGCGCGGCGCGAAAGGCAATTGCGCGCCCAGTTGCGATTGGCGGATGGATTGATCGAGCGAGCGGACGGTAAACAAGGCACCGCCGGCCAGGTCTCCGCTAACAGGGCCGCGCCTAACAAGTCACAACAGAATCGTCGCGGCCAGCGCGCCCCGAGGAAGGCCGCGCGATGATCAGCGCCACCATCGCTCTTATCCTGCTCTTCGGCCTGCTGACGCTGGTTTCCTATGTGGACCGGCTTTACCAGGAAATTGGGAAATTCCTCTCGCGCGCTTTCCAGGACAATCTCGATTCCTTCGAGCAGCTAGTCGAGCCGCACCTCCGCGTATCACGCGATCGCGCGGCGCTTTCAATGGCGATGCTCACTCAACTAGTCACCGCGGCCATCGCTATGATCGTCGGTTTCACGGTTTTTCGCGACCGTGCCTGGAGCATTTATGAAGTGCTAGAGGCGACGCTCGGCCTCGTCCTCATCATTCTCTTCTTCAATCGCTTGCTTCCCTTTGTGTTTTTCTCCCGCACCTCGGGGCGCTGGCTGGCGCGCTGGACGCCGCTTTTGCGCGTTCTGATTTACGCCGTTCTGCCGGTTACGCTGGCGCTCGGGTTCTGCCAGTCCGTGGCCGCGCTCACACGCGAGCACTCCGACGCAGAGCCCGAAACTCCAGCCGAAGCTGTCGACGCGCTGATTGAAGCCGGACAGGAAGAAGGCATTATTCAGGAAGGCGATCGCGACCTGATTCAGTCTGTGGTCGAGTTCAGCGGCAAAACCGTGCGCGAAGCGATGAAGCCACGCCCGGAGATGGTTGCCGTGCCCGCCGATTCCACGGTTGAGCAGGTGGTCGAACTGCTGCGGACGAAGCCCTTCTCGCGCATTCCCGTGTATGAAAGTTCGGTTCACAACATCAAGGGAATTCTGCACACGCAGGATGTGCTGCAGGTTCCCGACTCCGAGGCGCATACGCGCACGGTCGCCAGCGTAATGCGGAAGGATGTGCACTTCGTTCCGGAAAGCAAGTTAGTAAGTGACTTACTGCGCGAAATGCAGAAGAGCAACATCCGCATGGCGATCGTTGTCGATGAGTATGGCGGCGTGGCCGGTTTGGTGACGATCGAGGACCTGGTCGAAGAGATTGTCGGCGAGATTGGCGACGAGCACGAGAAATCCCAGCTCGTGCAGGAAAACGACCACTCCTACGTCGTGACTGGAAACATGGATGTGGACCGCCTCGACGAACTCTTTGGCCGCCGTCCCGAAGGCCACGAATCGTCAACCATCGCTGGCCTCGTAAGCGAACTAGCCGGACGCATTCCGAAAAAAGGCGAAGTAATTGAGGACGACGGCCTGAGGTTCGAAGTCCTCGACTCAACCGACCGCCGCGTCGAGCGCGTGCGCATCACTGCGGCAGAGCCAAAGCAGATGAAGACGATTTGAGGGACAGCAACTTGTGCCGATAGAGTGGATAACATTATGGAGAAGGAATTCCGCGCAAGAGTTGATCGGCGAGGTCGAATTGTAATTCCTGCTCCATGCCGCAAATCACTTGGCCTTGAAAACGGGGGCAAAGCAATTTTCTGGATAGAAGATGGGGAATTGCGAGCGCTATTCGGCTGCATAGCGCGCCGCAGAAAACGGCGAGTAAGCGGCCAAGGCGAGGTTCCTCCGTCGATTGAGTAGGTTTACACATGCGGCCGGTGGGCCATACAAGCTTGGGTTTTGGCTCGATTGGGGCAGTTCAGAGCTGTGACCGTCCTTTTTTTGATCACATTTTTCCTGTACGCCTATCACCGCCTTGTACCCCAATCGATGCGAAGATACCTCGACAGTCGACCATCGAAGACTGTGCCCGTCTCCAGAGACGAACGCATTCCAGCCTCCGGTTGCCGTAAGAAGATGCCGGAAGAAGTAACGGGAAAAAGTATCGCTCTTTGACAAATATGCACCCCACGCGCACCCTCGCAAATGCACCCCAACCCGCAAAATGCGACGCTAAGTCCTATCGTTTGGATACTTTGTCGATAACCACCGCATTTTCAGCGACTTAACCGATTTAGGGGGAGGGGGGGTACCCCCCCACAAATCGAGCACCGGACGATGCATCCACAATCGAATGAAGAGGTTGCGGGGGAAGAAAAGGCCAGTTTTTAAGCGCAAATTCACACTGAGCCACTACCAACTAAAGTGGGCGTGCCGACCGTAGCCATGCGGGTCCGCTAGCAGCTAGAGGCTAGAAGCTAGTAGCTTGTACGTATGTCCTTCCACTCCGGATTCGTCTGCATCCTCGGCCGCCCCAACGCCGGCAAGAGCACTTTGCTGAATGCGCTGGTCGGCGAGAAGCTGGCGATCATCTCGCCGAAGCCGCAGACTACGCGCAATCGCATCCTGGGGATTATCAATGTCCCCAAGAAAAAGGGCCGCGAGGCGGGGCAGATCGTGCTGATCGATACGCCCGGCGTCCACAGGTCCGGCTCGTCGCTGGGCCGCAAGATGATGGCCGAGGTGCGCGAGGCGCTCGAAGGCTGCCAACTGATTCTGCTGATCGCCGATGCGAAAAGGAAGTGGGATCCCGACGACGCTCATGTTCTCGACCTGGTCAAGAAATCGGGCACTCCGGTATTTCTGCTGCTCAACAAAATTGATCTGGTCGCCGACAAAAGGAATCTGCTCCCGCTGATCGTAGAGCTTCAGCGGCTGCACAATTTTCAGGAGGTCATCCCGATTTCGGCTCTTAAGAAAAAAGGGCTCGACGAGTTGCTGACATGCGTGGTGCAAGCCTTGCCCAACGGCCCACGCTATTTCCCCGAAGATCAGATCACCGATCAGCCAGTGCGCTTCATGGCCTCGGAGCTGATCCGCGAGCATGTCCTGATGTACGCGCAGGAAGAAGTGCCGCATGCGGTCTCAGTTGTGATCGAGCAATTCGAAGAAAGTCCGAGATTGGTTCGGATCGCCGCCGTGATCTACTGCGAGCGCGACGGGCAAAAGGCGATCCTGCTCGGCAAAGGCGGCCAGATGCTGAAAAAGATCGGTACTGCGGCGCGGCTCGACATCGAGAAGATGGTTGGCACGAAGGTCTTTCTGGAGCTTTTTGTCAAAGTTCAGCCCGGATGGCGCGATTCGAGGCAGTTTGTGGAAGAACTGGACTGGCGGCGCCAGTTGCAACGGATTGACGTCCCAGCCGTTCGGGATCAAAAACGTGCGCGAACCTAGAGCTACAAAGTGCTGGCCTTGTTTCCGGATTTCGTAAATTTCCGAACGCAAAAAGTTGCTCACCAGCCAAATAAAGTTGCATGCCCGGCCAGAAATCCCTAGAATCTGACAACGCCTTCGCGCATCTTAAGGGGTGGCGGAAACAACCAACTTACGGAGCTGAAAGAAACCTGGCTGTCTATGACCGACTCTTCCCCCCCGCCCGACGGCGCACAACCGCCGGCCCCTTTCGATCCGACCAAACTGGAGCTGAAACTGAGTGTCACCCTGAGCGCCGACCGCAACGCGGTCGATCAGGTGGTGCGAAGCGTCATGAACGTGGTGCGCGATAACGGTTGCTCTCCTGGCCGTGAAGACGATATCGAACTGGCGCTCGCCGAAGCACTGGCCAATGCCGTGGTCCATGGCGCGAAGAACGACCCGTCAAAAACAGTGGAATGCGATGTCGCTTGCAATCAGCAGGGATCGATTCTGATTGTAGTGCGCGACCCCGGCCCAGGTTTTGATCCCTCGCAGATTGCCGACCCTTGCGCCGGCGAGAATATCTATTCTCACCATGGACGCGGCATTTTTCTGATCAATCAATTGATGGACGAGGTCCGGTTTCATAAGAATGGAACCGAAATTCATATGATCAAGAAGTAAGACGGCTTACTCCTTCGCGGCAATCCCCAGGCTTTTCATCTTCCGATAGAGGTGGCTGCGCTCCAGGCCGAGCGCTTCGGCAGTGCGGCTGACGTTGCCATGGTTCTCATCAAGCTTCTTGAGAATGAAGTCGCGTTCGTAGGCGGCGCGCGCCTGGTGTAGCGTGGAGGCCTCCCCTCCGGGAACGCGGCGGCTGCCATCGCGATGCAAAAGCGGCGGAAGGTGCTTTCGTTCGAAGCGTAAGGTGGTGGGATTCATGATCACGATGCGCTCGATCACATTGCGTAGTTCGCGGACATTCCCCGGCCAGGAATAGCGCATAAGGGCTTCGACGGCCTCGTCCGTAATGTCACGCGGACGGCGGCCATAAGCGGAAGCGAATTCCTTGAGAAAATGACGCGCCAAGAGCGGGATGTCTTCTTTGCGTTCTCGCAGCGGCGGCACGACAAACGGGATTACGTTCAGCCGATAGAAAAGGTCCTCGCGAAAATTCCCCTTGGCGATTTCTTCTTCCAGGTCTTTGTTGGTGGATGCGATCACGCGCACGTCCACCGTCACCGGATCGTCGCTGCCGACGGGCACAAAGCGCTGTTGTTCGAGCGTGCGCAAGACCTTCGCCTGCGTCTTCAGGCTCATATCGCCGACTTCATCGAGGAAAAGCGTTCCGTGGTCGGCCTTTTGGAATTTGCCTTCTTTGTCTGCTGTGGCGCCGGGGAACGACGATTTGCGGTGACCGAATAGCTCGCTATCGATCAGATCTTCAGGCAGGGCAGCGCAGTTGATCTCGACAAACATTTCGTCTTTGCGCAGGCTTTGCAGGTGAATGGCGTGGGCTACCAGTTCTTTCCCTGTGCCCGACTCGCCGTAGATGAGCACGCGGCCGTTGGTGGGCGCCATGACGCCAATTTGCTGCCGTAGAGCCTTCATGGGAACGCTGTCGCCGGCGATAACGCTTTTCGCTTGCAGTTGTTTTCGCAGGTCGCGATTGTCGTGGCGCAGACGGCGGGCATCGATGGCGTTCTTTACCAGGATAAGCGTCTTGTCGAGCGAAAGCGGCTTTTCAGCGAAGTCGAAGGCGCCGAGTTTGGTGGCGCGCACCGCCGTTTCGATCGTGCCGTGGCCTGAAATCATGATGACTTCCGGCGGATCGTCGAGCGCGCGTATTTTCTCCAGGACTTCAAGGCCATCAATTCCGGTCAGCCAGACATCGAGCAGGACCACGTCGACATTTGCTTTCCGCAACTGGTCAAGACAGTCTTCGCCGCTCGGACTGACAATCGCTGCGTATCCCTCATCCTCGAGAATTCCCTGGAGAGATTCGCGGATAGCGGATTCGTCGTCAACGATCAGGATGCTGGCCATGGTTTACTTGATATGTTAGCTTGCCGCCGGAGCGGTGAGGGTCTCCACTGCAACCGGCAACTCAATTACGAAGCGGCTTCCGACCGGTTTGTTTTCCTCGACGCGAATCGACCCATTATGATCTTCCACAATTCTGCTCACAATCGCCAACCCAAGGCCCGTGCCCCGTTGCTTGGTCGAGAAATAGGGAAGAAACAGCCGCTCCTTGACTTCGCGGGAAACGCCATGCCCGGTATCGGAAACAGATAGTTCAACGGCCTCGTGACTGGCAAGCAATGCGGTTGAAATCGTAATTTCCTTAAGGATCGCGTCCTGCATGGACTCGGCGGCGTTATCGACCAGATTGGCGACGGCGCGCTTGATGGCTTCCGGATCGGCCATGACGGCGGGCAGACCGGGCGCCAGGTTCGTGCGCACGCGAATGCCTTCCAGCCTTCCATCAAAAAGGACCAGGGCATTTTCCACCAGGCTATTCAGGTTGGCGGGCTGCGGATGCGACGCGGGAAAACGGGCGAGCACGGAAAATTCATCGACCAGCGAGCGAACGGTTTGAACCGCATTGTTGATGGTGTCGGCGCAGGTGCGAATGACCTCCAGCGACGCCGCATCGGGGTTGGATCCGCGCGCCAGATGACGGTGAATGCGCTCGGCGGAGAGCGCGATGGGAGTGAGAGGATTCTTGATCTCATGTGCCACGCGCCGCGCCACCTCGCTCCAGGCTGACTGCTTTTGTGCGCGCAACAGGTCGGAAAGATCCTCAAAGACCAAAACATAACCCAGGCGCTGGGCGGGATATTCGAGCGCGGCCACGGTTACAGCTGCATTCAGCTTGGTATGAGGCAAATTGATTTCGATGTTCGACGCCGTCATGCCCATGCGATCGGCGCGGCGCAAGAGCCCCTCGAGTTCGTCCATAACATCGGCCGACAGCAGACCGAGCAAAGGGCGGCCGGCGAGCGCCGAAGGGCTAACAAATTCCGGGTGATCAGGATGGAACATGCGGCAAAATGCCGCGTTTGCTAGAGTGACGCGGCGCGCGCCGTCGATCGAAACCACACCGGTCGGAATGCTCTCCAGAATCGTTTCAATATAATGCCGCCGGCCTTCGAGGGCCTCGTTGGCAGCGCCCAATTCTCGGCTCGATGCCTCGATCTGGCGGCGGCTGGATTCGAGCTGTTCGGCCATGCTGTTGAACGACTGTACCAGCTCGGCGAGTTCGTCAGTGGCGCGGATATCGACGCGATAATCCAACTGCCCCTTGGAGATAGCCTCCGTGCCCGCCGCAATGGCAGCGACGGGGCGGTTGACCAACTTGGACAAGAACAAGGCGAGCCAGGTCGAAGCAAACAGCACCAGCACGGTCAGAAGAAGAAGGAATCCGAGGTAAATCCGGCGGACTAGTTTTCGCTGCCGCGCCAGTTCAACGTAGCGTTGCTGGCTATCCTGAATCTGTTTTGCAGTTTCTGCAAACTTGGGCGGCAAGGGCATGGCAACCAGCACCGTTCTGTTGCCGGCGGGAGCGGCGCCGACGATGTAAGTAGTCTGGCCCCACCGGAATTGCACATGCTCCCCGCGAACTGCCTCCCGAATGGGAAATTGGTCCCTCATTTCAAGCCAGGGAGCTGGAGTGTTGAGGCTGGCGACCGCGCTTCCGCCGGCGAGGGCGACGACGAATCCACCCTGCAGAGTCGGCACATGTTCCTGCAATTCCTCATCAGCAGCTTTGAAGTTTCCCGCGGCGAGAGGCTCTTTGAACTCCTCCGATTGTGCGATGGATACCGCCTCCGAGGTTGCGTTCGAGCCAGCGTAATCATAGAGCTGTGCTGACAAGGCCGCCGTATCGGCCCGCACCTCCTCGACCGGCTGTGAGAACCACTTATCAATGGAGCGGTTCATCAGCCCGTAGGAAAACCAGAACATAGCGATTACGGGTAAGAAAGACAGCAGCAGATTCACGACGACGAGGCGGGTGCGGAACTTCGATCCGGCCACGCCCTGGCGGCGTTCGGCATAGAGCTTCAGCAGGTTGCGCCCGAGCACGAGTGACAGGGCAACAAAGGTAAAGAAGATCATTCCCGTCAGCGTCGCAAAAAAGAAAAGCTGCTGATTGCTGTCGGGGCTGATGAACTTGAGGTTGAACGAGGCCTGCGCGACCAGGAGCGCGAGCAGCAGAAACGAGCCGATTGCGAGCGCGATCACGGCTTTCCGCCGGCCGGAGGGCTTCGTTTCGGCGTCGCGAATTGGAGTCAGTGCGGCCAAGGCGCGTGCGCCCCGAGAGCCACTAAACAGGGTGCGCGATGGCCTCATTATAGAGCGGGAGACTCCCCTAACGGCGCTTTGACAGCACCCGGCTTAGCGCGTCGTATGCCGGCTTGGGACGATAATTGCGATCGAAAGGCAACGCCGCGCCTTGCGTGTGCTTGGAGTGCGATCCGATCCAGGAATATTTGTCGGTGAATCCCCAGGTCTGGATTGCCGTGCAGCCGAGATGAGAAAGACAAGCTTCCGCGATTTGACGATAGATGTCCGCCTGCCGCTTGAGGTCCTCGGGATTCTCGTTTCCATTGGCGTCGACAGGGAGAGCGACGTCCATTTCCGTGATGTGCACTTGCAGGCCGAGGGCAGTGAAACGGGCGATATTTGCTGAGATGGCGGCAATATCCGCGTGCAAATTGGCGACGTGCATCTGGAATCCGATGCCGTCGATGGGAACGCCATCACGTGTGAAGGCGCGCACCATGGCGTAGATGGCATCCGATTTCGGATTCACCTCCTCGGCCTCGGCTTCGTTGTAGAAGAGAAGCGCCTGGGGATCGGCTTCATGGGCCCAGCGGAAGCATTGTGCTAAATAAGCGGGGCCTTGGTCGGAGAAGCCAATGCCCGGCTGGTCATACCAGATTGTGCTGCGCAGCTTGCCGGTGTTTTTGCCCTCGTCGAAGGCTTCATTTGCAACGTCCCAGGCGAAGATCTTTCCACGATAATGACCGACCACAGTCTTGATGTGCGTCTCAAGCAGCTTTGCGAGTTGTTCGGAAGTGTAGTTTGCCGCCGTTAGCCAGGATGGGTTTTGCCGGTGCCATACCAGTGTGTGCCCTCGGACCTTCATGTTATGACGTACGGCGAAGTCGACGATCTGATCGGCCTGCGAGAAGTCGAACGACTGCGCATCGGGCCGCAGCACCTCCCATTTCAGAGCATCTTCCGGTTCAAGCATATTGAACTCGCGCGCCAGCGTCGCGGCGTAAGCTGCCTCAGAAAGCTGCGCGGGACGAACCGCCGTGCCGATCAACATGCCGGACTGCTCGGCGGCCTCGCGCAGGGAACGTGGCGCGGGCGGCGCGGCGAATGCGAAACACAAGGCATAGAGGCAGAGAAGGATGCGGATGAGGCTGCGGTTCATTCTCGAACTACTCTGCGCCCGGAAGAAACTTCTGCAAAGGGCACCGCTCACACGCCGGTTGTGACTTTTTGCAAAAGTTCTTGCCCACACCCACGATCAGGCCGTGCATTTCGTTAAGGACCTGAACCGACGCTGTGCGCTTGGAGATGCTCATGCGTGACGCAGTGTGACAGGAACCCGATGGAGCCGCGGCGAGCGCGGGTCCGGAGCTCGACTTGAGCAGGCTTTCCGCCGAAGGGCCGAGCGCCCTTTCGAAAAGCTCCCGTATTTCTTCATGACTGGCACGACCGTCAACCAGTCGATGGCGGTCCAGAATGCGCCGCGTGTAAGCATCCACCACAAAGACCGCATGATTTCCGGCATAAAGCAGGATCGAGTCGGCGGTTTCCGGTCCGACCCCCTCCAGACCGAGCAACTCTTCGCGCAGCTTGCCCGTTGGCTGGGCGAACATGCGCGTCAGGGAGCCGGCATAGCGCTCGTCGAGGAAGCTTACGAAGATCTTGATTCGGCGCGCTTTTTGGCGAAAATACCCTGCGGACCGGATCAAGCGTTCCAACTCGGGCAAAGGCGTGCGGCGAACGCCGCGGATGCTGAGAACCCGTGCAGCGCGTAAGCTGCCGAGGGCATGCTCGACATTTGTCCACGAGGTGTTTTGAGTGAGGTATGTACCCACGATCACTTCAAACGCAGATTGCGCGGGCCACCAGTGCTGGCGACCCCAGGACGCGTAAAGCGTTTCGAAGTAGCTCCGGATCTGGTCGTCAGTCTGCAAGGTTACGCAATTCCCCTAAGAACACTTTGACAATGTGCCCGCAAGAAGCTTCCACCACAGGGTACACAGGGTTATACGGGGCGGCTAGGAATTCAATAGGGATTGAATCAGAGTTTTTTCTTGGAGTTCATCAACAGGGCAAGGCTAGGCGTCACTTAATTCCTACACCGAAGAACATGGCCTGTTGCGTGGAGGTTTTTCGCAACACCTCTCCTTTTATTCACAAATGTTCGCAAATGGAGCCCCTCGAAAGTCCTTTGCCAGTACCGCCGTTCAGTACAAGTACCTAAGTTACTTTTTCAGAATGCCCGTTGGGTTGACAATTTATGTCAGTGCAAAACCTCCCGCTGAATCCCCCCGGAAATCAGCGGTTTTGCATGTCCCGCGTCAGCGGTAAACAGGAGAGATATGTCTCAGCGGCTGGGTGACCTGCTCGTAAAAGAAAAGGTCATCACCTCAGAGCAGTTGGAACAGGCGACCAAGCTTCAGAAGGAGACGCACGTCCGGCTCGCCTCGGCTCTGGTGAAGTTGGGCTTCCTCTCCGACGAGGATGTCACCAACTTTCTGTCGCGCCAGTATGGCGTGCCGGCCATCAATCTTTCCTACTTCGAAATTGATCCTGCTGTCGTCAAGCTGATTCCATTCGAAACCGCCCGGCGTTATCAGATACTGCCGCTCAGCCGCGTGGGCGCTTCGCTCACCATCGCCATGGTCGATCCCACCAACGTCTTCGCCATGGACGATATCAAGTTTATGACCGGGTTCAACATCGAACCGGTCGTAGCTTCGGAAAGCTCCATCGTTGAAGGCATCGACAAGGCCTATGGCACTTCGAAAGAAGAAGAGCTCGAACAGGTCATGCAGTCGATCAATGATAGCGGCGACGCGGGCGACGTCGAGGTCCAGGGCGAACAGGAAGAGGTCACGCTCAAGGAGCTCGAAAAAGCCGCGGATGAAGCTCCTATCGTCAAGCTTGTGAACCTGGTGCTGACCGATGCCGTGAAGCGCGGGGCCAGCGACATCCACATGGAGCCCTACGAGAGGGAATTCCGCGTGCGCTTCCGCATTGACGGCGTTCTGCAGTCGATCATGAATCCGCCTTTGAAATTGAAAGACGCGATCACTTCGCGCCTGAAGATCATGTCGAAGCTCGACATCAGCGAGAAGCGCTTGCCGCAAGATGGCCGCATCATGCTGAAAATGCAGATCGCCGGCAAGAAAAAGCAACTCGACTTCCGCGTTTCCACTTTGCCGACGCTCTGGGGCGAGAAGATCGTGCTCCGCCTTCTCGACAAGGAGAACTTGCGGCTCGATATGACCAAGCTCGGCTTCGAGCCGGAATCGCTGGTCAAGTTTGAGAAAGCTATTTTGAAGCCTTACGGGATGGTGCTGGTGACCGGACCGACCGGATCAGGCAAGACGAACACGCTGTACTCGTCGATTTCGCGCCTCAACCAGCCCGATACCAACATTATGACGGCGGAAGATCCCGTCGAATTTCAATTGGGGGGCGTCAACCAGGTGCAGATGAAGGAACAGATCGGCCTGAACTTTGCGGCCGCGCTGCGTGCCTTCTTGCGGCAGGACCCGAACATCATTCTGGTAGGCGAAATCCGCGACTTCGAAACGGCGGAAATTGCCATCAAGGCCGCGCTCACCGGGCACCTTGTGCTCTCCACCTTGCATACGAACGGCGCGCCGGAGACGATTACGCGCCTGATGAACATGGGCATTGAGCCTTTTCTGGTCGCGACCTCCGTGCACCTGATCTGCGCGCAGCGCCTGGTGCGGCGGATCTGCAAGGACTGCGCAGAACCGGTGGAAATGCCGCCGCAGGCGCTGATCGACGAAGGCTACACGCCGGAAGAATCCAAGACGGTGCAGATCATGAAAGGGAAGGGCTGTGCCACCTGCAACAAGACCGGGTACAAGGGCCGCACTGGTTTGTACGAAGTCATGGAAGTGGATGACGAAATCAAAGAACTGGTTCTGGTGGGCGCTTCAGCGCTCGAACTCAAGAAGAAGGCAATTGAACGCGGCATGATCACGCTGCGCCGCAGCGGATTGACCAAAGTCGCACTCGGCATGACGACACTCGAAGAAGTGGCTCGCGAAACGATCCACTAGAAAACGGCGGAAGGAAAAAACAATTATGGCACTGACATTAAGCGATCTGCTCCGGCGCTTGCTGGAGATGAGTGGAAGCGATCTCCACCTCACCACCAACTCTCCGCCGCAAATTCGCGTGCATGGCCACCTGGTGCCGCTCGATCTGCCCCAGTTGACGCCCGCCGAGACCAAGCAACTGGCCTACAGCGTGATGACCGACTCGCAGAAGCACCGCTTCGAAGAGAACCTCGAGATGGACTTCTCGTTCGGATTGAAAGGGCTGGCGCGCTTCCGCGCCAACGTTTTCAACCAACGTGGCGCGACCGCTTGCGTCTTCCGTCTCATTCCGTTCGAGATCAAGTCGTTCCATCAGTTGGGGCTCCCCGCCGTGGTCAGCAAGTTATGCGACAAGCCGCGCGGGCTGGTGCTGGTGACGGGGCCGACTGGTTCCGGCAAGTCGACAACGCTCGCTTCCATGATCGACAAGATCAACACCGAGCGCCACGATCACATCCTCACCATCGAGGACCCGATCGAGTTCATTCACATGAACAAGAACTGTGTCGTCAACCAGCGCGAACTGCATTCGGATACCAAGAGTTTCACCGACGCTCTGCGCGCTGCCCTCCGTGAAGATCCAGACGTGGTGCTGATCGGCGAAATGCGCGATCTGGAAACCATCGAATCGGCGCTGCGCATCGCCGAGACCGGCCACTTGACATTCGGGACGCTGCATACCAACTCGGCGTCGTCAACCATCAACCGCATCATTGACGTCTTTCCCGCACACCAGCAGGCGCAGATCCGCGCCCAGCTTTCGCTGGTGCTGGAAGGAATCATGTGCCAAAGCCTGATACCGCGGGGCGATGGCAAGGGCCGCGCCATGTGCATGGAAGTCCTGGTGCCGAATGCAGCCGTGCGCAATCTGATCCGCGAAGACAAGATTCACCAGATCTACTCGGCCATGCAGTCGGGCCAGGAGAAGTTCGGCATGCAGACGTTTAACCAGGCGCTGGCGACGGCCTATTTCCAGAAGCAGATCACGCTCGAAATCGCCCTGGCCCGCTCCAGCAACCAGGACGAACTGCAGGAGATGATTTCGCGGGGCGCAAGCCTTTTGAGCCGGCCGACGAGCACCACGGTGCATAAAAGCACAACGCCTGTGAAGAGATGAGATGGTAAGCCTCGGCCGCATGCCGGGTCGAGTGACAGCAATATCCAGTTCGCTGCCACCACGGCGATTCTGGACGATGGAACAGGAATAAGGAGAAACCAGCCATGCCGGTTTTTACATTTTCAGGCAAGACCGCCTCGGGTGAAAAAGTACAAGGGGAACGCGTTGCCCCCAACAAAGATGGACTCGCCTCCCAACTGCGCAGAGAACGCATCACGCCCAGCTCGATTCGGGAGAAAGGCAAGGAATTCTCGCTTCCGACTTTTGGCAGCGGTAAGGTCAAAGTCAAGGATGTCGCGGTATTCTTCCGCCAGTTCTCCGTCATGATCGATGCCGGACTGCCGCTGGTACAGTGCCTGGAGATTCTTGGGGCCAATCAAGAGAATCCGAGCTTCCAGAAAACGCTGTTGGGCGTCCGGACGACCGTCGAAGGCGGCTCCACGCTGGCCAATGCCATGCGGCAATATCCAGTCGTGTTTGACGACCTGACCACGAACATGGTCGAGGCCGGCGAAACCGGCGGTATTCTCGACATCATTCTGCAGCGCCTGGCCATCTATGTTGAAAAGGCTGTGAAGCTGCGTTCGGCAGTCAAGTCGGCGTTGATCTATCCGGTCTCGGTGATCACCCTGGCCATGTTGATCGTCGGCGCGCTGCTCAAGTGGGTGGTGCCGATCTTTGCCAACCTTTTTGTGGGATTGGGAGTCGATCTGCCGCTGCCCACCCGGATGGTTGTCGGCCTGAGCGCGTTCGTGGGGCATTTCTGGTGGTTCTTCATCCTGGGAGTCGCCGGGCTGATCGTTGGTATCAAGCAGATTCGGAAGCATCCGCGCGGGCGCTATTACTTTGACGCGATGCTGCTAAAAATGCCCGTGATCGGCATACTCTTGCGCAAGATCGCAGTTGCGCGTTTCACGCGAACCCTGGGTACGCTGATTACGTCGGGCGTTCCGATTCTGGAAGGCCTGGCCATCACCGCCCGCACGTCCGGCAACGCCGTGCTGGAAGAAGCGCTGATGAAAGTGCGCAAAGCGATCGAGGAAGGCCGCACCATCGTCGATCCGCTGCGCGAAAGCGGTGTATTCCCGAACATGGTGACCCAGATGATTGGCGTCGGCGAAGCCACCGGCGCGATGGATGCGATGTTGCAGAAAATCGCAGACTTCTATGAAGACGAAGTGGACTCCGCCACAAAAGACATGCTGGCCATGCTCGAGCCCATCATTATCGGAATCCTCGGCATCAGCATTGGCGGCATCGTGGTTTCGCTGTACATGCCGCTGTTCTCCATGATCGGGAAACTGGCGGGATAAAACAGCCGTCAGCTCTCAGCCGTCAGCCGTCAGCGAACCCTCAAGATTTGGGCCGACGAATCAAGACTCTGGCTGATGGCGGATGGCTGAAGGCTGATGGCTAACTCCATGCACTCCATCTCCGATGAGCGGAACTGGCTGACCTGGCTGGTGAAGGTTCGTGTCCTGATCCTGACCGTCCTGCTCGCCATCGAACTTGCCGTCATTCGCCTGACGCCCAGCCCCGTGCCGGTCGTGCCCTTTCTCACCGGGATGGTGCTCTGGTTCGTTCTTTCACTCTTCTTCCTGTTCCTGGTTTCCGTCTGGAACGAACATCGCCTGCAAGCCATCCTGCAGGTATTGGCCGATCTGGGGATGGTTACGCTGGTGGTCCACCTGACCGGTGGCATCGACAGCTCGCTCAATTTTCTTTATCCGTTAGTGATTGTGGTTGCCGCGATGCTTTTGCCGCGCACTTGGGCATATCTAAGCGCGGCGCTGGCATTCATCCTGTTCGGAGCCGTTCTGGAACTCGATTATTACGGGATCATCCCCTCGTATTCGAACTCTCACCCGAAGCTCAAAGCGTTGCAAGTCGTCATTTTCGTAAACCTGTTCGCCTATTTTGCCATTGCCTATCTGGCTGGCCTGCTGGTGACGAAGCTCCGCCAAGTGGATGTGCAACTCAAGACGGCGAGCGGCGCGCTCGAAGACCTGCAGGCGCTGCACGAAAACATCGTCCAGTCGATGAGTGGCGGCGTGATTACGACCGGCCCGGACGGCCACATCACGCTCGTGAACCGGGCCGCCCAGCAACTGCTGGAACTCTCCGAAATCGAGTTGCATGGCCGCGCCGTGGCCGAACTCTTTCAGGATCCGTTGCCCGCTATCGGCGCCGGAAGGGCCGGGGCTGAGGTTCGCTACGCGAGCCCCAACGCCTTTCGCAAGACATTTCGGGTGATGGTTTCAGTGCTGAATGTGACTGCGCGCGGCGATCTGGGATTTGTCTACACGTTTGACGATCTTACCGAGATCCGCCGCCTGGAGCGTGAAATGCGCATGCAGGACCGTCTGGCGGCTGTCGGGCGGCTTGCGGCCGCGATTGCCCACGAGATCCGAAACCCTCTCACCTCGATCGCCGGTTCGGTCAGCATGCTGTCGGATACCCCGGCGTTGAGCCAGGAAGAAAAGCATCTCCTCCAGATCGTCACGCGGGAATCCGAGCGCCTCAACGCGATCATTACCGACTTCCTGGCGTATTCCCGGGGCAAGCAATACCGCTTCGAGCGTGTCAACCTGCTTCCGCTCCTCGAGGACACGCTCACACTGCTGGAACACCGCCTCAACGCCGAGAACGCTGGAATTCGCGTGCAACGCAGCTTTCAGGTCCGGGAAGCCTGGGTGCTGGCCGACGGCGACAAGCTCAAGCAGGTGTTCTGGAACTTTTGCGAAAACGCAGTGCGCGCGATGCAGAAGAACGGCGGAACGCTGGCGGTAGCCTTGGGCGAACGGGCCGCGGATTGGGAAATCACTTTTGCCGACACCGGCCCCGGCATGCCGCCGCAGCAAACCGAAAAGATTTTTGAACCCTTCCAGTCGAATTTTGAAGGGGGCACGGGCCTGGGCCTGGCGATCGTGTATCAGATCGTGCAGGCGCACGAAGGCAAGGTTTGGGCGAGATCGGAAACGGGCAAAGGCACCAGCTTTGTGCTCCGCCTGCGGCGTATGCAGGGTGCTGCCGCCAGCGCTCCGGCCGCAACGGCAAATGCCGCCGGCGCCGCGCACGTGAGTACCGGCGGACGAGTGGGCACGGGAGGAAAGACGCGTGGGTAATATCCTCGTGTGCGACGACGAACGCTCGATTTGCGAACTGCTCGATATTGCCTTGCGCCGCGACGGTCACAAGGTGGAGACGGTCACAAGCGGTGACGGCGCGAGGCGCAAGATCGAGAGTGCGTTGTTCGATGTGATCGTTACCGACATCAAGATGCCGGGCGTCAATGGAGTCGATGTATTGCGCCACGCCCACCAGGTTTCGCCGGAGTCGGCGGTCATCCTGATGACAGCGGTGGATGACTACGAAGCGGTTGTCGAGGCGGTGAAAGCCGGCGGAGCGACCGATTACATCCGTAAAAGCCCCGGCTTGGTTGACGAAGTCAAACTCGCGATTGCGCGGTCGCTGGCCAAGGTGACTCTTACCCGTCAGAATTTTGCGCTACGCCGCGACGCCGCGGCGCGCAACTCGCTGGACAACATCATCGGGGCCAGTCCGGCTCTGGAAAAGCTGAAGCAGACGATTCGCACCGTCGCCACCACCAGCAGCACGATCCTGGTCTACGGAGAAAGCGGAACCGGCAAGGAACTCGTGGCCCGTGCCGTACACACCTGTTCGCCGCGCGCGGCCGAAGCATTCGTTTCCGTCAACTGCGGCGCGTTCCCGGAAACGCTGCTCGAAAGCGAACTGTTTGGCTACGTTAAGGGAGCCTTTACCGGAGCCAACCAGAACCGGCGCGGGCTGTTCGAAGTCGCCGATCAGGGCACGATCTTCCTCGACGAGATCGCTGAGATGACCATGCCGATGCAGGTCAAGCTGCTGCGTGTGCTGCAGGAGCGCACTGTGCGTCCGGTGGGCGGCACGAGCGAAATCGCGGTGGATGTGCGCGTGATTGCCGCCACCAACCGCGACCTCGACAAGCAAGTTAGCGAAGGCACGTTCCGCGAGGACCTGTATTACCGGCTTAACGTCATTCCCATCCGCGTGCCCAGCTTGCGCGAGCGCCGCGAAGACGTTCCCCTGCTCGCCAATCATTTTTTAAAGAAGTATGCGCCCGGAGCCGGAAAAAGCATTCATGGACTGGGAGCGGCTTCACTCGAAGCACTTACCCGCTACGAATGGCCCGGCAACGTCCGGCAACTGGAAAACACTATTGAGCGGGCGGTTGCGCTCGAGATCGGCAACGAATTGCACGTCGAGCTACCCGCCGAGCGTCCCAAGGCACGGGCGGTTGCTGCCGGCGCTGAGACGGCTTTCACCTCCGCCGCAACCGGTGCGATCCTGCCGGAAGGCGTCAACATGGAAGACTACGTGGCGCAGATCGAGCGCTCGCTGCTGCAGTCGGCGCTCGGGCAAACGCAAGGCGTGCAGGTGCGCGCCGCTGATGTGCTGGGAATTTCCTACCGCTCGTTCCGGCACCTGATGAAGAAGTACGATCTCTAGGGCCGCGGGCGGCGTTCATTGCCCTTGCTTCGCCTTCAATTCTCCGTTACAGCACCATGTGATTCGCGTCCTTGACGGAGGATGGTTTCTAGCTATACTCAGCCGTTTACTACAAATCCCGGATTCCGCTTGAGGGGGCGGGAGTTCGGAGGAGGCGGAATTGCTCTTCGCCAAGAAAGCACTACATCGGTCCCCTTGCAATTCCCACCGGCTCGGAATCGGATGCCTCAAAACTCTTGTTAAACCCGCATTTCCCCAGGGAGAGACACCGATGTTCAAGTTAGGCAGTTGGCTCTTATTAGGATTTGTGTTCTGCATGTTGACGGTAACAACGGCCGCAGCGGGTATCGGATTTCAGCCGGTTTCGCCCGATGAACTCAAGATGACCGGCGAACCCCTGGCGCCCGGCGCGCCTGCGATCATCCTGTACCGGCAGGTGGACCGGGACGACAATATCCGTACACCACATGAAGACCATTACTTTCGCATCAAAATTCTGACCGAGGAAGGGCGCAAACACGCCGATGTCGAGATCCCCTTTTATAAAGAGAACGGGGACGTCGGGAATGTGCATGCCCGGACCATCCGGCCGGACGGGTCGATTGCGGAGTTCGACGGCAAGGTCTTCGAAAAGAATCTGGCCAAGAGAAGATTCCACGGCAGAGAGGAGAAGTATCTGGCCAAGACTTTTACTCTTCCAGACGTGCAGGTCGGGAGCATCATTGAGTACTACTACACATTCGATTTTCACGAGTATGACCTGATCAACTCCCGATGGATCTTGAGCGATGAACTATTCACGAGGAAAGCGCGATTCTCGCTGAAACCATTCCACGGTGGAGGGGCGTACGCGCCATATTACGTGCGCTGGAGTTGGAATCATCTGCCCGATGGCACTGCGCCCCCGAAAGACGAACCCAACGATATCATTCATATGGACGCCAGCAACATACCAGCGTTTCCCGAAGAAGACTTCATGCCTCCACCCGACGAACTGAAGTCGCGCGTGGATTTTATCTACGAACAAGGTACTGTCAGCAAAGAACAAGCAGCCTACTGGAAAGACCTCGGCAAGAAGAGAAACGGACAAGTGGAATCTTTCGTCGGAAAGCGCAGGGCGATGGAGGATGCGGTAGCGCAAATTGTCCTTCCCGGCGACGCGGCGGAGGCAAAACTCCGCAAGATCTACGATCGCGTCCAGCAAGTCAGAAATACAACATTTGAAGTGCGGAAAACCGAGGCGGAGATCAAGCGCGAAAAAGAAAAGCCCCTCGACAACGTGGAGGAAGTCTGGAAGAAAGGCTACGGCGACGGCGTCCAGTTGACATGGCTATTCCTTGGTTTAGTGCGCGCTGCCGGTTTCGAGGCCTATGGCTGCTTCGTGTCCGCTCGCAATGAGTATTTTTTCACTCCTGTCACGATGCAAGGCTCGAAGTTGAACGCCAATGTCGTGCTCGTCAAGTTGAATGGAAAGGACCTGTATTTTGATCCGGGAGGAGCTTTCACGCCCTTCGGGTTGTTGGAATGGTCGGAGACGGGAGTTTCGGGCTTACGGCTGGATAAGGACGGTGGCACTTGGATCCAGACCACGCTGCCGGATCCTTCGGAGTCTCGCATCGAGCGGGTGGGAAGGTTTAAACTCTCCGATACCGGCGACCTAGAAGGAAAGCTGACACTGACCTACACCGGCCTAGAAGCCATGAATCATCGCTTAGCGGAGCGGCACGCGGACGATGTTGCCCGCAAGAAATCTCTGGAAGAACGGGTGACTTCGCAAATCGAGGGTGCCGCCGAAGCGGAATTGACAAACAAGCCGGATTGGGCAAGTTCGGAAGCGCCGTTGGTCGCGGAGTTTAACTTGAAGGTCCCGGGATGGGCCTCTAATGCCGGCAGTCGCACGGTGATTCCGGCCGCCATCTTCGCAGCCGGCGAGAAAGCAACCTTCGAGCACACCAACCGGGTGCACCCGATCTACTATGAGTATCCATTCGAGAAAGCGGACGACATAACGATCGAACTTCGGCCTGGCTGGCAGGTGAAGAGCGTGCCCGCGGCGCAGGATCAGGGCACCAAAGTTGTTCGGTACGTCCTTAAGGTGGATGCCACGCCAGGATCACTCCATCTTACGAGGAAGTTGTCCATTAACATGATGTTGCTGGACGCAAAGTACTATTCGCCTTTGCGGAATTTCTACCAGTTAGTGCGGACAAGCGATGGTCAGCAGATCGTGTTACAGCCAGGAGAAATTCATGCTAGTAACTAGTCTGCTAAGTGAAAGGATGGCGCTGAAGCCATTTTTCTGGGTCGTGCTCTGGGCAGGAGTCATAGTGCCGCAAGCAGCGGCCAGCAGTGATGCCCCTGCCTGGATGCATGCTCTGGTCGGTGCCAGCCTGCCCTCCTACGACGAGAAAACTGACGCCGTTTTGCTCTACTCTGACACCAGCGTAACGGTTCTATCAGAGGACAAAATCCGCATGCATGTGCGCGAAGCGTACAAAGTCCTTCGGCCGGAAGGGCGGCAGCGCGGTACCGTAGAGGTCTACTTCAACCCAGAGCGGAAAATCACGTCCCTGCATGGTTGGTGCATCCCAGCTCAAGGCAAAGACTACGAAGTCAAAGACAAGGAAGCCCTCGATGTCGCACCTCCTGCTGAGGGGGGAAGTTTAGTCGTCGACACCAGATACAGAATCCTGCACATTCCCGCCCCCGATCCGGGCAATATCGTGGGCTACGAATACGAAGTGGAGGAGCGGCCCTTCTGGTTGCAGCATACTTGGCACTTTCAGGAGAGGGACCCGGTGCGGGAAAGTCATTATTCGTTGCAGCTTCCTCCCGGCTGGGTTTTTAAAGCGTCGTGGCTGGCTCATGAAGAGGTGAAGCCTGACGAAACTGGCAACGTGTTGCAATGGAAAGTCGTTGACATCAAGGGAATCCGCCCCGAACCCGACATGCCGCCGGTGACGGGTTTGGCTGGCCAGATGATCGTCTCCTTCTTTCCGTCCGGCGGGACGTCGCAAAAAAAAGAGTTCGCGAACTGGGACGGCATGGGCCAATGGTATGGCGGCCTGCTTTCTGGGCGCATGGATGCATCCGACCCAATCAAACAAGAGGTTGCCGCTTTAGTAGCCGGGAAAACAAGCCGGCTACAGAAAATGCAGGCGATCGCCCAATTCATGCAGCACGACATTCGCTACGTTGGCATCTGGTTGGGCATCGGCGGTTGGCAACCCCATGCCTCTCCCGATGTTTTCGTGCACAAGTATGGCGATTGCAAGGACAAAGCTACGTTAATGCGCACGATGCTCCGCGAGATCGGCGTGGACTCCTACCACCTGGTAATCAACACGCGGCGAGGGTCGGTTGGCGCTGATACACCAGCCCACAACGGGTTCAACCATGCGATCCTTGCGATCAGGTTACCGGATGACGTTAAGGATCCTTCTCTCATTGCGGTGATCGAGCATCGTAAGCTGGGCAGGATCCTGTTCTTCGATCCTACCAATGAAGAGATACCGTTTGGGCAGATCGGTGGCTATCTGCAAGCCAACTACGGCCTGCTAGTAACTCCGGATGGCGGCGAACTGGTCGAGTTGCCGCAACAGGCGTCCAACATGAATAGCATTGACCGCGTCGGGAAACTGACACTCGATGCCAACGGCACGTTGATCGGCGATATCAAAGAATCGAGACTCGGAGATCGCGCTCGGGAAGAACGATGGCGGATCCGGCTGGCCACCAAGAGCACCGACCGCGTCAAGCCTATCGAGGATGTGCTGGCCGGTTCGCTTCCCAACTTCCAAATCGTAAAAGCAAGCTTGGTCAATCTCGAGCAGACCGACCAGCCCTTTGGCTTCAATTACAGCTTCCAGTCTGCCAACTATGCCAAACTTGCAGGGAATCTGCTTCTGGTGCGGCCGCGGGTGCTAGGCGCAAAGTCGTCGGGAGTGCTAGAAACGAAGGAGCCACGCAAGTATCCCTACGAATTTGAGGGCCCATCGCGCGACACGGATTCCTTCGACATCGAGCTGCCGGCCGGGTATGAGTTGGACGAGTTACCTCCGCCGGTGGATGCGGATTACAGTTTTGCCAGTTATCACAGCAAGACCGAAGCGAACGGGCATACGCTTCACTACTCCCGCAGCCTCGAAATCAAGGAGCTTAGCGTGCCGGTCAACAAGATGGATGAGCTGAAAAAGTTCTACCGAACGATTGCCGCCGACGAGCGGAACACAGCAGTACTGAAACCCGCGGCAGCCAACAAATAGGAGAACAGTGAGAATTGGTCGGGGCGCGCGGATTTGAACCGCGGACCCCCTGCGCCCAAGGCAGGTGCGCTACCAGGCTGCGCTACGCCCCGACTGTTACATCATTATAAATGAATGGGATGCGGGTTATGCTGTCGACACTCCCCAAACGTGCCGTGTCGCCGTCGCCACGCTCAGCTATAATTCCGGTCGAAGGTCATGTCGAGTTCACGTTATGCGCTGGTGACGTACGTCCGCAATCCAGTCGGGGAATTTGTAGAGAAGCTGCGCCGGGAGCTTCATCCGACCATGCCTCACATGCCCGCTCACCTTACCATTCTTCCCCCCCGGGAACTCATGGGCAGCGAGCGAGCTGCGCTGGAATTTCTGGAAGAAGCATGCAGCCACGTTGTGCCATTCGACGTGGAACTCGGCGGCGTCGAAACCTTCCTGCCCACCACACCGACTGTGTTTATCCAGGTGAAGCGCGCCGCTTATCGCATGCGGGAACTTCACGATCAGCTCAGCGGGAAAGCGCTGTGCTGTGAGGAGAATTGGCCCTACATTCCGCATCTCACCATCATGAAGACCGAGCATGATGAACAGGCACAGGCGGCCGCTGTCCTTGCCCGGGAACGCTGGGAAAAATTCGACGGCAAACGCCAGGTTCATGTCGAGGAACTGATGTTCGTCCGCGAGACAGATGGTATTTGGCAGGATGTGGCACCGCTGCCTTTAGGACGCGGCCAATTGTCATCGAAATCCTGAGCGCGTCTCCGTGCCCGTGAGCCCTTCCGGCAAAACCCCTTAAAAACCCGCAACAGATGGGCCGTATCACGGTCCTGCAGTACATGTACTTTCCGCCCGTTGCTAAGTCCCGTGGTCGAATTACCATAGATTAACGGGCTCGAGACCAAGCGCCGGATCCCAGGCTGCGGGTTCATTCGGAAGAGTGCATATATGCAGATTGGCGTTTACGGATCCGGGTACCTTGCCACAGTTATCTCCGCTTGCCTTGCCGATTTCGGCACACCCGTTTGCTGCTGCCATGCCGACGGCTCGCGCATCATGGAAGTGGCCAAGGGCAACATTCCTTTCTACGAAAAGAACCTGCAGGAAGTGATTCGCCGGAATGTTCGCTCCGGCCGCCTCGTCTATTCGGCCGATCCCGAAGATCTGGCGCGCAAGGCACAGGTTATTTTTCTCGCGGAAGATTCTCCCGAAGGATTGGAAGACCTTGTCTTGCGGCTCGCCCGTCCGGCTGGGCGATTCCAGGTGCTCTCCATTGTTACGCCCATGCGCGTGGGTTCGACTTCTCTGATCGAAAAAGCGCTGAAAGCAAACAGCCTTACTAGCCTGCTGGTTTGCCAGCCGATGTTCTTCACCAACGGATGCGCCGTCGAAGACTTCAACTGGCCCGATCGCATCATTCTGGGCACACCTTCCAGCGAAGCCGTTTCCGCCCTCAAGCAGATTTTCCACCCTCTCGTGATGAGGGGCGTTCCGGTGCTGGTCACGAATTACGAGACCGCCGAACTGGCGCGCGAAGCGACCACGGCCTTCGTAGCGACGAAAATTTCGTTCATCAATGAGATTGCCAGCCTCTGCGAGCATGTGCACGCCGATGCCGTGAGCCTTTCGCTGGCGTTAGGCCTGGATAAGAAAATCGCTCCGCGCTGTCTGCAGCCGGGAGCGGGCATGGGCGGAATCTTTGCCCAGACTGATATGGACTCCTTGACCGGCCTGGCGCGGGAAAACCGCGTCGACCTCAAGGTTTTGAATGCGGCTCGTGAGGTGAATCTGGAACTGGCGGACCGGCTCCTGCAAAAGGTATCCGCCGCGCTCGATACGGTCAAGAACAAGGATGTGGGCATTCTCGGCTTGGCATTCAAGCCCAACACGAATTCGGTTGCCGGCTCGGCCTCGGTGCAACTGGCCCAAAATCTCCTAGCCAAGGGCGCGCGCGTGAAGGCCTACGATCCGGTGGCGATTCCCGATGCGCGGCTGCAGCTGAACGGCACCGTCAAGTATTGCGAGTCCGCCTACGGTGTCGCCGAGGGCGTCGATGCGCTCGTCGTGGCGACCGGCTGGCCGGAATTCAGGACACTCGATTTCACCAAGATTCGCCATCTGGTAAAGCGCCCGATCATCATCGACACCAAGAATCTGCTCGATTCGTCGCGCCTGCGCGCCATGGGCTTCCAGTACATGGGCGTGGGCCGGTAAGGGCATTCCAGCCTTGAATCGTCGGACTCACGGCTAAGGTCGGATTCGTCCCCATGAATAAGAAGGCCGTCATCTGGATCGTTGCCATTCCGCTGTTGGCGGTGGTTGCGGCTGCCTTCCTGCTAACGGCAATCTTTGGCCCCACCGATGACGGCCTGCGCTGCGCGCGGACGCCCCACAAGGCCGAGTGCGAGATACGGCAAACACGTTTCTTCGGCTTGTCGGGCAACAGCAGTTTCGCTATCCCGGAATCGAGCATTCGCAGCGCCCAGGCATTCTGCTCCACGACAAAGGTCGGAGGTCGCGGTGCGCCTTCCTGCAATGTTTATCTGAGCTTGGACTCGGGGCAGGACTATCCAGTACTCAGCTACCAGATTCGTTCCCAGGCAGAGGCTTCCGCCAAGAGACTAAACGACTACCTTGGAGAAAAGTCATCGCAGAGCATTGAGATTAAGGAAGACGTGCTGACGCCCCTCTTGCTGTCCGGCGTTGTGCCCATCTTGTTCGTGGCAATTGTCTGGGGTGTCCGGAAGTCGCGATTTGCAGTCCCGCCTGCGCCTTGCGCCCCAGTCCCCCCATTCGTGATTCACAAAAAGCCGAATCGTCGCTGAGCGATGCAGCGAAGGAGGAGCGGTTCGCCGGACTTCTCCCACAATTGCTATAATCGTGGTCTGCGGTGGGAGTAGCTCAACTTGGTAGAGCATCGGACTGTGGCTCCGACGGTTGCGGGTTCGATTCCCGTCTCCCACCCCAAAGATTAGAGATTAACGAAGGCGCTCACTTCCTGTCCTGTGCCGAAGTGAGCGCCTTCGTGTTGCTATTGAGACAATTTCCTTCTTGCAGGGCTCGCGATGGCGCGGTGAGGCCCACTTCCGCCACGCTTCTTGACTAACGGGGTGGCACAGGTGTCGCTCGAGGTCGTTAGCACCGGCGTGGTCACGTTGTAGTAAGTGTCGGGTGTCGTGGTGCCAGACGCCGGAGGCGCGACGAGTATGCCGGCGCAAGCACCGTTGATGGTATTGGAATAGACCGTGTCAGTGGGTGCGGGATCGCCGCAAGCAGCCACGTTTATCCCAGACTCATCGGCCACGTTGATGATGTTGCTGGTCGCGGTAGAGAGGTTGGCGCACAGCACAATCCCGTCGTATTCGTGAGTCGCGGTAATTGTGTTGCTCTTTATCGTCGCGTTGTCAGTGTCATCGGGGTTGATGCTCTGGAGGTAGATCCCCACGTTCGTGTTGCTGATGGTATTACTTTGGACTAAGGGAGCGGTGGATTGCAGGATCAGTATGCCAGTGGCCGCAGTGCCGGGGACGGTATACCAATCTCCATCGATGGTGTTCGAGGTGATGCTGCCATTTGCTCCGTACAGCTGAATTCCGTTCTGCGCATTGTCGGGAACCGCACCGGCTCCGATTACCGTGTTGTACTTGATAGTTACTTCGACGTTGCTGGTCGGTCCGGCTGGCGTGCCGTTGGCTGTGATCCCGTTCTTGTCGTAATCCTGCACGTTGTTGTAGCTGATGGTCACGGTGGAATTGGCTTCGTTCGAGGGATTGGGCGGGCCATTGCTGATTGTCGAACCGCTCTCCACGTAGATGCCGAGGCCGCCCTGGCAGCCAAAGCCACCGATAACCTGAACATGGAGAACATTGTCCCGCGTAATGGTCCCATCGGCATTTTGGTAAAGGATCCCAACCGGATCCTGGCCGCAGACAGTGAGGTTATTGGTGGCGTCCACGGTCAAGTCCTCGATGGTGGCGGTTGTATTTTGCACAAGCACCATCGCCTCAAAGTACGCAATGTATGGGTTCCCGTTCGAATCATAGCTGGGGAAGGTGCTGCTTGCGTTGGCCACCAAGCCTCCAGGTGGAGGCGCAATAATTGCGGCGTCGGAACCCCCGTAGGAGACTCCCTTTAAAATTATCTTCTTTCCGATAATCTGTACCTGCTCGGTGTAAATACCGGGGCACACCACGATTGTGGTAGTCCCGGCGAGCGGGGCAGCGTTCACTGCAGCCTGGATGGTGGTGAAATGCGTATAGTTCGGTGTACAACCCGGAGGGCCTACTGCGAGGTTGCCGGCAAACGCCGGCGCGGCAGCCAAGACCAACACGGCTACCAGAATACCGCTCGTTAAACTCGTTCTCATACCTTCCTCCGTGTTGATTCCTCTGCCTTTGATCCTTCAGGTACCGGCCCGAAAGAAACGAGATTGCAGCAATCCGGGCTCGCGGTTGCCAAGACTGGCCGCCCGAAGCGCCAAGGGGAGCTCTTCGACAGCCACTTCCAACGTGCCACGACGCATGTGCAACGGATGCGCAAGCGTCGAAAAGAGGTGGACGTGGCGAACTTCGCCACGTCCTCTTGTAGTTGCCGGCTAGTTTACCGCCCGCGTTTGTCGAAACCGCTGCCGACGCTTAGTATGCCGTCGTGCTCTGCGTGGCAGTTGCCGCCAAATAGGCTGGACTCGCCGCCCACGTGGCCTTCATCGTACACGTCCCGCTGCCACTTATTATCGTCACCGTGGCCTGGTAGCTGCCCGGGCCGTTGTTGGTAACCGCACCCACGTTGCACACGGTGTGCGGCGTCGCCGTGATCGTCGGGACAACCGCGTAGGGCCCGGTTTCGTTCGACGCGGCCGTCACTATGAACTGGGTTAAGGCTATGGCGGTGGCTGGTGCGCCGGTAAAGCTTACCGTCGGCGCAATTTTCTGGACTACCTCGCTCGCCGTACCGGAACTGGAAGCGTTCCAAACATCTCCGGCGTATGTGGCTTTCAGGAGATGTGTTCCGAAGTAGGCGAAGGCCGTGGATAGGGTCGCAACTCCATTGGTGGTTGTGCCGGTACCGATCACATTCGAGCCTTCGTAGAACGTGACCGTGTCTCCGTTGGCGATGACAGAGCCGCTTGACGTGGTTGTGGAGGTGAGGATAACCGTCTGATTGACAGACGATGTACTGGGCGCGGCTACCAGATGGGTGGTTGTAGTAAACAAGGTGGTGTTCAGCAACACTGCAACCCAGCCGTCGGTTGAGCAAGGTTGATTCGGGGACGGGAAGGTCTGGCATAGGTTCGATACCACCAGGTCGGGCTTGCCATCCCCATTTATGTCCACCACCGCCACGGAAGAGGCCTGATATCCGCCCGAGGCGAAAGTTTGGGCAACGTTGAAGCCGGCGAATGCGGGTCCGACACCGCCCTTGTTGGTCAAAATGCTTACTTGGCCGATAGTGTTGCAGGTCCCCTTACTTCCATTTCCTTGCTTCAGCTGGAACTGACACTCGTCGGCCACAACTATATCGGGGAGACCGTCGCCGTTGATATCCGCTACCGTCACACCCAGGGGCCAAGCGCCGACGACTTTGCTTTTGTAAGCTCCGGATTGCTGGAGGGTCCCGTCGCCGTTACCGAGCAGCACGTCGATTACATCCTCGTCGGTGGCCTCGACCACATCCAAAATGCCGTCGCCATTTAAGTCCTTAATGGCGATGGAAACGGCCCCGCCCAGGAGTTCACCGCCGGAAACCGGAGTAAAATTGCCGGTGCCGTCGCCCAGCAGTACGCCGCCGTTGAAGACGATATCCAGGTTACCGTCGTGATTCATGTCCGCAAGCGCGACCGGACCACCGGTCGAGGAAGTAATGATGATGGGCAGCATGAATGTTCCGTCGCCCTTGCCCGGCAGCAAGGTCACATTGCCGTTCAGGCAGGTTTCAGGTTGACAGTTGCTGGTCACGACCAGATCCGGGTGACCGTCGTTGTCGACGTCGCCGACCGCGATCGCAAGGGTTTCGATCGGACCAGCATTGACGCTTACCGGCCCAGTGAATGTTCCGTCGCCAACGCCCAGCAGCACGTCCACGCCGCCGCCCGTACCATTGGCGTTGTAGTTGGTCGTCGCCGCGATGTCGAGTATGCCATCCCCGTTCAAATCCGCCACCACCATGAGATTGGCCCCCGTCCCGGCGGATGGGTAGTTGTTGTTGAACGAGAAAGTACCGTCGCCATTGCCCAGGAATACGCTGTAGGAATCAGTATTGCAAACGACCATGTCCGGGATGCCATCGCCGTTCAGGTCCGCCAGGATCACTTGATCGCCCCCGACTCCGCTCGAGTCGTAGCCCGCTTGTTTTGCAGGAGTGAAGGTTAATTGCGGCGCGGACGCGTGCGCAACTGCCGCTGCCAGCACGACGACTAGAAGACTCGCAAATACCGAGTGGAAACGAACCAGCTTCATTACAGCCTCCTGTGAAATCGAAATCTTGCAAAGTACAGCCCGAGGGTCAGAACGGCGCTCAAGCGCCGCGCGTCGAACGCTCCGGCAGGCTACCACGCGAGTGTCAAGCCGGAATCAATCCGCACTATCCACACCACCAAAGAGTCTACCGAGAGCATCAAGAAGCCCCGCTCCTGACAGCCTGACTACGAGAGGGCGGCGGGTGTTTTTTCGTCGAGCTGAGTTTCGATTCACCAGCAGACGCAGGCGAACAACTAATTCCTGGGTTCGCATAGTGCATAATCATCACTCCACTGACTGCATCTTTATCGACTTGATCTTTCTGTGATTGGCCTTAGAGGCCAATTAACAACGGAATCGGGGGAAGCTTACAACCCTAACTGGCAGGGATAGTGTTGGCAACGAATGGTAGAGGACTCTTGATCGCCTGTCAAGGCGCAAAAGATCAGGAAAATCAACAGTAGCAGTGAAATTATTTGCAGCGCCGCGACTTACTTACGATACTCGTTCTGGCCAGCGGTTCCGCTCGGGATAAGCACCACTCCGATCCCCAACGCCGCAGCAGTCTCCGCAAACAAACGCCGAAGATACAGACGTACAGTAAGGGTTGCCTGCGACGACCTTGCGCCGGGCAAGACGAGCACGGCCGCGATTAGCGCTAGGCAACTAAAGAACACGCGACATTGGCGGGAGCGCTTTTGCCCGTAAGCTGTTGAAACTAGGTTAGAGTGCGGGTTCGATTCCGTTCCGCCTCACCTCGCTCGATACACCATCTTTCCGGCCACCATCGTCCACACCACCTTGGCGTCGCGCATTTCCTCCGGAGAAACCGTCAAAACGTCGCGATCCAGCAAAACCAAATCCGCGCGCTTGCCGGGGGCGATAACTCCAATGGAGTCGAGATTCATGGCGCGAGCCGAGTTCCGGGTGTAGGCATAGAACATTGCTTCCCGTGGCATCGCCTGCGACGGATCAAGCACACCTTCGGGTCCTCTGCGCGTTTCCGCCTGATAAATGGCTCTAAATACGTTCGCGGTCGAAACCGGCCAGTCGCTCGCGCCTGAAATAATGCCGCCATTGTCCAGGATCGAGCGCGCCGGATATTGCCACTTGTAGATCTCGGAATCCAGATAAGGCTTCACAATCTCGATGGTGTCCTGACTCGCGTCGGCCCAGAAAAGCTGCAACGCGCTTACCACGCCCAGTTCCCGGAACCGCGGAAAATCCTCCGGCAGCACGAACTGCTCATGCGTCAGCGTGTGCGGCAACCCGGAATTACCATTGGCTTTTCGCGCCGCCGCAATCCCGTCCAGCGCCGCTTTGACCGCGCCGTCGCCGATCGCATGCACGTGAATGATCAACCCCTGTTTGTCGGCGGCCACGCACAGCTCGGCAAATTTCTTCGGATCAAATAAAAGATCGCCATTGCGCCCGGTGTTCTTGTACGCCTTGGTGAGATGCGCCGTTTGTGAGGGATACTCCACCACGCCATCCGCGAAGACCTTGATCCCGCTCACGTGTAGATTCGGCACGTTCTTGTACGCCTCGCGCGTCTTTTGTACCTTGGCGAGTTCCGCCGCAGGATCGATTGCAAGTACCTGAGGAAACGCCACCACCTGCGAAGTCAACGCTCCTTCGTCGGCCAGCAGCTTGTAAGCCTGCAACACGTAATCCGACGCCAGCGGATCGAGCCACGCTGTGATGCCGAGGCTGTAGTTATATTGCAGCGCGGCCCACCCAGCGGCCAGCAGCCGGTCGGGAGTGGGCTCCGGCAGCAGTGGCTCGATTTTCTCCGTGCCCGCGTCCACCAGAAAGCCATTCGGCTGCATATCTTTATTCAAGCCGTAGTAACTTCGCTCCTCCGCGGAGAGATTTTTCAGAAAATCCGCCGTGATGCCCGCCCGTTGCAACAGGGCGCGATTCGCCCACGCGGTGTGCCCATCCATGCCGCGGAGAAGAACGCTTTGCTTCTCGTAAACGCCAGTGCTGAACTCAGAATTGAGAGCATCGCAATGCGACCAGAATTCCAGCGGCAGGCCAAGAATCTCCAGAGTGTCGCCGCGCATACCCTTGCCCGTCTTTTTCGCGTCTTCGACAAAAGGCGCGAGTTCATTGAGAGCGCGCACTTTCTCGCTGGCGTCGGCAGAAATCAGCGCGAGCCCTCCATCGATCGAATGGCTGTGCGAATCGATGAATCCGGGGAATAGGCTCCTGCCCTCCAGATCGATGCGTTCGGCGTTCGGGGACAGAGCCCTCACTACCTCGGGAAAGTTGCCCACCGCGATGATCATGTCTCCACGAATCCCGACCGCCTCCGCGTAAGGGTTCTGCGCGTCGCCGGTGAAGATCTTGGCATTAAAGAAAATCCGCTCACCGCCCGAGCTTTCTTGTGCCCAAAGCGAGGAATCTGCCTGAACAGCAATCAAGGTTGTAACGAACAAAAGAAAGAAATAATGCCGGGAAAATCGTTTCACGCGGTGACCTTTTTCAGAACTCAATATAGGTAACGTTCAGTCGGACTGGTAAATATACACAAGTCTGGGCAAAGCCTTAAGTGTGTGCGTGAGAACTCGAATTTCCAACTTGGGGTGGAACAATATCTGCGATTGTCAGCCGCGAAGCGGCGTAAGAATGGAGCTCACGGCGCGAGCCGTGGGTACAAGTGGGAAAGGATCAAGCCCCGAAGGGGCGCAAGACGAGCTCTCACGCACTCTACGGAAATGAATCAGTGGCGCTCCGGAGGTTAGAGCCTAGGATTTTCGGCGACGCCGTTATCGGCAACGCGGATCGAAGGCCGCCCGCTACTCATACCGCAGCGCTTCCACCGGCTCCATGTGCGCGGCCTTCCACGCCGGCCATAGGCCCGATGTAATCCCGACGACCGCCAGTATCACAAACGCCGTCAGCATCACGCTGCTGGATGTTCTCAGGAAAATGTCGCCCTCATGGTTTGCCGTCTTATACATGGCAGAGTAGAGCGGCATCGGCGGGATCGCATGCGCCAGCGCGATGGATACCAGCATGCCCGCCGCGCCGGCCGCAAGAGTAAGCACCAGCGCCTCCACCAGAAACTGCCATGCGATATCTCGGTTGCGCGCGCCCAGCGCTTTCCGCAATCCAATTTCCTTGGTGCGCTCGGTCACGCTTACGAGCATGATGTTCATCACCCCCACGCCCCCGACTCCAAGCGTCAGCATGCCGATGAATCCCAGGATGACCTGCAATGCGAGTCCGAAAGTTTTGATGTCCTTCGTGTCGTCCACGGTGTCCCACTCCGGAGTGGATTTGTCGTCCCGGGGGTTGAAGTTGTGCCGCCGCGCCAGCACCTCCCGCAGCTGCGCCAGCGCCGCTTTGTGCTCCAGTGGCTGAACCGGCTGAAAAACGATCATCTCCGGGTCGCGTTTGTCGTTGATGTCGGCCATGCTCTCGAACGGCATGAAGAAATTTTCGTTATCCGGCCCGTTGTTAGATGAATCCTGAATCTTCAGCCGCAGCAGCCCGATCACTTCCCAGCTTTCGCCGTTGACAGTAACGAATTCGCCCACTGGATCGCGATTGCCGAAAACTTTCTTCGCCGCATTCGGCCCAACAATCAGCACATGCCTGTGTTCGGTGAAATCGCCGTCCTCAAAGAAGCGGCCCTCCGCGACATGCAATTTACGCATCTCGCCATAGGGATACTGCACCGCCTTTGACGACACAGTGACGACCCGATCGCCGTACTTGTAAGCGAAATTGTCGTCCCACTCCGCGCTGACCAGCCGGACCAGCGGCGCTTCTTCGCGAATAGCCTCGAGATCGTCGTACTTGAAGTGAATGCGCTTGCCCGCCCGCTCTCCGCCTGCCTGCATGCTGGTCTGACCCTCCCAGACCATAATCACGTTATTGCCGATGCCAAGAAAGGCGTTGAGCACGCCCGCGCTGACGCTCTGCCCGTAGCTCAGCAGCAGCACCACTGTCGTCAGTCCCCACACGATGCCCATCATCGTGAGGATGGATCTCAGCCGGTTGCGCGTCAGCGCATCCCAGCTTTGCCGGATTAGCTCTTTGAGCCGCACCCCGTGCTCCTCACTCTACTCGTGCCGCAGGCATTCGATCGGACTGAGCGCCGCTGCGCGCTGCGCAGGGTACATTCCTGCGGCAAGCGTGATCATTCCCAGCGTCAGCAACGAAGCGACGATGGCTCCGGCAGAAACAATGGGATGCGGCACGATGTCCGGTAATTCGATACCGCGCACCACTAGACAGATACCCACGCCAATTGCCAATCCAATGCTGCCGCTGATCGTCATCAATGCCGCCGATTCGGCGAAGAACTGATTGCGAATATCCGCCGCTGTTGCTCCCAGCGATTTTCTAACGCCGATTTCGCGCGTCCGCTCTGTAACCGCAACCAGCATGATGTTCATCACTCCGATACCGCCGAGCGACAACGTCATCAACGCGACCGCGCCAAAAAAAATCGTCATGATGTCGAAAATGCGTTCCACCAGTTGCGATCCGTCGAGCGTGTCCCACACCATGAGCGCGTCTTTGTCATTCGGATCAAAGTGATGTTCCCGCCCCAGAATTGTGTAGACCTGCCGCAGCGCCTCTTCGTGGTGAGCAGGGTCTCCGACTTCAACCACCAGATTGTTGATCCATCCTTTGAATATGCCGGGCCGCTCTCCCGGCGGGTAATCGCGCGCCATGGATGCATACGGAACGAACAGCTGCGTATTGTCGGGCCCGCTTCCGTAGCTGCCATTCTGCTTCTTCTTTTCGAGGACGCCGATCACCGTATACGGCGATCCATTCATCATCAGCGTTTCGCCGATCGCCGGCCTGCCGGGAAAAAGCTGGTCGCGGCTCTCTACGCCTAGCACGACCACGCGGCGGCCCTGCGCTTCATCGTCGTCCGTCATCAGCCGCCCTTCCTGCACCTTGAGCGAGCGAAACCGCTGGTAGTCGGGCCAAACGCCGCGCACCGGGCGCGATGCCGCATTGTAGCGGCTGACTTCAGAGACATTCCGCCGCAATTCCGGACTAACTGTTTTAATCAGATAAGCTTCTTGCTTGATCAGTTCGGCATCGCGAATCGAGAGGCGCACAACGCGCCCGGCGGCGTATCCTCCAGCCTGCTCGCTCGTGCGGCCTCCCCAGATGACAGCCAGGTCAACCCCGATGCTCTTCAGCCGCTCCTTTTGATCGCGGCTGAATCCCTTCCCCAGCCCGACCAGCAGAATCACCGACGTAATTCCCCAGATGATCCCGAACATGGTAAGGAAGCTGCGCAGTTTGTGCGCCGCGATGGAACCAGCCGTTTGTCGCAGCACCTCCAGAACGTTCAAGTTCCCGCGCTCCTCCCACTGATTGGACCTTCGCCAGCGAAAACCGTTAGCCAATTGAGGATACGAATAAGAGGAGTGCTTTGTTCAAGAATTGGCGGTATTTGCGAGGTGGAATCCGAGCAACAGAACCTCAAGCAATCTCAACGAGCGCGAATTTGCAGTTTACGGCTTTGCTTGCGCAAATTTGGCGGTGCTCATGATCTTGGCTAGGTCGCCTTTCAGCGCCTCGATCTTCTCGTTGTCATGTCCGCATAAATCGGGAGTCTTTTCCCCTTTGAAGAAAACATATTGAGAAGTGCCGAACGAGACACTCTTTGCGCAAGGCGTTTTTGGCAGCGCAGAAAGGGGCATGGCCGCCTCAACGTCGCTGAAGATTTGGTCTGCCTGAGAAGCCGGCATGCTTCCTTTTTGCTCGGACGGGACCGGTTGCCCTGGCCTTGTTTGAAAGCGAGAAGCTCCCGTTTTCTTGATCACCGCGCCGGACCGGGCAAGCGTGTAGCAGTAAGCAGGAGTATTCGTGGAACGAGTGACCAGAAAGAAAATTACTTCCTCGTTGTTCAATTGGGATGGTACCGACTGCGAGGATGTCGCCGGTTGCGAGGACGACGGTGCGGGAGCACATTGAAGCGGTACTTCCGCCGCATAGCAAACGATGTTCAGGAAGATAAACACCGCCAATAGCAATACGTGTTTCATGCCCATCTGCCCTCGCTCAAATTCGCCACTCGAGCCCCAGGGAACTCTGACCAAGCCGAGAGCCAAGAGCCGAGAGCCAACAGCCAAAAGCCGTCACTTCAGTTCCACTCGCCTCGCGATGTGATCCTTGATCCAGTGCGCGTCCCACCATTCCTTCGGATCGATCTGCACGCCATCGAGCTGCATGGCGAAATGAATATGGTCTCCGCCCGCCATGCCGGTCATGCCGCTCAAGCCCATCACCTGGCCTTGCTTCACCATGTCGCCGTCGTGCACGTTGATCTGGCTCAGGTGGCCGTAGATGGTCTGCAAGCCGTATCCGTGGTCAAGGACGATGCAGTTGCCATAAATGCCCAGTGGCGCCGCATAAACAACCGTCCCGTCATTCGATGCCTCGACCCCCACATGCTGCGTCACCGCCAAGTCGTATCCGAGGTGCACCTGCTGATCGATCTTCTTTCCCTGGTAAATGTAGTTCCGCACGTCGGCAAAGCTCGCCTCGGTCTTTGAGTTCGTTTGCCGTTTAAATGGCTGCGACCACAGGAAATGGTCCGCCGTCTTCAGGCGCAGATCGGCAAGTGTCTGGTTGTTCGCCTTCCGCATCTCGCTGTTGATCTTGATGAACCGCACCACTTCATCGCCCGAGCCACTCGGGTCTAGCTCGTTGATCACCTTCTGCATGAACGCATCGCTGATCTGCAAATCATGTGTCGTGTAATGCGGCTGCTCTTTCTTGGGAAATATAATGACCAGCGGGCTGGCCGCGTCGTTGCCCGCTCCATTCGAGGCATACGCTTGGGGAACGGTTCCCGGCGTCATGTTCCACGCAAAAGCATACAGCGAGAACATGCCCGGTTTGCCGCCCGGCATCGGCCACCCCCGAAACTTCTCATCGCCCACGCGCACGCCAGCTTCGTTCCAACTGCCGGAGACGGTGAAGGTCGCCAGATCTGCCATGCCGAGGTAGAGATAGTGCTGCTCGGAATCGGCGGTCACGCTCGGCGGCTGCGTCACCACCGTGACTTCGCCTTCCCAGCGCCCGCTTCGCCGCAGCAGGTCGTTGGAGGTCGCTTCCACAATCAGCTTGGCCTTGCCATCTTTGAGCTGCGGGGTGGTTTTCACTCCCGCGGTGAACTTCCAAGTGCAGTCCGCGTCAGACGAGGGTTGCGCCATTTGCCAGACGGGATAGCTCGCGCCGTTTTGCTCCACCGATGCAGTTAGCCCGCGAACGCCATTGCGATCGCTGACATGCACGCTGATGGGAGTGGCTTGCCCAAGTATGCTGACCGGAGACGCAAGGTTAACAACAGGAGTCGCCGATCGCATCACGACAAACCCAATCGGCACCACAACGACGAGGACAATGAGAATAGGAATCAGGATTCGCACATTTCATTGTAGCGCTCGTGTGACCGCTGTTTGCGTCCGATCCTGGTTTGCTGCATGGCACCAAGAAGGGCAATCAAGATGAGCAGAGATCACCATCGGTTGACGGGCATCCCGGAGGCCCTCATCATGAATCAACGCCATGAAGAAGCCCCCACGCCATCGCGGTCAAGAACCCGGAAGGCAGAGTCGCCGCCAGCTCCGCTTCCCGCGCGAACTCTCCGTGCTCTACGAAGACGATGCCATCGTAGTCCTGAACAAACCCGCCAAACTTCTGGCGGTGCCCGCGGAGAACTCCAGTGCCCCCTCCGCCCTGTCTCTTCTTTCCGCCGAGCTAAAGCACAAGCGGCAACGGGCCTTTGTCGTCCATCGCATCGATCGCTACACCTCCGGAATCCTGCTCTTCGCCAAAACCTGGCCCGACCGCGAGGCCCTCGTCCGCCAGTTCCTCGAACACACTCCGGTAAGGCAGTATCTAGCAATCGTGCGCGGCCACCTCAAGAATAAAGAGGGCGTGCTCGTTCACCACTTCCGCCAGGAAGGAATGTTCCAGAGGTTGACCAAGGAGCGCGACCCGAAAGCGGCTCGAGCCGAACTTCGCTATTCGGTCGAACGGCTTCTCCGTGGCGCTTCGCTTGTAAGGGTCTCGCTGGTGACAGGATTGCAGAACCAGATAAGAGTGCAGCTTTCGGCGCTTGGCCACCCCGTAATCGGCGACCGAAAGTACCATCCCGAGGAGGCGTCGGAGCACCGCATCACGCGCGTCGCTCTGCACGCAGCGCATCTCGAGTTTACTCATCCACGGACGGGACAAAACATATCCATCGATTGCGAACCCCCCGCCGACTTTCAGTTCCTGCTTCAGGCCCTGAAGCTGCCCTCCCGCCCGCGCCGGTGAATCTTTCCGTGATGCGAATCATGATCAAGCCGCTAATCAGTAAGGTGCGTTCCAAATTCACCGAGGGGGGCAGATGGCCAACATCGACTATTTCTTCCGGCTAGGATCGTCCTCGGGATTGATGTAGTTGAACTGCACCGGCGCCATCCCGTGGACCTGGACGACCACCTCGCCACTGGCCATTACGTAGTGGTGCATGTCCGGATCGAGATAGGCGAAACTGCCCGCGGGAAAGCTCGCCATGCTGCTTTCATCGAAGCGATCACCCATGCCGACCTTAAGCGTCCCCGAGATCACCGTAACGTTTTCCCGCTTGGGATGCCAATGCGGCGCGATCCGATATCCGTCAGGCATTTTCAGACGGATGGTGTAGTCCCCGCTGGTAGCCAGAGGATTCCCCTCGAGCACCGCGAGTTGCGCGCCTGGCGCCACAAAAGACGGTGCGGGACCGTATTGCACTGCATCGGGTGTAAATGCGTGTTGCTCCGTACCAGCCGCCATCACGCCAGTCAGATTGGAGTGGCCCACCCACCACATCGCTGCGGAAATCGCGACAATCAAACACAAATTTCGTTTCATTCGGTTTCTCCTGACATCGTCGTCACGACCTGTCGAACAAGAATATCGCGTGTTTCGGTCTTGGCTTCAATAAGACCAGACTCACTTTTATGTATTTTTGGTGTATCGTCGTAGCCAGCTGGGGATAATGGGGTTACCTATGAAACAGCTTTCCAGGAGTCGCCCGAAAAGTTGCGATATCGAGCTTGACCTGGGTCGCTACGAACTGCGCCGCGACGGCCGCCGAATAAAGCTCGAAAAGAAACCCATGGAGCTTCTTATTTTCTTGGTCCGGCGAAGGGAACAATTGGTTTCACGCGAGGAAATCCAAGCCAGGCTGTGGCACACCGATCTCTTCATTGACGCCGAACGCAACATTAATAACATCGTCCGTAAGATTCGCACAGCTCTGGGTGACAACTCCTCTAAACAGCGATTCCTCGAAACTGTCGTGGGCAAAGGCTATCGCTTCGTCGGACCCATTCGGACCATTAGTCCTCTCTATAGCAATTCCGATCCTGCTGCAAGCGAGCACGGCAAAACGCCGTTTCGAGGCGACGTGGCGTGGGGAGTGGACCGTTCTTCGCTCGCCGTGCTGCCGCTCCTTTTTGTCGGCGACCTCGAGGATGACAACGGCCTCAGCTTGGGCTTTGCCGACTCCCTGGTTTCACAGCTGGCAAATCTTGAAGGCGTTGATGTCCTGCCAACGTCGGCCATCTTGAATGTGCCCTCCAATGCGAAGCCATCGGAAATCGCTTCCCGGCTGGGCGTCCGATTTGTGGTGCATGGTGCGGTTCAGAGTTCCGGGTCGGAATCTCGTTTGTCGGTGGAACTGTTCGACGCGCATTTGCAGAGCCGTTGTTTCTTAACCAAGTTTGTTCTCGACCTCAATCGCCCGTTCGAGCACGTCCACGACGTCGCCAGACATACCGCCAAAGCGCTGAAACGTCCGCTTCGCAACCCAGCCCCCCAGAGTCGCGCCCGCTTCAGCCGGGATGCATTGGCTTATGGGGAGTTCATTCAGGGTTACCGTGACAGTTACACAGGGGACCGAAAGCTATTGGAGGAAGCTGCGCGGCACATGATGAATGCCGTGGCTCGCGATCCGCTGTTTGCGCTCGCCCATGCGATTCTTTCCTTTGTTTGTACAAAGCTTCACTTCGAGATCGATCCCAGCCGGAGTTGGCTCGAGAAGGCTGAATTTCACTGCCAACGCGCTTTGGAACTGGATGCGGCTCTGCCCGAAGGGCACGTGGCCAACGCGTTTCTTCTTTGGGGACCCTCGAAGAACTTCCAGCATGTCGAGGCGATTTCCGAATTGAAGCGTGCGCTCACTCTTCAGAAGAATCTCCCTCATGCCTACAGCCGTCTCGGGACGATCCTGGCGCACATCGGCCTGCTTGACCACTCTCGTGCAATGTTTGAGCGGGGTAGGCCTTTCGATTCAAGAAAAACCATCAGCCACAGTATCGCCCAAGCCTATCTCTGGAGCGGGGAATACGAACTTGCGCTCAATGAGTTAGAGAAGTGGCGCGCCGATGATCCCACGAATAAGTATGCCCTCCATTTTGCCCTGGACCTCGCGATCTTGACCGGCGAATGGCAAGAGGCGAAGCGCTTGCTCGGTGAAGCTGGAAGCCTGGCGCAGGAAGAGCCCATGATCATCGCTCTTCAAGGTGTGATGCATGCCTCGTTGGGCGAATCCGACGAGGCGCTGCGCTGCATTAGACGGGCATGTACGAACCCGAAATCTTTCGGTCACGCACACCACTCGTACTATCAGATCGCCTGCATTCTTTCCTTGCTCAATCAGCCTGAGGCTGCCTTTGCGTGGCTTGAACGCAGCGTTGATACCGGTTTCGCCTGCTGGCCGTTTTTTCTGAAGGACCCCTGCCTGAAAAACCTGCGCACCCACGTGCAGTTTGAACTCCTGGTGAGTTCTTTACAGGCCAAATATCCCGACCACCTGGGGCTACTGTAGCTCGCCCGCTACTCTAGCTTCGCGTGCTCCGCCTTCGCCTCTTTCAAAATGGGGATGTCGGCGTCGGCGTCCTTCCACAGCGTGAGGAAATCTTTGTATGCCGCGAGCGCCCGGGTGCGGGCCGCATCGGCGTCGCTTCCTTGTGAAGTTCGCGCCTGCAAAACATTTGCACGTGCCACGCCCAGATGCGCCAGGGCGCCCGTCCAGCAATTTCCGACGAGCCCATTGTGGTCGATGATTTTCTGAAACTCGCCGGCAGCGGCGGTGCCCTGACCGGCAGCCAGGTAAGCCTCGCCTCTTAGGTATGCCGGATATAGGCAGGAAGTGTTGCTGCTGAACGGAGTATCGGCAAACTCAATGGGCAATCCCGCCCGCAGCGCATTCACCGCCGCTTCTGGCTCCCGTCGATCCAACTCGAGCTGTGCCTCAATCACCGGCAGCCCCAGCAATTGCAGTTGTGTATCGAGAGGATATTTTTTGTTCAAGTCCTGAGCCAGACCCGCGGCACGCGCGGTTTCTCCAGTCATGGCCAAAGCCAGTGCTGCCTGGACGGTGACACCGGGGTCTCCCGGAGCCAGCTTTAACGCCTCAGCCGCCGACTCCCGCGCTTCAGCGAGATATCCCAATGCCGCCTCTTGCAGAGCGCGGTTCGCCTCGTCCCATGCCGCGTCGCCTTTATCGCCAGCCCGCAGCGCGGAGTCAATCACTTGTTTGGTCAATTCGCGCGCTTTGTTCACATGACCGGCATAGATTTCGGTCTCGGCCGCGAGCGCAATACCGTCGGTCGCATACCGGGGCTGACTCGCGAACCATCGTTCCTGCTCCTGCATCCCGGCAGAGTCCGATTGCAGGAAAGAGAGCGTGTAGAGCTCGCCGTGCAAAAAGTGACTGTCACCCCCCCGCGCCTGCGTCTGCTGGATGACCTGCCGCGCGCCGCTGAAATTTTGCAACGCGATGTCATCCTCAGCAAGACTCGCAAATCCGAGATTCTTGTCGGGATCGGACGCAATCAGCTTGCGGGCTGCGTCAGCAGCTTTCTCGTACTGGCCGATCTTTGTGTAGAAGTGGGTCAGCCCGTTGTAGGCCGAGTTATGCCTGTAAATTTCGATCACTTCCTCAAGCGATTGGATCGCTTTGTAGATTTCTCCGGTTACATTCCCGTAATAAGCGGAATCAATCTGCAGTTTCTCTCGTTCGCTGGCGTGCTCCCGGAGTGAGAAGGCCTTCGCGAAACATTCCGGCGCCCGCCCGCCCTCTCCCAGAGTGTAATAGCTGATCCCCAATTGCAAATAGGCCATCGCGAAATTCGGATCGAGTTCCACCGCCCGCTGAAAATAAGGCGGCGCCAACGTCGGATCTCCCTGATACAGGAACTTCTCGCCTAGACTGTCCGCTCTTAGCGCTTCGAGCGAGGACGTGGTGGCCTGCCGGAGGGTTACGTCAAATTTCTGCACGGTAGCCAGGGACTCTCCCAGCTTGGGACGAATGTCGGAGGCGACGGTACCGAGGGCGTCGAGAACATGATCCTTATCGTTGGCCTTGGCCTCAGCGCTGGCCAGCATGTCTCCGGTGGAGCAGTTGATCGCCGTTAGCGTCAGGAGATATCGAGTCCCAATCTGCGCGATAGTTCCGTCGAGAACCGCGGTGCTCGCCGTTCGTTGGCACACCTCGCGTGCCAACTCAGGACTTAGCCGGGCGTCTTTCCGCTGAGTCATGAGAGAGAGAGTCTGGCTGATGCGCGCGTCCGAGAGCAGATGCAGAAACGGTGATTGTTCCAGTTGTGCGGCCAACCCTTGCCGCAGGGTTCCGTCGAACACCGTATCGCCAGTCTTGTTGTCGAAGTCGCCGAGGACGATCGTGTCTTTCTCGGTCAGCCTGAGTTTTCGCTGGTATCGCCAAGAAATTCCGGCGGCCAGCGCGATGGCTGCCGCGATCGCAGCAGCAGCCAGCCAAAACCGGGCGCCAGTCTTTCTTTCCCCTTCCACCACCACCCTGGCCAATGAGCGGCGGGCGACAACAATCTGCTCTTCTGTGCTGTCGGTTGTGCCGGGTTCCTCTTCTGTGTCCTTGTCCTCTTCCGGTACGGCGAGAACCTTCTGCGCGAAGCGGTAGCCCCTTCCGGGCACGGTGACGATGTAGCGCTTCTCCTCAACGGCGTCGCCTAGGGTCTTGCGCAGGACAAAGATATGCTGCGAGAGGTTGGCCTCCTCGACGAACGTATCGGGCCAGACCGTCTTCATCAGATCTTCTTTCAAAACGACGTTGCCGGCGTTCTGCACCAGCACGAGCAGGATGTCGAAGGCCTTCGGTTGCAGGGAAACGGGCTCGTTCTCGCGTAGCAACTGACGATTGTCCGGATCGATCCGGAACGGGCCGAATTCGTAGAACTGCCGTCCTTTGTTCCGCTTAACCACTCTTGAGATTTCCTTGAGACCGAATTGAAGGTCGCCTTGAAGACTTCTGAACGGTGTCCGGGGCAAGATCGCGCTCGTTGACGCACTGGCCCGGAGGCACCCCGATGTGGGAAGCAATTTACCACGAGTTCCGGCGTTGGGCAAAGGCTTCGCGCCATGCGGTAACCGCCTACAAGAGGACGGAGATCACCGTGGAAACCGAGCAGATTTGGATCATTCGCAGGTCGCACACAACTCGAGCTTGGTGTGCGAAATGTGGCCACGAGGTCGACATGGTGGGGTTGAAGGAGGCTCAGGAGCTTCGGGGGATGGCTCACCCTCCTACCGCCCAGCCAATGCTCCCCGGTTGCGGGGACAGCCGGGGATGGCATTGGTCTCTCGCTTCCGACGGATCGCCGCGGGTCTGTCTGGAATCGGCTCTGCAATCGGCGCAAAGCGGCGCCATCGTCCCGCTCTGCCTACCGGCAGACCAAACAAGCTTCCCTGCACCAGAACTTGGCGCACCACAACTCGACGTACCAAAAACTTCTCAAGGAGAAAAACAATGAAATCCACAATCGCAATTACACAATTTAGCCAGCGAACTTCAATAGCAGCTTCAAGCAAAACTCGCATCGGAGTGCTAGCCCTGCTGGCGATCCTTCTGTGCGCCTTTGCGGCTTCAGCCTCTGCCCAGTCGTGGTCGCCGGTTTCGGCGCCCACGGGCATGGCCGGCATCCGCATTGGCACTTCTCAACTCTGGGGACGCGACGGCACAGGCCACGTCTACCAGTACAAGTCAGGCGCCTTCAAGTTGATTGACCCGCCTAGCACGCCCTTGTTCGCCGGGATCGCCGTCGGCAAAGGCGACAGCGTTTGGGGGGTCGACTTCAGCGACAACATTTACACCTACGACTTCTCATCGAAGTCCTTTGTGCAGATCGCTGGCCAGCTCTCGCAGATCGCCGCCGGCGGTCAGGGAGTCTGGGGAGTGAATTCCAGCGGCCACATTTATATGTTCAACGGTACGTCCTTTGTGCCGCCGCCGCATGGCGAGCCTTCCACCGACTTCACCACCGTCTTCGTCGGAAGCTATGGAATCGGAGTGTGGGCATTGGATACCAGCGACAATACCTACCTTTACAACACAGACACCGATTTTTTTGACGGCCCGATCGGCGGCGGAACCAAGACCGAGATCGGGGTCGGCAACGCCGAGGTCTGGAGCGTCAATTCCAGCGACCAGGTTTTCATGTATGACGTGCTCGCCGAGGAGTGGGTGAAACCCGATCCATCCGCGTCGCTGATTCAGGTTGGTGCGTACAGCAACGCCAACGTCTGGGGCATCAACAGCGTCGGCGAAGTCTACCTGTTCGACACAAAAACGAAGAAGTTCAATCTCGTAAGCCCACAGCCGCCGGAACCCGTGACCGCTGCCATTCGCGTAGGCGGCCCAGGCGTCTTCGTCCTGTCTTCCTCGGGCAACGTGTACAAGTACAAGAAATAACCGCCCGCGCGGCCTGCCCCACTCATCCGGGCTCTTCGAATGAGTGGGTGGGCTTAGGGCTGGAACAACCTTGTCAACCTAAAGAGGACATTTTGCTTGCAAAGACTGCCCTCTCGGCTACGCGGTGCCCACTTCTTCCTTCTCCTTCACGGTGTAGTGAGACTCGACATAATCATCCAGAATCTTCGTGAACTCCGCGACGATCTTGTCGCCCTTCAGCGTCGTGAACAGGCGGCCATCGACGTACACCGGAGCCTTCGGCTCTTCAAAAGTTCCCGGCAGCGAGATGCCGAGATTCGCGTGCTTCGATTCTCCGGGACCGTTGACGATGCAGCCCATGACCGCGACCTTCATCTCTTCAACACCCATGAATCGGCCCTTCCAGAGCGGCATTTGCTCGCGCAGGTAGGTTTGAATCTGCTGCGCCATTTCCTGGAAGAAGGTGCTGGTAGTGCGTCCGCAGCCCGGGCAAGCAGTGACCTGCGGCGTGAAGTTGCGAATGCCGAGCGACTGCAAAATCTGCTGCGCGACTCGGACTTCTTCAGTGCGATCCCCGCCAGGTGCGGGCGTAAGCGACACGCGGATCGTGTCTCCAATGCCTTCCTGCAGCAGCACACCCATCGCGGCGCTTGAAGCGACCACGCCTTTCGCCCCCATTCCGGCTTCGGTCAGGCCCAAGTGCAGCGGATATTGGCAGCGCTCGGAGAGGCGACGGTAGACGTCGATCAGGTCCTGCACGCCGCTGACTTTGGCGCTGAGGATAATCTGGTCGGCGCGCAATCCGTGCTGCTCGGCCAGTTTGGCCGAATTCAGTGCGCTGACGACCATCGCTTCCATGGTGACTTCGCGCGCGTCTTTGGGCTCGGAAAGCTTGGAGTTCTCGTCCATCATCTTCGTCAGCAGCGACTGGTCGAGCGATCCCCAATTTACACCAATTCGCACGGGCCGCTGGTACTTGACAGCAACTTCAATCATGGTGCGAAAGTTGTCGTCATTCTTGCGGCCAACGCTCACATTGCCGGGATTGATGCGGTATTTGGCAAGGCCGTCGGCGCATTCGGGATACTTGATGAGAAGCTGATGTCCGTTGTAATGGAAGTCCCCGACGATGGGCACACGAACACCCAGCTTCAGCAAACCATCGACGATGTAGGGAATCGCCTTGGCTGCATCGTCGTTGTTGACCGTGACGCGGACGACTTCGCTGCCGGCGCGTGCGAGCGCCGCAACTTGCTTGATCGTTCCGGGAATATCCGCGGTGTCGGTGTTGGTCATGGACTGCACCATAACCGGTGCATTGCCGCCAACGCGGACTTTGTCTGTGCGATCCGTACCGATTACGGCAGTCAGAGCTTTTCTGCGATGAATTTCAGCCATGAGGAACTTTATTTTAGCAGCTATTGGCGGTCAGTCCACTCCATCCCAATGAAATCAATACCTTAGCGCCATTTCCTCTTTGGAGCGGTTCGCCGAAATGCGAGCCGATTCATCACGATTTTGTGTGAGTAGCGTCACCGCCTTTCCGGAGGCGGGGGACTAGCTTCATTTCGCACGCCCGTTCCCTGGAAACTGCACGGGCAAGCGTGTCTCCCTACATCAGTTTCGCAAGCGTGGGGCGCTCTTTTTTCGATTGCATTGCCGGCAATTCCTGTTGATTCTTGAAGAGAACTGATGGAGGAAACAATGACCAAGCGTAGATTGCCAGTCGACTTTTTACCGTTCAGACTGCGTTTCGCGCCGCTATACAGGTTTCTCGCCGGGCGGAGAAAAACTGGAACGGTGGTTCTGGCAGTGATTTGTCTGGCGGTGCTCAGCATCGGGACGGCACGCATCAAGACGGTCCCACTGACACGTATATGGGGATGGATTACCAGCGCGAAGTCCTGCGACGATTGTGGCCAGCGCGGCGCACTGGCAAAACCTGCGCAGACACAGGCGAGCTATGGCACCTTCGCCAGCTTCGACGTCACGGGCGCGGGCACGACGGCCCTCGAAGGAACGATTCCCACCAGCATCAACGCCATCGGAGATGTCGCGGGAATCTACATAACCACAGGCAATGTGTCACACGGTTTTGCACGTACGTCCGCTGGAGCGATCACGCCTTTCGACGCAAGCGGCGCGGGAACGACCATGAATCAGGGAACCTTCCCTCTCAGCATCGATGCGGATGGGAACATTGCGGGAATGTACGCGGATTCCAGCAATGTGTACCACGGTTTCGTCCGCAATTCCGGCGGCGCGATTACGCCCTTCAATGTCGCGGCCGCTGGGACGACCGGGCATCGGGGAACGGTGCCGGTCAGTATTAACGGAGGAGCGATTACCGGGACCTACGTCACTGGAAGCTCTGGGACGACTTCGGTGTATCACGGCTTTATACGCTCTACCGGTGGCACGCTGACCTATCCCATCGATGTGCCGGGTGCAGGCACGGGCGATAAACTGGGCACCAAGCCTTCGTGCATCAACTCGGCAGGGGACATCACAGGAACCTACAGAGACGCAGGCGGCGTGAGTCACGGCTTTATCTACAACGGCAGCACATTTACGTATCCTATCGACCCTCCAAACTCAGTGGCCACGTTTCCGACCAGCATTGACACCGCGGGAGACATAGCGGGAACCTACCTGGATGCCAGCGAATTGATGCACGGCTTCGTTCGGACTGCCAGTGGGACGATAAGCTCCTTCGACCCTCCGGGCGCAAGCACGACGCCGCCGGGTTCGGGCAAGGGAATCAACATTGATGGGACCATCGTCGGCAGCATCAACACCGCGGGGACGGTTGCGGGATTCTACACGGACAATAACAAAGTGGCGCACGGTTTCTTCCGCACTTCCGATAGCAAGATCACGTCGCCGCTTGACGATTCCGGTGCAGGCACCGGCGCGCTGGAGGGAACGGCGGGACTTAGCATCAACGACTCGGGGGTAATCGCGGGCGGCTATGCAGACACAAATGACGTGTTTCACGGCTTCGTGTTTACGCCGAATAGCACCGGTTCACCGGCGGTCACCTTCACGCCCACCTCGCTGAACTTCGGCAACCAGGGGCTCAACGAGACAAGCGCCGCTAAAACAGTGACATTGAAAAACACCGGCACGGCTGTGCTGAATATCAGCAGCATCACGCCGAGCACCTATTTTGCCGTTTCCACGAAGACTTGCGGAAGCACGCTTGCGGTGGGGAAGACTTGCAAGGTGAGTGCCACCTTTACGCCCACAAAGCTGGGGAAAGTGACCGGGACACTGACCTTCGCCGACAATGCGGCCGGCAGTCCGCAGACTGTGCCGCTTACCGGCGTAGGTGTCGAGCCCGCCACGGTAACCCCGGCGAAAGCTACTTACGCCAAGCAGAAGGTAGGGACGACGAGCGCGGCGAAGGCCTTCACTCTCACCAATAACCAGACGGTGGCGCTGACCAGTATCGCGATATCGACCACCGGAGACTTTGCGGTCTCGGCGACGACGTGCACGACGAGCCTGGCGGCCAAGGGGAAATGCAAGATCAGCGTGACGTTCACGCCGAAGGCTACGGGAACGAGGAGTGGGCAGTTGAGCGTGAAGGACAGCGCCAGCAACAGCCCGCAGACGGCGAGTTTGACTGGTACCGGAGATTAGGCTCGGTCTGCTGCCGAAAGCTAGCCTCGCAGAAATGCGGGGCTTTTTTTCGCCACTGGTGTGGAGAGAATAGGACGACACGGCAGGTAGCTCGCTTCGCGAACTTTCCGCTGCGCTCAAAATGACGATTTCAAACTCGCGATCACTGCGCACTTCTTCGGTCGCCGGGCGAGGACGCCCGCCGGACAGCCGCCGAGACGGCGGCGCTACAGTCGGGTGCGCACTCTACGGCAGGCGGGTTAGGCCGGGTAGCGTCTTGACTATGTCGTTGTAGATCACCATCACCGCGAACAGGACTAAAAAGACAAAAGCCGCCTGGTAGATGCGCTCCTTGATCGGTAGGCTGATGTCTTTTTGCATCAGGCTTTCGATGAACAGGAGCAGGATGACTCCGCCATCGAGGATGGGGATGGGGAGCAGGTTCATGATGCCGAGATTGAGACTGATGGCGGCGGTGATCAGCAGGAGCGGCGACCAGCCTTTTTCGCGGGCGGCGGCTCCGACGGCGCTGCCGATGCCGATGGGACCATCGACCTGACGCATGGAAACTTTGCGCTGGGCCATCTTGCGCAGCAACTCGAGAATGAGGAACGAACTCTTTTTATTTTCATCGAGCGAGCGGCTAAAGGCTTCCGGGAAGCTAAGCTTTACGACCTTCATCGGCGGTTCGCTGGCAACGCCGATGCGATAGCGCGGCTCGCCGGATGGACCGCTCGGCGCAAGAACGGGCGTTACATTGAATGTAAGATGCTGATCGCTGGTCTGGCCGTTACTCTCCACTTTGCGGAGCGCGACGATTTGAAGAGGCTGGTCCTTGGTGTGGGTGAGCATTTCGACCAGCGCCGTGATGTGCGGAATCGATTTGCCGTTGACGGTGAGGATGACGTCGCCAACCTTCATGCCGGCTTTTTCGGCGGGCATGCCGGACTCAACCGCAGTCAGAGCTACGTTCGGATCTTTGGGAACCAAGCCGGTAGTTCCATACGCATTCGGCCCGGTGGGTTCGGGAGTTAGCTGTTTTTCAAACACTGTGCCATTGCGTGCAATCGAGAAGTTCAGCGGCTGATTTGGATTGAGCGCATCCTTGGCATAGATTTGGTCCCAAGTCGGATTCGCGATGTTGTCGATGCTTACGATCGTGTCGCCAATCTGGATGCCGGCTTTTTCGGCGGGACTGTCGGCGTTGACCCAGCCGACGATCGCGGGACCATCCATGTAGGCGGGATACTCGTAGTGCACAAGGTAGACGCAGGTGAGCAGGGCAACGGCGAGGAAAACGTTCATCGCGGGACCGGCGAGAGCGACGATGAAGCGCTGCCAGCGCGGGTGGTTCCTGAATTCACCGGGATCGCCGGTTTGCTCGTCCATGGGATTTTCGCCGGACATTTTGACGTAGCCGCCGAGCGGAATAGCGCTGATGCGATAGTCGGTGTCGCCGCGGCGGAAGCCGAGCAGGCGCTTGCCAAATCCTATGGAGAAGACTTCGACGCGGACGCCGAAATATTTGGCCGCGGCATAGTGCCCGAATTCATGAATCAGAATCATGAATCCGAGGACAATCCCCATGACGAACACGGTTTGCAGCATGGAAAGGATTTGGGGCATAAACTATCAGATTACTCCGTACTATGCATTAAGGAATAGCTCGGATGGGCGAATCCCTTCGGCCGCGCTTTCGTACGTTCTCGCATGCCAGCTGGCGGGCTTCGGTATCCAGGTTGAGCACTGCCTTAATAGATTCTAAATTGCCTCGCGGCGTTGCAGCCATTACGTCTTCAATGATACGGGGAATATCGTCGAAGGCGATCTGCTCGTCGAGGAATGCGGCGACAGCGACCTCATCGGCCGCGTTGAGAGCGATAGTCTTTGAACCGCCGATGGCCGCCGCCTCGTACGCCAAACCAAGGCATGGAAATTTAGCCATATCCGGGGGGCAAAAGTCGAGGTGTCTCACGTCCATGACCGGGAAACGGAGATCGGAGGGGATGCGATCCGGGTAGGTCAGGGCGTAGAGAATGGGCAGGCGCATGTCGGTCACGGAGATCTGAGCAAGTATGCTGCCATCCACGAATTCGACCATGGAATGGATGGTAGATTGCGGATGCACAATGACTTGCACGCGGTCGGGGGACACGTTGAAGAGGCGGCAAGCCTCGATGACCTCGAAACCTTTGTTCATCAGGGTGGCGGAATCGATGGTGATGCGCTTGCCCATTTTCCAAGTGGGGTGGTTGAGGGCCTGTTGCACCGTTATTGAGGCAAATTCCGACTTGGGCGTGCGGAGGAACGGGCCCCCGGAGGCGGTGAGCCAGATGCGCTGGACTTCGTCCATGCGGCCTCCGCGGAGGCATTGGTGGACGGCGTTGTGCTCGCTGTCGATCGGCAGAAGCGGCCTGCCTTGGCGGCGGGCTTCAGCGGTGATTAGTTCACCGGCCACAACTAGACATTCTTTGTTGGCCAGGCCCACTGATTTTCCAGCGCGCACGGCTTCGTAGGTGGCTTCAAGTCCGGAGACGCCTACGATGGCGCTGACCACGAAATCGACATCGGGATGAGTGGCCACGCGGACAGTGCCGGGGGCGCCGTGGAGGATTTCGGTTTGGGTGAGACCGGTGGCGCGGAGCTTTTGGCGGAGGGAGTTGGCGGCGGGTTCGCTCGCGACGGAAACGACTTGAGGCTTGTAGCGCAGGGTCTGCTCGAAGACGGCTTCAATGTTGTTACCGGCGGCTAGAGTGGCTACCTGGAAGCGGTCGGGATAGCTTTCGACGATGCTCAAGGTGCTGCGGCCGATGGAGCCGGTGGAACCCAGGATGGCGATGCGTTTCATGCGGCGACTTGAGGGCGTTTTCTATTGTAAGGGAATTTGAACATGTTCGGCGCTGCGGCGGGATATAGCGGCGCTGTTTGCGTTTGCCTGCAACAGGCCGGGAAGTTTGCCGAGTGCCCGCTCCAGGTTGTTTCCCGGGAGCGGGCGCTGGCTCGAATCATCACGCTTACATTGTCGAATCAGAATTGAAGGTATCGGCGACGGCTTTCCAGCTTCCGTCGGCTTGCTTGGTGTAGACGGTCAGATACTTTCCGTGGTCCGTCATGGGCTTCTTGGTTTTCGGATTGGTCGTAGTCATTGTGTAGGTGCCTTGGGAATAGACCATGTCGCCACTCTTAGAGGCCATTGCCCGCGTCGACTGGAAATTCAGCGAAAAATTGGGATCACTCATGTATGGTGCCATCGCCGCCTTGATGGCCGCCTTGCCGTTCAGGGTCGCGGCCCCGGGGTAGAGTCCGCTGCCATCTTCCGTAAAGTAACTGGCCCACTTGTCGGCATCCTTGGTATTCGCGTCTTTCACCCATGCTGCCTCGAGGTCCTTGACCGCTTGCACATCTGCGGCGCGGGTATCCGGAGGTGGTGGGGCGGGGGCATTCGAGCAGCCGACAGTCAGTACAGCGAGAACCAGACACGTAAGGGATAACGTGCTACGTAGCATATTCGGTCTCCTTCTTGGAAATTAAATCGAGACAGTATAGTCGACCTTTTCCTCAATGAGACTGTTGGTTCGTGAACCTTCCCGGCAGGGTTGCTGTCGAGGATGCGCTGACGTGCTGCTGCATCAACTGCCAGGCGCGGAAAGCCCAGACTACTGGTACGGCGACGAGCATGGCGTTTATGCGGTCGAGCATGCCGACGTGGCGGGGGAGAATGGAGCCGGAATCTTTGACTCCGGCGCCGCGCTTGATGCCTTCAGGCTCTTTTCAGCATGCGGGTGATGCCGACGAGAATGACTGCGCCAATGAAGGCGACGATGATAGAGCCGATGATGCCGCCGCCAGGCCAGATCCCGAGCAAGCCAAAGACCCAGCCACCGACGATGCCGCCGAGGATGCCGAGAACGATGTCCATGAGGACGCCGTAGCCGCCTCCTTTCATGACCTGACCGGCGAGCCAGCCCGCGATGAGCCCGGTTAGAATCCAAGCGAAAATCCCCATGTATCCCTCCTTGTTTCGGCTTTCGGGGTCCATCCCTTGATGTCTAACCCCAATCCCCACGCCGTGGCGAGAATACTAGCGCGAGGCCGTTGCGTTGCGCAATGTGTGATGGTTGGAGCGCTCGGGCATTGCTTGGGCTTATTGCATCAACTGCCAGGCGCGGAAGGCCCAAACTACCGGGACGGCGAAGAGCATGGCGTCGATGCGGTCGAGCATGCCTCCGTGGCCGGGGAGGATGGAGCCGGAATCTTTGACTCCGGCGCCGCGCTTGATGAGGGACTCGACCAGGTCGCCGAGCTGCGCGGCTATGTTGACGGCGGCGGAGAGCACGATGATGGGCCAGAGTTGAGGCTGCTCGAGGCCGAAGATGCCGTCGCGGCGGTCGATGAGGTGGATGCGGAGGAGAGCGGCGCTGATGGCGGGGGCGTGCTGCATCCAGAGTGTGCCGATAATCATGCTGGCGGCGACGGAGGCGACGGCGCCTTCCCAGGTTTTTTTCGGGCTGACATTGGGCGACATGCGATGGCGGCCCAGGGATTTGCCGACGAAGTAGGCGAAGATGTCTCCCGCCCAGACGGCGAGCAGAGTGTAGATGACCCAGATAGCGCCGGCGGGCTGGCGGCGGATTTCAACCAGCAGGGCCATGGGCACGGCGATGTAGGCGAAGGCGAAGACGGATGCGGCGGCGGCGGGATAGCCGGCGCTCATTTCGGGGCGGCGCATGGCGGCGGTTAAGAAGATGAAGGGCGCGAGCGCGGCGGCTAACGCGATGCCGTAGATGGTGGCAGTGGTTTCGACTAGCGGCGTGCGGTTGGAGGTGGCGACGATTTCGAAAACGAAGAAGGTGGCTACGTAGGCGTAGGTTAGGGACGAGAGCGGCTGGACGGTGTAGTGGGTGGTGAGTTTCAGGAATTCGGCGATAGCCAGAAGCGCTACGACGGCGCTGACTACGACCAGCAGATAGGCGGGCGCTTTCAGGTCCAGGAGAAGAACCAGGGGGATGAGGACTACGGCGGTCGCGATGCGGGTTAGCATTTTGGTGACTTGGCTTCGAAAGGGAATCTTAAACCACTGGCGGCGCGGGAGCCATGGGAGGCCGCTCATGGGCGAGGCTTTGAGCGCTAACTGTTAACAACGTTCTGATTCGCCTACTCGCAAACTATGTCGTCGGACGAAAATCGGCAATTCCAGTTAGGTGGAAAGCTCGCCCGCCGCGACTGTGTCCAGAGTTGTGAAACTCTACGGTCTGCTTTTCGGCCACCTTATAGATTTCGGACTTGAGATCTTCCCGTAACCAGATCATCGACCATGCACTCACGGTTTTCTGGCCGCAGAGGAGTAAATCATCGGGTGTTGGAGATGGAAAGAACCAAGGTCCTGGGGATTGCAGCCTAGCGAGTTCACAGTCCACCGACTCTTCGCTGCGCCATGCCGCGCTCCGGATGCGCGAAAAGTCGCAATCACTCGCAACGCGTGCTACAAGCATCTCCTGACGTATGTGGGAGTTGCAACTGGTATTGCCAACTACCAACAGCACAAGGACTAGTATGAGCAAGCTCGGGCGTCCGTGCCTCATAGATGCGATTTTAACTCTCCAACGTTGAAAACAGTGTATTGACGATAAATCGCCATTACACTCAGAATCTCACAATCGGGTGCCAGTCTTTGTCCGATACGTGCTTGCCGAGCGTCTGCGCAAATCGAATTGAAACCATTACAGCGCGTTCGGCACACGCTCGCTACCGTGAAACTCACGCTAGCAGGGAATAGTTTCCAGTGGCGTCCTCAGTCTCGCAAATTGGCTTTAGTTCCGGATAGTGCTTTACCAGCGTTTCCGGGGCGCGGACTTTTCTTCCTTCCAGCATGTGGCGCAACTCCAGCGCGTTGACTGGCGCTTTCGCCTGATAGTGGTTGTTGGCGATCACGTAGGTGGATTGCGCCTTCTGCGCGATGATCTCGATTTTCTGTTTCCACTTTTCCAGTTCGGCGGGCTTGTAGAGATAGTTGTAGCGGTCGTCGCGGCTGTCGGTGCCGGATCCGCTTTCAACCCCGCTTTCGAACCAATGCTCGTAGTTGCGGCCGTGGAGGCGGACGTAGCCTACGCTGGAGGTGACGTGCTCGGTGGGCGCTAGCGAGCGGCCGAGTTGCGGCTGATCGATGTTGCAGAAGCCGACGCTGTGGCTCAGGAACTGGGCGAGGGTTTCGGGCTGGTTCCAGCTGTCGTGGCGGACTTCAACCACGCGCGGGTATTCGATGAACTGGCGGAGAAGCTGCTCCAGATATTCGCGATTGAGGCTGGTGTTTTTGAAGGAGACGGGGAACTGGATCAGCAACGCGCCCAGCATGCCTTCGGCGGCTAGCGATTCGAGGCCCTCGCGGGCCTGGCGCTCATCTTGCTCGTTGGGGTGGATGCTGGCGGCGGAGGTGGGCTCCATGACAGCGAGCGGTGAGTGCGTGAAGGAGCGATGGAGCTTGGCGGTGAAAACGAAATCTGGATTGGCGGCTTTGGCTTTGCGCGACCAGAAGCGGCCGAGTTCGGGGCGGATGTGTCCGTAGAAGGATGTGTTGATTTCGATCACGTCGAAAAAGCGGGCGAGGAATTCGACGGGATGGATTTTCTTGCGCGTGACTTCGGGCGGGTAGAGGATGCCGTCCCAATCTTTGTAGGACCAGCCGGCGGTGCCGACGCGGATTCGCGGGGCTTGTTCCATACGGGCGGGCCAGATGCTGGCAGGTTAGCACAGAGGAGGGCCAGCCCCTAAAGGGGCGATTCATTTCCTCGGACTTGCGGTATCGCTGAAGCGATACCCTGATACGAAGCCAAGTATCTTATGCAGATGACTGGTTCCAAGTTGGATGTTTCGGGCCGCGGGCGGGGCGAGCACCTTATTCTTTACGACGGGGTGTGCGGGCTTTGCGATCGCTTGACCAGGTTTGTGCTGCTGCGCGACGCGCAAGGCGCTTTTGACTTCGCCTCGCTCCAGAGCGCGACGGGGCGATCGGTGCTCCAGCGATTTGGGAAGGATGCCGAAACCCTGAGCACCTTCTATGTGGTCACGGACTATGGTATGGAATCGGCTGCGTTGCTGTCGAAGGGGAGAGCGGCTTTGTTCGTGATAAGCAAGCTGAAGATTGGCGGAGTGGGGCCCCAGGTGTTGCGTATATTGCCTCGCTGGATGCTGGATTTTGGCTACGAACTGGTTGCGCGGAATCGCTATCGAGTTTTCGGGCGAACGCAGAGGGAGAGCTGCCTGCTCCCGAGTGAGGAATTTAGAGAGCGCTTTATTGACGTTTGAAGGTCAAATATCGCAAACCACAGAGGACACAGAGGTGCACGGGGGAAACCGAATCCCTGACGGCGCGGAATTTAGTGACGGAAGAACTTGTCGCCAGAGAAGTTGTGATCAGTAGAGCAGAATCGCGACCCAGTAAATTCCAGTGGGGTATGCGGCATTGCGGGCATAGCAGGAGCCAACGGCGAAATGGCGGAGGTTGGGATTTTCCAGAACATCCGAAGCGGCAGGCGGCAGGGCGTCGGGCGTGCTCTGCGTATAGGTGATAACTTTGCGGTTGGTGTAGGAGGCAGCGACTATTCTCGCGTTGGGACGGTCTTCTTTTGCGAGAGAGCAGGCGGCCTCGTCGAGGTGCGGCGGCGAGAACGGCGCGAGGGCGGACAAGCCAGCGCTTACACGCACTTCGTTGAGGGCCTCGCCTACGCGCCGGGCGGTCTCGCGCGCCGAATACGATGGCATGGCATGGCCGAAGTCCTGCACGACGTAGAGGCGGCCATGGCTCCAGATGGCAACGATGCCAGCCACGTTGAAATGAGGGTCGAGAATGTTTTCGCGATGGGGCGGTGAGTGCATGAGCAAGTCATGGGCGTCGTCGGGGCAGCTTACGTCGGCGATGTTTTCTCCGGCGCGATCGAGGGGAAGGGAACTCACGTCGGCAATGCGTTGAAGCAGGGAGGGCTCGCCGGGGAACTGATGTTCGAGTTGCCGCGCGGTAACCATGCGGCGGGCGTGGAGGCGGGCGGCCTGGCGCAGACTTTCATCCATGTGCACGGGCGCTACGCCGGCTTGCTTGCGGCTTCGATTAACAGATTCGAGGAGGGCTGTTTCGGCGGCGGTGTCTTCGCCAGGCGTCGCCGTGCTTAAGTTGGGGGAGGACTGGGGGTGGACTTCGATGCTGGGTGCGGCTTCTGAGGGAGAGCTGGCCGCGAAGCTCGAGCCCGAGATCGTCGTTAGCACTATGAGCGTCGCAATCAGCCACTTCATCGCGTGTGCTTGGATTTCAGGCCCCTTGAAAGTTCCGCTTTCCAAGTCCCACGCTAACTTCTAGAATTCACCTCAGCTACTTACTATGGAGACCATACTGCTGGTTACCGTTCTCGTGGGAACCCTTGTCCTGCTTGGGTTTTCGGCCGCCATGCTGCGGCGCGTTTCAGCCGCCTCGCAAGTGGATGTAAAGGCGGAAGTTGCGGGGGCACTCGAAAGGTTCAATAGCGAACTGGGCCAGAAGATCAGTATCAGCACTGCCGACATGGCCAGTAGGCTGGAGCAGACTAAAGGGGACCTGCGGCAGCAGGTGACAGACCGCATCCAGCAAGGGTTTTCAGAGATTCGCAGTTCGGTCGAGGATCAACTGAAGGCCGGCCGGGACGAGCAGAACCGTAGTCTGGCCGATGGGCGCGGCGAGATGACGCGCTCTTTACTGCTTACAACCCAACAACTCAAAGTGGAGTTCCAGGGCCTGAATCAGCAGACGGCGCAGAGTCTGGACGGGATTCGCGACCGCGTCGATGCGAAGTTGGTGGCCATTACCGAGCAGGTGCAGCAGAAGCTCGACCAGAACATCAAGGAAGGGTTTGCGCAGTTTGAAAAAGTGCAGCAGCATTTGAAGGCGGCCGAGGAACAATTGCGCGAAGTAGGCGCCCTGGGGCACTCGATCAACGATTTGAATAATCTGCTGAAGCTGCCGCACCTGCGCGGGCAGTTTGGCGAGGCCAGCCTGGAGCGGCTGCTGTCGGATTTTCTACCGGCGCATATGTTTGCGCTACAAGCCTCGCCCGGCGAGGGCGGCGGCCGCGCGGATGCGGTGATTTACTTTCCCGACCGCAGGCTGCCGATTGATGCGAAGTTTCCGCGCGAGCAAGTGCTGGCGCTGTTTGGAGAGGGCAACGAGGCGGAGATCGCGGAGGCGCGCGTGGCGCTGGTGCGCGTGATGAAGGCGGAGGCCAAGCGCATTCAGCAGTACATTCAGCCGGAGAACGGGACGACCGAAATCGCGTTGATGTATTTGCCGAGCGAGACGCTGTACATGGAAGTGATCAGGAACCGTGAACTGGGCGATTGGATGAACCAGCAGCATGTGTTTCCGGTTTCGCCCAACACGTTGCTGATGACTCTGCACACCATCGCGCTGGTGCACAAATGGTATGAAGTTGCCAGCCGCTTTGAAAAGAGCCGCGCGGAACTGGCGAAGGCGCAGAAGTCGTTCGACTTTTTCCAGAGCCAGTTTGAGAACGTAGGCAAGAACCTGAACAAGGCGCAGGAGGCTTTTGAGACCGCGCAGCGACATTTGAAGACGTATCGCGGCAAGGTGACGGCGCTGAGCGGGCAAGAACAACTGGAACTTGATGCCGCGCAGCCGCAAGAAAAACCGCTGCCGCTTGAGACGCCGTTGCCACTGATTGACAAAGCTTCCGCGTGACGCCTGAACGCGGCGGCGCCACGCGGCTTCCCTCCGTGCTCCTCAAACCGCTGAGGAGCTATCTTCCAGACGGCTATGTGAACTTATGCCGGCGCCATCGTGAAGTTGCCGTTGCCGGTGCAGGACGTGCTGCCAGTCAGGGTCCACGTGCCTGTGATTCTGCCGTTGTTCACCGTGCCCTGAAGCGTGAGAACGTCGTCGGTTGCGCCTGTCGTCCGGACCGTCATTGCAAAGCTGCCCGACACTTGACCGTTGAAGTTCCCGGTGAGTGAGAATGATCCGGTTTCGGTCGTCTGCTGCGATTCGAAGCACGTGCCCGGAGTGGTGAAGGTGAAGCTCACTACGTTCAAATCCGAGCCGCTGCTCTGCGTAAAAGACGTAGTGAACGCGAACGTCGGCGTTCCTGTGGTGTTCATCAACGTCGCTGTCCAATTTCCATTAATATTGCCGCCACTGTGGCCCATGCCGCAGCCCCCCGTGACGAGCGCGAAGACTAGGGTCGCTACGATTCCGATTTGCTTCATAAATCTCTCCTGTGAATCTCCGGTCCAATCAACAGTGCCTCGTTGCATTCAGGCGATCTTCGCCCGGGCGAGTTTCTGAAGATCAGCCGTTGCGGGAAATAAACCCCGAGGCTCGCGGAGAGTTGCTAACAAAAATGACAGAGAATCACGTTACTTCGAGACAACCCGCAGCCGCTTTGCTGGTTCTAAGGTCAGTTTTCCATTGTCCGCGGCACGTAATTCCCAGATTCCATCGAAGGTTACGAAGTAGGGCTCGATTGAGATGCCGGGAAAATTTGTGGCCAGTAATTCCGCGGCGCGCAGGAGTTCGGTGCGGTGATGCTCGGCTTCGGCGGCACGGTCCCCTTTGTAGTGGGCGAGGCCGCCATAGGTGGCGCAGTCGGAATGGCTCATCACGAGCACGCGTTTGGTATTGTGCAGGCGGATCGACATGCGGACTTGTTCGAGGATGAAGTCCTGTTCGAAATCGTTGCGCGGGGAGGCGAGGGTTTTCGCGCCGCCGGCGACGACGATCATGTCGGCGCGCTCGATGCCTTGCTTCTTTAGAAACTTGCGCACGGCGGTGCCGATGCGGTGGTCGAAACAGCAGAGCACGGCGGCGTCGGCGACGTAGGGGTCGGCGGGCGAGTCGAAATGGAAAGCTTTGCGCATAGCGGCCTCGGGTAGATTGTAGCGGGCGGGGGCAAGATGCCCCCGCGACGGCGGGACGCCGCCGCTACCTCACGCGCCCCGCTTCGTTTTCAGTTCCGTCAGCAACTGCTCAATGCGGTCTTCTTTTTCGAGCGCGGCCAGGCGGTCTTCTACGTCGTCCGCTAAGAGTTCGGCTTTGGCTTGGCCTACGGCTTCTTCGCGGGCGACTTTTTTCTTCATGCGGTCGAATGTGCCCGACTTCGAATTCGCGCTCATACCCGAATGCGCGTCGGTGGCTTTGCTGGCGGCGCGGGCGCGGCGGTGCTGCGCGATCAGAAGATCGGCCTTTGCATTCGCCTCGGCGAGTTTTTGATCGAGCTTGCGCAGGGCGGACTTCAGGTTTTCGACCTGCGCGGTTTGATCTTCGACCTGCTGCGTGAAGCCGGCGCTCATTTCGCGATAGCTTTCCACGCGGAGCAGGGCGGCACGGGCCAGGTCGTCCTGTTTCTTGTCGACGGCGAACTCGGCTTTGTGCATCCATTCCTGCACTTTGTCGTCGTTCTCCTGTTTCTTTTTTTCGAGCAGGTGCTGGTCGGCGATGGCGATCGCGACCTGCGTCTTGACCTGCAGAAGCTGGTTCTGCATGTCGAGGATTACCTGCTTGATCATCTTTTCCGGGTCCTCAGCCTGATCGATCAGGTCGTTGAGGTTGGCCCGAACCAATGTGGAAACGCGCTCCAGTAATGCCATAAGTCACCCCTTTTTAGCTCTCAGCTCTCAGTAAAACCGTCGTTCGTCCTTTGTCCTTCGCGTAAACGTGCAGCGCGCGGCCGCCGGCTTCCGATTTAGTTGCCATTAGATTTCTGTCTTCCTAGGCGGCCTACCATCGTGATCGCGATGTAGATTGCGATGCCGGCGGCGACCCAGATGCCCATATGGCCGGTGGCCGCGCCGATGGCGGCGCCCATGGCGCCTCCAAGGGCAACGGAGAGGCCTAGCGATCTTGCGTGATGCACTTCGTCTTGCACGGGAACCTCCCTGAAATCTGTTCTGCTGTTGTTCTAATCGCGCGGAAGACCTAAAGTGCAGGCTTCCGTGAAATCCCACCCTAAACGTCCGCAAAGAGCGCGACGTTTAGGATGGGGCACCCATCTTCTGTTACTGCTTCGCGCCATTCCCCGTTTCTTGCGGCGGTTTCGTTGACTTATCCCCGATCTGGCGGACTTTGCCTAGCAACTCGCCTAGCGGCATGCCGGAGAGCGTTTCGAACAGGGCCGGGACTTGCGCGGCCATCTTTGTGATGTCGCCGGTGATTTTGTTCATGCCGGCGGCGTCGCCGTTGCCAGTCGAGACGATGGTGATCTTGTCCACGTTCGCCAGCGGCGCAGCCAGCGCTCGAACAATGTCCGGCATGCTTGCGAACAGTTTGTCGATAACGGCTGCCTGGTTATACTCCTGATAAGCCGTGGCTTTAACGTTCATGGCTTTGGCTTCGGCCTCGCCTTTCTTGAAAATGATTTCGGCTTCGGCTTCGCCTTGCTGGCGGATCGAAGACGCCTGGCCTTCGGCTTCAGCCATCAGGCGGGCCTTTTCGGCGTTTGCGAGAGTTTCGATGCGCTGGCGCTCGATTTCGGCCTGCTTCAACACGGTTGCGATCAGCTCTTTTTCGCGACGGTTGATTTCCGCTTCCTGCACCTTCACTTGTCCTTCCTTTTCCACTTGCTGCACGCGCACGGTTTCGGTCGTCACCTGCTGTTGCATGATGGCGGTTTGAATGTCATACGCCTTGTCAGCCTGCGCTTGCTGTTTCTTCGTGACTTCGAGGTATTGCGCTTTCTTGATCTCAAGGTCACGCGTGGATTCGGCCTGCTTGGCCTGGGAGAGCGTTTCAGCGAGTACGCGTTCTTGATCGGCTTGCGCTTTGGCAACCGCAGCTTCGCGCGTTGCCATAGCGCGTTTGATCGCCGTATCGCGCTCGGCTTCGGCGGTGGCTACGTCGGCGTCGCGCTTGATGCGAGCGACATCGGGCTTGCCCATGTTGGTGATGTATTCGTTTTTGTCGCGGACCTCTTTAATGGTGAATGAAATCACTTCGAGGCCCATCTTGTTCATGTCGTCGGCGCAAGTGGCCCGCATGCGGTCGCCGACCATCTCGGGCTGCTTGACGATTTCTTCAACCGTGAGCTGGCCGATGATGCCGCGCAGGTGACCTTCCATCACCAAGCGGATCAGGCCTTCACGCTCCTGATCGCTTTTGGTGAGGAATTGTTCGGCCGCAGTGAGGATCGATTCCTTGTCCGATTTCACCTTGATTTGAGCGACTGCCTCGACGGTGACGGCGACGCCCTGCTTGGTATAGAGATCCTGCTGGGGCGCTACGTCGAACGACATCAGTTCGAGCGAGAGGTCGCGGCAGTTTTCGACCATGGGAAAAATGACCGTGCCGTGGCCCTGCACCACGCGTGTTCCGCGAAAACCGTAAACAATCAGCGCTTCATGCGGCCCAGCCTTGCGGTATAAGCGGGCCAGCATGCTCATCAGGAACAGTACGGCCAGAACGGCCAGACCTACGATGATCCAGATTTCAATTGCAATGCCTAAGACCATAACGCCTCCTAGAAGATCGCTTCGAGCTACGAGCTAGAACCAAAATCAAAACCACTTTCTGCCGCGCTTCGCACTTTCAACCCCTGGTTGCGAAACCCATCATCTGATCCAGATCGCGGACTACGCGCTCGGGATCGTCGTGGCCCAGATACACCTCGCCGTTGGACAACCGGATATGGACCACCTTGTTGCACCACACATACGCCCACGTGTCGCCGATGCCGCGAATGCCGTAGCCGCGAATGAAAGCCCAGGGCTCGACCGCATAACTCAGAATGGCGGAGCGGGGGATCGAGCGCAGGCGGAATCCGAGCATGCTGATTTCGACGCCGTGCGGCATAAAGCGATATTGAAAGCCACTCCAAGCCATTAAGAACGCGCCGATCCCAACGAAACCAACGAGACCCAGCGCAAAACGCGCTGGTGGAACGGGCACGAGCGCCACTGCCAGCGCCGGCCCGAGCAGCGCCAAGAGGATGATGACGCCCCAGAGTCGGCTGGCGTGCGTTTCCACGGCAAGCGTTTCACCGGCAGGCAGGGGCGGGTGACGGTGCGAGGCGATGTAAATGACGATCAATGCGACCACGGCCAGCACAAGCAGCGCCAGCATGCGCTCGGGATGCACGGGGGTGGCATTCAGGTTGTAGCTCAGGACGGCGTGGTTTACCGACATCAAAAATCCGATCACGAGCGCAAACAAAGCGAGCAGCGCCCACGTGAACGCTTCAACCTTGTGCCAGGAGGCTGTTACCAGAACTATGGTGCTCACCGTAAGCGCAATTGCCGTCATACGCAGGATGAAGTGAAGCGATTCCTCGCGCGACATCCAGCCATTGGCCTGGTTGGCGGCGTTGAAATGCGTCGCCATCTGTACGGGCAGTTGGTTCCATGCCTGGCGATATTCGAGTGCGACCAGTGGCAACGCCAACCACAGCAGGACAACCGCGAATTGGAAAAGCCGTTTGTTCATAAAAACCAGCTGTTAGCCACTTGCTCCTACTACTAGCAAACTCTCACTGCAGACTTGGGCGGGCGAGGGCGTCCGCCGCTCCAAGCCCTACTCTCCGCTCAATTCTTCCCAACGGCGGACGTAGGCGATTCCTTTTTCGTAGCGCGTCACTACGACCTCTACGCCTTTTTCTATTGCACTTTCGTTCTCGCTGCGCGCGCCACAGGTGCGGCGGGTTCCGGCCTGCGAATAAATGATTTCGCCGGTGCCGCCTTGGCGGATGGGGAGCGATGTGCGCCCGAGCACGCCCACCATTTCGTAGTCAGCGGCATCCATGTTCTCAGTGGGCGAAATCAGCACGCGTGTCATGAAGAGGAACACAATGCCGGCCCCCACCAAGCCCGCCGCTACCGAAATGAGCAGGCCGAGCGCGAACCAGATGCTGGAAAAGCGCGTAATGAGAAAACCTGTGCCTCCAAACCACGCCAAAAATGCGGTCAGGGTGATGAAGTTGAACGGCGAAACGTCGGTCCCTCTTGCCGCTTTCACGCCCGCTTGGGCAGGCTGTCCTACAGCCGGCGCGTGACCCGCCGCTCCTGGGCCCGCGCCGTGTCCGATTGGAACATGTCCGACTCCGCCGTGAGGGAAGTGCGGTAGATGCAGATGCCATCGCAGACCGCCGGCGATGAACGAGATCGCGCTGAGCAGAAATCCGACGGCGAAACAGATTAAGTAGAAATCAGACCACGTCATAGGTCTCGCCTCCTTGCCGGGCTTGCGGCTCGCGCTATTTCAGGCCGCAGGGCTTCGAATAGCCGGTTCGCGAGATCGGGCGTGTTCAGAATCTCTCCGAGCAGCAAGATCGCGCGGCGCGTGTCTTTCTCGCGTGCGGCCTTGACTAGCGCCTCGCTCAACGGCGGATCCCCGGCAAAGCGCTCCGAACCTTGCAGCAGCCAGACATCGAGCTGGCCTTCGGTGGTGCGCAGATCCGACGTGAGCTCGGTGTGATAGCCCTCGGGGTCATCCACGAGAAAGCCGGGATGGACCTTGAAGAAGCGGGCGAGCAGGGTGCGCGTCGATTGCGTAATGTGCGGGCGCTTGCCGCCCTCGATCTGCGAAAGGTAGGACTGGCTGATGGCTTTGCCGGTCTCCTTGCGAATCGATTTCATAAGTTCCTGCTGGGTCATGGGACGGCCCAGGTTGCGGAGCGAGCCTTCCACCTCGCGCAGGTAACGGATTTTCTCGCCCAGTGTCATATATGTCAAATCGCGATAAATATATCGCAATATGCAATACATGTCAAGAATTGGATCTGCCGGTTTTTTAATAGCTTACAGCCGCAGTTTAGGGGCGTGCTACATTCATCGCCGTTGACGGCCCACCACCATCGATACAGGAAGCTTCCGGCAATGCTCTGCTGAGGGAAAGAAAAAGCCCCCGCCGGAGCGGAGGCTGGGGTGGAAATGCAAGTCGAAACCGTTGTCGGCTATTGCACAAACAACGTCAAAAGAGTCTGGTGCGACGCATTGGTGGACGACGATCCAGTGACGGTGATCGTATATTTTCCAGCGGCCGTGCCCTGGCTGGTGGTGACGTTGCTGCTGCTCGAACTGCAAGCGGGTTGCAGCAGGATCAAGCCTGCGACCAGGCCGAGCAATGCGCCCGCAATCCAGCGGCGGCGCTTACGTCCGGCGCCGATACCTAGTCCGGCGAGGCTGAGGCCTCCTATGGGCAGCCATGTGGCGTAGAACGAGGTTAGCCGGAACAGCCTCCCGGTGCTGACGGGGCGGGCCACGGTTTGAATGTTTAGCGTCACACTTTGCGCTCCGGTGCCGTCGAGCGTGACGGTGGCGCTGGGGAGAAACTGCGGAGAGGGTGAGGCGGCTACGATCGTAGGCGAAGACAGTTGAGTCAAGGTGATGGTGCCGTTGTAGCTTTCGCCCAGCAGCGGCGCCAGCGTGATGGAGAAGCTGGCAAGATCGCCGTTTGTGACGGTCAGGCTCGAGGGATTCGCATTGATCGTGAAGTCGACGACGTTGTCAGTCTGATCGGCAGCGCTGGGACAACTAGTAGTGGGTCCGTTGTTGACGCTGAAAGAGCAGGAGACGGAAATCTGTGGGGGAGGCGGTTGCGTGGGTGGAGTCACGACCACCTGCACCACGGCAGTGGCTCCGGCATTCAGGTTAAAGATGTGGCACGGAATATAAGTTTGTCCGCCTGACAAATTGTTGTCGCAGCTCCCGCCCCCGGTCAGGACGTTTGCGGTCGGGGCGACCGAATAGGGGGTTGGAATGTTGGCGTTGAAAGTAATGTTGGTGGCAGGGTTGGGGCCGTTGTTGGTGACGTTAAAACTAAAAGTGGCTCCCACTCCGGCGTTGGCGGGGATGGGAATCGGGCTGCCGCTGGCTGCCGTAACCACGACGTCACTGCTGCTGCCGAGAACGGTCACGAAAGCATTGGGGTTGGACCCGGCCAACGCGGGTTGGTACGCGTTGGTAGTGATGGGGAAGCCGGTGATTAGAGATGTGCACGGTGGACTACAAGGCGTCGAGGGAGGAGAAAGGGTCGTCCCCGCAACGTAGGTGTTATTGCTGGAATCCAAGGCGATGCCCGTGCCGTTGTCCAACGCGGTGCCACCGAGATAAGTGACATAATCACCATCCGTCACGATAACCGAAGGAAAGACGAGGGCCACGAAAGCGTCGCCTTTGCCTTCGTAAGTTTGAAGGTAGTTCGGGTAATTGGAACTCTGGAAGGTTCCGAAAGCAAAATTGTAGGGCAGACTGGGGGAAAAGGTTTGCCCCGCCAGGTGCACGTTTCCCTGTGAATCCACCGCGATGGCCTGACCGATGGTTTGGTCGCCGTCTGCGGTGGTGCCCCCGAGCCAGGCGAAATAACTCAGGGGAAAGATGGTGTTGGTCGCGGTCTGGTTGCTGATCTCGGCGATGAACGCGTTGCTCGCGCTAGTGTCGGTATAGGTGAAAGGAGCCGGCGCCAGACAGCCCGGACAACTCCAGTCGCCCGAACTGGTCGAGCCGGTGACGTAGGCGTCATCCGCACCATCGAGGCCGACCGCGATGCCGGCGTCGTTGGAACTCCCGCCGAGGTAGGTGGAGAAGAACGGGGCCGCCCCGGGCTCGCCTTGGCTGGGATTCAACTTGACCAGGATGGCATCGCTGACGGTCGGGTTGGTCGCCGGGCTGCAGACGGTTCCCTGCGATGAGCCTGGCTGGTTGAGGCAAGCCTGGTAAGCATTCAGGATTGGGTAAGCTGCCCCAAGTCCAGTCGTAGTGAAGTTCTGCATGGTGGTCGTGCCGGTGAAATACATGTAGCCGCTGGCGTCAACGGCAACGCCTCCGCCGGTCGAGGTCGCGTTTGCCGGATTGCCGCCCCCGAAGTAGGTGGAGTAGAGCATGCTCTCAGCGCCCGTTAGAGCCGCATTGGTACTGATCTTGCTAGCGAAGAACTGGGGCGGGCCGCTGGTGATCGTGCATCCGGTCTGGCCGCTTTGAGTCTTGGGCTCGAAGGGGCAGGGTTGATACGCAAAAGAATTGGAGGGGAATCCGTTGCTCGGATCGTTGGTCGAGGTGGTTGTGCCCGTGACGTAGATATTCTGGGTGGCGTCTGCGGCTACACCAGTGACCGTGTCGGCCCCGTTGCCTGCGAGATAGGTGGAATAGTTAAGCGTGTAGGCACCACTTGCAAGGACAAGCTGGCTGGCAAATCCGTGGGTTCCGGCCACCCCGGCTTGGAAGGCGTTCGCAGTGGTGGGAAAGAAAGTCGGGCCATTTGATATGGTCGTCCCCGCGACGTAGATGTTAAAGCCACCGTCCACGGCGATCCCCGCCAGATTGTCGGTCCCGGAGCTGCCGAGGTAGATCGAGTACACCAACTGCGGTGAGTTGCCCGTGTTCAAAACAGCAATGAAGATGTTCTGCTGGCCGGGCAATGTCCCAGGAAAGATGGGTGCTGTCGTCGAGCCGGCGAGATAAATGTTATCGGCCTGATCCACGGCAACTTTCACCAGCGATTCCGTGCCTGTGCCACCGAAGTAGGTGGAGTAGCTCAAAACCGGGTCGATGACGAGTTCGCGGGAGTGGTCATAAGGGCCGACGGTGAACCCGATCTTATTTGCAGCTAGCAGGCGGAAGCCGCCCGCGATTTCGGTCTGTTGCGGCGTGGCTGACTGCTGGTTGGCGGCCGACTGGTAGATGTGAGGCGCATGAAAGCGAACGTCGCCGTCGGTCGTGGTCAGGACAAGATCGCCCCTGTCGACTCGGGCCGAAGCGCCCTGCAAGCTGAGGTCAATCTGATTGGCGTCGGCGCCGGGCGCAATGCGGAAGTCGTATTCGAGTTGATGGTCGTTGCCGTAGTAAATCAGGTCGATTCCGGGATAGATTCCCTGATATTCGACGCGGCCAAACTGCGGAACGTTGCGATGCCACTTGGAGGGATCGTTGCCGATGAAATAGCTGCTTTTGCCCGGGAGCGGTTGCGCAGCCCGGATGCGGGCGGCGGCACTGGCTCCTTCGAGATGCATACGGATCACACTGGGCGCCGATTGTGGAGTGGCGGGAGACACAGCAAGCCGCGTCTCTACACCAGTTGGGTGCTGAAGCTCCAGCACGGCTTCGTTGATCGTAAGAAACAGGCCGTAGCGGAGGCCGCGAGCCATGTACTTGACCTGGGGGTCGGTCTGGCCCTGGTTCGGCTCAAAGTAGAGCGGCAACGACAGGGTGGAGGCGGAAATCGGTGCATGAGCGGCGGGCAACTGGGCGGCTTGGCCGAGACTTCTGGTGACGGCGAGGCGCAAGGCGATGCCGGCGACGGATAACAGGATGACGGCGAGCATCGCTGCCTTCATTCCCCAATTTGCTTGTGAATGTCTCACCGAACCTCCTGCTGGACTCCCTGCTACCGTACTTGCTGCCAACGCATGGTAATTCCGATTCACGAACTCCTCCGATTTCCCAATCTTGTGGGTGAGAAGAAGAAAGGCACGCACACCACGCGGAGCGACGCCCCAGCGAGCCGGTGCGTACCTGTCAACAGAACTGGGCTAATAGCAAATGAATACTTTTACATCCAAGGGATACGCTGGTCAAGCTGAGCGGACGCTTGGCGTCGCCTAATGAGAAGCGCGGAAGGGGTGGAAGGGTTGCTAGGGGCAAAACAAGGTTGCAGGTGTCAGGTCTCAGGTGTCAGGAAAAGCTTATCGATTGCTGCGTAGAACCGGTATGCGCGATCTCCAGTCGTCGAATCGGATTTATTTCTTTAGCTCGTCAATCTCGGGCTTCAGGTGGGCGTAGCGGGAGACGATGGTGGAGACGTAGACGATGTGGATGATCCAGGTGGCGGCGTAGGCGGCGAAGAGATAGGGGTTGGTTGTCATCGGGCGCTCCTTGGCGCATCCATTCCGCGCTCACGCGGCTCGTCCATCAGTGAGCGCATGGCATGGGCTTCATCGACTTGGCGTTGCAGCTTCTCCAGGCGATAGCGCGACCAGCAGACCAGAAAAGCGAAGCAGGAGAAGGCCAGCCAGTTCAGCAACAGGACGTGCAACATGCGGGGATCGATCGAGCCGCCGCCTCCCATGACCGGCTGCGGATGCTGCGTGCGGAAGAACCAGATCGAGAAATAGACGAAGGGAACGCAGAGCGCGCCAAACACGGCCAACGCGGCGGCTAGCAGCGGCGTCTGCCCGCTGGACGAGAAACGGCGCAAGAACAGGTAGCTTACGTAGATGAGCCAGAGGACGAGCGTCGAGGTGAGGCGCATGTCCCAGGTCCACCAGATGCCCCACACCGGACGTGCCCAGATGGGGCCAGTGATGAGGACGACGGTGCAGAAGACGACGCCGACTTCGGCGCACACGAGGGCGAGAATGTCGGCCGCAGGCGAGCGCTTGATCAGGTAGTAGATCGAGGCGCCGAAGTTGATGAAGAAGAGTATGAACGCGGTCCAGGCTGAGGGAACGTGGTAGTAAAAGATGCGCTGCACGTTGCCCATGGTCTGCTCGGTGGGCGCGCCGTTCGGGCTGAGCGCCATGTACATGGCATAACCCAACAGGATGCCGGTCAGGATGACGAGGATGGGGAAGGCGATTTTCATAGTTAGCTGCGAGCTACGAGCTACGAGCAGGCATGGACCATTCTAGCTCGAAGCGCGCGACCCTCATTCCGCGTTTCGTGTCATTAGCGGCAGGCTTTGAGTACGACCTGCGAGCCGTGAGCTGCTGTTTGCTCGTAGCTCGAAGCTCGTGGCTCGCAGCTACTCCGCGTTCAGCACGGTCTCAAACAAAAGCAGACAGCTGGTAGTAAACACCAGATCGTAGGTGACAAGCAACACGATCCAGAAGCGTGCGCCTTCGCCGTTCAGGATCGAGGTGGTCGATTGCACCATAGCGAGGATGGCGGGGATCGAGATCGGAAACAAGAGTAGTGGGAGCATGATTTCCCGGCTGCGGGTGCGGATGGACATGGCGGCGAAAAATGTTCCGTTAACCACCAGAGCCCAGGTTCCCAAGGCGGCCACGACGAGCAGTTGCCAGGTAGGGCCAAGCGAGCGCAGGCGATAGAACGCGATGAACAGCGGCGTCATGAGCGCTTCGAGCACGCTGACGAAGACAAAGTTGCCGAGCGCTTTGGCAACAAACAGGGAATTGGGCAGAGCCGGAGAGACCCGGTAGGCGTCGAGCACCTGGTTGCGCAGTTCGCGGGCCCAGGTCTGGTTGAGGGCGACGACGGTGGCGAAAAGGAAAGCGACCCAGATCAGGCCTCCGGCGATTTGGCGGGATTCTTCGGCGCTAGGATCGAATGAAAAGCTGAAGACGACGACCACTAACAGCGAGAAGAAAAGCATCGAGTTGATGGCGTCTTTCGAGCGCCATTCGAGGCGGAGGTCTTTGAGCAGCGTGGCGCGCGTGACGCCGGCGGGTGCGCTCATTGTGCGCTCTCCAGGCGCTGCAGGTCGCGCGTGCGCGCCACGATTTTTCCGAATTCCATCCAGACGAACTCGTCGGCTGCGGTTTCGAGCAGTGACGCCTGGTGGGTGACGACGAAGATCGTTTTGCCCTGGTCGCGCAATCCCGCCAGCAAGCGAACCATGTCGGCGGCAGAACGGAGATCGACGTTCGAGAACGGCTCATCGAGCAGGAGAATTTTTGGATCGTTGAGCAGGGCGCGGGCGAGCGACATGCGCTGGCGCATGCCCTGGGAATACTGGCCTACAGGACGCTGGAGCGCCGGATCGAGGCCGACGGCGCGGATCACCTCTGCCCCGCGCGATCGATCGGTGATTCCATACAAGTGCGCGAAGTAGGCGAGGTTTTCCATGCCGCTCATTTCGTCGTAAAGGAGCGACGGGTGCGCCATGTAGCCGACCTGATGGCAGACATCATGAAAGCGGTTTGCTCCGAGAATGGTAACCTGGCCGCCGGACGGATGATTCAGGCCGGCAAGCGTGCGCAGCAGCGTGGTTTTGCCGGCACCGTTGTCTCCGAGGATGGCATAGAGTTTGCCGCCCGCAAATTCCGCCGTGACGCCGCGCAGCGCGGCAAACCGGCCGAACTGCTTGATCAGGTTGGTGACGGTGATGACAGGGACGTTGTCGGTCAATCGATTGGATTGTAATTCAAGTGCGCCGAACTCCATTTCGTATTCCGAGCCGGTTTCTAGTTGCCCATGCCGGAAGCGGAACCCGTGTTTTGCGACATGGTTTTGGCAGGCTCGCTGGCAGGAGTTGCTCCGGGTTGGCCCGGTTTCGGCGCGTACTTGGAGGCACATTTGGCCTGCAACAGCTTGGCGTGGAAAACGCCGTCGCGGCCGAAGCTGCCATCGGCCAGCGCCTGGGAGTCGTCTTTGAAAGTGTCGGGCGGAGCTTCGGTTCCGGTATAGGAAACGGGCAGAGTCAGTTCCTCTTCTTTGAGCAGAAAGTCGACCTTGGTGCCCGTCCGCTTGATTGAGCCGGGGACGACGTTGCCAGCCACGCGTAGGCGCTTGGAATAGGCCTCATTGCCCATTTTGTTCAGCTCTTTGATAGTGACGTAGTAACTCTTGCTGTCCTGGACGCCGGTATAGGCTAAGTAGCCGAGCGAGACGAGAATCAGCACGGTAACCGAGCCGAACTTCAGATATTTGGCGCTTTCACTGGACATTAGACTGCTCACCCCTGCTTAAAAACTCTACGCGCCGCGGCAACCCGGGTCAAGACCAACCCTGAGCAAACGCTATCCTGAGGAACCGATCCTGTTTTCTTCAGATAGATTCAGACGCTCCGGGCTTCCGCGGTGCTACACTTCCCGCGCTCAGGGTAGCAGGATCGAAACCTTGGCGTAAGCTCCGAGGGATAAACAAACATGAACAAGAACTTGTGGGGAGTTTTTGCAGGAATCTGTCTGCTGGCAGCATCGATTGTTACGCCGATACCGGCAAGTGCACAGATGTCAGAAGTAAAGGAAAAACCCCCGATGTACTCGTACGTCTCGCTTTGGAATATTCCGCGCGGCCAGTGGGGAGACATGGCAAAGGCAGACGCGGCCGACCAGAGCATCCTGGATAAGGCCGTTGCCAGCGGGTCGCTTGTGGGATACGGCAACGACGTGAATCTGGTTCACCAGCCCGACGGATTTACCCACGACGAGTGGTGGTCGTCCATGTCGATGGCCGGCTTGATGAATGTGCTGGATCAGTTCTACTCGTCGGGCAGCGCCGTAACGCCCGTGCTGGCGAGTGCCACGAAGCATTCGGATGCCATTTACGTCAGCCGCTACTACAACTGGCATTCGGGATCGTGGAAGGGCGCCTACACGCACGGGTCGTCCTATAAGTTAAAAGCCGATGCCCCGGATGACGCCGTGGACAAACTCAGCAAGAATTTCATCGCGCCGCTGATGGAGAAGCTGCTTGCCGATGGCACGCTGCACGAATACGAAATCGACACGGAAGCGGTTCACACGGAGGCGCCCGGCACGTTCTGGATCTTCTACATCACCGCGAACGCCGAAGGCCTGGACAAGGTCAATGCGGCGCTGCGGGAGACGATGAAGGCCAACCCGATGAATGGGCCGGCATTCGGCTCCATGGTGGATTTCACTCCGCACCGCGATAATCTGGTGCGTACGAACGCCACCTACAAATAAAATCTTGCCTTTCCGGTTCGCGAGCGGCCCTGCTTGGTGTACCGCTCGCGGGCCCGGGTTGCAGGTCCCAAGCCCTCATTGCAAGCCGGACCGCCGAGCGTATCCGATTCTTGAAGACGCTGTGCGCCTTTACAACGATCAGCGGCCAGGGGATTTAAGGGCGGTGGGAGATGGAAGTCACTCCACATCGAGTGCACTCTTCAGTGCCCGACCCAGTTGCCCGAGTTTGACACGCGGGATTGTGCCGACGAACTGGGTCAAATCGGATTTGCGCAGCGAAACAAGGTTGTCGCACATGACCCAACTCTCGTGTTTCAACCCTTCGTCCAAACCGACTGCTACCTGAGTTGAAAGCCCTTGGCCGCTGGAAAACACCGGTGCGCAAATGGCGGTAGAAAAGCGGGAGTCGAGAAGCACCTGCCGGCTGACCACGACGAACACGCGTGATTGCTTGGGATCGCTGCCCGGTTTCCGCACGCGATAAAGTTCGCCGCGTTGCATTTGGGGTTACTCCTCGGAGGCCTGGTAGTCGAGCACGTCGGCTGCCTCGTTATTGAGAACGTCAGCTGCGCGATTCAGTTGTTCCAGATCGCGGGCCTGGATGCGGGCGCGTGCATGCTCGCTCAAGTAGCGGCGAAGGACGTACTCAATGATCGCCGAACGCGAGCGCGTGGGCCCAGCCAAGCGGTCGATGCCGGTGAGCACGTCCGTCGATAGTGTGATCGATGTCTTCTCTTTCATACTACTAACATACTACCAGATATTACTAGAGGAAAACATTCTCTCGCACGGGCAATCTATAAACCCTATAGATATAGTTGATATTATCGGGCAATTTGCGTAGATTGACTTTGGAATCATTCCCTCTTGGCCCGCACCGCTCGTCTCAACGGCAGGGATCGCTTTTCTTTGCGTTACGCACTCTTATTTTTCGGCTTCGGGACCGGGTTCGCGCTCGAAGGGCTTTTGCATGTAGCGGCGCGCTTCATCGAGGGCGCCCTGCGTGTTGTCGTTGGTTTGCAGCGCCTGCCGATATTCGTTGACCGCGCGCTCGCGCTGCCCGGTGATATCAAAAATCTTGCCCAGTTGCAGATGGCTCCAAACCTCGGTCCAGCGCGGATCCCCATCGCCGTTCAGAGATTCGCGGTAGGCATTCGCCGAGGACTGATAGTTTTTTTGCATGTAGAAGACTTCGGCGATGCGGTAGTGGGCCAGTGAGCTGTTCTTGTTGACCTCGAGCGCCTTGTTGAATTCGCTGAGCGCGCCCGCCAGATCGCCTTGTTGCGTAAGGCCCTGCCCACGCACGATCGATGACCGCATCTTGATTTCCTTTGAATTGGTCAGCACGTGGTTATCCGGATCAACCGAGATCCGGCGCGGGCGCCCGAAGGTTTCCACCGAAAATGGCGAATCCGTGCCCACGACCTCGATGTGCTTCTCCTCGGTGCGTCCGTCGGTGTCGACCCGTAGAATGACTGGCATCCGGAAAAGATCGAGATCCTGGGTGATAGCACCCACAATGCGGAATCCCTTATTGTTGCCGAGGCGGTAGACCGTGTACTTGGTCTTGAACTCGGGCGCGCTCGTCGAATCCATCCATTGCGAGAAGAACCAGGTAAGCTTCTCCCCGTACACTTTTTCGACGAGCTTGCGGAAATCGTCGGTGCTGGCCGATTTGCCCGCATATTGGGTGGCGAAATCGCGCATTACCTTCAAGTACTTGGTTTCGCCGAGAACATAGCGCAGCATATGAAGGATCATGGCGCCCTTGTCGGTCACCAGCGACTGGAAATCGGGCGAAAAGTAATCGAGCTTCTCGGCGCTCGAAAGCGGCACGCTGTCATAGGCCAGCGCAACCACCGACATATCCTTCACCGTGTCTTCAAGCGCAGCCTTTCCGGCCGCGGTTTCTATGTAGCGGGCCTCGGAATAGCGTGCAAAGCCGTCGCTGATCCACCAGTCGTTCTTGGATGCCGGGCTCACGGAAACGCCCCACCACTGATGAGCGATTGTGTTGGCGAGCAGGCGGTAATTCACCTTCTCGCTGATAGCGCGGCTGGCGATGGCCGCTATCTCCGGCGCGTAAGCCGAGGGAACCGTGTCGTCGGGAATTTCTACTACCTGCAGACGCGTCGATGGAGCATTCCCATACTGCGTCACAAAAAACGTGAACTCCTTGACCGCGGTCGCCGCGTACTCGGCGGCCAGCTCCTTATGCGTGGGCTTGAAGAATACGTGCAGGTCCATGCCGGCTTCGTCGCTTTTCAATTCCTCGAACGCGCCGGCGATAATCGTGCCGGGGAAGCTCGGTTTTTTCCACGCAAACGTGTAGGTCTTGGAAGCAGCAAGTTCCGTTTTTTTCGCGGTCGGAGCTGCGGGTGCGGATTCTTTTCCGCTGCCGATCACCACCATGTGCGCTGGAACGGTTACGCTGATGGTTGCGGTAAATCGATCGACCCCGTATCCCGAGATCGGGAACCACAATCCGGAGTAGAAAAGATAACTTGTGTCGGGGCCGACATAGGCGAGCTTCAGGCCCTGGATCGGGCTGTCATCGGCACTCTCAAGCGTGCCTTCGTAATCGAAAGTGAAACTGGTGCTGGCGCCTTTGGCAAGCCCGCTGTCCAAGCCAAAGCGGATCGTCGAATCCTGGGTAACGCGTTCCGGGTTCAGCGGCTTGTTGTTGGCATCGACCAGTTTGGTGACGCGCAGCGCGTTGTTGAGCTGAAACGTGGCCACGCTCAGGTCTTCAAGCGCGGTGACTTTGACGGTAGCGTGAGCGCTGAGCTTGTGAGCTTCCGGCAGGAGTTCGACCGCGATCTGGTAGTCGTCGACGTGGAGCCGGGGTTTTTCAGCCGCGTTCGCGGCGGCCGCCGCAACAATCACAAGCATCAGAATCAGACTGGCACGGCGCGCCCGACCCGTTGGTCGAGAGTGGAAGAGCATCAGCAAGTTCTCCTGGGGGCTCACGGAATCTGGCTCAGCAATTCGTATGATGTTGATTTTCCCGCAAAAGATGCTGGCGGGACAAGGGTTACATCTTTTTTACTTTACCGCAGAACCGGTTGAAGCGTCGGCTTGAGCGAACCCACCAGCTATTTCAACATTTGAAGGATGATCTCCGCAGCGCGGTCGGCGGCGTGAGTCGGGGCTTGATCGGCGTGGGAATGTCCGGCGCCATACGGCTTCTTCAGCTTCTCCCGCACCGACTTTACGTCGCGAATCATGGTTTCTCGGTCGGGGCCGTCCGGGATAATCCTGCCCAACTCCGCAACGATGTTTTCCGCTGTGAAATTCCGCTGCACAAGTTCAGGGACGATCCTATCTCCGGCAATCAGGTTGACCATCGCCAAGTGAGGGACCTTCACTCGCGGCTTGCCCAAAGCATAGGTGAGCGGTGAAACGCGGTAGACCATCACGAAAGGCGTTTCCATCAGCGCCGCTTCGACGGTGGCCGTGCCGCTCGCGACGATGGCGGCCCGGGCGTGGCGGAGGGCGGGCAGCGCGTCCGGGACAAGGTGGAGGCGGGGGTTTGAGTAGGGCACGGCTTCAGCCGCGCCGCTTGGGGTTCCTGATGGCGTGGGCTTTAGCCCCTGAGGGTCGGCCTCCTGCTCAATAAAGGCTTCGTTCAAACAATCCCGTATGAGTCCTTCGAAGAACGATGCCTCCAACGTGCGCGCCACCGGTAGCAAGAATTCGTACCCCGAGCCGAGGCGCACGGCAGCTTCCAGAATTACCGGCAGGTTCATGCGCACTTCTTTGCGCCGGCTGCCGGGCATTAGCGTGATCCAGGGCTTGGCAGGGTCGAGCGAATGCTGCGCGGCATAGTCTTCGCGCGTGATCGCGGGCATGGGGAGATCGGCCAGCGGATGGCCTACGAAGGTCGCATCTACCCCGCGATCGCGGTAGAACTTCTCTTCAAACGGGAAAATGACGAGTGCCTTGTTTACGTACTTGCGTAGGAGCGTCACGCGGCCTTGCCGCCAGGCCCAAAACTGCGGGCAGACGTAATAGACCACAGGGGTGCCGCGCTTGCGCATCTGCCGGGCGACACGCCAATTGAAAGCGGGAGAGTCGATGACGACAGCGAGTGCAGGCTGGTGATCGTTGGCAGCGCGGATTAACTTCTTGTAGAGTCTGAGAATTTTCGGAAGATGGCTTACGACTTCGGTGATGCCGACCACGGCCAAATCCTTGGCGTCAACAACGATGTCGCACCCGGCGGCACGCATGCGCTCGCCCCCGGCACCGAAGAAGGTGAGCGCCGGATCGCGGAGTCGCAGCGCCTCGATCAGTTGGGCGCCATACATTTCACCCGAAGCTTCGCCGGCGGAGATCAGGATTTGCACGGAGCTATTCTAAATGCCGGTGTTCCAGCGACTCGGCAATCGTCGGCTAAGGGTCGAAGCCGTCATCGCGGGTGTTCGCTTAGGATCGTAACTCCTTTGTACGGAATATTTTGCAAGTAAGTCCTTATTCTTCAAAGATCTAGCAGAAAACATCGCTAAATCTTTGATTCTAAAAGATCGCCAAGGGGGAGTCTCCGACGATTCAGTCGTCAGCACTGACTGTCGACTGCGAGGCTTGCGAACTGTTGACCGAGCTTTCCTGATCCTTGTACTGCAACTGATAGAGCTTGTAGTAAATGCCGCGCTGGGCGAGTAACCGCTGGTGTGTGCCCATTTCGCGGACCTGCCCTTTGTGCATGACGATGATCTTGTCGGCGCGCTGGATGGTCGAGAGGCGATGCGCGATGATCAGCGAAGTTCGGCCTTCGACCATGCGATTGAGCGCGTCACGCACGCGGAATTCGGTTTCGGTGTCGACGCTCGAAGTGGCTTCATCGAGAATCAGGATCTTGGGATCGTGCGCCAAAGCGCGGGCAAACGAAATCAGCTGCTTCTGGCCCGTCGAGAGCGTGGAACCGCGCTCGCGGACTTCTTCCTTGAAGCCTCCAGGCAAGGTGCGGATAAAGTCGGCTAGGTTCACGTCTTCGGCGGCTTGCTCGACGTCTTCGTCCTGAATGCGCGCTGTGCCGAGGCGGATGTTGCCTTCGACCGTGCCGGTGAACAGGAATGGATCCTGCAACACGACGCCGAAGCGGCCGCGCAGATCGTCGAGGTTCATCTCCTTGATGTCAACGCCATCAATGCGGATCGCGCCTTGTTGCACATCGTAGAAGCGCATCAGCAGAGAGATCAGAGTAGTTTTGCCTGCGCCGGTGTGGCCAACGACCGCAATGGTCTCGCCCGGTTCGATGGCGAACGTCACGTCACGCAGGACCCAGTCGGGGACGGAGTCGGTTGTTTTGGGGCTTTTCCCCACAAGTTCGGTGTGGACGCCGTTATACGCAAACCACACGTGATCGAATTCGATGCGGCCCGGGCCTGTTGCCTCCTTCGTGATCGCAGGCGAGGTGATCTCAATCTCTGTATCGAGCAGCTTGAAAACGCGTTCGCCCGCAGCCATTGCGCCCTGCAGGATGTTGTATTTCTCACTCAGGTCCTGAATGGGCCGGAAGAAGCGCTGCGCGTATGACATGAAAGCCACCAGCGTGCCGAGCGTCATCGATATCTGTATGAAGTGCACGATGGCGAAACTGTGGCGCGGAAAGGCGACCGATACCGTGGCAACCGTTAGGTGGCGCAGGATTTCGCCGCCGCCGAACCAGATGATGCTGGCAATGGCAATCGACGACAAAACTTCGACCACAGGGTAGTAGACGGCGTAGGCGAGGATCGCGTCTTTGTAGGCTTCCATGTGCGACGCATTGATTTCGGAGAATCGGTCGTGGGCGCGCTTTTCGCGGTTGAACAACTGCAGTACCAGCATGCCTGAGACCGCTTCCTGGAGGAAGGAATTGATGCGTGCAATCGCGGTGCGGATGCGGCGGTAGGAATCGCGCACCTTGTCGCGGAAGACTTTAGTCGCATAGATGATCACCGGAAGCACGGCAAACGTCACGAGCGCCAGCTTCCAGTTCATATTCAGCATGATGGCGAGGATGAAGGCAAGCACGAAGACATCCTCGAAGATCGAGACCACGCCGGCGGTGAACATCTCGTTGAGGGCGTCGACGTCGGTGGTGACGCGCGTGACCAGGCGGCCGACAGGATTCTTGTCGAAGAAGGCGACGTGCATGTGCTGCAGGTGGCGAAAGATCTGGCTGCGCAGGTCGAACATCACCTTCTGGCCGGTCCACTGCATCAGGTAGGTCTGGATGAATTCGAGGGCGAAGGTAAGAACCAGCAGGCCAACGTAGAGGCCGCCAATCTGTGCGATGCCGGTCATCGGCGAACTGCTCAGGCGGTCGCCGATCCAGGAGTGTGCGTTGGGCGACTTGGTTAGGTATTTGTCGATGGCTGTTTTGGTGAGGAGTGGCCCGAGCACGTCAGCAAACGACTTCAGAACAATGGCCACCAAGGCGACGCTCACGTGCCATTTGTACGGATGGAGGTAGCGCAGCAGCCGCCGCATGAGTCGGCCGTCATACGCTTTGCCTAATATTTCTTCTTCTTGATTGGAGGCCATTCGTCGCCGAAAACCGCACTGATGACTAGAGGGTACCCTAAATAGATAGCGAAACGATCGCCGAGGGTGAAAAAGTTGGGCGTCTCGGCACCCAGGCCTGAATCTTGCCTAAGATGCTCCTGAACAGAACCATGTGACTGCCGTCACCGCACCCCGTGCGGTGTTTGCCTACATTCAGCGTATCCGTCCGACGACGATCTGACGGCGAGAGGAGATGCCATGGCCGCATCCGAGAAGCTGCAGAACCAAAGCACAAAGCAAACCAGAGACGAACGTGGGACGTGGTTCCAGGGGGCATCCTCGGAGTGCACAGACGCCCTCCGGCCGAGCGTGGCGCCGTGGCGCCTGGTGCTGCTGGGAGCGCCGGGCGTGGGCAAGGGCACGCAGGCGTATCTGCTAAACCAGCGCCTGAAGGCTTGTCATCTTTCGACAGGCGATTTGTTCCGGGCTGCTTCGAAGCAAAGCGAATGCGACCTGAGCCCGGCGATGAAGTCCGCAATGGATCACATGCGCCGCGGCGAACTGGTGCCCGACGCAACGGTATGGGAGATGGTGCGCGAACGCGCAGCCTGCATCCGCTGCTCGGGAGGTTTTGTGCTGGACGGATTTCCGCGCACGCTGGGCCAGGCCGAGTCGCTCAAAGAGCTTATGGCGAGCGAGGAAATTCGGCTGACCGCGGTCGTGAACTATGAGTTGCCGCTGGCGGAAATCGTGGCACGGCTCAGCGGCCGGCGAACCTGCGAGAAATGCAAAGCCGTGTTTCACGTTACTGGCCAACCGCCGAAGGTTGAGGGCATTTGTGACCGCTGCGGAGGAAAACTGTTCCAGCGCGAGGACGATCGTCCGGAGTCGATCAAGGTGCGTATGGCGGCCTATGAAAGCAGTACCGCGCCGCTGATCAAGTTCTACCAGGGGCTTGGGTTGCTCCTGTCGGTGCCCGCCACGGGCACGCCCGACGAGATCTGCGCCCGCACGATCTCAGCGTTGGTGGCCCGCACTGGAGTGGCAGCGCCGGCCTAGGGCTTGATGGGAGAGCGCAGCCGCGTCGTGCTTTTCGGCCGCTTTTTGACCGCAGTCGGGACGGCACTACTTACGTTCTGCGGCATCTTTCCTGTTTCGCCGGGCGAGGTTTCGTTCTGGGTCTTGCCGCAAGACGGGCAAACGACTTCGGCGTTGTGCTGCTCCATCTCATGAAGGAAAGTTGAAAGAGTCTGACCACAATGTTTGCACAGGGCCTCGAGATTCTCGTCGCTCATTTTCTTCGGGTGTAACTCCTATTCTTCATTCTAGGCGAGGCCGTGATTCGCAGCGCTCTCCGTTGCCCATACAATAACTACAGCGTGCCTCTCGGCCTCTACATCTCGGTGCCGTTCTGCCGGACTAAGTGCAGCTACTGCAACTTTGCTTCGGACGTGTTCTCAAAGTCCGCGTATGAAAATTACGTCGGCCGCATAATCGAGGATATTGGCCGCTCGTGCCAAACGGCCTCGGAACTTGGATGCACGCTAGATGAAAACGTTGACTCGATTTATCTGGGCGGAGGGACGCCGTCTATCCTTGCCGGCGAGCAGTTACTGCGCATTTTCATTGCCCTGCGCGAGGAGTTTGCCGTGGCGCGTGATGCTGAAATTACGGTTGAATGCGCGCCAGGAACATTAAGTTCCGCCCTTGTCGAGACGTTGCAGCAATGCGGCGTGAATCGCGTGAGTCTGGGAGTGCAGTCGTTGGTGGACCAGGAGGCGCAAGCCGTCGGCAGGCTGCACAAGCGCTCGACGGTGATCGAGGAAGTGGCGCGATTGCGCGCGGCCGGGATCGCCAACATCAATATTGACCTGATTGCCGGACTGCCGCACCAGACGGCGGAGAGTTGGACTTATTCACTGGCGGAAACGATTGCGCTCGGAGTCCCGCATGTCAGCGTCTACATGCTGGAAGTGGATGAAGACTCTCGCCTAGGCCAGGAACTGATTGCCGGGGGCACGCGTTACCACGCGCACTTCGTGCCCGATGATGAGGCCACGGCGGATTTTTACCTCCACGCGTGCGAGATACTGAATGGCGCGGGAATCGAGCAGTATGAGATATCAAATTTTGCGCGCACGGGCGCTGAGTCACGGCATAACCTGAAATATTGGACTCGGCAACCGTATCTGGGTTTCGGCGTAGACGCGCACTCGATGTTGCCGGTGCGGGGGACCTCAGCGGCTAAAGCGGAGGATCAGGGGGCAGGCCACATCGCAGCGCTAAAGCGCTCCCCCGCCCAAAGCCAGACTACCGAGGCAGTGCGGTTGGCGACGCCGGACTCGCTGGACGCATACATGAATGGAGCCGAGAGCACTGCCACTTCCGTTTCCGCTCGTGCGGCGATTGAAGAGAGTTTCTTTCTTGGCCTGCGACTGAATCGGGGCGTCGATCTTGAGCGGCTTCGGGCGGAATTCACGGCGGATGCCATTGCGCCGTTCGAACCCGCGATCGAGGAATGTGAGCGGGAAGGCCTGCTGGAAACGGAGGGCGAGAGGGTGCGTCTTACTGGCCGCGGGCGTTTGTTGTCAAACGAGGTGTTTGCCAAATTTCTCGGCGAAACGACCACCGAGGAAGTAAAAGTGGGAACCGGCCACGTGAATCCACGTTAGTTGGCCGATCAATGCCGTTCGGCGTATGGCCTATCCGGTCCCCACCATGTCAGACTTCGGTAGCGCAATTTGCCAGATGCAGGGCTCGTAGGGCAAAGCTTCAATTCCAGCCTCTCCCGATTCAGCCCAGCTAACCAGGAATTGCGCCCGCTGTGAACCATGCTGCACATCCAGGAGGTCGCCGGCGCGAATCTTGGCATGTACCCCCAATAGCATGGCGCCGCTCAGGCTCACGTTTTTTACCCGCACGACCTCCGCGAACGGGCGTGCCATCCGGTCAACCCCCCAGATGCGCACCGGAAATTCAACCCTAAGCCGCGGCTCTTTGCGCCGGTCCATGCTTACTTAATCCAACGCGATCATAGGACGAGATGGATTGGAGCGAAAGATCGCGTTGGTTATTTCGAGGTGGTTACCAGCGGTGACTTACTTAATTCTTCCACGCGCAGGAGCCGGGGCCATCGGGACTGCCGCAGGATCCGCAGGGACCAGACGGCATGGACTGAGCCGCGCCGCCTTTGGCCGATACTGCGAAAACGGAGAGCTGGGGCTCGAGTTTCTTGCTTTCGCACTTCGGGCAGGCGGCTTTTTCTTGGCCGTAGACGAGAGCTTCGAATTGGTGCTGGCATTCCTTGCAGACGTACTCGAAGATGGGCATGAAGCAACTCCGTGAGAAGATCTTCATCCATTTAAAATCAGGACGTGGGTATTCCGCAATCACCTGAAAAACCATCACGCTTCGTCCCGCGGCGCTTTTTACGTGGCGGGCACCTGCAGACCCTCGGCAGCTTTCTGATTCAGCGTCGGCTGAAGCTGCCTGCGTCGGAGGAACGGTTCGTTGAGGTAGCGCCAGGCGTGCGCGTGCTGTGCCACTGCCATTGGCAAGCCGACCGGAAGAAGGCGCTGACGATCATCGTCGTCCACGGCCTGGAAGGCTCGAGCGACTCGCAATATGCGCGCGGCATCGCCGAAAAGGGCCTGGCGGCGGGAATGAACGTGATTCGCTACAACCAGCGCAATTGCGGGGGGACCGAGGCGCTTGCTCCCGTGCTCTACCACTCGGGATTGTCGGGCGACGTGGCGGCGGTGGCGCGGGACGTGATCGACCGCGATGGCGTTTCGCGCCTGGCGCTGGTCGGTTTTTCGATGGGCGGCAATTTAGTGTTGAAGCTCGCGGGAGAATGGGGGACGCAGGCGCCGCCGGAGTTTCGGGCAGTCGCGGCGTGCTGTCCGGCGCTGGACCTTGCCGCGTCGGCCGATGCTCTGCACGCGCCGTCGAACCGGATTTACGAGACCTACTTCTTGTGGGCCTTGCGGCGGAGGATGCTCTACAAGGCGAAGCTGTTCCCCGATCACTTTGACGCTACGCGGCTGCGCGGCATTCGCAGCTTGCGTGAGTTTGACGACAAGGTTACGGCCTACTATTGCGGCTTCACCGGTGTCGACGATTACTATGACCGGGCGTCGGCGGCCCACGTTGTGGGGCAGATTGCCGTTCCGGCGCTGGTTTTGCATTCGACGAACGATCCTTTTATCCGCATCACTCCCGACACACGGCGGAAAATCCTTGCCAACCCGAACATCACGTTTGTCGAGCCCGAAGACGGTGGGCACTGCGCCTTTGTTGGCGCACGAAACGGTGCGGGGAATGATGATGCTGGCCGGGACGACGGTTACTGGGCCGAGAAGATGATCGTGAACTTCCTGCGAAAATTCTGATTGCGGCGACTTCTGCCTGATTGGCGACGATTCCTAATGGATGCCGATTTCTCGATCGAGTTGGGACGCGAAGACCCGGTGCTGGATTTTCCTTGGACGGACCCGGCGGGTAACTTGGCGTATTTCGATTTGAAGCGTCGCCCGGAGTTGATCGATAAGGTCGAGGAGGCAACGAAGTTTGCAGAGCTGGCGGAGTTTCTGATTCGCGTGAACTCGGCGCACAGCGTGGTGGAGAGCGCGAAGTGCGATGTGTGGACGACGACTGAGCTGAGTGCAGAGGAGGAAGTTTTCAACGCGTCGCAAAAGTTTGCCAGCTACGTTGATCTGGTTTTTTCAGATATTGGGCAGCGTCAATCTCTGCCCGTTCACGAGAGCTTTGCCAGAAAGCTGACTGAATTGCTGCGCCGTGCGCCGGAGATCGGTGCGGCGGTCGAGATTTGCTTACGGCGATGCTTCTTCAGCGGCGCGGAAGGTATCTGTGAAGGGTTCTATTTCACTGTGTATTTGAACGGCTACGGAAATGATGAACTGGCAGCGCGGAAGAACTGGGCGATCGCAACGAATTTGGCGGGTAACGCCATCGTGCAGTTGTCTGTTAAGCCCGACCTCCCACTCAGCGGATATACGACTTAGTTCATCCCCGATGCGGTTTTTACTTCGTGCAGCAAGTCCTCAGGCTTCCAATCGTTGCCGTGGTACCAGCGGTAGAGTTTGCCGTTGCCATCGATTATCGCCGTGCTCAGAGAGTGCGTGATTTGGCCGTTTCCCTTTTCTCCATTTTCCTCCCACACAGAGAGTGCGAAGAAGTGTGCGATTGCGTCGAGGTCTTGCGGGCGCGGGGCTAAGAACTCCCAATGCGGGAACAACTCCGGCGCGGGAGTTGACGTTGTGGAGAGTGCGTAGTGGCGGAGTACGGTGGGCGTATCAAAGTCCGGGTCGAAGGTCACGCTGAGCAAGTGAGTGCGGGCGTAAGCAGCAGGGTCCTGCTTCAAAGAGTTCTCGATTTCGCGGAAGTTGTTGGTCATGCGCGGACAGAAGTCTGGCATCGGGCAGCGCGTATAGATAAACGTCAGCAGCAGCACCTTGCCCCTGTATTGAGCTAGGTGTATGCGTTTGCCATCCTGATTGATAAAGGCGAAATCCGGGACGGATGCGCCCTCGGAAGGAATCTGTATCTCGCTATGCGGTGATGTGTCGGCGGGATCCTGCGCGGTGACCTGGACCCCTTCAAGCCACGATTCGGTGTCGGTGACGACTAGTGTTGCTTTGATTCGCTGACCGATCTGCGAGTGGTCAAACACGGCAGGGTCCTTGACAGTAAAAGGCATGGTCATGGCCTTCATGAAATTGGGAATGTCTTCATTGCGGACGATAAGTTGGTGCGCCGCACGATCAATGGCGATGATCTCCCCCGTCATTGGGTAGCGTCGCTGGGCGTTCGGGCGATGACAGGCGGCTAGAAATGCGAGAGAAAATACCAGGAGGACAGCGGTTGTGTGCGAAATGCTCGACCTGCGTGTACTCGTAAGGTTTGTTGGCATGCCGTTTCGTTTCTCCGGAAAGCATTGCATCACGCTTCACAGAATGCAGGAAAGGTCACGCGTCACAGCTCGAGCTAGCCCACGATCGCTGTGCTGCCACGACGATTTACCCCGCGGGTTGCGAGATTCGGGCGCGCAGCGAAAGCCGTCGCGCCTTCCAGTCGATGCGGGTGCGAAGCATCGACAGGATCAGCATGAACAGGCAAATCTCCGCGAGCCCTCGGGTTGCGGTTGCAATGCCAACGCCGCGTTTGGGAAGGATCGAGAAGCGTCCGTAGACGAACTCGATGTGCACCCAGTAGACGAGCAGCGAAGCCTGGCCTAGTTGGATGAGTGGACTGAAACTCCAAAGGCCGGAACCGCCTGTCGCAAGGCCCCAGCGGCACCAGGCATAGGTTAGGAAAGCGATTAGAAGAAGCATGCCGATGCGCATCATGAAGAAGTTGGGGCTCGTGTGCCAGTAGTCATATGTGGCGTAGAGCTGACGCGACGAATGGTCGAGTTGGTAGGCGATCAGGATTGCTGCTGCTCCCGCGGCCGCTAACCATGCCAAAACTTGGGATGTGCGGTCGCGCGCCCAGTCACTGAAGAGGACCGCCCCGACAGCAAGGCCGGCGAAGGCGAAACCGGTCCAGGGAAAAATGCAGAAAAGCCAGGGCTGAGGAGAGCCGAGGTCGTGGCATCCGTCGATATAAGATTCGATTTCCCAGGGAAGCCAGGTTGGGCGCCAGGTGGTATACAGCAGCGGCGTGAGCAAAGCAATCAACACGACGGCGCCGAGCGCGGCCATAGCGAGGCCAGCGACTGGCATGGTTGCATTTGAACTTGGACGCAGGCCGGTTGCGAGGTCGGCACCGATGCTGGGGGATCGCATCTGGAGGGCCTTAATTTGCAGAACCAGACCGCAGACCAGCGCCATCATGATCATCGACAGGCCGATGATGTTGAGGACATCGACGCGGAAAAGATCGGTCCACGGGGCCCAGCCCCAAGCGATGAGATATTCCTGCAGACGAAAGAGCAGGCCGAAGCCGACGATTTCAGCGCCGCGGCGGGCCATGGCGCGCGTCACTTGGCCCGGTGTGACGTTTTTCCGAACCAGTTTGCTGGTGACCAGCGCAAACGAAATTCCGGCGAGAAATAGGAAAAGCGGTGCCGGCAGCGTGCCGAGGCGCTGCGAGTCCTTTAGGAAGACCGTATTGCGCGCGTCTCCGCCGAGCCATGAATCGTAGCAGTGCGTTTGAAACATGAGCACGCACGCCAGGCCGCGCATCCAATCAATCCAGGCGAGACGGGAAGAGGGGGCCGAGATCACGCGCGAAGTGTAACGTGGGGCACGGCCTCGGGCCAAGCGAAACGTGAGGCCTGGCCGGCCGGTCGGCGCATCCTCGGTTCCGGTTATTTCGTGTTCGCGGTTTTGATTTGCTGAACGAGTGCATCCAGGTCCGCGGCGGCGATCTTTCCTCCGAACCGGGGCATGCCGCCTTTACCATTGGCGATGATGGCGCGCAGGTCGTCCGGGGACGCGGCTGCATTCTTCTCGGAGATGAGCGAGGGCGCGCTACTGAAGCGGCGGCCTTCGGCATTTTTGCCATGACATTTGGCGCAGCTCTTGTGGTAGATGGGATTGCCGGCAAGGATCCCGATATTGGGGTTGCGCTCTTCCGCAAATGCGAATGTGCCTAGCAATGCTACAACGGCGAGCAGTTCGATGGTCTTCAATTTTGCACCTCGGTCTGGACTGTTGACGCACATATTCTGATGCAATCGCACGACCCGCGCTAGCCCTTGTGCAAAGCATGCTAGCATTTTTAAAGGATAGAATTCCCGTTGAAGCATTGGCCGCATACCGTCGTTTTGGCTGGGAGCCTGATGCTGGCTGCTTGTTGTCCCTCCCTGGCTTTTGCCAAGGACGAGCCCAAGTGGATTGAAGTTCACAGCGCGCATTTTTCGGTCCTCACCGATGCTGGAGATAAGCGTGGTCGGGAGGTCGCCTTGCGGATGGAGCAGATGCGGGCGGTTTTCGCTCAACTCCTGATGAAGGATAAGTTGAAGATGCCGGTTCCAATCACGGTGATCGCGTTCAAGAGCGATAAGCAGTACGGCGAAGTGGCTCCGGCAAAACAGAGCATGGCGGGCGGTTTCTACGTTCCTGGTTATGATCGCATCTACATCGGGCTGAATCTGTTTGAAATGGAGCCTTGGCGCGCGATCGCGCATTCGCTAGGGCATTATTTTCTGAACTACAACTATCCGCCTACGCAGGGCTGGTTCGATGAAGGGATGGCGGAATATTTCGGAGCGATCGAGGTCGGCAAAGAAGTGAACATTGGAGGAGATCCCGAACTCGCCCCCGAATGGCATGAAGACATTTTCGACAACATCATGCGCGACCCGAAGACACCGCAATCGCTGACGCAGCTAGTGAGTTCTCCGGTGTGGATCGCGATGGTGGATCTGTTCACGATGAAGCATGACGGTTCCGGACTGCGTGAAGGGTCGCATAACACACTTTATTACGCGCAGTCGTGGATGGTGGTGCACTACCTGATCAACAAGAAGAAGATGCCGGAGGTCGGAACCTATTTCGATCTCGTGTTGAATCAAAAGATGCCGGTCGATAAAGCGATGGTGCAGGCGTTCGACTTGTCGCCAGCGCAGATGGAGGAGGCGGTCAGGACATATTTCAATTCGCTTGGCAACTTAGGCCTGGCGCTCGATCAGTCCAAGAGACCGACCGTCGATCCGCTGGAGACTGCGCAGCCCTATCATTTTCCGGTACCGATCACGAACGACGATCTCGGTGTAGCCGTGAACCCCTTGGCAGAGGCGGACGCGAAAGCCACGATCGACGATATGATGGCCCGCGTTCCCGAACATCGGGATCAGGCGCTGCGCGATCTGCAGGCTTTGACGGCGGACCCGAAAGGCAATGAGGCGGCGCACCGCGGATTGGCCCGGGATCATATCCAGCACAATCTTTTTGACGCGGCATCGGACGATCTGGGCAAGGCGGGAGAGTTGAATGCGCGCGATCCTTGGATTTGGTACTACCGTTCGGTGCTGAAGTATCGTGTGGCGCAGGCAGCGCAGCAAGAGATGCAGGCACTGGCCAACATGATGCAGGATCTGCGAGCAGTGGTGGAGTGGTATCCGGAGATGGCCGACGCCTATAACATGCTGGGAATGGCGCGAGTGGGAGGCGGCGGAATCAAATCTGCCCTGGAGGCGCAGAGGGAGGCGATCGCTCTGTCACCACGAAACCTGGAGTATCAATTCAATCTTGGGCAAATCTACGTTGCCGGCAAGAAATGGGACCAGGCGCGGGAAATATTTGCTCGTCTGAAAGAAGGACCAGACAGGCAAGCGGCTGCTGCAGCGAAACACGAATTGGAGGACCTTCCCGCGCTCGAGAAGTATGGGATTCGTTCGCAACAAACTGCAAAAGCTGAGGCGCCCGCTGGTGCGGCGGAAAATGGGTCTGATGAGGAATCCGACTCTGCAGCCGCGAAGCCGCCAGCGCCTAAGCCCGGCAGCACCGGGCCGGTCGAGAATCTGAGAGGGAAAATCGTGCAGAGCGATTGCTCGAAGCCTCCCGACGTGTTGATCACGATTATCAGCGGCATGACTTCGTACACCATGCACGCCTCCGACTTCAAGACGCTGCTGGTGATTGGCGAAGATCAGTTTTCGTGCGAGTGGAGAAACCGTTCCGTATCGGTGAACTACCGCGCGACGGGCAAGCATTCTGGCGAAGTAGTCTCTCTTGAATTGCGTTAGTGCTACAGCGCACGCTGTAGGTACTACATTGCATCTGCACAAGTGTGCGAAGATGGACCCGGGTGAGGAAGGCATGGAAAATCCTCTAAAACTGAAACGCATTCACCACGTTGAATTCTTCGTTGGCAACGCAAAGCAGGCGGCTTTCTATTACCGCAAGGGCTTTGGATTTTCGCAGGTTGCATACAGCGGCCTGGAAACGGGGCAGCGCCAGCGAACCTCGTATGCCTTGACTCAAGGCAAGGCGAATTTTGTGCTGACGACGCCGCTCACTGCCGACGATGCGGCGGCTGAGCACATTCGGAAGCATGGCGACGGTGTGCGGGATATTGCGATGGAAGTCGCTGACGCCGATGAAGCATTCGCTGAGGCCGTGCGGCGCGGAGCAAAGCCGGCAGAGGAACCGCATGACGTAAGTGATGAGCAAGGCAGCATCCGGCGCGCTGCGGTTCGCACTTACGGCGACACAATCCATTCGCTGATCTCGTACAAAGATTACAAGGGACCGTTTCTGCCCGGCTTTGTGGCGGCTCCCGTAGCCGGCGATGACTGCGGGATCCTGCGCATTGACCACATCGTAGGGAACGTGGAACTGGGGCAGATGCAGCACTGGGCGCAATACTACACGCGGGTGTTCGGGTTCCATCGTTACATCACATTTGACGACAAGGACATTTCTACCGAGTACAGCGCCCTGATGAGCATCGTGATGTCAGACGACTCGTATTCGGTGAAGTTTCCGATCAATGAGCCGGCGGTGGCGCGCAACAAGAGCCAGATCCAGGAGTACTTGGAAGCGTACGGGGGGCCGGGGGCGCAGCACATCGCGCTGCAGTGCAAGGATGTGCTGTTTACGGTGAATAAGCTGCAGCGCAACGGACTCGAATTCTTGCGCGTGCCTGACACTTATTACGAAGTTCTACCTACGCGCGTGGGGCCGCTTGAAGAACCAATCGGCACGCTGCGGTCACTCGGTATACTTGTGGACCGCGACGAGGAGGGCTACCTGCTGCAGATTTTTTCGAAGCCGGTGGAGGATCGGCCCACGGTATTTTTCGAGATCATTCAGCGCAAGGGAAGCCGCGGATTCGGAAAAGGCAACTTCAAGGCCTTATTCGAATCGATCGAACTGGAGCAGGCGCGGCGAGGGAACCTTTAGACGATGGCCACCACAAAGGCAGCAAAGCCGGGAACGAATACACGTAAGGCGACGAAGACCGGCTACCAGTCGGGGTTCGGCAACGAGTTCGCCAGCGAGGCCGTTGCCGGGACACTGCCGCGCGGGCAAAACTCACCGCAGAAGGTTGCCCATGGCTTATACGCCGAGCAGTTGAGTGGGACTCCATTCACCGCGCCACGGGTAGCCAATCGCCGAACATGGCTGTATCGCATCCGGCCTTCGGTGGCGCATAAGCCATTTGAGCCCATCGAGCCGGGCAAGCTGCGCAGCGCACCGTTTGACGAAGTGCCCGCGCCGCCAAACCAGTTGCGTTGGGCGCCAATTCCAATTCCATCGGAACGAACCGATTTTGTGGACGGGTTGATCACGATGGCCGGCAACGGCAACACGCACACGCACTCGGGTGTTGGAATTCACGTCTATGTGGCGAATGCGTCGATGACGGATCGCTTTTTCTACAACGCCGACGGCGAGATGCTGATCGTGCCGCAGATGGGGCGTTTGCTGCTGCGCACGGAGATGGGGATTCTCGAAGCGGCCCCCGGCGAGATTGCAGTGATTCAGCGGGGGATTCGCTTTCGAGTCGAACTGCTCGACAAGGCGGCTCGCGGGTACATCTGTGAGAACTACGGCGCGTTGCTACGGTTGCCCGATCTCGGCCCAATTGGCGCCAACGGACTGGCGAATCCCCGCGACTTTCTCGCTCCGGTGGCTGCATTTGAAGATCGTGACGGCGATTACCGGATTGTGGCCAAGTTTCAAGGGCGCCTTTGGCAAGCGGCGATCGATCATTCTCCGTTGAATGTGGTTGCCTGGCACGGGAATTACGTCCCCTATAAATACGACCTGGCCAATTTCAATTGCATCAACACGGTGAGCTTCGACCATCCCGATCCTTCGATCTACACGGTGTTGACTTCGCCTTCGGAGACTGCGGGCACGGCAAATCTGGATTTCGTGATTTTCCCGCCGCGCTGGATGGTGGCCGAGCACACATTCCGCCCACCATGGTTTCATCGCAATTTTATGAGCGAGTTCATGGGGCTGATCTTCGGCGAGTACGATGCCAAGGCGGAAGGCTTCGTGCCGGGGGGCGCGAGCCTGCACAATTGCATGGCCGGGCACGGTCCCGACACCGAGACATTCGAAAAGGCCAGCAACGCGGAACTCAAGCCGGTTGCCATCAAAGACACGCTGGCGTTCATGTTCGAAACGCGCTTTGTGTGCCGGCCGACGCGCTTCGCGCTGGAGACTTCTGAACTCGATCATCAATATTTCGAGTGCTGGCAGGGACTGCGGAAGAAGTTCGATGGAGCTGAAAGGTAGCTCGATGGAGGTCAAGTCGCAGGAGGCGATCGGAAGCGCGGCGAGCACGGCGGAGCCCGTGTCAGTCTTACTGCGAAATCTGATCGACTACGCAGGACTGTTTCCTCCGGCGTCGCTGGGGATTGCTCCCGCGGTAGCGAATTACTACTTGTATTCGCGGTCAGAATTCCGCTGGATGCTCGGGCGCTTCATTGTTCCCGCGGCACGGCTCAGCGAGTTTGGGGCTGTGCTGGTTCGGCTGCCGGGTTCCGGCGCGGAATCGCAATCGCGATGGGGCGTGTCGGCCTTGCTCGGCGCAGATGTAGCCGATGATCTTGCCCGCATTCACGATTTCAATAGATGCGGGATTGTGGGCCGGCCGCCGACTGAGAAAATCGAGTCGGTAGAGGTGCGGGTTACGAGCCCGGAGGAGATCGAGCGACTTTCTCGAATTATCCCGCCTGAGCTGGAGACATATTTCGAAATTCCGTCGACTGGCGAAGCAACACCAGACTGCGTTGCAGCGGTGGCATCTTGCCGGCGACGCGCCAAGATTCGGACCGGTGGTGAAACGCCGGACAAGTTTCCCGCACCAGAGAGCGTCCTTGATTTCATTGCGCTCTGCGCGGCGGCAGGCGTGCCGTTCAAGGCGACAGCGGGTCTCCATCATCCTCTGCGCTCGTTGCGCCGGCTCACCTATCAACCCGACAGTCCGTCCGGGGTCATGCACGGGTTCCTGAATGTTTTTCTTGCTGCCGCCTTAGTACGCGCGGGCATGGAAACCGGGCTCGCGCTCGAGTTGCTCAAGGAACAGGCGGTTGAGGCATTCCAGTTTGGTTCGGATGAAATTATTTGGCGCGGGCACCGGCTCGGCGCACGTGATGTGTCTCTGGCTCGTAGGGACTTTGCAATCTCGTTTGGGTCCTGCTCGTTTACCGAGCCGATCGAAGACTTACGGATTCTCCATCTCCTATGAAGCCTCTGTTAGACGAAACCCACGATCCTGAAACGCAAAGCTGGGTGGAATCGGCAAATGCCGCCACCTCCGAATTCCCGGTCCAGAATTTGCCCTTTGGAGTATTTCGCAGCCGTGAGAAAGGCGCCGATGCAAAGGTTGGAGTTGCCATCGGAGACCGGGTTTTGGATGTCGCTGGAGTCGGACGTGAAGGTTTACTCGCCGCGGTGGACGTGAAAGGCGCGGCAGAAGTGTGTGGTGCGAATTACCCGGGAGACGCTTCCCTGAATGCGCTTATGGCTCTTGGCTCTGGGCCGCGGCGCGCTTTGCGCCGTCGTCTTCACGCTCTGCTCCGCGACGATGCGCCAGCTTGGGATCGCGAGGCCATTTCACGGCATCTTGTGCCGCAGGCCGAAGTGGAGATGCTTCTTCCTGCAGCCGTGGGAGACTACACGGATTTCTATGCTTCCGCCTTTCATGCCACGAACGTCGGCAAATTGTTCCGCCCCGACAATCCATTGCTGCCGAATTACAAATACATTCCCATCGGTTATCACGGGCGCGCTTCGTCCCTGGTCGTAGGTGGCACGGCGGTTCGGCGTCCGCTGGGACAAACGCGGGACGGAGAAGAGGCGCCGCAATTCGGGCCGAGCAAAGCGCTCGACTACGAACTGGAAATCGGATTCTTCGTGAGCGCAGGCAACGAACTGGGTGCACGAATTCCCATTGCCAACGCGGAGGGCCACATTTTTGGAATTTGCCTGGTGAATGACTGGTCGGCACGGGACGTACAGGCATGGGAATATCAACCGCTCGGTCCGTTTCTGGCAAAGAGCTTTGCCACGTCGCTGTCACCCTGGGTGGTGACGATTGAGGCACTGGCTCCGTTTCGCGTCCCTGTCTTCGCCCGTCCGGCGGGCGATCCGGCGCCGTTGCCTTACCTTTTCGATTCCGCCGATCAGCAGTATGGCGGCCTCAACTTGAGTCTCGAGGTTTCTCTGCTATCGGCGCGGATGCGTGAGGCGGGTCTCGCTCCCACGGCGCTCAGCCGAAGCAATTCCCGCGATCTCTACTGGACGATGGCGCAACTGCTGACACACCACGCGAGCAACGGGTGTAATCTTCGCCCTGGTGATTTGCTGGCTAGCGGCACTGTGTCGGGCCCCGGCAGCAGCGCACGCGGTTGCTTGCTTGAGCTGACTTCACGGGGCCGGGAGCCGATCACACTGCCGAGCGGAGAGCAGCGAAAATTTCTGGAAGATGGGGACGAGGTCGTTCTGCGCGGATATTGCGAAGGTGATGGCTTCCGCCGAATTGGGCTGGGCGCCTGTTCGGGGACCATTTTAGGCGCGCGTGTAGGATAGTTCGCAGCGAGCCGAACTGATCGCGCGTGGCCACCAAGTACGCAAGTCACTTGTAATCGCTGTGCTATTCTTTGGTATCTTGAAATTATTGAGACGGTTGTCTGGTGGAGGGTGCTCGATCACCTTCCCGCAGCGTGGCATTTTCGATGGAGCTTTTTCTTAATCTTTGCTGGCTTGCCCTGCTGCTGCCCGCATACCTGCTGTGGCGGCACCGGATTTCGTCCCAACCATGGACGCGCGCTTCATTTGTCATCATATGCACGCTCGGTTGTTCACTTGTTCTTCTCTTCCCCGTCGTCTCGGCAAGCGATGATCTCCATGCCGTTGGTCAGGCCATGGAAGAGTCAGAGCGCGGATTCCCCCACAGCGGTCATTGTGCTTGTGCTCGTGCTCTCCATTCTCTGACTCGTGCTTCGCTCTTCGTTCTACCCGCATCGGCTCCGCTCAAAGCAGTGTTCGAGCAGGTGGGCACAGCTCTTTCCCCTTCTCCTCATTCTCTCGTTACTGTCGTTGCCTTCGTTTCCTCCGGACGCGCTCCTCCTGCTCGCCCCGTTTCCCTGTAGGCCAATTTTTTTCTGGTTTCTTTACGGAAATTTCTGAAGGACTCTGAGAGACGGTGGGCATTGGGGCCATCAGTATTCTCCAATTTGCCCGGAGTACACGATGTTCAAGTTCCACAAACTGATTCGGACGGCGCTGTTTGTCGCGCTAGCGTCTTTGACCTCGGCGCAACCACTGCCGCAGATCTACACCTGGCCGCAGATTCGCGACAAATTCGAAGCGACCAATCCCACTCTGCAAGCCGATACGCTGAACGTTCAGGAATTGAGGGCACAGGAAATCACCGCGTTTCTTCGTCCCAACCCCGATCTCGGTCTGTCGGTGGACGGCACGCAAATCGCTCCCAATCATGGCGTATGGAAGCCGTTCGCAGGAACATTCGAGACTCCCAGCATCAGCCAACTGGTCGAGCGGCGCCACAAGCGGCACCTGCGGCTGGAGAGCGCGAAAAAGGGTACTCTGATTGCCGAATCGAGCCACGCCGATCTCGAAAGAACCTTGCTATTCAGTCTGCGCGACGCTTTCGTTTCGGCCCTGCAGGCGAAGGCGGTGCTGCAACTGGCGAAGGATAATTTGGCTTACTGGGACCATATTCTTGAGATCAGCCGAACCCGCTTCCAAGCCGGCGATATTGCGCAAATTGACCTTGATCGTCTGGAACTGCAGCGCGTGCAATACGAATCGGACGTGCAGACGGCCGAGGTGAATTTGCGCACGGCCAAAATCCAGTTGCTCACCTTGCTCGATGACCGCACCCCGATCGAGCAATTTGACGTAACCGGGAGCTACGATTTCAATGACCAACTGCAAACAAAAGAAGAATTCCGGAAGATCGCACTCGATACTCGGCCTGACTTGCGGGCCGCCATTCAGGCTGTGGACAAAGCTCAAACCGAGCACAAGTTGGCGATCGCTAATGGCTCGACCGACCCGACCTTGAGCGGTTGGTATACGCACAACTCCTCCACCAACAATCCTTTCGCCATTAACACCATTGGCGTCAGCGTCAACATCCCGCTGCGAATTTTCGACCGCAATCAGGGAGAAAAGCTGCGCACGCAAATAGACATCAAGCGCAACGAGAAACTGCGCGACGCGGCCGAGGCCCAGGTGCTTAGCGATGTCGATTCCGGCTACGCGACGCTCGATAGCACGCTGAACCTGCTGCGGCCTTATAAAGCGAAGTATCTCGACATGGCGGTTCGGGTGCGGGATACCGTTCAATTCTCCTACCAGCACGGCGGCGCTTCGCTGCTCGATTTCCTGAATGCCGAGAGCGATTACCGCAGCGTGCAACTGAACTATGTGAATCTTGTGGGCTCATATTTGACGGCTGCCGCACAGCTGAATATGGCCGTCGGCCAGGAAGTGATCCAATGAAATCCAAATTCGCTGGCATGACTCTAGCCGCTGCTCTCGGCTTGCCTTTGTTGTTCCTGGTGTCGTGCACTGGCAAGGAAGATCCCAAGGCCGAAGCGCCGCCCAAGGCCACGGTCGAGCCGGATCTCGATTCCAATAATTTCAAGGTCGATCATCCCGATCAGTTTCCACTGGTGACTGCCGTCGAGTACAAAGCCGCTCCTGCTCTCAACGTGACTGGCGTGGTGCAGCCCGATATCGCGCGCGCTGTGCCCGTGATTTCACTGGCTGCCGGACGTGTCGTTGAGATTAAGGCTCGGCTGGGCGATCAGGTAAAGAAAGGTCAGCTCCTACTGCGGGTTCGCAGCAACGACGTCGCTGGAGCCTACCAGCTCTATCTCAAGGCAGCAAACGAGGATCGCCTCGCCCGGCAGCAGCTCGACCGCGCCCAACTTCTCTACGACAAGGGAGCCATCGCCCAGAGTGCTCTGGAGGCGGCGCAGGCGACGGCGGCCGACGCTAAGGTCGACCTCGATACCGCAACCGAACAGTTGCATCTCCTCGGTATCGACAAGGACCACCCTTCCGGCACCGTTGATGTTGTCGCGCCCATCTCGGGTGTGATCACCGATCAGCAGGTCACGACTGCTTCCGGTGTTCAGGGGCTGTCGGGGCCGAACCCGTTCACCATCTCCGACCTCTCTTACGTTTGGATCGTTTGCGACGTTTACGAGAACGATCTCGACGCCGTGCGCGTTGGCGAGGCTGCAGACATTCACCTGAACGCTTATCCGGGAAAGGTGTTCAAGGGGCGCGTCGATAACATCCTGCCCACACTCGATCCCACCATCCATACCGCCAAGGTACGCATTGAAGTTTCTAACCCGGGATTTATGCGCGTCGGTATGTTCGCGACTGCGATTTTTTATGGCAAGCAACCGGAAACGCACGCGGTTATCCCTGCCGCTGCGATTCTTCACTTGCATGACCGCGAGTGGGTGTACGCACCGATTGGGTTGGGTCATTTCAAGCGCCTCGAAGTCGTGACGGGCGCAATGCTTCCCGGCAATATGCAGGAAGTCGTAAGTGGACTCAAACCCGGCGATCAGGTTGTCTCAAATGCGCTGCCGCTGCAGAACACGGTAGAGCAATGATGCTACGGAGCCATAGATGATTCGCCGCGTCGTCGATTTCGCCCTCAGTAACCGGCTGCTCGTGGTGGGGTTGGCGCTGCTCCTCTTTGTGTGGGGCATTATTTCATTCAAGCGATTGCCCATCGAGGCCTATCCCGACGTTGCCGACAACTATGTAGAGATCATCACGCAGTGGCCGGGAATTTCGGCCGAACAGATCGAACAGCAGATTACGATTCCGCTTGAGAATGGCATGAACGGTATCCCGCAGATCGTTCATCTGCGCTCCTTCTCGCTGTTCGGCCTCTCGGACATCAAGCTGATTTTCGACGACGATTCCGATAACGCGTGGAATCGCGAACGCGTCCTCGAACGACTCAGCCAGGTGACGCTCCCGCCAGCGGTCAACCCGCAAATGGGCACGGACTGGAGCCCGGTTGGCCAGATTTACTTCTTCACTTTACGCAGCACCAACCCCGCTTATGACCCCATGGAACTCAAGTCCCTGGAAGACTGGGTCGTCGAAAAGAGTTTCAAAACCGTCCCGGACATTGTCGATGTCGCCAGCTTTGGCGGCCCTACCCGCGAGTACCAGGTCCGGGTTGACCCCAATAAGCTCGTCGCGTACGGGCTCAGTCTGTCGCAGATCGAGCAGCAACTTACAAATAACAACGCGAATGCGGGCGGGAGCTTCATCCAGGAGGGCTTGCAGCAGATCAATGTCCGCTCTGTGGGACTAGTGGACCGTTCCCAGGACATCGCGGAAACTGTAATACTCACAAAGAATGGCACGCCTCTCCACGTCAAAGACATTGCTATCGTTTCTCAAGGCCCGAAAATCCGGCTCGGTCAATTCGCCCGGGCCATCCACCATGAAGATGGCAAAATCATCGACAACGATGATGTTGTCTCCGGTATTGTTCTCTTGCGCAAGGGCGCTACCGCCGACGCTGCGCTTGATGCGATCCACAAAAGGGTAGAAGAGCTTAACGATCACATCCTTCCTCCGGGCGTAAAGATTGTCCCTTTCATCGATCGCAGCACTCTCGTGCACTACACGAGTCACACCGTGCTGCACAACCTTTCAGAGGGAATGATCCTGGTCTCGATCATTCTGTTTCTATTCTTGGGCAATGTGCGAGGCGCCATCATCGTCGCTGCGACGATTCCGTTCTCGCTATTCTTTGCTGCTATCTGCCTGGATTTGAGTCAAATTCCCGCGAATCTCCTGTCCATTGGCGCTCTGGATTTTGGAGTTCTTGTCGAGGGTGCAATTGTTCTGGTCGAAAACATCGTGCACTCTCTGAGCCGCGGAAACGGGAGCACAAAGACTCCGATCGAAAAAATCGGCGACGCCGCCCATGAAGTTCAACGCCCGGTGTTCTATGCCATCATCATCACGATCACTGCTTTCCTGCCGATTTTCACGCTGCAACGCGTGGAAGGGCGTCTCTTTAAGCCCATGGCCTGGACCATGGCGTTTGCACTGCTAGGCGCCTTGTTTTTCTCGATCGTCGTCACCCCGGTTCTTTCGAGCTTTGCCTTCGCCAAGGGAGCCGGCGAGTGGCGGAATCCCGTCATGACCTGGTTGATCGACCGCTACCGGGTTGCGGTGCGCTGGGCGATTCACCACCGCGGGATCACAGTCGGAATTGGTGCCTTGGGTGTCGTGCTGGGGAATGTCCTCGCATTTGGCGGCTTCGTCGGATCCGAATTTCTTCCACATCTGGACGAAGGCGCTCTCTGGGTGCGCGGTACGCTCGCTCCGAGCACGGGACCCGACGAAGGCATTCGCGTCGCCAACCAGGCGCGCATCGTCCTTTGCTCGTTTCCTGAAGTCCCGCAATGCACCAGCCAGGTCGGCCGCCCTGACGATGGAACCGACAATACCGGCTTCTTCAATACCGAGTACTTCGTTGACCTGAAGCCGAAGGAGGAATGGCGCCCGGTCTTCCACGAGAACAAAGATGAACTCATTGCCGCCATGCAGCGTGAACTCGACAAGATCCCTGGCGTGTTCTGGGGCTTCTCGCAGCCCATCGAAGACAACATGGAAGAAGCGGTCAGCGGGGTGAAGGGAGAGTTGGCAACCAAAGTCTATGGCGACGATTTGAAGGTTCTCGAAGGGAAGGCCGACGAGATCGTCGCTGTCATGCGCAAGATCGACGGCGTTGAGGATCTGGGAGTTTTCCGCGTGCTCGGACAGCCTAACCTGAACGTGACCGTCGACCGGGAAGCCGCCGCCCGCTACCAGATCAACGTCGCCGATGTGCAGGACGCGGTCCAAACCGCCGTCGGCGGCAGCGCCCTCACACAGATCCTAAAGGGCGAGGCGCGCTACGACCTCACTTTGCGTTATCTCCCGCAATACCGCAGCACCGAAGAGGCGATCAAGAACATTCGCTTGCTCGCTCCTTCCGGCGAACGCGTCTCGCTAGCGCAACTCTGCCGCATCAAGGCAACGGACGGTGGCTCGGAAATTTATCGCGAAGGCAATCGCCGTTATATCGCTATCAAGTACAGCGTGCGTGGCCGCGACCTGGGCAGCACGGTGGAAGAAGCCATTAAGAAGGTCAACGATCAAGTTAATTTGCCGCTCGGCTATACGCTCGACTGGGAGGGAGAATACGCAAGTCAGAAGCGGGCCAACGCGCGCCTGCTCATTGTGCTGCCTATCACGATCCTCATCATCTTCATCATTCTCTATACCATGTTCAAGTCCTATAAATGGACCCTGCTGATCATGGCCAACATTGCCGTCGCTCCCATCGGTGGCCTCCTCGCCCTGCTCATGACAGGTACACACTTCAGTGTTTCTTCCGGAGTCGGTTTCCTTGCTTTGTTCGGAGTCTGCGTGCAGACCGGCGTCATCATGCTCGAATACATCAATCAACTCCGGGTGCGGCGTTATTCGATTGAAGAAGCAGCAGTTGAAGGAGCAGTTCAAAGGCTCCGCCCGATCCTGATGACGATGCTCGTGGCCACCCTGGGACTTCTGCCCGCCGCTCTGTCGCACGCGATTGGGTCGGACTCACAGCGGCCTTTCGCCATTGTGATCGTTGGCGGCTTGATTGCTGCCTTGATCATGAGCGTCTTCCTGCTTCCAACACTCTACGTCTGGATCGCGGGCGAAACTGACGTCCTGCCCGAGGGTGAGGGAGTGTTTGAAGAAGGGGAGCACATCGACTAGGGCGTTCAACGCCAGTCGGAGTGCCCGAAAATTAACACGGTTTTAATAATGGCGCTGTCATTCGCCGTTAACATTTCCTGCATGCCCGATCAACCGCTGCAAATTGAAGAGTTCCCCGGGTCGCTGGAAGGGATCCGCATTCTGCGTCTTTCGGGGCCACTGTCGCTGACCAACGTGTTTGGCTTCCAGGCGAAGGTGCGCGCCGACACTTCGCGCGGCCTGATTCTCGATTTCACCGCGGTTCCGCTGGCCGATTCAGCCGGGATCGGAGCGTTGGTGGGAGCCTACGTCAGCCGCCAAAAAGACGGACGTTCGCTGGGGTTGGTGGGCGTGAATCAGCGAATTCACCAGGCGCTCGAAGTGACGCGAGTCGACAACTTCTTCCGGTTCTTTGCTACGGTCCAAGAAGCTGAGCAGGCAGCCGCGTAAAAATAAGAAAGGCGGCCTGTTGAGCCGCCCTTCGGATGTTCCGAATTTTGATGGTGGTTTAGACGCCCTTGACGTTCTCTGCCTGCCAGCCCTTCGGCCCTTTTACTACGTCGAACTGAACTTGCTGACCTTCTTGGAGGCTGCGGAAACCGTTGGCCTGGATGGCGGAGAAGTGCACAAACACATCCTCGCCGTTCTGGCGGCTGATAAACCCGTAACCCTTTGCGTCGTTAAACCACTTTACTGTTCCTGTTTCCATGGTGTTGCCGTGTTCCTTTTGTGTTGAAGTATGCGCTGAAGCTTGTTGGATAGTGCAGGCAGGTCACGCTGTAGAGCGGGGTACTGCTTACAACCGCAAAGATCAAACGCCATTGTAGTATACCCAACTTCGGCGGCTCCATGCTAGCCAGTTCTGCCCATAGCCAGGTAACTCCGGTCATTGTCTCCAGCGGTCATGCCCTTATTTGCAACTTTCTAAAGCCTGATTCATCATAGACTTATGCGAATCGGGGTGGGCAATTCTTGGTTAGTGGTAACTGTCTTACTCTGCGCCATGTCCTTACTGGCTCAGGCTGATTTGATCGAGGACGTGCGAACGCAGTTGTCCCGGAACGCCGCTCCTTCCGCCGAGGCTGAGCTCTCTAGTTACAAATCGCGGCGGGGTGTGACGCCGGAGTACTTAGAGGCGCTCTCGTGGATGGCGCGGGGCGCGGCGGCTAGCCAGCAATGGGATAAAGCCGCTTCATATGCGACTGAAACCCGTACCCTAAGCGAGCAGCAGCTCGCCAAACGCAAACTGGACGCCGAGCCGCATCTGCCAATCGCTCTAGGCGCGTCGTACGAAGTTCTCGCGCAGAGCTTGGTGGAAAAGGCACAGGGGTCGGCGGCGGTTCGGTTGCTCCGCGGGGCGCTGGCACGCTATGGAACGACTTCGATCGGCCCGCGGCTACAGAAGAACCTGAATTTACTGTCACTGGTCGGCCATCCGGCTCCGGCGCTGCAGGCTATGCAGTATCTCGGACCGAAGCCGCCCGCTTTCGAGTCGTTGAGGGGCAAGCCCGTTCTTCTGTTTTTCTGGGCGCACTGGTGCGCCGACTGCAAGGCCGAGGTGCCCGTGATCGCGCGCCTGCGGCAGGAGTTCGCTCCGCAAGGGCTCGCCCTCATCGGCCCCACCCAGCTTTACGGCTATGCGGCGTATGGCAACGATGCCCCCGCCGCGCAGGAGCACGATTACATCGAGTCAGTCCGTCAGCGGTACTACTCAACCCTGCTCGATATGCCGGTGCCGTTGAGCAGCCAGAACTTCAAGGTCTACGGTGCAAGCACGACCCCAACCCTGGTGGTGCTGAATCGCGCCGGCCTGGTTACGATGTACCATCCTGGGGCTATGTCCTACGAGGATCTGCGCGAAGCCCTGCTCAAGGCGAGCGCTTCTGGAAAACCGGGGCAATGAACCCTGGAGCAATAAATCCTCGGCCGCGGACCTGAAGCACACGTCTACCGTGGTTACCAAGGGAACTTACGATCTATAGTTCTAGCCGCAAAGCCCTTTTGCGCGGGTCAGAATAGTTGTATCGATGACCTCCTCGTCCTGTGCTGCCGCGCCAAAGCGTGTCCAACAACCGGTCACGGGCGATCCCCCGCACGGTTTTCTATCCTCTCAACGATCCGCTCTGCTGCTATCCCTCCTCCTGATCGTAGCTGTGCAGGTTTCCTATAACGCAGTAACGCGCAATGGGTTTATCAACTATGACGACGAGCGGTACATCGTTAACAACCCGCACATCAAGGCAGGGTGGACGTGGTCCACAGTGAAATGGGCGTTCACCACCTTTCACGAGGCCAACTGGGCTCCGCTTTCGTGGCTCTTTCACATGCTCGACTATCGGCTCTTCGGCTTGAGCCCAGGTGGCCATCACTACGCCAGCGTTTTGCTGCATGCTGCAAACGCCGTCCTCCTGTTCCTGCTGCTTCAACGCGCCACGGGATTTCGCTGGCGCAGCCTGATGGTGGCCGCTCTGTTCGCTCTTCATCCCATCAACGTCGAGTCTGTCGCTTGGGCGGCGGAATTGAAGAATGTGCTGAGCATGATGTTTTTTCTACTTGCCCTGCATGCCTACGTTTGGTACACGCGAAGACCCGCCCTCTATCGCTACATGGCAGTGTTTTTTCTGTTTGCGCTTGGTCTGTTAAGCAAGTCTCAAGTGATCACGTTTCCATTCCTGCTCTGCTTGTGGGACTACTGGCCGCTTGGCAGGATCTTCCCTTCGGCTTCTTCAGAGAGTCGCCCGCAAGGCGGTAAGCCAGCCAATTTGTGGTACGGATGGCTGGTATTGGAGAAACTGCCGCTTCTGCTGCTATCCGCGGCGAGTGCCGTGATCACGATGGCCGCCGAAAAGGCCGGGGCTGCCGTTGAGAGCTTCGCCCGCTTCGGCCTCTCTTTACGACTGGAAACTGCGTTGATCGCCTACGTCGGCTATCTGGAGAAGGCGTTCTGGCCCGTAAACCTCGTCGCACTTTATCCGCACCCCACCCGGCTCTACCCGGTCTGGCAAGTAGTTGGAGCCGCGATATTGCTAGGGTCGGTCACGGTCGGGGTCCTGCTTGCCCGCAACCGGCGATATCTTGCCGTTGGATGGTTCTGGTTTTTGGGCAGCCTGGTGCCGATGATCGGTTTGGTGCAGGTGGGCCCTCAGGCAATGGCGGATCGCTTTGCTTACCTGCCGCTGATCGGAGTGTTTCTCATGCTGATCTGGCTGGTGGCCGATTGGGCCCAGGCGCACAACGTGCCGGACAGACGCCTTGCCATTCCAGCCATTGCCTGCCCGCTCGTGCTCGGTGTCCTGACTCACATTCAGGTTGGTTATTGGCATGATATTCCCACCTTCTGGGAACGCACGGCACAACTGACTAGGAACAACTACGTCGCCGAAACCAACCTCGGAGACTATCTGTTCAACGCCGGGCGAGCGGAAGAAGCCGTTGTCCATTTTCGCGCTGCTCTGGCCGTTCGCCCCGACGACCCGCTCGTCAACATGAATCTTGGCGCTTATGACGAAAGCCACGGCAACCTGTCGGGCGCCATTGCGCGCTATCAGACGGTCGTTCTCCACACCACCGACGTGGATGCTCGATCTTCAGCTTTTGCCAGCCTGGGCTTCGCATATCGCGGAATAGGACAGTCGACAAAGGCACGGCAGTGTTTTGAGGCAGCGGTTTCGCTGGTGCCTAATCGCACGCGGGCAATGGTCGGCCTCGCGCTGCTCGCCCAGGAGAAAGGCGACTGGGCCGAGGCCATTCGCCAGTACTCGCATGCCGTTGCCGTGCATCCCACTGATGTTACCTACCTGCTGTTGGCGCGGGCTCTCGAGCACGAACACCGGCTTGCTGAGGCCAGAATTGTCTCCTCGCGCGTGGAAAACCCTGCAGAGGCACAAAAAGCAGCGGAATTGTTTCTTTCCGGAAAGTGACCGATCCAACGGCGAGGCATTTTCGAAAGCTCCGTGCGGTTATACGGATGCCGCTTGCTCGCGTCGCCGGGACTGAATTTCGATGTAGACGTTGACGAGCGACACGGCGGCGGGCGTGACTCCAGGGATACGCGAAGCCTGCCCTATGGTCTGGGGTTGCACCTTCCGCAGCTTTTCCTGCATTTCTCGCGAGAGACCGGCGACGGAGTGGTAATCGAACCAGTCAGGAATGTGGCGCTGCTCGGCTTTTTTCAGGCGATCGATGGCGCGCTGCTGCTGGTCGAGATACCCGGCATATTTGATTTCGGTCTCAACGGATTTGAATTCGTTGCGGATCTCCGAGGACAGGTGGGCAGTGATTAGTGGCTGGTGGTTAGAGGAACGGTGGAAGAAAGCCGGCGTAAGCTCACGCAGTACTGGCACAAGCTGGTCCATTGTGATTTCGGGGCGTTTCAGAAATTGAGAAAGTGGTTGACCGAGAGCGGCAGAAATGTCGTTGGTCGTTGGTCGTTGATCGCCAGGCAGTTCTGCGGACCTTGGCTCAACTGGACTGCCCGAGGCGGCCGTCGCTATGTGGTTCGTGGTCGCGGACTCGATCTGCTTCAGCATCGCGCTCGTGAGCTTCGTGCGATCCAGCAGGTGTTTCATTTCATCGAGACGCTGCTGCTTAGCTTGGAAGACGGACCAGGCCTCGTCGGAGATCAGCCCTACACGGCGGCCGTGTGGGGTCAGACGGCGATCGGCGTTGTCGATACGCAGGTGCAGACGGAACTCCGCGCGCGACGTGAACATGCGATAGGGTTCGTTCGTGCCCTTGGAGATCAGGTCGTCGATCAGGATGGCCGTGTAGGCCTCGGTGCGGTCGAGTACGAGCGGCGACTCGTTCTTTACCTTCAGCGCGGCGTTGATCCCCGCCATGATGCCTTGGCAGGCCGCCTCCTCGTAACCCGACGTCCCATTGATTTGGCCAGCCAAAAACAAACCCGTGATCTTCTTCGTCTCCAGCGTGCGATTCAGTTCCGTCGGGTCGATCGAGTCATATTCGATGGCGTAGCCGGGGCGCATCATTTCGGCTTGGTCGAGTCCCGGGATCGACTTCAGAATCGCCAGCTGAACATCGATTGGCAGCGACGTGCTCATGCCGTTGACATAGATTTCATGCGTGTTCAATCCCTCAGGTTCGAGAAAAAGCTGGTGCGTCGCTTTGTCAGGGAACTTAACAATCTTGTCTTCGATCGACGGGCAATACCGCGGGCCGATGGACTGAATTTGCCCGCTGTACATCGGCGAGCGGTGCACGTTTTCGCGGATGATGCGGTGCGTTTCCTCTGTCGTGAACGCGATATAGCAGGGCACTTGCTTATCGTGATGTGCCACTTGGCGGGTTCGGAAGCTGAATGGCGTCGGGTCGGCGTCGCCGGGCTGAACTTCAAACTTGGACCAGTCGATCGTGCGGCCATCCAGGCGGGGGGGCGTTCCGGTCTTCAGGCGGCATCCGCGCAGGCCCAGCTTCTTGAGCGCTTCACCGAGCAGAACGGCAGCCGGTTCACCGGAGCGCCCGGCCGGGTATTGCTGCTCGCCGCAATGGATGAGTCCGTTAAGAAAGGTGCCGGTGGTGATGATGACCGCGCGGGCCGAGACGCGGCGGCCGTCGCGGAGGACGATGCCGGTGATCCGGTTCTCAGTTCCCAGTTTTCGGTTCTCAGTGTGTTCGGTTTGAACTGATGGCTGATGCCTGACGGCTGACGGCTCCACAATCACATCCGCCACCTCCGCTTGCTTGATCTTCAAGTTGGACTGCGATTCCAGCACCTCGCGCATTTTCAGTCGATAGGCTTGCTTGTCGCACTGCGCGCGCGGCGACCAGACCGCTGGGCCTCGTGAAGTATTCAGCAATCGAAACTGGATTCCTACCGCGTCGGTGATCTCGCCCATGATGCCGCCGAGGGCGTCTACTTCGCGGACCAAATGTCCTTTGGCGATGCCGCCAACGGCGGGGTTGCACGACATTTGCGCGATTAAATCGACGTTGAGCGTATACAGAGCCGTCTTCAGGCCCATGCGCGCGGCGGCCATCGCAGCCTCGCACCCGGCATGGCCGGCGCCGACCACTACCACGTCGAAATATTCGTTGAACGATTGCATTCGCGCAGCTCGACAAAGCCCCAAAACCAGGCGGGAAACTTCTCATTCAATTGTAACAAGTTAGGCGGTTCGAGCAGACTTGCAGCCTTGTCAAGTTTTTCTTCGACCCGTATAGTGAAAGTCCCGAGGTGATGTGTGGAGATCAGTGTTTTTTTATCGCGTCTCGATGAATGTGTTGGACGACACGACCTGCTTTGCCATCCCTTCTACCAGGCATGGTCTGCTGGGAAGTTGACGCGCGAGGATCTGCGCGAATACGGCGCGAGTTATTACCCGCACGTGGAAGCGTTTCCGTCTCACCTTGCGCAGTTGGGTATTCGCCTGCAGGACGGCGAATTGCGGCGGGCCGTCCTGGCGAATATGTCCGATGAAAAGGGCATGGAAGACGCTTTCGGCAAGCTCGAGCGCTCGCACGCAGAACTTTGGCTGGATTTCGTGGAGGGCATGGGCGGGAGCCGCACTTCGAGGCGGCATGATGTCCGCGAGATCTCGGATTTGATCGGATATTTTCGCGCGCTGGCCAGCGAGGGCACGCCGGAGGAAGCGCTAGCTGCGTTTTACGCTTACGAATCGCAGGTGCCACGCATCGCGGGAGAGAAAAATCGGGGCTTGCGTGAGCTCTACGGCGCCGACGAGAAAACGCGCGCGTATTTTGTCCTACACACGACTGCGGACGTTTATCACTCGCAGGTATGGCGCAAGCAACTGGAAAAGCGCGTCGCGGCAAATCCCGAAACTGCGGAGAAAGCATTGGCTGCCGCTGAGGGTGCAGCACGGAAGCTTTGGGAAGCACTCGACGGAATCGATGCCCGGCGAATGGCGGCGGCGTAGACAAAAGAGGGGTCGCATCAGAAGTGAACGCGCTCTTCCGCCTACAGCGTGTTTTCCTTTGTGCCCAGATTCGCTCGATAAGTACTGCATTCCATCGAGAGCAACTTAGGAACCAAGATGGCCCGGCCTATCCCCATTGGTACGCGCGGCGAAGCGGAAGAGACTGTGGAACCGAAGCACACTCTCGCCGGCCACAACTCCGAACTCCCGCCGGTGTACTCAACTCCCGACATGATTCGCCTGATGGAAACGGCCGCATTTCACGCGCTGCTACCGTTCTGCGATGAGGACGAGATCACAGTAGGCACGTTGATTCATGTGGAGCACCGCGCGGCGAGCGGGATCGGGATGCGGATTCGAGCGGTGGCGGAACTGGAGTCGTTTGATGGACGTTTCTACACCATGCGCGTGACCGCACACGATGGCCAGCAGGAAATCGGACGGGGCACGGTGGGACGGGCGGTGGTGCATCTGCCCACGTTCTTAGCTCGCATGCGGAACAGGGCGCAAAGAGAGCATAGAGGTCACCCGTAGAGACGAGGCTTGCCTCGTCTCAAGGGCAGTGCTTCGCACGCCGGCAGGAAGACGCGGCGAGCCACGTCCCTACCCTAATGGATATGACTACTCAGGTTGAAAGAGCAATTGACTTTCGCCAGCATCATCGTCTTGGCGTGCTGGTACTGCCGAACGCGTGGGACGTGGCTAGCGCCCGCATCTTCGAGGACGCAGGTTTTCCGGCGATTGCCACCACCTCAGCGGGCATTGCTTTTTCGCTCGGGTACCCGGACGGCCAACGCATCTCGCGGGAGGAGATGATCGCCCGCATCGGACGAATTGTTCGCGCGGTGAAAGTGCCCGTCACTGCCGACATTGAATGGGGATATGGTTCGTCCGCGGAGGACGTGGCCCGTACCACGCGCGAAGTGATCGAGGCCGGGGCAGTCGGGATGAACCTCGAGGACGCTACCGGCCGGGCGGATCAGCCCCTCCTGACCCTTGAAAGGGCGGTAGAAAAAATCAAGGCCGCGCGCGACACGGCTGCGCAATTACGCGTGCCCATCGTGTTAAATGCGCGCACGGATATTTACCTGCTGCCCGGAGGCAATCCCGATGCCGACTTTCAGGAAGCGGTGCGGCGGCTGGTGGCATTTCGCGATGCGGGCGCAGATTGCGTGTTCGCGCCGGGATTGAAAGATGCCGAGACCATCGGCCGCCTCGTGAAGAGTGTTCAGTGTCCATTGAACATTCTCGCGGTGCCGGGAACCCCGTCCATCGCGGAGCTCGAAAAACTGGGCGTGGCCCGGGTCAGCGTTGGCTCGGGGTTCATGCGTGCCACACTCGGCCTGCTGCGGCGCGCAGCCGAGGAACTCAAATCCGCAGGTACATTTAGTGCGATTGCGGATGGCGTGCCTTACGCGGACGTGAACAAGATGCTGGGCGGCTAGAAAGTGTGGAGCACCGATAACGCACGAAGAGAGGCCGCAGTTCTCGTGATGAACCGGTTGCGGTGAGCGAATCCGGGGGTTCATTCTCATATGACGCAAGTCGCAAAGTGGTTTGAGCGGAAGTTCGAGTTTTCCTTTCCGGTCGAGTTGTACCCCGACCTGTGCATGCGCCTGCGAGGGACTCCGGCGAGGCTCGAAGAGGTTGTGCGTGGATGCGCTGCCGATCGTATGGAGCGCGCGCCTCACGGGAAATGGTCGGCACAGGAGCACGCCGGCCATCTGCTCAACCTCGAGCCGTTGTGGTTGGCCCGCGTCGAAGACTTTGTCGCCGGCAGAAGTGAACTTACAGTGGCCGACTTGAACAATCGCTCGACTTATGAGGCTGGGTACAATGCGCGTGCTTTGGACGCGATTCTCGCTGATTTTCGCGGGACCCGGATGAAAATGGTCGATCGCCTGGAGCAACTCGAACCGGCGTTATTTGCCCGTGTTCTTCAGCACCCGCGTCTCAAAGTGCCAATGCGGATGGTCGATCATTTGTTTTTTGTTGCAGAACATGACGACCATCATCTCGCGATCATTTGGGAAATGATTCACGATTGATGGCCCGGTAAGTCAGCGGACTGAGATCAGCGGCTTGCTTGCGGGCACAACCTCGCCGATCTCGACCACGGTTACCCCCGCTTTCTGCAACGCTGCGGAAAGCGCACCAGAATCGGCTGCGGCGGCTGAGATCAGCAGTCCACCGGCGGTTTGAGGATCAAAGAGCAGCGTGCGGATTTCTTCGGGAACGCCCTCAGCGTAGCCTACAAGGCATTCCGCGAACTCGCGGTTTGCTTTCAACCCGCCGGGGATAAAGCCGGCGCGGGTGCATTCGAGCGCGCCTTCGATGACGGGGATTTTAGCCGAGTCAAAAATCAGGCCGACGTTTGAGGCTAGTGCCATTTCGCGGGCGTGACCGATCAGGCCAAAGCCGGTGACGTCGGTGAGGGCATGCACAGGGTTTAGCTGATGGCTGATGGCTGACGGCTGATAGCTGCCAGTGATCACTTCTGCACCGGTCTTGTTCAATGTCGTCATCGACTTTACCGCCGCGTCGATCCAACTTTGCTTGGCTTGGCCTTTCTTGATGGCCGTCGAAATCACGCCTGTGCCAAGCGCCTTGGTGAAGAGCAGCCGGTCGCCGGGCTGCGCGCCCTGGTTGGCGAGCACGCGCTTGGGATGGATCACACCCGTCACGGCGTAGCCGAATTTTGTTTCTTCGTCGCGGATGCTGTGACCGCCGACTACCGTGCATCCGGCTTCGATCATCTTCGACAAACCGCCAGCGAGAATGCGTTCGAGGATCGTGATATCGGCTTTGTCGGGAAAACAGACCAGCGCAAGCGAAGTCAGCGGCTTTCCGCCCATGGCATAGACGTCGCTGAGCGCATTGGTGGCGGCGATTTGCCCGAAGATGTATGGGTCGTCGACGATGGGCGTGAAGAAGTCGACCGTCTGGACGAGCGCCGTCTCCGGCGTGAGTTGATACACGCCGGCGTCGTCGGCGTGATCGAAGCCGACCAGCACATTCGGGTCGTGTTGCCGGGCTAATTTCCCAAGCACCGTGTCCAGCACCGCCGGACTCAGCTTGGACGCTCAACCCGCGGCTTTAACGGACTCCGTCAGGCGGAATGGTTTTACTTCGGGCACGAGAAGATTGTAATTGAGAGGTCAGAGGTCAGATTGCTGAGGTTAAAACCATTAAGACCGTAAGCCGACGCGAAAACTGAAAACAAAAGGGGTTTGATTTAACCTCTGCAATCTGACCTCTGACCTTACTTCACATCCACTTGCGTTACCCGCAAATCCGGATACGCGTGATTCCATTGCGCGGAGATGTTTTCGAAGGTCAGGCGGAAGGGCTTGCTTTGGCCGGGCTCAAGCGGCGACATGTTGAGATCGACCGCTTCATCGTAGGGGCCGCCAGTGCGGAGAACGTGAATCGGCAATTCTTCACGCTGGGCAGTTTGGCCCATGTCGTCTTTGAATGTTACCCCGACGATGGCGTGAATCACGGTCTGATTGCCGGCGTTGGTAATCGTCCCATCGAGATAGCTGACCGTCGCGCCGACGAAGTTTTGCGCGGCGCTGGTTTTGAGGTCCGAGAACTTGAGACTGGAAGCATATGCCGGAGGCTCGGCAGCCGGTTTCTGCTCGGACCTGAGGATCAGGACGAGAATGCCAACGACCACTGCAACGATCGCTAGTCCGATCGCGATCGGCCGCAGGATTGATTCCTCGGCCTCGGTAGTAGGGTTTGCATTCGGCTGAAGCAGTCCGCCCATGGCGGGATTGTACTACCGGCGATGGCGGTGATAAGCGAAGGAGGGCGCAATGGAAGACACCACCCTTCCAAGAGTCACCAAGCCAGGCCGTAAATTCCACTGGCGTGGGGGCAGGCCCTGGAATAAAATTCTCATGCCCCAGGCAATTTGACCTAGTAAGCCAGAAAAACTGCGAAGCTACGACGGTGTTTTCAATTACTTGCAAGGAATGGTCATCGGTCGAACAATTGCTTGCCACTCAAGGTTACGGAGGAGCCTTTCCCCCATGTTCTTCCATGAAGAAGACCCTGTTCAACGTTCGCACTGGATCGCGATTCTCTCCTACACCGCGTCTTTGGCGGTTGGCTTGGCATTTTGGACAGGCATCGTCCGCGGTGTTCAATATCTCATGCGCTGAGAGATCCGCTCTTCCGGTGCGCGATTACCGGTCGTAGTGCAGCAGCGAGAATACGTCGTAGTTCGCGAGTTTCTCGCGGCCTTTCAGAAAATCCAGTTCTACCACGAACGCCAGTCCCGCGATTTGCCCGCCGAGGTCGGTTGCTAGCTTGGCCGTGGCAACTGCGGTTCCGCCGGTTGCCAGCAAGTCGTCCACAATCAAGACCTTTTGGCCCTTTTGGATCGCGTCCTTGTGGACTTCGAGCGCGTTCGAGCCGTATTCGAGGTCGTAGCTGATCTTCGCGGTTTCGGCCGGAAGTTTGCCGGGCTTGCGAACCGGGACGAAGCCGGCGTTGAGGCGATAGGCGAGCGCGGGGCCGAAGATGAAGCCGCGCGCTTCCATGCCGAGAATTAGATCGATCTCCTTGCCAATGTAGTTGGCCGAGAGCGCGTCAATCAGGCGAGCGAAGCCGAGCTTGTCCTTGAGCAGGGTGGTAATGTCGTAGAACAGGATGCCTTTCTTGGGGAAGTCGGGAACTTCGCGGATCAGCTTCTTGAGTGCGTCGCTGTCGATTGGGGCCGCCTTTGTCATTTATTTTTAATCCTTTACGGGATGAGTGTCTTGTACCCTTGCCCTGAGAATGCCCGCGGGTCTATTATAAAGAAAGGTAGACCTATGGTACAGAAAGCAAGAAGCATGAGCCTCAACGTCAAGGACCCCGAGGCCCACCGGCTCGCTCGGGCGATTGCCCAGGAAACTGGCGAAACCCTGACCCGCGCCGTCACCGAATCCCTTCGCCAACGTTTCGAGCGCCTGCACAAGCAAGATCACGAGACGATCGCCGCCGACATTCGCGCCATTGCCAAGCGGGCTGCCGCCCATGTCAAGCGTCCATATCTCGATCACGCCGACTTTCTCTACGACGAAAGCGGCCTTCCGAAATGATCCTCGATACTTCATCTCTCATTGCCATTCTAGCGGATGAACCGGACACCGAACTCTACATCGAGGCTATCAGCCGGGCTCCGCATTGCCGCATATCCGCTGGCAATTTTCTCGAACTCGCCATCGTCATCGAAGGGCAATTCGGCGCCGAGGTCCTGCGGCAATGCGACGCTCTGTTTCGCCGCGCCGGAATCGTGATCGAACCCGTCACCGTCGAGCACGCGCATACCGCGCGACAAGCATTCCACGATTTCGGCAAAGGACGCCATCCGGCAGGTCTGAATTTCGGCGATTGCTTCGCCTACGCACTCTCTAAGGTCACCGGAGAACCGCTGTTGTTTAAGGGCGATGACTTTAAGAAGACCGACGTTCTCTCCGCTCTGCCGTGAGCGCAACTCGCACTGGAGACTTAGCTCACGGTTTTGGGTCTTCTCTCTGTTCGTCACCCGCCGCGAATTTGGAAAGAGGCCAGGCTGGGGGTGGGCTCGGCATCGGAAACTTCTACGTTATCTACGCGCGCGGCGCGAGGGCCTTCGCGCAAACGTGAATGCAAGCCTGCCAATTGTTCGCGCGTGCCTTGTGCCAATACCTCGACTGTGCCGTCAGAATGGTTGCAGACCCAGCCTGCGATCTGCAGAATGTGCGCTTCGCGTTCGACAAACCAACGAAAGCCTACGCCCTGGACGCGTCCGCGAACCAGGAAGCGACGGGCGAGAGCGGGAGACTGATCTTTTGCGGAAGCCATCGTTCGATTGCAGAGGTCAGAGGTCAGATTGCAGAGGTTAAAACCACATCTCGCAAACCACGTGCCAAAGATTCCGGTTTTTACTTCTGCAATCTGACCTCTAACCTCTGACCTCACTCTACGCTCTCGACAGATACGTTCCTTCGGCCGTGTCTACCTTGATCTTTTCGCCTTCGTTGATGAAGGGCGGGACCTGCACGACCAGCCCTGTCTCTGTTTTGGCGGGCTTGGTTACGCTGGACGCCGTCGCGCTCTTCAGGCCGGGCTCGACTTCCACAATGGTCAACACAACAGTCTGCGGCAACTCGATGCCTACGGCCTTGCCATCGAAGAATTCGACTTTAATCTGGAGGTTCGAGGTCAGGTAATCGACGGCATCGCCCAGCGTATCGCGGGTGAGGTGGGTCTGCTCGTAGTTCTCGGTGTTCATGAAGTAGTAGTCGTCGCCGTCGGCGTAGAGGAATTCCATGTTGACCTCGTCGACGTTGACCTTTTCAATCGGGTCGGGCGAGCGAAAGCGTTCCACGAACATGGCACCGGTGCGCAGGTTGCGCAGCTTGGCCTGGATAAAGGCGCGCAGGTTGCCGGGCGTGCGGTGCTCGACCGAAAACACGGAATGCAGATCATCTTTGTGCTTGATGATCATGCCGGGACGGAGCTGGGTCGCAGGAATCGACATTGCTGGTTTGAATCTCCTTCGATCTTGTAGGAATTTTCGGTGGCGGGGCTAGGCTTCCGCCGCACTCGGGATTAATAGACTATTTTACACAGCCGACGGAGATTGTGGGAGTTGAGGATCGAGAGAGCGAGTTGGGATCGCTAATGATGTCAGATGAGAGGCCAGTTTCTGGACACGTTAACGCATTTGGGCCGCATGACGGAGTGAGGTCCGGCAGAGGTATGCTGCTACTAGCGATGCGGCGGACGGGTAGGCCGGGAATCGGCTGGACACTGCGCGCGACGACGGAGAATGATTATGACTGCGCGTATCTTCCTTGCCGGTGCTACGGGCGCGATCGGCAGACGCCTCGCCCCGCTGCTTCTGGAGAACAAATGGCGTGTGTTCGGTTCCACTCGATCCGTGGGCAGGGCTGCTGAATTGAAGAATGCTGGGGTCGAACCGGTCGTGGTCGACGTGTTCGACGCGGATGCGTTGCGGACCCAGCTATACGAGATCCGGCCGGACGTCGTTATCCACCAACTCACCGACCTGCCATACGCTCTGGAAGGGAGCAAAATGGCGGTCGCACTCGCGCGCAATGCCCGCCTTCGGGACATTGGAACACGCAATCTTGTTGCGGCCGCACTGCATGCCGGAGCCCCACGATTGATCGCCCAGAGCATCTCGTTCATCTATGACGAGAGCACAAAACCACACCGGGAGACGGACCCACTGCTGCCGGTGACTCATCCGGTCTATGGCGAGACGGTGCAAGGAGTGCTTAGTCTGGAACGCCAAGTCACTGAGGCGCCGCTCGAAGGGCTTGTCCTCCGCTATGGGCTGATTTACGGGCCTGGTACCGGATTTGATGCCCCCATTGCACCCGGGTCCGTGCATGTAGATGCTGCCGCCAAGGCGGCTGAACTGGCAGTAACACGAGGCCAGCGTGGGATCTACAATGTCACCGAGTCAGATGGGGCAACCTTGAGCGACAAGGCCATCAAGGCGTTTGGGTGGGACTCCGCCTGGCGGCCCGGCTCCACTGCGTAGGACGTGCAACCCGGCTCCGATCAACATCACCGCCGCTCCTTCGGCGCCGTCCGAGCGTTGGGCCCAGCTCTACAGGGAGCGGGTAGTCGGCCCAGCTATATAAGCATCCGATAGGGGGCAATCGTCTCAATATGTGAAAACTCGTCATTGATTGGCCTTCGCGTGCGCAGGCCCGTCTCTTGTGGACTAGAATGAACCTACTTGGAGGTCTTTTATGCGCATCGGAAAATACGAGAGTTCGGAGAGCGGCGGGGGAACGGCGGTGGCTTTTTTGCTGATTGGGCTTGGTGTGGGTGCTGCTCTTGGGCTGCTGCTGGCTCCGAAGACCGGGCGTCAATTGCGGAAAGACCTGCGGCGCTCCTATGACGACGCGCTGGAGACGGTTTCGGACTGGACCGATGACGCGCGGGGCAAGATCAAGGACGCGGTCGACAAAGGTGCGGACCTGGCAGATGAACTGCGGTCGAAGGCTGAACCGATTGGCGATTATCTGCGGCGGTCGTAGGTCGTAAGCAGTCGTTGGTCGGCGGTCGTAGGGCGGGTCTTGCCAGCGACCAAGGAATCTAGAAACTCCGAACAAGTACGGCCTTGCGATCGAATTTGCAGATGCCGGCTTTTGCACGGACAAGAGTGTCCGCGCCACACTCAATGCCTACGGTTCCAATTCTGTTTCGTCTTCCAGCCTGCGTTTCTTTTTCTTTACACTGCGGATGACCAGGCCGACCGACAGGCGCAGATTGTCCTGCTTCGCCTTGCCAATGGTTGCGAACGAGGTGCGCGTTTGCAGGTAGTCGGCCTTGATGCGCAATGCGAAACGGTCGTTGATTTTGTGGTCGGCACCTGCTCCGGCCACAATTGCGATGCCCGAGCTGACTTCCGCGACGAGTGCACCTGAGGACTGGGTTTGAGCGATACCTCGGATGCCGTCATGCCCGACCAAGACCTCGCCGAAGGGCACCCAGCGCTCATGCTTCCGGTAGTGAAACTGCGCGCCGAAAAGGATGTTGTATTCGCGCGTGTCTGCGTTGAAGGTGCAGGCGGGGCCAGTGGTGCAATAGGGCGCCAGGCTGACTGGAAACGGTGCGGGCACGGCTCCCGGAATCTGGGTTTGACCGAACAGCTGGCCGCCATCTACCACCAGCCCGACCAAACTGGTCACGTTTAGGCCGAAGGAAGCGTTCCATCCGTTCAATTGAGCCCAGTGTCCAGCATTAAAAAAGCCAGCTTGCGCGAAAGAATAGCCTACGAACAATTCCGTGAGCGGATACTTGGGTGCGGCGGGTTTAGCGGGAGTGGGGATGGAACTTGGTTCCGACGCAGTCTGATCCGGAGCGGGAGTCTGCGGCGCATTTGCGGCAGGAGCCGGCGTCGTATCTGCGGGGGGTGCCGGGGCCGTCGCGGCTGGGGCCTGCGCGGCGTCTGAAGGGGGAGCTTGGTCCGGAGCTTGCGCCCATACGATCGCGCAGAGCGAGGCGACCACGGCCAATACTCCCAGGCATTTCCTCACGATTCCTCCTTGAATCAGTCTCTCTGTGATCCTTGGCAAATTATTGAGTATACAGTGTGCAGCGCGGATTCTCTGGCCTGCTTTTTCATTGGATGCGGTGTCCTACTCGATGAACATGCAATCCCCGTAGGAAAAAAAACGATAGCCGGCTTCGACCGCGTGACGGTAGGCCTGGAGCACGAGTTCGCGCCCCGCCATCGCGCACACCAGCATCAGGAGCGTGGACTGCGGCAGGTGGAAGTTGGTCAGGAGCGCATCCACGATGCGAAAACGGTGTCCGGGGTAGATGAAGATATCGGCTTCGCCGCGGCCGGGTTGCAGGCGGCCATGCGTGTAGTCGGTTTCGCGCTCGACGCGGCTCAGGTCCTGATTGCTTTCGGTGACGACTGGCTGGCCGTCGATCTTGCTGGCATGCTCGGCCGCGAACTCCAGTGTACGCACAGTGGTAGTGCCGACGGCAACTACCCTGCGGCTTTGGATTTTTGCCCTGTTGATCGCTTCCGCGGCCTCGGCGGAAATTTCGTAGGATTCACGATGCAGCTTGTGATCCTCAACCTTCTCGACTCGCACCGGCTGAAACGTGCCCAGGCCTACGTGCAGGGTGATCTCAGCGATTTCAATGCCACGGTTGCGAATGCGGTCAAGGATTGTGGGCGTAAAGTGCAGGCCGGCGGTGGGCGCGGCCACGGACCCGAGCGTGCGGGCGTAGATGGTTTGATAGCGCTCGCGATCCGCGGGGCGGTCCTCGCGATCGATGTAGGGCGGAAGGGGAGCGTGGCCTAGGCATTCGATACGCGCGAAAAAATCGGGGACGGAACGAAAACGAATCTGCCTTTCTCCGAAAGGGCCGCGCGCAGTGACTTCGGCCTCTAGTTCAGCTGGGGCATCAGAATGGGGATCGGCGAAGAAGAGCTTTTCTCCGACCCCGATCTTCCGGCCGGGTCGAACCAGGCATTCCCACTCATTCGGATCGGAGCTGATTTGGCGAGTCAGCAGCACCTCGACACGGCCGCGGAGAAAATCACGCGCTGCTGGATTGTGCGGGCTCACGGTTTGCGCCCGCTCGCCGCTGCGATGGCCGTAAAGGCGCGCGGGAAAGACGCGCGTGTTGTTCAAAACAACCAAATCGTCTGGACGCAGCAAGTCAGGGAAATCGCGAAACTGACGATCTTGCCACCTTCCAGCCGGCGTGCCTGGAGAGCGGCCCGCGTCGTCGCGAATCACGTGCAGCAGGCGCGAGGAAGCGCGGTCGGCGCGTGGTTCCTGGGCAATGCTTTCTGGCGGCAGATCATAATGAAAATCGGAGACGCGCATCAGAATGTGGTTCACACACGCCAGTTGTCGGCGCGCCAATTCTTGATTGACTTCTTAATGTCGCCGGGCGAGAGCTTCTCGTTGAGTGCTTTTTGCGCCAGACCGGCCAATTCGCCGTCGGATGCGAAGCGCAGGGCGATCAACTGGCGTTCGCTCAACTCCGGGACGCGAGAGCGGAGGCCTTCGGGCAGCAGCGTAGCCAGGCGGAGCCGCTCTTCCAGACGAATGACTCGATCCTGCACCTTAAGGGCGTAGAGGCGGATCTTAAATAGCGCAATCAATACAGCGACCGCGAACAGGGTGACGAGGACGCCATGCAGAGGATGTCCCCGGTGCACGAAGAGGTGCATGACAATCGCGGTCACGGATGCCACGAAAAACATAGGAAGTACGAAGAAGTGAAAAAGCGGGTCCCAGCGGGTGTGATGACCGTAGGACTGGGGCGTATCCGGCATGGTGCTCCTCTTCCGAGGACTGTTCCCCGGGCGTTTCTGCGGGGGATGGGGATGCAGTCGAAAGTGTAGCAAAGGATCAAGATTGGTTGTCACCCGTTAGAGCCGTGCGGTACCATGACCAAACAGGGTGTGCTTATGTCGAGCGACCGACGGCATCGTGTCGCCATTGTCGAATTCGGGAGGCTGTTGCACGCAAGCGGGTTTGTTGCGGCAACGGACGGGAATCTGTCTGTCCGCCTGGACGAAGAACGGGTTCTGGTGACTCCCACTTGCATCAGCAAAGGCCGGATGCGCCCTGGCGACATGGTTGTCGTGGACATGGACGGAAAACGTCTGCGGGGTACACGCCGCGTGTCGAGTGAGATTGGCATGCACCTGCTGATTTATCGGCTGCGCCCCGAGGTGCAGGGGATCGTGCACGCACATCCTCCTACGGCGACTGGCTTTGCGGCTTCCGGACTTGGCCTGAGCAGCCCTTTGGTGTGCGAAGTAGTAGTCGGCCTCGGGTCGATTCCGCTGGCGCGCTATGGAACGCCGGGGACTCCGGAACTGACCGACGCGCTCGAACCACTCATTCCCAACCACGACGCGATTTTGATGGCGAACCATGGCGTGGTGACGTATGGGCCGTCGCTCGAAAGCGCTTTCATGAAAATGGAAACGGTGGAGCACTTCGCAAAGATCGCGGTCGTAACGCACATGCTCGGCCAGGCTCAGCCGCTCGGCGAGAAAGAAGTGGAGAAGCTCCACGAAGTTCGCCAGCGCTATAACCACTCGGTACCCGCTCGCAAGGCCGTGGGCGGGAACGGACTGGAAGCCGAGGGCAAGTCGGAACAGACGGCCAGCAGACAAGGGTAATTCGGCACCCCGACCCACACATCCGCTTCCCATTTCAATCTCTTACTTCTCTCCGCCGATGCGGAACCTAAACCCTGCCCGGAAATTTGCAGTCAGCGCAGGATAGCCCACGACTTCGTTGTAGTGCTGATTGAGCACGTTTTCGGCATTGGCGTAGGCCGTGATGCGGGAGTTGATGGCGTACCAGGCACCGACATTTACCAGCGCATAGCCGGCGGCATGATCAATCATGAGGCCGAGGAAGTCGGAGTCGTTCCGTCTTCCTACGAAACTTCCACCCAGATTGGCGGCCCACTTTCTTCCGGAATAGGTCGCCGTCAGGCTCCCCAAATGCTTGGGGCGGCGCTGCAGCGTTTGCCCCTCCAGGCTGCCGGTCAGGTATTCGGATGAGGTGTAGGTGTAGGAGCCGGTCCACGAAAGATGCGAAGAGACGCGGTGAGCGAGAACCGCCTCAGCCCCTTGCGCCATGGAGCGGTCGACATTCTGATATTGGCCGACGAAATTCGCCTGATCCACGATGACGTAGTTGATCTGATCGTGGAACAGGTTGTTGAAGTAATTGCCCGACAGCGTGAATTTATCGTTAAAGAAGCGCTGCTCGATCCCAGTTTCAAACGCGCGGCTGCGCTCGGGCAGCAGACTTGTGTTCGGGATCGAATATGGCGGGCCGGCGTACTCTTCTTCGAATCGCGCTTCTTTGATTCCTTGCGCAAACGAGAAACGCAGCCGGGTTCCGGAGAAAATGTCGCCGCCTTTCAAAGCGAGAAGCGAGAGTGCGATGCGGGGAACAACCTTGTCGATGCCCGGGGCGGGCATGCTCGCCGTCGGTGAATTCGGAGGCTCCCAGGTCCGCCCATTTGCATCTTCGCGAACATAGCGGACTCCGGCAAACACCGTGAGCCTTTTCCAGGTCAGGCGCTGCTGTACATAGGCCGAATGATTCAGACGAAGCGCAGCGGAATAGCTATTTGTGCCGAGCGAAGAGTCGAAGATTCTTCCGATCTCGTCTTCGAACTCGTAGCCGACGGTGGTTTGCAGCCAGGTGCGCGGCATGTAGTCACCCTGATACATGAAGCCGGCGCGATTAAGATGCGAGGTCGCGATGAAGGGACAATCGAACGGCGGAGTGAAGCAGCCACTGGACGGGCTCGTGTCCTGGTTCAGCCGCCGCGTGTTGTAGTTGTACGCGGTCAACCGATGTTGCCAGTGCGAGGGACCGGCGATTGCCAACTCGGTGCTGCCGAGAGAATTATTGGCTCGCGCCCATTGAAACAAGTCAGGAGTATAGATCGGCTGATTGTTGAAATCCCACTCGCCCGGAGCTCCAGTTCTGCTATTGGAGTGGCGCGCACGCACTCGTAATACAACTCGGGGAGTGATTTGCGCGCCTACATTGCCGCCCTGCAAGGCATTCGTGTAATCAGCGTTTGAACCTTGGCCGTTGGTGTTGAATTGATCGCCAAAAATGTCATAGTCGAAGCGCGAACGCGCCCCGGCCAACGATACCGAGCCGTGCGCAGTGCCGAAATTTCCGCCGTCGGCCGCGAGCCGCAGCTCGGGTATTTCGGTGGTGCCATTGCGGGCAAAAAGCTGCACGACGCTGGTCATCGCGTCGGAGCCATAAAGAGTGCTCTGTGCTCCGCGTAGGAACTCAACGCGATCGGTCTCCGCCACGGAAATCGTCGAGAAATCGAAGGTACCGCCCGGATCGTTGATCGGAACGCCATCGACCAGCACTTTGTTGTAGCGCGAGTCACCGCCCTCGACGAACAGAGAGCCGAGTCCGCCGCGCTGCCCGGCCACATTGACGACGGCTCCCGGCAACACGCGCATGGCATCGGCCAGCGAAACCGGCTGCATTAGTGCGAGGTCGGATCCACTGAGCAGCGAGACATTGCTCGCCGTTTCTTCTTCGGGTGCGGGAGTGCGCGTCGCCGTCACCACCACGGTCTCAACCGCCGGCGCAAGGTGCAACGCGATTACGAGCGGAGAACCAGACGAAGTTTTGACATTCGTCCACTGCTCCGCAAATCCGGGGGCGAGAACCTGGACCCGCAGATTGGTCGTCTTGTCCGGAAGAGATTCGAGATGGAGAATCACTTCGCCGTCGCCCGACGTGCTGCGTACCTCGAGCGGAGTGCTTTCGCGCTCCCGATAAAGGCTGACTTGCGCGCCGCCCACCGCGGCGGATTGAGGGTCGACGACTTTGACTTTGCGATCGGTGGCCGAGGCCGCCGCGGAGAGAAGCAGTACCAGAAGAAGGATGAAAGACGAACGCATACCATGCTCCTTTGCACGCGAAAGGGTTATTGGTGTGGTTCGCGCCGGTCTCCTGGCTTGCGAGTAAGGACTCGATATGAGTCCGGCCGATTGCGGCGTCCTTCCCAGGAGTTTCTTGGAACATTCTTCTCAGAGCGTTTCCAAAAGACTAATTCCCAGTGAACAGACCGCTATTGTCCTCGCTTACAGTTGCGCGGCAGCGCGGGATTTGCACCCGCTTCCCATAGCCCGGCTTCGAACCGGCCTACGATCATGCGCGAACCTAAGTTGAGAAAGAGCAAAACAGCAGCCCGCCTAATTTAATTTGCGGAGAGCGCCAAGTCAATGCGCGGCGCGCGCCCGATTGGCGGCGACTTTGTTCTCATCGTGCATTGGGGGGTGGGCCTGTCATTCGGTTTCGCCACAGGCCCACACTGTCAATGCAATCAAGTCAGCTCACACACTTTTCAGCGCACAATCAGCCGGAGCGATGTCAGTTCGCCGGCGGTTTGTCGGCGTCTTTCGTTTCTGGTTTCGTTTCTTCCTTGTCGTCAACGGGCTTGGAGGGATGGAGTTTGCGTATCTCTTTGGCTCCCTTGTCGGAATCCACAGGCTCGACCTTGATTCCGGTTGCCATGGCTCCCGAAGTCCATTTGAAGTAATAGACTTTTCCTGCCTCCGCTTCAAACCTCGCCCGCTCGTTTTCCTTTCGCTCAGCATTGCTGAGCGCGGTGTAGGTCGACACCGCAACGCCGCCGGCATAATACATCTTGGGCGCTCCGGAGATCACGACTGTGCCCGGCGGCACTTCCATGAACGCGTATTCGCTGTTGAGGAGTTTGGCGAGATGGGTACCGTTGACGAAAAGCTCGTCGTGTGTGGCCGAGCCGGTAAATCTGTATGTACGAAAGATGCAGACAATGGCTTTGCCGCTGGATGGCGCGGGCAGTACGCCGGGACTTTCGGAATTTTGTGCAAGGGAGATGGGCCCGGTGAAGAGAAACGCCATCGCACTGAATGAGAGCACAAGGGTTGCGAGTGACCTGCATGCTCCGCTGGGGCAAAACGCTACGACGCTATTGAAAACACTATTACGCATAGAAATGCTCCTTTACTTAGGTTTTGGGATCTGACGAGCAGTACATTGGAATCTCCTTTTGAACTCAAACGCCATTATAAATATTAGTTCGTGAGTTCAGTCTGCTCAGAACAAAAGGGAAAGCCCGCCGAGCCCGCGAAACCTGTAGATGAAAAGAGGTAATTGCGGCCGCCTCCGGCCTTGACGTTCGTGTGTGCGGTTACGGTCTGAGGAAGAACGCGCGCATCGCATTGCACCGCCGCCTGCTAGTTCTCTTGCAGGACGGGGAACTCAGGCGATCCGACGCGCGCCACGTTCGCTTCGGCAAAGCTCGTCACGCGCTCGAGCGCGGCCTGCAACTGCCGGTGGAAGTCGGCCATTTGCGCGTCGCCGGCGTCCGATGGGACGCGCATCTTCGGGCTCACGCGCACCAGCGCCTTCGAGAACGGCTTCGGGACCATGAACTGATCCCAGGTATTCAGGACCCACGCCTCGTCAATCGCAACATAGAAAGCCGCCATAGGTAGACTGGAGGCGCGCGAGAGCAGGACTGGCCCGGGCTTGGCCACATACTTCGGTCCGCGCGGTCCGTCAATCGTGAATGCTACGGGCAAGCCTTTCTCCAGATGGCTCTTCAACCCGAGCAGAGCGGCTCCGCCGCCACGGCTGCTCGATCCGCGCACTGCGACGAAGCCCAGCTTCTCGATGATGCGGGCAATGTACTCGCCGTCGAAGCTGCGGCTCACCATCACCGCAATGCCGCTGTTTCTCCACATCCATGCGCTGGCAAATACGGCGCGATGCCAGAAGGCATAGATCACTGGCTTCTCAAAGATCGCGTCCGGAGGCGACGGAGGCTCCTCCCACGAAATGGAATAGCGCAATGTGGGGCCGATCAAACTAATTGCCAGGTAGTTCGCCCAAGTGATGAGCCATAGAGACACTCTTTGCCGGAACGAGAAGTGGCGCGGTTCTGACCGCGAATGCGAAGGATCTTGGCGAGGCTGATCATCGTCAAACGCATGGTCAGATGCCCGGTCACCGGCAACGCGAGGAGAACTCACGCTGACATTGTAGCCGGGAAGAAATGGCAGGGAAGCGGAAAGGCTCCTGATGGCAGGGCAACTTCTAGAGTAGCGGGTTTCGCGCCCTGCCCTCAGTTCGATGAACTCTAGGTATCCAGGTAGCCCATGATCCACTCCTTCAGGCGCTGGCGGCGGTCGTCTGTCGTGTCGAAGCGAATTCCGAAGGTCTTGTTGTTCTTTCTCCAGGCGACGTTTCCGCGCACCCAGACGCGCGGCAGGGTCAGCAGAGAAAACGACACTTCTACCATGCTTCCCGGCGCGGGCGGATGACTGCTCTTGAGCGACATTCCTCCAGAGCTGATCTCCTGGCTGGTGGCTGTCAAGCGGCCACCGTCGGCTGTGACGATTCCGACCTCTGTCATGACCGGAATGCGCACGTAGCGCCGGAATTCATGCATGACCAGCATACGCGTTGAGCGCACGAGCTTGATGGCCGCCGTACGCTCCAAGGGCTCGTGGAACACGGCATTGATGCATAGCTTCGAGTAGCGCATGGCGTCCCGTGCGCTGCCGCCTAGTCCAAAGACCACCATACGACTGTTGGACAGCGATTCACGCGCCAATTCGATAATGGGGCCAGCCGATGGTTCCAAAGGAAGCACGCAGGCCTCAAATTTCTCACTCTGCAAACGGGCTGCATCCTGCCGTGTCAGCGGAATTGTATCGATCGCAAATTGCCGGAAACACTCTGTGAGCAGGTTCCGAGGCGCTTCTGCGAGTTCAAACAGCGCAACGCGAGCTGCGGATTTGCGGTGAGAGTGCAGGGCAGCGGTGGTAGTGGCCGACGTCGACATGAGTCCCAGGGGAATGACTCCTTCAAAAGCCCATTCTGGCAGGCATTTCGGCGTGTGGGAAGATTTCGAAAGGGCGTGGGCAGGGTCCAAAAGGTACATCACGAAAGGAGCGGCTTGGCCGTCTGTCGCATACTCCCTTCGATTCCCACTGCTGGTTACCTGCTGGAAGCGGTTCTTTCGGTTAGGGTTAGGCGCGTTGATCCTAGCAGGAAGACTTGCAAATGGAGCGGTTTTGTGGCCATCGGTTCAGGTGTAGACGAGCTTGGCTCTACGTCCAAGGTACGCAGCCACGACGAGCGCCGCCGACATCAACAGATAAAGCTGCGGCCGGGCAGATTCGGGTGTTGTGCCGAGAAAGTCCAGACCGGGGGTGTGATGGGCCGGCCCGATGTACCACCAGGCGGTGTAAACAGTTTCAAAGAACCTGCTGGTGCCACTCCACAGGCCGAGCGCCAACGCGAGCGACGGCACGAAAAGAGTGCAAGCGATCCATGAGAAAAGGCCGTGGTGATCACCCGCAATCAAGAAACGAATGGCGAGGCCGCCATTCGTAACGGCCGCGACCACGACACCCGCGATCCAGATGGCCGGCAATTGTCGATGAATCGAATGCTCTGCGGAAAAAATCAGCGACGCCGTGTTGAAACGTGCCTCGCGTGTTCCCATCTGTGACCACACCAAGACGGGCCAAATCAACGCTGCCAGGGCCACGCCTCCGCGCACGGCATCGGGATGCGAAGCTATGGTGGCGATGAAAAGAATTATGGCGCCGGCGTACCACCACCAGCGATGACCTTTCAGCATCAACTTCAGTTCGGCCAGGACGAGTCGCAGCAGGCTGCTAGCGCCGGCGGTGTGCGTAACGGGAGTCAAGTACACCGCTGTTTGTACCGGGAGCGCCAGCGCATCCAGATTCGTGGCGGCATGGTTTTGCGCCGGCGCCTTTTTCAGGCGCCACTCGCGCGCCGGGTCGAAGCGGTGAAAAAAGATTGCCGCGAGGAGCGCCAGTGCAATTGCTGCCAGGACGCAAGTCACCCGGCTCCAATAAAGGGCTGGCGTTGCATGCAATCCGGACCACAAGAACCTCTTGCTCGTCGCGGTGTCTCCAATCGTCAGTGCCGCGCCGTTCTTGTAGGCTGGGTCGATGCTGCGCAAGTCTTGCTGCATTTGGCTCATGACGGAGACGATTCCAGTGAAATCGCGAAAGTACACGCCCTCATTGACCTTCCCGCCCTTGTCGAGCGTAGCTGCCGGCACGGCCAGGAGCGCGGTCCAAACGAAGAAATAGATGACGTTGCCCGCTCCACCGCGCAAGCCCGGAATGTTCTCAAACAACACGGCGAGTCCTGCAGTGAATGCCACAGCCGGTAGCGCAAAAATAAGAAAAGGGGAGAGAAGTTCCCACAGGTGCACGTGGGGATCTTCCGCTTTCAACCACTGCATGATTACTGCGGCAATCGCCATCACCGCGACCATCGCGGCCAGCACGGCGAAGTTGCTGATCATTTTGGCAACCGTATAAAAACTTTTCGTGATCGGCGTGGTCGCGAGAATCTGTCCGACTCGCGTTTCCTGATCGCGCTGAATCGTGTTCTTCACAATGTAAAAACCGATCAGGCTCAGAAACATGGTTGCAACCAGTGCCATCAGGCAGCCAACCCAGGCCGAGTTGTAGACGCCGCGATATTCGTCGAGCCGGATTACCACCTTGCCAGTGACGCAGCAATAGCCGAGATAGACCGCAAATGCCAGCGTCACCAGAAAGTTGTAGCGCCGCACACGCTCCAGAAAGTCGGCGCACACCAAGTGATAGAGAAGTCGTGTGCGCCTCATGCGGCCGCCCCGGCACGATGCGTGTTGAGGCAGTAGAGGTAAGCGTCTTCGAGCGTCGGCACAAGCGGCTGCGATCCGTTCGGCGCTGAGGTTGCCAGTATGCGGATGTGGACTCCATCGCTGCGGCGGGCTGTCCCGCTGATCAAGTACCGTTGCTTGATCGCCTGCATGTCGCTGCTCGGAACAACGCCCTCCCAGACTTTGCCTTCCACCTGCCGCAGAAGTTGTTCCGGCGTTGCGTGCGCGACCAATGCGCCGGCCGAAATGAGGGCAATGTCGGTGGCGGTCGCCTCGACATCGGAAACGATGTGCGTCGAGAGTATGACGATGCGCTCTCCCGAGAGTTCAGACAGGAGGTTGCGGAAACGCACCCGTTCTTCGGGATCGAGGCCGGCGGTCGGCTCGTCGACAATCAGCAGTTGCGGATCGTTCAAAAGCGCTTGTGCGATCCCCACGCGCTGCTTCATGCCGCCAGAATAGCCGCCGAGCGGGCGTTTTCGGACGTCGTTCAGATTAACAAGATTGAGTAGTTCATCAATGCGTCTTCGGGAAGTGGGCCCATCGAGCCCTTTAGCAGCGGCAAGATACTCAAGAAATTCCACCGCGTTCAAGTTCGGATACACTCCAAAGTCCTGCGGCAGATACCCAAGAACGCTGCGGATCGCGTTGGGATTTTGTGCCAGATCGATGTCGTTCCACAGCACCCTGCCGTGCGTCGCGCGTGTGATGGTCGAGAGAACGCTCATCAATGTTGTTTTCCCTGCGCCGTTCGGGCCGAGCAAGCCTAGTACACCGGGCCGCAACTCGAGGCTGAAGTCGCGAAGCGCCCACAAATTGCCGCGATACTGCTTGCTCACTCGCTCGATGCTTAACTTCAATCGGTACCCCCGAGTTCACGAGATGGTTATAAAACGTAGAAATGAAGCGAAAAGTTCCCGGCTCGAAGAGACCTGGCGGGAATAACGGGCATATCAGTGAAACTACCATGACCCGAGCGCCTATCCGTTAATATGGTTGGCAGTCTGCGAGGTGAGTGCAGTCCGTGTCGGCCGTTCCAAGTACCATTCCAACTTCTAGTCCGCCTTTGCGCATTGCCGCGCTCGTGAAACGCTTCGGGCAGGTGACGGCCGTCGATGGCATCACGCTCGAATTGCGAAGCGGAGAATGCCTTGGACTGCTCGGTCCCAATGGCGCAGGCAAGAGCACGCTGATTCGCAGCATCGTGGGCCGCGTTATTCCTGACGCTGGCACGATTTCGGTCTTCGGCGCGCCGGCGGATTCGATGGCGGCGCGCGAGGAACTGGGATGGATCCCACAGGAATTGGCGCTGTATCCGCGGCTCACGTGTCGCGAAAATCTGCAGTCGTTTGGACGCTATCACGGGATGGGCGGCCCGGAGCTTGAGAAGGCGGTTGAGCGCTGTCTTGGCTGGGCAACTCTGACCGATCGTGGCGGCGAACTGGTCAAGAATCTTTCCGGGGGCATGAAGCGCCGGCTAAACATGGCGGCTGGCCTTATTCACCAGCCCAAACTGGTTCTGATGGATGAACCCACAGTGGGCGTCGATCCGCAATCGCGCAACAATATTTTTGAAATGATCGAGAAGCTACACGGTGAAGGCATGTCGCTGATTTACACCACACACTACATGGAAGAAGCTGAGCGCCTGTGCGACCGTGTCGCCATCGTCGATCATGGCAAGATCATCGCGCTGGGGACGAACTCCGAACTGGTGCAGAATGCCTTCGGCTCGCGCAGCCAGGTGCTAGCGCGCTTTGCGGACGCGGACGACCGCGTCGTCGCCTGGGTCAAAGACCGCGGCGGGCACATGGTGGATGGGTCGGCACAGTTTACGATTGAGCATCCGACGGAGATTGCCGGCTTGCTCGAAGCTTCGGCGAAGGGTGGCTTCGAACTGGTGGATGTCTCGCTCCGCAAGCCGAATCTCGAATCAGTTTTCCTGCACCTGACCGGAAGGGAGCTGCGCGACTGATCTCACTATGATGATCTCCTCCATCGTTCGCACCGCTCTAGTTTCCCTGCGCCGCGACCGGGGCGCGCTCGCGCTCAGTTTCATCCTTCCAGTCGTGTTCTTCAGCATTTTTGCGGTCATCTTCGGTGGGCGCCGCGACTCGACGCCCAAGATCAAAGTGATCGTCGTGGACGAGGACCACAGCCGCGCGTCCGAGCGACTGGTTCAGGGGCTGGAGCTGGAAGGGGCCCTGGTAGTGAAGGTCCGACCGGAGCCCGTCAAAGGCGTGGAACAGCCTGAATATACAGCTGCGACTGCAGAAACCGCCGTTAAAGAGGGAACTGCTCCGGTTGCTGTGATTGTTCCGCGCGGCTTTGGCGAGAATCCGATTGCGTTCAGCCCGGCAGACGCCAGTCGTCCCACGATTCAGTTGCTCGAAGACAGCAGCGATATGGTTGCTCCGCAGATGATTGCGGGACTGCTCCAGAAAGTTGCCATGACTTCCATGCCCGACGTCATGGCCGAGCAGGGGTCGAAATATTTCGATCAATTTGCGGGCGGACTCACGCGTGAGCAGCGCGATCGGTTGAACGCTGGCATTCGCTACTTACGCGAGCGACAGGATAGTGGGGCGGCGGCGTCGGATTCCGGCAACGGCGGCGGGATTGTTGCGGTCACCGCGCGTGCTGTCGTCGGCGAGAACAAGAACAATCCTATGGTTTCGTTCTATGCCGCCGCAATCGGCGTGATGTTTTTGCTCTTTACCGCGAGCGGCGCGGCGGGCGCGTTGCTCGACGAAGCTGAGAGCGGCACGCTTGACCGTGTGCTCAGTTCGCGCGTCACCATGACGTCGCTGCTGCTGGGCAAGCTTACTTACAATTCACTGCTCGCGTTCGCGCAGCTCGCGGTAATGTTTCTCTGGGGATGGGCCGTATTCAAACTCGATTTCTGGTCGCACATTCCGGGCTTCATCGTGATGGGCGTTTGCACGGCGGTGGCAGTGGCCGCATTCGGCTTGGTGTTGGCCAGCATCTGCAGCACGCGCGCGCAACTGGGGGCACTCTCCACGCTCATCATTCTGGTCATGTCGTCGATCGGTGGCAGCATGTTTCCGCGCTTCCTGATGCCCGAGTCCATGCAGAAAGCGGGTTTGTTCACGATCAATGCCTGGGCGATTGACGGATTCACAAAGGTCTTCTGGCGCGACGAACCCATTTCTCACCTCTGGCCGCAGGTTCTAGTTCTTGTGTGTATCGCCATCGTGCTATTCGCGATCGCCCGTCGAGTGGCGCGGCGCTGGGAATACGTCTAAGAACGGCAATAGCGAAATTTCGTCCTCAACTCACGGCGCGAACCACCTGATGAATTGACGGCAGCGGCGCGTCCGGCCAGACTGATCTGTTATGGCAAAGCTTCGTGTAGGCATTCTGTTTGGCGGGCGCAGCGGCGAGCATGAGGTTTCGCTGCTCTCCGCGGCGTCGGTTCTGAACGCCATCGACAAAACGAAATATGACGTGGTGCCGATCGGCATCACGAAAGATGGGCGCTGGCTGACCGCGGAACATGCGGAACGTCTGCTTAAAGGCGACGCGGGCGAGAGCGCTCGCGCTACACAAACCCACTTGCGGGCCGGCGATCCGGAGGCGACCCCGGGCGCTGCGGTGCTGGCGACGGGCGAGGCCGTGGTTGTTCCTCCCGAGCCTGCGCATCGCGGCGCGGGGATGGCGCCGTTTCAAACCGAGGCCGCGAGCTTACGGCGCGCCGCCGATCGTGCCATCAACGTCGACGTGATTTTCCCCGTGCTGCATGGGACTTTTGGCGAGGATGGAACAATTCAGGGCCTGCTCGAACTGGCCGACATTGCCTATGTCGGCGCAGGCGTGCTCGGCTCGTCTGCGGGCATGGATAAAGACGTAATGAAGGCGCTGTTCCGCACCGCGGGCCTGCCGATGGTCAAACACGTGACCGTGCTTCGTTCAGCATGGGAGAGCGCGCCCAGGAAGATCGAGAAGATGGTTGAGGGAAAGCTGAAGTATCCGGTATTTGTGAAGCCCGCGAATCTCGGATCGTCGGTGGGCATTTCAAAGGCGCATGACCGCAAGGAACTTGGACCGGCGATCGAGGAGGCCGCGAAGTTCGACCGCAAGATTGTCATCGAAGAAGGCGTCGGCGGCAAGAAACACAAAGCACGTGAAATCGAGTGCGCCGTGCTGGGCAACGATGCGCCCAAGGCCTCGGTCGCTGGCGAGATTGTTCCCTGCAAAGAGTTCTACGACTACGACGCGAAGTATCTGGCCGAAGGCTCGGAACTTGTCATCCCGGCCAAGTTGAGCAAGGCCGAGATGAAGCGCGTGCAGACGCTGGCCGTCGCTGCATTCCAGGCGGTGGATTGTTCTGGACTGGCGCGCGTGGATTTCTTGATGGATCCGAAATCGCGAAAACTGTATGTGAACGAGATCAACACTATGCCTGGCTTTACCGCAATCAGCATGTATCCCAAGCTGTGGGCCGCAACGGGCGTTTCCTATCCCGAGCTCATCGACCGACTGGTTCAACTCGGCATCGAGCGGCACGAGGATAAGAAGCGGAACCAGTACAGCCGGTGAAGAGCTAGATTGTCCCTGATGACGGGGCCGTTATTACAGGCCAGTCCTTACTGCGGCAATTGAAGTCTCTCTAGCTCGCTTCTGGCGATTGCGCTTTCCGGGTGATACAGCACTTCTGTCTTGTACTCGAAGATCGCTTGCTCGCGTTTTCCGCTCTCCTCAAGAATCTTGGCCAGAACGAAGTGGAAGCCCTGGGTTTGTGGTCCCCGTTGCAGGGCTCGCTCGGCATTTTGAGTTGCTTGTTCCAGTTTCCCCTGTTGCATCTGGACGCGGGCGAGAAGCATGAATTGGTCGGGATCGTGATCATCGACCTGGATGGCGCGATTCAGATAGCTTTCGGCCTCGGCGAATCTGCCCATCCGATAATAGGCATAGCCGAGATTGTAGTTGGACGACCAAAAGCGCGGATTCCGTTGCAGGACGTCTAGGTATATAGGAATCGCACGATCATAACGGCCGAGGTCGACGAATTCGTTGGCAAGATTGTCTTCGACCACCAGGTTTTGAGGGGCCGATGCGACTCCGTTCTTGTAGAGCAAAAGGTTACTGGCCCACTGTAGTTGATAATCGACGGTGCCGACGAGCCCGGCGGCGCAGAGAATCGCCACGATTACCCACTCGGCGCGCACACCTTTAGCGCCGAACACTTTCGCGGCCGAAATCCCGTGGATCGCCAGGGCAATGAGAATCACGATACCCACTGACGGAAGGTAGAGGAAACGATCGTGGACGAAATTGTCCGAGGCGATGGCCCGCAGATACAAGCACGGCAGGATCGGCAGGACGAGCCACACAACCGCGAAGGCCCCCAATCGAGGATTCGAGAGCTTCGAAATCCCGTACCACGCGGCGATGCAAGCGATCAGCAGGAAAAGGACGGGCAACAGAAAGTTCTCAAAGCCAGGCGCGGTTACATAGGCCAAAGAGTAGAACTCACTGGAAGAGATCGGAAGCAGCAGGTGTTTGAGGTCGAACCACATCACGGATGGCCAAGTGAGGATCATCGTGGTCCAGCTTAGCGGCGCGATGGGTGTCGGTAGGCCATGAAGCATCGATCTCCGAAAAGCTAGATAAGCCGCAAGAACAACGAAGTAGGGGATGGAAACGGAACCCTCCTTCACGGCCGCCCAAAGGCCTGCATTGCCCGAAGAGCGCGACTGCGCGAAGATGATCGCAAAAGCGAGAATCAAAAGCGGGAAAACGGCGGCGGTTTCCTTCGACAGCAATCCCAAGCCAAACAGAACTATGGACGCTCCCATCCACAGCTTCGGGCCCTCGCGGAATTTGAGGTACGCGAGGAAACTGCCGAGCAGTAGCAGCGACATCAGCAAGTCGTTAACGGAGGAGAGCCACGCTACATTCTCCACATGGACGGGATGCAGTCCGAAGAGGATGGCCGCAACACCGGCCGTATTGCGATTGCCGGTGAGCCTTTTGACGGCCGCAAAGACGAGGTACGTCATCAGGACATTGCCTGCGAGCATGGCAAAGTGCCATCCCGCTGGATTTAGGCCAAAAGCGGCGTAGTTGAGGCGCGTCCACAAGGCCGTTACCGGCCGGTAAAAGGTCGCGCCCGGGAAACCCGCGACTCTGTTTGAAGCGCCAGGAATAAGGCTATGAACCACATCGTGCCAGGAACGGATCGCGGGATTGTCCACGATCACGGGCTTGTCGTCATACACGAAGCCGAACGTCAGCGTCCCCAGATACGCAATGAACGTTAGAGCACAGACCAACCCTTCCATCACGCCATTCTTTTCGAGGAGTTGCGTGACCGAGCTTGGGTTCTCCCGCTGATCGGAGGGCTGCACAAGATCGAGTATAGGGAGATTCTGCTTCTGTTGACCCTTAAAAGCGGCGTGCCTGGTTACATCTGTTACTAGCATTTCTCCAGGCCGTATTAGCGATTCAAGGATCAGAGATCGCGTTTCGATCTGGAGTTTTAACAGTGAATTTCTGGGATTTAGGTCTTTGGATCAGGTTGCGCGCTCTAGACCATCCTCGGCGGCTAAGCGTGGAGTCTCAACGCGTTGTCCGTCGATCAATAATGCGTCTGAGGCAATCGGGAGGTGCTGGCGCTCGACTCTGCCAATGACAGGGAGGTCATGCTCGGCGATCGCGGACTTGGCAACAAATCTGTTCTCATTCGTAAGGCGATCGATTAACCGCAGCTCACTGGGACGCAAAACCTGTTGCGGGAGCGACAGGAAGTGCCGGAACGTCCACATCAAACGCACGCGCTCCAGAAAATTCAGGTCCAGGAAACGGGGACCGATTGGGGTCTCCAACTCGAGCACTCCACCGAAGAGTTTTTCAATCCACATCGAAATACCTGGGTACAAGAGCGTCGAGATTCCAAGACACCAAAGGGCCGAGATTCACGCTGCTCTGAAGATATTTGTTTTGAGCCGGGCCATTATTGCACCAACTCTGGTGCTTGGGAAGGCCGTTTGTGCATGCCGCGCAGATTTTTTTGCAGGTTTGCTCAAGTTGAGAAAAAGCGTTACGCGCGACTGCCGACCGTTCAAACCGCGTTTTCACGGTGGTTGTCGCTGCTCGGCCATTCGCGCGAGAGCTACGACTTCAGGTTAGTTCGGGCAGTTGATCTATGCGGTCGAGCGTTGCGGCGATGCCAATGCCTTTGCCATCGGACTGTTCCACGCGGACAACCGATGCCTGGCATAGTGTCCAACCTCCCGAACCTAGGCCTAGCTCTTGGGGCAGCATGATCACCAATTCGAGCTTTGCTCCGGCCTCAATGGCGGATTCGGAGTAGAGGAAGATTCCCGAGGAACTCAGGTCGCGAGTCAAGGCAGATTGCTCAGGACCTTCGATGTCCTTGGGGCGAACTTTGACGGGCACTTGGATTGGAGTGCGCTTTTGGGATCGTCGCTCGCGTAGGTTTCTGGACGAAGTTTTGATGGCTGTTTTCCTCGGTGTTTACTGGTTAGTATCTGGGGACCCTCCCCTTAGCGATCTTTTAGAATCAAGAATTTAGCGATCAATCCCGCTAGATCTTTGAAGAATAAGGACTTACTTGCAAAATATTGGCCAGGAAAGACTTAGCTATCTACCGGACGTCTGGCTCCAACTTTCCGGGCTACATTGCCCGGGAAGGCGGAATAGTGTACGGACGTGTACGGACGTCTTCGGGAAGAATTGTAACAGGGCGGTCAAGCAGGGAAGTCGCTGGAACAAAAAAGCTCCTCTCGCGTGAAGCGAGAGGAGCTAAGGGTTGGTATCGCGAGAACTAGAAACTGAACTTGACGGCGAGCTGGATGCCGCGCGGGCCTCCGCCGCCGAGAAATGGGTTGCCGATGCCGACGTCGCCAGTGGCGACGATTTGATAGGCGCCGTTGCCGACTTCACGGCCATTAGCATTTGGTGGTGCGAATCCGCAGGCGCAGCCCTTGGTGCCGTCTGGGTAGGTGAAGAGCGGCGAGATGGGATTGGAAGCCGGGTCGGCGATAAACGCCGGCAGCACCGGGTTTGAGAAGTTGGGGTGGTTCAGGATGTTGAAGAAATCCGCGCGAATCTGCATGTTGAAGCGTTCTGTAAGATTCGTGTCCTTGTAAAGGGCGATATCCCACTGTTTGAACGTTGGCCCGACTAACGCATTGCGCCCCAAGTTTCCATAGTGCCGGGTTCCGGGTGTGCAGTCGCTCGCGAAACCGGAGTAATTGTCAAGGGTGACGCCCGACGTGTCGCACGGCATAGCGAACGAACTCAGCTGCAGGAAGTTGGAGGGATTTCTCTTGTCGTAGACGATGGGACCGACCACATCCGGACGGTCGAAGCCATCCCCGCCGCCGCTGTAGTCGTCCTCGTAGTTGTAATTGAGAGTGAAGGGCTGCCCGCTCTGCAGGGTCAGAGAACTATCCATGCCCCATCCGTTTTTCAATTTCGCCATGCTGCCCCCCTGTTTGGGCAAAGCGTAGCTGGCGATCCAAACAAAGCGATTGGGGATGTTGAAGTTCGATGGCCCCTTTTCCAATTGCGGCATGGTGCTGTTCTGGGGTTGGGCGGCGTTCACGACGAAGTCCTCGCCGTCGCTCGAATTATCCAGGGACTTCGACCAAACGTAGTTCACGTTGGACGTGAGACCATGAAAGTTCGTCAGTTTCAGGCTGGTTTGGAGGGAGTGATAGTTGGACTGTCCGGTGGAGTTCTCCTGGAAGATGTAAACCGAGCCGGCCGGGTTCCCGTAATTTCGTGGCACGGCGAAATCCAGAATGCAGTTCGGGCCGGCGACGGGAACGCCTCCCACAGTGCATCCCGGGGTCGCTTGCGCGTTCGCTATGTCAGCCGCTGTGATTGTCGCCTGGCTCGGCTGATTGATATCGAAGAAACGGAACAGGCGGTGCCCTTGCGATCCAACATAACCGACCTGCAGCGCGATCTTGCTGGAAAGCTGCTGCTGGATGTTGATGTTGTAGTTCTCCATGTAGGGGGTTTTGATGTTCCGGTCAAAGGAGAAAATGTCGCATTCGGTGCCGGAGACACAGTTCGGCGTGCCAAAGAACGGGACGCCGGGCTGGTAGACTCCGTTGGCATCGATGGCATTGGGGTTGATAAGCGCCATCTGAACTGGGTCTGGTCCGATATTGTTGTACGCCGGCCCGGGAGCATAAAAGGTCGGATACGGCAGGTGCCCGAGCATCATGTCTTGTGAGAACGAGTCGAAGAACAGGCCATAGCCGGCACGGACTACTGTCTTCCCCTTGCCCGTCACATCCCAAACGATGCTCGCCCGGGGCGAGAAGTCTTTTTTATCGGGGTTGTACAGGTTGGGGAGGCCATTCGGGCCAACCTGCTCAAGGCTCCCTGTGCTCGGAACGAAATCGGAGAACAGATGGCTTCTCTCGGCGACGACGGCGTAGTAATCCCAGCGCAGGCCGTAATTGAGAACCAGGTGCGGAGTTACGTGGTAAGCGTCCTGAAAATAAAATCCATAACCATTCTGATAAGTGTGGCGCCGGGTGGCACCGGTGTAGTCGAAGGCGCCAAATTCCGACGTCTGCGGAATCATCTGGAGCATGTCTTCGAGTGTGCTGAATCTGATGCGGCCTCGCGAATACTTGTCGAAGCTCTGCTCAACGCTGGTACGGTGGAACTCGCCACCGAACTTGAGGTCGTGTTTATTGATCTTCCAAGAGAGGCTATCGATCGCCTGAATGTTCGTGTCCACGCGCTGCCGGGGGTCACCGGAAGTTGCGCCGAGTTGAGAAAAGAAGCCAGCGGCGCCTGTCGCATTCGGAGACAAAATAATGTCCGGCAGGCCGGAGGAATTGCAGGTTCCGAAGGTCACGGGAACGTCGCAGAATCCTATGCTGCCAGGGTTGAAGTTCCTATCCTGCGGTAAAAAGCCTTCGGCAAAGCGGTTCCAGCCGAAACGCAAATCGTTTACTTTCGTGGTCGAGAGCACGCTGTCGAGGGAGATGGAGACGAGTTGTACGCGCGTCGGCGTCACGGTGTCGAAGCCGGGCAATTGCCCGCCGGTGGCGTTGAGCGCCAGAGGAAACTGCTGCGTGCTATCGCCGAAGAAGTAGCGGCCACTGGCGTTGTTCCTGGAGTTAAAGCTGTGATCGATTTTCGCGATGAAGCTGCTGAGGTTGTTGAATGAAGGAGCGCTCGCGATGTAATCGGGCGTGAATGCAAAATCGGGGCCCGGACCGAAGCAGCCCCCGTCGTTGGAGGTGACTCCGGCGATATAGTTCTGCGGGCTGTGCGGGTAGACATTGACCAGATACTGGCCAATGCTGCTGATCTGGCCACCAGCATTAGTGATGTTGCTCTCGGCCGAAGCGATCTGCGACAGCGTCGGAACGCAATCGACCGACACTACCCCCACACTCTCTCGCTGGCCTTCGTAATCGAGGAAGAAGAAGGTCTTGTCTTTGATGATGGGCCCGCCGATCGAGCCGCCAAACTGACTATTGTGGAATGGCGCCTTGGGGTACTGCGACCCGTCAAAATAGTTGCGGGCATCGAGCGCGTTGTTGCGGAAGTACTCGAAGAAATCGCCGTGCACCTTGTTCGCGCCGCTCTTGGTGACGATATTGACCACGGCGCCGGCGTTGCGGCCATACTCAGGTTCGAAGTTGGAGAGCACTTTCATATCTGACACGGCATCAATGGGAAGAATCGCCGAGGGCGTGGCGAACACGCCGCCCTGGTTGATGGCGGGATCGTTGCGGTAGCCATCGTTCATGTCGCTGCCGTCGAGCAGATAGTTGTTAGAGCGGCCGCGGGCGCCGTTCATGGAGAACTCTCCGAAGGAGCCGGGCGAATCGGTGATTTGGTCGGGGGACCCGGCGACCCCGGGATTGAGAAAGATGAGCTTGGTGTAGTCGCGGCCGTTAATGGGCAGATCCTCTACAGCCTGACTGGTGAGCACGCCGCCTAGATCGTTGGACGTGGTTTCGATCTGGGGAATCTCTCCTCCAGAGACTTCTACCGTCTGGGTCACCTGGCCAACCTTGAGCTGAACATCCACGCGGCGTTGGGTGGCGACGTCGACGACCACGTCGCTGGTAACCGAGGTCTGGAAGCCGGCCTGGGTTACGGTCACAGTGTATGTGCCGATGGGCAGTTCGGGGATGGAGTAGCTGCCGTCGGCGGTGGTGGTGGTAGCGCGCTCCAGACCCGTGGCGGCGTTCCGCACTTTCGCGCTGGCCCCGGCTACCAGGTTGCCGGAGGGATCGGTGACGGTTCCGAGAATGGTTCCACGAAAGGTTTGTGCTGCGAGAATTGCTGGCATCAGGAAAAGACACATCACTACGAGGCGTAGTTTCATATCCCAACCTCCTTCTGTGGCGCGTATGCGATCAACGTTTCGCGCGCACAGAAAACACGCTCAATTTTAAGATTTGCGCATTATAGACCACTGACAGCAGAAGTTAAGTGATTTGTGGGCAAGGAGAGACTCGGTCTGGTTTATGGGGGAATTCAGGATGGGGCACAATGCGCCTGTCCCCGGGCGAGCTAGAAACTGAAAGCTACGCCGCCGCGCACTGCGCGCGCCGACTGCACGAGGTAGACGGTGTGGCCGTCTTGCGCGAGGACGGGAACGTAGCCTTGCGCCAGGAGGTTGCGGAGATCGATGAGGAGCTCCAGGTGTCCGGCGAGGAAGCTGGAGGGAATCGGTTGGCGGAAGAAGAAATTGAGATAAGGATCGGCCTGGCCCGGCGAGGTGTTGAATAGATCAACTGGAGTCAGGATATGGCCGCCCGCGTAGCGGTAGGAAGCCGTAAAGTGCGTCTTGGATTTGGGCACGGTTCCGCTGAACTTGGCGGCGACGGCCTGGCGGGTTTCGGTGCGGATAAAGTCGCGGGCATCCTCGATCTGAATGTCGGGACGCGAGAGATCGAGCACGCCGCCATAGGCGTAATCGAGGGTGGCAGTCAGGTCGGACAGAAGCTTGCGCTGCAAAACCACGCGCACGCCGCGGGTGGAGAAATCGTTGCCCTGATAATTGAAGGTGCCGGAATAAATATCAGGGAGGATGTCGCCGGAGTCGGTGGAGAGATCGCCGATGCCGGTGAGGACAGGATCGGCAATGGCGTCGGAGAAAACCGCGATTTGCATATTGGTTTTGCCGACGCGCTGGGAGAGAGATATTTCCTGGTGACGGGCGCGCTCAACGACCGGCGAGAAATTGGTCATGCTCATGCGTGGGCCGGTGGCGCCGGGATCGGAGGAGGCCGGGTCGAGATGATCCCCGGAAAGATCTTCAGCGGCCGAGCGGGGTACGGAACTTTGATACTGGTATTCGAGGACGGTATTCGGGGAGAGGTGGAGATCGGCCGAGCCGAAGGGTCGGAAGGAGCGAACGCGGCCGAGGAACTGAATGGTTTGCAGTTCGCTGCCGAGGCTCAACTCGAGGCGGTCGCCCACAACGACACGGTCGGAACTGGTGAGCGAGACAGCCTGGAGGGTGGCGGCGGGCATGGTATTAAGATCGGAAGAATTGAAGCGGAGCGCGGTGAGGGAGAAAGAGGGCTCCGAGAAGTTATTGAAGTGGCCCGTGTAGGTGGTGCGGAGGACGGCTGCGGGAATGCCGGCACCATCGGATCCGTAGCCCAAGTCTCCGTTGAGGCGGAGAGTGCCGCTCGATAACAGGGAACGTTCGACGGAGAAGGCAGCGCTCATGTCGGCTGAACTGCCGAAACCTTCGCCAAGCGAGCCGCCCAGGAGCGCGAGGGATCCTCTTAAGTCGCCGGGATTCGCATGCTCAACCACCGCGGTGCTGCCGTCGGGGAGCACGCGCAAAACGGGTCGGTTGGAAATGGAACGCAAAGTCCACTTCCAGTCGTCCTGATCGGACTGCGTGGGCAAGGTGACGAGCTGGATGGCTTCGAACAGGTTGGTCATGGTGATGTTGACCATGAGGCTAGCCCCGGCGTGGATGCCAACCCTTTCGCGCAGCGTGGGAAGAAACGACGGAGCGCTGACCTTGACGCTGTAGAGTCCGGGCAAAAGTTTGGCGATGGAATAGAAGCCGCGATCATCGGTAAAGGCTTTCACGGTTTGGGAGGCAGGTTCGAGTATTCCCGTGCTGAGCTGGGGCAAGAGTTCAACGACGGCCCCCATTTGCGGAACACCGCTGGAATCGCGGACGTAGCCGGAGATCGAGCCGGATTGGGAAGCGGACCAGGCCGGAAACGCCAAGAGCAGGACGGTCAGGAGGAACCCGAGCTTTTTGATCATCGCGCCCACCAACTTCTAGCGACAGGCGAAGTGGCCCGCCGCTCCTGTGAACAGGCAGTTTACTCCACCGCGAACGTTGCGGTGGGATCGACTGTCTGCTTGGAAAGTTTGTCGTTTACCTTGATCTCGATTTTGTAAATGCCGGGCTGCAGGTTAGCCGCGGAGAGCGTTTTCTGCAGCGTGACCTGATCGCCCACGTTGCCCATGGTGTCCGTGGATTCGACGGTATGAATGACGGCCTTATTGCTGGCGTCGGTAACGTTGTACTCGATGGTGGCAGAAGGCTTATGGGTCTTCTCGTCCACGCTGAGGTTGTAAACCTGCATCCAGAAATTGAGTTTTTGATCGCGTTTAAAGGAAACGGGCTTGCCATCGGATGACTGCACGCGGGGGCGAACCTTCATGGTTCCGATGACGAAATTGCCGGTGCCGACATTCTTGGCGGCAACCGGTTCCATCTGATCGGCGATGATGAGCGAGGAATTGCTAAGGTGGTCCTCACTGAAATCGGGGATAACGATGCCCCGGCTCCAGGAGCCGGTGCGGTCGCCGTTCACGTCTTTGACGGCAATGTCGAGGCGATAGCGATTCTGGCTGATGCGAAGGGGGATCGCCTTCCAGTAGACCGAAGAATTTTCCGCGGTCTTGGCGAGCAGTTCGGGCGGCACGTCGATCTGAACCGTGTCTTCGAAGGTCTGGACGATCTTGCCGGTCAGGGTAGTGACGCGGCCGAAAATGTTGACCGTGCCGCGCTGAATGCCGTCTTTGTTTTGGAACGTGACGTCGCGGTTCTTGACTTGGATGGTGACTGGAACAAGGACAGTGTCGCCGGTGACCCTCACGAAGTCGGCGCGAACATCAAACGGCATGAGGTTGACGCTGATTTTGTGGCTGACGACTTCCTCGAGATCCTTGAACTTAACTTTCGGCGCTGCCTGCAACTTGGCAAACTGCTCCAGGCGCTCGAATTGCTTGCTTTGCATATCCTGGTTGAAGGGCCCCGCGCCCAATTGCTCCAGACCGCCAGTGTTGAAGCGGCTGGCCTTGCTGGCCATCCCCATTTGCTCGTACTGTGTGAGGCCGGCGTTGGGTGTGTACTTCAGGGCATCCTTTTCGGAACGGTCGATGGTCATGTGGTAGTCGCCGCACATGCAGCTGTCGACGAACTCAATGATGACCTCCTGGCCAATGCCCTCGATGTAGCGATAGCGCCACTGCTCAAATGGGAAGGTAGAAGTGTTACCGCCGCCTTCTTCCATGGGACGCTCATAGCTGCCGCCCGAGGGGTGGGAATCGATTTCGTCGGGCGCGCCAAACACGATGTACATGTGGCCGCGGTCGGTCTTCCAGCCGGGGATGCCGGCGGCGTAGTGCTCGTTTGCATAGGCAATGCGGCGGTAGTGCTCTTCCTTGAACTCGTTCTCTTCGGTATCGGGCGTGGGATCGCGGCGCTGCCAGAAGGCTTCAATGAACTGGTCGCGTTCCTCGTCGTTGGAAAGCTGCATGAAGGTGGCTTTTTCGTCGTCGGTAATAATCCAGCGCACGTCCTCGTCAAGCCATTTCCTGTAGGTCTTGCTCAACTCGATCTTGAGCGCTTTCGCGTTGGCCTTTTTCTGTTTCTCGGGCAGGGGTCGCTTCAGAGGGTCGGTCTGATTATCCGGGGTGGACGTCTGGGTAATGGCGGCCTTGGCATCCGCATTCTTGTCCTGGGCTGGGGAAACGACTGGGAGACCCAATGCGAATGCGCCCACCAGTACGCCAACCGACCACCGAATTAGGGAACCTGAGGAAAACAACATTGAGGGACCTGCCTTGCCAGAGACTGCTATACCAATGATTCTATGTTCATTGGATACAACAAGGCAAGGGAAAGTGGCCTGGGCGGAAAAGATATTCCACGGCGGACGGTTCGCTAACTATCTTAAGAATCCGCGCCTTGCAGGCAGTGGTGGCGCAAGTGGTAATGCTTGCTAGCTATTCGACTTGACATGCCTCCACGCTATAATGACTTGGGTCTGAGCGCGGTCTCTTGAAATCAGTGGAAGTTCCGCGCCTGGACGAGTCTTTTGCGCCCCACCGGGGAACTTTGTATTGGGTTGGAACGTAGTTGATAATAATGGATCGAGCGGGCGATCCGGTTTCGGGTTACTAAAACCACCTAAAGGGACGCGAGCAAACGCGCGGTACAGTGTGTTCGGTTACGACTGCAATCATTGACTGAATGAAGACCTGGAAAAAAGTGCTGATTGGTGTGGGTGCCGTTGTGGCGCTCGCGATCATTGTTGCCATCACGGTGTACCAGAGCCGCAAGAACCTGGTGACGGTACAAACCGGGAAAGCGCAAAAGCAGAATCTGAGTGCGATCGTCAGCGCATCGGGGGAGATCAAACCAAAAACCTACGTAAACCTCGGGGCGAACGCGTTCGGCAAGATCGTCAAGCTGCACGTCAAGGAGGGCGACCGCGTCAAGAAGGGACAGGTGGTGGCGCAGTTGGAGAATGTGCAGTCTTCGGCCGACGTGAATGCGACCAAGGCATCGGTGCAAGCGGCGCAGACCGACTACGTGGCAGCGCAAGCGGCCCTTGAAACTTCGCGAGCCGATTTGGATCGGGCGAAGTCGGACGCCGCTCATGCCCGGCTGGATTGGGAACGGGCCCAGGGGCTCTATAAGGATGCGCTCATCGCCAAGCAGGATTACGACACGAAGAAAGCCGCTTGGGAATCGGCCGAAGCCGGACTGGCGCAAGCCCAGGCACGGATCGATCAGGCCAAAGCGCAGATGGATTCCGCCAAGAAGCACATCTCTCAGAATCAAGCGAACCTGGCGCGGGTTTCCGACGTACTACAGAAGACGATCTACGAATCGCCTTTTGACGGCGTGATTACGAATCTTCCGGTGCGAGAAGGGGAGACGGTGGTGATGGGGATCCAGAACTCGCCGGGAAGCACGCTGATGACAATTGCTGACATGTCGGTGATTACGGCGGAAGTAAAGGTGGACGAGACCGACATCGTCAACGTACAGATTGGCCAAGCAGCCGAGGTGACGATCGATGCGATCCCACGCAAGATTTTTCACGGGACGGTGAGTGAGATCGGCGACAACGCCATGGTGCGTTCGACGGGCGTATCGACCTCGCAGTCCACATCGACGAGCGAGGAAGCGAAGGACTTCAAAGTGGTGGTGACGCTGACCGACCCGCCACCGGACTTGAGGCCGGGGCTGTCAACAACCGCGAAGATTACGACCGCGACACGGAATAGCGTGGTCAGTATTCCCATCCAGGCGTTGACGGTGCGCACCCAGGCGGACCTGGCACCGAAGGACGGGAAAGGGTTTGTGCAGGCTGCGGCTCCGGTCGAGGCGAAGCAGAAAGAAGAAATTCAGGGCGTTTTCGTGATTCGCAGCAAAAAGGCAGAGTTTGTTCCAGTGGAAACGGGCATCAGCGGCACGACCGACATTGAGGTAATCAAGGGCCTGCGCGAAGGTGACGAAGTCATCACGGGCAGCTACAAAGTTTTGCGCACTTTGAAACCGGGAACGAATGTCAAAATAGACAATTCGGCTCCGAAAAAAGAAGAAGAAAACAGCTAAGGTCTTGGCAGAGACGGGGCTTGCCCCGTCTTTGCCGGCCTGATCTCCAGAAAGAGACGCGGCAAGCTGCATCTCTACAAGTGGCGACTAACCGATAGCGCGTTAGCACGTCAAAGTAAGGAACGGCCATTAGGAGCGCCCGTGCCAGAGCCGGATAAGGAGAAAAAAATGGCGACTGCGGAACTACTTTCCATTGACAGGTCAAGCAGCGAACGGCCTGCGAACTGGGCGGCGCCAGACTCCTGCATGATTGCGACCGAGGATCTGTGGAAGACCTATGACATGGGCTCGGAGCAACAGGTACACGCGCTGCGGGGGATCAACCTGCGCATCCAGCGCAACGAATATGTCGCCATCATGGGGCCCTCGGGATCGGGCAAGTCGACGCTGATGAACCTGATTGGCTGCCTGGATTCACCTTCCAAGGGGCAATACTGGCTGAACGGACAACTGGTAAGCGAGCTTGACGATGACGAACTGGCTCGCATTCGCAACAAGGAAATTGGCTTCGTGTTTCAGACGTTCAATTTGCTGGCGCGGGCCACGTCGCTGCATAACGTGGAGCTGCCGCTGATTTACGCGGGCGTGCCCTCGGCGGAACGCATGGAGCGCGCGAAAGCGGCGTTAACGGCGGTCGGCATGGGAGACCGCATGAGCCACAAGCCCAACGAGCTTTCTGGCGGACAGCGGCAGCGTGTTGCGGTTGCGCGGGCGCTGGTTAACAAGCCTGCCATCATCCTGGCGGATGAGCCGACCGGGAACCTCGACTCGCAGACGGGCAACGAGATCATGGCTCTGTTTGACCGCCTGCACGCGGAAGGGAATACGATCGTGCTGGTAACGCACGAGCACGATATCGCCGAATACGCACATCGGATTATTTACATCAAGGACGGAGTGGTGGCGCGCGACGAAGTGAAAGAGGGACGGTAGGGGCTTCGTCGCCGGCTATTCGTCGTTCGCACTTCGCCCTCCGGGATACGCGGGCTAATTTGCCCGCGTTTTTTGTTTGCGCCATTCCTGGTCGTGGGCCAGGCCCGCTACCCGATTCTTGCTTATCCGCCGGTTTGTGTTTCGAGAAGAGACTGAGCTTCTTTGTTCGCGGCCGCAAAATCCTTAGAAACGCGAGAGACCCGCTCGCGGATAGCGCTCGCCTGAACGGGATGCCCTTGCTGGTCGAGCGCGCTGGCGATGAGAAGAAAGCCGACATCGGTGGGTTGGATGGCCATGGCGCGGAAATACTGGCGAAGGGCTTCGTCGAAATCCCCGTTCTTTTGCGCGACCAGGCCGAGCCCAACGATGGGCATAGGCTGGTTGGGCGCAAGCGCGCTCGACGTCTCGAAGCATTTCTTCGCCTGTGCCAAATCGCCAAGCTGGCGATAGACGGAGCCCATATTGCCATAAGCGTCGGCGCGAAGAATGGGTTGGGCCGCATGTTGGGCTACAACCTGATAGTGCTCGATGGCTGCCCGCAGATTTCCGCGCGCATGCTCGTAAGCGCCGAGGCCGAGATTGGCAGACAAGTCGCCAGGAAGAATAGCCATCGCGGCCCGGAAATGGACCACGGCCTCTTCGGGGCGACCTTCATCTGACAAATAAAAGCCCAGCTGGTCATGAGCGACGGAGTTGTTCTCAGTGAGCGCCAGCGTGTGCGTCCAGACGGACTCGCTATCGCGCCAATAGCCAAGCTGGCGATAACTGAGAGCGCCTAGCATGAGCAAAACCGCAATGGCGGGCACAGCTAGCCACGTGGCGGGAACACGATGATCTTTCGCCCAATCAGCAGCCAGCCAGGTCAGCATCAAAAACAGACCGAGGAAGGGAAGGTAGGCAAAGTGGTCGGGCATGGCCTGAGCCCCGACGCGCACCAGTCCGATCATCGGGACGAGCGCACCCAGGAACCAGAGCCATCCCGCGGCAAGATAGCGCCGTCGGTCTGCACGCAACACGCTAGCCGTGATGCCGGTCAGCAGCAGCGCGGCGGCGGCTACTTTCCATAGGGGGTAGAGCTGGGAGGGTTGCGGGTAGAGCAGCACCAGGTTCGTGGGCCAGAGCGCTTTGCCCAGATAGTGAACGTAGGAGATGAGGGCGGTCTCCAAGCGCAGGAGCGGGCCAGCCTGGGCGATTGTTATAACAGCGCCGCCCTCCTTTTGAGATTTCATGGTGACGACGGCGATGGCGGCAGAGAGCGCGAGCAGCGGAAGTTTTTCAAGGACGAGCCATCCCAGCGAAGCTCGTGGCGGCGCGCCTCGATTCAAGGCGCGAGTCTCAGCGGGCGCTCCGCCCAGGCGATGGAGCGGCCAGTAGTCGAACAACAAAAACAGAAACGGCAGGGTGACGATCTGTGACTTGCTGAGCAGGCCCATCGCAAACAAAAGCGCAACCAGCGCATAGCGGCTGAGCTTGGGCTGGCGGACGTATGCGATGTAAGCGTGCGTGGCAAGCAGGCAGAAAAGCATGCTCAGGACGTTCTTACGCTCAGCCGCCCAGGCCACGGATTCGACATTGATGGGATGCAGCGCAAACAGGGCGGCGACGAACAGACTACGCCAGGGGAATCCAGTGGCGGCTTGGAGAAGCAGAAAAAGCAGGACGGCATTGGCCGCATGTAGCAGAACGTTGACCTCATGATGAGCCGCGGGATCCAGGCCGAAGAGCTGGCAATCAAGCGCATGGGTAAGCCAGGTCAGCGGGTGGTAATGGGCGCCCTCGAAGGTGGTGAAGGCCCATTTCACCGTCTGCGCCGTAAGGCCCGCTTTTATATGCGGGTTGGTGGTGATGTAAGTGCCGTCGTCGAAGTTGAGGAAGCCGTTGTGCGCAACGGGGCTGTAGGCGATAACCACGATGGCGATTAGCAGCAGCGCCATCGGGTGGGTGCGCTTCTCAGGCGAGAGGAACAGGCCGGATCGAGGGGCCCGCGGCTCTTCTGACCGCGTCATAATAGTGGCTACGGCAGGCGCACTCATGGATAGGACGATTTTCAACCAGCGGAGGAGGGTTCGGCGACAAGGAACCGCGCGGACAAGTGCCTTTGGTCACGACTGCGGCAGTGTCAAAATTTGGAGGGATTGTACTGAGAACCGTTCAGTCGGAAGCCAGGATTACTTCGACTACCTTCCCGGCGGGTGCGTTTAAGCGCGTCATCACCCCGTCTTTCTCAGCGTGGACCTCGACCATCTGGCCATTGCCGGCATGCGCGGGCAGGATAAAATTCCCCTTGCTGTCGGTGATCGTGGCTTCGGGATAACCCTCTACCGAAACGGTCGCGCCCGATACTGCGGCCATTTTCTCGTCGACCACGACTCCTTTTATTTTGGCTGACGTTTCCGCAACCAGCGGAATGGTGACGGTCGGGTAATAATCGTTGGCCAGGATAAGAGTGGAAGCGCCGCTTAGGAACTCATCCTTGACTTGCGCAGAGAAGGTCACCTTGCCATCCGCGGGGCGGGTTTGAGGCGGAACTTCGAGCCGCCATCCTCCTTCGGAGATTTTCATCTCGGAGCCATGCGAGGACTTCAACTGGGCATAGTAGACCGGCGAACCGTCGGGACGGACCAGAAGAACCTGAATGTGATACACGCCGCGCGCTTGGACACTGTGGTTGACGGCGAGCGGAACAACTCCGAGAGCAATCAGAACAAGAGCCGCAACCGACCCAACGACTGGGCGTTTTGCGCGCAGCGCAAGGGCGAAGAAAACAACCGCGGACATCAAAAAGATTATGGCAACCGCTTCGGGATAGGGAACGTGGTTCGCTATTTTGAGACCTTGCTCAGGCATGAATGATTTGTCCTACAGCTCAGTACAACTCGCGGTGCTCGGCGGTCGCAAGTTCCGAAGGGGAGTGATCGGTCGGGGAGCAGGAAGCAAGTGAGACCGAATTCAGGAGAGCCGGGCGAAAACCACTTCCATTTAACTCATAGCAGATCCGCGCCACACGTCTCTACTGTTGGGCGGCCGTGTGCATGATCTTGTCGAGATCGGGCGCCGGCGTTGTGCCGTTGGAGCGCGCCACAAAGAAATTGTGATCGTAGAGATTGCGGTACATGCGGCCGGCGATTTCGGCGGCCTTGGGGCCGAATGTGGGCCGGCCTCCTTGGAGGAAGACGACGGTCACGATGCGTCCGATATCGGTGTTCGCGTAGGAGGCGAACCATCCGAAGCGCGTGCCCGCGTGCGAGCAGGTGCCGGTTTTTCCCAGGATGGATTCCTCGTCGAAGTTGAAACGCAAACTACGCGCCGTGCCGTATCGAACGGCACCGGCCATGCCGTCGGAAAGCTCCGGAATGGCGGAAGCAATGTCGAGATGGCGCTTGATGATGGGCTGGAAGCCCGCCACCGCATCGGGCGAATCGGGATGCTGCAAGTAATAAAGAGTGCCGCCGTTGGCGATGGCCGCAACCATCGCTCCAAGTTGCAGCGGGGTCATCGAAATGCCTTCGCCGAACGAGCACATCTTGCCGACGCCGCCGAGCTTCGAGGAGATTTCTTCCTCCGGATATTCGCCGAGGTGCTCGCCGGGGATGTGATAGCCGGCATACTCGCCGAGTCCGAACTGGTGCGCGTAATACTGGACCTTCTCAAAACCGAGCTTGCGGCCCACGGCCTCGAAGTAAGCGTTGTTCGAGTGGGCGAGCGCTTCGGTCAGGGTCATGCGCGTGCGGCGAGTGAGCGGTACTTCGGTCTCTTTGTCGATCAGGCCTTCGCTGACGCCGGCCAGTGCGACTGAGAGCTTGATGGTGGAACAGGGCTGCGCGCCGCTGGAAAGCGCTAGCTTCTGGTTAACCATGGCCAGAATTCGTCCGCTGGTGGGCTCGATGGCAACCACGGTGCCGTTCATGTTGCCGAGCGCGTCAATGGCAGCCGCGCGCACGATTGGATCTTCGCCGGCCGTCATGTCGCCTTCGGTGATGTCAGAAGCAAACGAACTGGTGTGGAAACGCTCGTAATAACGGCGGCGGCGATGCGCGGCCGATTTTGCGAGAGGTGCGCGGCTGTGCGCAAGCGCGTGCATGCGGCGCCGGGCGTGCTGAGTTTCGGTTACGGAACGGGACTTGGATTTCGGCGAAAGCGCGTGCGGATTGACGCTGGCGGCGATACCGCTCGCTTCGAGCAGCGCCGCCAATACGAAAAGAAAAACCAGACGAAGCGGCCAGATACAGAACTTACACTTCACGAATCCCATCCCCGGATAAATGGATAGCCAAGAAATACGCGGACTATCTACAGATTAAGATGCACGACAATCACCAAATTTCCCGCAGGATTGACTGTTCCGTGCAACTGTCCGATAGTAGGGGATTTGGTGCACACGGCGCAATGAGAAAGTATAGATTGATTAATAAACCATGAGACCGGATAAACAATTGAATGCAAAAAGGTTAATTGATTTTTATCGAAGGACAGGCCCATTGGTAATCTGCTCGCCTTGTTACCTCCCTTGATACTGACTCTGCAATTCTTTGCGCTTCCATCCGTCCCAGGCAACGGAGCCTTGTGAACCTGAAAGTGCGTTTTTCTGTTATTTTCTGACACCAATAGCTTCCGCACGCGCCGTTACCAAGTGAGCCGTCTAGAGCACTCACACGAAAACTTCGACGCGCCGCGATGCAATTGAACGGAGGTTGCCTCTTGCGAACATGGTTGCTGGTTGCCGGAGTTGCTTACACTTTGCTGATGACGTTTATGGCGCACGCTACGGATCAGAAACATCCTGGTGCGAGTCTGGAGGAGCGGCGGGCGGAGCTTAATCGTCTGCTCGTGGACGAGTGGGAATACACGCTGCGCACGCAGCCGGAGCTGGCAACGCAAGTCGGAGACAACCGCTACAACGATCGGCTGAGCGATTTTTCCGATAAGGCGATCGCTGACGACCTCGAGCACACGCGACAGTCGCTGGCGCGTTTTGAGGCGATCGATGTGGCGGGATTTCCTGAGCAGGAACGCCTCAATCACGCCCTGATGGTGCGCAACCTGCGCGAAGGGCTCGATGAGGCGCGCTTCAAGAACTGGGAAATGCCGGCGACGCAGTTTGGCGGTATTCACCTGTGGTATGCGTCGTTGCCTTACGATTCGCCGTTTCGCAATGTAAAGGATTACGAGGACTATCTTTCCCGGCTGCATCAGATGCCGCGCGCGTTGGATCAAACAATGGCGCACATGCGGGATGGGTTGCACGATAGCCTGATGCCGCCGAAATATCTGCTGGAAAAGGTTTCGAGCCAGGCGCAGGGGATTGCGGACGACTCGCTGGACAAGAGTCCGTTTACTTCACCGCTGGCAAAGTTTCCGGATTCGATTGCGGAGGCGGACCGGAAGCGGCTGCGGGCCGCAATTGAAGACGCGGTGAAGAGCGAAGTGGCGCCCGCGTACGCGAAGTTCGCGAAGTTTGTGCGCGAGGATTACGCGCCACACGGGCGGCTCGATCCGGGCGAATGGGCGCTCCCGGACGGCGAGGCGCGCTACCGGTTCGCGGTGCGGCACCAGACAACAACCGACATGACTGCCGACCAGATTCATGAACTGGGCCTCAAGAGCGTGGCGGAGATCGAAGCGGAGATGCTGAAGGTCGCGCAGGCGCAGGGTTTTCATGATCTCAAGTCGTTCAACGAGCACATCCGGCAGGATCCGGCGCTGCATGCGAAGTCGGGGCAGCAACTGTTTGATTTGTACTCGCACTATCGCGACCAGATGTATGGCAAGCTCCCAGAGCTGTTTGGGCGGCTGCCGAAGAACAAGTTGACCGTCGTGCCGATGGAAGCGTTTCGCGCGGCTTCCAGCCCGCCGGCGGATTATTCGATTGGAGCGGGAGATGGCTCGCGGCCGGGGCGGATCAATGTGAACGAGTATGCTCCGGAGAAGCGGCTGCTGCTGAATGTGGAAGCGATTGCCTATCACGAGGGCGTGCCCGGGCACCACTTACAATTTTCAATCGCGCAGGAACTTACTGACTTGCCTCCATTTCGTAAGTTCGACTTAGACGTGAACGCATACACAGAGGGATGGGCGTTCTACTCGGAGCGGCTCGGCAAGGAAGTGGGGTTCTACCAAGATCCTTACAGTGAATACGGCCGCCTGCAGAATGAGATCTGGCGCGCCGTGCGGTGGGTGGTCGATACCGGTGTCCATTCGCAGCACTGGACGCGGCAACAGATGGTGGACTACTTCCACGAGCACACTGCGATGGACGACGAAAACATCAATACGGAAGTCGATCGCTATATAGCATGGCCGGCACAGGCGCTCTCTTATAAAATGGGACAGATGAAGATACTGGAGTTACGAGCACGCGCGCAGAAGGAGTTAGGGGCAAAGTTCGATCTGCGGGCGTTTCATGATGCCGTGCTTGATTCCGGTCCGCTGCCGCTGGATGTACTGGAAGGTAAGATTGACCGGTGGATCAAGGAGAATCAGCAGGCCAGTAAGTAACTGGTGATCCCGGCAGGTCTCACCTCTTGTCTACCTGCGCCAGCAGCTGAGCCATGAAATGCACGAGGCGTAGGTTATCGGCGAGCGAGGGCTTGCCGTCCATTGAAGCGTGGCTGAGCGCGGGAGTGGTGAGCGCGTCTTTCACCAAGCCGGGGGGAATGTCGCGTTGCAGCCAGACCATCTCCGAGGGCGGGATTACGTTATCGGCGGCTCCGTGCATGAGTAGAACCGGCACGTGCAAAGACCCTAATTTCCCATGAGGAGAAGCGGGCGCCATTTCCGGATGATGCCGCGCGATGGCTTGCTTCATCTCGTCGGCCAGTGCGTCCACATCGTGTTTGTAAAGCAAATCCATCTTTTCGCGTGATGGTGGGCTCAGCATCGCGGCAGCTTTCTTTGATTCGTCAACCTTCTCCCATAGCAAGAGCCGGAGTGCTTCGTGGGCGGAGCTGAGGTCGGCAGGAGGGAAGAAATCCTCCAGATGAGAATAGATAAGGATCAGCGGACCATACTCGTGTGCCTGCATGTGCAGCGTGGTGCCGTCGGGCCGGGAGATCGTATTCGTGATCAGAAACTGGGACACCCGCGCTAAATCGTCATGCGCGCCGACCGAGACCACGAAACTGATGTAAGGCGCGTACTGCGGGCGGGCAGCGGCGATGAGAGACAACCCTCCTCCGAAACTGATGCCGAGCACGCCGACCTTCTGACCCACCGATGCCGAAAGGCTGCGAGCCGAGTATCCGATGAGATCGATCGAGTGGCTGTCGATCTGATAATCGACGAGGGCGGCCAGCTCCGGCGTCAGCACCCGGATGCCACTGGCAGACATGGCGCGCGCAAACGCGACTAGGCGCGGCTCGTCGATGCCAAGGTGATGCACACCGTGCACGATGACCATCGCGGGCGGGTTGGCGACGCCTCCGGGAATGTATAGGCGAGCGCGGATCGGTCCGGCGGGCGTCGGTACCTCGGTCAGCTTCTCCGCGACGGGATGGGTGTCGAAGCGGGCGAGTGTTCCCCAGTGTTGCGGATTCTCGACACGCAGGAGCAATCCAACGGCGCGAAGATGCGTGAAGGCCGGGCCGGCGAGAAACAGGCAAATGAATAGCAGGAAGATTGCGACGAGCGTTCCGCATCGGAGAAGCCGGTGCTGAGAAGGCGAGGGCGGCGGGCTCGGCGGTTTGTTACCTGACAAAGTCAAGGGTTGGTTTTCAAGTATGCAGCTTCTTCGCAAGCCCGGCCAGATGAATATTGAGACGTTGCCAGATTACGAGCGCAGCAACGTGGCCCATCACAAAAAGGGAGCCTTTCGGCTCCCCTCAATTCACTTCTTTCGGTAATCCCGCTTAAGACCGCGACCGAAACAGCTAAGGCCGAGCCTCGTAAACGATGTTGAAGGGCGTTTCCGTGGCTCGCCGGAAGCGGTTGAATCCGGCCGAGGTTACAACCTCCCGAATGCGCGACTCGCCCGCTTGCGCACCCAGGCAGAGTCCCACTTCCTGGGAGCGTGAGCAAGGTGTGCACAACAGCGTTGAGAAAGAGTAATACACTCGGCCCACAGGATTGAGATTGTCCTTCAGTTGGTCGTTGGCAAAGGGCTCAACGATCATCCACGTGCCGTCGTTCGCCAGGGACTGCCGGACGTGCGCGGCAGCGCCGATCGGGTCGCCCATGTCGTGCAAGCAATCAAACACGGCCACAAAGTCGTAGCCCTTGCCCGGGTAATCCTTTGCCTTGGATACTTCGAACGTGACGCGATCCGCGACACCGTCGCGCTTGGCCAACTCGCGGGCCGATTCAATGGACTTGTCGTGATAGTCGAATCCGTGGAAGCGGGACTTGGGAAATGCTTTCGCCATTAATAAGGTGGAAGCTCCTTTGCCGCAGCCGACGTCGGCCACCCGAGCCCCGGCTTCGAGCTTCTCTTTGACATCATTCAGCGCGGGAATCCATGAGCTGACAAGATTGGCGGCATAACCTGGACGAAAGAACTTCTCGCATCCGTGAAAAACGCCGTCCACATGCTCATGCCATCCCATCCCAGCGCCGGTGCGGAAGGACTCCGCAATGCGCGGGACCGCAGCGAGCGAGCCCAAGGCCAGTTCGAACGCGCCGGGCAAATAGGCCGGGCTGTCTTCTTTTGCCAGAGCGAATGCTTGCTCTTCCGTCAGGCTGAACTTGTTTGTCTTTTCATCGTAAGTGATGTAGCCTCCCGCGGCTTGCGAGGCCAGCCATTCGCGCAAATAACGCTCATCGGTCTGCGTCTTGGCGGCCAGCTCCGCGGAATTCATGGGCCCGCCAGCGAGGGCTTTGTACAATCCGAGCTTTTCACCGATGACGACCATGCCCGTGTGAACGGCCGCGCCGAGATCGGTCACGAACCGCCCGATAAAAGCATTCAGTTTGTCCATGTCGAGTTGAGTAGCTTGCATTGTGCTCATGGCGAATTCCTCCTTGGCATGTGTGCTTCGCGGCTGAGAAAAGGAAGGCCTGACTTGAATCAGGAACTCAGCCACCCCACTATTGGCAGGAATTCTGCTACGGAGGAAACGGGAAGTCAATAGGCAACTGGACGAAGGGCGAACTGGAAATTGGGCCAGTCCACGACGTGGCTATAGCCGATCTCCTGCCCACTCCTGCAGGACGGCGGCGAACAGCCAAACGCTTGCGGGCTGACCTCGGTGACTCCCTACATCACGTCGTTGCGCTTGCGCAAGAAGGCTGGGACGTCGAGATCTTCGGGCTGATAACTCGGCGCGGCTGACCTCATTCCGTCTAGCGAGATCACTTCCGCCTGCTGCGAGCTGAAGCTCGGGGGCGGCATGGTCGATTCGAACACCACGGGCGCGGGATCGGGCGTGAATGCCGGCTCGGGCTCGAATGCGGGCTCCCGCTCGGCGGCGCACTCGGCAACGGGCTCATCTGCGAAATCATCGGCGTGATCGGTCACGTGGAAGTGGTCGCGGTGGCGGGGGACGATGACCGGGTCGAAGGCTTCGCTGTGGCGCGGGCGGCGCATCTCGGCCTCTTTGAAGCCGGTGGCGATCACTGTAATCTTGACTGCGTCTTTCATCTTCTCGTCGAGCACGGCGCCGAAGATGATGTTGGCGTCTTCGTGTGCAGCTCCCTGGATGATGGTGCAGGCCTGCTGCACTTCGGCGAGCTTCAGCGAACTGGAGCCGGTGATGTTGATGAGGATGCCGCGGGCTCCATCGATGGCTCCGGCTTCGAGCAGCGGGGAAGCGATCGAGCGCTGGGCGGCTTCGACGGTACGATTCGGGCCGGCAGCGGTAGCGGTGCCCATGACCGCGTAACCCATGCCAGCCATAATGGCTTTCACGTCGGCGAAGTCGCGGTTGATGATGCCGGGGATGGTAATGATGTCGGAAATGCCCTGCACGCCCTGACGGAGAATGTCGTCGGCGATGCGGAATGACTCGAAGAAACCGGCGTTTTCGGCTACTGCGAGCAGCTTCTCATTGGGGATAACAATCGTAGTGTCGACTGACTCCATGAGTTCGGAGACGCCGCGCTCGGCTTGCTGCATGCGGCGTTTGCCTTCGAAGGCGAAGGGCTTGGTGACGACGGCCACGGTGAGCGCCCCCATTTCGCTGGCAAGCGAGGCGATGATGGGAGTGGCTCCGGTGCCGGTGCCTCCGCCGAGTCCGGCGGTAACGAAGATCATGTCGGCGCCTTCGAGGGCTTCGATGATTTTGTCGGAGTCTTCGAGCGCGGCTTTGCGACCGATTTCGGGATTGGCGCCGGCGCCCAGGCCGTTGGTGAGCTTCACGCCGAGCTGAATCTTGGTATTGGCCCGTGACATGCGCAGAGCCTGCAGGTCGGTGTTGGCCACGATGAATTCGATGTGCTCCATTCCGGAGTCAATCATGCGGTTGACGGCGTTGTTGCCGCCGCCTCCGACACCGATGACCTTGATGCGTGCGTCGTTGCGGGCTTCTTCGTTGAAGCAGATGCGGAGTCCGTTGTCTTCGATCATGGAAACACCTCGTGAAATCAGTTGTCAGTTGTCGGTTCTCAGTTCTCTAAAAACCTCTTACAGCCACAACACCGGCGCTATCTTACGCGCCCTTTTTTGCGAATAACGCTTTCATTCTTGACCCGAAACCGGGCTCTTGCAGGCCTCTGGCTAATCTTGCGCGGTGGCCGTAATAGACCATGCCCAGCACGGTTGCGAATTCTGGTTCGGCCAGGGACGCGGGCATCTTTGCCATCGCTGTGGGCCATGCCAGGCGCGCGGCTTTGCGCAGAATCGACTCGGCAACATCGAGCAGACCGGGCAGGCGCGAGGCTCCTCCACTTAGAACGAAGCCGGCAATGCAGTGGTCCAAAACGCCTGCCTGGCGCAGGTTCTCGCGCACGAGTTCGAAGAGTTCGCGGGCGCGGGGGCCGAGGATTTCTCCGATCATGCGCTGCGGCATCATGCGCGAAGGGCGGTCGCCGACGGAAGGAACCTCGACTTCGTTGCCTTCCGGAATAAGTGTGGGCACGGCGTTGCCGAAGATTTTCTTGAGCATTTCGGCGTCGGCGAGACCGGTGCACATGCCGATCGAAAGATCGCTGGTGAAATGATCGCCGCCGATGGGAATGACTGCGGTGTGCGCTACGGCTCCCTGCTGGAAGACAATCAGGTCGCAGGAACCAGCTCCGAGATCGGCTAAACAGACGCCGAGTTCGCGCTCGTCCGGGCGGAGGACAGAATCGGCGCAGGCCAGCGGCTCAAAAATTGTGTCGTCGACGTGCACACCCGCTTTGTTGACGGCGGTCACCAGGTTCTGCGTCGCTCCCGAGAGCGCGGTCACGATGTGGACGTGGACCTCCATGCGCGTGGCCATCATGCCGTTGGGATCCTGCACGCCGGGCTGATCGTCGAGAGTGAATTCCTGCGGTAGCAGGTGGAGGATTTCCCGATCAGCGGGCAATGGGACGGTGCGGGCTTTGTCAACGGCCTGGCGAATTTCGTCGCGCCCAATTTCGCGCGCGCGCGCACCGAAGGTGATGCCACCGTGGCTGTTCATGCCGCGGATGTGGGCTCCGGCGATGCCGACGATGGCGTGCTCGATGGGAATGCCGGCGACGTCTTCGGCGACCTCGACGGCTTTTTGAATGCTGCCAGCGGCTTTGTCGAGTTCGGTGATGACGCCTTTGCGCAGGCCGCGCGATTCGCTGACGCCGTGTCCGCGATAGCGCAGGCCGTTCTCGCTCAACTCGGCGACCAGAACGGTGGTCTTGGCGCTGCCTACGTCAATGGCGGTAATGAAATTGGGCGCGAAGGTCGGCATGACTAATTCTGCGGCTTCTCCTTGGGAATCGCGGCGCTGGGCTTTTTTTGCTTGGCCGCTACGGTTGTGACCGGTGTGGGAGCTGCCGGCGCGGGCTTCGTCGTTTTTGCGACAGGCGGTTGGGCCGGCGTGCCGCTCGCGGCTGCTGTCGGCTTCTGAGGCGCTTGCGCAGTTGCATGCGGCGCCGGGGTCTTCGCAGCCACGGTCTTGCCTTTCGCCTTCGCATTGCCCCGCCGTGCAGTTGCTTTCGGTGCTGCTTTTTGTCCCGCCTTCGTCGCCGCTTTCGTGGCTTTCGATTTCGGCTGTACCGGCTTGGCCGGAGCAGTGGGCTGCGTCACATATTTTTCATAATTCACGATCGCTGCATTCTTGACGCCTGCTGCCAGCGCGGCTTTGGCGGCCGCCGGCGTGAGAGCGGGCTGCGGTGCGATGCCGTGGAGGTCGGGGTTCACGATGATCTGTCCGTCGTAGCGCAAATCCACCGAGTCGAGTTTTTCAAACTGCTGGCGCCATGCTTCGACGTGTGTGACATAAATCTTGTAGCGCTGCAGGTAAGTGCCGTTGCCGAGGTGCACCAGCACCCCTCCGCTGGAATCGGCGGTCATCACCTTCACGTCCTCGGCGTCGGAGAGGTCCACTTCGCTGATGTCCTGCGAGTAGTGCGCGCCGCCGGAATCGAGCTGACGTATGAGCTCGTTGTAGTCCTTCATGCGCGCAGCACGGGTGGAGATGGGCTCGTTTGCATTCATGCCCGTGATCACCGGAAACGAATACTTCCACCCCATCACGCCAGAACCGGGCGTGCCGGGGGCCCCAGTGTGCTTGGGGCCGGCTGGGAGTTCCATCAGGTTGCCGCCGGCATCGATCAAAGAAATATGCGAGCCGATGCGCGCGAACGCGACAGGCGTGCGCTCGTGAATTTCGATGCGCAGGCGGTTGGGCACGAAGCGCATCACGCTCGCCGATTCCACCCATGGGACCTGTTCGAGTTGCTGCTGGCGCTGGGCCAGAGGAACGAAGAAGATGTTGCGGCCGATGTCGCCGCCCATTACATCCATGATTTGCGCGCGCGTTACATGCTGGGCGTTGGCAACCTCAATCTGATCGCTGGAATCAATGCGGAAACGCCAGGAATGTTTGCCGTAGCGATAGAGGCCGGCCCCGAATGCGCCGAGTATGCCAAGAACGACAAGCGCCAGCGCAGCCCACTTCAGGCCGGTGGCAGTTTTCTTGGGGAGCGAACCGCGGCGGACGGAGACTCGCTTCTGGCCGCGCAGGAACGGAGATTCCTGCTCTGCTTCAAGGTCAACTACGCGGGAATCGTCGAAGTGTTCGCGCGCGGGAGCCGCGCGCTCGGAAACGTAACTCCCGCGAGTGTCATGCTCGCGAGAACCGGGCACCGGGTACAACTCTTCCTGCAAGGCTGTGGAACTGGATTTCCGCGCCACTCTTTCGAGTCAGTTGTCGACAGAAAACCGCTGAGCACAGTTACTATAACGGGTTTTTGCAAAATGAGACAGTGCAAAGTTGAGTGCGGAGGGACCAGGTTATTCTTGGTCGGAATCCTCATCACCGTCGGAAGAAGAGTTCGAGCCAGTAATCGCGATTCGGGTTCCAGCCTTTCTGCAATCGTTGGGGCGAACCTCGATAAGGCGTCGATTTGCTGAATTGCCGATGAAGATCTGAGAGGACATTTGCGCCCGAGCCCGCTCGAACTGGGCGCGCCGCACGTCAAACAGAGCGCGAATCATCTCCGCGCGCGCGCGAGTCCGATCGCGAAGCAGTTCAGCTCCGTCCTGAGCCTGGCCGCGACGCGATTCAATCTCGCCCTGAACTTGTTCACGCAGCATCTCCGCCTGTGAGTCGGCCAGTTCCCGGGCATTGTCGGCGGCCAGCAGATCGTCGGTCCCGGGCGCTTGCCGGATGGCAAGCAACTTTGCCATGGCAACGGTTCGTTCCGCACACCGGGCCAGCCGGCCCACGGTGAAGCTGGCGCGGTCCGAGGCACGGTGGAGAGTTGGGAATGATCCGTGCCGGTATTCACTGTGGAGCGCGAGCCCAAATACTGCGAGGGCGAGCCAATATGCTACTTTCTGGGTATCCATGGGAGCCTCACCGTCTGAGGAATTGGACGAGCGGGCGGGAAAAACGTCAACAGAACAAAAACGGTCGTTGGTCGGAGGTCGTCTAGACTCTGCAGTGTTTCCCCGCGGCCGCATCCATTGGACTGACGCCGAACGGCTAACGACTGACGACCAATGACCTCTTCTCAAGCATCTCCAGAATGACTGCCCCGAGTTGCGAGACGCTTCCGGCTCCTAACGTAAGAATCAGGTCGCACGGTTGGGCGACGGCGACGGCCCTCTCGGCTGCATCCTCGAACGACGGCACGTAACTCACACCCGGCTTCCCGGTGCCGCCGATTCGCCGCGCGAGCGTTTCGGCGTGAATGCCTTCGATGGGCTTCTCGCTGGCGGCGTAGATATCCAGAATAAAAAGCGTATCGGCATCGGTGAACGCGGTAGCGAACTCGTCCATCAAGTCGCGCGTACGCGTATAGCGGTGAGGCTGGAAGATGACGTGGACCCGGCGAAATCCGCACTGGCGCGCGGCGGCCAGCGTGGCGCGGATTTCAGTGGGATGGTGTCCGTAGTCATCGACTACGCTGACGCCAGCGGCTTTGCCCTTGAGTTGGAATCGTCGATCGACGCCGCGGAAGCCGTCGAGCGCGGTGCGAATCTGGTCGGCGGGAATGTCGAGGGCGGTACCGACCGCAATGGCGGCTGTCGCGTTGAGAACATTGTGTACGCCTGGAACGTGGAGCGTGAAATGGCCGAGGTTCTTCTCCTTATATATGACCTCGAAACGGCTCAGCGGACGGGGATCTCCGCCGGAAGCGGGCGAGAATGGCGCCGAGTCCAGACGAATCAGAAACTCGGACTCGCGGGTCGTGCCATACGTTGTTACCCGGCGGTGAACTCGCGGCAGAAGACGCTGCAGGATGGGATCGTCGTGGCAGCCGACCACCAGGCCGTAGAACGGCACGCGCTCCATAAATTCAAGGAACGTGCGGCGCACGTCGCGCATGTCGCGATAGCAGTCCATGTGCTCGCGGTCAATATTGGTGACGACAGAGAGAATTGGTGAAAGCTTGAGGAATGAGCGGTCGCTCTCGTCGGCTTCCGCAACCAGGTAGTGCGATTTGCCGAGGCGGGCGTTGGAGCCCATGGCGTCAACGCGGCCTCCGACGACGACGGTGGGGTCGAGGCCGCCCGCAGCGAGAACGGCGGCGACCATCGAGGTCGTGGTGGTTTTGCCGTGCATGCCGGCGATAGCGATGCCGTACTTCAGGCGCATCAGTTCGGCCAGCATCTCGGCGCGCTGGATGACGGGAATGTGCAGGCGGCGCGCCTCGGCCACTTCGGGATTGTCAATCGAGATGGCGGAACTGGTGACGACGACGTCAGCGCCGGTGATGTTGGAAGCCTGATGGCCCTCAAAGGTCTGCGCACCCAGGCTTGCCAGCCGTTGCGTGACAGCGGAACTTTTCAGATCGGAGCCGGAAATCTTGTAGCCGAGATTCAGCAGGACCTCGGCAATGCCGCTCATGCCGATGCCGCCGATGCCCACGAAATGGATGCGCTGGATCTTGGCGAACATGTCTTGGCTAAAATTGATTTTGCTGCCCGCGTCAACACGGATGCAACGCTGATGATAAAACATTTCACCGCCGAGACGCTGAGGGCGCGGAGAACAGGAGGCGCAGCGCCTCCTCAAAAGGCCGCAGTGAGCGGTTAACGAGCATAGTTGAAATTTTGCGACAAGTAGCAATCTGGCTAGGCTCGTGGAACGTTTCCTGTATGAAGAAACGAGAATTGCAGATCATACGGCACTGGGTGGGGGCTCGTTGGTCGGTGTGGTGCCGGCCACGGTTTTCTGCCAAGTCCAGAGTTGCGACGCCAATCCGAAGCGCAAGAACGTCAGCTGCGCGATGATTTCGAAAACCACGTCTGTAATGAAAACGCCAATCAACGCGCCGAAGCGGGAAAGCCTTCGTCCAACGATTGATGAGCGCAATTGAGATGTTACGCAACTATCGAATCATGGCTAGTTTCATCCCTGCGGCGGTTCGAAGTAGGCTTGATCGGACACGCTTTCGTCGAAGTGGAAGTTTCCACACCCGATCTATTTGCTTCGCAGGGCGTGACTGGCATGATACTGATAGCATCAACCGTCAAGACGTGCCTTGATCCCTCATACCCTTCCCGCAAGGATTCAGAGCAAGGTGCCTTCCATGCAAGTCACTCTTACTTATCTTTCATCACCTTTAGGCTCGCTTTCACAAGCTTCTTTACTAACGACTTCGATATCGCTCTGTCTGCTGGGAAACTAACAATGGCCTTTGTTGTGGCACAACCTGCTAGCTCCTTTTTGTGGTCCTGTATCACTGGGGGTCGTAGATGTAGTCGTATGTCTAACTTCCTAAAGCTGAACCAGACAAACATCCCATCGTAATCATAGCCCTCATAGGAGTATCCAGGAAGTTTGAAGTAGTCAGTGCGTTCCGTCGCACCTGGTGCCGCCTCGCGGATCGTGGCCCGAATCTCTCTCAATTTGCTTTGTAACTGTTTTGGGGCGTTTGCTATGTATTCATCGACCGCACTCGCCCCTGCGCGCTTTAGACTCACCTTTCTGGGCACAATACTCCCTCATTTGTTTCATCCGTCGTCTGATCAAGTACGCCGTGCGATTCGGTGTGTGGGCATGGAGATTTTTGCACGCCGTCCATGTTTTCTGCCTTACCGCCCCTAACGAGATAAGACGCCAGCAGCGCCTTATCTCGTCTCCCGCTTAAACCGGATTACGCTCTAGTGCCGACCGCCGCCATGTCCAGCAGCATGGCCACCACCGCGATATCCGGGAAGGGCGTGTTCTCCCTTCGCTTCATGGCCAGCGTTGCCTACTTTGCCTCGCCCATCCCGCGCCTCGTTTCCCTGGAAGTGGTTGAAGCGCTCCGCCCCGCGCCCCGGCAGCGGCCCGGCGTAACCGTGATGAGGATCAAAGCGATTGTCGACATGGCCGAAAAAGCCGTGGGGGCCGTGAAACCAGGGGCCAGCTCCAAGAAACACCCCGCCAACAAACCAATCGGGCCCGTAGTAGCCATAAGGAGCGCAGTCATATGGCTCATAGTCGAAATACCCGTAAGGGCACACAGGAGCCGGTCCGATATTTACGCCGACCGCAACCTGGGCTTGCGCCACAGGTGCACAGCACAAAAGGGCAGCTGTGAGAGCTGCGAAAGCAAGCACATTGACTTTGAACATTTTTTCTCCTTGATTTCGTACAGAGTTTTCAACCTGGGCAACTTAGGGCCAGCATAATACCGGAAATCAGTATCGGCAAGTTAGCCTGTGGGAAGCGATCGCGAACTGCTCCCGGTTGGGCAATTCCCGAAGCGACTGCCGCAAAGAGGCGTTACCGCTCATTGGCCCGGAAGCTCTCGCCATAGAAGACTTTGATCTGCGTTGGATCAGTGTTCATCCGCGGAAGCGAAGTCTCCGGCCAGCCCTCTTACCATGGCTGCGATCTCCTCGACTGCTTTCGGATGGGCGAGCGACTTTGCCGCAGCCGACATGCTTCGCAGGCGGGCGGGATCGCTCAGGAGAGCGACAATGGTTTCTACGAGGTAAGCTGCGCCGAGGTTTGATTCTTCTACGACCACAGCGGCCCCGGCGCGTTCGAGGGCGCGGGCGTTGACGTTCTGGTGGTCGTCGGCGGCGCGCGGGAAGGGAACGAAGATCGCGGGCTTGCCCGCAGCGGTGATTTCGCCTACCGTGCTGGCGCCTGAACGGCAGACGAGCAAATCGGCGCGGGCGAAGGTTGCGGGCATGTCGTCGATAAACTTGTGGACCTCGCCGAATGGAGCAACGGGCGTCTCGCCTGCTTTCGTCATGCCCAACCGCTGGTAGGCCGCAAGAACGTTGTCGTAGTCGCGCTGGCCGGTTTGGTGAATGATGCGGATCGCGGGAATCTTTGCGCGCAGGCCGGGAAGCGATTCCATCATCGCTTGGTTGATGGCGTGCGCGCCCTGACTGCCTCCGAAGACGAGAAGGGTCGGAATTCCATCGGGCGCGTTGGGTGTGATGCCCTTGGACGCAATATGAAAGAACGCTTCGCGCACCGGGACTCCGGTGACTTTGGCATTGCGGAAGTACTCGCGGGTTTCTTCAAAATGCACGGCTGCGGCCGATACAAAGCGGGCGACCATGCGGTTGGCAAATCCAGGGACTACGTTCGGTTCGAATGCGAGCGTCGGAATGCGGCGTCGGAATGCGGCGATCATTGCTGGGCCGGACGCGTAGCCGCCCACGCCGATGACGACATCTGGGCGGAAGTCGGAGACGATGCGGCCTGAGGCCCAGAGGGCGCGCGGGAGATCGAACATGGTTTTGGCACGCGTTATGAGGCTGACGTTTTTCAGACCACCGATCCTGATCAGTTCGAGGGGGAATCCAGCCTGGGGAACAAGGCGCGTTTCAATGCCGCGCGCGGTGCCGATGAAGAGCACTTCGGCGTCGAATTGTTTTTTGAGTTGCTGGGCAATGGCGAGCGCGGGGATGACGTGTCCGCCGGTGCCTCCGCCCGCGATGATGATGCGCATGGTCAACATCAGAATCTAACACGGAGAGCTCCTCAGCCACGCGGGCGCGCGGCGGGTGATGGAAGAAGAAGTGAAGGGGCGGGAGGGATGATCGCTTCCGCGGGTGGGGTTTGTGCATGACGGGCTGTACGTACGAACTCCACTTAGTGGAGGCGAACAGGCGGCGAATAAAATATTGTTTGGAACACAGATGTGTACGTACAATCTGTGTAGAGGTAACAAATGAAAGGGGCTGGAGGATTTCTGGGAAGTCAAACGGGACTTGACAGGCGTGATATCCTCCGACTCCGCTCAGGCTCTGGCAAAGAGCGCAGGGGGAGCAACTCACCTTGCGCTTTTGGCAAGAGCCTGCCCTGTCTTGACGAAGCACTGAGCGAATCCGAGGAGGAAGTCGAAGGGGAATCGCTGCGTTCAGCTCCTCCAAACCGGAAAACCTGACCCCGACGCGCCCTACCAGCCCGCCCAAGCCTACGCAGGGAACTCCCTCTGCACAAACGCCATCGCGGCATCGCGGGAGGTGAGCCGACCCTCGAGTTGCGCATCCTCGACTGCCGACAGAATCTCTTTGAAGCGGGGGCCGGGTTCGTATCCGGCCTCGATCAGGTCGCGGCCGGTGACGAGCGGCGTTGGACGGATCGCTTCCGGCGGCAGCGAGTGCAGCTTTTCGCGCGCATAGTCGTAGGCATCGAGCAGGCCGTGGCTGGAAAGGCAATCGATGCGATGCAGTTCCAGGTGCTCGTCGAACTGGGGCAGGCGGAGAAATTTTTTCAGCGTGGATTCCTTCATGCGCAGCACATCGCCAAAGCGCATGTGATTATCGACGAGAGCCAGAATCTGATCGGTCTCGTCGTTGGAGAAGCGCAGGCGCCGGCAAATTCCGGCCGCCATCTTGACGCCGATTTCGACGTGGCCGTCGAAGCGAATGCGATCCGGCGCAACGCGAAATGTCGGAGGCTTGCCGACATCGTGCAGCAGCGATCCCCAGGCGAGCGTCTTCGAACTGCCAGCGGGAAGTTTCGCGAGCAGCAGCAGCGTGTGCACAAACACATCGCCCTCGGGATGATATTGCGGTGGCTGTTGCACTCCCTTCATCTCCGAAATTTCGGGCAGCACCTGCTCGAGCAGACCAGTTTCATCGAGCAGCTGAAACGCGCGCTGCGCGCGGCCTTCGGTGAGCATCTTGGTCAGCTCGTCGCGCACGCGCTCCTGCGAAACCTGGTGAATTTGCGGCGCGAGCCGCTGGATGGCCGCGAATGTGGCCGGATCGATCTCGTAGTCAAAGCGCGCGGCAAAGCGCACTGCGCGCAACATGCGTAGCTTGTCCTCGGAGAAACGCCGTTCCGGATCGCCGATCGCGCGGATGATTCCAGCCGCAAGGTCAGCGCGACCGCCGACAAAGTCGAGCACTTCGTTCGTCGCCGGATCGAGCATCATGCCATTGATGGTGAAATCACGGCGCTCGACATCTTCGCGCGGAGACTTGCTGAAACGCACTTCATACGGATGACGTCCATCGGAATAGCCAACGTCGGACCGGAACGTAGCAACCTCGACAGAACTCCGCAAAGATGGCGCTAAGAACAGGTAACGCTGTGTCCCAGATCCGCCTATTGTGCTCGGCACGACTCGCTCCGGGATGGACTCTGCTCGCGCAGTTACACCGCCTTCGTGTTCCTTCGGGCTCTTTGAGGCATCTGGTTGTGTGGTCTTCGTGGCCTCAGCTTCGAGCGGAACCAGCACCACGCCGAACTGCGCGCCCACCGCATAAGTCTGCGGAAAGATGTCCATGACCTGCTGCGGAGTCGCATCGGTAGCCACGTCGTAATCGGCAGGCTCGCGTCCGAGCAAGAGATCGCGAACGCATCCACCAGCGAAGTAGGCTTGATGCCCGCGCTCACGTAGCGCGCGGACGATGTTGGTGGCGTGTTGTTTGACAGTAATCACAAGAGCAAAGATGATCGCAGGTCGCGGAAAAGTGTTCTCGCCAATAAATGCGGCCCTCAGGCGCTAAAGCGCAAGCCTATCTTCAGCGACTTATCGGCACGACCAAGGTCGTGCCCTTCCCGGTTTCTTGCGGTGCGAGTGTTTTTCCGCAGCCTGTGGAACTCGCGCCCTTCCAAGAACCGGCTCGAACGGGAGTCTTTCAGCAGCCTGCTAGACTGATGTTTCTACTCGCAGCCCGAAGCTATTATGCCCGACGCGACCATCCTCGGTATCGAAAGCTCCTGTGACGAGACAGGTGCTGCGGTCGTGCGTTCGGGACAACAGATCCTTTCGAACGTTGTCGCGTCGCAGATTGCCACCCATCAGCCCTACGGAGGAATCGTTCCCGAACTTGCCTCGCGCGAGCACTTGCGCGCGATTGTTCCGGTTGTCCGTCAGGCGCTGGCGGAAGCCGGCGAATCCTACGAATCGGTCGATGCCATCGCAGTGACGCAAGGGCCTGGTCTCGCGGGAGCTTTGCTCGTCGGCATCAGCTTCGCCAAAGCGCTATCGTTCGCGCTCGATAAGCCCTTGATTGCCGTTAACCATCTCGAAGGGCACGTGCATGCGGTGCTGCTCGAGCAGCGCCTGGCCGGAAATGCCGACCTTCAGTTCCCGGTGCTCGCGTTAGTAGTTTCCGGAGGACACACGCATCTCTATTTAGCGCGGGCCGAGGAGAACCTTTGGACCTACGAGAATATCGGGCACACGCGCGATGACGCCGCGGGCGAGGCTTTCGACAAGGTTGCCAAGCTTCTCGGTCTTGGCTATCCAGGAGGACCGATCATTGACCGCCTTGCGCCGCACGGCGATCCGCACGCGGTGAAGTTCCAGACTGCGCAGATCAAGCATCGCGACCGCAATGAGCGGCAGAAAGAAGACCGCCAGAGAGCCGAGCGCCGCAACGATGAGTCGCAAAAAAGTGAGCGCTCGGAGCCAAGTGCTTTGCCCGAGGACGCTCGGCCTCACTTTGACTTCTCCTACAGCGGGATCAAGACGGCGGTTTTGCGCTACGTTGAAACCGAGCGCATGGCTCCTGCGATCGAGTTGCGCCGTCAGGCGCTTGCCGAACTCCTCCCCAGCAAGCTGTCCCAGCCGACGCTCGAAGACTATCTGCACCTCTGCGACCGCCAAACGTTGAATCTGGTGGCTTCGTTTCAGCGCGCGATGGTCAAGGATCTGGTCACAAAAACGCTGGCCGCGGCGCGCGAATATGATGTTGGCACTCTGTTCGTCAGCGGCGGAGTGGCGGCGAACCAGGAGTTGCGGTCCACCTTTCAGCGCGAAGCGGAGATGCAAGGACTGCCGGTCTTTTTTCCCTCGCGCAAGCTTTCCACTGACAACGCGGCCATGATTGCCGCTGCCGCTTTCCCGAAGTTCGTGCGCCGACAGTTTGTGTCCATGGATTTCTCGGCGGAGGCTGGAATGGCGCTGCGCTAGCGGTCAGGGGTCGGTTTGCGGGATACATTCCCCCAGCGGCTAAAGCCGCAATGATTTGGCGGGCATCTTACGGCACGGCTGAAGCCGTGCCCTTTCAAAACAAATCCAAACTGGTCCACTACCGCGCTAGCGGCTAGTCTGCCCCGCTGTTGTTACAGAACTGTTACATTTCAGGGCTACAATGGTTGCCGTGAAACCAACGATTTTCGTGGTGGAAGACGATCCCGATATTTCCCGCCTGGTGCGGCATCATCTGGAAGGCGCCGGCTTCAATGTGCGGCTCTATGCGACGGGCAATATCGTCGTTGCCGATGCCGAGCGGCAGCGGCCATCGCTTTTTCTGCTTGACATCATGGTGCCGGGAAAAGACGGGCTCGAGCTTTGCCGCCAGATTCGGCAATCGGTCTCGCTGGCACCCGTTCCGGTTATCTTTCTGACCGCCAAGAGCGGCGAAGCCGATCGAATTCTGGGCCTGGAACTGGGCGCGGATGATTACATCCCCAAGCCTTTCAGCCCGCGGGAGCTGGTTGCGCGCGTTAAGGCGGTGATGCGTCGCTTCGAGCGTCCGCTGCCTACTCTGCCGACAAAAATAGAAGACGTTCACATCGATCCGGCCGCCATGACGCTGACCGTTCGCGGAAAGCAGGTGCCGACGACGGCAACCGAGTTCCGCTTGCTTGATTACTTCATGCGGCACGCTGGGCGCGTCTTTACGCGCGATCAATTGCTCGATTCGGTCTGGCGGGACACGGCATACGTTACGCCGCGCTCGGTTGACGTTTATGTCCGCCGCATTCGTGAAAAGATCGAGCCAGATCCGGAAAACCCGCACTACCTGAAAACGGTTCGGGGCGCCGGCTACCGCTTCGAGGTTCCTCGTTGAGAAGTCGCATCTTCTTCAAGTTGATGCTGGTGTTTCTGGTCGTGATCGCAGTCACCGCGATCACACTGCTCTGGACTGTCCACAGCGTCTGGGAGCGCACTCTGCGCCAGCAGATCGAACGCGACCTGACGCAGAAAGTCCAGATGTTCGCCTACCGCGTGGAGAACGACCGCCAGCACAGCCTTGCCGACATTACCTCGCAGGAAGGCCAGGCCGCAGGCGCCCGTGCCACCGTCATCGATCCCACCGGCAAGGTGCTCGCCGACTCCGAAGCCGATCCCCGCACGATGGAGAACCACGCGAGCCGCAAGGAATTTGCCGCTGCTCTCGGCGGTCACGTCGGGTTTGAGGAGCGCAACAGCCACACGCTGGGGGTTCCGTTTCTGTACGTGGCCGTGCCCATTTCGGGAGGCGCCGTTCGTCTCGCCTACCCCTTGCCTGAGATCGCGATTACCGACCGTCCGCTGGCCCGGGCTTTGTTCTGGGGGTCGCTCACTGCTCTTGTTATCGCAATTCTTATTGCTGCGGCGGCTTCGCAGTATGTGGGATGGCGTTTGCAGCGGATTGTGCGTTTTGCGGAACGCGTCGCGTCCGGTGACCTGACGGCCAGAATTGCGTCCACTGCAACAGACGAAATTGGCCAGGTTGCCGCCGCGCTCGACAAGACCGCGCGGCGGGTGGAAGAGAGCTTCGATCGTCTGCAAACCAGTCAGAATGAGCTGGAGACTCTTCTCAACAGCATGCAGGACGCGGTGATCGCCGTAGGACCGGATGGGCGCGTGCAGTGGGCAAATCGGCGCATGGACCGTATTCTGCTTCGCCCGCCGCGACTAGACGCGCCATTGATTGAGAGCGTGCGCGACCCGGACTTTCTAGTTGCCGTTCAGGAGGCGGCGCGTGACCACGTTGTTACAACGGCGCGCTCGAACACAATTACCTCTGGGCGAATCTTCGATGTCACTGCGGCGCCCATGCCCGGCGGCGGAGCTGTCGCCGTGCTACGCGACCTGACGGAAACCGAGCGCATGGAAAAAACGCGGCGCGATTTCATCGCCAACGTCTCCCACGAGCTGCGCACGCCGCTCACCTCCATTCAGGGATATACGGAGACGCTGCTCGATAGTCCTCTGGCTGACAATCATGTTCGGGAATTTCTCGAAATCATCCGCAAAAATGCCGCCCGCATGTCGCGTCTCACCGAAGACCTACTGACCCTGGCGCGCGTGGAATCGGGCGAGCAACGGTTCATGATTCAAAGGGTCAGCACCGAGGAACTTCTGCAGGATGCGCTGGAAAGCTTTATCGAAATGGCCCGCTCTTACGGTGTCGAACTGGTGATCGAAAACACCGTGCCCGATGCGCACGTGAATGCGGATCGCGAGGCCATGCATCAGATATTTTCCAATCTCATTGAGAATGGGCTGAAATACGCGGCCACCGGGAAAAAGATTGTTCTTGGCGCGCGGCCAGCGGAGAATGGCGTTGAATTTTCCGTTCGCGACCTTGGGCCAGGCATCTCCTCCGAGCACCTGCCGCGATTGTTCGAGCGTTTTTACCGTGTCGACAAGGCTCGCTCCCGCGAGTCTGGGGGAACGGGATTGGGTCTCGCCATCGCCAAGCACATTGTTCTGGCCCACGGCGGGACGATCCGCGCCGAGAGCGAACTGAATCACGGCTCGGCGTTCTTGTTCACGCTGCCAGCTTCCGAGGCGGAGTCGGTGTAGGCGGTAATAACGGAGATGTTTCCGAATTGGCCTCATTCGAGCGGAATCCCAACCGGGCGGTCTGGGTTCTGAATGCTATTGCCCGCTCTCGACAGCCGACTACTGCTGCTTCGCGTACTCGGCCTCGTCTTGCTTCAGGATGGGGATATCAGGATCGGCGTCTTTCCAGCGGGTGAGGAAATCTTTGTATTCTGCCAGCGCACGAACCCGGGCGGCCCGTTCTTTGAAACGTAAGCCTTGCTGGATGGCCTTTAGGTTTCATCCAGACTGCGGGTTACTCGTTGTGCTCGTAGGTCGCCATGATGACGCCTGTCGAAGATATGTCATTCCTAACCAGCTTCATGTTTACGGGGTGCGAGATGCTGCCGAAGAGTTTCTTGCCTTTTCCAAGAACTATCGGACAGGTGAGCAGTAGAAACCGGTCAATGAGCTTCGCTTCCAACAACTGCGGATAGAGGGTTGAACTGCCCCACAGCACAATGTCCGCACCATCGCCCGCCTTGACCTTCCGCACGTCATCAATGTTGCGCATCTTGTGGCTGTTGGCCCAGTCGAGTTTTACCGAGCCCCGGGTCAGTACGTATTTGTTCGCTTTTGTAAAGACCGGACCAATTGGGTTGTCTGCGGGAACATAGGGCCAATAGCTTGCAAAAATGTCGTAGGTCTTGCGGCCCAGCAGCAGGTCGTAGGGTTTGTCAAGGGTGCCTACTACACCCATGACTGCGGCCCCTGCCTTAGCGTCGGAAAATTTCATGCTCCATCCGCCGAGATCGAACCCATCGCTTGTGTCCTCTTGGGCGCTGCCTTGCCCCTGCATGACGCCGTCGAGGGAAACCTGCGCGCTGGCGATGATCTTCCTCATTTTTCATCTCCTTTGTTGGGTTCTGCTTCAAGGACGGTTGACAGCAGGCGTCCCTCTTGAAGGGGGTGGCTGCCGTTGCTGTTGTAACATCGCCAACGCGCACCGCCCCAGAATCGGAAGGGCTCAAGTCGTCCCGTCCCCGTTCGCAGCCTGCCAATCTAGGCGCCGGGATGAATCAACCGCACTAGCCAGAACGCAGCGGCGGCGACCAGGGCTGCCGCCGGGATCGTCAGAACCCAGGCCCAGACGATGCGCCTCGCTACTCCCCAGCGCACCGCCGAAAGCCGATTGACGGCTCCGACTCCGACGATTGCGCCGGTGATGGTGTGCGTGGTGCTTACGGGGATGCCGGCGAGCGCAGTGGAGAACAGGGTGATTGCTCCTGCCGCTTCAGCGCAGAAGCCTCCCACAGGTTTAAGTTTGGTGATGCGCGATCCCATGGTGTGAACGATCCGCCAACCCCCGAAATACGTTCCCAGAGCGATTGACAAATGAGCCGCCAAAATGATGGGCCAGTGAAATTTTCCCCAGTTGCCGGCCAGTTCCTTCGAACTTAGATAATGCGCTCCATATAAGGCGGAGGCCACAATTCCCATGGTCTTCTGGGCATCGTTGCCGCCGTGGCCGAGACTGTAGGCCGCTGCCGATAGCAGTTGCAGCTTGCGAAACCAGGCGTCGATTCGCCGCGGGGCTTTGTTTTGCAGGAGCCAGTAGACGGCCACCATAAAGGTCAGGCCGAGGACGAGCCCCATGATGGGTGCCACTACGATGAAGATGAGGGTTTTGTACCAGCCCTCGGCAATAATGACGTGCCATCCGGAGCGCATGACGGCCGCTCCGGCATAGCCTCCGATTAAGGCATGCGAAGAAGAAGTCGGCAGCCCCCACCACCAGGTCAGCAAATCCCAGACGATGGCGCCGAATAGTCCTGTGATCACGACATACTGGGTAACGCTTTCGACGTGGATCATGCCGCCGCCGATGGTCTTGGCGACGGCGGTGCCCAACAGGAATGCGGCCACGAAATTGAAGAATGCTGCCCACAACACGGCCAGCTTTGGGGATAAAACCCGCGTCGAGACGACGGTGGCAATGCTGTTGGCGGCGTCGTGAAATCCGTTCAGGAAATCGAAGGTCAGCGCGACCAGCACTGTGATGATCAGCAGAATGAGATCGGGCTTCACCAGGTTTCCTGTTGGGTTGGATTATTGAGCTTCACGTACTTTTCAGAACGACCGTTTCCAATACGTTGGCAACGTCTTCGGCCTTGTCGGTCGCCCGTTCGAGGCATTCCAACAGCTCCTTGATCTTGATGAGGTTGATCGGATCCTTTTCGTGTTCAAACAGGGTGGCGATGGCCTGCTGGGACACCTGGTCGGCTTCGTTCTCCAGACGGTTGATCTCCACGCAGTGCCCCAGGATATTGCCATTTTTCTGCATCAGAGATACCGCCTGCTGCAATTCGTGGCATTGCTTCAGGATGATCGCGGCTAACTCTCCGGCTGCAGATGGCGGAGTCGTGATCCGGTACATCTCGATGCGAGCGCCGGAAGCATTGATGAAGTCGAGGACGTCATCGAGCTTGGAGGCCAACTCGTGAATGTCTTCCCGGTCGAAGGGTGTGATGAACGTCTGGTTGAGTTTGGTCAGGATGGCATGGGTCATTTCATCGCCTTCGCGCTCGATGCGGTGAATCGCGTCGATTTTGCTTCCAACATCGCGGTAGTTGGCGAAGAGATCGACCAGCGTGCGAGCCCCGGCAATGAGGTTGTCGGACATCGCCGAGAACATGGCGAAGAAGCTATTATCTCTAGGAATTAGGCGAACCATTTGGGAGCAACAGACTCCAATATTATTTGTGTTTACAGTCAGTTGCGGTGATCGGAGCAGGCAACTATCTCACGTGGCAGTGAAGTGAGTCAAACGGGGCAGGTCGGGAATGCTGAGGGTGAACCCCGTCGCCAGCAAAACGTGTCTGGGGCACGACTGGCGGTGAAGGTCAGCGGGTTATTCGACGGCTGACGGCAATGGGCGAACGCCGGCGCAATCCGAGCCGAATGACCAGGAACACGGCGAATACCGTGCCCGCTCCTACGGCGACTCGCTGGAGAAACCCGACAAATAGAACGCTCAATCCCATTGACACATTGTGCGGCTCTTGGGGAGCCTGAGCGAGATAACAATAGTAATACTCCCTATTGTGCCCTCGGTTCCTTGCCATTCGCCAAGCGCGGTATTCATGCTCCGAACAGTTGCCAGATCTCCGTCTTCGGCGCAACGGGCTGACTCTTTCATTTCGGCGACAATAAATTTATCGCCTTGTAACCTGCCCTTCGACGCCGGGAATTACACTTGTGGGAGTGTGTTCGACACAGTCTGGATTGATGCTGCTCGCGTCGACTGGCGCGGATCCGGCATCCAATGAAACAGAGTTGATTTTTCCCATGAGCACAGCCAGCGTGAAGAAGCCTGCACCCGAGCCGTCGTACCCTGACCTGGTTAAGCGGACGGTCGAAGCGTGCGAACTGGCGCGGCAGGCCGCTGCCATCGCAGCCGAAGGAATTGCCACCGGTTCGATGTCCCGCCTGGATGCGATTCGCCAATGCGAGAAGGACCTCGACGCCATCGACGTCGAAGTGGACTCGGGCGTGACCTCGACCATCACGCGCGTGCCCGAAGCCGAAACCGGGCAGTTGCTCGCCTGCATGAAGCTGATGATCGGGCTGGAGCGCATCGGAGATCTGCTGTTGAGCTTCGCGACCAGCGCCCAGGCCACAGGCGCCCGCATTGATCCGCAGGACGCACGCGAGCTGACCCAGATGGCGACCATTCTCGAAAAGATGCTGGCCGACGTGGGCCAGTCGTTCTCGCAACGCGACGTCAAGAAGGCGATTGAGGTTCTGCGCGCCGATGCCGAGATGGATCGCCTGCGCAATCTGATTTTTCTCCGCCACCTTGAAAATCCCGAAAACCTCGAGCGCCGCGCCAGCCTGCAAGTCATCTTCATGACGCAATCCCTCGAGCGCGCTGGCGACCACGCCAAAAATCTTGCAGAAGAAGTGTGCCACTTCGTCAGCGGACGCAGCATTCGCCATTTGCTCATGGCCTACGACAAGCCGCGCGAGCAGATGTTTATTGAGTGGCTGCGGCACAAAGACGGCGCCTCGGCATAACTTCGGACACCAACCAAGCACCCGCTGGCTCTTGACAGCCAGAGTCTCCAAGGCGAGACTCTGGTCAGCAATCTTCGTGTGAGCCGCAGGTTCTCGTCCGCCTGTTCGCGTGATCTTTGCGGCAAACCAAAGAGCGCATAATCGCATGCCGGGCTTCCCCCAACCCGACGATTCACCTTCGAGCGGCAGCGTGCCGAGTGAAGCCGCTGCTGCAGTCCGCGCGCCGTCGGGTCTGCCAACTGATGCCAACCTAAGCCGCGGCTTGGAAGAACCTGAGCTTGACGCCGCACTTCAGCTTTTGGTCGAGCGCGCCCAGTACATCACGGGCGCCACTGGAACCGCGCTCGCCTTGCCGCAGGCGGGTGAGATGGTCTGCCGCGCCAGCGCCGGTTCCTGCGCGCCCTCGATCGGTGCCCGGCTGCAGGTACGGTCCGGGCTGACTGGCGAAAGCATCACACGCCGCCAGTTGCTTCGTTGCGACAATGCAGAAGCCGATCCGCGCGTGAACCTTGAAGCTTGCCGGGCGCTCGGCATCGCCTCGATCGTGGTGTTGCCGCTGCTGCGGCAAAGTGGCGAGGTGCGCGGACTGTTCGAGCTTTTCTCCGATCACGCTTACGCTTTCGAGGAACGCGATCTGATCGCGCTTGAACGCATGGCTGACCTTACGCTTACGGCACTCGATCTTGCCGAGCAGCGCCATGGCACGGTGCCGCCGCACGAGCTTGCGAAACAACCACAGGTCAAGCGGGCAGAAAGGAATGCGGCCTCGTTGACGACCACTGCGGTAACGGCAGCCGCTGCGCCGCAGCCAGTACCGAACGTCTTAGCGGCTTCGCTTCCATCCGTGACTGCTGAAGCCAAGGATGTCGGCGCCTCCGCCGAGCCCTCCCAATTCCATACCTGGCAACTGCCGGCCGAATCGTTGCCACCGCCAACGTTCGAAACAAATCCCGGAGCGGAAGGCGCGGAATCCGGCTCGCTGCCTGACTCGATGCTCCGCGTTCAGAAATGCGCCTCCTGCGGGTTTCCCGTTTCCGAAGGACGGGCCCTTTGTCTGGATTGCGAAACGAAGAAGGACGACAAAATCCGGCGAGCCCAAGATCGAAGTGAACCCGTGATTCCGCCGCTGGCAGAATCAGCGGGGCCTGTGACGGAGGAACCGTTGCCGCCTTTTCTAGCCAATACGGCACCCGTTAAGGAATCCTGGTTGTCCGACCACGTTAATCTGCTAGTAGTCATCGTCCTGATCCTTGGCGTGCTTGTCGCCATCGTTCTCTTTCGCTGACCCCACGTTGTTCGATGGTCCATGCGCGGCGGCCCAATGCTCAACGGTTCTTTTTATTGCCATGACAGGTCCATCATTCTTGACAAAGGACGCCGAAAACTCATACTCTGCCGTTGACGTTCTCCGCGTTACAAAAAGGTGCTGAGCATGAAAAATGTTTACGAGGTTTTAAGGCAGAAAGAGCTGGAACTGGCGCGATTGGAAAAAGAGGTAGAGGCGTTGCGCGTTGCGGCCCCTTTGCTTTCGGAAGAAAAGGAGTCGGCCGCCGAGGCGTCCAAACCGGCGCTGGCCTCAGTTGCGGCACAGCAGCAGCCGATTCGCATTCCAGCTCCGATTGCTGCCCAGGCAGTCAACGCTCCAGCGCGCGCCGCCGGATGGGAAGATGCGGCCAAGCGCTGGCCATAGAAGTTATCGAAGGTTCGCTGAGAAGCCCGGAAGATATTCTGGGCTTTTTGTCCCTTGCGGAACAGACCGCGATAAGTCTCTGTATCCGCGCACGTGCGGCGCCCACACCTCTGCAATCTAGCCTCTGACCTCTGCCCCCACCTTACCCCTGCGTCGTAAATGCCAGCGCCAGCAGCGTCTTCTGTTCCACTTCATGCGCCTTCGCCGACCCCGTGGCCGGACTCGCGCTCCCGGAGCGCTTCACCGACAGGACCGGCCGTTCATGCGAGATACGCCGCAGCCGCGGCAGCATGTAAAACAAAGCGCCCATATTCGATGGCTCTTCCTGCACCCAGACAACATCGCGCGCCGTGCTGTGACGGTCAAGCTCCGCTGCCAACTCCGCCTCGGGGAACGGATACATCTGTTCGAGAAACACAATCGCCGTACTCATGTCGCCGCGCTTCTGCCGCTCCGCGCGCAGTTCATGCCCGATCTTTCCCGTGCAGAGCAGAATGCGCTTTACATCGCGGGCTTCGTTATCGGGGATCACCGGCAAAAACCGCTGATGCGTAAGGTCGTCGAGCGGGGAAAGCGCATCCGGATGCCGCAGCATGCTCTTCGGCGTGAAGACCACCAAAGGTTTTCTCCACTTGCGCAGCGCCTGCCGCCGCAGCAGGTGGAAATACTGCCCCGCATTCGAGGGCTGGCATATTTGGAAATTATCCCGCGCCGCGAGCTGCAAATACCGTTCGACGCGCGCGCTCGAATGCTCCGGACCCTGTCCTTCGTACCCATGCGGCAGCAGTAGCACGAGGCCTGAAAGCAATCCCCACTTGTCTTCGCCCGCGCTCACAAACTGATCAATGATCGCCTGCGCCACATTGGCGAAGTCTCCAAACTGCGCTTCCCAAAGCACCAGCGTCTCGGGATAATCGCGGCTGTAGCCGTACTCAAAACCCATCACACCCGCTTCCGAAAGCGTCGAGTTGTAGATCTGGCATGCCGCTTGGCCGGGAGCCACATTGCACAAAGGAATGTATTCGGTTTCGTCCTCGGTATCGATCAACACTGAATGGCGCTGGTTGAACGTGGCCCGCCGCGTATCCTGCCCGCTGAGGCGCACCGGAATTCCCTGCTTCAGCAGGCTCGCAAAGGCCAGAGCTTCCGCCATCCCATAGTCGAGAGGCTTGTTGCCCGTTCCCATTTCCGCGCGCTGCTCGAGCAGCTTCTTTACCTTCGGATGGATGTGAAATCCCTCGGGATAGGTCGTCAATCGCGTCGTGAGCTCGACCAACTGTTCGCGTGCGACTCCGGTGGGCACCTCATAGTCGGCGTGGTACCGGCCTCCGCAATAGTTATCCCAGTACGAAGGCAGTTCGCGGAGCGACGGCTTCTTCGTGACCTTTGACGCCGCCTTTTGTGCTCCCTCAAATTCAGCCTTGATCATGGCTACGCGCTCGCCAAGATTCTCGACGCCAATCTGTTTCGCGTAGATTTCAAATAGAGGACGGTGCTCCTTGATCGCCTTGTACATGAGCGGCTGCGTCACCGTCGGATCGTCCACCTCGCTGTGGCCGTGACGGCGGTATCCGATCAGATCGACTACTACGTCTGTGCCAAACCGGTAGCGATATTCCGCCGCGATGCGCGCGATCCACATCACCTTGTCCACATCTTCGCCATTCACGTGAAAGATCGGAATCGCCTGTCGCCGCGCCAGTTGGGCGGCGAATCGAGAAGAGTGCTCGTCGCGCGCGTTGGTCGTGAACCCCAGCTGGTTATTCACGATCACGTGAATTGTCCCTCCCACGGTGTAGCCGGCGAGATCCGCATAGTTCAGCGTCTCAGCTGTGATCCCCTGTCCTGCAAACGCCGCGTCTCCGTGCACCAGCAAGGGCAGGTACATCGCCTTGCCGTTTTCGCCCACCCGATCCTGCTTCGCGCGCGTGCGCCCCACGGTTACGGGATCGACCGCCTCGAGATGGCTGGGATTCGACGCCAGATGGATATGAATTTTCTTTCCGCTTTTCGTGACGTATTCGCCCGTCGCGCCGATGTGATACTTCACGTCGCCCGAACCTAGCACGCTGCGCGGGTCCACATCCTCGAACTCGGCAAACACCTGCTCGGGCGGGCGTTTTGCCACATGAATGATTACGTTCAGCCGCCCGCGATGGCTCATGCCCATGACCAGTTCGAGCGCGCCATGTTCTCCCGCGACGTCGAGAATCTCGTCCACGGCAGGCAGCAACGACGTATTGCCTTCAAGCGAGAAGCGCTTGTTGCCCAGATACCGCTGCTGCAAAGTCTGCTCGAAAAGATCGGCGCGCATCAGCAGATCGAGCGCGCGCTCGCGGTCGACCGCCGCAGGCCCCGCTTCGATGCGCTCCTGAATCCACTGCCGGCGCTCCGGGTCGTCGATGTGCATGAATTCCACGCCGACGCTTCCGCAATAAATGCGGCGCGCTTCCTGGGCCCACTCGTTGTCGTTATTGCCTTCAAACCGCAAGTCAGGGTGCGGTTGCGGTGGCATCAACCCGAGCGGATTCAGCTCGGCCTCGAGATACGCATACTGCCGAAACAGCCCGAAAACGTACTCGCGCTCGTAATTGTCCACTACGGGCGTGGTGTGCGAAGAATTCCGTGTGGTAGAAGTCGCCATAATCTGTTTATAGAATAACTCACGCAGGGATAGGCCTCGGGCTGACCAGTAGACAATGCCCGCAGCCGTGTCCCACGTCACTGCAAACTGACGTCGCGACAATTATCGTTACCGCAGGATCAATGTGATGACAATGAATCCCAAATCCGCAAAGCCTGGAACGCCCGTCATCCTCGGTATTCCTTTCGATGCCAATTCCTCCTGGTTACGCGGCGCCGCTGGAGCTCCACCGATCATCCGTGTTGCCTTCGGGTCTGATTCCGCCAATCTCTCAACCGAAACCGGCGTGGACTTGAGCGTCGAAGGCGCCTACTGCGACGCCGGAGACTTGAACTTCACGTTCGAGCAGCCCTTTGCTGCCATCGAAGCCAAAGTTGGAGAACTCCTCGACCACGGCCTGCGTCCCGTCTGCCTGGGCGGTGATCACTCCATCACTTTGCCGATCGTGCGCGCATTCGGTCAGCACATTCCGGATTTGACCGTGCTCCATTTCGATGCGCACCCCGACCTCTACGATGAACTCGAAGGCAATCGCCTGTCGCACGCCTGTCCTTTTGCCCGCATCATGGAAGCAGGCGCGGCCAAACGCCTGATCCAGGTGGGCATTCGCACCATGACCGCGCATCAGCGCGAGCAGGCGAAGAAGTTTGGCGTCGAAGTCATCGAAATGCGCCACCTGCCCGCGCTCGACCGCATGAAGGTCGATGGCCCGATCTATATATCGTTCGATATGGATGCGCTCGATCCCGCGTTCGCTCCTGGCATTTCGCATCGCGAGCCGGGAGGCATGTCGGTAAGAGAAGCGATTGCCCATCTGCACGCGATTACCGGAAGAATCGCGGGCGCCGATATCGTCGAGTTCAACCCCGCGCAGGACAACACGCAGATCACCGCAACGGTCGCGGCGAAAGTGCTGAAGGAAATTTTGGGGAAGATGATTGCGGGATAGGCGTCAGGCGTCAGGTCTCAGGTCTCAGGAAACGCAGACCCGGACACAAATGCTCGCAGAAAGAGCTTTTCCTGACACCTGACACCTGACACCTGACACCTGAGACCTAAAACCTCTTCGGCAAATTTCTGCGTCCAGCCGTGCCTCGCTATCGTCTACTTCACCGGAGGCTCTCATGACCTCAGGAATTGTCGATCTTCCGAGCCGCTACTCTGTTCCCGAAACTCTTTCCCGCCTGCAGGCGCTGCTCAAAGAAAACGGAGTAAGCGTCTTTGCGCTGGTCGACCACAGCGGAGAGGCAGCGAAAGTCGGGCTCGAAATGCGGCCTACGCAACTGCTCATCTTCGGCAATCCCAAGGGCGGAACGCCGCTCATGGTCGCCGCGCCCAGCTCCGCGATTGATCTTCCGTTAAAGGCGCTGGCTTGGCAGGATGCGCAGGGGAAGGTTTGGCTGTCCTACAATGCGCCGGAATACTTGCAGCAGCGCCATGGCATTCCGGCGGATCTTCTGAAGAACATTGCGGGTCCGGCTGCGCTTCTGCGAAAGGCTGTGGAATAATAGCGGGCTTGCGCTGAAGTTCCGGAAAATGCCGTCCGACAACGTCAATCCCAATCGCGCGCGCGACCACCTCGCGAATGAGCGGACTTTTCTCGCGTGGGTGCGAACTGGCATCGCGACGATCATCTTCGGATTTGCCATCGGACGCTTTTCGATTGCTCTCCGCGAATTCCTGCAGCTCCAGGGACATGCCTCATCGACGACGGGAATTACCGCGTGGTTTGGTGTGATCTCGATCGTCGGAGGAGTGCTGCTGATTCTTGCTGGACTTGCCCGTTACCGCAAGACGCGGGCGCAGCTCGATACGAATAGCTTTGAACCCGCTGGTTTTGTTATCGACATTGTTTCTTATTTGCTGGGTCTGTTCGGTCTGGCGCTTGGAGGCTATCTTGTGTACATCGAGGTGGTCAGGAAGTGAAGGACCCCTTTGGGTTCGGTCTTTTAAAGTCAAAGATTTAGCGTGCTTTTCGCGCCAGATCTTTGAGAAATAAGGACTTAGCTGTAAAATATTTATAAATCAATAACTTAGCGTTGATCTAGCTTGGTTTTGTTGGTCTGGAGACGCATGGCTGATCTGGCGAAAAGTCAGCAGGATATTCAGAAGGAGAAGGAAATTGCAGGGCGCGCCGCCGCGAAACTGGTGCGCGATGGCGACGTGGTCGGGTTGGGCACGGGGTCTACCGCTTACTTCGCGGTCGTCGCGCTGGGCGAGCGCGTGAAGGCTGGGTTGAAGATGGTCGGCATTCCTACTTCGAATGCCACGGCCGACTTGGCGAGAAAGGTCGGCGTGCCGCTGACCACGCTCGACGAGCATCCGGGGATTGATATCACTCTTGACGGCGCCGACGAAATTGACCATCAGCTCAATCTGATCAAGGGTGGAGGGGGCGCGCTGCTGCGCGAGAAAGTTGTGGCGTCGGCTTCGAAGAAGATGGTTGTTATCAGCGACTCCAGCAAGCTTGTGCCGGTACTCGGCAAATTTCCGCTGCCGGTGGAAGTCATTTCCTTTGCGCGCGCGGTCGTCGAAAAGAAAATCGCCGGGCTTGGGGCGAATGTTAAATGGCGCACGTGCCCGGACAGCAGTCCTTATCTTACGGACAACGGCAATCCGATTCTTGATTGCAGTTTCGGGAAGATCGTGGACCCGGCCGCGCTGGCGCACATTTTGAGCGACATGGCGGGTGTGGTCGAGCACGGGTTGTTCATTAGGTTGGCGAGTGCGGCGTTGATAGGCAAAGGGGATCGCGTCGAGGAGATTCAACGCTAGATAATGATCTCCCTCAGCGCGGCGAGCAGCCGTTCCACTTCCTCCATCGTGTTGTAATGCACCAAGCCGATGCGCAGGAAGCCGCCTGAACGCTCGACATCCAACTGCTCGGTTACGTTGAGGGCGTAGTAATTTCCGTCCCAGGTGAAGAAGCCGCGCTCGCCTAGTTTGGTCGCGAGTTCGAGCGGCGTGTGGCCTTCGATCCGCACTACGGTTGTCGCGCAGCGATGGTCGAAGCGGCGAGGGTCGGTAATGCCGTAGAGCCTCAGGCCCTTAATTTCAAGCAGGCCAGCAATCATCTTCTCCATCATGGCGCGCTCGTGCGGGTGGATGGCGGCGTGCGCGGCGACGATGGCCTCGCGGCGGCTCAGGGCCGGCAGGGGAGATCCCGCTTCTTCGCGGGCAAGAATGCCCGCACCACACGAGCGCCGTCCCAACTCCTCCCAATAATCCACGCACGCTTTGATCCCGGCTATGCACTCGTGGTTCAGGGTGCCCCACTCCCAGCAGTTGGGAATGTTGTTGGTGTTGGGACGGACTTTGTAGGGTTGGAGGCGCTTCAGGTGCTCGCGTTTGCCGTAGAGGACGCCCATGTGCGTGCCGAAAAATTTGTAGGTCGAGCAGACCAGGAAATCGCAGTCGAGGGCGCGCACGTCAATCAGCCCGTGCGGCGCGTAATGGACGGCGTCGATGTAGCTGAGCGCGCCGGCCTGCCTTGCCAGGCGCACGACTTCCTTGACGTTGTTAATTGTGCCCACTGCATTCGACGCGTACCCGACGGCAACAAGGCGCGTGTGGCTGGTGATCTGGCGCGCCAGGTCGTCCATGTCGAGCGTGCAGTCGGCGGGGTTGAACTTTGCCGCGCGGATGGTCACGCCTTTTTCTTCGAGCACTTTCCACGGCGAGAAGTTGGCGTCGTGATCGAGGAGCGTGAGCACGATCTCATCGCCGGGGTCGAGATCGCGGCCGATGGCTCGGCTCATGGCGTAGGTGAGCGAGGTCATGTTTGCGCCGAAGACGATTTCGTCGGGATCGCAATGGAGGAAGTCGGCCATGGCGGCGCGGGCTTCGGCGATCATCGTGTCGGTGGCGCGGCTGGTGGCGAAAGCTCCGCCGGTGTTGGCGTTGTTGCGGGCGAGGTAATCGGCGATGGCGTCAATCACTCGCTGCGGCACTTGCGTTCCGCCGGGGCCGTCCAGGAAGACCGCGGGCTGGCCGTTGACAGTTTGGGCCAGAGAAGGGAACTGGGAGTGAACCCAGGCAAGGTCAAGAGAGGTGGAGATAGAGCGCTCAGCGGTGGGCATAGGAAAGGACATTCTAAACGCTCCATTGCCCACGCGCGTTGACAGCTCTACCGCTAGCGGATTGTCTCTCCCAATATGAGGAGGGAACGCGAAAAGCGACTTTTCAGCGTAGCAGTTTGCTGGAGAAGCCGAAGCAGCCCTTAAAGGGGGATTGATTTCTGAGGACTTGCGGTATCGCTAAAGCGATACCCTGGTACGAATCCGAGAAGCGATACCCTGATACGAATCCGATTGTTCCGCGAGTTTTTAGGCGGCTCGTTCGGGTGGATTTGGCCGCTGCGTGTTTGTCGCGTTGGCGTCTAGCTGGATGCGGCTCACGCAGGCTGTTTTCTCTACCAGTTCGCTGGTGGAGGGCGAACCGTCTCCGGCCATTACGGAACCGGCTGCCAACGCGAAGCGCAAGGCATCTGCTTGATCGTCGAAGTAGAGAACGACTTGGCCTGACATAGTACTTCTCCCTGGTGCGAGCTTTGGGCCTCATGTTGCGATGAGGCGGGTCTGGTAAAGATCGAAGTCGACGCAGGTGGCGCCGCGGTGGCGCGGGCGGCACTTTTGTAGATTGTGGAGGAATCGGAGGCGGGGGGATAGTGCTTTTGCTGGTTCTGGGGCTTGGCGCCGGGAGAAGGTAGGTGCCTCGGAGCTGCGCTCCGCCGGACAGCCGAGGGCGGCTGTCCCTACGTGAGTCTTGCTTTCCCTCCCCGACGCTAGTACGCGAAGCCGTCGGGCTGGCTTACGGCACCTACCCTTACATAGTGGTCGATGAAGTCGCGGCCGGCGGCCAGGGCTTTGCGGTTAATCTCTTTCAATGCAACTTTCTTGACCTTGGTCTCGAGCACGCCTTCGGCAGTTGCGGGCAGCAGGCATTCGGTTTCTTCGAGCAGCGCGCCCATCATTACGATGTTGGTCGTTTTGGTGGAGCCGAGCTTGTCGGCCATCTCGGAGGCGGGGATGCAGATGATCCGAGCTTGCGGGAGTTGGAAATCTTCCGGCAAGCGCGTGGCGTTGTAGAGAATGAGACCTCCGGCGGCGACGGTTGGCGCGAATTTACGGAGCGACATTTCATTCATGGCGACGAGCACGTCAGGATGCGAAAGGAGCGGCGAGCCGATGCGCTGCTTCGCGAGGCACACGTGACAATGGGCGCTGCCAGAGCGCATTTCGGGGCCATAGGACGGGAGCCAGCTGACTTCCAGGCCTTCGCGCATCCCCATTTCGGTCAGTAACTGGCCGAGCAGGAGCACGCCCTGTCCGCCGAAGCCGGCGACCTTGATTCCGAACGTTTCGAAGTGGTGCTGCTGGGTGCGCGCGGTTACTGGCCCGCTTTGCTCGCCGGGAGTGCCAGCGAGGTGGATATCTGTCTGAGTTCCAATGCGAGCATCGCCGATTTCAAGAGTTTCGGGGACGGTGTGATGCGGGACAATGGCGTTCTGCACAGGCTCGTGCACGCGGTCTTTGAAGACGTTGAGGGGGAAGTTGGGAATCATCGCCTCGGCAATCCACTTGCGGGCTTCAACCGGATCCTTGGCCCAGATGGTAGGACACGGGGACAGGATTTCGACGAAGGAGAAGCCTTTGCCATCGCGCTGGATTTCGAGTGCTTTGCGGACAGACTTGCGCGCCTTCATGATGTTCTTGTTATCGGAGAGGGCGACGCGCTCGACATAGACTGGAGCTTCGAGACCGGCGATAAGTTCGGCCATGTGCAGCGGGAAGCCTTCGTTGATGGGACGGCGTCCGAAGGGAGACGTGGTGCTGCGCTGGCCGACGAGAGTGGTCGGGGCCATCTGGCCGCCGGTCATCCCATAGATGGCGTTGTTGATGAAGAAGACGGTGATGTGCTCGCCGCGGTTGGCGGCGTGGATGATTTCGGCGGTGCCGATGGCAGCGAGGTCACCGTCGCCCTGATAGGAAATGACGATACTGTCGGGACGGGTGCGCTTGATGCCGGTGGCGCCGGCGGGGGCGCGGCCGTGGGCGAGCTGGACGTTGCCCACGTCGACATAGTAATAGGCGAAAACGGAACAGCCGACGGGGCTGACGAAAATGGTGCGGTCCTGCAGGCCGAGTTCTTCAACGGCCTCGGCGATGAGCTTATGCGCTATGCCGTGGCCACAGCCGGGACAGTAGTGGGTCTGGTTCTGGAGGTCGCCTTTGCGCTCGTAGGTGCTGTAAAAGACGGGCGACTTCGAGTGGGTGACCTCGTAGCCCGCTGCTTGGATTTCGGAAGCTTGTGCTTCATTCTTCGTGTTGGTTGACATGATCGCTCCGTACCTCAGGGGCTAAAGCCCCGTCTTCCTCAAGCCGTTTTCGGCACGCCTGAAGGCGTGCCCTTTCAAACCTCTCGCGGAGCTGAGCTCCGCTAGATCATCCCTCTACAAAAACCTTGCGGAGCTGCGCTCCGCTGGACAGCCGAGGGCGGCTGTCCCTACACAAACTGCTACACCATTTGCATTACGCGTTGCATTAGCTGCGAATGCACTTCCTCTACGCTGGGGACGTTGCCGCCGGTCCGGCCGTAGAACTCGACGGGAACCTTGCCCTCCAGAGTGAGGCGAACATCTTCGACCATCTGGCCGTTGCTTAGTTCTACGACCAGAACCTTGCTGACTTTGCTGGCCGCGGCGCGCAGGGCTTCTTTCGGGAAGGGCCAGAGCGTGATGGGGCGGAAAAGGCCAGCCTTCAGGCCTTCGCGGCGAGCCATTTCGACCGCCGAGCGCAGCACCCGCGCGGTGATGCCATAGCCGACCAGCAAAACTTCGGCGTCGGTGGTCTCGAAGGTCTCGTGACGCGCTTCCAGACGCGACGCGCGGATGTACTTGGCTTCGAGCTTGCGAATGTGATTCTCGAGGTCGTCGGGCTCGAGGAAGATCGAACTGATCATATTCTTCCGGCTTCCGGCCGTGCCCATGACCGCCCAGGGTTTCTCGGGAAGTTTTGCTTCCCGGTAAGTGAGGTCAAGCGGTTCCATCATCTGGCCGATGAAACCGTCAGCGAGGATGATGACCGGATTGCGATACTCGTCGGCCAGATCGAAGGCGAGGATGGTGAGGTCGGCCATTTCCTGCACCGACGCGGGCGCGAGGACAAAGTTGCGATAGCAGCCGTGGCCTCCACCTTTGACCATGGCGAAATAGTCACTCTGTTCGGGGGCGATGTTGCCGAGGCCGGGGCCACCGCGAACGATGTCGACGATGACGCAGGGAAGTTCGGCGCCGGCGCAGTAGGAAATGCCCTCCTGCATCAAGCTGAGGCCGGGGCCGGAGGATGCGGTCATGACGCGAGCCCCGGCCGCAGCTGCGCCGTACACCATGTTGATGGCGGCGACTTCGCTCTCCGCCTGGAGAAACGTTCCATCGACTTGCGGCAGAAGGAGCGCTGCCGCTTCGGCGATTTCGCTGGCGGGAGTGATGGGATATCCGAAATAGGAGCGACATCCAGCGAGGATGGCACCCTTAACGATGGCCACATTTCCCTTACAGAGCTGCCGCATGGGATTCTCCTTGAACGTTGTCTTGTACGTCTCCATGAACCAGAGGCTTGGTGGGTGGGGCGAGACGGTAGACGGTAATGGCTCCGGGCTCGGGGCAGCAATAGAAACAGATGCCGCATCCGGTGCAGCCCGCGCCGGTGTAGTGTGCCGGGTGCACGCCATAGGCGTTCAGTTCCGGGAGCAATTCGAGGCACTCGGGGGGACAGGACTCGACGCACAGTCCACAGCCCTTGCACTCCTCGGTATCGATCAAGATATTGCCACGTGCTGGTGCTGCCATACTCACCTCATTGCGACCGCAGCATAGGGACGCTGCAGCCATTTAGTTTTTTCGCAATACTCGTAAAGCTGTTCACGGAACTTGGGATGGGCGATTTCAATCAGGGCCTTGGCGCGCTCGCGGATGGACTTGCCGTGCAGGTAGGCGACGCCGAATTCAGTGACGACGTAACGGACCAGGCCGCGCGAAGTGACAACGCCGGCGCCGGTTGAGAGCGTGGGCATGATGCGCGAAATAGTGTCCTTCTTGGCTGTGGAGGAAAGCGCGATGATGGGCTTGCCGCCATGGGAACGCGAAGCGCCACGCAGAAAGTCTACCTGGCCGCCGATTCCGCTGTAGAAATGGTTGCCGATCGAATCGGAGCAGACCTGGCCGGTAAGATCGACTTGCAAGGCCGAGTTGATGGCGACCATCTTGTCGTTGCGGGCGATCAGGGCCGGGTCGTTGACGTAGGCCGTAGGGTGGAATTCGAAAATCGGGTTGTTGTCCACAAAATCGAAAATCTGCTTGGAACCGAGAACGAAGCCAACGATGACTTTGCGCGGCTTGAAGTTCTTGAGTTCGCCGTTAATGACGCCGGCTTCGATGAGCGGGATGACGCCGTCGGAAACCAGTTCGCTGTGAACGCCGAGATCCTTGCGATCCATGAGCAGGGAGAGGACGGCGTCGGGGATGCCGCCGATACCGGTCTGGAGCACGGAGCCATCTTCAATCAGGTCGGCGACGTTGCGCGCGATGGCGGTCTGGGTCTCGGTGATCTCGGCGCGCTTCATTTCGGGCAGCGGGCGCGAGGATTCGACCAGAACATCAATGTCGGAGACGTGGATGAAGCTGTCGCCGAAGGTGCGCGGCATCTGGTCGTTGATCTGGGCGACCACGAAGCGGGCACAATTGGCGGCGGTCAGGGTAGTATCCACGCCTACGCCGTAGCTGCAGAACCCATGCGAATCGGGCGGGGAGACCTGCACCAGGGCGACATCGAGGGGCATGGCGCCGGAGACGAACAACTCCTCGATTTCGCTGAGATAAATGGGGGTGTAATCGGCGCGGCCGTCGTTGATGGCATCGCGCACGTTGGCGCCGATAAAGACCGCGTTGTGCCGGAAATGGTCCGCCATCTCGGGAGCGACGTATGGCGCCGTGCCCATGGTGAGCATGTGCACGATTTCGACACCTTCCACGCTTGGGCCGCGCTGCATAAGCGCTTCAACCAGTGTCTCCGGTTCGGCGCAGCCGGGCTGGATGTAGACACGCATGCCCGATTGGACATACAGCAACGCCTCTTGCGGCGTGCGCAATTTTTTCTTGTAATCAATTTGCCAGGACATTGGTTATCCCACCTCTGACCCCGTCTCTAACGAGACGCACCCCGCGCCGGCAGGTCGTGCGCTGCGATAGCGCGCTCGTAGCCGACCGAGGCGTAGTAAATGGCCCGATCAAAAAATTGATCGAGCAACTTCAGCATTTCCAGTTCGCCGAAGGCCTCGATAGGCCGCTCGGGAAGGGATTCCTTCTGCAGGAACTCCCATAAGTTCTCTTTCGTCAAAATGATGACCCAGATGAGCTCGCTGATAGGCACGCCCTGGTGCACGCGCTGGGTGCCAATCTCTTCATAACGCTGCTCGATGTCAAAACCAGAACCTTTGCCGAGAAGCCACTCGCCCAGATGGCGATAGATATCGAAAACGCGATCCTTCAGGTCGTCGGCAGGGACATTACGATACGAACGAGTTAATTCGGAAGTTTGAACCTTCGCGAGCAAGCTAGCAGAGAGGGTGTCGGAATTGGTCTCAATTAGACGGACGAGTTTGTACGCAAGCATCATGACCGGCTCCAAAGCCAGTGTCGACCCCGGGAGCTGAAGCCGTTCGTGACAATAGGCACATTAAGGTGTGACATTCATCACAACCGGAACACACTAATAATCAGTGAGTTACAGGAGATGTCAGATGCGACCGACCAACCGGCCGGACGGCAAACTGCGACGGAACGAGGACCATGAGAACCATCCTGGCACTCGTATCGTAAGCATCGATAACGATTTAACGATAGAATCGTCCAAAGCAACCGGTCGAGACCCGCAGCATCCTAAGAATATGGTGAGAGCGACCGCAAGCCGGTGCCTGTTTATGAGAGTGGTGTGCATACTCTCGATGGCTCTGGTGTGCGCGATGGGCGTGGCCCAAGCGGTGCACGCCCATCCCGAGGGCTCGACCACATCGCACCATGCATGCTCCATCTGCTCGGCTTCGCATGCCGGGCTGAGCGCGGGACCCGTGATAACGGCTCCGGTTCTGCTGGCCGCCGCGCTTGCGACTCCGGCTTCGGAATCCTCAGACATATTCCGTCCCGCCACCACTCACTTCATTCGTCCTCCACCGGCGCTCTGATCCTTCGCCCTATGCAATAGGTGTTTTCCAAGGAGCGCGATCTTCGATCTGGGATCGAACTCGCTCAGAACTCATTATTGGAGGAATCATGCCTTTGTCTCGTAAGAGTTGTCCGGCTGCGGCTATTGTGGCCGTTGGCTTTATGTTCAGTGTCGCGATTGCATACGCGCAATCCGGCGGAGGTTCGGGATCGCTTACTGGCATCGTCCAGGACCCTTCGGGGGCGGTCGTTGCCAACGCGACGGTGGAGATTCATCAGTTAGTCAGCGGGTATGACCGGACGACCGTTACCGACGGTAAGGGAAATTTCAGTTTCTCAAACGTACCGTTCAATCCCTATCACATGACGGTAACGGCGCAGGGATTCGCTCGATACTCGCAAGATGTGGAGGTGCGGTCGATCGTACCCGCCAGCGTCAAAGTCAGTCTTCAGGTAACGGGTTCTTCGGAAACCGTGACGGTCGAAGCTGGCGCCGATCTAGTCGAGAACGATCCCACGTTCCACACCGACGTCGATAAGGAATTGTTCGACAAGCTTCCCTTGGAAAGCTCGTCATCCTCTCTGAGTTCGGAAGTGACGCTGACGACACCAGGCATTGCCGCCGACTCGAATGGACTCTTCCACGGTTTGGGCGATCACGCGGAAAACTCATTTTCGGTGGACGGCCAGCCGATCACAGACCAGCAGAGTAAGGTTTTCTCCAACCAGATCCCACTGGATTCCATCCAGTCAATGGAAGTCATATCGGGCGCGCCTCCCGCGGAATACGGTGGCAAGACCAGCGTGGTGATTGTCGCGACCACGCGCTCGGGCCAGGGCGTCACGACGCCGCATGGCAGTGTGAATGCTTCGTATGGGTCGTTTGGAACCTCCAACGTGGCGGCTGACCTCGCTTACGGGGGAGCCAAGTGGGGGAACTTCATCTCTGTCGGCGGCCTGAACAGCGGCCGGTTCCTCGATCCTCCCGAGTTTGTCGTGATGCACGACAAGGGCAACGAAGAAAACTTTTTCGACCGCGTGGATTATCAATTATCGACTGCGGATTCCCTTCGCTTGAACCTGGGATTCACGCGCTCCTGGTTTCAAACGCCCAACTCTTATGATTCGCAGCTGGCGACCCCGTGGAATGGAGTCGTTGTCGCCAATGGCGGCCTCGATCCCAATGGCAATGTGGTCGGTCCCGGCGATCAGCGTTCTCAGATCAAAACGTTCAACATCGCGCCAGCCTGGACTCGATTGCTTAGCAATACTACGGTGTTCACCTTGGGCGCTTTTGTGCGGCGCGACGCGTATAACTACTATCCCAGCGCCAACCCCTTCGCCGACCTCGGCGCACCGGGTCTGCAGAGCGAAACTGTCAGTCAGAACCGCACGCTGTTGAATGCTGGGCTGCGCTCGGATGTCTCTTATGTCAAGGGAATTCACAACCTGAAGGTTGGAGCCACTTATGAGCAGACATTTCTTGACGAGAAGGACCCCTTCGGCATTGTTGACCCGACGCTGAACGCGCCGTGTGTGGACGCAAACGGCGCCCCGGTGTTCGTTGGCAACCCCACGCTCAACGACCCCGGGCAGTGCCCGACCGCGACCACAACCAACCAGAATCTTTACCCGGCACCGTTTACTGCGAACGCCAACTTCAATTCGTTGTTGGGTTGCTATGACCTGACCCGGCCAACTCCGTCTGGTAATGACCCCTGCCCGCCGGGCACGATCGCGAGCGGACTCTACACATTCAACGGTCACACCGACGTCAAGGAACTCGCTCTGTATATCCAGGATTCGATCACCAAGGGCAACTGGGCCTTGAATCTGGGGTTGCGGGGCGATTTCTATAACGGACTTACAACCCACAAGGAGGCGGAACCTCGTCTTGGCGTCGCTTATAACATCAAGCGCACCAACACCGTGCTTCGCATTTCATACGCGCGAACCCTGGAGAGCCCATTCAACGAAAATCTGGTGCTTTCGAGCATCGGGTGCAGCAATCCCGTCGTTAACCCGCTTCTACTGTGTTCCTCGCCGGTATCGAATCCATTGAGTCCCGGCTGGCGGAATGAATTTCATGCCGGGCTTCAGCAAGCCTTCGGAAGGTACCTGGTTTTTTCCGGAGAGTATATCTGGAAGTACACGCACAATGGGTACGATTTCAGTGTGCTGGGCGCCACGCCGATTACTTTTCCGGTTGAGTGGGAGCGCTCCAAAATCCCTGGATACGCCGGCCGGGTGAGCGTACCAAATCTCCACGGATTTTCCGCGCTCATGGTTTTCTCAAGCGTGGCTGCGCGCTTCTTTACGCCGCAGATCGGCGGAGCGGGCTCGGTTCCGTCCGCATCCGGGCCGTTCCGGATCGATCACGATGAAAAGTTCAACATGACGTTCCACACGCAGTACCAGCCGTGGAAGATTGGTCCGTGGGTCGGCTTCAATTGGCGCTACGACAGCGGCTTGGTTGCGGGTCCGGCACCTTGCGCGGGCGGCAACTGCGCGAACGGGCCAAACGGCAACGTCGGGCTCGTGGATACGTCGGGGCTAAGCGCGGATCAACAGTTCGAAGCTGGATTGACTTGCAACGGGGTCCACGCTACGCCACCCAGCGCGTCGAATCCCGTTGGCACTTTCATCAGTCCCAACAACCTTTGCCCTGCGAACGAATACGGGTCGTCGCTTCTGCAAATACCGGCGCCCGGAACCGAGAATGACGACCACAATCCGCCGCGCATCGCACCGCGCAACCTGTTTGACGTTGCCGTGGGGGACGACAACCTGTTCAGAGGCGACCACTACAAATGGAGTCTTACGCTCACCGCCGTCAACGTAGCCAATAAGCTGGCGCTGTATAACTTTCTGTCGACGTTCAGCGGAACTCACTATGTAACGCCGCGGGCGCTGACGGCTCAGGTTGGGTTCCACTTCTAGCAACATCTGAAGTTTTATTCGGGCGGCGGGGTTCGACTCTGCCGCCTTTTTTGTCGGCTGGTTGCCAAAACTTCCGGGGCAGGAATAGACAAAAAGAGTACTTCCATATGACAAGACGGTCGGCTGCCTCACCCATGATGGGGATATCCGAGGTGTCGACATGCAGGAGCGTGGAAAGTTTCTCAACATCTTCAGGCGGGCCGCAGTGTTCATGCTGGTGGCGTTTTTCATTCCGGCGAGCAGCGGGCTAGCAATGCCGCGACCGTCGGAGGCTGGGAGGAATGCGGATCTTTCGGCCGACCGCCGTGTCAGGAGAGAGTTGGCTTCAGCATTTGCGGCGCTCCTTCGATGAAACCAGCATGGGCAAAACTGGGCGTCTAGGGCCTCCGGAGTTGAGCGCGGATGGTAAGTCCCTCCGGCAGATCACGGCGGCGCCGCGCCAGTTTGAGGATCAGAACAAGACCGTTACATTGCACGGTTCCGACCTCTACCGCATGAACTGCCGTGGATGCCACGGAGAAACCGGCGCGGGCGCGCCTCCGGAAATCAACTCGGTGATCAACCCGGTGCGGGCTACATCGGAAGTGGCGGTGATGGAGCGGATGCGAGCGTCTGGAATGCCGATGAGCCATGCCGACGCGTCGAAGCTGGCCGCGCAATCGAGGACGCTGCTGCTCGACCGGCTTCATCATGGCGGGCAGGATATGCCGGCGTTTCAGCACTTGAACGATGCCGAGGTGAGTTCTTTAGTCGCTTACCTGCGGCAGTTGGCCGGCGTTCCGCACGCGGACAGCGAGCAGCTTGCGGTGCGGGAAGAACGCGTGCGGGTGGGGGAGCACATTGCGAAGTCCACTTGCCATGTCTGCCACAGCGCGGCCGGGGTGAATCCGACTGCGCTCGATTTGTATAACGGCGCGATTCCTCCGCTGAGCACCTTGGTGATGCGAACCAGTCCCACGCAGTTCGTACGCAAGATTACACAGGGAGCGCCGATCATGATGGGCGCTCCGCCGCAGTTGCTACGCGGAAGGATGCCGGTCTTTTATTACTTGAGCGGAGAGGAAGCGGAGGATGTTTACTTGTACCTCACGAGCTATCCGCCGCAGGCCTACGAGACCCTTGAAGCGGTGAGAGCAGGCTCTGAACCAACCCTGGTCTCGGACGTGGACCCGACGGAGTTGACACAGGCGCAACAGCCGGCCGCGATGGCATCGCTTACCGAGGCTGCGGGGTCGGATAAAGGTCAGACTCAAACGACGCCTGCTGAAGAACAAGTTACCATTCTGGCGGTGCTTTTGGGGCTGCTCGCGAGTATGGTTTTGTGTTTCGGCTTCTGGTTTTCAATCCGCGAGTTGAGGCGGCTTGCCGGGGATAGCGAAGACCTGCCGCGGAAGGCGGAGTCAGGCGTGGAAAATGCGAGCCGGCTTGATCCGGAACTCACTGCATGAATGCTGGCTATTGTTGCAACTTCGCGTATTCGGCTTGGGCCTCGCGCAGCAGCGGCAGATCGGGGTCGGCGTCTTTCCAGGTGGCGAGGAAGTTCTGATAAGCGATACGAGCTTTTGGAGCATCGCCTTGCTTCTGATAGACGCGTCCCAATTCCAGTTGCGCTAACGGGAACACTATGTCAGGGCCCTGGCGCAATTTAAACGAGAGCACTTTCTGAAGGTCCTGCTCCGCTTCGGCGTAGCGTCCCGCCAGTTCGTAGGCCAGGCCTCGGCCGTAAATGACGCCATCGTTGGCGGGAGCGTAGAGCGCAGCGGTGTTCAGGTAGTCGATGGCTTTGGCGGGGTCGGCCTTAGCGGGATTTGCGGGACGCAGAGCGGCGATAGCCCGAATCGACGGGACAGTTATGTTGATGGCCGAAGTATCATTCGGGTGATTACGCTGGATTTCGTCCGCCATCGCCAAAGCCTTCTGGTCTTCGCGCAGAATGGCAAGAGTTATCCCCGTACTCCCCAACACTGAAATGCTTCTGGACAACTTCACGGCGTCTTCGGAAAGGCGGATGGCTTCGGCGCGATTGCCGACCAGCGCCTCGGAACTGGCGAGTTGCGCCTCGATGTCGGCTCGGCCGACCAGGTGCAAGCGGTCAAGCGCCTCCTCTGCTTGGTGTGAAAGATCCCTTGCCTTGCGAATCTCGCCACGGGTAGTGGCCAGAGTGGCGCGGAATCCCACAACGCTCAACGCTCCGTCAGGAGTCGCCGAGGCGGCTTGGAGTTCCTTCTCCATGTCCGCGTCTTTGCCTTCCGCCCAGTCGAGAGAGGCGAGGAAGGTATGGTAGTTGGAAGTATTTCCCTTGAGCTGGAGAGCGGCGTTGAGAGTGGCCCGCGCTTCTTCGGTGCGGTTCAGCCCGGCATACGCCATTGCAACAATGCCGTAGGCGTTCAGCATGTCGGGATCGATTTCGAGCGCGCGCTTGCCGGTCGCAAGGCCCTTGTCGAATTGGCCCAGCCGGTTATAGATCTCCGCCAGATTGCTGAAGGGAGTGGAATCGCGGGGGTAAGTCTGGCAATAAAGTTCGTAGGCGGTAATGCCTTTGTCGAGCTGTCCGCTGTCGGCGTAATAGTGCGACATGATGTAGAGCTTCTCGCGCTCGCTGGCGCGGTCGCGAAGCTCGAAGGCTTTTTGCCGATTTTGCTCCGATAGTTGTGTTTGGCCAAGATTGCCGTAGACGGTGCCGAGACGGGCGTAAGCCATGGCAAAGTTGGGATCGATTTCGACCGCATGCTGATAATCGGGGAGCGCAGCGAGTTCGTCACCCATATTGTGCTTGGTGTCGCCGAGGCTCAAGGCTCTGAGCGCATCGAGCGACGATGTGGTGGCCATGGAGAGAGACATGTCGTACTTCTGCACCATGCCAAGCGATTCGCCGAGTTGACCGCGCAGCTTGGTGGCAGCGCTGTGCAATGCGTTCAGCACTTCTTCTTTCTTCTCTGCCTGCGCCTGCTGGCGTCCGAGCGAGTCGCCCGAAGAAGCATTGGTGGCTTCCAGCGTGACGACATATTGGCCTCCGACGCTGTCGATGCTGCCGTTCAACATAGCCTTGATGCCATCGCGCAGGCAGATTTCGCGGCCAACATCGGTTGTGATCCGGTCGTCGGGGCTGCGTCCCATGAACTGCAACGTCTGACGGACTTTCTGATCGGGAAAGACGTTTAGATAGGGCGACTGGCCGAGATCGACGACCAGGGCCTTTTTCAGCGTGCCGTCGAAGACCTGATCGGCGGTGGTGTTGAGGAAGTCAGTGACCAGGATCGAATCCTTTTCCGTGAGCGCGTGGCTTCGGCGCGAAAGCACGAACGCAATGCCGGCGGCGACCAATGCCAGAACCGCGACCGGAATCAGCCAGCCCGGGATTTTACGTCGCTCGGGTGCAGGCGGTCTTCGGAGCGAGGAACTGGAAGTCGTTGCCGCCAGTATCGTGCCTGACTCGGAATCGCGGCGGAGGCGCTTGAGGTCCGAGCGGACTTCGGCGGCGCTTTGAAAGCGCAGATCCCGATCTTTTTCCAGCAACTTGCTGAGGAGATCAGCAAGGTGAGGAGGAAGATCAGGGTTCAGGCGCAGGGGTGGGACGGGCGGCCGGTTGAGGATCGCATCGAAGATGACGGCTGAGGTGTCGCCGCGAAAAGGGAGGGCTCCGGTGGCCATTTCGTAGAGCACGGCGCCGAACGAGAACAGATCCGTTCGCGCATCGAGATCTTTGCCGCGCGCCTGCTCGGGAGACATGTAGGCGACCGTTCCCACCGTTGAACCAGGGCTGGTGAGGAAAGGATCGTCCACGGTGGCCTGCGACCCGATGGTTACGGCAGAGGGCGACGAAGGATGGGCGGTGCGCTTGGCCAAGCCGAAATCGAGAATCTTCGCCTGGTTGCGGTTCGTGACGAAGATATTTGCCGGTTTGATATCACGATGGATGATGCCCTTGGCATGGGCGGCGTCAAGAGCGTCCGAGATCTGGATGCCAAAGTCGATTACCTGCGCTAGTTCGAGCGGTTTGCCGTGGATGTGGCTCTTCAGCGTTTCGCCCTCGAGCAATTCCATGGCGATGAAATGACGGCCGTTGTCTTCGCCGACCTCGTAAATAGTGCAGATGCCTGGGTGGTTCAAGGCGGATGCGGCCCGTGCTTCACGCTGGAAGCGCTCAAGCGAGGCAGGATCCTTTTCTGTTTCGGGAGGAAGGAACTTGAGGGCAACATGGCGACCCAGGCTAAGGTCCTCAGCCTCGTAAACCACCCCCATTCCGCCTCCGCCCAACTGGGAAAGGACGCGGTAGTGCGAGATAGTCTGGCCGATTGCGATGGGGCCGGTCATGGGGGAGAATGCTCCTGGGTGCCTAGATGTTAGGCCGCGTTTTTTTTCAAGTCAAACGACAGTATTCGATACGCCACTCTTCTCTGACTTATACGGTGCGATACGGCGACAAGTTCACTAGGTGGAGATGACCGCATAAGCTCGGTGGAGTGTTTTGTCTTAGTCGCCAAAGCGCGCTTCCGCGAACTCGTCGCCGATTCGCGGCAAAATCAAGTTGCCTGGCGAGAGCCGGACGTCATTTGAAATATTTCTCGCCAAGCCCCGTTGTATTCTGCAGCAAGCGATGTTGCGAACTACCACACAGACGGACTTCCTTCTAAGTTATTGTTTCTTCGTAGCGTTCTTGAAATCTCAAGAAGATATCGGCGATTTGGAGCTGAAAGCGGCGATGCGATTTTCAACAAACACGCGTTGTCATTTTTAACAAGAGCGGTGGACTCTCTGCACCCATGATGTCCGATCTGCCTCATTTTCAATTGCTTGCGGACTCTCAAAAGATTCATCGACAGCACCTGTCAGTTTGGCCCGGGGAATGCCTTTAGCAATGGTGGCGAGCGGCCTTAAGAGAAAGAGCCCTCGAAAAAAAGGCGGGTTTATGACAGTCATCCTGGTTCTCTTCACATTCGCAACTTTCCTGCTCATCGATCATTTCCACAGCCGTAAGGCAGTTGTTATCCAGCCCGCAATCGCAGTGGCGAAGGCCGAAAGACCGGTCGCAGTCCGTGCGGTTCCTGACCTGGTAGCTGGCTTCAAGGTCCCTGAGAATCTCCGCTATCACCCCGGCCACACCTGGGCATTGAGCGAGAGCCCCAGCCTGGTACGCGTAGGCCTCGACGACTTCGCTTCGAAGCTGATGGGCAAAGTGGATCGGCTGGCGCTGCCGCAGCGCGGACAGTGGATCCGTCAGGGACAGAAGATTGCAACGTTCTTCCGGAATGGCGTGAGCGTGGACTTAGTTTCGCCGATCGAAGGCAGCATTTCCGATGTGAATGACAGCGTGGCGCGCGATCCGAAACTGGCGCAGAGCGATTGCTACGGCGAAGGCTGGCTGGTAACGGTCCAGTCGCCCGATGCCAAGACAAACTTCCGCAACCTGCTCAGCGGCGTCGTGGCGCGCTTCTGGACACAAGAATCGGCTAGCCGTCTGCAGAGCAGAATGCCCGCATTCGCTGGCGCCCTGGCGCAGGATGGCGGCGTGGCGGTTGACAACCTGGCCGACCAGATCCCGGATGCGCAATGGGCTTCGGTCTCCAAAGAATTCTTCTTGTCCTAGGTTACTAAAGGGCTTGCTTTCAGCCAGCTCGCCAAAGCCAAACTGAAAACAACCGCCGCCCGGCCCAAAAAGCCGGGCGGTTGATTTTTTGGAGGAGCGAAAGAAGCGGCCTCAATAGGCGGGTTGCTGCGAACCGGACTCACCTCGGAGAGGCCTGCCAAGCGTTGAGCTTTCTGCAGTTTTTGATCTTCAGTAATGTGAGAGTAACCTCACTCAATTACGGAAGTTTATCTGGAAAGCCCCAAGTCCTTTTCTGCCTGTCCCGCCCCTGTTATCAATGATACTTCCCCTGTTTTTAGTGGGATAAATGCGTCCAACGCCCGCAGGTAGGAGTCTATCGGCATGAAAAATGGCCCTCAAGGTTGGAGGGACATGAAGCTCGTGGCACGCGTGTACATTGCCATCGTGGTGATGTGCGGATCGATCGTGCTCACTTATTCGGTGTTGCACGGAAAAAGCCAGATTCCGCTTAAGTTTGCCTGTTACATGGTGATTGCGCTGGCGGCCTCGCGGCTGAAGGTCAACCTGCCCGCCATTACAGGAACGATGTCGGTCAACTTCCTGTTCGTGCTATTGGGAGTGCTCGAGCTGAGTTTCTCAGAGACGATGGCGCTCGGGTGCGCGGCGATTGCGGTGCAGTGCCTTGGGCGCGATCGCCCCAGGCCCCTGCATATCGCATTTAATGTTTGCTCGACCGCGCTGGCCATCGCAGCCACATTCTCCGTTTACCGATATTCTCTGCAGCATGGCGCCGTAAATCCTTCCACGTTATTGTTTCTGACAACCTGCATTTATTTCATCTCGAACACGCTGCCGGTGGCCACTGTCATCTCACTGACTGAAGGCCGGTCGCTGCGGAGAATCTGGTCGGAATGCTACTTCTGGAGCTTCCCCTACTACCTCGTGGGGGCGGGCGTGGCTGGCACGATGAGATGGCTGCATGACTTTGCCGACTGGCAGACCTCGCTGCTGACGCTTCCGGTGGTGTACTTGATCTATCGGTCGTACCGTCTTTACCTGGGTAAACTGGAGGATGAAAAGCGCCACGTGGAAGAGATCGCGGACCTGCATCTGCGGACGATCGAAGCACTGGCACTTGCGATCGAGGCGAAGGACCAAACGACGCACGATCACTTGCAGAGAGTACGCATCTATGCCAGGGAGATAGGAAAAGAACTCAATCTGCCCTCTGAAGAAATGGAGGCTTTGCAGGCTGCGGCATTGCTGCACGACATCGGGAAATTAGCCATTCCGGAGCATATCGTCTCGAAGCCGGGGCGCCTGACGCCGGAAGAATTCGAGAAGATGAAGATTCATCCCGTGGTGGGAGCGGACATTCTGGAAAGGGTCCGCTTTCCTTACCCGGTTGTGCCCATTGTGCGTGCGCATCACGAAAAATTTGATGGCAGCGGTTATCCGCTGGGCCTGCGGGGGAACGAGATCCCGATGGGCGCGCGTATTTTGTCGGCGGTGGACTTTCTGGATGCGCTGGCCTCAGACCGGCAATACCGGCGGGCCTTGCCGATGGATGGGGCAATGGCGCGCCTGATGGAGGAATCGGGGAAGTCGTTCGACCCGCAAGTGGTCAACGTGCTGCGGCGAAAATACTCGCAACTGGAGGCGTTGGTCCGCGAACACGACACCGCGAACAAGGAGAACGCGGCCGAAGAAAGCGAAAGCGCCGGCGAGAATGCGGGCAAACAAACTCGGGGACTCGAACCGGCGGCCGGGTTTGCGAAGGCGGGGAAAAGACAAGTGCAAGAGCACAGTTTCCTGAGTTCGATCGCGGCGGCACGGCAGGAAGCGCAGACGCTGTTTGAGCTTGCTCAGGACCTGGGAGCCTCGTTGAGCCTGGGTGAAACTCTCTCGGTTTTTTCTGTGAAGCTGAAACGGTCTATTCCCTACGATGCGATTGCGATTTACGTGTGTCAGGGGGAGGAGTTGGTACCGGAGTACGTCAACGGCGACAACTTCCGCGTGTTTGCGTCGCTGCGGATCCCGATTGGGCAGGGGCTTTCCGGATGGGTGGCACAGAACCGGAAGGCGATCCTGAACGGCAACCCCGCGGTCGAACCGGGCTATCTAAACGACCCGTCCATATACAGCACGCTGACCTCGGCGCTGGCGGTTCCGCTGGAAGGCCTGCAGGGTGTAGTAGGCGTAGTTGCGCTGTATCACTCGGAGAAGGACTTCTTTACCTCCGACCACCTGCGCATTTTGATGGCGGTGAGTTCGAAGATGGGGCTGGCGATCGAAAATGCGCGCAGATACGAACAGGCGGAAAGCTCGGCGGTCACCGATTACCTTACGGGCCTGCCCAACGCCCGATCGTTATTTCTGCAACTGGACCGCGAATTGGCACGCTGCAAACGCGACAACCGGTCACTGACGGTGATGGTCAGCGACATGGACGGCTTCAAGCAGATCAACGACCGCTTTGGGCACCTGGAAGGCAACCGCGTGCTGCGGTTGTTTGCCCACTCGCTGAAGGAAACGAGCCGTGAATACGATTACGTGGCGCGCATGGGTGGCGATGAATTCGTGGTGATTGCGCCTGGGCTTACGCCTGAGGCGGCTGCGCGCAAAGCCGAACAAATGCGAGATCTTGCGCAACAGGCAGGAAAAGAAGTCTGCAATGAGGACATTCTGTCGCTGAGCGTCGGTAAGGCCGTGTATCCGGAGGATGGACTGGAAGCGGAGAAACTGCTTTCCGAGGCCGACAAGCGCATGTATCTGCAGAAGCAGAGTCAAGCCACGCGGGCCAACCGCCGTCTTTATCCTCGCGTGCGCGGCCGTCTCACGACGGAAGTTCTTATCGACGGCCAAGGCCCGGCGACGCTTGGGATCATCACCAACCTAAGCATGGGCGGCTGCTACGTCGAGACCCAAGGCATGGTACTGCCTGGAACGAAATTGAAGCTGACGTTCTCGCTGGAGCAGATCAAAATCTCGATCCAGAGCGAGGTCGTACGCATGGATATGGGGATTGGGGCGGCTATCAAGTTTCACGACACTACGCAGGAAATGCGAGCCACTCTGCACCGCATTGTGGACAAGCTGGCGGGTTCGGAGAAGACGCAAGACAAGCTTAGCCACAATGTGGCTGCCGGAAAGACGCTGTGACCTCGCCAACACGTTACACTTCAAGCGGAAGCCGCTAGTGGTTGAATGTGGACTAGCGGGGCGGTAGTGCGCGGCTTCGATAAGCCCTGACGCAGCATGTTGGCGGTTGGCACGCCGGTCCGGTAGAACGACTTCTCGCAATCCGCGGTGGATGGACCCCGCATACTTCCTTCCAAATAAGCCAGGCCCGGGCAGCGGCTGCAGCTGCTGACGTGCGAGCACGAGGAGCAGACAGTCAGGTCTTTAGCCTGAATGGACCGTACTTCCTTAAGCTGCGGCGAGAGGTTCCAAATGTCGAGAAACTTTTGCCGGCGAACATTGCCCGTGGGCAGCGGGAACTGCACGCACGGAAAGACATCACCATAAGGCGAGATATAGCAGAATGAATGTCCGGCGCTGCACGAATAGCCTTCCAGTTCTTCGTCGGTCGGCGGCTTCGGCGGAGCGCAAAACTCTTCCTGATTGGGAACGAGCGCAGGATTGCGGAAGACCTCTTCCAGTTCTTCTCCGGGGATGCGGAGCGCAAGGATCGATGTATCGCCGTCCATCATGGGCGTGATAGTCGGATCGAGCGTGTAGTTCACGCCCAGTTCGGCGGCGAGTTTCTGCACGCCATTATGATCTGCGAGATTAGGGGTCATCAGGACATTGGCAATGCAGACACGCAGGCCCTGATCGCGCAAAAACCGGATGGCTTTGATGGTGCGGTCGAATGAGTGCGGGAGTTTGGTGATGGCATCGTGTACCGCCGGGCGATGCGAGTAGACGCTGATCTGGATCGAATCGATCGAAAGCGCGCGAAGCTTTTCCGCTTCTGCGGCGCCAATCATGACGGCGTTGGTTTTGACCTTGACATTGAAGAGCAGGCGACGCGCGTGTTCGACGAGTTCGAAGAAATCGCGGCGCATAAAGGGTTCGCCGCCGCTGAGAGTCAGGAAGAAGACGCCAGCTTCGGCCAGCTGATCGAGCGCGTCTTTGATTTCCGACGTCGTCATTTCGCCGTGATCGTCGTGATCGAGGTAGCAGTGCACGCAGCGCTCATTGCAGCGATAGGTGACATCCATGTGCACGGCAAGGGGCACGCCCAGGTTGAAAGCCTTCTGCCCGACCTCACTCATCAAGCTCATCGCGCAGACTCCTGGGAAAGAGGGCTATCCGAAACCAAGAGAATGCCATGTTTGGAGAGGTCGGCGACGAAGTGCTCGGCATCGGCCTGAGCCTGCTCGGGGTCGATATCGAACTTCCCGCAAACTTGTTCGCGAACGATTTCGCGCAGGGGCGTGCGTCCGTCGGCCGCCTGCCAGATGGTGGTGGCGACTTCGTTCAGCGTAAAGAAGGTTGAGTCAGCCGAGTTCATGACCATCATCTCGCCGGCCAGCAGGCGGGCAGCAATCGCAGAACTGCGAGCGATGTAAGTTTCAGACATGCGCAGGCACCCCGTCCCTAACCGTATCACGCCCAAACCGTGCATTTAGAGGATTCCGAGCGAAATGGCGAACTTCGTCCCACACCATGGAGTCAGGATAAAACGTCAAGCGGCGAACGGGAACCCGATCGACGAAGTCACAGGCGCTCGCCAATATTCTTTCGACCAGCTTTGGGTCCTCGGCAAAAAAGAGGATATTGCGCATGAGCCGGCGAACCGCTTCTGTCGATGGCATGGCGTCGATGCGGTTCTCCGGACCCTGTTCAAGGAAAAACAAGGTTGCCACTGCGGCTTTGGTGTTCTCGCCAGGTTTGGCCAACTCGCCAGCGAAAGGAGTGCCGAAAGCATGGTAGCCGGCGGCGTTTAGAGGCGCACCAGCAGGCGCGGCGGTGCGCGGGAGCACATAGGAGACTTCGTCGGTGAGCAGAGTGACATCGGGTGGCGCCAGGCGCGTCATGGTTGTTTTCCCGGCGCCGGAAACACCAGAAAACAAATAGGCACGGCCGTCGCAGATCGCGCTCGCGGCGTGCAGCAGGAATCCACCGCGCTCGGCGAGAATCAGGCTATGCAAAATGCGAAGGACCGAATCGAGGGAATAGGGGTTTGCATTCTGGCGCACCGAACCGGTGCCGGTGCGCGGATCCCAGCGCGCGCGAAAGTCGCCGCGCTCGATCCTCCATTCCGGTCCGTCCCGGCGGACGCAGACGTCGTCGTCGGAATCAGCTCCAGCTTCGACGATGTCAAACTGAAGTTTAAACTCGGCGGGCGAACCGCTGAGGAATCCCTGGTAACGCTGGATTAGAAGATCGTAAAAGGTGTTGTTAGTAGTGGCGAGAGAAATCGGGATACCGCCGATCTCGACGCACGCGACTTTGCTCGCCACTGGCATCAGGAGACTCCAAGGTCGATTGCCACATTGTGGCGAACGCTTTCGACGTTTTGAACGCTAGGGAGGTGTTGCTCCCGGAGGGCGTGCACCTTCAACGCCAGACGGCGCGCGGGTCCGCAATAGCAGAACAGCCTTCCGACAGCCCAAGACCAAGGACGCAATGGGAGCACTGGGTGGAAAGCAGCAAACTGCTGGCGAGCGCAGTTTTGAGCAGGATGTCTTTGGTCAGCAATCCTTTGGTCCGTGCATTGGTCTTCCCGAACTACAAGCCGGCCGAGCAAGGCCTCGTCGGGAAATTGCGGATCGGGTGCAGGCATCGAGTCCCCATGCAGCAAAAATCCGTTCGGACGGCAGCAGGCGAGAAAGCGGTGAAGGAAAAACCGGCCTCCGCGCAGGGCGAGGACAATATCTCCAGGCAGCGCGTCTGCAATCGAACAACTGGCGATCTCAACTACGTCGCGCGGCCAGAGTGTCGGCAACATGCTCTCCCCGCGAACTTGTAAACGCAAGCGGCCGCTGGCGCGCAGAACATCGGCAGCTAAAGCGGAACGCTCCGCGGTAAGACTATCGAGCGAGGTATTCACAGTTACTTTTGCACTACGAGGTCTTGCGTTGGGCAACGCATGTGCTCTGCACGCCAACGACCTTGCCACATGACAGAGCGGTCGTCTCAAAAACCCGCTCACACCGGAACGATGGTCTTTGATAGGGTCGTCTTTCTTTCGCAGCCTTGCCGGTTGACTTCTGCCGATCCTCCGGAGTGCGGTTGTCCGTCATAGTTCGTCAAGCCTCACAATGCTGGCCCATTTTCCGATCGAACGATAAGTGTATTCGCAGTGTACTACAGGGGTTGCTAGGTGCCAATATCGGGAGAAGCGGGGATTCGAGAAAGTAATCGCACTAACTAATACAGCGAAAGAGTTCCGCACTGGCGCGCGCGCCGCAGGCTGAACGACAGGCCGCCGAGTGCCAGAGGGAGCAGGACGAGCCCAAACGCGGCGAGTGTGGCCAGCGTAGGAGCCATTGCCCTCGCCGGACGGCCTTCGATCAGCGCCCCGCGCAGGGCGTCGATAGCGTATGTGAATGGAACCGCGCGGGCTAGAACTTCGAGGGGGCGCGGCAGACTTTCAATGGGGAACATAGTTCCACTAAGAAACCAAAGCCCCGACCCGAGCAGCCAGATCAGTGCCGACCCCTTCTGAACCGCAACCTGAAATGTGGCGGCAAGGATTCCGATTGCCAGCGCAATCGCAAGCGAGAGACCGAGCACTACAAGGCAGGAGAAGAAATTGGCATGGATGGCGGCGCGGAAAACAGCGATGCCGGCGAAAAGATAGACCAGGAGATTTACGAGGCTTCCGGCAAAGGCGGAGATTGCGCTCAGGATCAAGAGCTCGGCAGGCGGGGTCGAAGTGGTCATCAGGACCTCCAGCGTGCCGGTCTGCTGGGCTTCTTGGACGGCATTCAGACACGCCTGCGCACTCATCACAAAGAAGGTGTAGAGGCCGGTGCCGACTAAAAGGAACGGGAAATATTCGACGCCTTCCGGACGAAAGCCCGGGCCGATAGCGCGCGCAAGATAGTAAAAGGCGGCCAATTCGGTAAACACGCCAACAAGTGTCAAGACGAATCCGCTGCGGTGGCGGACACCGATAAGCAGATCGCGGCGCAGGATAGCTGCGAGCTTGTCCAGGATCGACTTCATGATGCCGCTTCCGCGCGGTGAATCGCGACAACAGGCTCATCTTCTGCAGCAGCGCACTCGCCCGTGCGTTGAAAGTAGAGCGACCGCAGATCGTCGGCAGTTTCGCGGTTGAGCGGGCGATTCTCGAGCAAGATGCCGCGATTGAGGAGCAACAGGCGATCTGCCAACGCGGCCGCTTCGGCAAAATTATGGGTGGCGAGAAAGACAGTGGTGTTCTGTCGGGCAAGCGTGCGGATCGTTGTCCAAAGATGTGAAGTTGCGGCGGCGTCGAGGCTGCGAGTTGGTTCATCGAGCAAAAGCACGCTGGGGCGCTTGATCAGAGCGCGCGCGAGGCCCAGCCGCTGGTACATGCCGCTGGAGAATTTCGTGACCAGTGTCTCCGCCTGTTCGTCGAGACCTGTGTCGTAGAGAACTTCTTTAATCCGATGCTCGCGTTCGCGGCGTGGGACGTCATCGAGGGCTGCGAAAAAATCCAGGTTTTCGCGAGCGGATAGACGCGGAAAAAAAGATCGTTCGGTGGCCACCGCGATACCAACTTGGCGGCGGACTTTACCCGAGTCTCGAAGCGAGTCGAAGCCACCGACGTGCACCGACCCCGTATCGGGAAGCAAGAGAGTCGAAATCAGCTTCAGAGCGGTGGTTTTGCCGCTGCCGTTCGGGCCGAGCAGGGCAATCACTTCCGCACTGGACGCCGAAAAAGAGACGTTGTCCAGAGCAACGGTTTCTCCTGCGCGTTCGTGCCCGATCCAGTTGAACAGAGCGGGACGGTGGCGGAAAACCTTGCCGACGGATTCGAATACGACCTTATTCATATCACCTGGTTCACATCACCATGGTTCATGAGCATGCACACAAAGGTTCCGACTGTTCTCTCTCGACCGCCGCTGGAGTCTCTGTATTATAGTTCGCAAATAGATGGCTGAAGTCTGGCTCTCTTCTTCTTCATCGAGCCGTCGGCTGATGCGAAGCAGTAGTTTTGAACTCTTGTGCGCGTGTGCTAGCACTCACCCTGCTCCGGAGCAGGCCGCGCGCATTGCGAATTGGAGTTACAGCGGCTTCGACTGGACCGGTTTTCTTCAACTGGCCGAGCACCATGGCGTACTGGCTCTGGTGGCGAGCAACCTGGCGCAACACTCGCCGGATGTACCGGCGGATACTGCGCAATTTCTGCGTTCCGCCTATGCAGAGAACTTGCGCCGGAATTTGTGGTTTGCTGCGGAATTGACCCGCATCCTTGAACACTTCGAAAAGAGGCATGTGCGGGCAATTCCATACAAAGGACCGGTGCTGGCGCAATCGGCGTATGGCGATCTGGGGCTGCGGAGTTTCTCCGATCTCGACTTGCTGATTTCTCCTGGCGACTTTGTGCCTGCGAAACGGGCTTTAGGCGAAATCGGATACCAGCCGTCTCAGGAGCTTCCTCCACCTGTTGAGCGGCTGTTTTTGCGAACTGCTTATGAGCGATCTTTTGACTGTGCGGCGGGGAAAAATCTGGTCGAATTGCAATGGAACTTGTTGCCGTATCTTTATGCAGTCGATTTTCAGGCTGCTGATTTTCGCAGCGACGACTTACTTGCGCGGGCGCGACGCGTCAGTCTGGGTGGGGCGGAACTACCGTGCCTGTCGCCGGAGGATTCTCTGCTCGTTTTGTGCCTGCATGCCGGAAAGCACCTTTGGACGCGGCTGATCTGGGTTGCCGACATTGCCGAAAGCCTGCGCGCCCCCGATCTTGATTGTGCGCTCGTAGTTCGTCGTGCGCGGGCCATGGGAATCACCCGGATTGTGGGCGTTAGCTGCTGGCTGGCAGAGAGATTGCTGGGGGCGGCGATTCCAGCGGCGGCAAGGGAGTTGGTCGCGCAAGACCCGGATGTCGTGAAACTGGGCGAAGAGTACGCGAGTCGGCTAGCTCGATCCGCGACCTACAATTTCGAATCGAGCGAATATTTTCGTAATATCTGGAAATTGCACGAGCGTTCTAGCGACCGCTGGCGATATCTCTGGCGTCTGGCCTGGACGCCGGGGCCGGGAGAAACTGCCGCGATCGAATTACCGGAAATTTTGTTTCCGCTCTATCGCGTCGTGCGAATTGGGCGGCTGTTGCGGAGATTACTCTAGCAGCCCGTGGTGATACTCCAGCGTTCAAATCCAGCGCCTAAAGGCGTATTCATAACACAGCGCTTGCGGCATGCCTGAAGGCATGCCCTGATACGAATCCCACTTCCACCACAGGCTGCTAGGCAGATTCTGACTTAACCCCTCCAAATTTACCGGGGAATGGAAGCTGACGCGGGCGGCGCCCGCGTCACAGGCTCTGGACAATTGCTGCAATGTCCCTATCGTAGAACTGGCTCGGCAGGCTCCTCCCGCGTTCGTACCTCCCACTCGCCCTCGGCTACATAACCTCGGGTGTCGTAGGAGTGGCCGGTGACCAGCCCCAGCACAAACCAGCCGAGCACGAGTGCGCCAATGGCGAAGATGCTGTCGCCGATCATGCGCATCCAGCGCAGCTGGTTCATGCCGCCGGAGTGCAGGAATTCCGCCGAGCGCGCGTACCAGGTGCCATACTCGACCGATGCCCAAACCTGCATGAGCCCAATCGGCAGCATGCTGATCAATACCATCAGCGCCAGGCCGATGTTGATGGCCCAGAATGAGAAGGCGAGCGGAGCGTTTTTCCATGCCATTCCCGGACGCAGTGCGCGCAAACAGAACAGCATCAGGCCAAGGCCCAACATACCGTACACGCCGAACAGAGCAGTGTGCCCGTGCACCGGGGTCGTGTTCAGTCCTTGCATGTAGTAGAGGGCGATGGGCGGGTTGATGAGAAATCCGAATAGGCCCGCGCCAACGAAATTCCAAAAGGCCACCGCGACGAAGAAATAGATCGGCCATTTGTAGGCCGCAACCCAGATGTGCTGCTGTCGCGAGCGCGCCAGGCGAATGTTTTCCCACGCCTCGAAGCCAATCAACACCAGCGGTACGACCTCCAGCGCGCTGAAGACTGCCCCGAGTCCGAGCACGATATTCGGTGTGCCGGCGAAATAAAGGTGATGGAATGTGCCGATGATTCCACCGGAGAGAAATACCACTGTCGAGAACAGAACTGCCTTGGTTGCCGTTGGTACCGAAAGCAGTTTTAGACGGGTGAGCAGGAAGGCGATCACTACGGTGGCGAAGACTTCAAAGAACCCTTCCACCCAGAGATGTACCACCCACCAGCGCCAGTATTCGGCGGTGACGAGGTTGCTGCGCTGGCCGTACATCAGGCCCGCTGCGTAAAAGAGCGGAATCGCGATGCTTGAAATGAGGAACATCAGCAGCAGGGCGTGACTCTCGTCTTTTTTTCGGAGAGCGGGGGCGAGCGCGCGCCACATCAGCCACAACCAGAAGGTAAGTCCGACAAACAGCAGGATCTGCCAGAAGCGGCCCAGGTCGACATACTCGTAACCCTGGGTTCCGAACCAGAACCAGAGGTTGCCGAGCTTGTGCTGGATGCTCATCCACTCGCCGGCGAGCGATCCGACTACTACGAGGATCAACGCGCCAAACAAGGCGTTCACGCCAAGGCGCTGGCCTTTTGGTTCCACGCCGCTGACGGCGGGCGCGACATAGAGACCAGTCGCGAGCCATGAGGTCGCAATCCAGAAAATTCCGATCTGCAAGTGCCACGTGCGCGTCACGCTATAGGGGAGCCAGCGGTCGAGCGGAATTCCGTAGAATCCGGACCCCTCGACGCCGTAGTGCGCCGTGATCGCTCCCAGCGCCACCTGAACGACCCACAATGCCGCGACCACGAAGAAATACTTGACGGTGGCGCGCTGGGAAGGAGTGGGATGAAGGCCGAGGAGCGGATCATTTCCGGGAAGGAGTTCTTCGGAGACCGTCCGGGGCTGCGATGCAAAATACCAGACCATGCCGCCGACGCCCGCCAGAAGCAGTACGAAGCTGATTATGCTCCACACAACGGTGTTGGCTGTGGGCTGATTACCGATGAGCGGTTCGTGTGGCCAGTTCTGGGTGTAGGTCACGTCGTTGCCGGGGCGGTTGGTTGAGGCGGCCCAGGCGGTCCACCAGAAAAAGGCGCTCATTTCACGGAGCTTGGCGGGGTCGCTCAGCGCGCCGCGCTGAATGGCATAGTTGTCGCGACCCTTGCTGAAGACGTCGGCGTAATAGGCAGTGAGCTCGTCGAAAGCTTCACGGCGGACGCGATCAATCCTGATTTGCCCGGTTGCGGGATCGTAGGTGTTGCGCCGCATCAGCAGCTTCAATCGTGCTTGCAATGCGGCTTGCGGTTCGGGAGCCAAGGCTGCGTAATTAGCGGCACCCGCCTCTTTTGCCCAGCGGTCGAGAATAAAGACGCATTCGCGGTGCAACCAGTCGGCACTCCAGTCCGGGGCAATGTAAGCGCCGTGTCCCCACACCGTGCCGATTTCCTGGCCGCCGATGGATTGCCAGTCGTTCTGGCCATCGCGAATGGTGTCACCATCGAACAGCACGTGACCGTCGGCGGTCACAACCTGGGAAGGGATGGGCGGCGCGTTGTTCAGGATCTTGACGCCAACTCCACCGAGGACGGCGAAGGAAATGACGAGGACGAGCCCCAGGGCTATCCATAATTTTCGATAAGACATCGACGTTCACCTTTCCAATGATCTTGTTTGCATATTCTATCGTGGAACGATATACGCAGGTGCGACACGATGCGATAGACATTTAGACCTTAGCTAGATAGCGGGGGCGTGCCGATGACTTTTGTCACGGCAAGAGAAGGATTGTTCCGAGTTGCCGCTAGTCGGGTAATGGCTGGCCGCGGGTTTCCACTCCAAATGGAATCAGAAGCAATCCGATGCCGAATGCGGCTGCCGTAATCGCTACCGGAGTGCCGAGCGAACCGAAATGGCGAACCCCTGCGCCCACCAGAAATGTGATTCCAGCGCCGCCAAAACGGGCAAACGATGTGGCAAAGGCGAAAGCGCTGGCGCGGCATCCGGTGGGATATTGTTCTGGCAGCCACAGCGTGTAGACGGCGAAATTCGCGCCGCCGATGCCCAGGAAAAAGAGACAAACGAAGAACCACGGCAGGGCTCCGGCGCCAAGATAGAAAACTTTGCCGAAGGTGAGCCAGATGAAGAGCGCCATTAAAGCAAAGAAGAGGGCGAGGGCACCGCGGCGGCCGGCTCGTTCTGCCAGCCAAGGCATCGCGAGGCAGCCCAGGATGGTCGCGGTTGATACGAGCATGACACCGAAAGTCTTAAGGTGTTCGACTTGAACACCGGAACGGCCAGAGGCCTCGGCAAGTGCGGTGATTGCGGTGGGCACGTAGACTGTACCGGCCCACAGACCGCAGATAGAGGCCAACATGAACAGCGAGTTGAGGATGGTGCGATTGCGCCACTCGGATGCGAAAATCGCGGCCATGGGACGCCATACCGCCCAACTGCGGACGACTGTCTCCTTGGCTTGCCAGCGCGCGGGTTCGGTTACTCCCCGCCGAATCCATGCCAGCAGAAGCGCCGGCACTCCACCCATGGCAAACATGGCGCGCCAACCAAGTGAGCTGCCCACGGCGTAGTTAGCGATTGCAGCAAGAAAAAAGCCGACGTAGTAACCCGTGTGCATGAAGCCCGCACCCATGCGGCGTCGGTCTTCGGGCCACTCTTCGGCAACGAAAGTGCCGCCCATGGCCCACTCCCCGCCGATTCCGATACCAGCGAGAAAACGAAGGACGGCCAGTTGCCATATGTTCATGGCAAACGCGCTCAAGAATGTGAACGTCGAATACCACAAGATGGTGATCATCAGTGTGCGGACGCGGCCAAACTTGTCACCCACCGGACCCCAAAGAAAAGCCATGCCCCAGCCGACCAGAAACAAAGCAAAGAGCAGGCCGCCGTAGAACCCAATGTTGCCCTTGGTCGCGGCAATGCCGGAGCGCGGGAGAAGATCGCGCAGCGATGGCACGAGGACGAGCGCGTAGATGAACGAATCCATGCCGTCGAGCGTCCATCCGCCCCACGCTGCCCAGAAGCCGCGCACCTGGTTTCGCGACAGAGAGGAAGAGGAGGTGCCAGAAGACGCGCTTGATTCGTTACTGGCAAAGCCGGCCATTGGCGGACGAACTATATCAAGAAAATGGCTTCCCATGTCGTCAGAAAGCCGGTGTCGTAAGAAATAAATCGCTCTAATGGGTTTCACCGTCTCCGGGAGCTACGTCGGACGTATCGATCTTGTGGGCGACAGAAGTCCCTGACGGCGCGGGCGCGGCGGGGAATTCTCCCGCGTCCTTGCCGGCGAGAGCGACGCTCATGAACTGCATCCAGATTGGGAGCGCGGCGCGGGCCCCAGTTTCTTTGCTTCCGAGCGATTTCTTTTCGTCGTAGCCGACCCAGACGCCGCAGGTGAGATTGGGAGAAAAGCCGACGAACCAGGCATCGATGAAATCGTTGGTGGTGCCGGTTTTGCCGGCGAGCGGATAGGGCATTTTGGCGGCGGCTACGGCGGTGCCATGCAGGACGACTTCGCGCAACATGGAAGTCATGATGCGGGCGGTGCGAGAGCTGATCGCATCCTTCGCGTCGGAATAATCTTCTTCGAGAATGCGGCCCTCATAGTCGGTCACTTTCGTGATGTAGCGCGGGGCGACGCGCAAGCCATCGTTGGGAAAGACACTGAAGGCGGAGGTTTGCTCGATCGGCGTGACCTCGGCCGAGCCTAACGCTACGGGCAGATACGCGGGGATGGTTTCGGTAACGCCGAGACGATGCGCGTACTCGATGACGGTTTTGATGCCGATGCGGTCAGCGAGCTTGAGGGCAGGAATGTTTCTGGATTGGGCAAGGGCGCGGCGCAGCGTGATTGTGCCTTCGAATTTCTGGTCGTAGTTGTGCGGAGTGTAGGGACCCGAGGCGGTCTGGAAGGTTGTCGGCGCATCGACGATGGTGTCGTCAGGGCTGGCGCCTTGGTCAATCGCGGCGGTATAGACGTAGGGCTTGAACGAGGAACCGACCTGGCGCAAGGCCTGCGTGGCGCGGTTGAACTTGGAGAGATTGAAATCGCGTCCCCCGACCATCGCCCTGATCTCGCCGGTTGCATTGTCGATGGCCACGATGGCCCCCTCGGCGCCCGAATCCTGTTCGAGGCTCACGTGCGCCTTGCCGCCAGCGTCGAGCGAAAGCACTTTGACATATACGATGTCGCCGACGTGAAGCAGATCGGCGAGCTTGGCTTTTGACTTGGGCAGAATCCACGCGGCATCTGCAGGCGCGAGTGATGCCGTGTGTTGGCCGAGGCGAATCGCTGCTGCCGCCGACGAGACGTCCGTGACCAGCGCGTGAATGTAGCCGTTGACTTCAGGCTCCTCGTCCCAATCGGGATCGGAGTACTGGGCGAGCGACTGACCTTCCGCGATGACATTATCGAGTTGGCCGCGCCAGCCATGGCGGCGCTCGTACGTGGCGAGGCCGTCGAGCAGGGCCTGACGAGCGGACTTCTGCAGTTCCATATCGAGCGAGGTGTAAACGCGCAAACCGCCCTGATGGACCTGATCGCTACCGTACTTGCCTTCCAGATAGCGGCGGATTTCCTCCACGAAATGAGGTGCGAGCGAATTCGGGTCCTTCTGCACGCGGAGCACGATCGGCTGCCTCTTTGCCTCGTCGGCTTGCGCGGATGTAATCTTGCCGTCCTCGAGCATGGCATTGAGCACGAGGTTGCGACGCTTGAGGGCTCGGTCAGGGTGATTGATCGGCGAATAATACTGCGGCGCTTTCGGCAAGCCCGCGAGCAGCGCAGCTTCTTCGAGCCGCAGTTGGCGGGCGGGCTTGCTGAAATAGTATTCGGACGCTGCCTGGTACCCATATGCGCCATGCCCGAGAAATATCTGGTTGGCGTAGAGCGTAAAGATCTGTGGCTTGGTAAAGCGCCGCTCGATCTGGATGGCGAGCAGTGACTCCTGGACCTTGCGGTAAAACGAACGATCGGGAGAAAGAAACAGGTTGCGCGCCAGTTGCATGGTGAGCGTGGAGGCTCCCTGCACTTTGCCGCCGGATTCGATGTCGCGATAGGCCGCGCCCACGATGCGCCAGAGGTTGATGCCAGAGTGGGTGTAGAAATCCTTGTCTTCGATGGAGACGAGCGCGTCGCGCAGGACCTGCGGATAGTCGTCGTAGGTGGCGATGACGCGGCGCTGCAAGGCGAAGGTGCCGATCACGCGGCCTTGCGTGTCGTAGAGTTCGGTAACCGAACTGGGGCGATAGCGTTCCAGTTCATCGACCTGGGGCAGGTCGGTGGAATACACGAGAATGAACCCCGACGCCGCGCCCACCGCGGCCGCGAACAGAACCAGCAGTCCGTAGAGGACGATGCCAACCAGTTTCCGTCCGGTGGCTTCTGCCGGAGGAGGGTCTTGATCGGGAAATGTCATTGAGCTTCGTTTTCAGGATAGCCTAAGGAAAAGGCATCCGCCCTTGTCCTTATGACAGTGTGCGAATGCAGTTGCATGGATTGCTCGTACGCACCTTTGGCTGACCCTCAAGAAAATGACGTTTCCCCAGTCTGCCGAAGATAACGCAGGCCTTGCTTTAGGTACCCCTTAGGATCTGCAGCGAGATGCCGTGACCAATAAGGGGCCGTTTCTCCCCTAACCCACGCAAACAAGCTGAGTGCCCATCCGGCCATTTCTGGACTGATGTAGCCCTTGCGACTGAGTCTCCAATACTGCGCAGTTCCCTGAATCCAGCCATGCCGCCTTAAGAGAGTGTTCGAAGTAAAAATGCCGAGACCCAGATAAACAGTGGCTAGATCGGTGAGCGCTTCCATGTGTGGTTCATCGCGCGAGACACCGCAACGACTGAGCAATATGACATGCGCCAGTTCATGTGCCATCGTTGCGATCAATGCCTCGGGGTCGCCCAATCCCGCCACGTTCAGCGAGATCACGTCGATTGCGCCTTGCGCGTAAAACCCTGCGGCTCCTTGCGTCGTGCGAGTTCCATCGACGGCAACCGGCAAAGGCACCTCTGGCGCGTCCTGCCAAAAGCTCAAACGAACCGACTGATCCGCGATTTCCATGTATCCGCAGACTCGCACGAAGAGATTTTTCGCGGCCTCGAGGGATGCGTCATACCGGTCTGGAAAAAATTCGGGCGTTGGCTCCACCACAACAGCCTTGCGAAGTCGTTCTATACCTAGGTGCTTTCGTAATAGGGTGAAAGCGTCTTCGACTACTCTTTTTTCGTCAGTACTGGCCGGACAGGAAGTACGGCCTCCCAGCCAAGCAGGCAATAGATCCATTGCTGAGAGAATAGCACCCGGAACACGGTTTATTGCGCTCCCGTTGATTGCAACGCGGGATGGGTGGCGACCCCATCCGACGGCGCGGTGTGCCAAGGTCAAGCCTTGGCTATCACACCTCACGCGAGCGAGCGGTCGTCGAATCCAGGGGTTCCTACTGCGCGGCGCAGAAAGAAATCGCCCGCCGAAGCGAGCGATTCGTAGAAACTTTGAACTCTGCAACACTTTGAACTCTGCAACTTTGAAACCTTGTTTCCTACCCTTTCGAATCACGGTTCTTCAAAACTTCCAGGGCTTTGTTCAGTTGATCGTCCTGCGGATTCTTGGGGGGAGCGGCCTTTTCTTCGGGCGTGGGCGCCTGCTCTTCATCGGGGAGACCAGCTTCTTCGTCGGCGTCCGCAACCAGGACGTTCGGCGTAATGCCTGTATCCTGGATGGCCTTGCCGCTGGGCGAATAATACTTCGCGATCGAAAGAATCAACGCTGAGTTGTCGGGCATCTCGATGGTTTTTTGAACCGAACCATCCCCAAAAGTCTTCACGCCGACAACGTCGCCTCTGGCATTCTCTAAAATTGCGGCCGCCACGATTTCAGCCGGACCTGCCGTTCCACGATTCACCAGCACAGCCACCGGAAGCTTGGTGATGTCTTTGCCCGGGTCGGCATTGAAAGCGTCGCGCGGAAACTTCTGGCCTTGCAGATAAGTGATTGTGCCGTGGTCGAGGAACAGGTTCGCGGTGGCAATTCCTTCCGCTTCGTCGCCGCTGGCGCAGTTGCGCAAATCGAGCACTAATTTCTTCGCGCCCTGCTTTTGCAAATCGCGGATTTTGCTGGCGATTTCCTGCGACTTGCCTGCCGGGAATGCGTCGACCTTGATGTATCCAACATTGTCGGCGAGCATTTTGTCGGCCACGGGCGGAATCGTGACCATGTCGCGGGTGATCACAATTTTTTCCGGCTCCGCGCGCCGCGGGCGAACCACGGAGACGGTCACGGTCGAACCCACCTCACCCAACAGAATGCTGTGAATTTCGGCGAGCGACATATCGTGCGTGCTCTTACCCTCGATCGACTCGAGGATGTCGGTGCTTTCAATGCCCGCTTTATCGGCCGGGCCTCCGGGAATCACCGCGACCACGTCCGCATATCCGAAGCGCTTCGAGACGGCCGCGCCGATATCGGCTTTGCCCTCGGGCTTGATGGATTTGTAATGCTTGTACTCTTCGGCGGTCAGGTAGCTGGAGTTGGCATCCAGCGCTTCGAGCAACCCGTGCAGCGCACCTTCGGTGACCGTTGGAATATTCGGCTCCTCCACATATTCGCTGCGAATGCGGGAGAGCACTTCGCTGTAGACCGAAAGCTGGCGATACGCGCCCTCGTTCGAAGACGCGCGAACGTTAACGAAACTGCCGGCAATGGTGAACAGCAAAATGGCCAGCGAACTGGTGAGAATGGTGACCTTCAACTTCGTTGACATAATTTTAATCGCCGCTACTTTCGGTCTGGACTCTGTTGCTTTCCGGTAATCAGACGGGCTGATTCGAGGAGCTTTTTGCCATTATAAACGGTTTGATGCGGGAATCGAGTCCCAAGGTACAAGGGCAAAACTGGGGTAACCAAGACCGATTCCAGGGCCTTGTTGCCCCGGCAAAATCGAACATGGCGCAGCGTCGGGGGCAAATGGCCGCTCTTTGAAACCTAGAAATCCCTTATCGTTCCAGCCGGGCGGCGATCTCTTGATGCCCTTTCTCTCTGGCCGCCATGGCTGGCGTCTTGCCTTCGTCGTTGGCCAGTTTGGGATTGGCGTGGTGCTTGAGCAATAGCTCGACCATGGCGCGGTCTCCGTTTTGCGCGGCGGCATGAATGGGAACCCAGCCTCCCTGCTGACGGGCATTGACCGGCGCGCCGTGTTCAAGGAGAAGGCGGGCAGCTTCCAGGTTGCGGGCCGAAGCGGCTGAGTGAAGAGGCATGACGGCCATCGGATTGGCGGCCACGGCATCCACCGCGGCACCGTTCTCGATCAGCAGGCGAGCGGATTCGGGCTGACTGAAAAAGCACGCGAAGTGCAAGGCCGTGAAGCCGTCGGCCGAGGGGGAATTAAGAGCGGCGGAATCGCGCGCCAGTTCGCGGAGGCGGTCAAGCCGCCCGAGGGACGTGGCTTCGAAAATGTCGAGAGTCTTCTTTTGGCCGGCGATGAGTTCGGCCAGGTCGCGGCGGCCACGATAGAGCCAGTGCATGAGCAGGCTCACCCCGTTTGCGTCGCGCGCGTGGGCGCATGCGGGGTCAGCTTCAAGCAGGTGGCGCAGGCCGTCAAAGTCGTTTTTGCTGAGAAGGTCGAAAGAGCGCTCGGTGTTGGTCATGTCGGTCAGCTCCTTTCGAATCGATCGATCTGATTAGTTAGCACTGCTAACGGATTATAGGCCCCTTAATTCCGCTGTCAAGAAAAATGTTAGCTGTGCTAAGCTTTTTCTGTGACTAGCCCCTCGGGACCAGATCGAGTGGGGATTGCCGACCGCCTGCACTCGGCGGCGATTCATTTACTCCGCAACGCCGCCAAGCCGGACGTACTGTCGGGGCAAGGCCCGGCGCGGCTGTCCGCCCTTTCCGTGCTGGTATTTGCAGGCCCAAGAACCTTGGGCGAACTGGCGGCAGCTGAGCGCGTGAAGCCTCCTACGATGAGCCGGATCGTTGCGGGCCTGAAAAGGTCGGGACTGGTCCGGATCCAGAAGGATGGGAAGGATGCGCGGCGAATTCGCATCAGCGTGACCGCGAAGGGCGAACGGCTCCTGCAGGAAGCGCGGTGGAGGCGAATCCGGGCTTTGGCGGAGACTTTGGCGGGGCTGAACGGAGACGATCTCGACATTTTGGAGCGGGCGACGAACATCATTGAGAGTACTCTCCGCCGCTGATTCTGGGCTCCTAGCTCGGGCTGGCGATTTGTGTCTTTGGCAGAGCCTTGGCTCACGCGCCGCCGGTTGCCGAACGATGCAGCGCGGACAAGAGTGTCCGCGCCACACGGGCGATGCAACGCGGGCGAGGGCGCCCGGGCCACGCGCACATCGCTTACAATCTTCCTTCCATGGCCATTGCGGTTCGTTCGTTTGCAAAGATAAATCTCGGGCTATATATCGGTGCGCGGCGCGCGGATGGGTTTCACGATCTGCGCACGGTGTATCAGACGATTGCGCTGCACGATGTGATTCGAGTCAGCGTCGATCAGAGCAAGCAGGCGCGCGGCCGCGGGGTTGAAATCGAGTGCAAGTGCGACCACCCGCGGGTTCCGTTGGATTCCTCGAATACTTGCTATCGCACAGCTGCACTGATGATGGAGGCGCTCGGAGCCGAGGGCAAAGTCACCATTGAAATTGAGAAGAGGCTTCCGGTGCAGGGTGGGCTGGGAGCGGCGTCGTCGAATGCGGTGGCTACGATGCTGGGGTTGGAGAAGACCCTGGGAGTGCGGCCAGATCTGGGTCAACAGCGCGAGCGGAGACGTGGCAAACCCCGTCTCTACACTGCCGCGGAGCGGTTGCGGATTGCGGCTCAGGTTGGGTCGGATCTGCCGCTGTTTTTGATGGGCGGGACAGTGCTGGGTGTCGGGCGCGGCGAGGAAGTTTATCCGCTGGCGGATCTGCCCGCGATGGCGATGGTGGTGGTGACGCCGGAGGTGGGAGTGTCGACGCCTCGGGCGTTTGCGGAGTGGGATGAGTTGAAGGGCGAGGGCGCCCATCGTTCCACTGTGAGTAATGAATTGACGCAGTCAGTCGGCTCCGATAGACTATTTGCGGTTGGCTGCGCGTTGTCGGCGTGGCTGCGTGGAAACTCTCACGACGGTGCTCCCGCAAAAGGCGGGGGCCGGGCCGGAAACCTATCCGACCTTGTCCGAGCCGGGATTGAAAACGACTTCGAAAAAGTTGTCTTTTCGCAATTTCCCGAACTACGAGACATAAAACGTGCGCTGGAGCGCGCGGGGTCGAGATATGCGTCGCTCTCCGGGTCCGGGTCAACCTTGTATGGGTTGTTCGGGTCGGCAGTGGCAGCCGCCACGGCGGCGAGGCGACTACAGAAGCAGGGTTTGAAAGCGGTGGCGACGCGGATGTTGACGCGGCGGGAATATTGGAAGAGGTCGCTGGTCTAGTTGCCGGTCGTTGGCTGTCGGTTCTGGGGTATGATTTTAGTAGACCAGCCACTGATTTTTGGGCCGTCGACTAATGGTAGGTCAAGTGCCTTTGGAGCACTTTGTCTAGGTTCGAATCCTAGCGGCCCAGCCAAAATTACAGGTCTCGGTTGTCAGGTGTGTTGGGTCTCAGGAAAACCTGACGGAGCCCTCTGAGACTTGAGAACGGAAACCTGAGACCTTACACCTAGGACCTGAGACCGGAATCATGGCGACTGCGACTACGACCGCGGAAAAAACGGAAAAAAAGCCGATGGCGGACGAGAAGCCTGCAAGCAAGCCCCAACGCGCGCGGAGCGACGACAAGTTCAAGATTTTCAGCGGGACCGCGAACGCACCGCTGGCCGAAGAAGTCTGCCAGTTTCTGGGCATGCAGCGTGGGTTGGCGCAGGTGACGCGCTTTGCCGATGGCGAGTGCTACGTGCAGATCCAGGAGAACGTGCGCGGCTGCGACGTGTTCGTTATGCAGCCGACGTGCCGACCGGTAGACATGCACCTGATGGAACTGCTGCTGATGATTGACGCGTTGAAGCGCGCTTCGGCGCGGCGCATTACGGCAGTGATTCCGTATTTCGGGTATGCGCGGCAGGACCGCAAGGATAAGCCACGGAGCCCGATATCGTCGAAACTGGTGGCCGATCTGCTGACTACGGCGGGCGCGCATCGGGCGCTGATTGTAGATTTGCATACGCCGCAATTGCAGGGTTTTTTCAATATTCCGGTGGACCACCTATTCGCATCGCCGGTGTTGGTGGACCACTTCAAAAAGCTAAGCCTGCCGAACCTGACAGTGGTTTCGCCCGACGCGGGCGGCGTGGAGCGGGCGCGCTTCTTTGCGAAGAAGGTGGATGCCGCGCTGGCCATCGTCGATAAACGGCGCGTGGAAATGAACGTGGCGGAAATCATGCACGTGATTGGTGATGTGCACGGGCGCACTTGTTTGATCATCGACGACTTGATCGATACTGCGGGCACGCTGGTGAAGACGGCCGCGGCGCTGTTGGAGAATGGCGCGACGACCGTGTATGCCTGTGCGTCGCATGCCGTGCTTTCGGGGGCCGCGGTGCAGAACATTGCGAATTCCGTCATTAAGGAAGTGGTGATAACGAACACGATTCCGCTCACCCCCGAGGCGGATGCGGCGCGCACCGAAAAAGGCGGCAAGATTACTGTGCTTTCGATCGCGGGCCTGATTGGGCGAGCGATCCAGGCGAATCACGAAGAGACTTCAGTCAGCAAGTTATTTATCTGACTTTGCAAATTTAAGATAGGAACCGAATTATGGCGACATTAACGGATATCAGCATATTGGAAGCGCAGAAGCGCGAACCGGGAAATAAGAACGCGGCACGCAGGGTACGCGTGGGCGGAAAAATTCCGGCGGTTTTGTATGGCGGCGGGAGTGAAACGGCGTCGGTTGCGGTGGATCCGCGGCAGGTGCTGCGGATTCTGCGCTCCGACAGCGGGCACAACACGATTTTTGACCTTGCGCTCGACAGCAATCGGGTGAAGGCCATGATCGTCGACTGGCAGTTTGAGCCGATCAAGGGACGGTTGCTGCACGTGGACATGCAGCGCATCGCTATGGACAAGAAACTCACGGTGACCGTACCGATCGTGCTGAAGGGCGAAGCCGTCGGCGTGAAGCAAGAGGGCGGCATTCTGGAGCAACTGCTGCGCGAGATCGAGATCGAGTGCCTGCCGGCGGATATTCCGAAGTCAATCGATGTCGATATCAGCCACCTGGTATTCGGTATTGAAGTGCGCGTCGAAAACATCCCGCACAGCGACAAATTGAAGTTCCTCACGGATCCGCATCAGATGATCGCGCACATCACTTCGGTGAAGGAAGAAGTGGTGGCCACGCCTGAAGCCGCGGCTGAGGCTGCAGGAGCCGCTCCGGCTGAGCCCGAAGTCATCAAGAAGGGCAAGCAGGAAGTGGAAGGTGAAGAAGGGGCAGCCGAAGACGATAAGGGTAAGGCGAAGGCCGAGCCCAAGGCTGAAAAGAAAGAGAAGAAGTGATGGTGTTTGGCGGGCCCTTCGGCTCCTTCGCTTGCGCTCGGTTACTCAGGGCAAGCTAAGAGCTGAGCCCGCCGCCGTCATCCTGAGCGGTGCGAAGGATTTGCTGCGAGCTTCGAGCCGCGAACTAGGAGTCAACAGCTAGAGGCTAAGAGCTGATCTGAGTGAAACTGATCGTCGGTTTGGGCAATCCCGGAATCGAATACCAGTTCACGCCGCACAATCTCGGGTTTTTGACGATCGATCGGATCGCGAACAACCTTGGGGTTGAAGTAAGGAATCGCCAGTGCCGCGCGCTTACGGCGCGGGCCATAATCGCCGGTACGCCGGTGGTGATGGCGAAGCCGGAAACCTACATGAACCTGAGTGGGCTTTCGGTGATGGAACTGGTGGCAGAACTTCAGGTGGATGTGAAGTCGGACCTGACTGTGATTTACGACGAGCTCGACCTGCCGTTCGGTGCGATTCGCATCCGGCAGCGGGGCGGGACGGCGGGGCACAACGGGATGGAGTCCATTCTGGGTGCGCTGGGTACGGATGAGTTCCTGCGGATACGCCTGGGAATTGCGCCCGACCGCAAGGTGAGCGACGGCGCCAAATTTGTTCTGACGCCGTTTCGCAAAGCGCAGGACGCGATTGTGGACGAAATGCTCGACGTGGCGGCGCAGGCAGTGGACGTGATTTTGAAGGACGGTCCGGCAGCGGCGATGAATCGGTTCAATCGCAAGAATGAGCCGGAAGAGTAAGAGCGAGTCGGTGGTCGATTGTCGTTGGTCGTTGGCACCACCCTCACGGCTTACGATGAATCGCCTAACGACGAACCACTAACGACCAGCGACTGTAGCGGAGATTTTGGAGAAAAAGCATGAATCGTAGCTATGAAGTGATGTTTATCGTCCGGCCGGATATGGTGGACGAGGACCTGAATAAGTTGATCTCGACCCTGGAGTCGTCGGTGACTTCCGGTGGCGGGACGGCCAAGAGCGAGGTCTGGGGCAAGCGACGGCTCGCCTATAAAGTTGCCAAATTCAACGACGGCATTTTTGTGCTTTTCATGATGGAAGGCCCGGGCGCCCTTGTCCACGAAGTGGAACGTCGGCTACGCGTCACCGAGCAGGTGATCAAGTTCATTACCGTGCGCACCGACGAGGAACTGAAGCGGCTGGACAAGGTGAAGAAGCTCCGCGACGCGCGCAAGAAGATGAGCGCAGTGGCGCCTGCACCTGCTCCCACGCCTGCTCCCGCACCTTCCGCTCCGGTGACGCCGGAGGCGGGACCCGAGCCCGCGCCGACTACGGTCTAAGCGGAAAATGGGGACGGGCTTTGTCCCGTCCAGGCGGGGCAAAGCCCCGCCTCCACACAACTTTTAGAGACCTTGTTAGGGAATTTAAGGAGCACTATGGCAGAAGAAACGAAAGCACCAAGCGCCCCGGCGGAAACGAGCGGCGGCGGAGCTCGCAGCGAGCGCCCCGAGCGCAGCGACCGTGGACCGCGGGGTCCGCGTCCGGGCGGTGGCCCGGGCGGTTCCCGAGAGGGTGGACGCAAGTATTTCCGGCGCAAGAAAGTTTGCAAGTTCTGCGTCGAGAAAATTGAAGCTGTGAACTATAAGGACGTGCGTCTGCTGGCGCAGTTCGTGGCGGAAAGCGGCAAGATTACTCCGCGCCGCCTGACGGGGGTGTGCACGCCGCACCAGCGCCGTCTATCGAGGGCGATCAAGCAGGCTCGCAATATCGCGTTGCTGCCTTTTGCAGGGCGGGCGCAGTAGGTTCGAAACACCGTCGTTTGGCGTTGGTCTCTAGTCGTTCGTCATTACCCGACCGGATTCAGCGGGTGAGCGCGGCGATTGACCGGTCCAAGCTTTGCAAACGACCAACGACCAGCGACTAACGACGATCTCAAGGAGTAATTGCAATGGAAGTCATTCTCAAGGAAGATGTAGCCAAGCTGGGCAATCGCGGCGAGGTGGTGAAGGTCGCCGAAGGATATGGGCGGAATTTTCTTTTGCCCAGGAAGCTTGCCATCGAGGCCAACGCCGCCAATAAAGCGGTCATCGAGCAGATGAAGGCTGCGGCCGTGCGCCGCTCGGCGAAGGAGAAATCCGAGGCTGAGGAGCTGTCGAAGCAATTTGACGGGCTGGAAGTTTCGTTCACACGCAAGTCGGGCGAGAACGATCAGCTATTCGGCTCCGTGACGGCTGGTGATATCGCCGAAGCACTCGAGAAAAAGAGCTTCCACATCGATCGCCGCAAGATTCAGCTGCACGAACCGCTGAAGACCATCGGCGAATTCATTGTGCCGATCAAACTGCACAAGGATGTGACTACGCACCTGAAGGTGCTGGTTGGAAAAGAAGCGGTAGTGGAAGAGTAGGTTCTCGCTGGAGGGACGGGCGTCCACCCGTCCTACCGGCAAATCCTTTCCACTGAGCTAGGAATCCCCGCCCGCTCCGAAAAATTCCTCCACCTTTCGAATGTCCGTTGTCCTAGTGTAGTTCGGCAGGCTCTCTATGAATACCCGCCCGTAGGATTTTTTCAGAATCCGGTTATCAAGCAGCGCCAGTAACCCGCGATCGTGCAGCGAGCGAATGAGGCGTCCAAAGCCTTGTTTCAGCGTGATGACCGCGCTCGGCACCTGGTAATCGCTGAAGGCATTGCCGCCCGCATGGTCAATGGCCTTCACGCGCGCAGCCACGACCGGATCGCTCGGCACCGCGAAAGGCAGCCGGTCGATAATCACGCAGCTCAGTTGCTCGCCCTGCACGTCGACACCCTGCCAGAACGACGAGGTTCCGAACAGCACTGCGTTCGGGGTGAGCCGAAACTCCTCCAGCAGCGCGGATTTTGGCGCGTCTCCCTGCTTGAGCATGGGGAAGTTGATGACGCCGAGAAGTTGCTCGTAGATATCGTTCATTTGCGCGTAGCTGGTGAAGAGCACGAAGGCGCGGCCGCGCGTGATCTCCAGTAAGCGGCTTATGACACCGGTGGCCTCGGCCGCGAATTGCGGAGTGCGCGGGTCGGGCAGGTCGGGCGGGACGTAAAGAATCGCCTGGCTCTCGTAGTCGAAGTGCGACGGGACAATGAGTTCGCGGGCGTGGTCAAGGCCGAGGCGCTGCCGGATGTAAGCGAAGCTGCCGCCAACGGCGAGGGTGGCCGAAGTGAGAACGGCGGTTTCGAGTTTCGACCAGAGGCATTCGCGCAAGATGGGGCCGACCTCGATGGGCGTGGCTTGCAGGTAAACGTTGCTGCGGCCACCCGAGCTCTTCACCTCTGCTGGTTTTCGCCGTGCAGACGCGCCCGCTCCTGCACGTCCAGTTCGCCGCTCGATCCAGAAGACCGTGTTCGGATCCTCGTTTTCCATTACGAAGCCGAGTTGAACCTGCAACTGCTGCGCTCGGCGCGCGAGCGTGAAAACTTCGTCTGGCTTTTGTGGGAGGCGTTCGAACTCGGCCGAGAGCCGCGTCAGGGCATGATTGAGCGCGAGAAACTCATCGCCGTTTTCTTCCAAAAATTCGCGGCGCGCGTCGAAGGCGACGCGGCCTTCGTGCGCCGGCAACAGCGAGAAGAACAACAGCGAGCGCTCGCGCAGCGACTGAATCGCGCTCGACATCTGCGGCGTGTACTGCTTTTCGCGTTGCAGCAGGTGCTCGGTATCGCGCGCCAGTTCTTCCATACGCAGGTTGCTAACCGAAATGCCGAAGTAATTGCCCGCGACTTCTTCGAGTTCGTGCGCTTCATCGAAAATAACGGCGCCGCAATCCGGCAGCACGCCGGCGTCGGGGGCGCCATCAGCTTCAAGCTTTATGGCGAGGTCGGCAAAAAAGAGGTGATGGTTGACGATAATGATGTCGCTTTCGGCGGCACGGCGGCGCATCTCGGTGATGAAGCAGCGCTCCCACTCCTTGCATTTCTGGCCGAGGCAGGTATCGGCGCGCGCGTCGAGTTTGTGCCAAAGCGCGCTTGCCTCAGGCAATTCGGCGAGCTCGGAACGATCCCCGGTTCCCGTTGTCTTCTCCCACGCCGCAATCGCGCGATAGTGTTCGATTTCTTCCAGGCCGCTGAGAACGGGCTGATCGGTTAGGTCGTAGAGCTTTTTGCGGCAAAGATAATTGTTGCGGCCCTTCATGTAGCAAACGGAGAGGCGCGTGTGGGACCGGGCATTTTGCCCGTCCGGCTGAGGGTCCTCACCAAACAGCGCGCGCTCCAGAAACGGCACATCCTTGAAGAACAACTGCTCCTGCAGGTTCTTCGTGCCGGTCGAAATGATGACGCGCTTGCCGGATCGAATGACCGGCAGGAGATAAGCGAGCGTCTTGCCGGTACCGGTTCCGGCCTCGACGATCAGATGGCGCTTCTCCTCAAGTGCCTCTTCCACGGCTTGCGCCATCTGCAATTGCCCTCGACGGAACTCGTAGGCGGGATGCGTTTTCGCGAGCACGCCGCCGGGCGCAAAGAACTGGTAGAGCGAAAACCCCGCGCCGGCCGATACGGGATGAGAGGAAGAGGGCACAGAGTCTCTATAATACAGTTTGCGGTTTTCAGTTCTCGGTTCTCAGTGAAACAAACTCCTTCAAGCACAAATTCGCCGGTTCTACCGCTTCTCGCCATCGTGGGTCGTCCCAACGTCGGGAAGTCGACGCTGTTCAACAAACTGACGGGATCGCGCCGCGCCATTGTTGGCGACGAGCCGGGCATCACTCGCGATCGACTCTATGGCGAGGCCGAGTGGCTTGGTCACTCGTTTCGCGTGGTGGATACCGGCGGCATTGTTCCCGAGGACAAGGAATTCATTCCGTCAGAAATCTTTCGGCAGGCGAAGGTTGCATTGAAGGAAGCGGTCGGCGTCATCGTCGTGGTGGATGCCCGCACCGAACTGGCGGGGCCCGATCGTGAGCTGGTGCGACTGCTGCAGCGCATGGGGAAGCCGTTATTTCTGGCGGTGAACAAGGTCGACAGCGACAAGCAGGAATCGCTGGTTGGGGAATTTCACGAGTTGGGAATTCGGAACGTGTTTGGGATCTCGGCCGAGCACGGGCGCGGGATCGACGATCTGTTGGATGCCGTGCTTCCCTTGCTGCCGGCGATTGAGAAGAGCGACGAAAACCCTTTAACCACAAAGGGCATAAAGGACACGGAGGAAAGCACAGAACAAGACGCGCATGGGAGCGGCGAACGACCAACGACGAACGACCAACGACCGACAGCAAACGACGAACAGCCAACGACCGACGACCTTCCTCCGCACGAAATCAAAGTCGCGATCATCGGCCATCCCAATGTTGGCAAATCCACGCTTTTGAATCAGCTTACGGGAGCCGACCGCGCCATCGTCTCGCCCATTGCCGGCACTACGCGCGATTCCATTGACGAAGTCATCGAGTACAACGGCCGCAGGATTCGGTTTATTGATACGGCGGGCATCCGCCGCAAAGGCAAGACCGAGCTGATGGCGGAAAAGCTTTCTGTGGTCATGGCGCGCAAGAACATCGAAGGCGCCGACATCGTGCTCTTCTTGGTGGATGCCACCGAAGGCGCCAGCGGACTCGACGCGAACATCGCAGGCTACGCCCATGAGAGCGGGCGCTCGGTCATCATTGTGGTGAACAAGTGGGATCTGGTCGCGAGTGGCGAAAAACGCGCCATCAGTCAGTCGAAGACAGCGCGCATTCAGGATGCGAAGCGTCCGCAGGATCGCAAACTCTATGAGGAGCGGCTGCGCTACGGGCTCAAGTTTCTGGCGTACGCGCCGGTGGTATTTATCTCGGCGCTTAACGGCAAGGGGACGGACAAGATTCTTCCGCTGATTGAAGAGGTGGCTGTGGAGCGACGCAAGCGCATCACGACCGGCGAGATGAACCGGTTTCTGAAGACAGTCGATTTCGGCCGCGCCACGGTGCCGATAAGCAAGCGCGTCAAGATTTACTACATGACCCAGACGTCCGTGGCCCCGCCAACGTTCGTGCTCTTCACCGACCGCACGGTGAAGCTGCACTTTTCCTACGAGCGCTTTATCGAGAACCAGATTCGGAAGGTGTTTGGGTTCGTGGGCACGCCGATCTGGATCAAAAGTAGAGCGAGCTAGCGAAGCTTGCAGAGCCGTACGAAATCACCCGCGCTCGAATGCGTGCTTTTCTTCTAACTGGTGAAGGGCTTGTGCCATTTCTTGCTCAAAGCGGTCTTGCTGGTTCATCAGCGCAGGCAGTGCGGTCGCATAACGCCGTGCCAATGTAAAGAGACCACGCTGCGCCATGCTTGCCGCGACTTCGGCAACATGGTCGGTTGTGGTTTCGAGGTAAAGCGCTTCGGTCGCGTCGCCCAGCCACACGTCCCCGCCGACAAGCTTCGTTTGCCAGAACACTTTGCGCTCGACCAGGCGTGCAATTTCCTCGTCCGTAGCCTTGCCGAATGCCCACTCTTTGCGTTTGAAGTCGTAATGGCGGCTGGAAAAATGCAGCGGCACCAGCTTGGCCGATTTCAGAAACTCAATCTGTTTTCGATCCACGTCCTTGCGCAGGGCGTTGATGACCGGCGCCTCGGTATCTTTCGGTTCGAGCGACGGCAGAACCTCGCGCAGTGTCGCCGAAAGATTGACGGCAACCAGCGCGCGCAGGTCGCCCGAGTTTTCCAGCGTGATTTCGGTGTGCAACACGTCAAAGTCGGCGCCGGACGTGGAATGGCGGAAGGGCCAGTCGAAGTGGAAGGTGAGCGGCAAACCAGTGCGCGTGACGTAGATGGTTTTGGTAGGCGCAGATTGTTCGGAAGTCATCCTGAAGCCTCACACATATAAGTCGCGTTTTGTTGTTGTGCGATATTTTAACCTGCACGGACTGGCGGCAGATGGAGCCCCGGTGTTCGAATCACCTCAGCGGCTGAAGCCTCAATCGATCAGGTTCTTAACCGCACCGGTGAAGCGCTGCGCCACCCAAAATCAGGTAACGGCAAGGGTAATAGTTGTCTACCGCAGAAAGATGAGCTGCAGCAGGTTCCGCAGCGAGGCTGCGCTCAAAAGCCCGAACACTCCGGCGGTTACGAGCAAGCTGTACCGCGTCTCCAGCAGATCGGCGAACACACCGGCGACGAAAACAAATAGAAAAACCAGCAGAACGAGGTGGAATCCCTGACCCGGGAAATCGGGCGAGGCAACGGCCAGGATGAACAAGAGCGCGGCAATGGCGAGCGGCGCAGTGTTGCCGAAATACCGAGTGCGCCCCCAGGCGAAGTATGTGATCACTGTGACCGGCAGTGCCAACATCAACGCCGGGCTGCTGGCGGCGAGCATTCGCACCGTCCGCGAGTAAGAGGCGGACATCGCGAAGGCCGCCGGCTCGATGTCGATCCAGCGCGCGTGCAAAATTCCTTGCCACAAAAGGGCAGGCCGAAAGAAGTAAGAGGCAAAGAGCAGTACTGCTCCGACCGCGACGGCGGCAAACCAAATAACAATCACAGCCCGTGGCCGCACCGGCGCTACCCAGAACATGAGCAGCAATCCCACCGGCAACATCAGCGCCAGCGAGAACTGATTCCCCACCACCAGCGCGAACGACAATCCGAGAAGCAGAATCCGGCGGTAATTCCACAAAATCACTTCGCGGGGAGCATAAAGCGTGTGGGCCACCGCGATCGCGGTGAACACCGTGCCAAACGTGCCCCACACGCCGCCCATCTCGCCAAGGTTCGGCGCTCCGGCGACGCCCACGATCAATCCCGGCGAAAAACAATAGAGTGTCAGCGCAATGTATCCTCCCGCATTGCCGTAAAGACGGCGCGAGACATACCAGAGCGATCCTCCCAGCATGACGCCGAAAAACAGATACGGCGCCGTGGCCCAGAGTTGCCCGAGCGGTGACTCGGTGCGCAACGCGGGTGGTTTCACGACGAAGGGCGCGGCGCAGGTCAGGTAGTAGAGCGGGGAGTGGTCCCGGTCATAGCCATCGCGTACGCGCAGGTGGCCGCCGTGCCCGGAAGACGGGGTGCCTGTGACGGACTCCGCGCGTAGAGTTTCCGGTGTGCCTGCGATTGCCCCGCCCTTCCACTGTTCAAGCCCGTGATAAATGCAAAGGTCGTGATTGGAATCGGGAAGCGATCCGTGCACGGTTTCAACGTGAATGAGCCATGCGCACTGGAGCAAATAGACGAGCAGGAGCGTCGCCGCAATGAACTGCGGCGAACCGATCGAGCCGGGAGCGAGAAATCGGCGTATCAAGGGCAGACCGAGTGTTTTACCATGTCGGTGACCATGATGGATAGCAATCCCCTCCCCAGCGGGCAAGAAACAGAGGAGTCACCTTCCCCAGATTCTTCGTCCACGCCGCCTTCCACGCCCGCGTTTGTGCGCGCTCGGCGCGAGTCGGCGCTTGCTCCACTGCTGGAAATCTTCGAAGGGCCAGAGGGACTTTATCCCGCTGCGCGCTGGCTGATTTACATCGGCATGGGCCTTGTAACGCTGGCGCTGCTTAACTCTGTTTTGTATGGTCTGCGCGGAGATTCCGATTCCTTGTGGTGGAGCATGGCCGCTGAAGTGCGGATGATGCTGGCCGTAATCCTGCCTGCTTTTGTCATGGCCCGCATCGAAGGCCGCTCTTTGGGAGATTTTGGGTTGCCGGCGAGGGGCGCTCTGGGACGCAATTTCTGGATTGGCGGGCTCTGGGGCATCGGTTCGCTTACGGTTCTGATGCTCGCGTTGCGGGGGGCAGGGGGTTTCTCATTTGGGTCGGTTCAACTGCATGGGACGCGTGTTTTCAAGTTCGGTCTGTTTTATGCGGCGTTCTTCCTGGTCGCTGCATTGTTTGAAGACTTTCTCATGCGCGGCTACTCGCAGTGGGCTCTGGCAAAGAGCATAAACTTCTGGCCAGCGGCGGCCATGCTGTCGGTTCTCTTTGGCGTGATTCACGGCGCTAATCCGGGAGAAGAGAGGATTGGCCTGGTGGCCGTGGTCGCGATCGGATTTTTCTTCTGTCTCACGCTGCGTCGCACTGGAACTCTGTGGTGGGCCATTGGCTTCCACATGGCGTGGGACTGGGGAGAGAGCTACCTCTACTCGGTGCCCGACAGCGGTAACGTGGTGCCTGGACATTTGCTGAATTCTTCGCTTCACGGCCCGGTTTGGTTAACCGGAGGCTCGGTCGGGCCGGAGGGAAGCTATCTGGTTTTTGTGGTGATCGGCGCAGTGTGGGTTCTATTTAGTCGCGTATATCCGGAGGTGAGGTATGGTGTACAGGACGCTGGCCAATAAGATGCAGCACTTGGTTTTTTCTCTTTGTGTGATCCTGAGTTTCGGCGGCGTAAGCCATGCGCAAAACCGACCGCAGACTCCCGGCGCTGCCCAGCAAAGTTCACCGGGGAAGGAGACAACGATGCCCCAGCATGCTCGCGGGACATTTGAGGTGAAGGTCACTCCGCAAAAGCCGGACAACAAAGAAGCCGAAACAGCTAACCTGGAGCGGCTTTCGATTGACAAGGAGTTTCACGGCGATATTGAAGGAACGAGCACCGGAGAGATGCTGGCCTCGAGGGGCGAGGTAAAGGGCTCGGGAGGCTATGTGGCGATGGAGCGCGTGAAGGCGATGCTTGCAGGCCGAAAGGGGACTTTTGTGCTGCAACATAGCGGGACCATGACGCACAATACGCCGCAAATGAGCGTCACTGTCGTTCCTGACTCGGGAACCGGGGCACTGGCGGGGATCGCTGGCTCGATGACGATCAGAATCGAAGAAGCCAAACACTTCTACGATTTTGAGTACACGCTGCCAGAACAGCACTAAGACCATCGATGTGGCTCGCGGCAGTGTAATACCCGGCTCAGTTTTCGAGGATCACGTGGGCGAGAGCCTCGTCGGCAGTGTGGGTAAGGGAGAGCGCGATATTCCGGGTTCCGAGCCTGATCGCGATCTCTCCGGCTTGGCCGTGGAATTGCAAGGTCGGACGTTGCCCCCTGGGGCGGACGACTTCGATATCGCGCCACCGAACACCGCGGCTCCAGCCGGTACCCAGGGCCTTCATGCCGGCTTCCTTGGCGGCGAAGCGGGCGGCGTAGCTTTCAAAGCGGCGCGCCTTTGACTCGCAATAACGAATTTCTCCTTCCGTGAAAATGCGGCGCAGGAAGCGCTCGCCGTGGCGCTCGATGGATGCGCGAATGCGTGGAACTTCAGCGATATCGACACCGGTACCGAGGATCATCGGGATATTGTCAACGGGGACTGGCGAGTTGGCAATCTCTAGCGGTCGGTGGCGGGAGCAGGCTCAGGGCAGTTGCTCCTCAGGCAGACGGGTATTTCCATGAGCTGGGACCGTCCGCTCAGGCGGCTTGGGCACAGATGCCGAAACAGGCAGACACGGCAAGTTGGTTTGGAAGCTTGGCGCAGGACAATGAGTCCAAGAACCGCGTAGGAGGCGACCAGCAGGCAAAGCAAAAGGGGGAGGGCCGACATATCGTACCGTCTTTCTGGCGCGCCGCTACTATGGCGCGGTATACATATCGGGTCTGTGATTTGCGTCACAAGAGTTTGTGATGAATTTTGCGCAATAGGCGCTGTGGGAGGGATTTCACGCTACCGAATCCAGAAAATCGGCGATCACCGAGTCCTGATAGGGGAAAACCGTGCGCAGATCGAGCAGGACGCGGGCCTCTTCGACGCGGGCAATGATGGGCGGATCGGATTGGCGGAGGCGGCGGCAAAGGTCGTCGGCGTTCAGGTCACGATGGGTCAGGGCAATCAGGCGGGTGGGGAGAACGGCGGTGGGCGCCGCGCCGCCTCCGATGACGGATTCGCCGTCGCAGAGTTCGATCTGCAAGGATGAGCCTGGCGGTAAGCCGCGCTGGTGGGCTTCGCCAGCGGTTGGCGAATCGATCCGCGCGGCGAGGGCTTCGGCGCGCCCGGCGATTTCATCTTTCGAAAGCCGCATCATGTGCAGTATGGGCACGGCATCGTGGTCACCTTTGACGTAGGCAAGAAGCGTCGCTTCGAGCGCCGCATAGGTGAGTTTATCGACGCGAAGCGCGCGGAAGAGCGAGTTCGAGCGGAGACGAGCGACCAGGTCGGCGCGCCCGGTGATGAGGCCAGCTTGCGGGCCGCCCAGCAGCTTGTCACCGCTATATGTGACGAGGTCAACACCGGCGCGGAGGCTGTCGAGGACTCCGGCCTCGCCGCTGATGCCGAAGGAGCGAAGATCAATCAATGCGCCGCTACCCAGGTCTTCCATGAGTGGAAGGTTGCGGCGACGGGCGAGCGTGGCTAGCTCGCTAAGACTGGGTTGCTCGGTGAATCCGGTGATGGCAAAGTTCGAGCGATGCACACGGAGGAGCAGGCGGGTGCGCTCGGTGATGGCGCGCTCGTAGTCGGCCACCCGCGTGCGATTGGTGGTGCCGACCTCGCGCAGCGTGGCCTGGGACTTCGACATCACGTCGGGAATGCGGAAGGAACCACCGATCTCGACGAGTTCGCCGCGCGAGACGATGACTTCTCCGCCTTCGGCGAGCGAGTTAAGGGCGAGCAGGACGGCGGCGGCGTTGTTGTTGACCGCGATCGTAGACCACGTAGGGACAGCCGCCCCCGGCCGGGGGCCCCAGACGGCGCGGTTTTCGCCGGCTGGGGTGGTTGGCTGTCCGGGCGAGCGCAGTTCGCCAGCGGCTCCTGTCCCCGGGTATTCTCCGAACAATTTTTGAAACAGGCGATCCACGTGGATATCGCGTTTGCCGCGCTCGCCAGTTTCGAGATCGAATTCGAGATTCGAGTAGGCGACTGCGGTCTGGCGAATGTGATCGAAAGCTCCGGCGGCGAGCGGGGCGCGTCCAAGGTTGGTGTGGAGGATAACGCCAGTCGCATTGATGACAGCACGCAACGAATAGCTGAGCGACTGTCGGAGTTGGCGCTCGACCGCGCCGGGCAGTCCGGCTAGGGCCAGGTCGAGAGACTTTTCGTCGAGTCGATCATTGGCGATTTCCTCACGCAGGCGGGCGAGGACAGCGCGGATAGCGTCGACGAGAGCCGCGTGGCCATCACGTTCCGCCAGCGAGCGGAGGTCAGGATGCTGGAGGAGTTCGTCGGTCGAGGGGAGCTTCTGAAAGAGCGCAGATTTCGCTTTGGCGGGCATTCACGGCGATTATCCCATAGGCGGTCAAATGGCGAGGATCGACACTCCGGAACTCCGCTAGACAGCCGGCGGCTGATCCCACGTGACGCGGTTGCCGCATCTTCTACAGCTACAGCGTGTGCATGTAAGCAATCAGGTCTTTGACTTGCTGATCGCTCATGACCTGCCCGAAGCCTTCCATCTTGGCGCGGCCATTCTTGATGATGTCCGCCAAGCGCTCGTCGTTGGCGGGAAGGCCGCTGAGTTCGAGATACTGGCGTTTGAAGACGCCCTTCATGCTCGGCCCTTTCTTGCCGCGCGAGGAGTAGGGTTCGTGGCAGCGGTCGCAGTAGTTGTCGTAGAGCTTGCGTCCGGCAACTTGTTGCGGGTTCAGGCCCAGTTCGGCGTCGGACTTGCGACGCTCAACATCGCAGGCAGAAAGGATGAGCACGGTCAAGGCCGCCATGGCCACGGAGACACGGAGGCACGGAGACAAGCCACTAACAATTCGCATCATATCGATAGCGTTCGCACGCGAGCACTCATACGTAGGATAATACGGGCGAGATGAACGTGACGCTCAAACGCGTGTATCAACCACCTGCCGCAGCCGATGGGGTGCGCGTGCTGGTGGATCGCCTGTGGCCGCGTGGGCTGACCAAAGAAGCGGCGGCGGTGAAACACTGGCTGCGCGATCTGGCGCCGTCGAATCAGTTGCGGCAGTGGTTCCATAGTAATCCGGAGGCCTGGCCGCAGTTTCGCAGGCGATATTTGAGGGAACTGGCGAGTCCGAAGGCGACGGCTGCGGTTGACAAGCTGTATGAGCTGGCAGGAGGCAAAAAAAAGGTCACGCTGCTCTACGCGTCGCGCAATGAAGAGCGCAACAATGCCACGGTTCTTAAAGAATTGCTGGAAGGCGGCCGGAAACCGCCGTCGAGCGTGGGGCGCGCGGCGGCCGTAGGCGTGCGGATCCGGAAGGCGAAGAGGCCGTAAGCAGTTCTCAGTTCCTGTTGTCAGTTACAACCGCACTATAATTTCCCAGTCATGTCGAGTCCCGCCATCGAGAAGAAGATCGAATCCCTTCGCGAAAGAATCCGGCACCACGAATATCGCTACTACGTGCTGGACGCCCCCGAAATCACTGACGCCGAATTTGACGCGCTGATGAACGAACTGAAACGGCTGGAGGCGGAGCATCCTCAGTTCATCACGGCGGACTCGCCTACGCAGCGCGTGGGAGGCAAGCCGCGCGAGGGTTTTGTGAAGGCGAAGCATTCCTCTCCTATGCTCTCGCTCGACAACGCTTATAGCGAAGAGGAACTGCGCGATTGGGAGCGGCGCGTGCACGAACTGAGCGGCCGTAGCGACGTCGAGTACATGTGCGAGCTGAAGCTGGATGGCATGTCGCTGGCGCTCGTGTATAGCGGCGGGCAACTGGAGCGCGGCATAACACGCGGCGACGGTAGCATTGGAGAGGATGTCACGCTGAACGTGCGTACGGTGCGCTCGGTGCCATTGTCCGTCTCAAAGGAAAAATTGAAAAAAGCTGGCATTCCCGCTGATTTTGAGGTGCGCGGCGAAATGCTGATGCCCATCGCCGCGTTCCGCAAGTTAAATGAGGAGCGCGAGCGGCAGGGACTTGCCACGTTTGCTAATCCCCGAAACTTTACGGCTGGGACCGTGCGGCAGTTGGAGCCGTCGATCACTGCGCAACGCCGGATGGACTATTTCGCCTACATGCTGCTGAAGGATGGGCGCACATATTTTGACCGGCAATCGAAGGCCATGGACGCGCTCGAGGCGGCCGGGTTCAAGGTGAATCCCAATCGCAAGCTGGCCAAGAGGCTGGATGAAGTGTGGAAATTCATTCAAAGCTGGGAAGGGAAGCGCGAATCGCTGCCCTACGAGATCGACGGCATCGTGGTAAAGGTGGACCGGACGGCGCTGCAGGAGGAGTTGGGGTTTACGGGCAAGGCTCCGCGATGGGCGATTGCTTATAAGTATGCGGCACGCGGCGCAGTGACGAAGGTCGAAGACATCGTGCCGCAGGTTGGCCGCACGGGCAAGCTTACGCCCGTCGCATGGCTGAAGCCTGTTCCGATCGGCGGCACGACCGTATCGCGCGCCACGCTGCACAACATGGACTTCGTCGACGAGCTAGGCGTAAAGATCGGCGACTGGGTCGAAGTCGAGCGCGGCGGCGATGTGATTCCCAAAGTTGTGAAGGTAGTCGAGGATGCGGAGCATCCGCGTGGGCACAAGAAGTTCCACATGCCGGAGCATTGTCCGGTATGCGGCGGGAATGTAGTGCGGACGGAGGGCGAGGCGGATCATCGCTGCGTGAATGCGAATTGTCCCGCAAAGTTGCAGGGAACGATTCTGCACTTTGCCTCCCGCCATGTGATGAATATTGACGGCCTGGGCGAGGCGCTGGTGAATCAACTGACGGAACGTGGCATGGTGAAGAACGTTGCCGATCTGTATCGGCTGACGAAAGACGATCTGCTCACCCTCGACCGGATGGGCGATAAGTCGGCGGAGAACGTCCTGGGCGAGATCGAAGCGTCGAAGAAGCTGCCCCTGGAGCGCGTGATTTATGGGCTGGGGATTCGGTTTGTGGGCGAGCGCACGGCGCAGTTTCTGGCCGAGCACTTCGGCTCGCTCGACGCGATCATGAAGGCGAGCGCCGAGGAACTGGAAGAAGTGAACGAGGTTGGCCCGCGAATTGCCGAGAGCATCGTGGAGTTCTTCGGCGACGAGCACAATCGCAAACTGGTCGGCGATCTGCGGAATGCGGGGCTGATGTTCACTGGACAAAAGAAAGAAAAGGGCACGAAGCTGGCAGGGAAGACATTTGTGCTTACAGGAACGCTCGCGCGCCACACGCGCGACGAGGCGAAGAAAATGATCGAGGATGCTGGCGGCCGCGTGTCGGGCTCAGTCAGCAAGAAGACGGATTATGTCGTGGCCGGTGCGGATGCGGGGTCGAAGCTGGACAAGGCTCGCGAGTTGGGAGTCAGTGTGATTGGGGAAGAGGACTTAGAACGGATAGTCGCGCGCGGATGAAGGGCGGACAGGAATGTCCGCCCCACACGAGATTACTTCTTCGCCGTAGGCGGCAATATGCCATTCAGACGCAGATACATGGCGGCTTCGGCGTAGTGGTCGGCCCAGCTTCCGGCGAGGATCAGGGCGAGTCGGGCACGAGACAATTGTTGGCCGTGGCCCTCCGTCATCTCGCCCAGTTTTGAGTCGTCCATTTTCCCGAGCGCGTCGCCGCAGAAATCGAATGACGCTTTAAGTGCAGCGACCAACTTGTCCTTGGCGTCTGTTTCCTTGGCCTCCTCCACCTTGGGTGCGGGAACGGCGGCGGCTCCACTGCAGAACGCATTATTCGATTCGATCATGTGCGCGACCAGGTGGCCGAATGTCATCTGGTCGGCAGAGGGCTTGTAGCTGAATTTGTCGGCAGGCATGGCCTCGACGGCGGCCACGGTGTTTTTCTGGCGGCCGGGCAGTGTGTCTTTGAGGGCGGTCGCGACTGGGTTTTTGACCTGGGCGGTTGCCGACGCGGCGAGTACGAGCAGGGCTAACGCGGTGTGCATTCGTTTCATGGCCATCCTCCGAGGGCGGGCTTAAGGATAACGCGGGCGGGGCCCCTTCGGCTAGGTTCAGGGCAGGTCCGCGCCACACGGGCCGGGCTGCGCGCAGCAACGGGACAAATGTCAGTCCCCACACTGGCTGCGGAGCTTCGCTCCGCCTGGACAGCCGGGGGCGGCTTTCCCTACGCGCCTTGACACATCGGTACCTTGCCGGACGTGGGCGTGGTCCGTATCCTTAAAGGATGCACGCGCACGGCGCTCACGGTCATTCCCATGATCATGCTCATCATGGACAGCATGGTCACGGCCATTCGCATGCCACGGGGCGCGTGTTGCGCATTTCGCTGGGCGTCACGGCGATCTATATTGCGCTGCTGGTTGTAGCCGGTATCCGTGCGCATTCCCTGGCTCTGCTGTCGGAAGCGGGGCACAATCTCTCGGATTTTCTGGCGCTGCTCTTGTCGCTGGTCGCCGTCTATCTGGAATCGCGCCCTCCGAGCGTCACCAAGACCTATGGCTATCGCCGGGCCGGAGTGCTGGCGGCGCTGGTGAATTCGCTGTCCCTGGTGGCTGTGGCGTGCTTCATTTTCTACGAGGCATTTCGCCGGCTGCGGCATCCCGAGCCGGTTGCCGCTGGGCTGATGATCTGGGTAGCAGCGGCCGGCGTGGCGATGAACGGTGCCATTGCTCTGCTGCTATGGCGCTCAGGGCGCGATGTCAATGTGCGCAGTGCATTGCTGCACGAAGTGGGCGACACGGTTTCGACCGCGGCGGTGATTGTTGGCGGCTGGGCAATTCTCGGAACCGGGCAGTACTGGATTGATCCAGCGCTTTCATTCGGGATTGGCGCCCTGATCTTGTGGTCGAGCTTCGGCATCGTGCGCGAGACGCTGAACATTCTGCTGGAGGGCACCCCGCGCGGCATGAGCCTGGATCAGGTGGAAGCGGCGGTGCGCGCGATTACGGGTGTCGCTGACGTGCACGATCTGCATGTGTGGAGCATCGGATCGGAGAACCACGCGCTTTCCGCGCACGTGAAGATCGCGGACATGGCAACCTCGGAGAGCGATGCGATCCTGCGCGCGATCAACGAGAAGTTGGGCCAGGGCTTCGGGATTCACCATACGACAATTCAGCTTGAGCACGAGGTGTGCGAGACGGCGCACGCCTGCGTGATCCCAGTCGAAGAGGAATACGATTCCGACAGGCGTACTCAGCCGGAACACGGTGGCCACCGGCAGTAGCGCGCCAAGCAGCGCTCTCCTAAAAGATACCTTTTGCATTCATGTGCGCCGAATATTGCCGGTCGGTTTGCATGATGTGCGTGGTCAGCCAGTCTTTGAGAAAAGTCACCACAGCGATGGCCTGACCGGTTGTGGTTGCCTTGAGATCCTGCTGAAATTGTTCCACTTTTTTCACGAACACACGATGCTGGGCGCGATGTGGACCGAATGCGGGATAGTGTGCCTGTTCGAGCAGCTTTTCCTCTGCCGAGAAATGAAATTGTGTATAGTCAACTAATTCCTTAACGACCTTCTGAATTACCTGGGCGCCCTTCCCCGTCATCATAGCTTCGTGCAGGCTGTTGATCAGTGCAAACAGCTTTTTGTGATCCTCGTCGCACTTTGCGACTCTCACGCTATAGGACATGTCCCACGTTACCAACGGCATTGTCGCCTCCCGGACAGCTTTCGTGAACACACAGGGCCAGTAGATGTCTGTCGGGAGTTCTATCGGCGACGTGGGGGAAATCTTCAGTTCCGGGAGAAGCGAGAAAAGCCCGCTAGGCGCCGTGCTGCCGGTTGAAGATTTCGTGGACAGTTTGGATGGTGTCGGCATCTTCGGCGGGTTTATCGAGGCGGAGGCGAACAATGCGCGGGAAACGTAATGCATAGCCGCTCTCATGGCGCGTGGAGCGCATCATGTTGTTGAAGGCAACTTCGATGACGATCTTCGGTTCTACTTCCAACCGCAATCCTTGTTCTCTAATTTTGTGGTTCAGGAACCACTTCGTCATCTCTGCGATCTCAGCGTCGGTAAGGCCGGAATAGGCTTTGCCAATATTCACCAGGCGGTCTTCGTCCCAGACCGCAAACGTGTAATCGCTGAGCACGCCGATTCGCTTGCCATGTCCGTATTCCACCGCGGTCACAACGACGTCGAGGGTGGCGAGTTCGCGTTTCATCTTGAGCCACGACTTGCCTCTGCGGCCAGGTGTGTAGAGCGAATTGCGATCCTTGATCATGAGGCCCTCATTGCCGCGATCGCGGGCGGCGATGAAAAGTCGTTCCAGATCTTCGGTCGAGGAAGCGCTTGCCGTGGGTGCGCGTAATATGTGGCCCGGAGCCGTTTTGTCGGCCTCTGCGAAAATCATGGTTGCCTGCCCCGAAGACGGAGGCAGCAGTTCCCTACGCGGCAGTGCAAGTAATTGATTGAGAATCTCGGCGCGTTCGCGCAGCGGACGCTCCAGCAAGAGTTGTCCATTGGCAAACAGCAAATCGAAAATAAGGTAGGCGACCGGAATCTCGCGTACCAGTTTGTCACTGACTTTTTTTCGACCGAGACGTCGCTGAAGCGCGCTGAATGGAAGGGCGCGGCCAGTGGATGAGGTTTGCTCGGCTGACGGTAGTTCTGCCGTTGCGCGCTCGGATCCGAGAGCGGACGTACTCATGCCACCACCCGGCTTCTGCTGAGACGACCACGCTACAATTTCGCCGTCGAAAATCGCATCGCAGGGCAGGCTCCCCAGAACCGGCACAAGCTCGGGGAACGATTCGGTGATTTCGTCGCGGGTGCGTGAAAAAAGACGGACTTCCCCCCGGCCGACATGTGCATGAGCGCGAATGCCATCGTACTTATCTTCAATCTTTGCGTCCTCGAAATAACTCAAGGCCTCTTCGGCGGAATCAACCGGGCTCGCCAGCATGAAATCCATGGGATGAAAAAGACGGAGGCGCGCTTCGGCGAGCTTTCCAGCCGCGGCCAGGCGCAGAGTATCGCCGATGTCGCCCAGCAGCATATTGGCCCGTTGGACCTGAGCGGCGGGCTGTTCAAAAGCTTGGCCAATGGCTTCTTCGACCAGGCTTTCTTTGAGGCCGACGCGGAGGTCGCCGGTGATGATTTTGACGATGTACTTGGCTTCAAGCGGTGTAGCGCGTTCGAGAAGTTGCCGTAAAATGTGGGCCTTTGGTGCAGGACCGCGAGCGCCGCCGATTTCACGGAAGGCGTGTTGAACGTCAGCTAAGGAGAGGTCCGCTTGCGGTTTTGACGGAAGCGCATCGGCAGCCACGGCGCCGGCATCGCCGTGGCGGCGATACAGTTCGCTGAGATCGCGCTCCGACTTACCGGAAAGCTCCGCGATCACTCGCCAGAGGAGCGATCCGCCGACCTGCAAGGTAGCTTGCTCGTAAGCGGCAAATGGGCGCCCAGAAAGGAAAATCGCCGCAAGCGCCGCCTGTTCGGAGGTCAGGGAGCGAAAGTAGTCGGCCACGAGCTTAACCTTCGCCAGTTTGCTGCTTGTGGCAGCAATTAGATCGGCGGTCTGGGCAAAACGCAGCATGCTGACTAGGATTCTACGGCGGCGCCGGGCGCTGGAATCGCCTGCTGTTCGACCGGAAACGAGGCCGGGAACCGCCGTGATTTGCGGCAGGAAATCCGCAGGCTCCGTGGTAACCTATAAGGAGGAGTCTTCCTTCCCCGAAGGATCATCTAATCGACATGCTACGTTGGCGACTCATTTTGCGGTTTCTGGCAGCGGTGCAACTGCTGCCGGCTCTGGAGAGCGGTGAGGAAACGCTCGTCGGAGGGCAGGCAGTGCTGGAAGGCGTGATGATGCGCTCCCCGCATGCCTGGGGTATCGCCGTGCGCAAGCCGTCGGGTGAGATTGTGACCCACAGCGAGCCGTTGGAGCGTCCTTCAGAGCAGCATAAATGGATGGGCTGGCCGGTAGTGCGCGGCGTTATCACGCTGGGCCACGCCATGAAGCTCGGCTTCCGGGCCCTGAAGTTTTCGGCCAATGCGGTGCTGGAAGAGATCCCGGTAAGCGATAAGGACGGCGCGCCGGGGAAGAAGATCGAAATCAGCGGTTGGATGGCGGGCCTGAATATGGCCTTCTCGGTCGCCTTTTTCATTTTCATGTACAAGTACCTTCCCCTGCTCGCGACCACCGAACTGAAGCGCGTGAACCCGGTCTTCGGTCGGCAATTTGTATTCAACCTGGTGGACGGGCTGATCCGGATTGCGATGTTCCTGCTGTTCGTGTGGGGCGTTTCGCTGTGGAAGGACATCCGGCGCGTGTACGAATATCACGGAGCGGAACACAAAACGGTGTTTGCCTTTGAGAACGGCGACCCGCTGCAGACGGCGGCCGTGCAGAAATATTCGACGTATCATCCGCGCTGTGGCACAAGTTTCCTGATGACCGTGATGATCCTCTCGATGTTTGTCTATATGGCAATTCCCGTCCAGACTTTTTGGGCGCGGTTCGGGATTCGTATTGCCCTGCTGCCGGTAATTGCGGGAGTCTCCTACGAGATCATTCGCTTCGCGGCGAAGCATCGCGGCTCTCTGTTTGCGCTGATGACGGCCCCCGGCCTGTGGCTGCAGCGGATTACTACGAAGCCCCCGGACGACCGCGAAGTGGAGTGCGCGATCGTGGCGCTCGACGAAGCCATGGTGCTGGAGAAACAGCACGGCGGAGAGTTAGTGATCGCCTAGCGGTCGTTGGTCGTTCGTCGTTGGTCGCTGGGGGTACGCAACGCGTCCGGCGACAATTCCCATGCTTAATCCTCAACGTCACAGATTTACTGGTCGTTCGTCATAGGCCTGCCAAGTTCGGCCGGTTAACCTGTCGCCGGAGGTGGTACGCGATGCCGAACTCAACGTTTCACGACCTGCGGGTCTGGCAGGAAGCGATGAATCTTACTGAGGAAATCTATAGAGTGACGATTGACTTTCCAAAGCACGAATTGTACGGCCTGACGTCGCAGATGCGGCGCGCCGCGGTTTCGGTGCCAAGCAACATAGCCGAGGGCAAGGGACATCGCTCCGATCCTGAGTTTGTACGTTTCCTTTTTCACGCCAGGGGATCTCTATTGGAACTCCAGACCCAACTACTGATAGCCAAGCGGCTACAATACTTGTCGGAGGAAAAGGCAGACGAACTTGTTGCCTTTGGCAATGGCATTGGCCGAGGCCTGAATGCCCTTATTAACAGATTCCGCCCAGCGGCGGCCTAACGACCAACGACTAGCGACCAACGACTAATGTTCGAACGACTTGACCAAATCGAAGCGCGCTATGACGAACTGACCAACGCCCTCGCCTCGCCGGATATCACGAACGACTCTGCCAGATTCCAGAAGACCGCGAAGGCCCATGCTGAAATTGCTACCGTGGTCGAGAGATATCGCGAATACAAAGATCTGACCAAAGGAATCGCCGAAAGCAAAGCCATGCTCCTCGACGAAAAGGATCCGGACATGCGCGCCTACGCCGAGGAAGAATTGGCCAAGCTGGAAGCCCGTGTAGGCGGCGTGGAAGAAGAGTTGAAGGTTCTGTTGCTGCCCAAGGATCCGAATGACGAGAAAAACGTCATCCTCGAAATTCGCGCCGGCACGGGCGGCGATGAGGCGACGCTTTTCGTGGCGGAAGTCTTCCGCATGTATAACCGCTACGCCGAAACTCAGAAGTGGAAGGTGGAAGTGCTCTCCACGTCGGAGTCGGGAATTGGCGGGCTGAAAGAAGTGATCGCACTGATCGAAGGCGAACGCGTGTTCTCGCGGCTGAAGTACGAAAGCGGCGTGCACCGTGTGCAGCGCGTGCCCGCGACCGAACAGCAGGGACGCGTGCATACTTCGGCAATCACTGTGGCCGTGCTGCCCGAAGCCGAAGATGTCGACGTAAAGATCGAAGCGAAAGACCTGCGCATTGATACGTTCTGTTCGTCGGGGCCGGGCGGGCAGTCGGTGAATACGACCTACTCTGCGGTGCGTATCACGCACATTCCAACAAATACAGTGGTGAGCTGTCAGGACGAGAAGTCGCAGATCAAGAATCGCGAAAAAGGAATGCGCGTGTTGCGCTCGCGCCTCTACGAAATCGAAATGCAAAAGCAGCAGGATGCGCTGGCCAAAGAGCGCAAGCAGATGGTGGGCTCGGGCGACCGCTCGGAGAAAATTCGCACCTACAATTTTCCGCAGAACCGGCTCACCGACCATCGCATCGGCTTCACGATTCATCAACTCGAGCAGGTGATGGACGGGAAGCTCCAGCCGCTGATTGACGCCCTGATCACGCACTTTCAGGCCGAAAAGTTGAAGCAGGAAACCGCGGGAGTGGTGTGAGGCGGTCGTTGGTCGGCCGTCGTTGGTCGTTCGCGGGGCAGTGATGGGCTAAGGCAGTTTTGCCCTACTTCAATTTTTCTCGCATTTGTTTTTCTCCGTGCCCCCTGTCTCCGTGGTGAAATGAGTACGTGCAACTAAGACAGGCTCTAAATTCAGCAGCCGAGCGGCTGACGGTTGGACACGTCCCTTCCCCGCGCATGAATGCCGAATTGCTCATCATGTTCACGCTCGATTGCGACCGGGCGTATCTCTACGCGCATCCGGAGCGGGAGCTGACGGCCGTGGAAATTTCCCGCTACGACGACGCCATCGCGCGGCGGACGGCCGGCGTTCCAGCGCAATACATCACGGGGCATCAGGAATTCTGGGGGATGGACTTGATCGTGTCGCCCGCGGTGCTGATTCCGCGCCCGGAGACCGAGCATGTGGTGGAGACGGTGCTGGATCTTGTGACGGCGGATGGGTCGAGGCAAAAACAAGATCAACGGGCGCCCGCTCTACACAATCTGCGGATCGCAGATGTCGGCACCGGATCGGGAGCGATTGCACTGGCGCTGGCCAGTCAGCTGCCTTCAGCAGAGATTCATGCCACCGACATCTCAGCCGAGGCGCTCGAAGTCGCGCAGGCCAATGCAGCGCGCCACGACCTCAGCTCGCGCATTCACTTCCACCGGGCCGATCTTTTGTTCGAAATACTGTCCGAACTGCGGCTGGAGCCATCTGCCTCCGCGCAGTCATCTGCCAGCCTGCCTCTCGCCGGATTTGATTTTGTCGTTTCCAATCCACCCTACGTCGGTGAGTCAGAAGAAGACCACGTTCAGCTTGAAGTGCGCAAGTTCGAGCCGCGCAACGCCGTGTTCGCTGGCCCAACCGGCCTCGAACTAATCGAGCGCCTGATCCCTCAAGCACGCGAAGCGCTGGGGCCGGGCGGTTGGCTAGTGTTCGAAATCAGCGGCACGATCGCCGATGGCGTGCGAAAGCTGCTGACGGACTGGGAAGAAGTCGCAATCAGCAACGACCTCCAGGGAATTCAGCGCGTCGTGAGGGCAAGAAAGCCAATATGCGATTAGGCGTCCCCAGTGCCCGAATATCCCGCTAGCCCTCGGTAGAGACGCGGCTTGCCGCGTCTCGGTCTTGCGGCGTCTATGCCCGCTGCGAAAGGCAGCAAAGCCCCATCTCCTCGGCGGATTACAGAACGTCGCCCAAACAATCCTAGAACGTCACTCGAACGCCGAGTTGTGCGGCGAACGGAATTCCCACGGTCGTGCCGGGGCCGAAGAAATCGCCCAGTCCCCCAGCCGGGAACAAAAGTTGCTTTTGGGGATTGGTAATGTTAACCGCCGAAGGGCAAAGGGCAAATGACTGCGCAGGCACGCTGCAGATCATGGTGGCATTGCTCAGATCGTTGACCGGGTTAGGCAGCGCGGAAATATCGGTGACGTAATTCGCTCCGGGATTATTCCGGTTGAACAAGTTGAAAAACTCCGCGAAGGGGTCGATCCGCCAGCGCTCGCCGAATTTGATCGGGCGGCTTACGCGGAGATCAGACTGGACGTAGGGCGTTCCGCGAAACTGGTCGAGCGTGGTCTCGTTGCCGTTTACGACCGCTCGCGTGCCGACGGGGGTGGTCAAAGTGATCGGCCGAGCGCTCTCCGCCTGGGTGATCGTCGTTAATTCAACCCCCCCCGGGATGTGGAGAGTTCCGGCGAGAACGAATCGGTGCGTGACGTCCTCGCCCGACGGACCGTAGTCACCTGGGGCAAACGGGTGCAGGGGATCGCAAACACCATTGACATAATCGAATAGTTCACCCAGGAAGCAGCCCCAGGTCTGGGCTCTCGAGAGCGTGTAGTGGGCAATCAGGTTAAAGCGCCGCGCAACATTACCTTGAGCAACGATCATCAACGCGTTGTAGCTGGAGCGGTTGTCGGAGTTAAACAGATTCAGGTTGGGAACCACATTTGCCTGATCGGTATCGTAATTCGGGTCCGAGGTCGGAATGAGTGGCGTGAAAAGGTTGCCGTTACCCTTGCCGTCGTCACTTGTGTAGGCGTATCCGCGGTAGCCGTGATTACCCTGCTCGTGCGCGTAGTCTGCGCTGACCGTCCAGTGTTGATTGAAGACGTGCTGAACGCCGCCCGTAATGTGGATGGCGTAAGGCGTCTTGTAGTTCGAGCCGATGAGATTGCCTGCGGCCGTATTTCCGCCAGTAAGGCAGCCAGTCCCGCTGAGTGCATAGGTGCCCGGCCCTCCGGTGAGCGCACAGGTTCCGGCAACGGCGTTTGTGTTGTTGACTCCCTGAAATGCGGTGGCCCAGCCGTTCTGTGCAAGGTCGTTGTAGAACATGCCGAACGCAGCGCGAATCACGGTCTTCTCGCTTCCACCCGGAGAGTAGGCGATTCCCAGGCGCGGTGCAATTTGTTTGCGGTAGTCGTGCGGTACGGTCGGCACCAGTGGTATCTGCAGCGCCTGCAGCGTCACGTATGCAGCGTTCTCAGCCAGGCTCCGGCCCGACCCCTGGAAGAGACCGAAAGTTGTTTGATAGCGGAGACCATAGTTGACGGTCAGGTGGGGCATGACGCGCCAGGAGTCCTGCGCGTAGAGTCCGAGTCTTTGCACGTTCTGCGAGAAGCTTCCGTCCCCAGCGGGAGTAGTGGTCTGGCCGTTTGCCAGATCGATTGGAAACTGGGCGAGGTTTCCGGGACTTGAAGTATAGAAAGTCGGGTCGTTTGGAAAAGTGACTAGCGTTTCTGCATTGCCGGCAAATGCGCCGCTCAGCACCGGTTCGTGGATGAAATTGACTCCAAACTTGAGCGCATGACTTCCGGCAACGTGGCTCAGGTCGTAGCGAAACTGGTATTTGTCCTGATTCCGCAACGACGGAAACAAAGTGATGGGAGTGGCGAACTGGTTGTCGCCAAACGTCTCGTGTCCAGAGACCGTGAGCGACGATACGCTGAAGGGGAACTGCAGCGCAAAGCCAAGATTCGAATTGCGCGCCTGCGTCAGGTGTAACAGGCTGGCATCGAGAACCAGGGTTCCGACCCAGGTTGGGCTGAAACTGTAAGTATTGCTGAGGACTGTGTTCGAGTAGTTGTTGTGCGTGGTCAGTCCAGTGGAAGGCAGGGTCGCTTGCTGTACCAGGTTGTTGTGCGTCAGATAGCTGTCCTGCGAGGTGCGGAGAAACCACTGCGACTTTGAAGACTGAGCCCAGTCAAAGCGCAGGGAACTGTTGTAGTCGCGAAAGGGGATCGGGACGGTAGCGGGCACCGGGATTGCTGTGACTGTTGTTCCGTTTACATCGATCAAGCCGTCTGCAGCCAACGTCGCCAGAGCATTGAATTGCGCGCTGCTGGCGGGGCTGTAAGCGATGCTGGCATTCTCGTGCACGTGCTCAAAGGAGGCGAAGACCCACACCTTATTTTTCGCAATCGGGCCGCCGAGCGTGCCCACATAGTTCTGACGCGAAAAAGGCTGCTTGGGATTATTCACACAGACGCCATCGGTACACGTCTCGGCCGGATTTTCGATGGGGAAGCGAGCGTTGAGCGCTGCCTGCCGGTCATAGAACGCTGCACTGCCGTGCCAATCGTTGGTGCCGTGCTTGGTTGTAATCACAACCGAGCCGGCAGTCGTGCCACCCGAATCGGCGTCCTCATTCGCAGTGCGCACGGCAAACTCCTGAATACCATCGGGCGAGAAATTTTGCAGAAAGCCGCCAATCCAATCGTCGGAATTGTCGGCGCCGTCGACAGAGAGTTCGTTGTTCAGGCCCGAACTGCCGCCGGTCGAAACCGCGGTGATTCGCGCTTTGGTGGGATCCGAAGGCTCGACGGGTTCGGTTCCGGGCACAAGGTAGGCGATGTTCGCGAAGCTGCGGGCCGCCAGCGGCAAGGTTTCCAGATCGCGGGTGGTAACGATTCCCTGATGCACGGCGCTGGCCGTGTCAATCGATTCGGTCGTGATCGACGAGGCCTTTCCCTCCACGCTCACACTCTCGCGTCCGCTCTGCGGTTTTAGCGTCACGGAAATATCGCGCACCAGGCTGACAGCGATCTCGACGTCAGAAGCCGCATCGGCAAATCCTTTCGCTGTAACCACGACGTGATAGCGGCCCGGCAACAAGCCTTCCAGGCGGAACTCCCCGCGTTCGTCTGCGCCAATTTCGCGAGTAAGGGACGACCCGAACGACTGCGCGCTCACGTGGGCCCCCGCAATGCGGGCGCCGCTCGTATCTTCCACCTCTCCGCGAAGAGCTCCGTTCGGATTTTGGCCAAACAGGCTCACAGCGACAAAGAGGCACGCAGTGAAAACGAGCGAACTGACCGGGCGACGCAGCTTCGGGTTGTTACGGGATATCCACATGAGGAAAGAACCATCCTGAGTGACGGAATTGCCGCGGCATTTGAAGCAGCTAAAGAAGAAGGATCCGCTGCGGCGCGAGCGGCCCAGTCAGTCAGCCTAATAGGTGGGCCCACGTACTACCAGCAATAGTGGTCGCAACGTAACAACCGCAGAGGAAGAGAAAAATGGAGGTTGCCATCCTGAGAAGAAGCCTAGCGCACGAGCCACTCGGTAGCTTCGTGCGTCATGGAAAGAAGGGGTCCGTAATTCACGAAAGCGCAAAACACGGCTAGCAGCAGAGGCGGCAATGCTGCCCAACGAGGAATAGGTTTGCGGCGCTTGCGCGCTTCACCCCAGGCAAGGAGGCGGTTTACACGCTCCTGGAGCGATCCAGTAACAAAACCCACTGTGCAGGCGGGTGCTGCCGTGACCGGGATCAGGCGCGAGAGCTTCACTAGAGCGGCTGCCAGGTTGAGGGCATCGTTCATATTCAGGATCGCCGCGTCGTCGGCAGCCAGTTCGGCTGCCTGCGACCACGCTGCCTCAAGAGGGACCATTCCTGGAAAAGGGCAGAAGCGAAAAACCAGCTTCTTCAGGTTGTCGTACGAGCGGATATGCGCGAGTTCGTGTCTCAACGCCACCTCAAGCTCGTCCGCCGAGAGAAGCTCAACGGTCGAGTCAGAAACAAGAACGCGCGGCTGGCGCATGCCCACCAGAGTAAGCGGGGGAGCATCGCGTCGCGCGCGAAATGCAAAGGTCTGCGCATTCTTATCGAGAGGCTGAGATCCCGCAACCCAGCGAGCCACGATGCGCGAGGTTAGAGTTTGGGCGCTGACCACGCGATGGCATCCCCATGCGATGAAAAAAAGCGCTGCCATGCCGAGCGCTATCGGCATCGTACCCACGCCTTCGCCAGTCGAACGAGGCTCCAACAGTTGAAATGAGGGGACGACAAAAGTCAGGGTGACAATGATGGCAGCGAACAGGGGCAGAACGCGCAGCAAGAATAGAAGGTCGGCAAGGCTTTGTTCGGTGGCTTTGAGCCACCGCAGGCCTCGCCACGAAACCGACACCAGCGCCGACAGAAAACAATAGAGCAGTACGAAAAATGCCAGGGAAACGGCAATGCCGCGCAAGGCAAACATCAGCGCTGCTCCTTGAACTTCGGAGGCTGCGTGCCGCGTTCGGCCGCTTTCAGTTCGCGGCGCTTGCGTTCGATCAGGAGCTGGAGTTCATCGAGCAATTGCGCATCATGCGCGCTAAGAGCCTCGACGAGGTAAGACAGTGGCAGTGACGACGTATCGCCCGATCCCAGCAGCTGCCGGATACCGTCGATGGCCGCTCCGCGCTGTAATTCCTCCGATGTAAGCCGCGGAGTGTAGCGGAACGCGCGCCCCTCGGCAAACCGGTCGAGCAGGCCTTTCTTGTAGAGACGGTCCATCGTCGTCATAACGGTCGTGTAAGCCTGATGGAGTTCGCCGTACTCAATCAGCTCGCGCACCGTTGCATCCCCTCGCGACCAGACCTCGCGGAGCAACTGCTGCTCGAAAGGCCCAAGCTGGGGCGTGGATCTCGACCCGAAAAGTGAAAACGTTCTGCTCATTCCAGACAATTGTTAACCGGCTCGGCGACATGAGGGCTGCCAATCCTGCGGAAAAGGATATCATCCCGGCGCAAGACGCGCCGAATTTTCGACTTAGGGGAGAGAGAAGGGAACAGAATCGTTTTTCGACTATGCCGTCTTCAATGCCCGAGCGAATAGCGAACGACGAACAACGTTCTGCCTTACCTCGCCACGGTGATCGGCAAAATCTCTTCCACGTCAATCTTGGTAGGGTAATTTCCGGTGTAGCAGGCAGAACAGTAGGTGGTTTGCTCGCCATCGGCGCAGGCCTTCTTCAGGCCCTCGAGCGAAAGGTAGGCCAGGGAATCGGCGCCGATGAATTTGCGAATCTCCTCTACGGACTTATTGGCGGCGATCAGTTCTTTCTTGGACGGCGTATCCACTCCGTAGAAACACGGTGAAATCGTGGGCGGGCAGGAAATGCGCATGTGAACTTCCCGGGCCCCGGCATTGCGAATCATGCGCACAATCTTGCGGCTGGTGGTGCCGCGCACGATCGAGTCGTCCACCAAGATGACGCGCTTGCCCTCGATCAGGCTGTGAACGGCATTCAGCTTGAGCTTCACTCCGAAGTCGCGAACGGATTGCTCCGGTTCAATGAAGGTGCGTCCAATGTAGTGGTTGCGGATGAGGCCGAGGCGAAATGGAATACCGCTCTCGGCGGCGTATCCAATGGCGGCGGTGTTGCCGGAGTCGGGAACGGGCACGACAATATCGGCTTCGACCGGCGTTTCGCGCGCCAACTGGCGGCCCATGTTGTCGCGGCTGTCATCCACGGAGCGCCCGAAAACAATACTGTCCGGCCGCGAAAAGTAAACGTGCTCGAAAATGCAGCTCGAAGTAGCCGGCGAAGGAGCGTAGAACCGTGAACTGATACCTTCGGGACCGACAATGACAAGCTCGCCGGGCCTCACGTCGCGCTCGTAGGTCGCGCCGAGCAGATCGAAGGCGCAGGTCTCCGACGCGAACACAACGGTGTCTTTCTTTTCGCCGGTCAGAGCCGGAATGCGGCCCATAGCCAGCGGCCGAAAGCCGCGCGGATCACGCACAGCGAAGATGCGATCGCGGCTGATCATGACGAGCGAAAATGCGCCTTCGACCCGGCGCAGCGAATCGGCGATCGCGTCTGGCAGCGTCTGCTCCCGCGAGAGCGCAATTAGGTGGACCAGAACTTCCGTATCGCTGTTGGTCTGGAAAATCGACCCCTGTCCTTCCAGCTTGGCGCGGATCGCCAAGGCATTCACAATATTGCCGTTGTGCGCGATGGCCATGGCGCCCTTGTTCGATTGCACCATGATGGGCTGCGCATTGAGCAAAGCCGAATCGCCCGCCGTCGAGTAGCGCGTGTGGCCGATCGCAAGAATGCCGCGCAGAGACGTCAGCACTTCCTCGTTGAAGATGTCGGCGACCAGGCCCATGGCCTTGTGCTGGCGCAGGTGCTCCCCGTCGGACGTGACGATGCCGGCTGATTCCTGCCCGCGATGTTGGAGCGCATGCAGTCCGAGATAAGCGAGTTTCTCGGCCTCGGGGTGGGCATGGATGGCAACTACGCCACATTCTTCGCGGAATTTATCGGAGGTTGGCATTTTAGCTTTTGACCTTTCGCCACTTAGCTCCGGCCAAACGGCGGAGAAGCCGCTTGGATAGCGGTTCATACTCGGCGCGCTTCTCCGCTCTATTCTTCAACATAGCAAATTCCTCTTCAGACGCCTGACCTTCCCTCAAGCTTATCTTCAGCCACTCTGACTTCGGCTTCCCGACGCCGAGTTCGAGGCGCCGGCCCCGTGCGTCCCAGGCCTCGTATTCACCATTCTCCACATCGACGGCCTCAAGATATCCCTGCATTGACGTGAAGGTCAGAAACTCCATTACTGAGTCGTCGTCTTTTTCGTGAACAAAGACAGGGAAAGCGAAACTGCTCATTAGTCGGCTACTCCGCTCAGTTCGGTCCGCAGCGCCTTTTCCAGCGCGCCCTCGTAAGCGCCGCGCAACTCTTCTACGCTCGCCGAAATCACAGCCTGACCGCCAATCGCAATCTCAACCCGATCGCCAGCCGTCTCCCCGAGCACATCCGCAGAGATTTCAAACTCCCCCGCTACCTGTTTGATTCGCGCCAGGTGTGCCGGGTCGCAGCTGACGATGACACGGCTAGCATCTTCACCGAACAGGCGGAACTCAAACGGAAGATCTCGTGCCGATAAGTTGACGCTGGCGCCAATTCCCGCGGGCAGCGCACATTCCACGAGCGCGACGGCGAGGCCGCCGTCGGCACAATCGTGCGCCGAGTCGACCAACGCCGCCTGAATCAGAGAGATGAGCGCGCGTTGCAGCGTGGCTTCTCGTTCAATATCAAGGTCGGGCGGATAGCCCCACACCGCGCCCAGAATCTCTTTCGCATATTCCGAGGAGCCAAATTCCGACTGCGCATCCACGGCGTCGCCCGGATTATTCGCGCGCAAGAGAACGATCTTGCGCCCCGGCCTTGAGAAATGCATCTTGGCGGCCTTGTGCACGTCTTCGAGAATTCCGACCACGCCGATCACGGGCGTCGGATAAATTCCTTCACCCAAAGTCTCGTTATAAAAGCTGACGTTGCCGCCGGTAATCGGAGTATCGAGTTCTTCGCAGGCCTTGGTCATCCCGTCAATCACCTGCGAGAACTGCCACATAATGTGCGGCTTTTCCGGATTGCCGAAGTTCAGGCAATTCGTGGCGCCAATCGGAGTCGCGCCCGCGCACGCCACTTTGCGCGCCGCTTCGGCCACCGCGTGCATCGCGCCCAGCCGCGGATCGAGATAGCACCAGCGTCCGTTGCCGTCGAGCGACATGGCAAGCCCGCGCTTCGAGCCCTTGATGCGGATCACGCCGGCATCCCCGGCTCCGGGCGCTTCGACCGTGTTGGTCTGCACCATGTGATCGTATTGCTGCCACACCCAGCGCTTCGAGCAAATGTTCGGACTCGCGAGCAACTGCTTGAGCCGGCCCGTGAAGTCGCCGCTTTCGCCAAGCCGGATGTGCTCCGGCATCTCGCGCTCAACCGGTGGTTCCCAGCGCGCCAGCGGACGCTTATACACCGGCGCGTCATCGGTGAGCGCGGCATTCGGAATTTCCGCGACCACCTGCCCGTGCTGCAGCACGCGCATCTTCGAATCGGTTGTGACCCGGCCGACTTCCACCGCATCAAGGCCCCACTTCTCAAATACGTGGAAGACCTCATCCTCGCGGCCCTTTTGCGCGACCAGCAGCATCCGCTCCTGCGACTCGCTGAGCATGATTTCGTAGGGCGTCATGCCCGTCTCGCGCTGCGGAACTCGGTCAAGTTCGATTTCAATTCCGGTGCCTCCACGGGCCCCCATCTCGCAGGTGGAGCACGTCAGGCCCGCCGCGCCCATATCCTGAATGCCGACGATGGCGCCGGTTTGCATCGCTTCAAGGCAAGCTTCGAGCAGAAGTTTCTCGAGAAAAGGATCGCCGACCTGCACATTAGGCCGCTTGGCTTCCGAGCCTTCACTGAACTCCTCGCTCGCCATGGTTGCGCCATGGATGCCGTCGCGTCCGGTCTTGGCGCCGACATAAATAACGGGGTTGCCTTCTCCGGCGGCGCGCGCGTAGAAAATCTGATCGCGACGAACCAGGCCAAGCGCGAACGCATTCACGAGAGGATTGCCCGAGTAGCACGGCTCGAACTTCACTTCTCCGCCCAGGTTCGGCACACCAAAGCAATTTCCGTAGGAAGCCACGCCGCTGACCACGCCTTCCATCACGGAATGATTCTTGTGAATTTCAGCCTGTGTGGGAGAAGCCTGTGGAGGGACAGCCGCCCCCGGCTGTCCAGCCGAGCGCAGCTCGGCAGGCCTTTCGATCGGTCCAAACCGCAGCGAATCCATCACCGCGACTGGCCGCGCGCCCATCGTGAAAATGTCGCGCAGGATTCCACCCACGCCGGTGGCCGCGCCCTGAAACGGCTCGATGAACGATGGATGGTTGTGCGACTCGATCTTGAACGCGCAAGCCCACCCGTTGCCAATATCCACGATGCCGGCATTTTCTCCGGGCCCTTGCAAGACGAGTTTGCTGCGCGTGGGCAGCCGCTTCAGGTGGACGCGCGAGGATTTATAAGAGCAGTGCTCGCTCCACATCACGCTGAAGATGCCAAGCTCGGTGATGGTGGGCTCGCGCCCGCCCAGCAACTGCTTGATTTTCTCGAATTCATCCGGCGTAAGCCCGTGCTCCCGGATCATTTCAGGTGTAATAGCAGCGATCGTGGCGGTGGTCATGATGGGGAAGGTCTATTGTCGCATTTCAAGGGAGCTTTTCGTGAACTTTTGACAGCCGGAAGGAATTAAAAAGAATTATAGGGTCGATCAGGGTTCGATGGTGCTGAGACCGCTCGCCGCAACCGCGCAGAATCGTTGCTAGTCGTCTTGGTCGCCCCCAAAGATATCGGCATCGCGGACGTGTTCACGGATTTCGTGTTTGAACCTGCCCCGCCCGACGAGGAAGACCGAGAAACGTATCTTGGGGCCGCCCCTTCTTGATCGAACATACGTCGTCCCAGTGTTCTGGCCGTATGCGACCGAAGCAATGTCCTCCCACGCAATTTCTTTCTCAGGCAGGAACCATCGACTTTGGCGAATACCATTCCTGTCGATGACTACCGGTACGGGACGTACCAGAAGAATCAGCACCAACACAGTGAGCGGAATCAACAGGGCATAAACACTTCCATCCTCTGTGCGAACAGCAAACCCTACCAAAATCGTGAACGCAAGGAGAGCGCCTAGAACCAGCGCTACCAGTAACCGCATGCTTGAAGTCACAAAAAACTCAACAGTGGCTCCGTCTTCCCGAGGAGTCTGTGTTTTGGCAACGCGCCTGTTCTTCCAGAATAGGACCGCCAATACAACTGGCGAAGGCAGCAAAACGATACCGAGTAGCTGAAAGACCCACACGTTGGCCATAACTGTGGATTCACTATTGAAATGTCAGCATACATCAATTGTTTCGTCCACAAACTTCTTGTCGTTTTCATCCGTTCCCGCAAGCTCGAAGGCATTCGTCGCAGCCGCCTTACCCTTGTCCACGCTCGTGATCACGTAGGAGCAGCCAAACCAGTGCGCCTCCCCCAGATCGGTCTGCGACCACCGCGCCGGATGATCGGGATGCGAGTGGTAGAAGCCAACGATGTCTTCGCCGCGTTCGCGCCCTTCGCGCTGGATGTGAATCAGCTCCTTGGGATCGATGTTGTAGCGATTCTGAGGCGAGTCCTCGCGCGTGTTGCCGCAGCGCACGGCGCGGGTCACGGTCTTCGATCCATCGTCTTCAAAGCGCCCCAGCAGCACGCCACAGCATTCATGCGGATAGGTTTCCTCGCCGTGCCGGCGAAGCGAAGCGTAGGCAGTTGGGGAGATTTTCAGCATGGCAAGGTCAGAGGTTAGAGGTCAGATTGCAGAGGTGAACCCCTTCGCCCACGGCCACTCGAAACCAAGAGACTTTACCTTTGCAATCTGACCTCTGACCTCTGACCTCATTCTTCTCTCCAGAATCTCTCACTCAAATACTTGTCGCCGGAGTCGCAGAGGACGGTGGCGATTGTGGCGGGCTGATTCTTCTTGAGATTATCCGCCACGTGCAGACTGCCCACCACGGCCGCAGCAGCCGAAACTCCTACCAGCAAGCCGTGTTCGCGCGCCAGGCGGCGTGCCATGGCATGCGCGGCTTCCGTCGAGATCTCGATATTCTGGTCCGCGAGCGAAGCGTCGTAAATGCGCGGCACAATCGCCGAAGGCAGATGCTTTGCCCCCTCAATGCCATGAAATGCGGAATCCGGTTGCAGCGAGATGCAGCGAATGTGCGGGTTCAGCTCCTTCAATCGCCGCGTCGTGCCGACAAAAGTCCCCGTGGTCCCGAGCATCGAAACAAAGTGCGTGACGCGCCCTTCGGTCTGCTCCCAGATTTCATTCGCCGTCGTCAGATAGTGTGCGCGCCAGTTGGCATCGTTCGAGTATTGATCGGCGTAAAAGTAAAGATCGGGATGGCGTTCGGCGAGTTGCCGCGCAATCTTGATGGCTCCGTCCGAGCCTTCGCCCGGATCGGTATAGATGATATTTGCGCCGTAAGCCTGTAGAATGCGCTTTCGCTCTTCGGAAACATTTTCCGGCACGCACAGCGTCACCGGAAATCCCAGAGCGGCTCCGAGCATGGCATACGCGATGCCCGTGTTGCCGCTGGTCGAGTCGAGCAGAATTTTTCCGGGAGCAAGTTTGCCGGAGCGCCGCCCTTCGCACACGATGTTGGCAGCGGCGCGGTCCTTGATGGATCCGCCGGGGTTATACCACTCGGCTTTTCCCAGCAACCGGACGGCGGGAAGGTTTGGCACAAGCGCATCCAGCCGCAGCAGCGGCGTATTTCCAATGCGCGCCAGCAGTCCCGCGCCTGCGGTGGGCGTGGTGTGAGGCGCGGGATTGGAATGTGCTGCATTCATTGGGATCGGAACCCTGTGACTACAGTAATGTGCCCGTAATTCAAAAAAGGTATATCTATACTAGCGTTGAACATTAGGAACGGCGCGTAACCAAAGAGTGCTGTACCTCGCGTTGCACCTTTAGATTCGCGACGGGGAAGTTTGGTTCCAGCGATTCTCGTAGGCACCGTGCGGATTTGGACAGCATCCAAGTAAAGAAAGCGGAGTTGAGCCTTCATAATGACTACAAAGATCGAACAACGAACCTACGAAGACGCAGTCGCATGGCTGCGCGAACATGGTTTTGACCTGATCGAAGCTCCCGGCACCGAAGGGCGCGTGTTTCTCAAGAAATACAACTGCTCGGCTGCGATCCAGAAAACTGGCGACGGCGGCGTCAAGATTTTTGCCTATCCCGGTTACATGGTCGGCAGCGAAATCTCGAAACTGGTCAACCGCGGTTACCAGCAATTTTTGAAAACCACAAAGACCGAAATCCCGGCGACAGCCGACCACCTGAAAGCCCTGCACCAGTTTGCCGAAGAACTAAAGGAAGGTCTCGCCCTGCCCAGCCTCTACAACGAATCGCTCGGCACCGTCAGCGAGTCGTACCAGTACGACCGCATCAAGGACCGCGACGAGCCGGTAACTGCGCGGCCCAAGCGTCCCTGGGAAACCGTGAAAGTGAAGCTGGCGACCGCAGCAAAGAAAACCCGTGCATAGTTAACGCGTAGCGCCGCCACCTCTGCGGCTTCGTTCAGGGGAGGCTTTGCCGGCGTTCCGAGGGCTCATCGCCGCTCGGTCCGTAGATAGCCACCACACCTCACTCTAAGTGTCCCCGAGTCTATACTGAACCTCCAAGTCCGCAGCGCCGGAATGCTGCTTCTGAAAAGCCGCACTCGGAGGAAAGATGAAGACGCTGGCTCTACTCGTTGGATTGATCATGACCTCATCAATTGCAGGATGGTCCGAGGACGCAAGTGATGCTGGCCGCCGCGCCATTCGCAACGTGATTGAAGAGCAGCAGGCCGCCTGGAACCGGCGCGACCTGGAAGGCTTCATGGCCGGTTACTGGAATTCTCCAGAACTGACGTTTTTCTCCGGCGCGCATGAATCAAAGGGCTGGCAGGCCGCACTCGACCGCTACAAGAAGAACTATCAGGGCGCGGGCCACGAGATGGGCAAACTCGAGTTCGCCAACCTGCGAATCGAAATGCTCGGTCCAGAGGCAGCCTTCGTCCGCGGCGAGTTTCATCTGACCATGACCGACGGCAAAACTCCCAACGGCCTGTTCACGTTGATTTTTCGGAAGTTCCCTGATGGCTGGAAGATTGTGCACGACCACTCCGCCGGCGAGTGAAGGAAGACCCAAAAGACAGAAGTCAAAGTTGCAGAAGTGAAAATTACGATAGTGTGCATGCGTACAACTCGCAATTGAGGCCCGCATCTACAGGTGCTTGCGGCTTGGGAATGTAAACTTCTTGCCATGCCGATTTCCTCGCCTCCCAATTCTCAAGTCCCAAACATCGAAACCGAGCGTCTCAGGCTTCGCGGGCATCAGATCGGTGATTTCCGTGATTCGGCGGCCATGTGGGTGGCTCCAGAGGTCACGCGCTACATCAGCGGTCGACCGTTCACCGAAGAGGAATCCTGGAGCCGGCTGCTGCGCTATGTGGGGCACTGGTCGTTGCTCGGATTCGGTTATTGGGTAGTGGAGGAAAAGGCCGCGCGCACTTTCGTTGGCGAAGTTGGATTTGCCGATTACCGGCGAGACCTGAAGCCTTCACTCGACGGCGTTCCCGAGATCGGATGGGTTCTCACCCCTGGTGCGCATGGCCGAGGCTATGCCACCGAAGCGGTTCGCGCAGCTATCGAGTGGGGCGACTCGCACTTCGGCTCGATTCGCACTGCCTGCATCATTGACCCGGAAAATACCGCTTCGATCCGCGTCGCAACAAAGTGCGGATATCGCGAACACGCACCCGCGACCTATAAGGGCGAACCGACGCTTCTCTTCGTTCGCAACCCGGTGCCTTCGGCGAAATTGTGATCTTATTCTGCCCGGGCCGATGGGCCGCTGCCGGCTCTTCCTTTATCCATCGCCTGGTTCGCGAGCCGGTCTGCCGTCTGGTTGTGCTCGCGCAACGCATGGCGAATTTCAAAGTGCTGGAGCTGACGCACCAACTGCTTCGCCTCGTCATGAAGCCTGCGCAACTCCGGGTGCTTCACTTTGTAGATGCCCTTCATCTGCCGTACCATCAGTTCGGAATCGCTGACCACATGCAGCGCCCCGATTCCTTGCTCGACGGCGTAACGCAGCACTCCGATTAGGCCCTGGTATTCCGCGTAGTTGTTGGTGTGATGGCCAAGGTATTCGCTAAGCTCGGCAATCTTCTTGCCCTGAGGGTCATGGATCACAGCCCCGTAGCCCGCAGGGCCGGGATTGCCGCGGGCTCCGCCGTCGACGTGGGCGGTGTAGGCGAAGCTGGCAGCGTGCACGTGTTTCGGCGCGGAGAAAAGGTCGCCGGATTCGGAGGATCGTGAAGGCATGGAGTGAGTCTACAACGCGGAGGCCTACCGTCCCGTAGCCAGCCGCGTAGCCAGCCGTGGCGGCAAATTCGCCGCCAGTATCTTTTCCTGCGCAACGCGCACGTTGTAAGGAATGCGATAAAAGGTCACGATCCAGGCGTCGCTGTCAAACACAGCAAAGGCGGCGCGCCAGTCGCCATCGCGCGGCTGTCCCACCGAGCCCGGGTTGATCAGATAACGCAGGTCTTTGCGCAAGCGCCAGTCGGAGGACTCGGGTTGTCCTACAGTCCGGTAGCCGGGCCGGTAGCCTTCGCCAATCTCCCCTTGCAGGCTGAATCCGCCCTGCAGGTGAGTGTGGCCAAAAAATGTGATCGGAACCGGATTGGTGATCAGCGGCGCGATGGCATCCCTCACGCTGACCGTGTATTCGTCCTCGTCGAGCGCCGAGCCGTGTACAAACTGGATGCCGGGCAGTTCCGCCACACGCACCGGCCCTTGCGGCAGCGTTCGCAGCCATTCCAGATTCGCTTTCGTAAGCTGGTCGCGGGTCCAGAGCGTAGCCAGGCCAGCCACCGGGTTGAACTCTTCTAGGTTGATGAGGCCGCTGACGGCTTTGTCGTGATTGCCGCGCACAAAGACGCTCGCCAGCGCTTTGACACGCGCGATCACTTCGTTGGGATTACCGCCGTAACCGACCGAATCTCCGAGATTCACGACCAAGTCGTACTCGGGAGCTGCGGCCAGGCAGGCCTCCAGCGCTTCCAGATTGCTGTGTATGTCGCTTAGGAGAAGGATTCGCACGGCAAGAGGAGGATTATAGCGTGAAAGCTCAAGTTAGAAAGCAGAAGCCAGGTTGAAAACGTAAAACCGGAATCCCCCGCACTCCCTCGTAACGCGTCAGGCCGCGCCAGAGGCACTGAGCCTTATCCGCGCCATAGTGAGCTTTGATCCGCGCCACGAGCATTGAGCTTTGAAAGGGCGCGGCTTCTAGCCGCTCCGAATCCAGAGCCATGAGACAGGGACTAGCCCCTGAGGGTGACGACGCCCGGACCCAGGAACACGCTGAACTACGAGCCCCGCTCCTCAGTCTCCGCCAGTTTGCGTTCCGGCAAAAAATAGGAAAGCGCAACAAAGACGAAGATGATGTAAGAAACGCGGACATCGATAAACGCCAGCGGAATCGCAGCGGCATAGAGCGCCCCCGAGATCAGGTTCTTGCGCTGCACGCGCCGATGATAGGCGAAAACACTGGGCTCATCCCGGTGATGGCACAGAATGGCGGACCGCAGAAACGTAAAAGCAATGCTGCACATGAACAGCACTGCCCCGTAAAGCCCCACCGCTCGCGGGTCGCGGTAATTGTTGCCCACGTAGGCCGTGACGAACGGCACCAGCGACATCCAGAACAAAAGGTTGTTGTTCGACCAAAGCAGCTGCGCATCCGCGCGCCGCGCCACATGCAGCAAGTGATGGTGATTCACCCACATGATGGCCACCACCAGGAAGCTGAACAGGTAGGCAAGAAACTGCGGCGCCTGGCTGAGCAAAGAAGTAAGCGTAGTGTCCCGCGGAACTTTCAGCTCGAGCACCATGATGGTGATGATGACGGCAATCACTCCGTCGCTGAACGCTTCAATGCGGTTGGTGCTCATGGGTTCTTATTTTCTACCAGATTTTGCCGGCCTTAGAGCCCGCGATGTTCTCAGCGCGAAGCTTGCGTCCAGCGACGGCCAGATTCCTCGATCAGTGTCGTTTTCTGGAGGTCCCTAAACCGCACTCGCTGATGGCTTCACGTTCACTACCGGACAGCGCGCGAAGTGCTCCGGCGCGACTTCGACCAAGGGCGGAAGTTTCGCTGCGCATTCGGCAATCCGATTCGGACAGCGCGGTTCAAACGGGCATCCCGCCGGAAGCGCCGCAATCGACGGAACTGTCCCCTCGATCGTTGCCAGTGGTTGCCCGCGATCGGTCGCGAGTGTCGGAATCGCCCGCAGCAGGCCCTGCGTGTAAGGATGTGCAGGAGCGATGAAGATCGCGGATTTGGGCGCAAGTTCCACCAGGCTTCCGGCATACATCACGGCAACGCGATCCGCCAGGTGCGACACCACGGCCAGATCGTGCGAGATGAAGAGCATCGCCAGCGAGAACCTCTGCCGCAGGTCATTGAGTAAGTCGAGAATCTGCTGCTGGATAGTCACATCAAGCGCGGTAGTTGGCTCGTCGGCAATCAGCAGTTGCGGACGGTTGACGATCGCCATGGCGATCATCACGCGCTGCCGCATGCCTCCAGAAAGCTGGTGCGGATAGCTGCGCGCACGCCGCTCGGGTTCAGGGAGGGCAACGTCGCGCAGCGCCTGAATAGCAAGCTCGTAGGCTTTCTTGGGCCGGATGCGCTTTTGAACCCAGAAAGAGCTTCCGGACAGGACTGCGAGTGGCAACCCTAAGGCACGAAACAAACGAGGCGTTGGACCGTACCATTCGTCCGCGAGTTTGCGCGTTCCACTCTGAAACTCATCCTTGATTTGCTGCCAGATATCGGGAGGGACATAGTTGTGTGCCAGCACAGCCTCTGCGATCTGGTCGCCGACGCGCATGACTGGATTCAGCGCGGTCATCGGCTCCTGAAAGATCATCGCGATCCGTGAGCCGCGAAGCTGGCGAAACTGGTCGGGATTGAGAGTGGTGAGATCGGCAAGGTGCGGCGCTCCGCTTGGCGCAGGGTCGCCGTACTGAAAAACAATCTTGCCCGAAACAGACGCCTGCGGCGGTAGCAGTCCCATGATGGCAAGTGAAGTAACAGATTTCCCCGACCCGGATTCGCCGACCAATCCCAGAACTTCCCCGGCATTGATGGAGAAGCTTAGGTCGCGGACGGCGGCGATTGTTTTTGCAGGCGAGGGCTTGCCGTGAGCTTGCTGAAAAGGCGCCCGCGCCACACTGGGAAATCCGACGGTCAGGTTCCTGACATCGAGCAGCGGAAGCACGCAGTTATGGTAACAGCGTGCCGTGAGTGAACGTCCTGCCGGCTGCGCCCGTGGCAGGCCCGCGCCACACGGCATCATTTCACGAACACCTGATATCCCCACGGTTTCAGATTGAGTTTCGTCGACGCGTCGAGTTCAACCGCTTGGCCGCCGAAGTAATCCGTGTACTTGCCGTGATAGAGGCTGTCTTTGAACGTGACCGTCTGCGGGCGGTCTGAGAAGTTGATTACGGCAAACACCTTATCCGCATCATTTTGGCGGACGAAGCTGAATACCTGGTTGGACGCGCTGTTGGGAACCTGGATCATGGTCGCGCCCCAATGCGCGTTCCAGAGCGCGGTGTTCTTCTTCTTCAGCGCGAAGAGTTTCTTGTAGAGTTCGCCATTCGGGTGCGTCTTCCAGACGATTGGATCGCGCTCGAAAAACTTCAGGCGCTTTGCATTGCCGGCTTCCTGCCCGTTGTAGATGAGCGGCATGCCCTCGCCCACCACTGAAAGCACCATCGCCGCCGGCACCCCCTCCCCGAACTGCTCGAACTCGGTTCCGTCCCAGGAGTTCTTGTCGTGATTGCTGAGGAAGGTCATGCGCATGATGTTGGGCGGATATGCCTTCTCATTTGCCGAGTAGTAGCTATAGAGGCCGCCGAGGTCTTTCGTCTTCCCGGTCGTGATCGCATGGACAGCGTCGTACCAGGTCCATGCGTAAGTCATGTCGAACGCTTCCGCGTGGAGGTCGCGTGATTCCCATTCGGCGAGCATGAAGACGGGCTTGATGGCGTCAAGTTCCTTGCGCGCGTTGTTCCAGAAATCAAGGGGCACGAAACCGGCGACATCGCAGCGATAGCCGTCGATGTTCGCCTCTTTCACCCAATACTTCAACGCGTCGGTCATGTACTTGCGCAGGCCTTCGTGGCTGTAGTCGAGGTCAATAATGTCGGACCAGTCTTCCCAGGGAGTCGGCATGAAGTCGCCCTTCCAGTTGTGGGCGTACCAGTCCGGATGTTGGACAACCAGCACGTTGTCCCATGAAGTGTGGTTCGGAACCCAGTCGAGGATGACGTGCATACCTACTTGATGTGCCGCGTCGACGAAGTGCCTGAAGTCGTCAATCGTGCCCAGTTCCGGATTGACGCTGTAGTAGTCCTGGACCGAGTAAGGACTTCCCAACGTGCCTTTGCGGTTCTTCTCGCCGATCTTGTTGATCGGAACGAGCCACAGGATATCGACGCCGAGATCCTTTAGGCGCGGTAGTTGCAGTGCAGCGGCGCGGAATGTCCCTTCCGGCGTGAACTGCCGCGTATTGATCTGGTAGATGACAGCGTTCTTGCTCCAGTCGGGGTGCGTTAGTTTGACGTAAGGCATGGGGCGATAGGGATCGGGCTGAAGTTGGGTTTGGGCAGCAGTGTTTTGCCGGTTTGAACACGCAACGAGCGCTGCCAGGAGGAAGCAGGAAAACAGGAATTGCAAAAAGCGGATAGTGCCATCCGCCCGGCGCAACAGGCGAGGGACCACATTTTCTAATCGCATCGTTTGTCCGGGGTCGATGATAGCACCGACCAAGGCTGCCCCACCCGAGCTTTGCTTGGGTAGAGTTTTCATCAACGTGCATTCGGGGAGAGAACGGCGGAATTGCGATCTGCGAGCGAAATCCTCTGACTTCATGCGGCTGAACTCAGGTTTTGCACAGGACACTTATTCCGTGCAACACAGGATCGAATGAATCCGAGAATCCCGGAGAGCGCGGAAATACGCATGAATGCAGGCCTCTCGCAGCGCACCAGGAGTGCAATGCACAAATTCCGCGGCATGAGGCTGTGAACGGGCTGCACTCGATTGAAAAATGGGAGGTTAAAGACCGGCAAATTCCATTGACCTAAAAAATGAAAGGAGTAAAAACATAATCGTTCTTTGACACGTTCTGAAGTTTTTCCGGTTGGTGCAGCGTCCGGGGCTCAAGCAAGGTCACTCCGATAGCCGCGAGGTGAGTCGGAGAGGGTCAGCAAGGGTCTATAGCTAAGCGCTGGTCGAGAAGAACAGGGGCCTATGTCGAAGGCAGGATAGAGTCCCGAGGCGTTGGACTGATTTATCCGGTTGGCGGTGAGCCCGGAGCCCGAGCAGGATCGCCAGAAAGCAAACCCGCAAGGGAGCTTTCTGAGAGAGGTCAGCAAGGGTCTAAACGCGAGCTACTGGCCGAGAGGAATGAGTTCAACATCACCTCGGGACTCTTAATTTTCAGCTAAGACCTTTGAGCGACCAGCTCCGAAGCTAAACCCCTCGGCAGATATATCACGGACCCGCTTTTCGTCCTTCCAGGAACCGCCTCTTCTTTTACCGAGCCATCCAACGTACCCGCGCTACGGCCCTACCGCTATTTGCAGTGCCTGCGAGCTCTGCAGCCGCTGCCGCAGTATGGTGTTCCGTTCAGGAATCTCCGCAATGGCATCGGCGTGAACGACATAGCCTCCGGCCGGAAGCGTCTGGCCGAACGAGATTCGGACATTGTTAGCTCCGGGTTTGAGATCGAAGCGTTCGTAGCCGATAGCCGTAGCCCGCTGGTCCGCGGAAGCCACGGCCACAATCACGACAGTGAGATCGTAGGTGTCGCGCGATCCGTTCGAGACCTGTACCGAGCCGTCGATCCGGTTGTCGTGCACCTTGGGGGCATCGAGCCAGTCGAGCAACAAGCCGGTGCTGACCGCAGGATGAAACTCCCTGGTTGCGGAATGGGGAGGATGGCCCGAGTCATCGACCTTCAGCGTGAAACTGTATCCGCCGGGCTTAGTCGGACGGCCTGAGAGCACGCCATCAGCGCTAAGGTTGATGCCCTCGGGAAGATCGCCCTCGATCACGCTCCAGACAAAGGGCGGCGCGATGCCAGTGGCGTGCAACTGGACATGATATTCCTTCCCCGTCGAGAGCGGCGGCAGCGAGTCTTCGAGAATCGAAATAGAAGATTGCGCCCCGGCAAAAGAACAAAGGCCAATCAAGACAGCGCCGAGCGTAAGAGTTTTTGTCAATAATCCTCCCGTGCTCCATGAGAAGCCCGTTTGATTTTACGTCCCCCACAGCGTAAAAGAACCTCAAGATGAATTTTCGCTGGTCCACCGCCATTTGTCTCCTTCTTGCCTCCCTTTGGATTACGAACGCAGGCGCGCAGGTTTCTTCCCCGAAAAAAAATGATCACGCGCAGGAAGCAGCGATCTTCCAGCGAATTCTCAACCGCGCGCGCTTTGAGACCGATGGCACCGGAGTAGAAGAAACCGAGGCGGTGGTCCTGGTCCAGAGCCAGGCCGGCGTGGAAGAATTTGGCCAGTTGGTGTTCGGATATTCCTCGGCAACCGAGAAGTTAGACGTGGACTACGTGCGGGTGCGCAAGCCGGATGGCCAGGTGATCGTGACTCCGGAGACGACGGCCCAGGATTTCGCTCCCGATGTGCTGAAGGAAGCGCCGATGTATAGCGATTACCGGCAACGGCATATCTCGGTGGCTGGATTGCGGCCCGGGGACACGCTGGAATACCGCACGGTCACGCACATCGTGACTCCGCTAGCGGCGGGAAATTTCTGGTATGAACATACCTTCCCGAAAGGCGTGGTCGTGGACGAGGACCGCTTGGAGATCGACGTTCCAAAGGGGCGCGAGGTGAAGCTGAAGGCGCCCAAGCGATCACCGGAAATTCAGGAGAGCGGCGACCGGCGCGTCTACACCTGGGTGGTGAAAGGAATCGAGCCCGACCGCGACAAAGCGAAAAGTAAAGATGAGGACGCCGAAGAAGAAACCGGCCCCGATGTGCAGCTGACGACTTTCACCGACTGGAAGCAGATTGCTCAGTGGTACGGCAAGCTGCAGGGCGAGCGCATGACGATCGATGACAGCGTGCGCAAGAAAGCCGACGACCTGACCAGGGGCGCAACGACTCCAGAAGAAAAAGCACGGCGCCTGTATGACTTCGTAGCCCTCGACATTCGCTATGTGAGCATTTCGCTGGGCGTGGGCCGCTACCAGCCGCACGCCGCGTCGGAGGTCATCGCCAGCGGCTATGGCGATTGCAAAGACAAGCACACGCTGCTGGCGGCCATGTTGAAGGCCGAAGGCATTCCGAGTTATCCCGTCCTGATCGACAGTTCGCGAAAAATCGACGAGGACGTGCCCTCGCCCGCGCAGTTCGATCACGTAATCACGCTGGCGCACGTTGGCACGGCATGGACGTGGCTGGATTCGACGCAGGAAGTCACGCCCTATGGCCTGATCCTCTATCAATTGCGAAACAAAGAAGCCGTCGTGGCGTCGGACGATGCCGAGGGCGGTCTGCGCCGAACGCCCGCGGATTCACCGATCAAAACATTTGTCCACTTTTCGCTAAACGGCAAGTTCACGGAGTTCGGAGCGCTGGATGCGACGCTAGAATTCACGGCGCAGGGTGATCGAGATTGGCCGATGCGCGCGGGCTATCGGCGCATGCCGCAAGCGCGCTGGGAAGAGTTTACGAAAGCGATCTCGGCGCAGTGGGGCTTGCCCGGCGATGTCGATAATGTGCAGCTTGACCCGATCGAAGACACGTCGAAGCCGTTTCATCTCAAGTATCACTTGCGCATCAGCCGCTATTTTGTGGTGCCGTCGGCGAGCGTCGATTTCCGTCCGATTCCGCCGCTGGGCCTTCCGGCTGTGCGCGCGTCGAGCAAAAGCACGGAGCCGATCGAGATCGGTCCGGCTGGCGACGCCGATTACAAGGTGCGCCTGGATCTCCCCCCGAACTACTCGGTGCACGTGCCGTTGCCCGTCAAGATGTCGCGCGACTACGGCGATTATTCGTCTTCCTACACGTTCAGCGTTTCTCCGGCAAAGCAAGGAGTGCTCGAAGGTGAGCGCAAACTCAACGTGAAGGTGAACGAGATTCCAGCGGCTCGCCGCGCAGACTACGAATCGTTTCGCAACGTAACGTTCAGCGACACCGACCAGTTGCTGTCGGCCACAATCCTGGCGCCGTCCGGGAATGCGGCGGACGCGGCGCGAGAGATGGGAGGCACGCCGGCTGAGTTGCACACCGCCGGCGTGAAGGCTCTTGAGAGCAAGGATTATCACGGCGCAATCGACTTACTGAAGCGCGCCGTGAATGACGATGCGAATTTGAAAGACGGTTGGTACGACCTGGGCCGCGCCTACGCTCGGGCGAACAACTCCGCCGACGCCATCGGCGCTTTCAGGAAGCAGATTGAGTTGGACCCGAACCACAAGCAGGCCAACCTTGAGCTGGGACTCGAACTGCAGCAGGCAGGAAAAACCGAAGAGGCGATTGCGGCCTATCGCAAGCAGTTGGAGATTGCCCCGTACGAAAAAGAGTCGCACAAGAATCTGGGCTTGTTGCTCGCGCAGATGGGCCGCGACTCCGAAGCGCGCACGGAACTGGAAGCGGCCGTGGCGATTCCTCCCTATGACCCGGAAACAAAGCTGGCGTTAGCGCAGGTCTACAGCCGGTTGGGGGAGACGGCAACGGCGCAGGAGTTGATGAAGAGTCTGACGGGGAGCGCCGGAGGAGATTCGGGTCCCAACATTTTTGCGGCCGCGCTCAAGAGCGACATCGACCCCACGCAAACGGAAAACCAAGCCCAGCAGGTGCTCTACGATATCGGAGGCCAATTCGATTCCGGCGAACTTGATCGGCTGGGGCCGTCGGCATTTTCGGCAATGCGCTTGGTAGCGCTGGCGTGGGCGCGCATGGGATGGGCAAAATACATTCGCGGAGAAAATCTGGCGGCGATGCAGTTCCTGAATTCGGCGTGGCTGCTGAGCCAATCCGGAACGGTAGCCAACCGTCTAGGCCAGGTCTACGAGAAGCAGGGACAGAACGAAAAAGCGCGCCACACGTATGCGCTAGCAGTGGCGGCAGGCGGCGCGGACATCGCCGATTCGCGGCAGCGGCTGGATCGTGTGGCGCGGATACTCCGGTCCGCGGGGCAGTCAAGCGCGGCCGCCGATTCAGGCAGCGCAGCCGGAGGCGCGACCGACAAGGAGATAGCGTCGGCAAAGGCCGAGTTGGTCGAGTCGCGCACGGTAAAGCTGGGTCAGATAAAGTTGGACGCCCCCGCGAAGGCCAGCGCCCCTGCGGGCGGCAAGACGGCGTCAGCCCGTTTTAATCTAGTGTTCGACAGCTCACCGCGCCCCGAGCGCGCCGAGTTCGTAGAAGGCGACGAGAGCTTCCGCTCGGCAGGCGACCAGATGCGGGAAAAGGATTTTCCGGTACGTTTTCCGGATGCGTCCTCGATCAAGATTGTTCGGCGCGCAGTAGTGAGCTGCGGAGCGTTAGGTTGTGCGGTGGAGTTGCTGCCGATCGAGCAGGTGGGGGTGGGAGTGGCAGCGAAGTGAGTGGGGTAAGGGGAGGCATGAACCGCAAGATTTTGAGTGCTAAAAACAGTCGTCCTCACTCGTCCTCACTTAAAGCCGGATTTCACTTGGGCCAACCCTGACACCTCGCGTACCATGGCTGGCGTAACGAAACTGAGATGAGGATGAAACGCACCCTGGCGTACGAGGGGTACCTACTCATCGCCACACTGGCGGTGCCATGGCTGACCATCTTAGCTGGCGGCTTGACATACGGTGTCCTCAGCCCTTTTCTTACCTCCATTAAGACACCCCAGCAGTTCCTTTCCGACCATTTGATATTTTTGGTCGTCGTCGTGGGAGCATTGCTTGGGTATGCGCTGAGTACCACCTTCACAAGCAGGTCTGCCTTGTGGGTCTGGATTCCTGCCACGATAGTTTTCGTTCTGCGTGTCTTAGACTGGCGAGCGGCTGGTAGTGCCCTTGTCGGGTCAGGCTCCTTTATCGAGCATTTCTTCACGACGAACTGTCAGTTCAATAGCTGGCGCGAAGCAGGATTCGACTCAAGATGCCCCGACAAGCTCTTTCTGACACCGCTCTTTATCGGAAGCCTATCTTATTCGGCGGGAGCCGCGATTCATCGCGTCATCCACTACTGGCGTCCTCCGAAAGACGCACCTACGACACAGGTCAGAGCTGTGCCCGGTCAACTTCAGATCGTCACCACTCCCCTCGCGGCACTCCTCGCTCTCGCGTTTACAGGTAGTGTTCTTGGTCGTCGGATTCATGAAGAGGTAGCAGGTCAACCCTCTTTGTGGACATGGCTGGGTTTTGGAACCCTTCCAACTTGGCTGGTGGTGACATTTAACATCGCGATATGGGGCGGTATCTACGCCATCGGGATTCAATTTGCCCGTGCCCCGTATCGAAGGGACGAGAAGGCCCTGTTCGTTTCACTTGTCGGAAGCTTTATGCTGCTTCCGGTCGCTGCTTTGCTCCCAAAAACCAGTGGACTTATCCATATCGCACAGACGATGCTCAGTCTGACGGCATTTCTCGCAGCACTGGCAATCCTATTCTCCTTCCGGACAGAACACTCAGGTTTGCCGCCATCTCCGCCGTAAGTCCCTATTCCTCAAAGAGCTGGACCGATTCCAGACCGAAAATGCCCCCCCCAAAAAACCATCCATAACTCATTGATTTATAAATATGTTACATGTAAGTCCTTATTTCTCAAAGATCTAGCGGGTGTCATTCCCTAAATCTTTGATTCTAAAAGATCGCACCCAGAGGGGTCCCGACTTTTGTGGGCTTAATCAATCTCCAAAGCTCATCGAGCATCAGTCAGACAGTCGCTACAACAACCTATCCCCGAAATCGCCTTCGACCTGAATCTCAGATCACACCTGCATGTGCGGCGTTGCCTCGACGCCTTCGCGCCCACTCCGTTAATCTAATGGGTCTTCATCCGAGCTTCTTTTATCAGAGCATCAGGGAGGTCCTCGAATGCGCGAGGCCGTGGTTCGTGAAACAGTTGACCGTCTATGGCCGGAGATTCAGTGGATCAGCGACGCCAAGCTGCGCGAGCAGGTCACGCAGACGTGGATCAAGGCGCTGGAGCGCAGTCCGCTGAGACCCGACGATCTGAATCAGATTCCCTTTACGCTGCTTGTGCCGAATTGTCCGATCACATTCATGGAACACAAGCGCTGCGTGGTGCACATCGCACGCGACAGCGCGAAGGCCATGACGGATTTCATGGGTCGCGCGCTGCCGATTGACAAGGACGTGGTGATTGCCGGAGCGATTCTGGCCGATGTCGGCAAGTTGCTGGAGTACGAGATTGGCCCGGACGGAAATAGCAAGCAGAGCGAGCGCGGAGAAGCCCTGCGCCATCCGTTTACAGGCGTGGCGCTGGCGCTGGAATGCGGCGTTCCCGACGCAGTGTGCCACATCATCGCAGCACACGCGGCCGAAGGCGACCTGGTAAAGCGCACGACGGAAGCGTTCATAGTGCACCACGCGGACTTCATGGCGTTCTTGCCATTCAAGAATCCGAAGAATGTGAAGGTGAAGTAGAACTGCACGAACAATGGTTTTGGGAAGGGCACGGCTTCAGCCGTGCCGATTAGCGGCAATGATTACGTGGGCTTTAGCCCCTGAGGTTACGTTCCCTAGCCGAATGTAGCTACGCAATAAGGAGAAGATCTTCTTGGCCACAGCACAGGCAACAACAAAGGAAACAATCACGGCAACAATGGCGCAATGGGCAGCGGGACTTGAGTACAAACAGCTCTCGCAGGAGGCCGTGTATCAGGCGAAGCGCTACTTGCTGGATTCGATCGGCTGCGCGCTCGGTGGATATCAGCAGCACGACGTAATCATCGCGCTCGAAGTTCTGAAGGAAATCGCAGGGCGCGGACCAGCGACAGTCATTGGCACCGGTCAGCGGATCGACCCGGTCTCGGCAACGCTGGCGAATGCGCTGATGATCCGCTGCATGGACTACAACGACATCTACTGGAAGCAGGATCCATCGCATCCTTCGGATATTTTCCCAGCGGCAATCGCCTGCTGCGAGCGCGCCAAGAGCGATGGCAAGGAACTGATCGTCGGCTTCGTGCTGGGCCATGAGTTCGAGATGCGACTGTGCGAGGCGGCGTTTCCGGGGATTCGCGAGCGCGGCTGGCACCACGCGACGCTAACGGCCTTTGCCTCGCCCATCGTCGCCGGCCGCGCGCTGCGGCTGAGCTGGGAGCAGATTCAGCACGCAATAGGTATTTCCGCTTCGCACCATTGCACACTCGGCGCGGCAGTATCCGGCAAGCTGACCATGATCAAGAACACGGTCGATCCCATGGCAACGCAGGCTGGTGTGTTCGCCGCGCTGCTCGCGGAGAAAGGCTACACAGGTCCCGAACACGTCCTCGACGGCAAAGAAGGTCTTGTGCATTGCCTCGGCCCCGACTGGAAACTCAACCTGTTGACCGATGGCCTCGGCGACTCGTGGCGCATTACGCAATGCGGCATGAAGTTCTTCCCGACCGAAGCGCTCACGCACGCTCCGATCTCGGCGGTCCTCGACCTGGTCAAGGACAACGATCTACATCCCGACCAAGTAGAGAAGATACAAATAAGGTCTCTCGCGCGTGCGGCGGATATCCTGTCCGATCCAAGCAAGTACGATCCGCATACGAAAGAGACGGCCGATCACTCGCTGCCCTACGTGGTCGCCGCCGCGCTCGTCGATCGCCAGGTGACACCGGCGCAGTTTGAGATGGCGAAGATCATGGATCCAACAATCCGCGCGCAACTAAAGAAGGTAGAAGTGGTGGCCGATCCGGAGATCGAGAAAGTGTTTCCGGCCCTGCAGCGCGTGATTGTGAACATCACGGCAAAGGATGGGAGCACGTTCTCGAAACAGCTCGATTATCCCAAGGGCGATCCGCGAAATCCGCTCAGCGACGCCGAGATTGAGGAGAAGTTCCGGGCGCTGGCGGAAGGCGTGCTCTCGAAGAAGGCTCAGGATAAGCTGATCGGGGCGATCTGGAGCCTGGAGAAGTGCGCGTCGGTCTCAAAGCTGATGGCGTTGATGAAAGCGGACGTGAAGAAGAAGGCTGCGCGCGGGAAGTCGCAAACCTTGAAGGCGAAGGCAAAGGCAAAGACCACGAAGCGATAACGACGAAGGGCGAACAGCAGGGAGAATTTCGAGCCGGAATCCTGACGGGGAGAATTATGGCAGACTTGAGCAAAACGATTGTGGTGAGTTTGTCTGCACGGTATCTGGAGCTGGCGGGCGTAGTCCGCGAACTGGCCGTGCCGCTGAGCGAACAGCAGTTCTGGGCAAAGCCATTCTCTTTCGGCAACAGCTTTGGCCATCTGGTGCTGCACCTTACCGGCAACCTGAACTACTACATCGGTGCGCGAATCGCCGGAACGGTCTACACGCGCGACCGTCCCAAGGAGTTTGCCGATGCCGCTCCGCCTTCGAAGGCCGAAACGCTGAAGAAGTTCGACGATGCAATTGCGATGGTAGTGGACACCATTCGACTTCAATTAGAAGACTGGACGATCCCGTACGCGGCGACTGGCTCTGAAGCGAAGACGCGGTTCGAGATGATTCTGCAGTGCGCCACACACCTGCATCACCATATCGGCCAGATGATGTATATGGGGTTCGAGTGGAAAAGGAAGGGCTGAAACGGAGTTGGTATGGGTCAAACCATCGTTGAAAAGATCGCACAGAAACACATGGCCGAAGGGCCGAAGCGCCCGCTTCGCACGGGAGACTTCTTGTCCATCCGTCCGCATCGCTGCATGACGCATGACAACACGTCTGCGGTGATGAGCAAGTTCAAGGGCATCGGCGCGAAGAAGCTGAAAGATCCACGCCAGATGGTTTTCGCGCTCGATCACGATATTCAGAATCAGGACGAGTCGAACCAGAAGAAATATCGCGCGATCGAAGCCTTTGCCAAGGAGCATGGCGTGGACTTCTATCCCGCCGGCTCGGGCATCGGTCACCAGATCATGGTGGAACGCGGATATGTTGTTCCCGGCTCGTTCGTAGTGGCGTCTGATTCGCACTCCAACATGTACGGTGCGCTGGGCGCAATCGGAACGCCGATCGTTCGCACGGATGCGGCCGCGGTGTGGGCCACGGGAGAATTCTGGTGGCAGATTCCGCGGTCGATTCAAGTCGTCCTTGAGGGCAAGCTTGCTGCCGGAGCGACAGGCAAAGACGTCATTATTACTTTGTGCGGACTCTATAACCATGATGAGTGCTTGAATGCCGCCGTCGAGTTCACAGGGCCAGGAGTAACATCGCTCTCGATGGACGCGCGCCTCTCGATCTCCAACATGACCACCGAATGGGGTCCTCTTGTGGGCTGGTTCCCGGTGGATGCGGTGACGATTGCTTATATGCGCAGCGTGCACCAGCGGTTGAAGGCGCTAGGCGTCGAACGCTTCACGGAAAAAGACATCGAGGGATGGGCCGCGAATCCACCGCGGCCCGATCCCGATGCCGTCTATGCGGCGCGAATCGTACTCAATCTGGCCGAGGTGACGCCGCACGTTTCCGGGCCGGACACGGTACAGACAATGCAATCGCTGGCGGATATCGAGGCGAAAAAAGTTGCCATCCAGAAGGCTTATCTGTTGTCGTGCGTGAATTCGCGTGTTGAGGATTTGGCGGCGGCAGCGAATGTACTGAAGGGAAAAAAAGTTGCGGCTGGCGTGAAATTCTATCTCGGCGCCGCGAGCAAGTGGGTGCAGGAAGAGGCAGAAAAACGAGGCCTCTGGAAAATCCTGATGGATGCGGGTGCGCATCCGTTGCCGCCAGGATGCGGGCCGTGCATCGGGCTGGGAGTGGGACTGCTGGAAGCAGGCGAAGTCGGAATTTCGGCGACGAATCGCAATTTCAAGGGCCGCATGGGATCGCGGGACGCGAAGTGCTATCTGGCAAGCCCGGAGGTCGTGGCTGCGTCGGCGGTAGCCGGGTATATTCGCGGACCGCATGAATTCCGCGCCAGCAACCCGGCGCGGCAGTTCACGGAGTTAGCGGTAGCGTCGGGCGCAGCTGAGAAAGTTGAGATTCTTACGGGCTTTCCGCAGCGCGTGAAAGGGCGGCTGGTATTCATGCCGCAGGATAACGTCAACACCGACGCAATTTACGGCAAGGACTACACCTATCGCGACGACATGACGCCGGAGATGATGGCAAAAGTCGTGATGGAAAATTACGATCCGCAGTTTGCCGCGCGGACACAGGCAGGCGACGTAATCGTAAGCCAGTTTAATTTCGGCACCGGATCGAGCCGCGAGCAGGCGGTGACTTGTTTGAAGGCGAAGGGGATTCCGCTGGTGGTCGCGGCCAGCTTTTCGCAGACCTACTTGCGCAACGCGTTCAACAACGGGTTTCTGTGCATTGAAGTGCCGGACTTCGTGGCGCGAGTGCGGGAACAGTTTGCAAAAGAAATTGTGGCCAAAGAGAAGACCATCATCCCTGGCGACGAGATCGATATTGACTTCACGTCGAGCACGATTTCCTGGCGCGGAGAGAGGTTTGCTTTTCCTGCGCTGGGAAGTGTGCCGCAATCCTTGGTGATCGCGGGCGGAGTGGAGAATCTGGTAGCAAAGAAATTAGGTGCGTAGTTTGTTTCACCGCCGAGGCGCAGACGAACGCCGAGAAATACATTGCGAGAAGGCGGTCGCGATCGAAGGCAAATTGATGCTGGTGTTCTTGTGCGGTGCACCGCGGACAACTGGCGCTCACCGACATTGCAAAAACCGCCGAATGACCAGTTATTCTCGGCGCCCTCGGCGTCTCGGCGGTGAAAAATAAGTTTAAGGAGCAATCATGGCGAAATACACGGTTATCACCATGCCGGGCGACGGCATTGGAAATCAGGTATTACCGGAATCATTGCGTGTTCTGAAAGCCGTCGGCTTCGACGCCGAGTACATCCATGCCGATATCGGTTGGGATTGCTGGTGCGACAACGGCAACGCGCTGCCGGACCGCACCATCGAGTTGCTGACGAAACACAAGCTCGGCCTGTTCGGCGCGATTACCTCGAAGCCAAATAAAGCGGCGCAGGCGGAGTTGAAGCCCGAGCTCCAGGGCAAGGGCTATGTCTACTATTCGCCCATCGTGACCATGCGGCAGAAGTTCAATCTTGATATCTGCATGCGTCCATGCGTGGGGTTCACCGGGAATCCGCTGAACTACATTCGCAAGAAGACAGACGGCGGCTTCGACGAGCCACTGATCGATACAACTGTATTCCGCCAGGGTACGGAGGGCATGTATGCCGGGGTGGAGTGGACGAATCCGCCAGAGAACGTGCGCGCCGCGTTGAACAGCCATCCTCGGTTCAAAGCTTTCGCCAATGTTTTTGGTCCGGAGCTGGCGGTAAGTTGCCGCATCATCACGCGCAACGCGGCGCAAAGAATCGTAAAGGCGGCCTTCGAATATGCGAAGAAGCGCGGCTTCAAGGGCGTGACCATCTGCGAGAAGCCGAACGTCGTGCGCGAGACTTCCGGCATGATGGAAGAAGTCGCCAAGGAAGTGGCGAAGAATTATCCCGGGATTGCGCTTTGGTCGACGAACATCGACGCACAGCTGATGTGGCTGAACAAGAATCCGGAAGAGTACAACGTGATTGTCGCGTCGAACCTGTTTGGCGACATCCTCTCGGATGCGTTCGCCGGCCTGGTTGGCGGCCTGGGCTTTGCGGCTTCCGGCAACATTGGCGATGACGTTGCGGTGTTCGAGCCGACGCACGGATCGGCGCCAAAATACGCGGAGCTGAATCCGCCGATCGTGAACCCGATTGCCATGATCCTGTCGGCCGCGATGATGCTCGACCACGTGAATGAACGGCAGAAGGCGGATCGCATCCGCAAGGCGATTGCAGATGTGGTGCGCGAAGGTAAAGTCCGCACTTACGATATGATGCGGATTCCAGGCGGAGCCAAGTCCATCAGCCAGGGCGCGGCTTCGACAGTCAAAATGACGGATGCAATTCTGGAGAAATTGAAGTGAGCGCCTTCCGCAAGAAACGTTTCCGTAGTGAAGGGTTGCTATGAATAGCGTTGAAACGAAGCCCCTCGCTGAAGCCGGCCATTGGGGCAAGGACATCCGCTCGGACCTGCATGTAGCTCTTGAGCCGCGCGACAGCGGCGGAATTGAAATCTCGCTGGAGTCGCGGGTTGCGCCCTATTACGGTCAGGCAATTTTGGATCAGGCGCGGGCGGTGCTGGCCGCGCTTGGAGTCGAGCACGCCCGGGTTGCCATCCACGATGAGGGCGCGTTGCCTTTTACGATCGGGGCACGAATTGAGGCGGCTGCGCGCCGCGCCGGGGCTGGGGCGGGGAAACACTGGCTACCTGAGCAGCATCCGCTGCCACTGCCTTCGCCCAAGGAGAGGCTGCGCCGCTCGCGGCTTTATCTGCCTGGCTCGGAGCCGAAGTATTTCATCAATGCCGCTCTGCACGGTCCTGATGCAGTGATTCTCGATCTGGAAGATTCCGTGCACCGGGATGAGAAGGATGCGGCGCGCATCCTGGTGCGAAACGCGCTGCGGGCGGTCGACTTCGGCGCATGCGAACGCATGGTTCGCATCAACCAACTGCCGCTTGGACTCGAAGATTTGGCGGCAATCGTAGGCCAAAGTCCAGACTTGATTCTGATGCCCAAGGTGGAGCAACCGGACCAGGTCGCCGAGGTTGGCCGAATGATCGACGAAATAAGGAAGCGCGAAGGGATCGCGCGGCCGGTGTGGATCATGCCGATCCTGGAGTCGGCGCTGGGAATCGAGAACGCGTTTGCGATTGCGGCTGCGAGTGAGAATGTGGCCGCGCTGACGATCGGCCTCGAGGACTACACGGCTGACCTGGGCGTGGCGAAGACCGCCGAAGGGCGCGAATCGCAATATGCGCGGTCGCGCGTAGTGAACGCCGCCCACGCCGCCGGCGTGCAAACGATTGATTCCGTCTATGGCGATGTGGGCGACATGGATGGACTTCGCCGATGGGGCGAAGCTTCGCGTGCAATCGGATTTGAAGGCATGGGCTGCATTCACCCTGGGCAGATTCGAGTCATCCACGAAGCGTTTCGGCCGACCGCGGCGGAGATTGCGAAAGCGCAGAAGATCGTCGCTGCATTTGAAGATGCCCAGAACAAGGGACTAGCGGTGGTGAGCCTGGGCTCGAAGATGATTGATCCGCCGGTGGTGCATCGAGCAGTGAAGCTCGTGGAGCGGGCGAAAGCAATGGGAGCGATCTCGTGAGCGAACGGATGGAACTCGCGCAAAACGCGCTAGGCCGGACGGTGCCGACGACGGTAAACGGCAAGCCGCAGATTCCTTTTCCGGGTGTTGGGAAGTTCCAGCCCCGCGGGCATAAGGCTGCGCCGCCGATCAGTTCGAACCAGGATTATCCCGACGCAGGCGATAAGCGTGTGGCAGATCTTGAAACGGCGTTGCGCAAGTGCGGGCTGCGCGATGGCATGGTGATCTCGAATCATCATCATTTGCGCGACGGCGACAAGGTCGCGATGATGGCGCTCGAAGCGGCGGCCAGGATCGGCGCGAAGGACCTTATGTGGTTCCCGAGTGCCTCGTTTCCCTCGCAGCAAGGCGCGATCGAGTTGATGGAGAAAGGCGTCATCCATCATATTGAAGGCTCCATGAACGGTCCGCTCGGCGACTATTGCACGCAGGGCAAAATGCGCGGCATGGGCGTGCTGCGCTCGCACGGCGGTCGTTACCAGGCGATTCAGGATGGAGAAGTTCACATCGATATTGCGGTCATTGCCGCGCCGACCGCTGATTTCTTTGGGAACGCTGATGGGTCGCATGGCAAGTCGGCGTGCGGGTCGCTGGGGTTTGCGCTGGCCGATTCGACTTATGCCGATCACGTGATTGTGGTGACCGACAACCTGGTGCCGTTCCCGTGCGTGCCGTGGCAGATTCAGGGCAACAACGTGGATTACGTTGTGCAAGTTGAATCCATCGGCGATCCGGCGAAAATCGTTTCAGGCACGACGCAGATTACCCGCTCGCCCGACCGGCTGCGAATTGCAGAGTTGGTGGCACAGTTTTTGCGCGAAGCTGGAATCATGAAGAACGGGTTTTCGTTCCAGGCGGGGGCTGGCGGTATCGCGCTGGCGTTCGTGCAGTATCTGAAAGGGATGATGAAGGAGGACGGCGTCAAGGCGCGCTTCGTCCGCGGCGGATCGACAAAGTTTTTGGTGGAGTTGCTGCAGGAAGGCCTGACCGACTACATCCTCGACGGCCAGACGTTCGATCTGGATGGCGTGAAGTCGATGGCGAATGATCCTCGGCACGTGGCGACCTCGCCGTTTACTTCGTACAACTATCACGGCAAGGGGAACTTTGCTTCGCTCGTCGATGCTGTCGTTCTGGGCGCGACCGAAGTGGATGTGAACTTCAATGCCAACGTGGTTACGCACTCGGATGGACGCCTGCTGCACGGCATCGGCGGATGGCAAAACTGCCTGTTCTCGGGCTGCTCGATTCTGGCGCTGCCCTCGTTCCGCGACCGGATTCCCGTGATTGTTGACGAAGTGACGACGATGACTGGCCCGGGCGAGATGATCGACGTCATCGTTACCGAGCGCAGCATCGCCATCAATCCGCGGCGCACCGATCTGCTTCATGCCGTGATGGGATCGAAGTTGCCGATTCGTCCCATTGAGGACATCAAGGCGGAAGTGGAAAAAATCTGCGGCGGCAAACCGGCAAGGCCGAAGCTGGGCGATCGCCCGTGCGCAATCGTGAAATGGGTCGACGGCACCGTGCTCGATACGGTGTGGCAGGTTGAGTGACGGAAGATCGGTGTGCTGTACAAGCTGAGGCACGATCATGAGATAACGCGGTTATGGGCAGACAGGTATCCTGATCTGCCCGATTCTATTTTTGGAGGCGCGAGTGCGCGGGTTGGAAGCGAAGCGAATATTGATCACGGGCGGAGCCAGCGGAATTGGAGCGGCCACAGCGGCGCGATTCCTGGATGAAGGTTCGGTCGTGTGCGTGCTCGACCGCGATGGCGAGGGGCGGCACAGGATCCTGCACGAGTTGCCTGATCTCGCGGGCGCCCTCGATGCGGACGTTAGCAACCTGAAACAGGTGCAGGCCGCATTTGCCGAGGCGATCAAGCTGATGGGCGGGGTCGACGTGCTCATCAATAACGCCGGCATCAGCATCCGCCACAATTTTCTCGACATCACCCCCGAGGAGTGGGACAAGGTGATCGCCGTGAACTTGACTGGCGTTTTCTACGTTGCGCAGACCGCGGCCCGGCACATGATGGAGCGCGGCAGCGGCGTGATCCTGCAGACGGCTTCGACGAACGGGATCATGGGTTATCCCTTCTACGCCGATTACAACGCCACCAAGGCTGGGGTGATCGAACTGACGAAGTCTATGGCGCTGGAACTGGCGCCAAAAGTGCGAGTATGCGCCGTCGCGCCGGGGTATGTGCTGACTCCTATGCAGCGCGCCGAATACACCGATGCCATGCTGGAAGAGGTCAACTGCAAAATCCCTCTTCGCCGCCACGCCCAGCCCGAGGAGATTGCGGCCCTGTTTGCCTTCCTCGCTTCCGATGAAGCGCGGTACATCACCGGCCAGGTCTACACGTGCGACGGCGGAGAGATCGCGGGAGGCCTCGCCAGCCGCTAGATCGCTCTGGCAAGATCATGCAACTGGATGGCAAAGTCGCAATCGTCACCGGCGGAGCGTCCGGCATTGGACGCGCAACCGCATTGCTGTTTGCACGGGAGGGCGCGGCGGTGGCAATTGGCGACGTGAATCAGAGCGCAGGTCAGCCGGTGGTCGATGAGATGGTCCGCGCTGGTGGCCGCGCCATTTTCGAAAGCGTCGACGTGACGAGCGCCGCGGATTGCCGGCGGTTGGTCGTGCGCACCATACTTGAGTTTGGCCGGATCGACGTCTTATTCAACAACGCCGGAATCATCCGTCGCGCAACCGTATTGGACCTGCCCGAAGAAGACTGGGACCGCGTGATGGCCGTCAACGTCAAGTCCATTTTCCTGCTGTCGCGCGAGGTGATTCCTCACATGGAAAAGCAGGGGGCGGGGTCGATCATCAACACGTCTTCAGGTTGGGGACTGGCGGGAGGCGCGAAGGCTGCCGTTTATTGCGCATCCAAGGGCGCGGTCGTGCTGCTCACCAAGGCGATGGCCATCGATCATGGCCCGCGCATTCGCGTGAATTGCATTTGCCCCGGCGACACGGATACCCGCATGCTGCGCGCTGAAGCTGCCCAACTTGGAGAGGACGCCGATCATTTCCTGGCCGATTCAGCCAAACGTCCTCTCGGCCGCGTGGGATCTCCAGACGAAATCGCCCAAGCCGTGCTCTATCTGGCGAGCGATGCGTCGTCGTTTGTTACAGGCACAACGCTCGTCGTCGATGGCGGCGGCTTGGCGGGGACTGGTTGAGATGGAGAAAACTGTGGTAAGTCCGTCCACGAAAGCACGAACACGATCGCGTGAATGGTACGAGCGCGCACAACAATCACTGATCGAAGGCGTGAACTCGCCGTCCCGCGGTTCAGCCGTGTACACCTCCGGTCCGGTGGTGCTTGAGCGCGGCCGGGGGTCGCGCGTCTGGGATCTCGACGGCAACGAATATGTGGACTTCATGATGTCGTTCGGTGCGCTGATTCAAGGTCACGCGCATCCGAAAATTGTCGAAGTGGTGTCGCAAACCATCGCCGACGGTTCGCATTTTGCCGCGTCCACCCCGGCTGAACTCGACGCGGCCGAACGATTTTGCCGCATGGTCCCAACCGCGGAGGCCGTCCGCTTCACCAATAGCGGCAGCGAGGCGACTATGCTGGCCTTGCGGCTGGCGCGCGCGCACACGGGGCGCAATAAGTTCCTGAAGTTCGAAGGCCATTACCACGGCTGGTACGACCCGTACTGTCTGAACGGCCACAGCCATCCTGCCGATCAACTTGGGTCTAAGGAAAATCCAACTCGCTTCCCAGATTCCACCGGAATCCCCGAGTCTGTCTTCAACGACGTGGCTCTGGCGCCGTGGAACGACCTTGAAGCACTCGAAGCTATCTTGCGCGAGCACGGGCGCGAACTCGCGGCGATCATCACCGAGCCGATTATGGCGAACATGGGCTGCATTCTGCCGCGAGAAGGTTATCTCGCAAAAGTTTGCGAGCTCGCCCATCGCTATGGGGCCCTTTTTATTCTCGATGAAGTCGTAACCGGTTTTCGCTACGCGCCCGGCGGGTGCCAGCAGCGCTTCGGCCTGAAGCCCGATCTGAGCACCTTCGGCAAGGCGCTGGGCGCAGGATTTCCGATCGGCGCGGTGGCCGGCCCGCGTGCCATTCTCGACCGCATGCGATGGGGCAGGGAAGACATGGTACTGCACTATGGAACCTTCAACGGCCATCGCCTGACGATGCGTGTGATCGCCGCCAACCTAAATCTGCTGGCCGCGAATGACGGCGCGATTTACAAGCAGTTGTACGCGATCGGGGACGCCGCCATTGCCGGGCTGCGCGACGTATTTCGCCGGCGGAAAGTCGCCGCGATCGTGCAGGGGTTCGGCCCAATGTTCCAAATCTACTTTACTGGCCGTGACGCAATTTACGATTATCGAGACTACTGCCAGTACGCCGACACAGCCAAGTACTCGCGATTTATCCATGGACTGCTTGATCGCGGAATCTACATGACACCCTCGAACGGCCTGCACTGGATTATTTCGACTGCCCACGCGCTGGAAGACGTCGAGACCCTGCTGTCAGCCGCCGATGAAGTCTGCGCGGAGCTGACGTGAACGTCGTCTTCTTAGGCGGAGGGCGCATCACGGCGGCAATGCTTGCCGGTCTGCGCCTTGCGAAAACGAAACATCATCTGGTGGTGCATGACTGCAATCCAGAGAAGATGCGTGCTCTGAAAAAGCCACGCGAGATTGCGGTGGAACCCGATCTCGAGCGCGCTGTTTCCAGGGCAGACCTGCTCTTGATTGCCGTTCGGCCCAATTCTGTCGTCGACCTTCTGCGCACAATTGGAAAGGTGAATCGGCCGCTGCTCGCGGTGAGTGTGGCGGCGGGCGTTCCGTTGCGCATATTAACCAAGGCCCTCGACAGTCCCGTGAGGTGGGCCCGCGCCATGCCAAGCCCAGTCTGCCGCAGCGGACGAGGCCTCACGGCCGTGACTTTTCCACGAACGCTGCCGATGAAAGATCGTCGGTACGTCCGCGAGCTTTTCGCGGGCTTTGGCCCGGTCGTCGAGATCCCGGAAAGCAAGTTTGACGCCTTCACCGTCACCTACTCCTGCAGCCACGGCTATCACGCACTCGCGGCATTGGCGCAGGCCGCCCAGGAAGCAGGCCTCGATCGAAAGACTGCACTCTTGGCGAGTGCACATGCCTTGGCTGACGGTATCGTAGCCTGGCGCGAAGGCAGCGATTCGCTTGAGGCATTGCTTGAGGAAGCCGCTACTCCGGGCGGAATCGCCGCGACCACCGCGGCCGCTATGGGTGCCGCCGGATACCAACGCGCTGTCCACAAAGGCGTGGCCGCTGGTCTAGGCAAAGCCCGGGCAAACGCTCGCTAGCGATTTATTGGGGAACTGGTGACAATTGGCTTCCGTATCCGTCTAACGACAGCAACCAGTCTATGAGGTAGCGGCTCGCCCGCCAAACAACCGATTTCAGGAGTTCCTCAATGCGATATCTCGTTTGCCTGCTCGTCTTGACGATGCTCATTCCAGCCACGATGGCTGCCACAAATTCATCCAACGATCTCGAAGCGCGCCGCAAGGCGCTGAACGATTTGCTCCATGAGCAGTGGGAATACACCCTGCGCACCAGCCCGATCTTTGCTTCGATTCTGGGCGACAAACGTTGGAACGACCAGCTCGACGATTTTTCGCAGGCGGCTATTGACGACAACCTTGAACAGTCCCGGCGGTTTCTGGCCCGCTTTGAAAGCATCGACACGACTGGCTTTCCGGACCAGGAGCTTCTGAATAAGCAACTGATGGTGCGTGACTTGAGGATGGGTCTGGAAGGCGCGCGCTTCAAGCCCTGGGAAATGCCCGTTACGCAGTTTGGTGGAATTCATATCGATGCTCCGCAACTGGTCAGCATTCTTTCCTTCGAGCACGTGAAGGATTATGAGGATTACATTTCGCGTCTGAAGCAACTGCCCCGCGCCTTCGATCAAAACGTCGTGCAGATGCGGAAGGGTATGGCCGAAGGCCTGATGCCTCCGAAGATCTTACTTGAGCAGGTCGTCACGCAGGCCAATGCCATCGCCACAACCGAGGCGGAAAAGAGTCCCTTCGCCCATCCCTTCGAAAAGTTCCCCGACTCCGTGCCCGAAGCCGACCGTAAGCGCCTTCATGACGCAGGCATCGCCGCTATCCGCGATTCGGTTCTTCCCGCCTATGTCAAGTTCACTGCTTTTGTTCGGGACGAATATGCCCCGAAAGGCCGCACCGAACCCGGCGTTTGGGCGCTTCCCGACGGTCCGGAACGCTATGCGTTTCGCGTGAAGGAATCGACGACCACGGACCTGACGCCCGAACAGATCCACCAGATCGGTCTCGACCAGGTGAAGGAAATCGAAGGCCGGATGCTCGGAGTCGCCAAACAGCTCGGCTACCCGGACCTGAAGAGTTTCTACGCGGCGATCAAATCCGACCCGAGGCTGCATCCGCACTCGCGGGAGGAGATTCTCGACCTCTATCGGAAGCACATCGATGAGATGTACACCAAGCTCCCGGACTTGTTCGGACGGATGCCGAAAGGCCGACTCGACGTGATGCCAATCGAGGAATTTCGCGAAAAAGAGGCTGCAACCCACTATGTACAGGGCACCCCCGACGGCTCGCGCAAGGCGCACGTCATGGTGAACACAGGCGACTTTGCGAAGCGGACAACGCTCGATATTGAGACAACCGCCTATCATGAGGGCGTCCCTGGCCACCACATGCAGATTGCTATCGCGCAGGAACTGCCCGATCTGCCATCTTATCGCCAGCAAGAAAACTACACGGCATACACGGAAGGCTGGGCCCTCTATGCCGAACGCCTGGGCAGGGAAGTCGGCTTCTATAAAGATCCCTACAGCTATTACGGCCATCTGCAGGACGACATGCTGCGCGCCATACGCCTGGTTGTCGACACCGGCTTCCACTACAAGCACTGGACGCGGCAGCAGGTTGTGGACTTCTTCCACGATCACTCCGCCATTGACGAACCCGAAGTGCAGAGCGAAACCGACCGCTACATGGCGTGGCCGGCGCAGGCGCTCGGCTACAAGATCGGACAATTGGAGATCCTGAAGCTCCGCCAGTATTCGAAAGATCAACTTGGCGACAAATTTGACCTGCGCGCGTTCCATGACGAAGTCCTCAGCGGCGGTGCGGTCCCGCTCGACGTTCTTTCCGATCGCATCCACGGATGGGTAGGCCAACAGAAGGCGCAAGCGTCGGTCGGGAGCTTCAAATCCAGCCCGAGCCAAAAGTAATACTGCCCAGATTCCGAGTATCATGGCCGATATGGCCATGCCGAGCCCGGACGACGAACGCGCACGCATTGCTGCGGTGTATTCCGTGATGAGCGACGAGGAGCTCGAGCAGATCGCGGCAAGCGGCGACGAACTTAGCGATGACGCTCAAGAAGCATTCTTGGCGGAAGCCTCGAAGCGCGGCCTCACGTTGAAAGTGGCGCCCAGCCTTGGCGAGGATGTTGCTGAGTTCAACGAAACCGTCACCTTGAGACAATTCCGCGATCTTCCCGAAGCCCTGCTGGCGAAGGGCAGTCTCGAATCCGCCGGGATTCAAGCTTATCTTATCGATGACAACATGATCCGCATGGATTGGTTCATCTCTAATCTTCTCGGCGGCATCAAGCTGAAGGTTCGCGCCGAAGACGCGCAGGCCGCGAACGAAATCCTAAGCCAGCCTATCCCCGAAACGCTCGATGTTGACGGTATAGGTCTGTGCAAGCAGCCAAAGTGTCCTCGCTGCCAGTCGCTCGATATCAAGTACATGCTGTACAACCAGAAATGGACCTGCCACGCCTGCGGCAATGCATGGGAAGAAGAGAACACCCCAACACCCGAGAATGCCACGGACACGAATCCATAGCAGCCCGATGTGCGAACGCTTATAATCGGCAGCGATGAGGCGTTTTTTTCGCGTCGTTTTACTGGCGCTCGTCCTGATGACGGTGGCGCTGATCTCTGCGCTGACGGCGATGCAGTTCGCCATCCACGGGCGCGAAGTTGCTATCCCCAAACTGCTCGGCATGGCCCCGCTCGATGCCGAGCGGGCCGCCGCCGCATCAGGGTTACAGCTTGCTATCGAGCGGCAGTTCTACAGTCCAGATGTGCCCGAGGGTAAAATTATGACCCAGGTGCCCTCGCCGGGTACCAAGGTGCGTCGCGGTTGGACAGTTCGCTTAGCGCAGAGTCTTGGCCCGCAGCGTGTGGCAATTCCCGATATAACCACTGCAAGCGAGCGCGCGGCGGAATTAAACATACGGCGTCGCGGTTTCGCCGTGGGCTTCGTGGCGCAAGTGAATTTGCCCGACGTGCCCCAGGACCGGGTGGCGTCGCAAGACCCTTCCGCCAATGCGAGCGGAGTCGCTGCTCCGAAGATCGATTTGTTGGTCAGCCTCGGCCCCGAGCCGGCCGCCTATGTGATGCCGAACCTTACCGGTCAGCCGCTCGGGAGCGCAACGCTTGCCTTGCAGGATGCCGGCATGCGGGTCGGCAAAGTCAGCGTTCATGCAGCAGAAGCATCGGGCGATCCGCAAGCCCTGCCCAGTTCAACTTCTGAACCCAATGCCGCCAGCATGATCGTCGAGCAGACGCCGGCTCCCGGACAGAAAATCGTCGATGGCACCGCGGTAAACTTCGAAGTGCGCTGAGCGGAATCTCAACCGTGCCGGGATTTTGGGTGGCGCAGCGCTTCAGCCTTGCGATCAAACCGGCATATCCATTAAACGGCTTTAGCCGCGGGGTCATCAACATGCGGAGAAGCGTTTTGGAAAATCCGCTACTTTCTCCTCCTATCTCTTGGCTATGATTGCGGCGAAAAACCCGTCGCAAGCGTGAAGCCCTGGAACCGTTCGCAGGTAGGGTCCATCGAGCAACCTGGCGGGCACGTCTACCCAGAGGTCACCCTCCTGCCGCAATCGCTCCAACTCCCTCCGGCAGTCGATGATCGAGAAATCCGACAGTTCAGTGAGGACAGCTTCAACCACCGCTTCATTTTCTTCGTGCTCCATCGAGCAGGTCGAATAGATGAGCCGCCCTCCAGCCGCCAGTTGCGTGAGCGCTGATTTCAAAATCGCAATCTGCCGCTTTTGTAGATCGTCGAGATCCGCGGTGTTAAGGCGCCACTTGATCTCGGGATTGCGCGCCAGAGTGCCAGTACCGGAACAAGGAACATCGGCAAGAATACGGTCGAACCCACGCGAAAAAGGAAATTGGCGTGCATCCCCAGCGACGATGCGAACGTTAGGAAGGCGAACGAGATCACGTAAGAGCCGCGCGCGGTGGGGATGCAGTTCGGACGCCACAACCAGAGCGTTCGGGTTTCGCCGGGCGAGGAGTGCCGTCTTTCCCCCGGGAGCGGCACAGCAATCGAGGATTGTCTTCCCTTGTGCAACCAGCAGCGCGACCAGCTGCGACCCCGCATCCTGAATGGCCACGCGGCCTTGCTGGTAAGCCAGAGTTCGCGTTACGTCGCCTGCAAGGACAATCTGTGCGGCGGAGAGTAGACGGCTGGGAGCGAGCGTAACGCCTTCGCGGGTCACTTCGTCCAGACCTTGCCGGTCGTAAACGTGGATGCACGTCGCTGGCGGATGTTGATCGGCCAGGCATATCTGCCGGGTTGTTTCAATGCCGTACCGTTCAACCCAGCGCGTCACTAGCCAATCCGGATGAGCCGAATTACGGGCGAGCGCGCCGGCATCGGAAGATTTCTCGATTTCAGCAAAGATATCCGCCGCCGGTTCGGCGGATGCCGTAGCGCTGGCCCCCGCCATTTTTCGCAGCACGGCATTGACGAACGATGCCGCCGACCGCTTCCGCGCTGCCTTCACAAGCTCCACACTTTCGAAAATGGCGGCGCGTGCCGGCACACGCGACAGGAATTTCAGTTGGTAGATCCCCAGGCGGAGTGCGCCAAGCACCTCTTCATCCAGGCGCTCAAGACTTTGCGATGATGCCTCCGCCAACCGATGGTCGAGCCACGAACGCCATCGTAGAACTCCCATCACCAATTCGGTCGCGAGTGCGTGATCGGCGGCTGAGAGTCTGTTGAAGCGTGTCGAGTGGAGGAGTTCGCCCGCGTAGGATTGTTCGCGCTCCACCCTCTGAAGAATTTCGAACGCGGCAGCGCGAGCGGGCGAGACAGCCATCGCGGCTATTGTCCCACGGCCGTTCGCGGCGAGCTATTCCAGGCGCATTATTCTCCCAAACGCTCGCCCGCCTTAGGCCGGTAGCCGTTGATGAACTCCTGCGCTGTCATACGCCGCTTACCCTCGATTTGAACCTCGAACAGTTCGAGCACCGAACCTTGGCCGCAACCAGCCAGAAGACGCGTTCCTTCGACTGCAATTGCGCTAGACCTGAGCGGGGCCAAGCTCTCGACGGGTTGAGCGCGATGGACCTGCAGAGTTTTCATCTGGAACGTCGTGAACGCCCCCGGCCACGGCCGGAAGCCGCGCAGCCGATTGTATAGCTCGTCAGCCGGCCGCGAGAAGTCCATGCGACCGTCTTCTTTCTTCAGAATCGGTGCAAGCGTGGCTTGGGAATGATCCTGTGGGGCCGGATGCACTCGACCGCTTTCTAGTCCACGCAACGTTTCAATCATCAGTTCTGCGCCAATCGACGCGAGCTTTGGCCCAAGCGTCTCGGCCGTGTCTTCCAACGAAATCGGAAGCTCACGTTGCATGAGGATATCTCCCGTGTCGAGTCCCGCGTCGATCCGCATGGTCGTTATACCAGTGACAGTTTCGCCGCTGGCAATTGCCCACTGGATCGGCGCGGCCCCGCGATACTTGGGCAGCAACGAGGCATGCAGATTCAAATTGCCGAAACGCGGCAGATCAATCATCCACTGCGGAATGATGCGCCCATATCCCACGACGATGATCGCGTCCGGCTTAATCGCGGCCAATTGCGAGCGAAACTCTTCGTTGTTCTTGATTGCGGCTGGTTGCACGATCGGGATGCTGAGTCGCATCGCAGCTTCTTTTACCGGAGACGCGACTAACTCCATCCCGCGCCCACGCGGCCGGTCCGGCTGCGTTACGACCAGCGGCACGGAGTGCCGCGCCGCAGCCAGCTTTTCCAGGGTCGGTACCGCGAAGCGAGGCGTGCCACAGAAAACCAGAATCATAAGCAAGGTCTCGGGTCTTAGGTCTCAGGTCTTAGGAAGTGCAAGACTGATTTAGAACGCCCTCGGCTCTTAACATTTCCGTGCGGGCGCCACCGGGCACGCAGGGAAATCCTGAGACCTGACACCTGAGACCTGCCCTTCTACCACTCTCCCGCCTTCACCAGTTTCTTGATCTTGCGCTTGATCAGATCGCGCTTCAGGGCGCTGATGTGCGAAATGTACAGCTTGCCATTCAGGTGATCCGTTTCGTGAAGGAACGCACGCGCCAGCAGTTCTTCCCCAGTATGCTCAAAAAACTTGCCATTCGCATCCTGGGCGCGAACCGTCACGACTTTGGCGCGAGAGACATCTTCGCGAAACTCCGGAATGCTCAGGCAGCCTTCACTCCCGCGCTGGCGGCCTTCTTTGCTGATGATCTCTGGATTGATCAAAACTAGCTTTGCGTCGGGATTTTCTTTGAAAGTCACGTCCACGACGGCGATACGCTTTGAAATGCCGATCTGCGGCGCCGCCAGCCCCACGCCGCGCGCGGCGTACATGGACTCAAACATGTCTGCGATGAGGGTTCTGAGGTCGTCGTCAAACTGCGTGACCGTGGCCGACGGCTTTTCCAGAACCGGGTCGCCGAATTTCACAATTGGATAGATCATCTTTGCGTCAGTAGTTTTTCAGTTGCTCCAGGTAACCCTGGAAATTTCGTTTGGTTTCGCCGAGCGAGTCGCCGCCGAATTTTTCGAGCGCGCAACGCGCAAGCGTGAGCGCGACCATTGCCTCGCCGGCCACGCCGGCGGCCGGTACCACGCACACATCCGAGCGCTCATAGGCGGCCTTGACCGGTTCGCGTGTCGCAAAGTCCACCGACTGCAATGGCCGCCGCAGCGTGGAGATCGGCTTCAGATACCCGCGCACGCGAATCTCCTGCCCATTCGAAACGCCGCCCTCAATGCCTCCGGCGTTGTTGCGGGTGCGCGTGAAGCCGGCGAATCCGGCATCGCGCTGATACCCAATCTCGTCATGCACCGCCGAACCCGGCGAATGCGCTGCTTGAATTCCGCTTCCGATTTCGACTGCTTTCACTGCCTGCAACGACATGACCGCCGCGGCCAGCAAAGCGTCCAGCCGCTCATCCCACTGGACGTAGCTCCCCAGGCCGGGAGGAACATTGCGCGCCACAACTTCAAATACGCCCCCGACTGAATCGCCCGTGCGCAGAACCTTATCAACTTCTCCCTTCATGCGCTGCTCGGCCTCCGGGTCGGCACAGGACAGCAGCACGTCGCTTTTGCCCGCCAGCGGCTCGATGCGCTCCCACGCGATTTCGCGGTCCGCGATCGAAACCGCGCCGACAGCAATCACATGACTCAAAACTTCCATTCCCAGTTCGCGCAAGAAAAGCTTGGCCAGTGCGCCGATCGCAACGCGCGCAGCCGATTCACGCGCCGATGCGCGCTCCAGCACATAACGTGCCTCTGCGAAGTCGTACTTCAAAGCCCCAGCAAGATCGGCGTGCCCCGGACGCGGCGAGGCCACGCGCTTGTGCTTCTCGGGGGCGCCCGGTTCGACGGGCAAGGATTCCTTCCAATTCTGCCAGTCACGATTCTCAAGCAGCACAGCAATGGGGGAACCGATCGTCTTGCCATGATGAACGCCCGAAAGGAAATGCGCCTTGTCGGATTCGATCTTCATGCGCCCGCCGCGCCCGTAACCCTGTTGGCGCCGCCAGAGTTCCCGATCCACGAATGCCTGATCGACCGGCATCCCGGCGGGAAGCCCGGAGAGGAACGCGACTAGCGCCTCGCCGTGTGATTCTCCGGCAGTAAAGTAACGCAGCATGTGAAGAGGCATTGTAAATGAAGAGGGAATGATCAAGGAAAGACTGGTTCTGGGTCGATTTTGTGGGGAACAATAGAGAGAACAGGTACAATAAAACAGCTTGTACTGGAATCCTCCGAGCACGGGATCAGTGTCGCCGCCGACTTCGTCAAATTGAGACACGAGGTATTTCTTTAGTGCTAACCACAAAGACCGGTCTGTTCCCTCCTGTAAACGGAGAGCGCATACGCTGCGTGATTGCCGACGATCACGAACTGGTTCGTTATGGAGTGCGCCGCCTGCTCGAAGATTCCCCCGAGTTTGTGGTTGTCGCCGAAGCTGGCGACGCCGCGGATGCGCTGAAACTGACGCTCGAGCACCGTCCCGATCTGGTGCTGCTCGATATCGGCATGCCGGGCATGTCATCGTTTGAAGCCTGCCGGCTCATCGAAGAACACTGTCCGGACTCGCGCATCGTCTACCTGACCATGCACGAGGACAAGGAGTATGTGCAGCAGGCGTTGCGCTCCGGCGCCAGCGGCTACTTGCTGAAAGATACCCCGACGCCGATTCTCTTGCGTGCGCTGCGTGAAGTGCGCCGCGGTGAGCGCTACTGGAGCCCACAAATTCTGCGCCAGCTAAAGGACGACGGGCGCAAACAAGATGGAGTTGCGCAAGTACCACTGCGCAGGAACTCCCTGACCTTGCGGGAGCGGGAAGTGATGAAATTGCTCGCCGAAGGCCAGACTGTGCGGCAGGCCGCCACGGCCCTCGGTATCAGCACCAAGACCGTCGAGGCGCACAAGTTCAACCTCATGCGCAAACTCGACATCCACAACAAGGCCCAGTTGGTAACGGTCGCGATTCAGAAGAAGATTCTGCCCGTGCCGGTGTCAACGTAGCGCGGGAACAACCGCCCATTGGATAGCGCAAACGACGATGGGGAACTTCCTACAGTTGCTGGTGTCTAACGTCTCGGGACAAGATAACTGATGACTCGAGTTATGGGCCGACTTATCCGGGCGTGGATGTTTGTGGCAGCCACAGGTGCACTTTTATTCGCAGCGGGGCTGACCATCCTTCACCTGAACCCTTACTGGCGAATCGAACCTAATTCGGCGGTCATTGACCACCGCGCAGGCCAGTGGATGGCTGTCGGGCATATGGTCGCCGCCCTCGGTTTGCTGTGCTTAGTCGGGAGCCCCGCCATTGCAGTAGTTTTGCTCCTGGCTCGCCGGTTCAAAAGGAAGTGGCTCTACTGGAGCGCGGCGGTAGCTCTGCCCACGTGCATGGTCGTATTGTGGCTGGCTGGGTCCGGTACATCGGCAGATTACAACGCGGTTTTTCACTGGGATTCTGCTGCTGGAGTCACCGCGTTCAGAGTCACCATGTCGCCTCCCGCCTTCGACAATCCACTGTGGCAGAGAATTATGCGCTGGCAGGTCGAGCCTGACTTGGACGGCTACTTGAGCGGAGCCGGCTGGTTGCAGCGTACGGATGGCGATGTAGTTGTCACTGTCGTGAGATTTGTGCCAATTGCGTTTCCGACTGCTCTTGGCAGTGACGGCGAAGTGCTGCACAACACGCAGACAAAACGTCCGTGACCCGCTGCTGGGGAGTCTGATTTCCAACCGGCGTAACACTGCGATTACACGAGTGGCGCTCGACCGGCTTCTTTGCGAGATGAATAGGTGGCTATTCACCACCGGTCAAGGCCCGGGCCGCAAGGCCTGCTAGATCCGGGACCTCCAAGTCGGGCTTGCCCTCGGCCGCTCTCACTGCGCCAATTCCCGGCCGCGCCGATTTTCGGTTTACCCACACTGTCGCAATGCCCAGCGAGCGCGCCGGGACCACGTCATGATAGATGCTCTGCCCAGCATGAAGCAGTTTTTCGCGAGGAATGCCAAGCGTCTGCAACGCCAACTCAAAATTGTGAAGCGAAGGTTTGTAGCTCCCAGCCCGCTCGGCCGTGACGACGGCCTCGAACTCCACGCCGAGCAATTTCCGAGTCTCGGCAAATAGAGCGTCGTCAATGTTGGAGATTATGGCGAGCTTGTAGCGCTTCTTGAGTTGCCGCAGCGCGGCCACCGTGTCGGCGAAAGGTGGCCACAAGGGCACCGACTCCGGCAGAGCAAGTACCTCAGATGGAGAAGGCTGGAACCCAAGCCGTTCGCCAAACGCGCGCACCACCGATTCGAGCACCTTGCGGTAAGTCTGATACGGTCCGCTTTCCGCCGCAGCCTCAAACTCTCCATAGAGTTCGAGGATGGCCGCGTCAGAGACACTGCAATTGTGCCGCGCTAAAAGCGCCCGCAATACCGGCAGAATTCCCGCTTCCCAGTCAATGAGCGTTCCGTAGCAATCAAAGCTGATGGTCGTGAAGCGAGAAAAGTCCATGGCACACGGGGAAGAAAGATTGCCGGAAAAGAGACAGTCGCCGGTCGTTAGTCGCGCGCAATATCTTGCCAACGACTAACGACCAGCCAGGCTACTGTGCCGCCTTCAATTCCAGCGGAGCTTTCAGCTTGAAGCTGAGGGCAGCTTCGGCCGGAAGAACGATTTCTTTATTGCCCGTATAGGCGGATCCGGCCCCGCCAGCACCTCCGCCCGCCAGCAAGCCAATCGCAGCGCCCTTGCCACCGCCGGCCAACCCGCCAATGATGCCGCCCAATGCAGCCCCGCCGCCGGCCATTTCAGCACTCCGCTTGCCCTTGCCCTTCTCCTGGCGCTCGACGGCGGTGGTGTCAGTCCCCTGCTCGATCCCGTTGACCTTGATTGATGTCAGCCGAATCTCCAGTAACGCGCCGCCTTTCAACTTTCCAAGCGGTTTTGCATCGACGACTGTGCCCTTTGCCACCGCGCCGGCTGGAATCACCGTATTTCCATCCACGGTAACGGCATCTGCCAGCGTGGCTGTAAATGAATCGCCCGGTGAACTGATTTTTGATCCCACCGCTTGGCCAAGCCGTACGGTCAACGTTGTACCGGCCGGTACGACCACTGGCGGTGGCGGCGCAGGTGCGGCTGCCGGTGCAGCCGGTTGTCCGGCAGCGGGCGATCCCATCGCATTGTTTCCGGGGGCATTCGATGTTCCGGTGTTTTGCGTCGTCGAAGTTGCAGATGTATCCGCCGGCTTGCTCGAGCAAGCAACCAGCGCGAACAGTAAGACAATGGTGAGTGCGTAGAGTGCACGGGTACGCATAATATTCTCCTTCGAAATGAAATTTCCTGAAGGCAAAACTTTATAAGAAGTGGAGCGAGTGTGCAAACTCGGCAAGGCTGTTATGACTACCTACCTCGCCAGCTAAACCTTCTGTTCGCTGAACAGATCCGGAGCGGGACCGGCGGCGCTTGGTTTTGCGGGTTCAGCAGCTGCGGATGTTTGCTCAGATGGCTCATTCCCCGCTTTCGCGTCGACGGCCTTCTCGCCCTGAATAAATTTCCGCGAGTCGAGCAGCGGACGCCCCAGCGATGCGTTGTAGCTGGTCCAGGCTCCCTCCGACTCGCTCTCGCGTGCGTAATGCGCACGCATCGCCTCCATTTTTGAATCCAGGTCATCGAGGTAATGCAGCATGAGTGCTTCCGGAAACATCGGCAGCTTGGGCGATCCAAAATCGTACTGCCCGTGATGGCTGATGATCAGATGCTCGAGCAGCGTTTTCAGTTCGGGAGGGAAGTCCGGTAGCTTAGTCAGCTTCGCCTGCAACATCTCCAATTCGATGATCATGTGACCAAGCAACTGACCCCGCGTGGTGTATGAAAACGAGCGGTTATAGGTAAGTTCCTGGATCTTCCCGATGTCGTGAAGGAACGCTCCCGTGAGCAGTAGATCCCGGTTGATTTGCGGATAGTTACCGCTGACCACGTCGCAGACGCGGAAGAGCGAAACCACATGATCCAGAAGCCCACCGATGTACGCATGATGCAGCGTCTTGGCGGCAGGAGCGTTCCTGTAGCGCTCCGCAATCTCCGCATCCGCCATGAACAGTTCAACCAACGCCTTCAGGTGCGGGTTCTGGAACGTAGCCACAAAGCCCGCCAGCGTTTGCCAAAGCTTGCCAATGTCTTTGGTTGTCTTGGGCAGATAGTCGGAGTAGTCGATCTCCGCTTCTTCCATGCGCCGCAGTTTGTGAATGGTCAGCTGAAACCGGTTTTTGTACTTGTTGATGAGGCCCTTGATTTTGAGAAAGTCGTCCTGCTCGAAGGCGTCGATGGCGTCCTCGACGTTGTCCCACATTTTGGCTTCGAGGTGACCGCTACGGTCGGCCAAAGTCAGCGCCAAGTAAGGCTCGCCATTCTTCTTCGGCTTCACCTGTTTTGACGCCACCACGAAGCTGGACGTGACGATCTTGTTTTCCTGCAGATGACAGTCGCAAATAAAGAACTCTTTCATGACCCTCCGCAAATCGATGCAAGGCACAAAAGCGCGGGTCTTAGCCCGGCTTCAGACCTGGCCACGGTCGCCAGCCCCGTTCTAGAACACCCCAAGTTTCTTTTTCTTTTTCAGGTTTTTCGAGGCGACTTCTTTGGTTGTCGTTTCAATCGGCTTCGTCTGCTTTGCGCTTGCGCCTGAATCGATGTAGCCCGGCTTCACATCGATAAACGCCTGCTCTCGCAGTGTCGTCAGGTAAGCACGCAGCGCCGGTTGCAGTTTTTGCATGTACAAGGCGTCCTGGATGCGTGGCTCCGCTTCCTTCAACGTCGGTATGCCGGCCGCTTGGTGTTCGGTCACCTGCAGAATTACATAGCCCTGCTTGGTACGGATCACGTCCGTCGTCTCTCCAGCCTTAAGCGCAAAAACTTTGTCCTCTAATTCTTTCGCCAGCGTTCCCCGATTGAAGACGCTCAAATCGCCACCATCTTTGGCCGACGGACCGTCTGAGTTCTTCTTTGCCAAATCGGCGAAAGCAGCACCCTTGTGGAGCTGTTCGAGCACGTCCTGAGCTTTGGCATGCGCCGTGGCTAGCGCTGCCTCATTCTCGGCTTCTGTCGGTGGTTCTGGCTTGCCGTCAAGGCCGGCCGGCTTGACCGGTGGCTTGGGAGCAACCAGAATTTCGCTCAACCGCACCGCTTCAGGCCGCTCCATTTCCGCCTTGTGCGCGTTGTAAAACTTCGCCACGTCATCCTTGTTCATGGCGAGTTTGGACCCGACCTCTTGTCCAATCACCCGTTGCGTGATGATCTGGTTGCGCAGGTTCTGTTTGAATTCCTCGTACGAAGCGCCTTGCGCCTGAGCCGCTTTCTCCAGGTCTTCCATCGTCTCCAGGTTCATCTGCTTCCGCATCTCGTCCAGTTTCTTGACGAGTTCAGTGTCACCGGTGATGCCGAGATCCTTCCCCTTTTGCAGGAGCAGTTGCTGGTCAATCAGATCGCGCAGCACATCCTTCTGCTTGTCAGCAAAGGCGCGGTCGGCATCGCTCGGCTCCTGCTGCTGGACTTCCTGCTTCAACTGGTCCCGGCTGCGCACATATTCCGAACGCGTAACGATCTCGTTGTTTACGCGGGCAATGATTTCTTCCACCACCGTGTCAGCCGGCAGCAATGCCGGAATCAGCATCGCAAACCCAATCGCCGCAAGTGCAATCCCTACCTTTTTCATGGAGGCTCTCTGAAGACCTGGGATAAACCAGGGAGTGTTTTTCGTATTATTCTACTCTGAGTTACTCTCCAGACCAATTCGGAGGCACAGAGAATGCAGTGCCGGCGCGAGTCCTAAGGAACGGTCGGTCGGGAATTGCGAGCTAATCAGCCCGCATCAGCGTGAGCGCGGTCACATCATTGTGCCGGGGAGGGGTGTGCAGGAATGCCTGGACCTCCTCCAGAATGCGCTGAGACAAGGCCTTCGCCGAGGGTGATTCGGACCGCATCACGCCTTTCACGCCCTTCAGTCCGAACTCTGAGTTTTTGCTCTCCGCTTCCACCACCCCGCGGGAGACGACCGCAAACGCACCCTTCGATCCAAGCCCGACGATCCTCGCGTCGGTTGGGGCCAGCGAGAACAGGCCCAGGGGCAGTCCAGTGGCCGGCAACTCGACCACGCTCGTTTCGTCCCGCAGCAGCGCGGGCGTGTGGCCGGCGTTTACGTAGCAAAGCGTACCCAATTCTTCGTTATAGCAACCGGCAAATGCAGGACAGCTCCGCACGCCGCCAGCCGCGCGCATGATCTCGAGATTCAACCTCCTCGACAGTTCAACCATGGCCTCGGATTCGTTGAGCTCTGGCGCAGAGAAAATTTCTTCAGCCGACGTGTGAAAGCACGTCTTTGCCGCCTCCAGGATTGGCGCGCTGGACTCGCGCTTCCCGGCCACATCCAGCATTCCGAAGATAAATCGCGTCGGCCCGACCCGCACGAAATCATGAAAATCACCTCCGGCCTGAGGAGCAAAATACGCCACCGACATCGCTGCGCCCTGCAGCGGCGGCGTATCGGTGTGCATGATGTGAGGAATCTCTCCGGCGGGCGGACTAAATAGCTTTGAGAGCAACGCCTTCATGACGGGCGAAGTTAGCACAATCGGCAGGCGCGGACAATGCGCCAAAAGTGCAGGTTTTCCTCGGCCGCCTGGGGTGCCGAAAGCTCCGATGTTTCAGCAGTTTAGATGTGCAAGAAATAGGTAGGCAGAAATTTGGAGTCTGTCCAGCAGTCCTACTTCCCGTATCGGTCGGCCAGCCAGCGCGCCATATCGTCGCGCAGTTGGCGGTAGTCGCCGTGGATGGCGCCGCGCAACGCGGCTTCGGTCGAACTGCCTTGCCCGAGCCGTTCTAGAAGGTGCTGAATCTCGCCCATGCCGTAGGTGTCGCGAAGGTATTCGGCGGCAGCTAAGGATTCCGCGTAGGCCACCGTCGCCTCCATGCCCGAAAAGCCCATGAAACTGCCTTCGAGCGTGTTGTATGGTATCTCCGCTCCCCCAGCGAACATCCCGGCGAGCGTATGCCCGTTCGAAGCGCTGGACTTGCCTTCTTCCATTTGCGCGATCCCCTCATTCAGCCATGTCGGGCAGCGATTGCTCGTGATCTGCGATACGAAGGAGTGCGTGAGTTCGTGTTTCAGAACTCGCGCCAAATCCGGTGTGATCCCGCTAACCCCGCTCACCGGAATCCGCAGCTTGCCGTCGTTGATGGCGCCACTCCAGGAAGGTGCCCGCGTCACGTCAAAAAAAGCCTGCTGTGTGTAAAGGGTCACAGCGATGTTGTTCCGTGGCGAGTAACCGAGATCCCGTACCAGATCGTCAAAGTCGGAGTCGAGAGTCGCCAGCAGATCCTTTCGAAAACCTTCCGCGGTGTCCTTGCCTTCGAAGTGCAGATTAAAGTGGCTGCTCTCCTTTTGCGAAAAGTCCGATTCCGCTTTCGACTCCCTCTCGGCCTTCTCCAGGTATTGCCTCACAGTCGCATCGGGCCGCAGCGCCAGAGATTTCTTCCACCAGCGAATCGCTTCCGCCGTGCGATCGTTGGCGAACTGCACAAATCCAAGCATGGCCAGCGTATCCGGCGCGTCAGGAGAAATCCGCACCGCGCGTTCCGCGTAAGGCAGTGCCTGCGCCGCCTGCCCCGTGCGCATCAGGCAAGCCGCGTAATAGACCAGCAGCGTCGTGTTGTCAGGCTGAAAGCGCAGGGCGGAGTCGTAATAAACCTTGGCTTGGGGAAAATTTCCATGATCCGATTCGTGCTTCCCGGCCAGAAAGTATCCGGTTGCCGCCAGGTCGGAACTGCCGGCCCGTTCCAAATCTGTCAACGCTTCGGCATCCACTTTGCCGTCGTGGATGATCTTCTGCAAGACATCACCTTCGTGGTCGAAGGTCGGCACCGCCGGCGTGAAGTCCGCACCCGCTGCGGACGCTCCCGCCCCCGACCGCGTCGGCGCTGCACCGCCCGCGTCTATCCGGTCAACCGACGATTTCGGGATAGCGTAGGTGTCTTCCCCCACGTCATACTCGAGCCGGTCTTTGTTCTTGTCTTCGCGGACTTGGTCAGCCCAGATCGTGCGTCCATTCTTCAGGTGAATAACGTCCGCGGGCGCGGATGCCGCAGCCAAAAGCACTAAAATGGAGCACAATATTCGCACTGAGCTGATTCTAGCAATCGAGGCGGAGGGCTTCGTAGGTGACCAAGGTGTTGGTTCGGTCGCGACGGATTATCGTGCTGGCGGTGTGTTGCCTCGCCGGCCCTGTTGTTTTTGCCCAATCCTCGCTGCCCGGTCCCCACTGCCCGCGGACTTCCGCCGAGCTTTATTCACGCATCCGCAGCGTTGGCTTGGATCCAGGGCGCGTTTACCACGTGCGCGATGCCGCGATTGAACGGCCCAACCTCAACGTCACCTTGGAGGACGGCACTCTCGCATTCACCGAGGATATTTGTGGCCGCATTACGGGTGCTTTCTTTGTGGGAGATGGAGATATTCTGCTCCAGCCGCCCAACCGCACCGAGCGCGCCTCTCTCATGCTGTTCACCGGCATGGCGATTCTGGAAGAGCAATTCAATTCGGCCTATCTGCGCTTCAATGACGATACGGCAGAGCTTCTTCAGCCCTTTCTGTCGGTGGGCCAGTGGACGAGCGACTCGTTCAAGGAATGGGACGATGCCAGCCGCCGTCTGGCGGAATACGACTCTTTGCGACTGTTGGTGGATTTCAGCCATTTCCTTCCAGCGTCATCATCGACCGCCGCGCCGCCAAGATTTTCCTCTCTTCTGCATCTGCACCTTGCGGGCAAGAAGCTGGGTGCCTTTGAGGTCTTCTGGGACGCGGACGGCGCCGAGCCTTTGTTGGCTGGGCAACTCCGGACCAAAGACAATTTAGGGTTTTTTGATATCTGGACGTCATTCGCGCCCACCCCTGCGACTGGCGCAGCCTCGGTTTCATCTCGAAGCGATGTTTCGATCACTGCTTTTCGCATTCAAGCAGCCGTGCAACCGCCCATCGAACTGAGGGCATTGACCGATGTCGATCTCAGTGTCCATAAGGGAGGGCAACGCACTCTTTTGTTTGAATTGTCTCGCTACTTGAAGGTGGATTCAGTCGAGTCCGATGGCCACCCGCTTGACTTCATTCAAAATCCCGCGCTGGAAGGAACACAACTTGAGCGAAGAGGAAACGATCTCATTGCAGTCGTGTTTCCGGCGGAACTCACCGGCGGCAAGGGATTGAAACTCCGGTTTCGGTATGCCGGAGATGTTCTGTCCGACGCCGGCAGCGGATTGCTATATGTCGGCGCCCGCGGCATTTGGTATCCGAACTTTGGGCTGAATGCCGCGTCGTTCGACATGGAGTTCCGATATCCCGCTGCTTGGACCCTGATCGCGACCGGAAAGCTAAGCTCACAGACTGAAAGCGCCGCGGAAAAAGTCGATGTGGGCGAGAGAACCTCGCATTGGATCTCCGACCGTCCAATTCCTCTCGCGGGATTCAACCTGGGCAAGTACGTGCGCGCTGAAGCGAAGGCTGGCAAAGTCGCGGTGGCAGCTTACGGCACAAAGGGTGTCGAGAAAACCTTCCCGAAGGCTCTGCCCGAGGTGGAACTTCCCAATCCTTACTCAAGGCTCAATCCGCCAGTTCCCATCATAGTAACTCCTGGTCCTCCTTCGCCCGCACGCGACTCGCAGGCCGTGGCCGACAAAGCCGCGGGGGCAATCGCAACCTTCTCGCAATGGTATGGTCCGTATCCCTACAGTGCACTCGCGCTTACGCAAATGCCCGGCAATCTCAGCCAGGGATGGCCTGGACTCATCTTTCTTTCGAGCTTTGCCTTCCTGAGCCCGCAAGAACAAACGGATCTGAAGCTCGATCCCGTGACCCGCGAATTGGAGAATCAAGTTCTGGTTCATGAGACCGCGCACCAGTGGTGGGGCGACCTTGTCTTCTGGAAGTCTTATCGCGATCAGTGGCTTTCCGAAGGCCTCGCCAACTATTCGTCCCTGATGCTGCTTGAACTGGAGAATCCCGCGCAATTTCGCGAGGTGATGGATAAATACCGCAACGACCTGCTCAGCAAGAACAAAGATGGCGAGTGGTTGCGCGACGCAGGCCCTGTCACTCTTGGTCAGCGCCTGATCTCATCGCATTTTCCCAAGGGCTACGAAGCCATCAGCTACGAACGCGGCACCTGGCTTTTCCACATGTTGCGCTGCATGCTGCGCGATTCGGAAGCCAGTTCTTCTTCGACCAAAGGCAGGCCGAACGCGGAAGAACCCTTCTTTCGCGCCCTCCGTAAAGTGCGCGAGCGCTATGCCGGCAAGGCCATCAGTAACCGCGAACTGATCCAGGTTTTCGAAGAGGAACTCCCGCGCCCACTTTGGTATGACAATCGTCACAAACTGGATTGGTTTGTGGACAGCTGGATCGAAGGAACCGCCATTCCGCAGCTCCAAACTCGCAACGTTCGGATCGCCGACAAGGCTGGCACAGTCACCGTTTCTGGTTTCATTGTGCAAAAGGACGCGCCCGAAAATCTCGTTACCGCCGTTCCTGTCTATGGTGAAGCCGCCTCTAACAAAATGATTTTCCTGGGCCAAGTTCTCGCCGATGGTCCTGACACTTCCTTTCACCTGACTGCGCCCGCAGGTATTCACAAGATCGTGCTAGATCCCAACCAGACCATTCTCACCGCGCCCAAATAACGTTCCCGCGCTTCCGTGCCCGAGTGCCATATTTCGCACATGCAGTCCGGCGATTCGATTGCTTCTCCATATGAGTAATTCCCAATGTGACTCAGGAGGACGCCATGCAACCCGTTGCCTACGCGAACGATCAATCCCATCGTCACACCATTCTGCTCGTTGAGGATGAGCCCTTTGTGCGCGAAGCGACTTGCAGCATTCTCGAAAACGCCGGTTTTTGTGTTCTCTCCGCCACGGACGCGTGCGAGGCACTCCGGCTTTACCAAGAGTGCAATCGGCCGATCGACCTCATCATGACCGACATGGTTCTTCCCGGGAAGACCGGCCAGGAACTCGGCTACGATCTTCGCGCTCGCTCGCCCCTGTTGAAGGTCCTTGTCACCTCAGGTTATGGAAACGCAGAATACGACACCGATGATACGGTGAACCGCACGTACTTCTTGTCGAAGCCCTATTCGCGCCGCAGCCTGGTCGAAAAGATCGAGAAGATTCTCAACCCGCAAATACTGGAACACTCCGCAACCCAGGCGAGCTAGCCGGAACCACGTTGTGAGTTTCGAGCCACGAGTTACGAGCAAAAAGCAGATCAGGAGGTTTGCTCGATGCTCGAAGCTCGTAGCTCGTGGCTCTCGCGCCTTAATCACAACGTCTCGCTTCGCCGCCATTTATAATTCCTCGTTCCAAGGAGCCTCAATGAAACTCGAAGGGCGAGTCGCGCTGGTCACTGGAGCATCGCAGGGCATCGGCCACGCATGCGCGCTCCATCTGGCGCGGAACGGTGCAAACGTAGCCGTCGCAGCGCGCAATCAACCCAATCTGGACCAACTGGTTGCACAGATCACTGGACAGGGTGGGAAGGCTGTTGCCTTTCCCCTTGACGTGACGGAAGAAGAGCAAGTCAAGTCCGCTATCAAATCCGCGCTGGCGCATTTCGGCAAGATCGACATCCTGGTCAACAATGCGGGCATCACGCGGGACCAGCTCGTCATGCGCATGAAGCGTGCTGACTGGGACGCAGTCCTCAACACCAATCTGACATCTGCCTTTCTGTGCATCCAGCAGGTCATTCCGTCGATGCTCAAGCAGCGCTGGGGACGCATCATCAACATCACCAGCGTCTTCGGCCAGATGGGTCAAGCTGGCCAAGCCAACTATGCCGCTTCAAAAGCCGGACTGATTGGCTTGACCATGGCGATTGCACGCGAAGTGGCCTCGCGCAATATCACGTCGAATGCGATTGCACCGGGTTTCATCGAAACCAGCATGACGGCTGCGCTCAGCGAAGAATTCAAACAGAATGCCGTCAAACAAATCCCGCTCGGCCGAGTTGGAACTCCTAACGATGTCGCGAATGCCGTTGCTTTTCTAGCTTCGGAAGAGTCTTCCTACATTACCGGACACGTGCTCAACGTGAATGGTGGGATGTTGATGGGCTAGATGCTTCGCGGTGCCGCAAAAATGCGTCGAGACATGTTGACGTTGATCTTTAACGTGTCCGGGCGCCCGGCTGACTGCTTTAATGTGATGCGCGAGCAGCCGCAATCGAGAGCGGAGGGATCTCAGGGAGCGGTGAAATCCCAGGCTCGTTCACCGATACAAAATAAAGATCGTCGTCAGCATAGGAAGAGACGAACTTGCCGATGTACTGGATCGTTTCCCCCCTGTCTGCCAGCGCGCGGGGTAACCAGTCATGCCTGCTGGTGTAAGTCGCAATTAAATAAAAGCGGGAGTGCGACTCCAGAAACTCGTTCAGCGGCGCGGTGTGCGACGGGAGGCCGAGGATTTCGCGAGTTCGATCCTCAGTCTCAAAAAGGGTATAGCCGGAGTAACGCAGTGCTTCTCCGCGGTCGGTAAGATAAAAAACGCGATCGACGATGGCAGGCGGCTCGCGGTCTGACATTTCCGTGAAGGTCATGGGGCTGGCATCCACGATGGGCAGCGAAGGATCGAGTTGAGAGAGGTAGATGGGTTGGCGGCCAGTCTCTTTATAGCCATAACTTCTGGTCCCCTGCACGGGATAGTCGCTGACTATGGCGCAGATCGTACTGGCGACGAGAAAAAGGACGACCAGGACGGCGAAGGGATAGACGGAGCGCAGGCGGCGATAAAGATTCCATGGCGCCAGCAAAGCGATGGCGAGGATCGCGCACGCGCCATATCGATACCAGAACTGAACGTGAGCAACTGCGGCAGCCACAACAATGGCTAAGGGAAGCAGGAGCAGGGAGTAGAGCAGGACCCCTTCGTCGGTCCTGAGTTGGAACGGACGCTGTTCCTCGCCTTTGCGGACCTGGGCAAAGTAACCAACGAGCACGAAGCAGACGCTGAGCGTGAAGTAGAAATTATCCACGAGCGCGATATACATGTTGGTGACCAGCTCAAGCGATGGCATCTGAGTGGTGGGAAAGCCGTTGCTTCCAAGAGCATGTACAGTATTGAAATAAAATAGACCTATGCTAGCCGGCGAAAACAGGGCGAGCCAGAGTGCGAAATCGGTTCGCCGTCTTTTCCAGAAGCGGAACGCCTCTGCCAGAAAAAAGGGAATAAGACAGGCGATGCCGAAGAGATGATTTGAAATCATCAAGAAGCTGCAGCAAAAGACAGCCAGCACAGCAGCCGGACGCCGTCGCGGAGTGGTAGCCCTCTCCCAGCTCAAGAGCAGCAGAGAGAGGAAGCACATCCAGAGCATGTATGGGCGCCCCTCCCATGCGAACGCCCTGACTGAACTGAACCAGAAGATGGTGACGGATACGAGTCCAAAGAGATTGCCGAGACGGCATGCCATGAAGTAAAAGATGACGCAGGTAGTGACCAGGCCCGCAACCATGGCGGGCAGTCGTGCAGCGCACCAGCGGGGAAGATCAAGGTGGAGAGTGGCGCGCTCCAGCAGGTAGTGCAAAGGGGGATGGAGGTCAATCTGGCGGCTCATCCAGAGCATCTGGCGAAGGTTAGGAGCTTGGGCGATATGCACGGTGTAGATCTCGTCATTGGAGAGCAGATGGGAATGCGCCTCAACCAGGACCACGGGAACGTAAAGAACGACCAGCAGCAGCCAGCAGAGAGAGCGATGTTCTTCGAGGCCGTCACCTATGGCGTTGAGCAGCCAGGCGCAGAAGCGTTCGACGGTGCTGAGAAAGGTCAGCAAACTCGGGCGGGTTGAGGGAGTCAGAACCTCCTGCTCAGTAACTTGCGTCGAAAGTCTCAAAGTTTCCTCTGACGGCTTGTGATTGTGTCTTGTTTGGTCGTACTTCCTAGGATGCTGGTCCCCTTGTAAGGTTTGCCTATGATAGAGACGAACATAGGATGGGGCTAGCAGCCTGAGTGTCTGCAACTTAGGAAGGCGAGTTGAAAGCGGCGAGTTAGAAGATAGGACCAAAGCTGAGGCAAAATATCATGTTGGCCAGCTGGCGTCTGTAAGGAGAATCCTCTATTTCCACAGAGAATTTCTACGGCCGACGTAAAGAGAGAGTTTTCGGCTCCGTGGGTGGAAGCTGGCAGGAGCGTTATCGGGTGTCGATGCAAGGCTTTGCACTTCCACCGGGCTTATCGCGCTGGAATTGAACACATCTCCTAGCTTATCTGGCCTATAAGTTTTCTTTCTAACAAAAAACTTCGATATCGGGTAGCAAAAGTATTTATTGGACGCTTGCTTGGGGAAGCCGCTATGGTCAACGTGGAAGAGGCGAATGACAGGAGAACCACGTTTGGCAGAACCTCATTCAGCAGACAGCGCCGCAGAAATGAAACGCACCGTCGGCCTGACCGGCCTGACCATGAACGCCATGGCACTGATTGCGCCCGGCGCCTTCCTTTGGCTCACCTTCTTCATTCAGGCGACCACGGGCGTTACCGGGCCGGCCATGTGGATCGGCATCGTGATCGCGCTATTGCTCTGCCTGGCGACGGCGGTTTGCTACGCCGAGATGGCTAAGCTCTACCCTGGCACCGGCAGTTCGTATTACTTTGCCGAGCAGTCATTCCTCAACCATGACAAAGCGTGGCGCTACGCCCGCGTCTCGAAATTCATCGTCGGATGGGCCTCGCATCTTTATTACTGGATCTACCCTGGCGTGATGGTCGGGGTGATGGGCATCTTGTGCGGCTATCTGGTCGGAACGCTGTGGCCAAACTTCATGAATGCTTCGAACCCGGGTCCGGCATTCATGATGCTGGTCGCGATTGTTTTCTCTTTCCTCGTTGCCTACATCGCGCACCGCGGCATCACCGGTGCGACGTCGGTGAATATTGCCATCAACGTGATCCAGATCAGCGCGCTGCTGGTGTTTTCGTTTATCGCACTCAGCTATCGCGTGAGCCACAAGCCCGGAAGCGAGGCCTACCAATTCGACTCGACCTCAGACGATGCCTATAACTACGAGTTCGCCATGACCTCGCAAATGGTGAACGGCGAGGCGACCGATGTTGTCGTGCGCGACTCAAATGGCGTTCCGAAACCGAAACTCGATGCGGTGGGAAAGCCGGTGCCGTATCACATCAGCTACCCGACGACCGATGACAAGGGGAACTTCCTGACTCATCCCAATCCCAAGTCCGTGATCGGAATCCACAGCTTCGGCTGGGCGTTCATCCAGGCCACGGTTGCGATTCTGATTCTGGTCGGATTTGAATCAGTCACGGCCATGGGAGGCGAAGCCAAGAACGCCAAGCGCGATGTACCGATCGCGGTCGTGACTTCGTTATTGGTGCAGGGAGCGTTCTGTTATCTCATCGAATATTTTGCGGCCAACTACTTTCTCAACAGCGGCTACACGATGCAAAGCGCTGCCGCTTCGGCCGCTCCCATCGGCGACATGATGATCGTTGTGGGCAATCATTTTTTTGCCGGGCACGGACGCGCCTTCATGCTGGTGGAGGCTTTCACGGTCTTCCTAGCCTTGATCGGCACCACGCTCTCCTGCATGAACACCGGGGCGCGCGTCACCTACGCCATGGGCAAAGACCAGGAGGCTCCGTCGCATTTTGGCATGTTGCACTCGAAAAATCTTACCCCGCACCGCGCCATCTGGACTCTGGCTCTCATCTCAGCGGTGGTCGGTTGCCTGGCGGTGGTGATGGCGTTTGGCGATGCGGGCGCTCCTGCCGACTCGGCGATCCAGGCTCTGCCGCATGGATTCTGGTCGAGCTTCGGCTATAGCACACACGACAAAATGGCCGCGCTGCCGAACTCTCTGCTCACCGTAACCTTGGCTTCGAACTTTGGCACGTTCGTGCTCTACGCGCTCAGTTGCGTCATCTGTATCGTCGCCTACCACGGACATCCCAACTTCAAGCCGATTCGGCACCTCCTGATTCCGGTGTTCGGGCTGGTTGCCAATCTGGCCTGCATGGCTTATTACGTGGTCGGGCCGTTCATGGGCTACGGCACCAAAATGGAGCCACTGCTTGCCCTGGGCATTGCACTGGTGTGGGGCCTGTACGGCGGAATCTATTTCTTCCGCGCGAGCAGAAACAAGGGCCGTACTACGCTGATCGAAAGACGGGCCACGACGACCGCTTAAGGGCCTGACTTACTCTGGGATTTCCTCAAGACGATCTTTCGATAAGATAGCGTCATCGAGCCGCTCGCTTTTACGGTGCGCGGCCGGTTGCGCCCGACATGCTAGATATTGAATTCGCCGAACTTTCCGATCCCGGCCGCGTACGTTCGCACAACGAAGATTACATTGGACACGTTGCTCCCGAATCTCCCGCGCGGGCGCGTTCGCATGGCTGGATCTTCGCGCTTGCCGATGGAGTGGGCGGGCAGCGACAGGGCGAAGTCGCTTCGCGCGCCGCCGTGCAAGAGGTTCTGGGCGGATTCCGGCGGGCGAAAGAAAATATCCTCCGCAAGGACCTGGTAATTCAACTGGTGCAGGCGGCGAACGCGCGCGTGTGCGAGTCGGAAGCTATCTCCGGTCGCGCCGGCGTCGGCATGGCTTCCACAATTGTTGTCTGCGGCGTGCGCTTCGATCGCGCCACCCTGGGCCATGTTGGCGACTCGCGCTGTTATCTGATCCGCAGCGGCGAAGCGCGTTGCCTGACACGCGATCACACGGTGGCCGCCGAGCAGGTCCGCATGGGCGTGCTTTCCGCCGAGGAGGCCGAGGAATCATCGACTCGCCATGTGCTCAGCCGGTCGTTGGGGATGAACCTTTTCGTAAACGTTGAGATTGCCGAGGTTCTGCTCTTGCCTGGCGACGTGCTTTTGCTGTGCTCGGATGGTCTGTACGGAGGAATCGCGGCCAGTGAGATGGCGGAAATCGTCGGGCGCCACCGCGATCTCAACAAAGTCGCGCGAGAACTTATAGCCGTTGCCAACGAGCAGGACGGCAGCGATAACGCCAGCGTCCAGTTGATTCGCATCCGCAACGTCGAACGCATTGGCATGTACCGCGGCCGGCCTTATAAGCTACGCTGAGCTGGACGAACGAAGCCTCGTGCGATTGGAGTATCGTACGATCCTTACACCTTCTTTACGAAGCATTTGAAATGATAGCGGCACACTTGCTGGATTGAGGGTAGCCGCTTGCAAAGCACCTTTGACGCAGATCCACTCACGATGACCGTTCTCCATGTTGGCGATCAGCTCGATCACTACCGCATCGAGGGCGTTGCCGCTCGCAGCGGCATGGCGTCGATTTTCCGCGCCACCGACCTCGATAACGGTCGAACCGTCGCCATCAAAATCCCGCATCCTGAGGTAGAAAGCGACCCGGCCTTGTTCGACCGCTTCCGCCGCGAAGAAGAAATCGGCCGGATGATGGATCATCCCGGAGTGATGAAGGTGTTCGCGGATGCCGACCGCAGCCAGGTCTACATGGTGATGGAGTGGGTCGATGGAGTCCTGCTGCGCAAGATCCTGAGCGAATCGCAGCGGTTGCCGCGCGAGCGTGCCATCCGTATAACCCTTCGCATCCTCGATGCCCTCGACTATATTCATGCGCGCGGCGTGGCCCATCGCGACCTGAAGCCGGAGAACGTGATGGTCGACGAGCACGACAACATCAAGCTGATTGACTTCGGCATTGCCAGCTATGCGGGCGCGCGCCGGCTGACCTTCGCCAAGTTCTCCCCGACCATGGGCACGCCCGACTACGTTTCTCCGGAACAGGTCAAGGGCCAGCGCGGCGACGCTCGCAGTGACCTCTACGCGCTGGGCGTCATCCTCTACGAAATGTTAACGGGGAAAGTGCCATTCACGGGAGCGAATCCTTTCCTGATCATGAATGATCGTTTGCTCAATAATCCTATTCCTCCCCGAGAGATCGATCCCGGAATCAGCGACCAATTGCAGGAAGTGATCTATCGCGCGCTGGAGCGCGACCCTAGGAATCGCTATGCGAGCGCCCGCGATTTTGCCCGAGACCTCGAGCATCCTGAAGAGATCGGCGTAGCGGAACGGCCGGAGCTGCATGATTGGAAAACGCGCAAAACACCCTGGCGGAGACAGGTGATTTTCTATGCGCTAATCGCTCTCATTCCGATTGTGATTCTTGGATTGTTGCTGTATGTCGCGCGGCACAGCTAGCGTTCTGCTGGCCTCTTAGGAATAACCCGTTACTGATCGCCGCGAATTTTCCACCATTCCTGCCGTTCGAACTCAGCCATCTTTTCCGCTCCGTGCTGCGCATACCAGTCTTGCCAGGCCGATGCATCGGCAGGCAGATTCTCGTCGGTGATCTCCCGCAACGCGAGGAACGTCCAGTTGCGCATTTGTGGAGTGGTCTCGGGATCGGCCGCTAACTCGATCAGTCGCGGCACCATTCCCATACGTTGTTTGCGCATGAAGTTGCCGCAGTCGGAGACGTTGCAGCCCGCGCGGTCACGGACCGCGTTCGCCGCGTCGTGCGTAAAGGATTCGAAGAGCTGGCTAAGAGCTTCATCGGTGCCGAGATAGCGCATGCCTTCAACCGCCCACTGTCGCACCTGCGGGTTGGAGTCATTCTTGGCGTAGTCCACCAGAACGGGATAAATACGATCGTAGGCCACGCCGCGTCCGGCCAGCATTCCCATGCGGTAGACGCTGTAAGCGCGGTGCGCGGGGTCGGCTTGTGCCTGCGCTATGAGCTGGTCCGCCGAGTCTTCGGTTTTCGGCAAGCCGTCGATGGCCAGGTTGAGATCGGCGTTAGCGTTGCGAACGCGCAGGTCGGTGGAGTAACAGGAGCGCTGCTCCAAATCGTTCATACGCGCGGTGCGATGGATACCGCGCCACGCGCCGATGTTCTGTTCGAACAACTCGAGTGCGCGAGGGTCATGCTGAATCGCCCGATCCAACAATTCCTCTGCCTGCGCCTGCTCTGGAAGAGTTTGCAGGCGTTGCACATCCACGTCTGTGAGCGGCATATAGGTTACCGGCCGCAGAGAATTTCTGGCCGGTGCAGCGGCCTTGGAAGCCCGCTTGGGTTGCGCGTGACCGTGGGAAAAGACCTGGAAGCCGACAAAGCCCATCCACGCGAGAAAGAACGCAACTCCGATCGCGATTCCTACCGGACCGTTGCGACGATAGGCGAGTGATGCTGGATATGCTTGTCCGCGCTGCGGCGGCGGACCGGATGGGCCGAAACCAGCTTGCACCGCGACGTGCGTGTCCAGTTTGAGCCCGGCGAACTTCTCCAGTTGGGCCGCGACCCAGCGCGCTTCCTGACGATTATCGATCGCATCGGCAATCGTCAGCTTATCCCCATTCTTGGTATAGAGGAAAAGCGAGTAATAGGCTTGTGTCCCCTTTTGTTGCGCACTCGTTACCGTCAGAATCTGCGCAATGTCAGAAAAAGAAACTTCGTGGGTTGCGCCCATCCCCAGCCAGCCCCGGCGGTAGGCAATCTTGCTGTTGCCCACTTCGATGCGGCAGGAACCCAACGCCGATTGAATGAGTCCGTACATCAGCAGGAGTTCAAACAACCCGAACACCGCGGCAAAAAACCAAGGAGCCTGGGAGTGTCGGATGAAATAGATGATTCCGGTCCACAGCACAGTGAACACGAACAGAACCAGAACCCGCCCCGGATTGCGAAAAGGCGGAAAGTAGAATTCGGTGCCGCCATTGATCCCGGCCGAGACCACAACCTTCGGGTTCGTTGGCGCAGGCACGTCAGAGGCGTCGTATTCGAAGGCAGGCGCCGCGGCTGCGTTCTGCGCATCGCTCGAGAAAGAAGCCGTTGACACTGTCGCGGAGAGGGGCGCGGGCGTGACTCGAAAAACCGGCACTTCAAAATCGTCCGAGTAATTCACGCCCGGAACGTCCGCCTGCGCATGTAAGACCCACAGGACCTTGTCGTCGGGCTGATCCTGATTCGACTCATAGGCGTCGCTCGGTATGGTGAAGTCCACCGGGATCGTGGCATCGCCCATGGGTCCCGGCATGAGCGATTGCTGCGGCACATTCTTGTCCGCTTGCCAAAGGACTGTCTCGTTGACCGACCGGTTCTTACCCGAGCCGGTGATGACCTGGCGGACACAGCTAAGACTTAGATCAATGCCGTGACGGGCCTCGGTATCAAAGCGCAAATGAATCGCGCCCTTTAACGACTGGCCGGGAGAGAAGGGCAGCGAACCAAGTTCAAAATAGGTTTGGCCAAAACGTTTTCGCCGGATGCTGGCCCGCATCGCCACGCCGGCTAGGATGAGGCCACCGGCGCAGAATGCAAGCGGGACGAAGGCCTTGCGGTCGCCAGCGCGCCACAGGTCGGGCACGACCCCGACTGCGATCGTGAACGCAATCCCATTCGCGAAGATCGCCGCAATCCAAAGGGCGACACTACTGTTTCGGTTCTTGCTTTCGGCCCGACGAGCCGCCCAGTCCTTTCGCCATAGCCAGGGAGAGTCGGGATTGGACTGCTCGGCGGCCGCTTGCTCCTTTAACTTGCGGGTCCCATAAATTGCGCCGTAGACGATCCCTCCGCCGATGAGAATGAAGAACGTCGAGACCATCACTCCCACCCACCGGTTCCCCTGAACATGGTCTGGAGCACTGAATAAAACAGTGCTGGCGAAGAAGATTCCAGCGGATGCAAAGACCGAGCCAAAAACAATAACGATGATCTCGTCGCCTTTGGATGGTTTCGTCACAGCGGAATTATAGGGTTACTGGAGACGGAAACCGCAGGGGTTAGGCGCGTCTTCATTACACAAGTCACGTCTCTTGATTTCCTGATCGTCGGCCATTGTCGCCAGGTTCTCAATGCTGCAGGAATTCATCCCCGTGGATTTCGAACTCTGGATACGCCCCTCCGCCAAGTTCGAATAAATCCAATCCCTGGAGCTCTCCTTCGCGCTCCACGCGCTGGGGATGGATGCGGTTGAGCAGCCAGTTCAATCCATAGGTCAGCGGCAGCACAAAGCCCAGCAGAGTGGCAATTCCGATGACCTGCGCCAGCCATTGACCACTCGGGCTACCGCCGGTATCAGAAAGCAGCGCAACCGAAAGAACTCCCCACAGCCCTCCGACGGCGTGCACAGAAACAGCACCACCGGGATCATCGACGACGAGGCGGAACTCGAGCGCATCGGCGACCAGGGGGACCAGAATGCCGGCAACACCTCCCACAATGATGGCCGCAGCGGGTTTCAGGAAAGGAGCGGCCGCACTGCTCGCGACCAGGCCGGCGATCCATCCGTTGGCGCTCAACGACGCGTCGGGCCGCCCGAATCGGATTCGCGTAACCACTACCGTCGCTAACCCCGAAGCCGCAGCACAAAGAGTCGTGTTGACGGCGACCAAAACGCAACGGGCGGCCTCGGCAGCCGCAAACAAAATCGCGCCCGCGCAGTTGAGGCCGATCCATCCCACCCACGCGAGCGCGCATCCCAGAAGAACCAGAACGACATTGTGCCCGGGGAAGGCAACCGGGATTCCCTCGGCCGAGAACTTCCCACGACGCGGGCCGAGAATCCATGCGATGGACAATGCCGTAAGACCGCCAACAACTTGAATTGTGCTTGAGCCTCCAGCATCCACAAACCCGCGGCCGAGTCCGTAGTTCGCGCCGAGCTGTGCCAACCATCCTCCGCCCCACACCCAGTGTGCAAACAGTGGATACGTCCAGCCCGCCAGCAAGGCGGTCGAAACACACATTGCGCCCAACCGCCAGCGATCGCCACCCGAGCTTAGCGGAATCAGGGCCGCCAGGCCCACGCTGAACATTTGCAGCAGGAAGATCAGCGACACGCGAGAGAAATCAAGCGGCAGGCCGCGCAAGAACAGTGGCTCGGCGCCGATCCAGTTCCACGCCTTGCCGCCCATCATCAATTCGTGCGCCGGACCGCCTACAGCGCCTTGCCATGAGAATCCAACGATCAGGTAAACAATCCCCGCGACCGACACCACGCATAAAGATGCGAGCATGGCATGGGCCGCACTGCGCGAACGCCCCAACCCGGAGTTGATAAGCGCAAGGCCGGCGCCCGCGAAGGGGACGAGCAGAATCAGAAGAAAACAGAAGGCCGCTGAGGTTTCTGAAAGAAACACATTCACGGCCGCTCTCTTTCTTCATCCAGAACAACATGAGCGCGAACGAGCAGAGCAAGGCCAAGCAATTCTGTCCCTAGACCGGCCAGCACAAACGCCGAGCGCACACCGGCCGAAGGCAACAGCCCGACCGCAAATACTGCAATCCCCCATCCCGCGACCAATAGAAATAAGCCTGCGAGCTTCATGCTGTCGGATCTAGCGACTCCCCTCCGCCACCAGCGCTACGAAGGAATCCGGCTCTATCTTCCTGTTCTCGCGTGTGCCCGTTACGTTCGCCGTAACCGTGAAGAGCTGGTGCGTTCTTGCGTCGAGCGCCATGGTCCGCGCTCCCTTTTGGGTGGCAAGGGTTTGCGCCACGCTGAACTTTTCGGGGCCGTCCTCGCGGATCACGGTGATGGTGCCATCGCCGGCTGAAGCGAACGCCAGACCCCAATCGGCGTCAAAGGCAGTGGCATCGCAGCCGTCGCCAATGGCTGGCGTTGCCAGCATCTTGCCGCTGTCGGCGTCGACGATTGCCATTTTCTTGTTTCCTCCGCAGCCCGCAAACAAACGGCGGTTCTTGCGGTCGATCGCGAGGCCGGTCGGCTCCTCGCAATCGGTTAGTTTCCAGCGCGCTTTCTCGGTCAGCTTTTGTGCATCGAAGGCGACGAGTTCCGACTTGTCCTCGATGTTAACGAAGATCGTTCCTTTTTCGTCAGTGGCAGCGAACTCGGGCTTGCCGCCGAGGTCGAGCTTGCCGGCAACCTCGCCTTTGGAGGCATCCACAGCGGTCGTGTCGTGACCTTTTCCATTGAAAGTAAACACCCGTTTCGAAAACGGATCGTAGAGAATGGCGTCAGGCCCGCTGCCAACCTTGATTTTCTTTTCCACTGCGAGCGACTTCAGATCGAATACGCTTACAGTGTCTTCGCGGCCATTGCTGGTGAACCCTTTGCCAAGGTCCGGCGCTAGCGCTATGCCATGGACGCCCTGCGTGTCCGGAATCTCGCCGATCTGCTTGCCAGACGTTGTGTCCACCGCCATGACGCGCGTGCCGCGCGAGATGAACAGCCGACCTTCGCCATCTGCGGTCAGATAATCCCAGCCGCCTTCGCCGCCGAGTTTCCAGGTTTTGGTGACCTTATAATCGCCGCCGTAGGCGCTCGCCGCCGCGATTCCGAGAACAATGAACGAAACCCAAATAATCTTTCTCACGTCACCTCCATGAAGTGTTCAACGCAGTCCTGTTTGGCCACAAATCAAGAACCAGCCGAAGCCCATATCCGGCCAATCAGCAACAGCGCAGGAAAGCGCATTTTACACCGTTCACCGCCGCCCACGGACTTGGCTTCCCTGCATGCTCCACAATTGTGCAAAGAGTTGCTCAGCCGGCGATGTGCACTCGTCGAATCTGACACTTAGGCTCTATAAGTTTGGTACCGGGCTTGCTTCTCTTTAGGGGTGGAGGAGGTCCCATTCGCGGCTTGACCGCCGATGCTCCCTCGCTTTCTCCAGTCGGAGACCCTGCGATGAAAATCACTCTTCTCGTGTTCTGTCTGTTGTTGACCACGGCAGCTTTCGGCCAGTACGGCGGCCACATCAGTTCCCAGGTCAACATTTACTCTTCTCCCGATCATCCGGCCCATGCATCTTATGCGGAAATCCCGACCGGGCAAAGCGTGGTTGGCGGAGGCGGCTATACCCTGGCCCAGGGCGATAGACCAGCATCGGACTTTCCGCAGCAACCACAAGTATCTTTGGGCGATGCTGCGCGAGAACTCCGCAAGCAGCACGAACAGCTTAAGAAAGCCCGTTTCGTCTGGACAAATTTATAGTTGGAGGGATGGCCCCTTGCGCGCTCGCGGCCGCCAACACTTCGATCGCAACTCGCGCTAGCGCCACCTGACCCTTCGTGTACTGGAATCGGGCCGCGGTCCAACCCCCGCGCCCGACTCCCCCGTAACATCTCACTTTCCCGTTTCGCCCTTCTTCAATACCAGCACCAGAATCTTGCCATCGGAGTGAAACTCCCCGCCGGTTGCCGTTTTGGCGGTCGTTAGCGGTTGCGCCGGCGCGACATGCGCGCGCGCCGCAACCAGCCCAGTCCCAGACAATGTCTGGTTTACATATTCCCGCTCGCCGTCAATTGCCGGATCGATCTTGTGCGTGAGCCCGTTGTTCCTTTGATCGCGCTCAAATCCGATATCGTGCGTTGCCGCTACGCACCACAGCGGGCGTCCTTGCACTTCAGTGGGCGACTTCCAGACCCGCAGGTGATTGCGCGACATCACCACGCGCACTGGTTCGGCATGAGCAAACCCGTAATCTTGCGGGCGATCGAACAGATAAAGAATGCTCATGGGCATCGTCAGATAGTCTTTTTTCTCGAACGTATCCAGAAGTCCAGCCTTTAACGTGCTGCCCACGGATTTATCCACTTTTACCCAACCGGCGGTCGTAAATGTCTTTACAACCTCATCTTCGGTACCGATGAGGACGATGTTCACCATGTCGCCAGGATCGTGATTTTGATCGGAGACGCGCCGCGGCAACGATTCAAGCAGCGTTGAGGTGACTTCCGGGATTGAGCCTTCTACCGGACCGCCGATGACGTCGTCGGAGCCCTGCTCCAGTACTTCGATCGTCACCCGAAAACTGCCCTCCGCTTCCGAAGCATCGCGCATGCTTTGATTGATCCCGAGAAAGAGCCTCTCCGCAACGGGCGCCGTGTACGTAGCGCTCTTTCCAACCTCAAAGGCCTCGTAAACTCCGCTCGAACCGAGCCGCCCAATCAACTCTCCATGCGCTCCACTGGGCACGGCATAGTCGTGGATCAGGTCGGCAAAGCTGCGCGTGATTCCATCCGGGCCGAACGTTTTCCTCTTGTCGGAGTATGTAATCGTGCCTTCGGCGGTGATCTTGAGTTTCGTTCCGCCGCGCACGTCAATCTTTGTGTCCACCCATTCCTTGGAACCATCCACCTCGATTGTGTACGACGATTTCAACGAAGATGCTGCTCCCGAAGCAGCCGGCTCCGAAGTGGTTGGCGCGGCCTGGGCCGCAGCATCCGGCGATTGCTGCAACACCCCGAGCAGTGTGAGCGTCTCACTGAGACCGCCCAGAGCCTCGCGATGGTAAGATTCCGTCTCCGCATAAGATTGTATTTCTCCTGTTATGGTGTCTTTATTCGCGATCTCAAATTGGTCGCGAAACACTCCGCCTCAATCCATTGCCTTTTGAACATCAACGCGATCTTATTTCCGTTTGCGGAAATGCTACTCTAAAAAGAGTTTGAATGACCATCCTGACGTTCACTGTCGCGGTCGCGATCGTCTCGTTTGTAGCGGGCCTACTTGGCTCGCTCACAGGGCTGGGCGGCGGCGTGGTGCTTGTTCCCCTGCTCACCATCTTCTTTCATGTTGACATCCGCTACGCCATTGGAGCCTCGCTGGTTTCGGTGATTGCAACATCTTCGGGCGCCGCGGCCGCCTACGTTAAAGAAGGTTTCTCGAACATCCGGATCGGCATGTTCCTGGAAATCGCAACCACAGTCGGCGCGTTGTTGGGTGCTTATCTGGCAACTTGGATTCCGACGACAGCCATTGCAACAGTGTTTGGAATCATGCTGCTGTACTCGGCCTATATCTCGCGCCGTCCGCGTCCCCCGGAGCTGCGCAGTCTGCCTCCCGATCCCCTGGCCACACGGTTGCGGTTGAATGGCAGTTTCCCCGATCTGGACGGTGAGCGCAGTTACAACGTGCAACATGTGCCCGTGGGCTTCAGTCTGATGTTTGGCGCTGGCGCACTCTCTGGGTTGCTGGGCATCGGATCGGGTGCAGTGAAGGTGCTGGCCATGGATCAGGCCATGCGAATTCCTTTCAAGGTTTCGACCACGACCAGCAATTTCATGATCGGTGTTACTGCGGCTGCGAGCGCGGGCGTTTATCTGAGCCGCGGGTACGTGGATCCGGGTCTTTCCATGCCCGTTATGTTGGGCGTTCTGGCCGGGTCCTTGATTGGGAGCCGCATTCTGGTGAAGGCTGAGACGAGATCGCTGCGCCTCGTATTCAGCCTTGTGATTCTCGTGTTGGGACTGCAAATGCTCTACAAGGGCCTCTCGGGGCGCATATGACGGAGGGTAAGACGTCGCTTTCGCAACGAGATTCTTCGCAGGCCAATCCGCCCAAGGCCTGGGGAGACCACCAGATTGAAGTGGTTGTCGGCTATCTGCTGCGCTACGGGGTGATGCTCTCAGGTACCGTTGTTTTCTGCGGAGCCTGCATTTACATCTTTCGCCACGCTTACGAGCCCGCCGACTACAGGATCTTCCGCGGCGAGCCTTCAGACTTTCGGACCATCCCCGGGGTCTTGCAGAGCGCATGGCATGGCCACGGTCGAGGCTGGATCCAGCTTGGGTTGCTCTTTCTGATTGCGACTCCCATTGCACGCGTGGCCTTTGCGGTCGCCGGATTTGCCCTTGAACGCGACCGCATGTATGTGGCATTCACGCTGATTGTGTTGCTGGTCCTGCTCTACAGCCTGATTGGTTCGGGGCTGACTCTCTGACATCGCTTCCAGTGGCGATGACGATGCTTTAGATCACTAGGCGAGAATCGAATCGTCGAGCCGCTTGCGGCGGAAATCGGCGACCGCTTGGACAAAACCAATGATCAATGGGTGCGGCTCGTCCTCACGCGATGAAAGTTGCGGTTGAAAGAGCGTGGCTATAAAAAACAAGTGAGCTGGCGATTCGATGGCGCGGCATTCTCCGTGTTCTCCGCGCGCCACGACGGGAAAGCCGGCTTCCATCGCGGTCCATTCGAACTCGGGATTCACTTCGAAATTGCAGAAAAATTCCTCTTCGATGACTTCCTGGCCGTAATACGAGGCCAGATAGGAACCGGGGCGCAGGCGGATCTTCGGGACGACTCCAGAGAGCTTCGGCGCATTCGCGGCACGATTCGGAACCGCGCAGGAGACTGGATAGATGATGATGTTCTTCGAGTTTGGATCTTCTTCGGCAGTGGTGGCGTCGCGAATGCCGAGAACGTTGCGCGCACACTCAATCAGTGTGTACTGGAATCCGCCACAGGTGCCGAGAAACGGCCGGTCATGCACGCGGGCGAACTCAATGCCTTTGAGCATGCCATCGAAGCTTTTGTAAGGACTGCCCGCCGACGCCAACAGACCGTCGAAGGAATCCAGGGTTGCATTTGCGCGTGGCTCCAGCAAAGACGGGGTGGGAACCCATGTCGACTGGACTTCTATCGCCAGCTTACGCGCCGCATGCTGGAGCGAGTCGTTGGTCGCGTGATGAGAACGGAATTCGGGATTAAAGTCGCCGAGAATCCCGATCCTTACGGGTTCGGTCACAAACGACATTCTAAATTACCGCGGAGAATTGGACGTTTAGCAGTTAGGCTACTGATTCGAGTAGAACCTGGGCTTGGGTTCGAAACGACTCTTACGTCTTTCTGATCGTGATTGGAGATAAGCGGCGCCAGCGTAAGAAAGCGAGCGCGGTGACTTTCGTAATCGCCGCTGCGGCGAAGCGCTTTGCCGCGGTTGCCGGTGAAACCTAGAATTGAGGCGGGTCTCTCTGTCTCAAACGCCCGCCCATGCCCGAAAATCCCAATCGTGCCGATGTAGCGCGCCGCATCGAAAAGGCGGAAAAACTGCTGCAAAAGGGCAAGCCGCCAGATGCGCTGGCCGAATATCTGCAAATTCTGGAAATCGATCCGCTGAATGACAACGTCCGCCAAATCGCCGCCGATCTTTGCCTTTCGGTCAACAAAGGAGCCCAGGCTGTAAAGCTGTTGGGCGAACTGTTTGAGCGGCAGGTGGCGGCCTCCGATGCAACCCGGGCAAGCCTTACTTATAAGAAATTGGCACGCTACGCCAATCCTACATGGGAACAAAAGGTGCGCTTTGGGCAGTTGCTGGAGCGCTCCAACAAAAAGCTCGCGGTGGGGACCTATGAGAACGCTCTGGAAGACTTACAGCGCCAGGGACGCAAAGAAGAAGCGCTGCTGGTCCTCCGGCGGATTGTGAGCTTGGAGGCGACGCCGGCGAACCACTTGCGCGTCGCGGAGCTATCGGCGGATCTGGGCGAGCACGCGCTGGCGTCGGAGTCGTTTCTGCAACTCGCGGAATCGACCGAAGCTGCGCGCGGAGATGCCGGACCGTATTTCGAACGGGCCTATACCGAGAACCCGGCCGAGCCAAAGGTCGCTCTGGCTTATGGCAAGAGCCTGTTAGCGCAAGGCGAGGCAGGCGCCGCGATCTTTATCTTCGAACCCATAGTGAATGAGGGTTCGGCAGCGGCGGAATTGCGCGATCTGTATGCGCAGGCGCTGTTGGCGGTTGGCCGCTGCGCCGAGGCCGAGCCGTTAATCTGGCAGATGTTTGAGCAGAATCCGGCCCGGGTTCACCAGGTGGTGAACCTCATTGGCAAGATGATCGATTCCGAACTCGATCCGGAAGCCGTGGCACTGGCGCGCAAGCTGGAGGCGTTCCAGCGCCGCCGAGGCGAGCGGCGATCGTTCATCAGCACGATGCAGGAACTGCTGGCCTCGCACCCGCCGTCGGCAGAGATGCTGGAGTTCCTGGCTGAGCTGTTCAACGCCTCGAACCGGGAAACGGACTACGCGCAAGCGCTGCTCAAGCTTTTTGACCTCTATTGCACGAAGCACAATTTTCAGAAGGCAGGGGAGTGTCTGGACCGGGCAGCGGAAGTGGATCCGTACGAACCCGGACACCAAAAGCGGCTGGAAGCTTTGCGCGGCAAGATCGACGATCAGCGCTTCAAGATGATCGCCTCGCGTTTTTCGACGCCCAAGAAAGATGAGCATGAGCAACCGGCCAAAGCGACTGAGCCGACGCTTGGAGCTGCGGCCCTGCAGGACCTTATGTTGCAAGCCGAAATCCTGGTGCAATACGGGATGCGTACCAAGGCCATCGAGCGGCTGCACCGGATTCAAGAGCTATTTCCGCACGAGGAGCAGCGGAATCCGGGTCTGCAAAAGCTTTATCTTGCTGCCGGCCTCGAAGTGCAGCCTGAGAAGCCTCCGTTCGTGCCCGCTCCCGTAGCGTCAAACGCGAACTCTGCCGTGCCCGAGGCCAGCCCGGCCGCGCCCGCGATCGAATCCTCCGACGTCAGCAACCTGGCCCGCGTGGCGGAGATCACGCGAAAGCTTTATCACCAGGGCAACGCCGAAACTGTTCTGAACACCGCTGCCCGCGAGATCGGCGAGACCTGGCGCGCGTCGCGCTGTATTGCAGCTACGCGCAAGCCGGGGTTGGCGCCCTCCAGTGTGCAGGAGTATCACTGCGACAAGCTGCTTCCGGTGAGTGCGGCTGCGCTGGTTAGCCTGGTGGAAGCTTTGCAGGACTTGGCAGTGGCACGCGGCTCGATTGCCATTCAGGACGCTGCTCACGCACCGGAGCTGATTGCCGTGCAAGCAGCAGTCGAGGAAATGCAAATTGAATCGCTCCTGGCGCTGCCGCTTGCCGACGCTAACGATCAGATCGGCGTGCTGATTCTCGTACAGGATTCCAGCCGGACGTGGCAGCCCGCCGAGACACTGGTTATTCGGACGCTGAGCGACCAGATGGTGATCGCGCTCAACAACGTTGGGTTGCGCCGGTTGGTCAAGAACCTCTCTGTGACCGACGAAGGCTCCGGCTTGCTGAAGCGCGCATCGTATCTCGATCTCTTGCAGGCCGAGACAAGGCGCGGTTTGCAGCAGGGAACTGCGCTGACCGTTTTGCTGATTCAGTTTGGCCGGCGGGCCGCGCTGGTCAAGGAATTTGGCGAGCCTGCGGTGAACAAGATGATGGATCAGATCGGCCAGCTGTTTTCGGCGAACATCCGCACCAACGATCTTGCCTTCCGGTATGAAGACACCACGTTCGCGCTGGTGCTCGGCGATACGGGCGAAAAAGAAGCGCTGCTTGCTTTGGAGAAAATGCGACGGTTGCTGAATGAAGTGCGCATGCCCGGAAAAGAGAAGCCCGTGGAGTTCTGCGCCGCCCTGGCGCAGGCTGTCATGCGCCAGCATTTCGATCCGGTGGACATTGTTACCGAAGTGGTGAACCGTGCCGACCAGGCGCTGGAATTGGCAGTCGCGCAAGGGCCGGGCAAGGTCGTCTGCCAGGCTCCGCAGATTGCGTCCGCGGCAGTGGCATAGACCAAAACCAACAACTACCGCCGAGACGTAGACGACGCCGAGAAAATTCTTGCTGGATTCTTGTACTCCTCCGCGGCCCACCCAAAAAACGTCACCGGAAAAGCGAGGATCGAAGAGCTAAGAGCTAAGAGCTCAAAGCTCAAAGCTCAAAGCTCAAGGCTCAAGGCTAAAAGCTGTTCTCCTGTTAAACTCACCAGTTGGCTTCTGGCTAGCCATCTCTTCATATAGAGCGGAATCATGTTGAAACCTGGAGACATTGCTATCGTCAGCGGGGCGCGCACGCCCTTTGGCCGCTATTGCGGAAAAATCAAAGACTACTCGGCGCAGGAACTGGGCGCGATGGCGGCGAAGGCTGCAATCGAGCGCGCCGGGATTGACACGAAGGAATTCGACCACGTCGTCTTCGGCAACGCCCAGCAGACCACGGGCGACGCGCTCTATGGCGCGCGGCATGTGGGGCTGCGGGCGGGCTTGCCGATTGAGACTCCGGCGCTGACCGTGAATCGGCTGTGTGGCTCGGGCATGCAGGCGATTGTCTCGGCCGCGCAGATGATCCAGACCGACGAGGCGAAGGTGGTACTGGCGGGAGGGATGGAGTCCATGTCGCAGGCGCCGTTCTGTATCCGAGGGCGCGACGGGTTTACGCTCGCGCCGGGCGGGAAACTCGAAGATTCGCTGATGGTGGCGCTGCTCGATTCGTACTGCGGCCTGCAGATGGCGAACACCGCCGAGCTGTATGCCGAGCAGCACGGGATCACGCGCCAGGCGCAAGATGAGTTGGCTCTGCGTTCGCAGCAGCGCGCCGATGCCGCCTACAAAGAAGGACGGATCCAGGAAGAGCTAACGCCGGTTCCGCTGCGCAATTCGAAGGGCGAGCCGACCGGTGATCAGCTGACCGAGGATGACCACCGGCGTCCGCAGACGACGATGGAGGGCTTGGCGAAGCTGCGGGCTTCATTCGGCAAAAACGGCACGGTCACGGCCGGGAATGCGAGCGGAATCGTGGATGGCGGCGCGGCGGTGGTTGTAATGTCGCTGGAAGAGGCGCAGAAGCGCAATCTCAAGCCTCTGGGCCGGATTGTGAACTGGGGGATTGCGGGCGTCGATCCGAAGCTGATGGGCCGCGGCCCGGTTCCGGCAACGAAGGCGGCGCTGCAGCGTGCCGGCATGACTTTGGATTCCATCGATTTGATTGAGGTGAACGAGGCGTTCGCGGCGCAGTATCTGGCAGTAGAAAAGGAGTTGGGCCTCGATCGCGAGAGAGTGAACGTGAACGGCGGAGCGATTGCGCTAGGCCATCCCCTGGGCGCGACCGGAACGCGGCTGGTGATTACGCTGCTGTATGAGCTGCGCCGGCGGAAGAGGAAGTACGGGCTGGCCACGGCGTGCATTGGCGGTGGACAGGGGATTGCTATGGTGGTGGAGAGCTTTCATTGAAGGCTGTGGCCAGGAAAGACAGGATCATCCTAGGAGTGCAATGAAAACTGTACAGATGATTGCTCTGACACTTGTTATCGGTGCGTTTGCTACGTCATCGCTAATTTTCGATCGTAAGATATTGGGTATCGTCGCTTTCGTGTTGCTGTTAGGACTCGTGTGGATGGTTCGCGAGAGCCGGCCTTGGTGGCTTCCTTCGGCAATGTTCGCCGCTCTCGGTGCTAGCCATCTCGTCGCGCTGTGGTGGTTGCGGTCGAAAGGCTCCGCCTCAGATCCTGCACTCGAAACGTTCGGTCCTGGATACTTACTGATGGCGGCGGGCTATTTTCTGTATCGCCTCTGGCATCGCAAGACGCATGTCTAAGCGAGCGTTGAGGCGTTTTAAAGCGTGCTTTGTTTCAGCAAAAGGAAGCGGTGATGGAAATCAAAAAAGTTGGTGTTCTCGGTTGTGGCTTAATGGGTTCCGGCATTGCGCAAGTCTGCGCGACAGCTGGCTTCGACGTCACCGTGCTCGAAGTCGAGCAGAAGTATCTCGACAGGGGCTTTGCCGGGATTGAGAAATCGCTGGCTAAGATTGCCTCCAAGGGTGGCTTTACGGCGGAGCAGAAAGACGCGATCCGGGCGCGGCTTCGCGGGACTACCAGCCGCCAGGATCTCGCCGACTGCGACATCGTGATCGAGGCCATCATCGAGAACGTGCAGCAGAAGCGCGATATGTATGACTCGCTTGACGGGATCGTGAAGCGCGAGGCGATTTTTGCCACCAATACCTCGTCGATTTCGGTGACCGAGCTGATGGCTGCGACCAAGCGACCGGAGCGGTTTATCGGGCTGCACTTTTTTAATCCCGTGCCGCTGATGAAGTTGGTGGAAGTGGTGCGCACGATCGCGACCGCTCGCGAGGTGTATGACGCCGCTTACGAGTTTGCAAAAAAGCTGGGCAAGGTTCCGGTGCGCACTTCGGATAAAACGGGGTTCATCGTAAACCGGCTGCTGGTGCCGTATCTGCTGGATGCGATCCGCGCGTATGAAGAGGGCGTTGGCTCGATCGAGGACATCGACAACGCGATGAAGCTGGGCTGCGGCTACCCAATGGGGCCGTTTACGCTGCTCGATTTTGTCGGGCTGGATACGACTTACTACATTACGCACGTGATGTATGACGAATTCAAAGAGCGGCGGTTCGCGTCACCTCCGTTGCTGAAGCGGTTGGTGATGGCGGGTTGGTATGGGCGGAAGACGGGCAGAGGGTTTTATGATTACTCGGACCCGGAGAAGCCGGTGGCGGGGAAGTTCTAATTGAGTCTAGGGGATGACCTCGAAGAGAAAGCCCAGTTGTCGGTTGCAGGTGCTGTTGGCGCGCTCAGCGCCGATAGGGATCGTATTCCGTCGTGGTCCCACACGGTGGGTACAAGCCATCAAGTGGAATACTAAGAACGATGATTTCGAATCTGGCCAGTGGCTTCACGGACGTGTTTATGTGGGTCGCTCCGATCTATCTCCTGACGGCTCTTTGTTGATTTACTTCGCGGGAAAATTCAAGAAGAGCGAGCGGCCCGAGGAAGACAGCTATGCTTGGACGGCTATTAGCAAACCACCATATCTTACGGCGTTGGCACGATGGCCCAAAGGCGATTGCTGGCACGGTGGTGGTCTTTTCACGAGCGCGGGTGAGGTTTTCCTGAACCACAGGCCGGAGGATGCCAAGCCCGACCCTCTTCACCTGCCACGAGGAATCCGCGTCAGACCAAATCCTGAGGCAAGGGGTGAAGACGATCCGATCACGATCCCACGCATGGAACGAGACGGCTGGAGTTTCGTTCAATGGCTTGACTACGACTTCATGGGGCGGCGCACGAAGCGACCCGCTATTTTTGAGAAGCTTAGCCGGCGGAAGAAGGTGACTCTGCGGGTCGAAAAATACCATGACAACCTCAGCGAGAGGTGGGTGTGCTATCTGGTGAACAACAAGGGAAAGCAGATCGACATTGGAATAGGCACATGGGTAGATTTCGACCAACAAGGCAGAATAGTGTTTGCTTCTGAAGGCAAACTATTCTCCGTCTCTCTCCGAGGCGACGAGATTAAGCTCGTTGAATTGGCTGACTTCAGCGATGCGAAGCCGCAGCCCCTAGAAGCTCCAATGTGGGCGACGGACTGGTAAGTAAAAGCTGATGCGGACGATATTATAGTAAGTGCTTCTGAGTTTTGGACTGCAAGAATCCTTGGCGTGTAGAACATTATGACCTACGAAAATATTCTCCTCGAAAAGAAAAACTCGATCGCATACGTCACCGTCAACCGGCCGAAAGTGCTCAACGCGCTCAACATGGCCACCATGGAAGAGCTGCGCGCGGCCTTCCATGACATCAAAAACGACAAGGCGATTCGCGTTGTCATTTTTACTGGCGCGGGCGAGAAGGCGTTCATTGCTGGTGCTGACATCTCGGAACTGGCGCAGCAAGGGGCCGTCTCTGGCAAGGAATACGCCCAGCGCGGGCAGAGCGTGCTGAATCTGATCGAGAATCTCGGCAAGCCCGTCATCGCCTGCATCAATGGATTCGCGCTCGGCGGCGGATGCGAGGTCGCGATGGCTTGCACCATGCGTCTCGCCAGCGAGAACGCGAAGCTTGGCCAGCCTGAGGTGAAGCTCGGCATTATTCCCGGGTACGGCGGCACGCAGCGACTGCCGCGGCTTGTGGGCAAGGGCATCGCCATGCAGCACGTGCTCACCGGCGAGATGATTACCGCGCAGGAAGCGCACCGCATCGGCTTGGTGAATGAAGTGACGTCGGCCGCCGATCTGATTCCCCGCGCCGAGGCGATTGCCGCAAAAATCATCGCTAATGCCCCACTGGCCGTGCAGTACGCGATCGAGGCGGTCAACAAGGGCCTGGAGATGACGCTCGCCGAAGGACTGTTTCTCGAAGCTTCGCTGTTCGGCGTTTGCTGCGCGACTGAAGATAAGAAGGAAGGGACGGTGGCGTTTCTTGAGAAGCGGGCGGCGCAGTTCAAAGGCAGATGAGACGTCAGAGGTGAGATTGCAGAGGTAAGGTCGTACTATCCAGATATTCACAGCGCAAGGACGGAGCCACGGACAAGAAAATGAAATTGAAAATAGAATCGCCACCGGAGCCGGTGGTTCCTGCGCTGGAGGGCAGCATGAACGCGGTCGGCAAGCGGTTCGCGATTGTAGTCTCCCGGTTCAATGCGTTCATCACCGAACGGCTGCTGCTGAGCGCTTGCGACGGATTGCTGCGGTCGGGCGCGAAGAAAAAAGACATCGCGCTCGTGCGCGTGCCCGGCGCCTTCGAGATTCCTCTGGCCGCTCGCACCCTCGCCGAAACCGGCAAGTACGACGCCATCATTTGTATTGGCTGCTTGTTGCGCGGCGACACCGCTCACTATGACGTCATAGTCAACGAGGCTACGCGCGGGATTGGGCAATCGGCGCAGGAGACGGGCGTACCTCACGCGTTCGGCGTTCTCACCTGCGACACCCTTGAGCAGGCAATTGACCGCGCCGGGCTGAAGATGGGGAATAAAGGGTTTGAGGCGGCGCTAGCGGCAATCGAGATGGCGAATCTGAAAAAAGCCGTCAGCCGTCAGCCATCAGCCGTCGCGAAAGACAAATCCCGTTCCGCTGCGAAGAAACGAAAGCCCCGCGCCTGATTTCACACTCCTATGTTCACGCGGGTGTTCTGTAAACTGTTGTCAGCCCCAAGCCACTGGTTTTCCTGACGGCTGACGGCTGATAGCTGACGGCTAAATGGGCACTCGACGAAAATCCCGCGAACTGGTTCTGCAGATGCTGTTCCAGGCCGATATGGGAAAACAGTCGCCGGACGTTGTCCGCAAGACGTTTTGGGCGGAGCGCGGGGATGTGGACGAGGAAGCGCGCGGATTTGCTGAGGATCTTTTTCGCGTCGCGAGTGACCGCATGGAGGAGATCGACGCGCTGATCGGGCGCCATACGCGGCATTGGAAGATGGACCGCATGCCCGCGGTCGACCGGAATTTGCTGCGCGCGGCGGTTGCTGAATTTCTAGGCTACCCTGAGACGCCGCGGCCGATCGTCATCAATGAGGCTTTGGAGATTGCGCGAAGATTCTCCACGCCCGAGTCGGTGCAGTTCATTAATGGCGTGCTCGATAGCGTGGGGAAGGAACTCGCAGCCTAGTGTCTGCGGATCAAGAACTGCCGGATCGAGCCTCACAGCTTCAGGGTCATCAAGGCCAGAAAAAGACCGGTATAACCGGCGATGACTAGCAGGACCAGCAGCGCCCCCACATTGAGCACATTGAAAATCCCCCAAGGCTTCTGAACCGCACCCAAAGCCAGCTTCCATAGCCCAAAACTACCCACCAGAGCGCAGGCGAGCACGACCAGAGAGCCGATCAACCGTCCGTGTGCTACTCGCGGAAAGACAATGAGGAACATCACTGCCGGCAGGAAGCCCAAGGCTGGAATGATAGCCAGCGGGGCACCGACGAGAAAAGCGCGTTCGCGTTCTTTGGCGGTCATTTCATCGGGTCGTTGCCACCCGATGATCCGATTCTACTTCGCTTCGTACACGGTTTTGCCGCCCACTACTGTGCGCAGGACTTTTGTATCGAGGATTCTTGGCGGCGGTGCGGCGGTGATGTCCTGATCGAGAACGACAAAGTCGGCGAGCATTCCAGGGATTAGTTTGCCTTTTTGTTTTTCGGCGAATTCGGCATAGGCGGCGCCGGTCGTATAAGCCGCAATCGCCTGCTCAATGTTCAGCTTCTGGCCGGGAAAAGTCTTTTTCCCGTCCTCGCTCATGCGCGTAAGCGCGGAGTAGATTCCACGAAAGGGAGTCACGGGTTCGACAGGATAATCCGTTCCGAAGGCGAGCACGACGCCGTGGCGCAGGAACTCCGCCCAGGCGTAAGAAGTTTCTGTCCGCTTCGGCCCAAGGCGAGACTCCGCCCAGTTCATATCCGTGAGCAGATGGTTGGGCTGCATGGAAGCAATGATTTTCAGATCTTTGAAGCGCAGAATCTGCTGTGGAGAGGTCACTTGCTCGTGCTCGATGCGAAGCCGGTAGTCGCCGGAATTGCCCCCATCAGCGGCCTTGGCCGTGGCATCTTTGGCGGCCTTCTCCGCTTCCGAGAAGGCGTCGAGAGCCATTTGCACAGCTTTGTCGCCGATGGCATGGAAGCCGATCTGGTATCCGGCCAGCACGCGCTCCTTGGCCATGGCATTTAGCTTGTCGGGTTCGTATTGCGGAATGCCGGTATTGCCTGGGTCGTCGCTGTAAGGCGCGAGCAGGGCCGCCGTCTTCGAGCCAAGCGACCCATCCATGAAGCCTTTGAGCATTCCGGTGTGCAGCATGTTGTCGGACGCGGGGTGCGACTCGCGCTTGCGGTTCAGTTCTTCGATGGAGTCGTCGAAGGGAAGCCACTCGGAAATACGCGCCGTGAGCTTGCCTTGTTTTTCTATTTCTTCGTAAATCTGAAAATCTTCCCACTGTGGCGAATAGTCCTGCGCGGAGGTGATGCCATGGCTGGCAAGATCGGCCAAAGCCGTTTCGATGGCGTGACGCCGTTTCTCATGCGTGGGCTTAGGGATCACCGCGCGCACAGCCTCGGCAGCTTTTTCGCGCAGGATGCCCGTCGGAGTGCCTCCCTCGTCGCGGTCGATCTTCCCACCGGCAGGGTCTTTCGTAGCAACCGTCACGCTTGCGAGTTGCAGGGCGCGCGTGTTGGCGACGGCGATGTGGCCCGCGTCGATGCGACCCAGCAAAACCGGATGGTCACCGCTCACTTCATCCAGATCCCACCGGCTCGGCAGAACCTTCACGGGCCACAGAGTTTCGTCCCACCCCGCGCCCACAACCCACTCGCCGGGAGCGGCGGCGTCGCACTTGGCGCGCAGGCGCTCGCGGAATTCGTCGATGTCTTTTGCTCCGACCATGTTCACGTTCATTTTTTCCAGGCCGGCCATGGTGAGGTGCAGGTGGGCGTCATTGAAGCCCGGCATCACGAAGTGGCCACCGAGATCGATGATCCTGGTCTCTGGTCCTTTGACTTTGGCAATCTCGTTTCGCGTGCCCACGGCAAGGATGCGGTCGCCGCGAATGGCAAGAGCCTCGGCTCGTTTGCCGCTTCCGAGTGATGATGACGCATCGACTGCCCCAGTGTAGATATTGCCGTGAATGAAGATTACATCGGCTTTGGGCGGCAGAGCCGCAGCCTGTGCGGCGGAAGAATTCTGGGCCGAGGCGGCCGAAGACAAGGCACACAGCACGATCAAAGTCCCCAGGATCAAAGCTCGCGTCATCATTCTCGCATTCCTGCCAATGCGAGCATTGTAAGCAGGATTCGGCGGAGTCCGAGATCTCGTCCCGTGCAGTCGAACCATTCTTGCAACGTGTGAGCGCCGCCGCCCGTACCGCCGCCGCCGATGGCGATCGCCTCGCGGCCGAGGGAAAGCGGGATATTAGCGTCGGTGGATGCGCGCTGCACCTGTGCGGTGTTGCCCAGCACAGCGTCGACGGCACGGATCACCTTGAGGAGGCGTGAATCGGATGCCAGTTCGCCCGCAGGACGGTTGCCAATTTCCACAACCTCGCATTGCACCGTATGCGGACGGCGCGTTCCGCGCTGCGAAGACGGACGATTCTCCGCATCCATGGCATGATCGAGCGAAATCCGAAGCGCGCGTTCCAGGCGGTCAATCTCCACCATCGAGGTGGAGCGCAGGTCGACTCGCATGCTAGCCGACTCGGGAATGGAATTAACAGAAGTACCCCCGCGAATGACCCCAATGTTAAACGTAGTTTTGGGAGAGGCTGGCAAAGGAGTCTCGCTAAAAGTCTGGATGGCGCGAGAAAGAGCGATGATCGGATTGGGCGCGCCGAAATCGCTCCAGGAATGTCCGCCCGGGCCTCGGGCGATCACTTCGAAGCGGCGGCTGCCCAGGGCCTCAGCTACTACGGTGTCGGCCCCGGCTCCATCGATGACGAGGCTGTAAGCAATCGAATCGCGCCAGCGGGGCGTCTCAAAGACGCGCCGCATCCCGCGCAGATCGCCCTCGCCTTCTTCTCCGACGTTGCCGATAAAGACGAACGGCAGGGTATGGGAAATCTGGCAACTGCCCAGCACCGAGGCCACCGCAAGCATGGCCGCAATTCCTGCCCCATTGTCGGAAACTCCCGGGCCATATAGGCGCGCGCCCTCCTGCCGGATGTTGAGCGGCGTCGTTGCGGGAAAGACAGTGTCGATGTGCGCGCTGAGAGCCACAACGCGATTCCCGTAGCCGGGGCGCACTCCGAATACGCTGCCAACTTCGTCGAGTTCAACGTTAGCCAGCCCGATTTCGCGAAAACGGCCGGCCAGCCACTCGGCGCGGTGCGTCTCGCCAAAGGGAGGAGAAGCCACTCGCGAAACATCCATCTGCCAGCCGGCGATCTGCGGCTCCTCAAAGCGGAAACGTCCGAATGCCGAACGCACTTCGGGTAATCCCGCAAGGCGGGTCACTTCCTCCTGCACTGGCGGAAACACATCAGAACTTGACACTAGAAATCTCGCTCCATGCAACATCCTTCCTTCCTTTCTGCCTATCTTATAACGGGACAATTACTCGAGATCGCTGCATAAGGTAAATCAGGACCGGAGCCGCACTCGGATCGCGTTCGATTTTGATAGACTCGATGCGAACGTCGGGGCGTTCCTTCTTACACCCAACCCTTTTTGGAGGTTTTGCGATGAACAAAATCGTGAAGATCGTTGGCATTGTTGTCGCCCTGCTGATCGTGATCGCCATAGCCTTGCCGTTCATGATCAACGTGAATAACTTTCGGCCTCAGATAGAGTCGAGCCTTTCATCGGCGTTGGGTCGCCCGGTAAAAGTTGGCGACCTGAGTTTGAGCATTTTTTCGGGCAGCGTTGAGGCAAACGAGCTTTCGATCGGCGACGATCCCAAATTCAGCCCTTCTCCATTTCTGCAGGCGAAGTCGCTGGCAGTGGGTGTTGAGTTGATGCCGCTCATTTTCCGCAAGGAGTTGCACGTCACCCACCTCAAAATCGATCAACCGGCCGTTACGCTTTTGCGGGACCGGGACGGAGTCTGGAATTTTTCTTCAATCGGAAATCAGGCCGCGCAGCCGGCAAGTGCGCCAACGAAGTCCAGTGGCGGCGGAACGCCCGGGAGTTTGAGCGTAGCGCTACTGGAGTTGAAGGATGGGAAAATCTCGGTGGGTTCGGTTCCGGCGCGACGCAATCCCATCGTGTATGACAAGGTCAACGTTACCGTCAAGAATTTTTCTTTCACGAGGGCATTTCCCGTTGATGTATCGGCTGAACTTCCCGGTGGCGGCTCTCTGAAAATCGACGGCACGGCCGGCCCGATCAGCCCGACGGACGCTTCGCTTACGCCCGTCCAGGCAAAAGTCAACCTCACCAAGCTGGACCTCGCGCAGTCCGCGATTGTCGATCCGGAATTAGGCATCACTGGTTCCGCGGATTTTGATGGGACTCTGAGTTCCGACGGCCACGTGGCGAAGGCAAGCGGAACGGTGAAGGGAACTTCGCTCAAGCTGGTTCCCAAGGGATCGCCGTCGTCGGCGCCGGTGCAGGTGGTGTTCACCGCTGAGCACGATCTGCAGAAGGAGACCGGGCAACTCAGTCAAGGAGATGTTCAGATAGGCAAGGCAGCGGCAAAACTCACCGGCACCTACGACATGCACGGCGAAACGACGTCTGTGAACATGAAACTGGTTGGCGACGCCATGCCGGTCGACGATCTGGAAGCCATTCTTCCGGCGGTCGGTGTGATTCTGCCCTCGGGTTCGCAGCTCAAAGGTGGAACGCTCGCCGTGAATCTCGATGCGGTCGGCCCGCTCAATAAGATCGTATCGACGGGAACTGTCAAGCTGAGTAATTCGGCGCTGGCGGGATTCAATCTGAGTTCGAAGCTGTCGGCCATCCCGGGAATGGGCAGCAAGCAGTCGGGCAACGACACCCAGATCCAGAATCTGAGTTCCGATGTGCGCTACGCCCCGGAGGGGACGCGGCTCGACAAGATCGACGCAGTGGTTCCCGCGATCGGCACCGTCACCGGAGCCGGCACGATCAGTCCCAGCAATGCTATCGATTTCAACCTGCTGGCTAATCTCAGCGGAGGCCTTGGCGGCGGACTTACAAAAGTTGCCGGACATGGCAGCGGAGGCATTCCGGTGAAGGTCGGCGGCACAATGTCGAGTCCAACGTTCACCCCCGATGTAAAGGGGATGATGGGCAACCAGCTCAAGGGCCTGGTGCCGGGGGGCAAAGGCAATCCCCTGGGAGGCTTAGGCGGGATTCTGGGCAAGAAGAAATAGCGGAGCCAGTCCTCGCCCTTTGAGGTAGTGGGCTACTTTGAATTTTGGTCCCGCTCTAAGGTACGAATCTGTTGCCGAATCTTATCCATTCGTTTTTTGATATCACTCGCCAAATGCCCTAAATCCGGCCTTGCTTCCAAATCCGGCAGAATCTTTTCCAGAAAGGCCAACTCGTCTTTAAGTATCGGCAGCCGAATCATAGGAATTTTGTCAAACTACTTGTGATTCCGTTCCCTGGAAGACATCAGGCGCTGAGCGGTTCGCGGTTTAGCAAACGCCGCGCAGCGCCGCCCCGGCGTGAGACTCCTCCAGAATCTTCATGCCGTGCAGAATCATGTCGATTACCTTCTCATCGCCGATCACCGTGTTGATCATCGTGTGATAGAGGCTGCGGGTCGGCCATTCCGCGTTGAAATAGTGCTTGATATAGGCAACGCGCTCCTTGTCGACATTGTCGACCAGGTCTTCCGCCTCCGCGCGGCTTTTCCCCAGATCAAGCAGCCGGCGGATCTTCTCGTCTCGCGGAGCGTAGGTAAAGACTCGGTACGTATCTTCGCGTTCGCGCAGGAAGAAGGGTGATCCGCGGCCCACGATGACGGCATTGCCCTCGGCGGCAATGCTGCCGGAAATCTCCGCCATCATCGCCATCATGCGATCGGTATCGAACGCAGTCGAATCGGCCAGCGGAACGCTGCGCTCGTAACTGCCGCGCCAAAAGGCCTTGGCCATCCGATAAAGGCGGCTGTCGACGCGCTCATCGCACATGGCTACTGCCTCTTCGCCTACCTGAGCCTTCTTGGCGATTTCAGCGGTCAGTTGCTGGTCCCAGAGTTTCCAACCCAGGCGTCGCGCCAGTTGGCACGCAATTCCGCCGCCGCCGCTGCCAAATTCGCGCTCCAATGTGATGATGCGAAACATAGCCAACCCCCTTGCCAGGAGGACGCGCGTCTCACCCGCCTAGTTCTCCTCTTAGTGAACCACCATCCCAGCCGGCTTCGCCTTCTTGATCAAGAATACACATGGAATCAAGCAGGCGATCACCACCCCGAGCACCCAGAAATTATCAACGTAGGCCAGCATGGTCGATTGTTGGATGACATTCGCCTGCAACATGGCATAAGCATGCTGCTGGGCCGTTCCAGGCCCGAAGCCAGGTCCCGCGCCACCGCCTGAAAAAACGCCCGTGATCCCGCGGAGCGCCGACTGAAACTGCGGATTAGCGGCATTCAGATTCTCCACCAGCCGTACCTGGTGAACCTGCGCGCGCCGCGCCAATCCCGTTGTGACAAAAGAAATCCCCACGCTGCCGCCAATATTTCTGGCGAGGTTCATCAAGCCGGAGGCGGCGTTGTTCTTGTCCCGCGGCAGTCCCGAATACGCCGCCGTGTTAATGGGCACAAACAGAAAGGCGAGCCCCATCGCCTGGAAGACGCGGGCCATCGTCACCGTGCGGAAATCGACACCCAGATCGAATGTAGTCATATGAAACAGTGAAAAAGAGAGCATCGACAACCCAAATAGCATCAGCCAGCGCGGGCTGTAGCGCGAAAGCAGAAATCCGACAATGGGCATGCACACCATAATCGTGAAGCCCCCCGGCATTAATGCCAGCCCCGACCGCTCGGCAGTGTAACCCAACAGCGTCTGCATGAACAACGGCAACAGCAGCGTGCTGCCCAGCAGGGCAAAGCCGAGCATGAACATCAGGAAGTTCGCTGTGGCAAATGTGCGCTGCTTGAATAAATGGAGATCAATGATCGGGTCTTTGTGATACCACTCCCAGATGACGACCCAAACCAGCGCCGCCGCTGAAATGGCGGACAGGATCACGATGAAATTCGACTCGAACCAATCATCGCGCTGCCCCTTATCGAGCACCACCTGCAGCGTGCCCAGACCGAGCGCGACCAATCCCAGACCGATGTAGTCGATGTTCGTTTCGCTGAGTTTGCGGCGCCGGAAGTACGGAGGATCCTGAATCAGCCGCGACGTTAGCAAAAGGGAACAAATTCCGACCGGAATATTGATGAAGAAAATCCAGCGCCAGGTGAAATTGTCGGTGATCCAGCCCCCCAGCGTCGGACCGATGGCCGGTGCCATGACCACGGCAATGCCATAGACGGCAAACGCCATGCCGCGCTTGGCGGGCGGGAACGTATCCGCCAGTATCGCCTGTTCGCTCGGTTGCAAGCCGCCGCCGCCCGCCCCCTGGAGGATGCGGAAGAAAATGAGCATGCCGAGATTAGGTGCGAGCCCGCACAGAAATGAACTGACGGTAAACAGCGCGACACAACCCATGTAAAAATGCTTGCGGCCGACAATCGAAGATAGCCAACCACTCAGGGGCAGCACGATGGCATTAGAGACAAGATATGACGTCAGTACCCACGTACTCTCGTCTGTACCCGCGGAAAGACTGCCGGCGATATGCGGCAGGGCTACGTTGGCGATGCTGGTATCAAGCACCTCCATGAACGTCGCCAGCGTCACCGTGAGGGCAATGATCCACGGATTGACCGCCGGCCGCCATTCAGCCGCTTCATTCATCGTGATGGATGCTGCACCCATTTCGAGCTTTGCCTCGCACTACGAACTGCGAGCTTCGAGTCGCGTGCTGCGAGCAACCAATCTTCGATCGAAGACGCGCTGATTGCTAAAGCTCGCGGCTCGAAGCTCGCGGCTATTTAATCCAAACCTTCGGCTCCACCGACATTCCCGGCCGCAGTTCGTGACTCTTGGTTTCGCCGGGCTCAAACACAATCTTCACCGGAATTCTCTGCACGACTTTCACGTAGTTCCCAGTCGCGTTTTCGGGGGGCAACAAGCTGAACCGCGCGCCACTGGCGCCCGCGATCGAATCGAGATGGCCCTTGTAGGTCTTTCCGGTCGCATCGACTTCAATGTCGGCGCTCTGGCCCACCTTCATGTTCCTGAGCTGCGTTTCTTTGAAGTTTGCCGTAATCCAGATATCTTCGAGCGGAATGACTTTCATCATTTCCTGCCCAGTTTGCACGTTCTGGCCAACTTCGACGGTGCGGTTGCTGACAATTCCCGTGACCGGCGCGATGACCTTCGTGTACTCGAGGTTCAGGAGCGCCTGATCGAGTTCCGCTTTCTTTCGCTGCGCATTGGCCTGCGCCGAAACCGCACGCGACCGGATGACGCGCATGGTTTGCGGGGCGGTCTGGGCATTGCGCAAGTCCGCGCTCGACTGTAGCTGTTTCCCTTGGGCCTGTTCGATTTGCGCCTGGGCCGCATCGGCATTTGCCTTCGCCGCTTCGACAGTAGCCGCGGCAGCCTGCGCGGCAGCTACCGCCTGGTCGTACTGTTGCTGCGAGATTTCCTGCTTATCGATCAACTGTTTGTAGCGCACAAGGTCATTCTGTGCCTTGATGTTGTTGGCCTGCGCTTCCGCGATCTGTGCGTTCGCGGCCCCAAATTGCTGGCGTGCCGCCGCAACTCCGGCCTTGGCATTGGCGACCCCCGCTTGCGCGCTCGCGACCTGGCTTGAAGTGTTGACATCGGTGATCGGCACATTGATGTCGGAGGCGGACGCTTGCGCTTGCGCGTCCGCATATTCGGCGCGAGCCTGCGCAGCCGCGACCTCATAGTCCGCGGGATCGATCTCCACCAGTACCGTTCCTTTTTCCACGTACTGGTTGTCGTCGACGTTTAGTTTGATGACATGGCCGCTGACGCGGGCGCTCACCGAGTTCACGTGACCGTCAACCTGTGCGTCGTCGGTTGATTCGTAACTGGTGAAGTAGCGCCACGCGAAGATTCCGCCTACCAGCAAAATCAGAATCACAAGGCCCAGAACCAGCTTGGTGCGCGAGCTTCCCAGGAGCTCTTTGCGGCGTCGATACCGCGCTTCGCCATTTTCCACGGGCGGCTGCGGCGGGCGTCCTTCTTGTTTGGACTCGGCTACGGCAGTGTTCGTCTCATCCATATGCTACTTTCCTCTCAGATATTCGCGAACGCCCTCTTCGGCGCGGCCGAGAGCACGAGCGAAGGAAACTTTTGCCAGGTTGTGAAGGTACAAGCTCGAAATCAGGTTCTCGTGCGCCGCCGCCAGGGCTTCCTGGGACTGAACTACCTCCAGGTTATCGGTAACGCCGGCCGAGAACCGGTCGCGCGACTGGGTGAGTGCCTGTTCGGCGAGGTCCACGGAACTCTGCGCGACTTCGACCTGGTCCGCCGATGACTTCAGATCGAGCAACGCGTTCCGAATGTCCTGGTCGATTTGTCCCTTGACATCCGCAAGTTGCGCCTCAGCTTGGCGCAGGCTGGCTTCGGCCTTCAGCACGTCGGAATGAACTTTGCCGCCCTGGAAAATAGGGATGCTGAGTGTCCCGGCCACGTGGTAGGTCGGCAGCACGCTGCTGGGCGTCGCGCCGATTTCGCCGTAATCGCCCTCAACAGAAAACGTGGGAAAGTAGCCGGCAATGGCGGCATTGTGTTCAAGCCGGGCGGCCATCACGCGATCGTGCGCTGCCTTGTAATCGGAGCGCAGCGAATACGCCCGCTGCAAGCTGGTCTCAAGGTCGGGAACAGGAAAGGGGTCGTACGGTGCTTTGTCGGCAAGCGTGAATTCCTGGCCGGGTACCAGTCCAATGACGCGGGCCAGGGATATCTTTTGTTTCGCGAAATCGTTGTTGGCGGAAATCAACTGCTGCTGGCGCGACTGAAATTCCACCTGCGCTCGCAACGTGTCGATCGCGGGAGCGACTCCGGCCTGCTGCTGCGCCACCGCTTTGTCGTAGAGTGCGTGCGCCGTTTCCTGCTGCGCTTGTGCGGTTTCCACGCGCGCGGCGCCCGCAATCGCCTGCAAATACGCGGCGCCGGTTGCCAGCACGACCAGGTCACGCGCGTCTTTCAAGTTAAACCGCGCTACGCTCTCGCTAAGCACCGAGGCACGGTATTTCTGAATCGCTTTCCAATCGAATACGCGCTCGGTCGCCGAAGCGCGCACGTCGAAATAGGAAAAAGGGCCGATCACGCTCGGAATTGCCGCTCCTCCAAAAAGCCCGGCAGGGAATTTGCCGAAGCCCTCCGCGATCAAGCTCTGCTTCTGCGCGTTCTCCTGAACGTTGCCGTTGACATTAGGCAGCAGTTCGCTCAGTTGCTCCCATTTCTTCCCGCGCGCCTCGATGGTGTTGTACTCCGAGAGCAGACCGGCCAGGTTTTGGCGCAAGGCCCTCTCAATCGCGTCACTGAAAGTAAGCGATAAGGTGCCAGGCGTGGGTTTTGCCTCCGGCACACTGCCATACACCGGATTCTGGGCCGAAGTGGGGACCTGGTTAGGGCCAGTCGGCACCGCGCTTTGGGCAACCGCTCGCGCCGAGAATGGAAGAATCAAAGCAACCAGATACCACCCGCAGAGATACCGCAAATAACGGATCAAGAAGTTTACGGAAAGCATGGAACGCGGATTCGCTCCTTGGCGAAAGCCAAAATAGTAAATCCTTTGGATGGTTTCTGCTGTGAGAGTGATGCAAATTGTTGACCAGCATCGCGATACAGGCACCCCAGTCAGCGTGCAAGGCTGCCTTTCGAGCCCCAAGCGGTGACCTTGGTCATCTTGTCGTGTAACTCACGGCAGTTCAATCTAAGAGTGGGTATATATGTTTCTTCTTAGGCCCTTGGTGTCGGTGAAATTGCCCGCATGAGTGAAGCCACAAAACCATCGCCCAACGGATCGGATTGGACGCGTCTGCTCACGGATCCAGACCTGGTCAGCCATCTCGGCAAGCTGCTTCAGACCTATCGCGAAGTTTCCCCCGAAAGGCGGGAAGCCGCTTTGCTGCATGCCATGCGCGAGATCAAAGAGCAGGCGGTTCACGAAAAACAAGCGAAGGCTACGACGATTGCGCCCGCCGCTACCGACCCACCGGCAGCCCCGGTTCCGGCCGCCGCTCCAGAACCGGCGCCGCTTCCGACCCCTGAACCTGTCACCGTGGCTCCGCCTTTCGAACCGGATCTGTTTACTCCCACACAAGGGGCCGATCGCCGTCGCCATCACCGTATTAAGTGCTATGTCGCCGTGGAGATTCACGTGGAAGGCGTCAAAGAGCCCATCTGGGGCAATCTCTCCAATGTGGGCCGCGGCGGATGCATGGTCGAAACGGCCAGTATTGTGCCCGCCGGCAAAGCCCTGGAGATCGGGTTGTGGGTCTCGAGCGGCAAGCTTTGGGTTAAAGGCGTAATCATCAGCGGAATTGCCAGCCCGAGTTCGTCGGCATTTGGCGTGCGCGTAAAATTCTCGGAAGAACAGCTTTCTGAGAATGAACATTTGCGTGAATTCCTCAAATTCATCGAAAATACGACCCGCAAGGCACATAGCGGAAACGCTTATATAGAGCAATTGAAGTCGTAAACAGCGTTCCTCCTGCAACTTCTGCGCGCGACTTTAGCGGCAAACCGGGGTTTATCCCTCAATGAGGCGCGACCAGATGGCATTCCTTTGTGGACGCCGCCGACTCATGGCAGCCGCCCTGCTTCTGGCTGGGCTGGTAACGACTCAGTTCGCTCTCGGAAGAAAAAAGGGAAAGTCAGCTGCTCTCGACGAGCATAAGCGCGCCATGCAAGCCCTGAACCGGCTGACTTTCGGTCCGCGTCCCGGCGACTTTGAACGGGTCGCGCAAATGGGTGTCGATAAGTGGATCGACCTCCAACTTCATCCCGAAAGAATCGACGATTCAGTAGTCGACGTGCGGCTGGCGCCCTTTCGCACCCTGCGCATGAATACCCTCGACATTGTCGAGAATTTCCCCAACAACGAAATGATCCGCCAGGTCGCCGAAGGCAAAATGCCCATGCCGCGCGACCCCACGCGCCGCGCGGTCTACGAAGCACAAGTTCAACGTTACGAAAACAAGCAGGACCGAAAAGGCGACGCTGCACAAAGCGCATCTGCCAACGCTGATGCCAGCGCCGCCGTTGCCGCCGGCAATGCCATGCTTGCTGATGCCAACTATCAACGCCGCCGCGAGGAAAACCAGGCCGCCAGCATACGCCTGCTGGAACTGCTGGATCTTCCTCCTGACGAGCGCTTCCGCGCGATTCTCAAACTCTCTCCCGAACAGCAGACTGTTATCGCTCGTCGCGCCAAGGGCCCCAAAGCGGATGCACTGATGCAGGGGATGAACGGCCAGGAGAAAGAGACACTCGGAGCGCTCAATAATCCCGAGCAGGTCGTGGTAGATGAGCTGACGCAGGCCAAATTGCTGCGCGCGATTTCGAGCGAGCGGCAGCTCAACGAAGTAATGACCGATTTCTGGTTCAACCATTTCAACGTCTTCATCAACAAGGGCGCCGACCGTTTCCTGCTTACCAGCTATGAGCGCGATGTGATTCGCCCGCACGTGCTCGGGAAATTCGAGGACCTGCTGGTGGCCACAGCCCAGAGCCCCGCGATGTTGTTCTATCTCGACAACTGGTTGAGCGCGGGCCCGAATTCCGACGTAGCGCTGGGCATCAAAACGCCTCCGCGCGGCGGGCGGCGTTTTGGCCCCGGCCCGCAAAACCGTCCCGTCGGCAAACGCAAGCAAGCGAGCGGCCTCAATGAAAACTACGGCCGCGAGCTCATGGAACTGCACACGCTCAGCGTCAACGGTGGCTACTCGCAAAAAGATGTCACCGAAGTGGCCAAAGCCTTTACCGGCTGGACCATCGAGCAACCAAACAAAGGCGGCGGATTCCACTTCGAGCCGCGCATGCACGAACCCGGCGACAAGATCGTGCTCGGGCATCGCATCAAGGAAAATGGCGAGAAGGAAGGTCTGGAAGTTCTCCATCTGCTGGCACGCAATCCGAAGACGGCGCATTTTATCTCGCAGAAACTCGCGATGCGCTTTGTCTCCGACGATCCGTCTCCCGCGCTGGTCGATCGCATGACTGAAACTTTTCTAAAAAAAGACGGCGACATTCGCGAGGTTCTGCGCACCATGTTCCGCTCGCCGGAATTCTGGTCGCCGCAAACCTATCGCGCCAAGGTAAAAACGCCATTCGAGTTCGTGGCTTCCGCGGTGCGCGCCAGCGGTGCGCAGGTGGACGACGCTCGCCAACTGGTCGGCACGCTCAACAACATGGGCATGATGCTTTACGGCATGATGCCGCCGACCGGCTACTCGATGAAGGCAGAAACCTGGGTGAACTCTTCAGCGCTCCTCGCGCGCATGAATTTTGCGCTGGGATTGGCCAGCGGAAAAATTCGCGGCGTCTCAGTGGACCCGGCTCAACTGGTGCAAGGCGCGACGGATGCGCCGCAGGCCCTCGCCCGGCTTGAGGATTCGTTGCTAGGCGGCGACGTTTCGCGTCAGACGCATGAGACGATCACCAGGCAACTGGAAGACCCGAAGATCACCGAGCGGCGGCTGGATGATCCAGCACGCCCGCCAAATGTGGGGGCAATCGAAGGCCTGATATTGGGGTCGCCGGAGTTTCAGAGAAGATAGTCGTCAGCCTTCAGCCATCAGCCGTCAGTTCAAGACGGGAACAACCTGATGGCTGAAGGCTGATGGCTGAGGGCTGGTTCCTATGTCTATAACCCGCAGAATTTTCCTTCGCAACGGTGCCCTGGCCGTAGTAGGCACAACGGTGCTGCCGAGTTTTCTGGCGCGTGCGGCCTACGGCGCGGCCGATCCCGGAGTTCGCGCCAAGCGGCTGGTCGTCATCTTCCAGCGCGGCGCGGCCGACGGCCTCAACATCGTTGTGCCTCACGGCGAGCCCGCGTACTACACGATGCGGCCGACGATCAACATTCCGAAGAAATCGCTGCTCGATCTCGACGGCTTCTTCGGACTGCACCCGGCGATGTCGTCCTTTGAGCCGCTGTGGAAGCAGAAACACCTCGCCATCGTGCACGCCGCGGGATCGCCCGACCCCACCCGCTCGCACTTCGACGCGCAGGACTTCATGGAATCGGGCACGCCTGGCCTCAAAGCTACCGAAGACGGCTGGCTGAACCGCTGCCTGCACGAACTGCCCGCAGCGAATGCGGCCTCAGCGAAATTCAATGTCGCCGTCGCAGATCCATCCGCTTTCCGCGCCATTGCGCTTGGGCCGTCGTTGCCTCGCATTCTCTCCGGCAAAGAGCCGGCGATTGCGCTGAATAACCTGAACGACTTTTCCATCGGCGGGAAAAATCCAAAAGCAGTTCCGATCTCCAACACTTTCGAAGCGATGTATGCGAGTTCGGTGGACACGGTTCTGCACGGCACCGGACAGGAAACCTTCGACGCCGTGAAAATGTTGAAGACCGCCGACCCGGCGAAGTACACCCCCGCGTCAGCCGCAAACTATCCAAAGGGCCGCTTCGGAGATAGCCTGCGGCAACTCGCTCAGCTCATCAAGGCGAACATGGGTGTGCAGGTCGCCTTCGCCGATATCGGTGGCTGGGATGATCACGTCAACGAGGGCAACACGCAGGGCCAGATTGCCAACGTGCTCGGCGACTTCTCGCAATCGATCGCCGCCTTCTGGACCGATCTAGGCGATCTTGGAGAAGACACGGTCATCGTCACCATGTCGGAATTCGGACGCACCGCCCGCGAAAACGGCAACCGAGGCACCGATCATGGCCACGCCAACGTAATGTTCGTTCTAGGCGGTCCGGTGCGCGGCGGCACAGTTTATGGCCGCTGGCCGGGCCTCGATAATTCGCAACTCTATGAAGGCCGCGACCTCGCCGTTACAACCGACTTCCGCATGGTGCTCAGCGAAGTGGTATCGCGCTACCTGGGCAACAAGGATCTGAAGAGTGTGTTCCCGGGATTCGAGCGCCCCACAAGCTTTCTCGAATTCCTTGGCTAATCGCCAGATCGTTCTGAACCTTGACTTGAATGTGGCGTCCTCGCCCGCGAGAACCCGGCGATTGGAAGAGCTTCCATCATTAACTATTGTTTCCCCTACCTGTCCTTCTCCGTCTTCTCCTCCAGCTTGTCCAGTATCCCCGCAGCCGCGTCAAGAATTTCCTGGTCCACCTTGCGATTTGTAGAGATGGCCTCGGCCAGCGGAATAGAAACGATCTTGTTGCCGCGCAGCGCCGCCATATGCCCGAACTCGCCGCGATGCACCATGTCAATTGCGCCCAGACCATAGCGCGTTGCCAGCACGCGATCAAAAGCGCTAGGCGATCCGCCGCGCTGAATGTGCCCCAACACCACCGATCGCGTTTCAAACCCTGTGCGCTTCTCAATTTCGCGCGCCAGCACCGATCCGATTCCGCCGAGCCGCAGATGTCCGAATTCGTCGCGTCCCACATCCTGCAGAACGGGCGCGCCGTCGTGCATCTCCACGCCTCCGGCGAACTTTGCCCCTTCCGCGGCAACGACAATGCTGAAATACCGTCCCCGCGCATGCCGCTGCCGTATCAGTTCGGCAACTTCGTCAATGTCGAACGGAATTTCCGGAACCAGAATCACGTCGGCGCCGCCGCCAATTCCGCTGTAGGCTGCGATCCAACCCGAGTCGCGTCCCATGACTTCGACCACGATCACGCGATTGTGCGCCTCGGCCGTGGTATGAACGCGGTCAATGGCGCCGATGGCGATGTTCACCGCCGTATCAAAGCCAAAAGTAAAATCGGTGCCGGCCAGGTCGTTATCAATCGTCTTGGGCACGCCGACCACTTTAATGCCATTCGAAAAAAGCTTTTGCGCCACCGACAAAGTGTCATCGCCGCCTATCGCGATCAGCGCCTCGCAACCATGCTTCTTCAGATTTGCCATGCAACGTTCCAGCCCGTCACCGTGCTTGGCCGGGTTGGTGCGCGAGGTCCGCAGAATGGTTCCGCCGCGCGGCAGAATTCCTCCAACGGCAGAGAGATCGAGCGGCATGGTCTTGTCGTCCAGCAGCCCGCGCCAGCCCTCCATGTAGCCCACAAACTCGTCGCCATAATGGAAGGACCCCTTGCGCACGATCGCCCGGATCACCGCATTCAGCCCCGGACAATCGCCCCCGCCCGTCAACACTCCAATCTTCATTGCTTACTCCTGAGGTATGAGTTCGTATGAGCGAGCCTGGGCGGAAGAAATCCGCCTCTTTGCACATTCATTTGGATGCGTAGTGATCAGGTTATCACGCACTTTTGCGCTCTGCGCCTGAGCGTGAACGCGACGTGCTAAGATACCTCCCCAGCATGACAGCACGATCCCATCCGTTGATCCGGGTATCCTAAAGTTGTAGGAGGGCGTCGTGAATACACTGCCGGTTTTGGTTGGCGCACTGTGTGTTTATGCGCTGGCTTACCGTTACTACAGCGCGTTCATAGCGGCGAAAGCCCTCGCCCTCGACGACCGCCGCACCACTCCCGCACACGCGTTTGCCGACGGCCACAACTATGTCGCCTCGCCGCGTTGGGTTTTATTCGGCCACCACTTCGCCGCTATTGCCGGCGCCGGCCCTCTTGTCGGACCCACGCTGGCCGCGCAGTTCGGATTCGCCCCTGGCTTTCTCTGGCTCGTGATCGGAGCGGTCCTGGCCGGTTGCGTCCAGGATTTCACTGTGCTGGTGGCTTCCATCCGCCACCGCGGCCGCTCGCTAGCTGATATTGCCCGCACCGAGATCAGTCCCTTCGCCGGTCTGGTCGCCATGATTGCCGTGCTCTTCATTCTGCTGGTGACGCTGGCCGGCCTCGGCATCGTGGTGGTGAACGCTCTCTCCAATAGCCCCTGGGGAGTCTTCACCATTGGCATGACAATTCCCATCGCGCTCATCATGGGCTTCTGGATGTTCAAGAGCCATGCCGGAAAGATCACGGTCACCGGTCCCAGCATCTTCGGCGTGACCCTTCTGATCGCAGGCGTAATTGCTGGACATTGGTTTGCCCAATCCAGCGCCGCTGGCGTGCTTACCTTCACGCCGCATCAGATCACGTTTCTAATGTGCATTTACGGCCTGGTCGCTTCGGTCCTGCCCGTCTGGCTGCTGCTCGAGCCCCGCGATTATCTCTCGACCTACGTCAAGCTCGGCACGATTGCCATTCTGGTCGTAGGCGTTTTCATCGTTCATCCCAATATCAACTTCCCCAACTTCACGCAGTTTGTCGGCGGAGGCGGCCCGATAATCAAGGGAAAGCTGTTTCCATTCCTCTTCGTAACGATTGCCTGCGGAGCGATTTCCGGCTTCCATTCGCTCGTTTCATCCGGAACAACTCCCAAGATGCTCGATAAGGAGACCGATGCCCGCTTCATCGGCTACGGCGCCATGGTCTGCGAGTCGCTGGTAGGAGTGCTTGCGCTCATCGCCGCCTGCTCCATGTATCCCGGCGACTACTTCGCCATCAACACCACACCCGAGGTGTTTCACAAACTAGGCATGGCCACCGTGAACCTCGACGTGTTCTCCCGCGAAGTTGGAGAAAAGTTAGCCGGACGCACAGGCGGAGCAGTTTCTCTCGCGGTGGGCATGGCGCAAATCTTCAAGGGCCTGCCCGGCATGGATCGCCTGATGGGCTACTGGTATCACTACGCCATCATGTTCGAGGCGCTCTTCATTCTGACCACGGTCGACACCGGGACGCGCGTGGCCCGCTATGTTTTGCAGGAACTCATGGGAAAAATTCACAAGCCCTTCGGCAACAGCGCGTGGCTGCCGGGCAACCTGATCACCAGCTTTTTCGTGGTCCTCGGCTGGGGATACCTGATCTACACCGGGACGATTTCGACCATCTGGCCGCTATTCGGCACCGGCAACCAGTTGCTCGCGACCATCGCACTCGCGGTCGCGACCACATTCCTCATCAACATGGGCAAAGCCAAGTATGCCTGGATCACCGCCGCGCCCATGTGCTTCGTCGGCGTGACCACAGTGACGGCCGGCGTCCTCTCGATCCAGAACATCTTCTGGCCGCTCACCTCCAAACCCGGCATGGTCTTCACCGGCTATCTGGATTCGCTGCTGATGAGCATCTTCATCTTGGGCGTGGTCCTGGTGCTCTGCAACGCCGCCTGGAGCTGGTACCGCGTCCTCCACGGCGCTCCGGTTCCGCAAGAGGCGTTCGGCCCCCCGCTCACCGCCACCGGCGATGTAAAGATGGGCTGCTGCTGAAGTGGGGTCGCTTTCAATTCCCGCGCGAAGCCTTGCAAGGCGGGTGGCACGATGAATCGCGTGTCGATGAGTGCTATGAGTGCTATCGCGATTTTACGTCAACTATGCGGAAGTCCTCCGAAGCCACCAGCGCAGGATTAACCAAGCTTCGAGGCAAAAAACCATAGTGCAGATCACGACACCACCCCGGAGATTAGCCCGGATCGCAGTAACCCAAGCAGAGCTGCAGAACACGACAGCCATAACGAAATCCAAGGCTGCCCCGACGCGGCTTCGCAATCGTAGAGCCTGTTTAACGCTTAGCAGTATCACCACCGACGTCAGCAACTGCCCCCCACCGATTCCCATCCCGTGAAGCCCAATACTAGGAGAGAAGTGCTTACTGCGACAGTCATACCGTTAGTTCCTGACGGTTCGCTAGATTAAGTTTCGGGCCAGCGACGATGGCCAATAGACTCGACCCGACACAAGATTGTACCTCTCAGTTGATGTAAGCAGGCGATTGCGCTCAAAACGCCGGTCGCTGGTTCTAGCCCGCTCTGCCCTTCACTGGAAACCTTCAAGGAGCCAACCTGACCCGTCTGAATTGATCTGAAGAAATTCGCTTGCGCGGGACTTTTCAACCCCGGTTCTCGCTATTACAAGTAGAGGTGATTTATGGCGAAAATCATTGAGTTCTACGTGCCCACGAGCTTCAGGAAAAAGGCAACCAAATGGATCCCCCCCGAGCAGTGCGGGAAAGTGATCCCCTTTGACCTGCTGCAAAAGAAGTCGGCATGACGGAAACGAGGGTGCTCCGCCGGGAACAGCCGTTGGCAACTCAAAGCCCCAAGGGAGAATCGCCGCCCTTGCTAGTCCCGAAGTTTGCCGGCCAAAAATTGGCCGCCAAAGGTTACACTCGAACCAACATGCGCGTCCTCGGCATCGACTGCGGCACCGAATACACCGGCTACGGCATCGTCGAATTGCTCGCCGATGGCAGGGGGAGCGATCTCTTGGTCTGCGTCACCTGCGGCGCCATAAAAGTTTCGCCACGTGAGCCCATGCCCACTCGCTTGTCGCGCATCTCCCGCGGCCTCGCGGAACTCATTGCCACTCATCATCCCGACCGCGTCGCCATCGAAGACGTCTTCTATGCCGCCAACGTCAAGTCCGCCTTGAAACTGGGACAAGTCCGCGGCGTCGCCATGCTGGCCGCAGCTTCGTCGGGCCTCGAGGTCGCCGAGTACAGCCCACTCTCCATCAAGTCGGCCGTGGTCGGCTACGGCCGGGCCGAGAAACACCAGGTGCAGCAAATGGTCGCGCAATTGCTCCGGCTCGATGAGATTCCCGAACCCGCCGATGCCGCCGACGCGCTCGCCATCGCGATCTGCCATCTCCACACCGCCGCTACCCTTGACCGCCAACAAGGCAGCGCGCGAGCCGCCTCCCACCAATCCTAACGGCCGCAGAAAAACTCGAGGTTCTCTTGATTTTGGGTGGCGCAGCGCTTTTAGCGCTGCGATAACCGGACGGGTTTGAATGCGGCTTTAGCCGCTGGGGCACGGGTTCTACTTGCAAACGACTTTTCCGGAGCCTGCTAATCATCTTGACACTCCTCGCTCTCGTCCCCAATCATTACAACGGCCCCATGCCCCGACCATTCCTTTTGCTCTGGCTGCTCCTTCTATGTTCGCTTTTCGCCACTGCGCAATCGCCGCCAGCCGCTACGGCAAGCCAAAGCCCATCGACCGGTCAGGCTCCATCCGCTGTGGCTTTCACCCTGGATTTCCCCGGATCTCAACCCGAGCACTATGCGATTCGCGTCGCATCCTCCGGTCCGAATCACTATGAGTCAAGCGGCCGCTTGGCAGCAGATTCGGATGACATCGACAGCTTCGATTTCGACTTCACGATCTCGACTGAAACTCGCTCCAGGATTTTCGCTCTGGCAGCCAAGGCCGGATATTTTCAGAAGGATGTCGACACCCACCGGAAGAACCTCGCCTTTACCGGGAAGAAAACACTGCGCTACACGGACGCGGCCCGCACCGGCGAGGCCACCTACAACTACTCTGAAAACTCAGCCGTTGAGGATCTCACATCGCTGTTTCAAAACCTCTCCACGACACTCGAGTTCGGGCACCGCCTCGACTACGACCACCGCTACCAGAAACTTGCGCTCAACGAGGAACTCAAGCGCCTGGAGGAGATGGCCCAGAGCAACATGCTCACAGAGGTGAGCGCGATTCAGCCAATCCTCGAAAAGATCGTGGCGGATCAGTCTGTTATCAACGTGGCTCGCGCCCGCGCCCAGCGATTGCTTGCATCGGTCGATCGTCGCTGATGCGCCAGTCGGTTACATTCTGTTTACAATCTGTCGCCTTGACTTCTTCCTCCGCCGGCCGCAAACTCCAAGCATACTGAGCCACATTCTGAAATGCTGGCAACCCGTCCGTTTGTTCTGAGTTCAACCATTTGCGTAGCTCCAGGAGTCTCCCATGACGATAAGCAGATTTGCAAAGATGCTGGGGTCGGTGGCCCTGCTCGCTTCTACGTTCTTAGTGGTGTCGGCTGCGGCGGAATCGAAAGTACGCATCGTCCGCCTGAGCGATGTCGAAGGCTCTGTGCAGATCGAGCGCGCCGCCGGCGAGGGTCTGGAAAAAGCCTTCCTCAATCTGCCCATGGTCGAAGGCTCCCGGCTTAAAACGGGAAATGCTGGCCGCGCCGAGGTCGAATTCGAGGACAACAGCACCGTCCGCATTGGCCCCAATAGCGAACTCAGCTTCAAACATCTTGCGCTCGGCGATGACGGCCAGAAACTCAACGACGTGCAGCTAATTTCCGGCACCGCTTATGCGAATTTTCACCAGAAGAAAGGCGACCAGTTCCAGCTTGAATTCGCCCAGGAGTCGATTGCGGTTCCGGACGCCGCGCATTTTCGCGCCGTGCTCGACGGCTCACACCAGGCCACCATCGCTGTCTTCAAAGGGACGGTGACTGCCTCCGGACCGTCCGGCAATTTTGAAGTCGCCGAAAAGCACAGCGCAACCATCGATCTGGCCAGCACCGATCCCGCAAAGAAGGATGCGTTTGTCGTTGCCAAGCACTACCATGAGGACCCGCTCGACGGCTGGGATCGGGAGCAAAATGATTATCACGAGCGCTACGCCAGCGCCGCCGGTTCTAGTTTTTCGTCGCCCTATGGATACGGCGTCAGCGACCTGAATTACTACGGCAGCTTTATGACGATCCCGGGCTACGGCTACGGCTGGCAGCCGTTCTTCGTGAATGCCGGTTGGAGCCCCTTCATGGACGGCGCCTGGGCGTGGTATCCCGGTGCCGGCTATATGTTTGTATCCGGGTATCCCTGGGGCTGGATGCCCTACTACTACGGCAACTGGGCGCAAGTTCCGGGCTATGGATGGATGTGGCAACCGGGCGCCTGGAACTCCTGGTCCGGCGTTCCGCGCGTTGTGAATCCTTCGGCAACGCTTAGATTGCCGGCTCCTCCAGTCAGCGGCCACCAGACCGTCCTTTTGGGGAAAGGTCTGACTGCCAATCCGATGATGGCGTCCGGCAAGCTCACCATCAAGCCCGGTTCTGCCGGCCTCGGAGTGCCGCGCGGCTCCGTGCATAATCTCAATCACGTTGCCAGGACAATGGAGCGCAATCCTCGTCCAGTGGTCGTCGCGATGCAACCGCCGGTACAAGCGAGCAATGGCGGATTTGGCTCTGGCTCCTCGCTCAGCGGCGGATCCTCGGCCATGTCATCCTCGGCCATGTCGCGAACCTCGGCTCCCAGTCATGCGTCTGCGCCATCAGGGGGCCCGCACAAATAGTTCAAACAAAATCTCTAGCCAACAAAAGGCGGCCGCGTATCGGCCGCTTTTCCTTTATCTAATATCGAACAGGCTGCAGAAAAACTCGACTTCGATTCTGTTTTGAAGGGGTGCGGCTTTTGGCCGCACCGCAAGTGTCTGACTCTCCAACGATGCGTTCGCGCAACCAGATCACGTCACGATAATCCCCGCATAACCAACCACCCGCTCAAAGTCGCCCGAAGTATCTCCCGAGGTTGCATATCGCACCAACGCCGCCGAGGTCGCTCCCAGCTTCTTCGCTGCCGTCAGCATGATCACCGTCGGCCCAAAGCCGCACATGCTGATGTCTTCGTTCATCACGGTCTCCCACAAGCCACGCGCATCCAGCGCCAGCACGCGCTCGATTGCCTTGCGGTCTTTGACGCGAGTGACCGCGTCGGACTCGTAGTGGTTCATGTCGCTCGATGCGACCACCAGCGTCTCGTTCTTCGACGCGCCGATCACATCCCCCAGCGCCTCGCCCAGCCCGCGAAGAACGTCGTAGTCGCGAGTGCCAATCGCAATCGGTAGGATACGCAGGTTTTTCCGCGTCGCCTGCAGGAAAGGTAGTTGGACTTCGATCGCATGTTCAACGCGATGCGCCGTGCTGTCTTCTTCGAGCAGCGGAAAGCGCCGCAGCAACTGCGAACCCAGTTCAGAACTGGCGGCGACCTCGCCCAGCGGGGTTTCCCACGTCGTTGCAGTCATGGCCGCCAACGGACCGCCGCGGCCTGTGTGATTCGGGCAAAGGATGACGCAATGCTCCGGCACTTCAATCCGCGAAAACACCGCGCCTGCGACATGGCCCGAATACATATATCCGGCGTGCGGCACCACACACCCAATCGCAGCGACGCGCGCAGCTGCGGACGGAATCGTGTACTCACGAATCTCACGCAACAGCTCTTCGCGGTTGCCAGGATAAAACCGTCCGGCAACGGCGGGAGTTCGAACAAGAGAAGTCATAGATGACCTCCTTGCAGAATCACGCGTTCTGGGGTGGGAACACCCCTGTCCGCCCATGAGTGCAACGGGCGATTCCTCGCTCGGTTTCAATTCGACCGGAACGCCGTGCCCGGCGAAATCAGGCGCTTTCGTTGCGCAGTGCGCGAAACAACGCCGCCGTCCGTTCCAGCGGCAGCGCTTCAGCCCGGATGGCTGGCTTGATGCCGCTTTTCGCCAGCGCGGCGCGCAGCGCGTCTTCATCGTACCGCGTTTTCAGATTATTCCAGATCGTCTTACGTTTCATCCCAAAACTGAGTTTCAGGAACGCGATGAATTCCGCCTCGGAAACTCCCAGCGCTTCCAGCCGCGGCTTAATCGTAATCCGCACAACCGAGGAATGCACCTTGGGAGCCGGCGAAAACGCCGCCGGCGGAAGTGTGAAAAGTTTTTCGACTCGTCCATACAGTTGCGCCGTCGCCGAAAGCAGCCCATAGTCGCGGCTTCCAGTCGATGCGGCCAGCCGGTCCGCCACTTCCTTCTGCACCATAAGGACGATCGTAGAGAAGTAGCGATGATACTCAAACAGCCGCAGCAGAATATCCGACGTGATGTAGTACGGCAGGTTGCCGACGACGCGTGCCGGTTCCGGCGAAAAGGTCAGTCCCGGCCGCAGCAAGCCCGGCTTCGGCCCGAACACCGTGTCGAGTTCAATCGTCAGTATGTCGCCCTCGATGATTTCCACGTTCGGCTGCAGCGAAAACTGCATCCGCAATTGCGCCGACATCACGCGGTCAAGTTCCACGGCGATCAATCGCTGCGCTTTCTGCGCAAGCATCTCGGTGAGGGCTCCGCGCCCCGGCCCAATTTCCAGCACAGTCGCCTGCGAAATATCGCCCAACGCCTCAACAATCCGCAGCGCAGCCGTGTCGCTCGCAAGAAAATGCTGCCCCAGTTTGGGCTTGCGCTGCACCTTCCCGCTTGTGGTTTTAAGGTTGTTCGCCTTGGCCACGTTGACCCTCTTTCCTTCTCCGCTTTAGACTGGCTGAGTCTCTTTCCTGGGTGGTTTCCTCGTGAGCAGAATGCGACGAATTGTGCTGGAACCCGACGCCGGCATTTTCAGGCTACGGCCCAGCCGCACTCGGCTGCACCGGCATCCCAATGCACGAATAATCATAGCGTGAGCGGGACGCATTGCGTCGAACGCTCCGGGGGTTCCCGTCTTATGCATATCGCTTTTGCGGCATCGGAATGCGTTCCTTTCTCAAAAACCGGCGGATTGGCCGATATTGTAGGCGCACTCCCGCGCGCTCTGGCCAGTTTGGGACACCAGGTCAGTGTTTACGTTCCGCGCTATCGCCAGACCAAGCTCGACGATCCCCAGACCGTGGTCAGCAGCATCACCGTCCCCTTTGACGACAAATACCGCTTTTGCAAGGTAGTGACTGCCGGCGCCAGCGGGGGCGTTCGCCATTACTTCGTCGACTATCCACCCTACTTCGACCGCGAAGGCCTTTACGGAACGCCCGCCGGCGACTACACCGACAATGCCGAACGCTTCTCGTTGTTCTCGCGCGCCGTCATCGAAGCTTCCAAGGTATTAGGCGTTCCTCACATCTTTCATTGTCATGATTGGCAGACGGCGCTCATTCCCATCATGTTGCGCACGCTTTACGTCGAAGACCCCGCATTCCAGGAAACCGGCACCGTCTTCACCATTCACAACATGGGTTACCAGGGCTTGTTTCCCTCCGAAATTTTGCCGCTGCTGATGCTGCCTTGGGACCTGTTGACCATTACGAAAATGGAATTTTTCGGCCAGGTGAATTTCCTGAAGGGCGCGCTCGTCTATTCCGATTTCATCACCACCGTCAGCAGGAAATACAGCCAGGAAATTCAGACCACCGAATACGGCTTCGGACTGGAAGGCGTTCTGCGCGGACGCAGTTCCACCGTGAGCGGCATTGTGAATGGCGTGGATTACGACGAATGGAACCCACAAACCGACAAATTCATCGTGGCCAAATATTCGCCGCAGGACCTGAGCGGAAAGCAGAAATGCAAACAGGATTTACTGAATGCCTTTGGAGTGACCGACGCCGACCCCAAACTCCCGGTCATCGGCATCGTTTCAAGATTCGCCGCGCAGAAGGGTTTCGATCTCATCGCCCAGATCATGGACCGCCTCGCCCGCGAAAAAATGATCGTGGTTGTGCTAGGCACCGGCGACAAAACCTATGAGGATATGTTCCAGCGTCTCCAGAAGCAGTTCCCAAATAAGATCGCGATCAAAGTCGCCTACGACAACGCGATTGCCCACAAAATCGAAGCCGGCGCCGATATGTTCCTGATGCCCTCCCGCTACGAGCCTTGTGGCTTGAATCAGATCTACAGCCTGAAATACGGCACGGTCCCAATCGTCCGCGCCACCGGCGGCCTCGACGACACCATCGAACCGTGGGACGCGCGCACAGGGAAGGGGACTGGCTTCAAGTTCGCCGAATACACTGGCGAAGCCCTGCTCGCTACCATCAAGCAAGCGTTACTCGCCTACCGCGATCAGTCCTCATGGCAAACCCTGATGCGCAACGGCATGGCCCGAGATTTTTCCTGGGGCGCATCGGCAAGAGAGTACGGCAAGATCTACGGCCGAGTCCGCCAGATGCGCGCCGAAGAGATCGCCGCCGCCGCAACGGACTTGAGCAACGAGCCAGTGCGGGGTTAACGGCCCGCAACCCAACTCAAAACATTTTCCGGAACCCCCAGAACAGCACCCCCGACAGCATCATCGAAGCCGGCAGCGTCAGCACCCAAGCCATCGCCAGATTGCGCACGGTCGACCACTGCAGCCCCGAATGGTTCGCCGCCATCGTCCCCGCAATTCCCGACGACAACACGTGTGTAGTGCTCACCGGCAGCCCAAACCAGTCTGCCGCGCCGATCGTAAACATGGCCGTGATTTCCGCCGCTGCTCCCTGACCGTAAGTAAGATGCTCCTTGCCGATTTTCTCCCCAACCGTAACCACGATGCGCTTCCACCCAATCATCGTGCCCAGTCCCAGCGCCAAAGCCACCGCAACTTTCACCCATCCTGGGATAAAGCGCGTCGAGGCGTCCACGTGCTTCTTATAGTTGTCCAGCGCTTCCCAATCGGACGCCGCAATCGCCCCTTGGTGGTTCTTCTTCATCAGGCGCAACGCTTCGCTCACCACGTACATGTCGTTGCGGAAGTTCCGCACACGGTCATTGGGAATCTTCGCCAACTCCCCGAACAGCGCCGTCTCGTTGCCGATATCGCTCACCAGTTGGCGCAGGCCCAGCATGGTGTTCGGAGTGAAGTTCTTGGTGCGAATGTAATCCGTGGTTTCTTCGCGATCGTCCGCCACCACCGCATCCGGGCTGACATACTTCGACAATATCCCGGCGGCTTGCTGCGATACCGCAATGAAGTCATCCGACTGTTTCCGCGTGATCGCGTGATTCAAAGCATAGGCCGTAGGCACCGTGCCCACCAGAATCAACATAATCAGTCCCATGCCCTTCTGCCCATCGTTCGACCCGTGCGCGAAACTCACGCCCGTGCAGGTCAGCAACAGCAGCGCCCGAATCCAGAACGGCGGCGGTTCCGCCCCTACCGGAGCCTCATACAGCGCCCGATTTTTGATCACCGCTTTCATCAGAAACAACAGGAGAAATGCGCAGACGAATCCGACCAGTGGCGACAGCAACAGCGACTTCCCGATGTTGGTGGCCTGTCCCCAATCCACGCCGCTGGTGCCCGTCTTCGGCGCCATCAGCTGATTCGCAATGCCCACTCCGATAATCGACCCGATCATTGTGTGCGAGCTCGAAGCCGGCAAGCCGAAGTACCACGTTCCAAGATTCCAAATGATGGCCGCAACCAGCAAAGCGAAAACCATCGCGAACCCGGCTTTGCTCCCCACCTGCAAAATCAGCTCCACCGGCAGCAACGAAATGATTCCGAAAGCAACCAGCCCGCTCGAAGTCAGCACTCCCAGAAAATTCCAGAACCCCGACCAGACCACCGCAATGTGAGGCTCCAGGGAATGCGTGTAGATCACGGTGGCCACCGCATTCGCCGTGTCGTGGAATCCATTCACAAACTCGAACCCCAGCGCCACCAGCAGCGCTATGCCCAACAAAACGTAAGGCATGATCGACCCGCTATGCACGTTGGCGAGGTCCGCGAGCAGGTGATACGCGGAATAAATAACCCCCACGATGACCACGATCCCAAAGCCCACCAACCCGATCATCCCCGGACTTTTACTAAGCTTGTCATGAATCGCAGGCGCAGCCGTAGCCATATTCAACCTCTCCTTCGTTCACAAATTCACGTGTTCGCAAATTCAGGTTTTCGTGCCCAGGAATCCCACCCCAAAAATGATTGCCGAACTATAAGCGAGAATTGTTAAACGAATGTGAAAACGCAGGCGAGGCAGTGGCTGAAGTTGAATTGGGAAGTTGTCCACAGACGACGAGAAAATTCAGCCACTGCCGCAGACGGGTGGGTAGCGTCCGAAATGTGCGTGGTAGCTGAAATGCGCGTGGTAGCTGAAATGTGCGGTGAAAGTGGATTCGTATCAGGATATGCCTTCAGGCATACCGCAAGCAGCTGAAAATAGCCTGCGGCTTCAGCCGCTGCGGAAAATACGGGCAACGCCAGAAACCGGGAAGGGCACGACCTTGGTCGTGCCGACAAGTCGCTGAAAATAGATTTGCGCTTTAGCGCCTGGGGGCCGACTCTAGGAGAATCGTACTGATCACCGTCCAAGAAATCCTAGACGGCACTTACGTCCAAAAACTCGTGTAGGGGGGCCACGCGCACCCGTGATCTCCCCAACCCGTCATCAATCTCACACCCTCGCAGGTGGCGCGCAGGATATCACACCTTGTCAAGCCCCATTTCACCTGCTGGAAGTCCCCGAACCGTTTTCGTTTGTTATCCGTACGCACATTGTACGTACATTGTTGTATTCGCAAAAATATTTTGTTCGCGTAATCTTCGCCTAAACTGCTGCGCGCGTGACGGATTCCGACCCGTATTTTTTCATCACAAATCGTCCGTGCGCCGGTCACAGACTTCCAACCCGCCACGCGCGACAATAACCACTGACCTGTAACGAGGCAGTTGTGTGCCCGCCTCCAGAGACGGCGATCCGAGCCCGCAAAAAGTGGTGCAAAATGCGCTCTTTGACAGCTCACCAGCGACTTGGAAAGCATGCGAAATGGCGGGAAATAAGCAGATGCCTGCCGCTAAGTCCTTATTATTCGATATTTTAGAGTTAAATAGCTTATTCTTCAGTATTTTACGTGAAAACAGGGGGGAGGGGGGGTACCCCCACAATTAGCGAACGTGTACGTCGTTTTTCGGCGCTGACAGCCAGGGAATCCCAAAACGGAACTCTCGCGGTAAACTTCCGCAAGGCATTCCGTTCACCTGCTCATCCGATGACCCGCTCACCCGATGGCCCGATTCCCCGCACCATCTTCCACGTCGACATGGACGCCTTCTTCGTGTCGGTGGAAGAACTGTTCGATCCATCGCTGAAGGGCAAGCCAGTCGTCGTCGGAGGTCAGCGCGATGAGCGAGGTGTAGTTTCGGCTGCCTCATACGCAGCGCGCAAATTCGGAGTACATTCGGCCATGCCGTTGCGAACCGCCGCAAAACTTTGCCCGCAAGCCATTTTCGTCAATGGACACCCCGATCGCTATCGCGAGTATTCGCACAAGGTGCACGAGGTTCTGGGCCACTTCTCTCCGCTGGTCGAGATGGCATCGGTAGATGAAGCCTATCTCGACATGACCGGAACCGACCGCCTGCATGGGCCTCCGCTGCGCTCGGCCCATCGCCTGCACGCGGAAATGAAATCGGCGACGCAGCTCAATTGCTCCATCGGCATCGGCACCTCGCGGCTCATCGCCAAAGTTTCCTCCGCCAAAGCCAAGCCCAACGGAGTACTTTGGGTCCTTCCCGGTCAGGAAGCCAAATTTCTGGCGCCGCTCGACGTCGCCGACATTCCCGGAGTCGGCAAAGTCATGGAGCAGAAGCTGCACGCAATCGGCATTCAGCGCGTAGGCGACTTGGCAGCTCTAGAGGAATCCGACTTAGAGCATCGCTTTGGAAAATGGGGCCTCGCGCTAGCCGGAAAGTCACGCGGAGAAGATGCTGGTGGTTGGTTCGACACTGAAGTCGGCGAGCACACCGATCCCAAGTCGATCAGCCATGAGCACACGTTCAATGAGGATACCGGCGATCGCGAACGTCTCGAATCCACGTTGATGCGGCTTTCCGAAATGGTAGGCCGCAGGCTCCGCGAAGGAGGCTATTTCGCCCGCACGATTCAGCTGAAGTTGCGCTACAGAGAATTCACCACCATCACGCGGGCACAGTCCTTGGAGCAGCCGACACAATCGGATCGTGAAATCTTCGACCAGATTCGGCGTTTGTTTCTCGCCAACTGGAAGAAAGGCGCGTTCGTCCGGTTGCTTGGAGTACAGGCATCAAATTTCGCGGAGGGAGGAGCTCAGCTTGACCTGCTCGAGCCAGCACGCGATGAGCGCTGGCAAAAAGTGCAGGCAGCAGCCGACCATCTGCGCGACAAATTTGGAGAGTCAGCAATTGGCCTGGCAACTGGAATGAAGGGCACCTTCCGCGAGCGCACGCACGAAAATCCAGTCGGACTACCGGGAAAGCAGGAACGTAGGAGCGCCGAGGAAAAGCCAAGAGATGCAAGAGTTGGCGCCGACAATGAAGACGACCACGCGTGAAAACATCTTGCGTGCTGAAGCGTCAGACAGGAGTTTTCGGCGAACTCTACGAAATGTACTCGCGAATGTACTCGTCGCGTGAAGCAGCGAGTTGGTGCGCATCGCCGTCGAAGATAACTTTGCCGTCGCGCAAGATCATGAAGCTCATCGGCACATTGCCGCGCTGGCCTTTGGGAATGGCAATTGTCTGATTCGTCTTTGGATCGAATTCGTGCGATGCCATCGTGAAAGCATCTTGCAGGCGATGGGTTACAAGCAGAGCGCTGGTCTTGGCAACGTCGCGCTGCTTCATGATCAGTTCGACAATCGTGTTCGAAGTGACGGGATCGAGCCCTCCAGTCGGCGAATCGTAGAGGATCACTTCGGGTTCCGTGATGATCGCGCGCGCGATGGCCACGCGCCGCCGCATGCCTCCCGAGAGTTCGGACGGAAGCATGTCATACGTTCGTTCCAGTTCCACGAAGCGAAGGGCTTCGCGCACGCGCCGTTCAAGTTCGTCGTTGGGGACCTTTTCCTCTACAAGGCGGAATGCGACGTTCTCCCATACTTTCATCGAGTCGAAGAGTGCGCTTTCCTGGAACACGATGCCAACGCGCCGTCGCAGTTTAAAGAGTTGCTCCTCCGACATGCCCGTGACTTCCTCACCGAGCGCCCAAATTCGCCCGCTGTCCGGCGCCAGCAAGCCCATGGCGAGCTTCAGAAGGATGCTCTTTCCCGAGCCAGCGACGCCGAATAGTGCCTTGGTCTCGCCATGCGGCAACTGGAAAGAAATGCCGTCCAGCACAACTTTCTCATCGAACGCGATCGAAACATTCTCGAATTCGAGTGCAAATCCTGAGCGGCCGCCAGCCGCAGGCGCAGTTTGGTCCAGAGGCAGAGTGGGAGCGGACATCGCCTACCGCACCCCAAGAACTGCGAAGATCAATTTGGTAACAAAGAAATCAACGATCAGAATCAGCACCGACGAGGCGACGACCGCTTGGGTAGTGGATCGGCCCACACCCTGCGTGCCGCCACTCGTCGATATCCCGTAGTAGCACCCGATGGTTGCGATGATGAATCCAAACAGCACCGGCTTGATCAGCCCGGTGAAGACATCGCGGAAAACCAGGATCTCCCAGGCAGAAGTCCAATACTGGTTCGAGTCGAGCCCAAACAACAAATGCGAAACGGCCCAGCCGCCGCAGAGGCCAAGAAGGTCGGCAATGATGGTCAGAAAAAACAGCATGAAAACGGTGGCCCCAACGCGCGGCGTCACCAACTTCTTGCTGGGATCGGTGCCGAGCGCGCGCATGGCATCAATCTGCTCGGTCACGATCATGGAACCGATTTCGCTCGCCATGCCGGAAGCATTCCGCCCAGCCACCATCAGCCCGGTAATGAGCGGGCCCAATTCGGTGACCATGCCGAGCGAAACGAGCTGACCGATGAGCGTGATTCCGCCGAAACGTTGCAACGTGCTCGCCGAGTTCAACGCCAGCAGAGCGCCTACCGATAGGCCTGTGAGAATGACGATGGGCAGCGACCCCACACCAATCAAGTCCGCTTGCTGCAGCATGTCGCCCATATAGAGAGGGCGTCGGAAGAAGTTGGCAAGCGATTGGGCCGAGAGCAGAGTGTACTTCTGCACCGACAGGGCGAAGTCTTTCGCGACATCAATGGGCGAAATCAGTTCGAGTTCGAGCGCCATGGGTGAGCAGGAACTTCCGTTCAGGGAACTATAGCATTATCGTATGATCGCGCCGTCGGGTGATCGGCTCAATTTGGCATTGAGTGGAATGACAACACGCTGGATCAACAGAGCAAATGCGATGACGAGACGACGAAGTCACCCGATGGCCCGATCGCCCGATACCCCGTTTTGCTCCCGGTGGCCGTTCTTCTTGCGGATCTCGATAGCCAGCCGTTTGATTTTCTGGTTGAGCGTGGAGAGCGGCACGTGGAACCGCTCGGCGGCTTCGGTCTGGTTCCAGCCGCATTTTTCCAGCATGTCGACGATGATCCGCCGCTCGCAGTCCTCCATAATGCCAAACAGCGAAGCGCCCGGGGCCGAATCCAGAGCCGGAATTGAATTACCGCGACCCACGATGTGGTCGGGAAGCAACTCGATTCCGATGGATGCGTCGGACGACAGCACGACCGCGCGCTCGATCGTATTCTCCAACTCACGAACATTACCCGGCCACGAATAGCTCACCAGTGGGCGCAGCGCCTCGGTGCTCAGATGCCGCTTCGGCAAGTCGTTTTCCTCGGAGTACTTCTTCAGAAAGTGTTCAACCAGCAGCGGAATATCCTCGCGGCGCTGGCGCAACGGCGGCAGGTCGAGAGTAATCACGTTGAGGCGATAAAAAAGATCTTCGCGGAAGCGCCCCTCGCGGACCATCTGCCTCAAATCCACATTAGTGGCCGCGATGATGCGCACATCCACCTGGATTTCCTGCACGCCGCCCAGGTGCATAAACTTTCGGTCCTGCAGCACGCGCAGAATCTTGCTCTGCGTGTCCATGGTCATGGTGCCGATTTCGTCGAGGAAGAGCGTGCCGCGATCGGCGACTTCGAACAGTCCTTTTTTCGAGGCGATCGCGCTCGTGAACGCGCCCTTCACGTGTCCGAAAAGCGTCGACTCCAACAGGTCGGGTGGAGTAGATCCGGAGTTGACGGGAACAAATGACCGATCGCGCCGCGAAGAATTAAGGTGGATCGCCTTCGCGATCAATTCCTTGCCCGTTCCGCTTTCGCCCTGCAACAACACCGTCGAGCGGCTGGGGGCGACTTGCGCAACCAGATCAAAAATCTTCAGCATCGGCTCGCTCTTGCCGACGATGTTATCGAAGTTGTAGCGCTGCTTGAGAGCACGTTTCAGCTGAATATTTTCTTCTTCCGCCTTCTGCCGGGCGACTGCGCTACGCACATCAGCCAGTAGCTTTTCGTTGTCCCAGGGCTTCTGGATGAAGTTCGTCGCGCCCGATTGCATGGCGCGCACCGCGTTTTCGACGGTTCCGTAGGCGGTAATCATAATGACCGCCTGCTCGGGATGAAGTGATCGGATCTCGGCAAGAACGTCCATGCCGTTCTTGTCGGGCAGCGCCAGGTCCAGCAACACTACATCAAAGGTGTGGTCCCCAATCTGGGTCAAGCCTTCCTGCCCGGTCCCGGCAACAGTGACGTCGTAGCCTTCGAGCGCCAGCAGAGTCTCCAGCGATTCGCGAATTTCGAGTTCGTCATCAACAATAAGGATCCGGCCCGCACTTTGCGGCGCGGACTCCGGTGCGCTGCGGCGCGGGATGACTGCAACTTCAGACATGGGTCGCCTTCCTGATCAATGGAAAATCCAGCGTGAACGTCGTTCCCTCGCCCGGCCTGCTCTCGACTCGGATATTGCCGGCGTGCTCCTGGATGATGCCGTAGGAAACGGATAGTCCCAACCCGGTTCCGCGGTTCTGCCCCTCGGCCGGAGTGGTCTTAGTCGTAAAGAACGGGTCGTAGATGCGATGTATATGTTCCTGGGCAATGCCGGAGCCGGTATCGCTCACGCGCACGCTCACCGATTCGCCATTAAGCGTTGCGATGTTGAGAACTCCGCCACCCGCCATCGCGTCTTTCGCGTTCAGGAACAGATTCAGAAACACCTGCTGCAACCGCCCCGCGTTGCCTTGAATCGGCGGCAGATTCTCGTTGAGTTCCGTCTCGACCGCTACGTGCGCCACCTTGAATTGGTGGTCGAGCAGCGCCAATGTGTCCGCGATGACTTTGTTCAGGCTGATTTCCGACAACTCCGTACCCGTGGTACGCGAGAAGTTCAGCAGGTTGTTAACGATTTCCGACGCACGGAATGTTTGCTTAATGATCTTCTCGAGCACCGAGGTCTTCTGCGGGTCGGACTGCACCTGCTTGGCCAGCATCTGTGCATACGACGAGATTACCGCCAGCGGAGTGTTGACTTCATGGGCCACGCCCGCGGCCAGCAAGCCAACGGATGAGAGCTTGTCCGCCTGGGTTAGCTGAACTTCAAGTTCCACGCGCTCGGTGATGTCATCCATGATTACAAGCCGGCCCACCACGCTAAACTTGCGCGTCACCAATGGGGCAATCGCCACGTTCACGATCCGCGATTCGCCGGTTGGCGTCGGCAGACGGAATTTGTAAAGATTGTGGATGCCAGGATTCTGGCGGACGCGATAAAACTCTTCGACGAACGACGCAGGGAAAACCTCGCTCAGCGACCGTCCCACTACCTGCCAGCGGGGCTGGGCGTACATCACTTCCATCTGCGAGTTCCAGGAGTCGATGCGGTCCTGGAGGTCGACCGCCAGCACGCCTACGTTGATCGATTCGACGATGTTCTCGTTGAAGTCCTTCAAGCGCTCGTATTCGGTAACCTTCTGTTCCAGCGAAGCGTACAGCCGCGCATTCTGGATCGCGATTGCGATATAGCCGGCCAGCGTTTCCAGCAGTTCCACATCTTCACTGGAAAGGAAGTCACCTTCCATGGTTTTCCCCAGCCCAAGGAATGCGATCGTCTTCTGCCGTGCGTGGCATGGGATGTAGTAATTCAGGTCGAGCCGGGAGATGGCTTCTTGGGCCCCAGTCGTCTCCCGCGGCAATTGCCGCGTGTTCTCGAAGAAGATATGTCCCGCGGCATCTTCCACTCGCGGTTTCGAAAGGAAGGCCAAGTCCAGCGCGCCAATTGCGCCCAACCCGAATGATTTCGAGAGCTCGAACCGCGACGCATCGCTGTTCGCCAGGAAAATGGCGAGGCGGTCCACCATCAGCGTGCGTGCTAGCCGGTCCACGAGCGACGAAAGCAACTTGTTAAGATCGGTCTCCGAACTCAGTTCACGGCCGAACTCGATCAAAGTGCGCCGGTAGTCATAACGGGTGCGGTAAAAAAACACGTCGAGCTTTTCCTGAATCCACTTGCGCACGGGATCAAACAGGAGTGCCGTGACGACGATCGCCACCATTAGTCCAGCAGGACCTGAACTGGGCACGCGGGTGTGAACCAGTTCCGCAATCGACGCGACCACGGCAAAATAGGTTCCTACAATGGCCGCCGCTGCCAGCGTATACGCCATGCCGCGTTTGAAGATCAGATCCACGTCCATCAACCGGTAGCGGATAATCGCGTACCCAAACGTCAGCGGCAGGAATCCGAGGAAAAGCACCGTCACCTTCATCGCAAGCGAAGGCATGGCGCCGAACAGATACGGAAGAACGTAAAACAAAGTGAAGGGCGCGATGGCGACGACAGTGCCGCGCGTAATCCACTTAAGCTGTTGCCGCAGAATCGGTGTGGTCGCTTGCCGGTAGTTACGCCACAAAACCACCGCCGCAGAAACGAAGAAGATAGTCAGGTACGCCCAGTGCACGCGGTTGAGATTCCAGAGCAGCCGGGCGCTCGCCTTCAGAAACTGCAAAGCCACAATTTGTACCAGCAGCAACATCGCGCCCGGCAGGTAAAGAGCAGGCAACGCCCAGCTGTGCCTGTTGACGAAGGAGCGCCGCTCCGGAAAGGTCAGAACAAAGTGCAGAAATAACGCGGGCTGGAGAATCCAGGCGACTTCATTGCTCCAGAACACGATCCAATCGAAGGCGTTGAATTTACCCGTGTAGTGCAGCGAATAAAAGATGAACGAAACCAGGCAGAAAATATAAAAGTGTGTCGAGCCGATCGCGGTCCAGCGCCGCAGCAACACATAGAGGCCGATGCCGAGGTAGATCAGGGCGATCAACCGCAGCCAATCGTTCATCGATCGCTCGGCGGGCACCAGCACCACCACCACATCGAGTGGAACCGACCCGCGGATCAGCGAGTACGTTGCCTTCGAATAAACGCCGGAATAGTAAAGCTGCCGGCTTAAGGAAGACGTGCTGTTGATTGCCCGGCCATTGATGCTCACCACGGCGTCGCCGCTGCGGATTCCTGCCAGCGCCGCAGGCCCGTTCGGATCTAGGCGATCGGCCACAATCTGCCCGCCGCGCTCCATCCACCAGGCGCCGTCGTCGGGGATAGCCGACTCGTGCTCAATCCGGTAGTTGTAGCCGGCGAAAACCACGGCCGCAACTGTAAGGAGCAACAGCAGGATGACGGTAAATCGGGCCTGGAACTCGCGGTTCATAGGCTGGCGCTGGGATGAGACGGCGTGGCCAGTGGCCCGCCGCCGATCAATTCCAAGCAACTTCGCTGCCACGCCGGAGAGGATTCCCATTGGGATAAGTGGCCTCGAAATAAAGACTTCCGCAATTATAAACAGATTTTTGAAGTCTGACTATGATTTTTGGAATTGTGCTTCCGCATTTCCGTATCAAGTCCGGAACAGGGAAGGAGGGTCTGGGAGCAGGTAATCTTAAGGAGGAGAGTCTAGCAGCGGATGGCGGTGGGCAAAACCTGAAGAATGAGTGACGTGCCCAAACCCTTGATCTTTGAGTGGGGAGGCCCTCGAACCTTCCCCAAGTTTCCGGGGCCTCCCACTGAGTGTTGCTCACCAGGCTCGATTAGGAGAGGTGAACGATTCACGCAATTGATTGTCACTTTGCGCTCAATTCCCGGCAACGTCCATGGAGACCGCCTGAAGCCGTCTGAATTGATCTGAAGAATTCACCGGAAGAGGCTTGACACGATCTGCTCCAGCAGAACAGAATTTCTTACCCTGGCCATCTCGTTTTGTACGAGGATTTGGCAGTAGGAGATTGGCCGTGTCGGACAGGAAAGTCTGTTTCGAAGATTTTGAGCTGGATTTCGCGCGCTTTCAGCTCTGCCACCGCGGTAAGCCGGTGCCCCTGGAGGGTCTGCCGCTGCAACTGCTCATGTTTCTTGTGGAAAGCAAAGGCCAGCTCGTTACCCGCGAGCAGATCTCCAGTGCTCTTTGGAGCAAGGATGTATTCGTCGACGTCGATCAGGGCATCAACACAGCGATCCGAAAAGTTCGCCGCGCCTTGTCCGATGATGTCGACCAACCCCGATTCCTCCAGACCGTAGTGGGACGCGGCTACCGCTTTGTAGCGCCGATCGCCGAACCGAAAGCCGGCGTGTCCTCCCCGAACTTCGCAGTTTCCCCCGAAGACCTGGGCCGCGCCATTATGGCCGCTGCCGGCCTCGATCCGGACAATCCCACGTCAACTCCCAAACTCCCCGACGACAAATCCTAACGCCTTGCTTTGCTGACTTAAGAGTGCCGTTGGGATTCCGCGCCACTGCTATGTATACTTTCGACTCAGAATTCAGTTTGCCGATCAGCGCGTGGGGCGCTTCCTAGGAACTCTCGCACATGGACCTTGCAATTCGTACTCGCGATCTGCGAAAAATCTACAACTCGCCTCCGCCCGCGGCAGCGGGTCGAACCGGCTTTTTTGCCCAATCTGGCGGCAAAAAGAACAGGGACCAGAAGCAGCAGATCACGGCGCTCGATGGCATTAACCTCGACGTTGCGCCCGGGCAGATCTTCGGCCTGCTCGGTCCCAATGGTGCCGGAAAGTCCACCACTGTCGGCATTTTGACTACCCGAGTGCGCCCGACCAGCGGTACCGCATGGATTGGCGTTCACGACGTCTGGCGCGAGCAGACCGCAGCCAAGCTTCAGATCGGCGTTGTGGCCCAACGCCCAAATCTGGATTTCTCTCTTACCGCCCGCGAGATTCTGCTCTTCCATGGCGCCTACTTCGGCCTCAATTCCCATGAACGCGCCGAGCGCGCCAACGCTCTGCTTGACCGCTTCAAACTGACCGATCGCGCCGATCAGTTGGTACGCGGCTTCTCCGGCGGCATGATGCAACGTATGTCGATCGCGCGCGCCATGATGCACGATCCACAAGTCCTTTTTCTCGACGAACCGAGCGTCGGCCTTGATCCGCAAACCCGCCTGCTGCTGTGGGAGATCATCCGCGAGTACAACCAGAAAGGCCGCACCATTCTGCTGACCACGCACAACATGGAAGAGGCCGACACCCTGTGCCAGCAACTGGCGATCATCGATCACGGCCGCATCATCGCGCAGGGAACGCCCGCAGAGCTCAAAGCCTCGATTCCCGGCGGATATCTCCTGCGCCTGCGTTTCGGGCATCACTCCCCGCCGCTGCTGGGGCGGCTTGCCACGTTGGCGGGCGTGACGGAAGTACGGCCCGACGGAGACAGCGCAGCGGATCTCTACGCCAGCCGCGGTGGATCCCTGATCGCTGAAATCGCGAATGCGGCTGCTGCCCTGAGCGTGGATTTGTCCGATGTTCACATCTCCGAGCCCAGCCTCGAGAACCTGTTTCTCCATCACACCGGAAGGAGCTTGCGCGAATGAACCGAAAAGCCTTCCTGGCATTATTAGCCCGAGATGCGCACGTAGCCCGCCGCAATCTGGGCCCGCTCATACTCCAGACCTTCTTGCAGCCTCTGTTGTTCGTGTTTATTTTCGGCCGCGTGATGGTGGGCAGCGGCTACATGCCGGCTGCCTATAAAAGCCTGCTGCTTCCCGGCATCATGGCCATCAGCATGGTCTTCACGGGAGTCTGGGCAGTGGCTATGCCCTTGATCGGCGAATTCCAGTTCACGCACGAAATTGAAGACCGGCTGCTTGCGCCCATCGACATCTCATGGGTCGCCATAGAAAAAGTCGTCGCCGGACTAATTCAGGCTCTGGTCGCCGGCTTGACGGTGATTCCATTGGCATGGATCATCCTTCGCCCAGGCCTCGAACTGCACGTGGCCAACCCGCTTCTCTTCGCCGCGATTACTTTGCTGGTTGCAGGTTTCTCGGCCTGTGGAGGCCTGGCCCTCGGTTGCAGTGTGGATCAGCAGCACATCGGACTGATGTTCAGCATGGTGATGACGCCGATGATATTTTTCGGCTGCACTTACTATCCCTGGAGTGCCTTGAGTAAGTTCCCCATCCTGGAAAAACTCGTGCTCATCAACCCGCTCGTCTACGCCAGCGAAGGCCTGCGCGCCACACTCGTCCCGCAGTTCCCGCACCTGTGGCTTCCACTGATTCTCGTGGCCCTGACGGCCTTCGACATTTTGCTGCTACTTCTTGGCCTGCGGCAATTCCGAAATAAGGCGGTCAGCTAAAGAAGGGAAGAGCAACAACGCCCAGTGACACCCTACTTCGCGCTCTCAAACGTAGTCCACGGAAACGCATCCATATCCCGCAGCAGCCCCTGTTCCCAGTTGAACTCGGGATGCTCCCGCAGATGTTCCTCCGCTTTGAAGTCTTTTCCGCAGGCATGGCCCGCGGCCGCCGTGAACGACATACGTGCAGCCATTGCCGCATCAGCCGCTTTGTTCTGCACCGCACCCGCAGTCCCGTACGGTGGTTCCCACGGTTGCGAACCGCGCGCCGACAAATCGATATGTCCGTCGAGCGTCCGCTCGTCGGCTTCTTCCTTCTTGGTGTATGTGTCGTAGTGATCGGCCAGGAATCGCTGGGCCGCGGCCACGTCGATTTTTCCTTTGTTCTCGGCCATCAACTGTTCCCACCGAACATGGCGGGCATTGGCGCTTATACTCATGTCCTTGGGATCGAAGTCGGTTTCCTCGCGAATGAGTTTCTCGTTGACAGGAAAATTAGAGCCGACGAAATACCCGTCTTGGGTGCGCTCCAGCGTCACATTCTTAAGACCGAGTTCCAGGCTGGCAATTTCATTGTTCTTCACGTCGGCCAGCAGCCAGTTGTTAGCGTAGCCGCCGTTGTTGCCCTCTTTCATGATGCGCGCGAAATCGTCGATGGAGGCCGAGTACTGCGCCGCCTTGCGCGCCCGCACAAACTCCGGGATCCCCGCCGGATCGTAGCCCGAGAAGTGCCCGATGGTCGTTTCCGTAATCACAATCCCCGCCGAATTGACCACAAAATCGTCCGCGCTGTGGATGACTCCCGGCAATCCATCCATCAGCATGCGGCTGCCTTTCGCGGGAACGATATCGAAAATGATCGTCCAGCGCTGGCCATCCAGATAACTTGTCCAGTTGTTGTGCGCAATAACAATCTTCCCATCCTTCGTATAACTTCCTGTCGCCACAAACGCGCTGCAATGCTCCGGCGTCCCCATCGCCGCCGATGATTTGATGCCGTGCTCCCTGTCATATTGCTTGACGTAGTAGTCCCATTCTTCAGCGGCATTCAGCGCGACAACATCCCAAATATCCAGTTTCACGCCCTTCGCGTTCGCACCATCGACAATGCCTTGCAGTTCTTCGCGGTACTCCTGCTCGATGTGCGGCCACATCATGGTTCGTGCCGCATCCCGAAAGAACGCCCAATCTTTCTTGTCGTCGTGAGCAAGTTCGGTTTGGGTCACCTTCAGCACGTCCACAATCTCCGGCGCCAACAGATACCCATTCTGGAACCCAATTTCGGCGGGCTGCCCTTCCAGATGGACGAACGTCCATCCGTTCTGTGAGGGCCGACGGAAGCTTTGTTTCAAACGGGGATCGCTGCCAGCCTCTTTCGCCAGCGAAGGCAAAACAAGCGCAATGAACACACACGCGAACCGCAAAGTCTTTTCGAACATATCACCCCTTACAAGTTGAGAGTCATTGTACAAGGTACAGAGAAACCAGAGAAAACGAACTCGACAATCTCCGCCGCTTCTCACTAGTCCCAGCGCCATCGCGTCTTTTGACACTGGCGTTCTAAAATCTAGATATGTCCCGTCTCGAACAGATCGCCGATCTCGAAAAGCGTTTTCTACTCCCAACCTACAATCGCTATCCGGTCGCCTTTGAGCGCGGGAAGGGCGTTTTCGTTTACGACTTCGAGGGCAAGAAGTACCTCGACTTCGTCGCCGGACTGGGCGTGAACGCGCTCGGTCACGCCCATCCTCGTATCGTGAAGACCATCCGCGAACAGGCCGGCCGACTGATCCATGTTTCGAATCTTTACTACAACGAATATCAAGGACAGCTCGCCGAGCGCCTGTGCCAACTCTCAGGCCTCGACCGCGTCTTCTTCTCCAATAGCGGAACCGAAGCGATGGAAGGCGCAATCAAGCTGGCGCGTCTGGCCGGACACAAAGCCGGCGGCGATGCCAAGTGCGGGCTCGTTGCCCTCGAGGGCTCCTATCACGGCCGGACGTTTGGCTCCATGTCGCTTACCGGACAGGACAAGTACCGCAGAGGCTTCGAACCACTACTCGAAAATGTGACGTTTATTGAGCGGAACAATGTCGAGTCGCTTCGGGCCGCCATCAACGCCAACACCTGCGCGATCGTTCTTGAACCGATTTTCGGAGAAGGCGGTATTCTCGAGTGTTCGACTCAATTCCTGCAGGAGTGCCGCGCCCTCGCCGACCAGTACCAGGCCGCGCTCATCTTCGACGAAATCCAATGCGGGCTCGGCCGTACCGGCACAATCTTTGCCTTCCAGACTTTTGGCGTCGTGCCCGATATCGTCACCATTGCCAAGCCAATTGCAGCCGGGGTGCCGCTGGGCGCATTCATCTCGAAAGAGCGCTTTGCCTCGGCGATCTCGCCCGGGCAGCATGGCACAACCTTTGGCGGAGGCCCGTTGGCGTGCCGCGTCGCCCTCGAGTATCTCGCCATCGTTGAACAAGAGCGCCTGCTCGAAAATGTGATAAGAGTTGGCGATCACCTGCATCAGCAATTCGAGGTGTTGGTGGAAAAATACGCCGCCGCTCGCGAGACGCGCGGCCGCGGATTCATCCAGGGTCTTGTGCTCGACGTCCCGGCGCGTCCGTTTGTGGAGCAGGCCTTGGCGGAAGGCGTGCTTTTCAACGCTACCCAGGACACGGTTCTCCGCTTCCTGCCACCATTCCTGCTCGAGGAAAAGCATGTGGACAAAGGAATTCGCGTTCTGAAGAAATTGCTTGGAAGGAAGCGGGCGAAGCGTAAGAGCGAAGCTTCATCTGCAGTTGCCGCGCTCTCGCATTAGGGCTCGCGGTCTTGAAACGTGGAGCTCGACGACGGTCGCCCCGAAAAGCCGCACAAGAAATAGTGGGAGCTAAAAGCGCTCCCACTCAAGCGACAGAGGCGATATCACTCATTTAGTAAGAACCAAGACGCGAGAAAAGAGTTGCCCATCGAAACGGAAAAAGCGAATGAAACCTACAACCCCGCCGGCCCGATGCCAACTCCGCTCCCGGCTGGAATCGAAGAGCGCTGGATCCCCGTCGCCGGAGGGCGCATGCGCTACCTCCAGGGAGGTTTCGGCCGTGCGCTCATTCTCGTTCACGGCCTGATGGGTTATTCCTTTTCGTGGCGATTCACCTTACCCGCGCTCGCGCCCTACGCCGCGTGCTATGCCATCGACAACCTGGGCGCCGGATTGTCAACCGCTCCGGATGACATGGACTGCTCGGTGCGCGCCACCGCGGAACGCGTTCTCGCGTTCGCCGACGCGGCCGGAATCGCCGATTTCGACCTGCTCGGTACTTCTCACGGCGGCGGCGTCGCGATTATGACGGCCGCGCTCCTGGCCGAACGCCGCAGCTCGAGCCTCAAGCGCCTGATTCTGGTAGCCCCCGTAAACCCCTGGTCGCCGCACGGCAAGCGGCTGGCGCCGTTTCTGGTGAGTCCATTCGGCTCATTAGTTTTCCGCCATACCATCGAACGCTGGCGGCCCCTCGACTACCTGTGGCTCCGCCGTTTATTCGGCGACGGAGCCAAAATCCCACCCGATTCGCTCGACGGCTACCGCGTGCCTGTGCTCAAGAACCACGCTTTTCGCCACGCCGCCCATATCCTCGAAAATTGGACTGCGGACCTCGGGGAGTTGAAGCGCGCCTTACCCACGATTCGCGACTATCCAACATTGCTGGTTTGGGGAACCCGCGATCGAGCTGTGCCGTTTCAGTCGGCCGAGCCTCTGCGACAGAACTTCCGCGACGTGCGACTTGTTGCTTTCGAAGGCGTGGGGCATTTGCCGTACGAAGAAGCCGTGTCCGAATTCAATTCGTCCCTCATCGAATTCCTCAGCGCTGGCCGTCCTACGTAATCGCCGATCCGCCGTCTTTGCTAAGCTTGCATATCCGATCCCACTGCTGATGGGGCACAGCATCTCTCATTTCGTGCGTGTGTTCGTTGGCGACTACGGCTATTGGGCCGTCGCCGTGATGCTGCTGTGCGAAAACGCCGGCCTTCCGGTTCCCGGCGAGACCACGCTTCTAGTCGCAAGCTTTTTCGCCTACTCCGAGCACAAACTTCATCTCGGATGGATCATCGTCGTCGCAACTTGCGCCGCGACGATTGGCGATAACCTGGGATTTGCCATTGGACGATATGGCGGGCGACCGCTCCTCGACCGCTACCAGAATCTTTTCCGCGTTCGACAAAATGTTCTGGAGCGCGGGGAGGCGCTTTTCGCCCGCTACGGGTCATTCACGATTTTCTTCGCTCGCTTCGTCTTCGGCATGCGCGTGATCGCCGGCCCGCTAGCCGGAGTGCTGCGCATGGGCTGGCGCGCATTCGCCATTTATAACTTTCTGGGCGCCGTTGTATGGGTAAGTTTCATCGCCAGCGCGGGATACCTATTCGGTCATCATTGGCGTTTGCTGGTGCGTACCCTCACGCGCTTCAACGTTGCGATTGTGATTGTCACCGTAGCCGCGGTTCTGTACCTGTGGTGGAGGCAGCGGCGCAGCCCGGCTGGATCGTAGATCTTCAGTGGACCGATGGCAATTCCTGTCCAGTCACATCTCTTTGGAGGCGGCCTATGATGCGCGGATTCAAACAGTTTGTGCTGCGTGGCAACGTAGTGGACATGGCGGTTGGCGTGGTAGTCGGTGGTGCGTTTACAGCGGTCGTGGCTTCGCTTACAAAGGATCTGCTGACGCCACTGATTGCGGCACTGGTCGGTAAGCCCGATTTTTCGGCAATCAGATTCACAGTGAACGGAAGCGTTTTTGCTGTCGGCGATTTCATGAATGCTCTGGTTTCGTTCCTATTGATTGCTACCGTTATTTACTTCTTCGTAGTCCTTCCGATCAATGCGCTGACGGCGGAAGGATCCGTAATCCGCAAAGTATTTGCCGATCACGCGCGCGGCATGGAGGACGCGTTATCCGGTCTCGACGACTCCGAGAAGGAAACCCTAAGGAGCCTCCTGCGAAAGGTGAGTCATGGGGCCGAGAACCGCCCCAGCGGTCAATAGCAGCATCGGTCAAGAGGGACTAGATGCTGTTCGCGATTACCAACCCATCTGGTGCATCCGCTCCAGGATAAGCACGCTGTAATTATTCATGCGCTCGGGCCGTCGCTTCAGGGGAGCCGGCAGAATCGCGGCAAGCCTTGCCCCCTGTTCCCGGCCCATATTCCGGGCCGCAATTCCGTCGTAATAACGACTCGCCGACTCCGCACCAAAGATACCAGGGCCCCATTCGACCACGTTGAGATAGATCTCCAGAATGCGTCGCTTGCCGAGGACGAATTCGGCCACCGGTACCAGAGTGAACTCCACACCCTTACGGAGGACCGAGCGACCCGTTCCGAAGAATAGGTTCTTTACAAGTTGCTGCGTAATGGTGGAAGCTCCGCGACTGCGACCGCCTTCCAGATCGTCTTCGGCCGCGATTTGGACTTCGTGCCAATCGAACCCGTGGTGTTGGTAGAAGCGCGCGTCCTCCGCGGCGATTACAGCGTGCTGGAAATCAGGCGAGATTTGGCTAAGCGGAATAAATTTGTAGCGTTCGTGATACGGAGTGTGGTGAATCCAGGCTTGCAACCGGCGCCGGATGTGTACTGCGGTTGTCGGTGGGTCGATCCACCGGGCAGCCAAAAGGATCAGCGCGGCGAGCGACCACGCCAGCGCCAAGCCGATGGCAAGCCATCGAACAAAGGACCTGAGAGAGCCCTTGCGATGTGGCGTCTTGGAGCGTGTGCCTGGCTTTTCAGTCACATTTCAGAATAATAGCCGAGGACTGGGTTGCAGCTCAGGAAGGACAGTTTTCTGGAGAGCTTTTTGGGTTGCAACGAATAGCGGCGATCCCGAATCTTTCGCGTGCAAGAAAAATCTTCCGTTACTTCCACTCGAGCCTGCGCTGCCTTATGCTAAAACTGCGTCTTTTGCGATCGAGAACTTCATGATTCCCCAAAGCGCTCCCGATTCAACATCCTCTTCGCTGCTGCGAATCGGCATTCCCGAGGTCTGGGTGCGCTTTCTGGTCGCCATCATTGGTCTGGTGCTGGCATTCGCGGCGGCGCTCTTTTCGACCGTTTCGCGTGAATCGGGCAATGTCTGGGGGACGATTGTTCTGGCGTCGGCGGCCCTGCTACTGGCTACTTTCGTGGGCCTCACCACGGTGCCCTACCTGGCGCGTCGCGTGGTGGCGGCGCGGCTGCGCGAAGCGATGGACTACGACGTAACCCGCGCCGGGATGATCTACATCCTGTTCACCGTCGTACTGGGAATCGCGGCTCTGCAGAGCGGCAACAACCTGCTCTACGTGGTCGTCGCCGCGCTGCTTTCTGCGATTCTCATCTCGGGCATCGCGTCTGCGGTCGTGCTCCGCCGGCTGGAGCTTAATATCCACGTCCCCGAGCATGTTTTCGCTGGCCGTCCCATGCTGGCACGCATCCTGTTGCGCAACGCCAGTTCGTGGATGCCGTCGTTTTCCATCCGCGTCGTTCCTGCCAAACGCAAAATGGCGCGCCACTGGCGCTGGGAGGCAGCTACATTTGCCTGGCCGCCCCATCGCTCACCGGAACAGCAGTGGCTGCGCTTGCCGGATCGCCGGTTGCGGCGGGTCAAGGAAGAGCCTGACCGGCCGCTCCTCCGGCAGTCCGTTTATTTTCCGTTCCTACCTCCGGAGGAGGAGTTGCGTGCCGACCTCGAGATAACCTTTCCGGCACGCGGCCGTTATCGCGAGAAGAACTTCGGCCTGGCCACGCGCTTTCCCTTCGCCTTCTTGACGAAGACGCGCCGTGTGAACCTGGCCCGCGAGATCGTCGCTTACCCTCTGATCGAGCCCACCGAACGGTTCCTCGAAGTCCTGCCCATGGTGACCGGCGAACTCGCAAGTTTTGTGCGCGGACGCGGCTACGATCTGCATCGCATCCGTGATTACATGCCCGAAGATTCTGCTCGCCACGTCGATTGGAAAGCCACCGCCCGCACCGGCGCGCTCAAGGTACGCGAATACAGCCGCGAGGATGAGCGCCGCTTGCGCATCATTTTCGACAACCCAGCACCAGGGGTTCTCGATCCCGCCGTCTACGAGCGAGCCGTTGGGCTGGCGGCCTCGTTAGCCTGGCATTTTCATCACGAGGATGTCGAAGTTTCGTTCGTTGCCCCCGGCCTTGAGCCCACCGCCGATGTTTTTGGTTTCCTGTACTACCTTGCGCTGGTCGCTCCCCAGGAAGCGACTCCGGTCTTCAACCGTCTGCGCGCGGGCGAAGACTACAACGTCATCGTCAGCGCCCGCGACCGTTCGCAAATCCCCGCTGACTTCCTGTCTACGGCCTACGTGATTTCCGTGCGCAGCGGCCTAACTCACTAGGACTTCCCCGCATCCGGTGCACTCGGCTCGCCTCCTTGCTTTTTTCTCTTTTCGCCGTCAGGTTTTCGACATATACTCCGCCGAGCGCAGTCCTAACGGCTTTGCTTCCTCCGTTCAAAGCCAAGCTGATATTGTTCCCGGAGAAAGATGATTTTCCGGTACGAGTCGATGGGAGGTGCAAATGTTGATCAGCGATCTGCTTAAGAATCAGGCGGTGATTTCCGCCGAGCCGCATCAGACCGTGCTCGAAGTGGCCCGTCTTATGGTGGACCACAACATCGGCGCGGTCCCGGTTCTTCAACAGGGGCGACTGCTCGGCATTTTCTCGGAGCGCGACTTGATGAATCGGGTGGTCGTGGGCGGCAAGGATCCGGCCCGCACCCTGGTCAGCCATGTCATGACCGAGGACCCGATGACCGTTCAACCGTCCGACTCGCTCGAAACCTGCATGACCCTCATGCGGCGTCACGGCTTTCGGCACCTGCCAGTTTGCTCGGACCGCGAACTCAGGGGCTTTATCTCGCTCCGCGACATCCTCCTGCATGACCTGAACGAGAAAGACGACGAGGTCCGGATGATGCGGGCCTACCTTCATTCCACTCCCGAGGCTGGATGACAGGCAGCGGGTCAGTGCTCGCCGGCCCCAGGGCGACTCGAGGGTAATGGTTACCAAGGTTACCTAAGTTCATTGCTCAAAGCGCCAACTCTGCCTGAGTATGGGCGAAGATAGAGACCGGCGCGACTAGTGGAGAGTCGCCCCTCGGTCCCAAACCCAATGTCCCTCACCGGACCAACTTCGTCTCTTTGTTTGTGGTGCGCACAACCGGTGCTGCAATCCGTCGTTGCCTTTGTGCTGTGGCGTCGCAAGCTTCATAAGCAATTTCCGGTCTTCTTCTCGTATCTTCTTGTGCAGGTTGGGTTCTTTGTAGTCACTTATCCGCTCTACGGTAACAGTAGAACCTGGTATTTTTGGCTCTTCTGGCTCGGGCAGGCGCTTAATGCTATCCTCGGCTTCAAAGTCATCCACGAAATTTTCCTGGATGTGTTTCGGCCATACCGTGCGCTGCAAGACCTGGGCACTCCAGTATTCAAGTGGGCTGGAGCGGTCATGTTGCTGGTTTCCGTTGTGGTGGCGGCTTCCAATTCGTTCTCGCACTCTCCCCTCATCCACGCCGTAACCACCATGCAACGCTCGGTCCGCACCGTACAGTTCGGCCTCATCCTTTTCATGTTCATCTTTTCCCGATTTCTAGGAGTTTCACGCCGCCAGGTCAGTTTCGGAATCGCTCTTGGCTTCGGATCTTTTGCGGGCGCCGAGTTGATGCTCCTCGCCATGTATGCGGGTAAACTCGTCGGGCATAACCACTTCAATCTGCTGAACATGCTTTTTTACGACCTTTCCGTTCTGACATGGCTTGTGTACTCGTTGGCCGCCAAGCTTGTTAGGGAAAGAGCCGTCAATCCTTTGCAGACCCAACGCTGGGAAAAGAGCCTCGCGGATTTGCAACACGCGGCTCCCAGCGATTCGCTGATTCCGATGTTTGAAGGAATGGTGGAACGCGCCTTTTCCCGCAATTCGAATCTTGAATCCCCTGAAGACCTCCTTGAAGCTGAGAATCCCGCGAAAACGCCTCGCTCCAAGTCGGTGGCTGCCGGTTCGAAGGACCACACCTAGCGCGCCTTTGAGATCACTGTCTCCTTCGAGAACCTTGTCAAGAGAAATTTTCGGCCGCCTGTTTCGCTTCCGGGATGACCATGCACTGCTCAATCCGAATGAAAGCATCACTTTAAAGACTCTGCGCCCGGACCTTTAGTTGTCGCGCTGGGAACGCAGTTCGCTCTTCACGCTCTTCGAACTCTGCCCGATGGTGTCCTCTCTCCTCGTTTTCTAAGACTCTGTTCCAATCATGGCCTCGCCTCTCGTGTTGTGTATAATCCCGGCCACCGGTGACGCGCCCGCACTTGACGTGGAGTCGGTAGACCCTAAGGAGAGAGTTGTATGAAACGTTCACTTAGAGCGTTCTTGCTGTTGGTAGGTCTGGTAGGCACATTCGCGTATGCTGCCATCCCGAAGGCTCCCGCTCCGGATGGCCCCATGCCGCTGTGTCCCCCTAGTCGTCCGAATTGTCCCGACGACGAACTGCGAATTGTGGTTCACTAACCACGATCCAGTAACAACCACTGAACAAGCGCACTTCGCCGGGCTGGCCGATCAGGTCAGCCTTATTTTTTGGTCGTCTCGCCCATGGCCTTGGGCTCGCTTTTGCTCTTGTCTTTCCCGGCCTGCTCTTGGGATGCTTCGCCGGAATCCTTCCCCGGTTCGGCTGGCTCCTCCTCGTCCGCATCCTTCGTGATGTATTGCACGATGATCGAGATGCGCCGGTTCGAAGGGTCCAACGGATCTTTCGCGTTACGCAGCCGTTGGTCGGCAAAGCCCCGCACCTGCGAAACCTGGTCGGCCCGCAATCCCGATTGCTGCATCAAGCGCCGCGCGGCATTCGCCCGGTCCGCCGACAGTTCCCAGTTACTGTAGTTGGCTCTTTCCCCATACGGCGTTGCATCCGTATGCCCTTCCACCGAAACCCTATTCGGCACTTGTCCCAACTCCTGGGCCAGCAAAACCAGCATTTCCTTGCCGGTCTGGTTCAGGTCCGAACTCCCGCTGGTGAAAAACGTTCCGCTCCGCGATTCCAGCAACTCAATGCGCAGTCCTTCCGCCGTGACCGTCATCTCAATGTTTTTTCGCAGCTTTTCCAGGTCGTTGATGCTGTGAATGCTCTTCTGCAATTGCTCTTTCAATTGCCCCAGATTCTGCCTTGTCAGTTGGAAGTTCTCGCCGGCGCCGGATTGATTCGTGCCCACCTTCTTCGACGTTCCTGTGGGATCCTTGAAATACCCTCCCACCGCGACCTGCAGTTGCTTACTCGAGTTCATAAGCCACAGCACGATAAACAACGCCATCATGGCTGTGACGAAGTCTGCATACGCGACCTTCCACGCGCCGCCATGATGGCCGGCATGGCCGCGCTTTTTTTTGATGATGATGGGGGGCATCGGCATAATCCGCCTTTAACCTGCCGCTGGAGCGGCTGCAGCGGCTTCCGCGTCCGCCGCGGGTACTGCGGCCGTCGCGCTGCCACTACGGCAGGCCTGCTCGACGTCTTTGAACGAAGGGCGCACATGTCCCGGCACCACCCGCCGCCCGATTTCCACTGCCATAATCGGCGCCACGCCCTTCAGGAAGGCCACCATCACTACGCGCAGGACCAGCAGAAATGCATGTTCTTCGTCCGCGTTCTTACCCATGCGCGCCGCCATTGGGCCCACCAGCCCATAACACAGCAGGATGCCCAGGAATGTTCCTACCAGCGCCGCCGCTACCTTGTGCCCGATCTCTTCCGGCGGCCCACCCAGCGCTCCCATCGTGATGACTACGCCCAACACGGCAGCCACAATTCCGAGTCCGGGCAACGAATCCGCCATCGTGCTCAGCGCCGCCACCGGCTGCCCAGCCCCGTGATGATGAACTTCCATATCGCTGTCCAGCATCTGGTCCAGATCGAATACCTCCACGCCTCCGCTCACCGCCATCCGCATCGTGTCGCACACAAAATCGCGCACGTGATGGTTCTTTACAAAGTCCTTGTACTTGGAAAACAACGGGCTCTTCTCCGGTTCCTCGATATCGCTCTCCAGCGATACCAGCCCTTCCTTGCGCGCTTTCTGCAACAGCTCATACATCATCTTCAGGGACTCGACATAACGCTGGCGCGTATAAGGCGACGACCCGAAAACTCCTCCCACTTCTCCCGCAATCTGTTTGAGAATGTGCAGCGGATTCGAAATCAAAACCGTGCCCGCCGCGGCCCCGCCGATGATGATCAGTTCGGCCGGCTGAAGCAGTACTCTCAGATTGCCGTGCTCCATCAGATATCCGGCGACGATACAGCCGAAAACAACCACGATTCCGATGATCGAAAACATAAAACGCTACCCCTCGTGATCCTTGGCGTCAACCCTGGGCGCGATCGCCCGCGCCTAGGGTCCAGCCCCCGTCGCACCCACAGTCCGGCCGGCCGCCGCCGCGTGCGCGGGCTCCAATCCGTTGAGCAGTTTTTCCAGCGTATCTCCGGGCTGCGCAACCGTGTACATCACTATCGCCTGCACTGGGAATTGGTCGCCCCACCAACTCACCTCGGATTTTGTAACCAGGTTGTGGGCGGTTTCCGCCGCTGCCACGGTCGTCACCCGATTCGCCGAAGGGAGCACCAGGATGAACTCGTCTTCCCCCCACCGCCCCACAAAAATCTCCGGATCAAGGCTGTGCCTTAACGTTTGTGCCGCCGTGCGCAAAAGAGGAAATGCCGATTGAATCCCGTGCTTTGCTCGAAATTCGTCCAGGCCCAGAACACGAATCCGCAGTAATCCGAACCCTTGGCGCGACCGCTCCATGCCCGCCACGCATTCGTTCAGCACCGCACGCGTCAGCCGGTGCGACGGGATCCCGGTTGCTGCGTCCAGGCATCCATACATGGGCTCCACCGAATTGTCGGGAAAAACAAAGCCCTCTTCGAACACGACCATCGCTCCCATGATCGCGTCATTGTGTTCGAGAACCGCTCGCGTTCGCACGCGTACCGCGATGCGATGCCCGTTCTTATGCCGAAAAAAGGCGGCGAATTGTTGGGCCTTTCCATGTGTGAGCGTGGCCGCCAGCGGGCTGTGCTCTCCGCTCAGCGCCTGTCCCCTCCGGTCGCACGGGTCCAGCAGTTGTCCTGCCCCGTCCTGTCCCATGGCTGCATGCGCCAGATGCCCGGTCAAATGCTCTGCGCCGCGGTTCCAGAAGCGCACCCGGTGCTCCCGGTCCACGATGTAAATACCAACCGGCAGGTCTTCCAGCACCGACCGATACAGGTCCGGATTGTCGAAGAAATTCCCCGGCATGCGCGGCGACCACGCCATTAGAAGTTATCGGCAGGAACCCGTAGAACCTTCAGGGGAGAGGAAACCAATAGCTCCACGTCCAACCAGCGGGAGAAACCACAAACCGGGCGCCAAGTGGCGCAAGCGTGCAGCCCACGGCGCAAGCCGTGGGACCGCTGGCTAATATGGTGACGTAGCCCCTGGAGAGCAAAAGAGAAGATGCCAACTGAACGGCAACAAAGTGCATCTTCAATCCGTCAGGCGCAATCCGCGTTTCATGCCGCCGGACGCCTTCGCGCATCCAGCACGCGCATCAACTCTTCCGCCTCAAACACTGGAGGCTGGCAGGCAAAATCCGAGCACACGACAGCGAACGATCTTCCCCCAGCCAGCGCCGGAAGAAGCAGAAGCGTCTCCGACAACGCCGGCGGCAGGTTCTGCGCAACTGCCTTGCCGGCATCCAATCGGACGACGGCCACGTTCAATGAAAGCCGCCGCGCCGCAGCCCGATACAATTCCCCGGCCGTCGCATCCTCTCCCACCACCACGACCTGCATGTGCGGCGCGGTAAAATGAGCAACCGCCAGCCCATAAGTCGCCGCAAACATGCCATGCTGCGCCGCCATGCCTGAGTACACCTCGAGCGTCCGCTCGGCCTGCTCGCGATACGACGCTTCGTTCGCATACCCATGCAACCGCACCAGTGCAATCGCCGCCGCCGAATTTCCCGCCGGAGTCGGCGAATCCTGAAACGGCTTGCGCCGCGTGCCCAGAATTCCGAGGGCGTCAGGCTGAGCGCCCGCCGCGTCCGTTGGGGCGCTCGCCGATTCACCCGCACCGGTCCGCCGCTGAACGAACGTTTCGATGCGAGTATCGAAGAACCCTCCCCCCTTGCGATCGTAGAATCCCTCCGCCATCGCCTCCGCAATTTCCCGCGCAAAGCGAAAATAACTCAGATCAGCCGTCGCCTCGTAGGCATCGAGGCAGGCAATCACCGTGAATGCGTAGTCGTCAAGCACACCGGCCGTTTCGCGCCGCTCCGCTCTCGGATCCGAATAAGCGATCACATGCCGCAAAGTTGCTGTAGCGCGGGCACTCCCGCCCGCTGCCGTTGCTTTTGGTTTTGGTTTTGATTCTGCTCTTGATTCCGCGTTGCTCGCACCGCTCCATCCCTCGGCCAGCAACCGATCCAGCGACCGCAAAGCAAACCGCCGTGCCTCATCCAAACCCAGCACCTTTGCTGCTTCCAGATATGCCGAGACGCACATTGCGTTCCACGCCACGTAAACCGTCTTGTCAACGTAAGGCGTAGGTCGCTGCAGTCGCGCCGCATACATCTTCGCTTTTGCCGACGCCAGCAACTCGGTCACGCGTTCTTCGGTCAAATTCAGCCGCCGCGCAATCTCAGCCACATCCGCCTGCACATGAAGCACATTCTTCGCCGGATCGTGATGCATCTCGCCAATTTCCCCGATGTCGTAATGCAAACGCGCGACCGCAGCCTCCTCCTCGGTCAGCACCGACCTGACTTCGTCCAGCGTCCACGTAAAGTAGTCGCCGTCGTCGTCCATCGAATAGTCGGCATCCTGCGAAGCGTAGAAGCCGCCGTGCGCCCGATCGCTCAGCCACTCGTCTATCCACCGGATAATGTCGCGTGCCACCGAAGCAAAAAATTCATCTCCCATTGCCTGATAAGCATGCACATAATTCTTCAATAGCTCCGAATTGTCGTAACTCATCTTCTCGAAGTGCGGTACCACCCACCGTTCATCCACCGAATAGCGATGAAATCCCCCGGCCAGTTGGTCATACACGCCGCCCCGCGCCATCTTCTCCAGCGTAGTAACAAAAATCTGCCGCAGCTCTTCATTACCCGTGACCGAATACTGGTGCATCAGCAAATCGAGCGCTGCAGGATGCGGAAACTTCGGGGCGCTTCCAAAGCCGCCGTTGCGCTCGTCGAACATCCTCGCCGCCGACTCCGCAATTGCTTCAATGACCGCCGCCGAAACTCGCCCTCCGCCAGCGCCCAACGATTCCGCCCGGGCAATCGCGCTTTCCACCATCGCTGCCTGTTCAACTACGTCGCCGTGCTTTTCACGATAAGCCTGTGCAATCGACACCAGGACGCGCTTGAAACTGGGCCGTCCGTACCCGTCCTTCGGAGGAAAGTAAGTCCCGCCGTAAAAAGGCTTGCCCTCGGAAGTAAGAAAAGCCGTCAGCGGCCATCCGCCCTCACCCGTCAGCGCGCTCACCGCGACCTGATACCGGCTATCAATATCCGGACGCTCATCCCGATCCACCTTCACCGCAATGAAATTCTCATTGACCATCTTCGCCACTTCCGGATCGTCATATGACTCCCGATCCATCACATGGCACCAGTGGCACCACACCGCGCCGATATCGAGCAGCATCGGCTTGTTCTCCCGCCGCGCCGCGGCAAAAGCCTCCTCGCCCCACTCATGCCACAGAATAGGCTGATGCATCGCCGATCGTAGGTAAGAGGAAGAAGCACGCGCGAGAGAATTCTGCGAGCCGGTAGTCATCAGCAAAGTCTATCGCGAATAGGGGCAGGGGCGGGACTTTGGCGATAACAACCTCATGCGCTCTGACTCGATGGGGAGCGCTCAAAGAGTAATGCGGCAAAGAGATGCAGGCGTGCTATCCTACGGCGAATTTATGGCACTCCTCTCACCGGAAGACGTCCGCCGGGAAATCCGTCGCTTCTGGGACACCTTTTCGGGAAAGCTGACGGACAAGATCGAGGAGATGTATGCGCCCACCGCGATCGCTTTCACTGGCAAGGCCAAACGCAGCGAGTCGGCGAAGCTGATCGCGATGCGGAGATCTCGCCGGCTTCCCGCGAGTGTGTCCTCTGCGGGCGTGGACGAGGGCTCGATCGATGTGCAGATCGTGGGGCCGGACGTCGCCATCGCCGCCTACACTTACACCTACAGCACCGAGAAGGTGGGCGCAGACGGCACCAAGATACAACTCGCCACGCTCTTCGGACGAGCGACGCAAATTTTCGAACGCGACCGGGATGGTGTGCTTCGAATCGTGCATGAACACCTGAGTGCGACGGCTAATCCCGACGTAGAGAAGGCCACCGGATGATGGAATCGCAAGCACCGGCAAACAGAGTTCGTAAGTTCTGAGGTGCGCAAGGATTTAGTTGGATAGATTCAAATCCCAATACGCTGCGCGCGCAAAATGAACATCTCACCCGACGAAGTCCGCGCTGAAGTAAGAAAGTTCTGGGAGTTTTTCTCCCGCAAGTCGAAGGCCCAATTCGCGGAAATGTATCTTCCTTCCGCCACCGTCTTTGCGGTTGACTCGCGCCGGATGGAATTAGCGCGCCTGATGCTGGTAAGGCGTGAGCGCGAGCTTTTTGGTCCCGCTTCGTCCGTAGCCGCGAAGCTTGGCCCAATCGACGTGCAGTTTATCGGCACGGACCTCGCCGTAGCGTCTTACCCTTTCCACCTCTCGATCACTCGGGTGCTGCCCGGGGGCAAGAGATATCGGGCGGAGGTTCCCAGCGGACGTGCCACGCAAGTTTTCCAGCGCAACGAAAAAGGCATCCCGCGAATTCTTCACGAGCACATGAGCTCCGCCGAAATGATCACGGTGAGGGAGTTGCCCGCAACCGATCCAACCGCGCCAGTCCTGAAGTTGTAGGCCACACGCCTCGTCGCACGTCGAGACTTGGGACCGCCGCTAAGGAACGAGTCTCTTCGCCACCACACAATACAACTCCACCGCCTTTTCCAGTTCTTTCTTCTCCACGAACTCCCGCTCCGTATGCGCCACGTGAATCGATCCCGGTCCCAGCAGCAACGGCTCGCCCCAATTCCCAAGCGAAGGAATGTCCGTCGTAAACGCCGCTACCATCGTTGGCAGGCCTTCGAACGTGCGCAGTCGCATAAAAGGAGCTTCGCGCGTGAATTCGACCTCCGCCAATTCGCCGACCGTCTCGACAATCTGGCGCCGCAGTTCGTCACCCGGTCCCACCAGCCGGTAGAAAATTTCGGCCCGCGCAAAGTCCGGAATCACATTCCGCACCCGACCGCCTTCAATCGTTCCCACGTTCTTCGTGCACGGTCCCACGCCTTCGCTCTCAGGCAGTTTCATCGCGTGCAAACGGTGCAGCGCCTCCACCAGCTTGTCAATTGCCGACTCGCCCAGTTCCGGATATGCCGAGTGCGCCATCTTCCCACGTGCCGTCAGCACCACATGCAGCGACCCTTTAGTCGCCAGCGCCAGCCGGTTGTCGGTCGGCTCGCCGTTAATCATGAAGCGTGCGCCAATCGGCTGCTGATTGGCGGCCCGAGCTCCAATCGAGTCGGTTTCTTCACCCACGAGAAATAGCAACCCGACGAAAAGGCCTGCCCCGCGCAGCTTCTCAGCCGCCCCGACCTGAGCTGCAATGATTCCCTTCGCATCACAAGATCCGCGCCCGTAAATCCGCGTCTCATCTTCGGAAGAAGCAATGAACGGCGGCACCGTATCCATGTGCGTCGAAAAAACAACCGCCGGCTGCCCGCGGCCCGGCCAGGTCGCCAGCACATTATCGCGATTGCCCTCGACGTGCATCTTGCGCGCATCAAACCCGAGCCGCCGCAGCTCACCGCAAAGAAATTCCCCCACCGCCCCTTCATTCGAGGTAGTGGACTCAATATCAATCAGGCGCCGCGTCAGCGCGAACAGGTCCATTTCCGGCAAACTCATGGCAAGAGCGTAGCAGTCGTTGGTCGTTAGTCGCGAGTCGTCGGCAGCGACGGAGGCGGATAAGATTTCTGCTGGAAGCGATCGCCGAACGCCGATGCGACGACAGATCGCCGAACGGCGAGTCCCGAACGACCAACGACCAGCGGCCAATGACCGTGCCCCCCGACACCGCCACCATCCGGTCCCTGTTCCTCGACGGCCCCGCCGGCCGCCTCGAAGCCCTGCTCAACGCCGGTTCCCCCGCCGCAACTCACGCCGCCCTCGTCTGCCATCCGCATCCGCTTTACGGAGGCACGCTGCACAACAAAGTCGTTTTCCATGCGATGAAAGTGCTCAACGGCTTCGGATTCCCCGTTCTCCGCTTCAACTTTCGCGGCACTGGCTTGAGCGAAGGCGAGCACGCCGGCGGTATCGGGGAAGTCGACGACGTCCGCACCGCGCTCGCGTGGCTCGAACGCGAATTTCCTCTACCCATAATTTTCGCCGGGTTTTCTTTCGGAGCCGCTGTAGGTTTGCGCGCCGCTTATTCCGATGATCGCGTTCCAGCCCTCATCGCCCTCGGCCTGCCCGCAGTCCCCGCGGCGTCGGATTCAGGTGAGCCGCGCGTCTACGATTTCGAATTTCTCCGCACCTCAACCAAGCCCAAGCTCTTCGTTAGCGGATCGCGCGACCAATTCGCGCCCCCCGGAACTCTCGAAGCACTGGTTAGCACTTTCGCCGAGCCCAAGAAGTTAGTTCGCATCGATGCCGGAGATCATTTCTTCGAAGGCCGCCTCCGCGAGATGCGAGATGCGACTGAAGCGTGGGTCAGGGAATTTACGGCCGTTCGCTGATTTCAACTCTTCTTCTTCGCGCCGCCCGATAGCGCGAGCATATCCTCCCGCGTCAGGTCGCGCTCCCCAAGTTCCGCAAACCGACGAAAGCTCGCGCCCACGAGTTCGCGCAATTCCGCGAACAGCTCCTCTTCCGCTTTCTTAAAATTCCAGCACGCCTTGCCCTGCATTCGCTTCTTCAGGGCAGGAGAGATGCCTTTCAACAAATCCGGAAACATGTACGCGGGAAGAAGATGAAAGGCTACATAACTCTTGCTCATGATGGAGATAAACATCACCGGCTTCCCCCGATACCGAAGCGATTTCGATTCGCTCATGTAGTTGCCGGCATCGTCTTTGAGCACCCGCAGTTTTTTATCGTAGGGTTTCAGAATCTTCCGCAAACCCTGAAAGGCAATCTCGAACTCCCGCTTCTTATCCGTGGTATTAGTGTTCGCTGGCATGGCCGCAGATTATAGTGCCATTCTCTATAATCTTCGAGCATGGCGGAAATTCCCCCCGAACGCGACCAGCAGTTCGCCCGCATGCGCGAGGCCGCCCGCGAAATCTTCACCTCCGCACTCAAAAACGCCTCCATCGAAAGCGCCTTCTCCCGCGATCTTCACTGCGAACGTGGCGTCCTGCGCATCTGCGAAGATCTCTACGATCTCGACTCCTACAACCGGGTGTTCGTAGTCTCGATAGGCAAAGCCGCTCACACCATGGCCGCCGCTCTCGAAGCGCAAGTTGGCAGCCGACTCGAAGGCATCGTCGCCACACCCGTCGACCCCGCGAGTTTGGGCCAGACTGGCCAAGTCCGCGGCTTCCGCTATTTTCATGGAGGCCACCCCACTCCCACCGCCGAATCCATCCAAGCTGCCGATGCCATCCTCAAAACGCTCGGCTCGCTCGACGCCACCTCTCTCGTCATCTTTCTACTTTCCGGCGGCGGCTCCGCCATCGTCGAGAAGCCCATCGACGCTGAAATCTCCCTCCCCGATCTCATCGCCACCTATCGTGTGCTCATCCTTTCCGGCGCGCCGATCGCGGCCATCAACGCCATCCGCAAACACCTGTCTGCCGTCAAGGGAGGACGCCTCGCCCAAGCCGCCTATCCCGCGCAGCAAGTCTCGATCCTGGTCTCCGATGTACCCGATTCCACTCCCGACGCGCTCGCTTCCGGCCCCACCATGTCCGATTCCACTTCTATCCACGACTGCGAGCGCATCGCCGCCGAATACAATCTGATTGCGCAATTTCCACCGTCGGTCGCCGGCCTCTTCCGCGAGCACGCTCTCGAAGAAACTCCCAAGTCCGATGATCCCGCCTTCGTGCGCGCCCGCTGGTGGACCGTACTTTCCAACAAAGTAGCCATCGACGAAGCTGCCATCGCAGCCACCCGCGCCGGTTTCGCCGTCGAGGTCGATAATTCCTGCGACGACTGGGACTATGGAAAAGCCGCTGGCTACTTACTCACTCGAATTCGCGAATTGCGTAGCAAAGTGTCCCGCGTCTGCCTGCTCTCCGGCGGCGAAGTGACGGTCACCGTGCGCAACGGCGGCACCGGCGGACGCAACCAGCAATTCGCTCTCGCCTGCGCAGGAAAAATCGCAGGCGAGGACATCACCGTTCTCAGCGCCGGCACCGATGGCATCGACGGCAATAGCCCCGCCGCCGGAGCCGTAGCCGATGGCAGCACGCTCTTCCGAGCCAGACTCCAATCTGAATTTCAATCGAATGATCACGCCGCCGCGGCCGGCGCCGTTCGCCAATCGCTCGCTACTTTCAATGCCTTTCCCTACTTTGACGCCATCGGCGATGTCATCCTTACCGGCCCGACCGGCAATAACCTGCGCGACCTTCGCATCCTTCTCGCCTATTGACACGAAAGAGTCGGGTTCTCCCCAACGCGCCGTTAGGGTGGTATACTCTTCTGTAACTTGTGGGGAATGAATAACTTGCAGCAGTCGGTAAATTCTTGTAAACGCTCCGCAATCCGGCAGCGTGGACCTTGCGTCTTGCATCTAACGCAGCAGCTAAAAATCTCTTGGAGGTTTCGAGTGAAACGCACAGTTCGAGTGGTCGTACTCCTGTCTCTTGCCTGCGCCGTCTTGGCCACCTTCTCTAATGTCGCCCAGGCTCAGAAAATCGACCTTGCTTTCGGCATCAGCACCATCGATGCTCCGGGTGCCAGCGCCTGTGGCAGCTGCGACGGCAATCCTTACCTGCCCCAATCACTCACCGGAGGCGCCTACCCTGGCTTTAGCGGCGATGTGCTCTTCTGGCACAACCTCGGGTTCGGGGCCGAAGTGTTTTGGAGGGGGGCACAAAGCGAGAATTACCTAAACACAGGGCTCAATTTCCGGCCAGTGTTCTATAACTTCAACGCGGTGTACGCAGCGAAGTTAGCCCCCCATATCGCCGCGGAACTTGTTGGCGGTATCGGAGCGTCTGATACCCATTTCCTCGAATGCAATTTGAGTTTCTCGCCCACAGGCTGCAACGGGGGTGCGAGCGAGGTCGCGTCTAGCAACCACTTCGATGCCGATTTCGGAGGCGGCCTCAAGCTTTACGTCCACGGTGGCTTTTTCGTTCGTCCCGAGGCGCGCTTTTACATCATCCATAACGAGACGGAATACAGCTCGAACCACGCCACCCGCTTAGGCGTTTCCATCGGCTACACCTTCAGATAGGACCGGCCCGGTATTCTCTAAAGTGGGGACGGGGCTTCGCCCCGTCCTCGTATCTTGGGTGCTCCCCCCTGTTCCCGGAGGCCAAGCTGCCGCGCTTCTAATGCTCAAAATCTCCGTTCCCCAAAGCTCTTGGCCCCGTCCGTGTATGATAGCGGTCAAAACAATTTTGGACGGTTTCGATTGAAACAGACGCTACGCACTGCCTTTTTCTTGTTCGTTGCCTGCGCGGCCCTGGCCGCCTTCTCGACTTTCGCGCAAGCCCAGAAGTTCGACCTCTCCGGCGGCATCGCCGCCATCGATGCGCCCGGAACCACGGTGGCGAACGATATCAATCATCAGCCGCTATCATTAACCGGCGGTGCCTATTTGGTTTTCAGTGGCGATTACCTCTTCTTCCACAAAAACATCGGTGTCGAGGGCGAATATGTGCGCCGGGAAACTGAAGGTTACGACCCTGTCAACAACCTTTATTACCGCCCCATGTTTTACGACGCCAATGCCATCTGGACCAAGAAATTCTTCAAGCGCTTTACCGCCGAACTGGAAGGCGGCGCGGGCATGGAAACCACCCGCTTCTATACGGCAGGCTGCGGTAATAAGGGGAACTGCTACGCTAACGAAAACCACTTCATGGGTGACGTCGGCGCTGGGATCAAGATATATCCTTTGCAGCGCTCCATTTTCCACCACATCTTTCTCCGGCCGGAAGGGCGGTACTACCTGATCCGCGCCGCCCAGGAATTCAGTTCCGATCACGCCATCCGTTTCGGCGCCTCGATCGGCTATAGCTTTAAATAGAACTGCCCGCGTCTTGTCCGTTTCTGGCAATGCGAACGCTGACTAGTCACTTTCCGCCCCCGCGAATTATGATAGCCCTATGAATGGTTTCGGCTTCTCGGGTGAGATGATCTTCCTGTTTTTCCTGGCGCTGATCCTTTTCGGCCCCAAGAAATTGCCGGAGATCGGCCGCCAGATCGGGCGCATCATGAACGAGTTCCGCCGCGCCTCCAACGAGTTCCGCTCCCAGATCGAATCCGAAATCAATACCCTCGAAAGGCAAAAGCCGCAGATTCTGCCGCCGCTCAAGGAGCCCCTAGGGTCGCTCGCCAGCCGCATCTTCAACCCACCGCCCGCCGAGCACCTTGCGGCCGCCGAAACCCGCGGCGCTGAAACCGCGGCTGCCGAGGCCAAAGCTGCGTCCGCCACCACTGCCGAAAACGCCACTGTCGCAGAGACGGGGCTTACCGCGCCGCCCGCGCACTCGCCCATTGCGCATTCGAAAGTTGCGCCCGATGCCTGAAGCGGCCGCCTCTTCTCCCCTAGGCGATTCTGCCAAGGACGCCATGCCCACCATGGGCTTCCTCGATCATCTCGAGGAACTCCGCAAGCGCATCATCTACTCCGTGATGGCGATTGTCATCGGATTCTTTGGCTGCTGGTTTGCCAAGCAGCGCCTCGTGGACATCATGCAGAAGCCAATTGTCGAAGTCCTTCGGCAAAGCCATCTGCCCGAGAAGCTCGTCTATCAGCATCCCGTCGACCCCTTCAATCTCTACGTTAAAGTCGCCGGTGTGGCTGGCCTTTTTGTCGTCTCGCCGTTCGTGCTCTACCAGATTTGGCTCTTCATTGCGCCCGGCCTTTATCGCCATGAGAAGCGCTACGTCCTGCCGTTCATGCTTTCTACAGTTAGCCTCTTCCTGGCCGGCGGCTATTTCGCCTATCGCATCGTTCTTCCCAACGCGCTCACAGTCCTGATCGGTTTCGGCAAGCCGTTTCTGCCGATGATTACGATCGAAGAGTACACATCGCTGTTTGTCACCATCATTGTCGGCATCGGCATCATTTTCGAGATGCCCGTCCTCGTCTTCTTTCTCGCATTGATGGGTATTGTCAGCGCGGGCTGGATGTGGCGCAACATTCGTTATTCGATCCTCGGCATCTTTATCGTGGCCGCTATCATTGCGCCGCCCGACATCGTGAACATGTGCATTTTCGCGGCGCCCATGCTGGTGCTGTATGTGCTGAGTATCGGAGTCGCCTGGTTCGTGCATCCCGCCCAGCGCAAAAAGCGCGCCGATAAAAATGCGTCGTAGCCTGAGAAGAGAGCGAGAACTAAGAGCGATCTATGAAGCCGCCCAAAACGTCGAAGCAAGCTTTCCTCCGCGCTTTCCTGTGTCCTCTGTGGTTAAGGCTCTCTCTCGCCCTGCTAGTGCTCGTATCGTCGAGCACGACGGCATGCAGCAAGGGAACTACGACGACTGAGACCAATCCGGCGCCTGCAGCCCAAGCGGCAATTACAAATTCCGAAGCGCCCGCCGTTGTCCAGGCAGCATCCCCCGATTCCGCCCCCGTCCCGCAAATCGATACCAAGCGCACCTTCCAGTACACCCGCGAAGTCACCGCCTTCGGCGAGCGCTACATGGGCAATGAGAATCACAAGAAGCTCGAGCATTACATTCTCGACCACCTCAAGGGCGACCAGGTCGAAGACGACGCCTTCACCGCCGACACCATAGAAGGGAAGTTCCCCGTCCGTAACATCATCGCCAAATTTCCCGGCAAAAAAGATGGCATCATCGCCATCCTCGGCCACTACGACACCAATTATCCGCTGCGCAATACCGGCTACGTCGGTGCCAACGACGGCGGCTCATCGACCGCCATCCTGCTCGAATTCGCCAACCAACTCCGAGGCAAAACCCGCGACGGCTACAGCGTCTGGCTTGTCTGGACCGACGGCGAAGAAGCCGTGAAGACCTGGACCGCTACCGACAGCCTCTACGGCACACGACATCTCGCCGAAAAGTGGGAAAAAGACGGCACGCTGAAAAAAATTAAAGCGCTCATGGTCATGGATATGATCGGCGACGCCGATCTCGACATCCAGCGCGACACCAACTCAACGCCCTGGCTGCTCGACCTGATCTACAATGCGGCCGAGCGCGCCGGCTACCAATCTCATTTCTACGCGATGCAAGGTCCCATGGAAGACGACCACATCCCCTTCGTAAAGCGCGGCGTCCCCTGCGCCGATGTCATCGACCTCGATTACGGCTACAACAACGTCTTCCACCACACCCCGCAAGACACCATGGATAAACTCAGCCCCAAGAGCCTGGAAATCGTAGGCAACACCGTCCTCGAAACCATCCACCTCCTCGACCAGCGCTAGCCGGGCGTGCGTGAGAATTCGCTTTCATCCCGCCGGAACAAGGTGCGAACGCGTCGAGCCCCGAAGGGGCTAAGTCGTAGAATAATCCGAGTCCCAGGGGGACGACCCGGTTCTCGTGCACACGCTAGCCCTGGCGCTGAATCGTCCGTGGCTCGGACCTCCAAATTTTCAGAAGAAACACTTGATTTCCATAATGTCTATCGTTATAGTAGACATTAGCACGCGTTCTCTCTCCTGTGCTCCTGGAAGATCCGGCCCCCGGTGTTGACGAGGGAAGGGGGCCGGACTCGACCAAAGCACAAGTTGGTGATCGGCCGGTCGCAACGGGTCTAGCCGGAATCGCACAAATCGCTTGCGGTAAAGTCTACCAATCAGGTAGTCTTTCATTACTGGGGGTGAGAATACCGTGCCGTCCCGTCGCCATTTCCTGCAGACCGCATCCGCCGCCGTGATAGCGGCCGGCTCCGCACATCCACTCCTCACGTGGGCCGCCGATTCGGCTATTTCGGTGCCCGGCAAAGACGGAATGATCGTCCGCTCCTACCGCTTCCTCGATCTCGAAATGCCAGTCGAGTTCATGACCAACTGGATCACGCCGGTCAACCACTTCTACGTTCGAAACCACATGTTCCCACCGGCTAAGTTCGATGTCAGCACTTGGAAACTCGCGATTACCGGTGAAGTCGAGAAGCCGCTCACCCTGAAGCTCGCCGATCTAGAGAAAATTCCCGTCCATTCGGTAGTCAATACCATGGAGTGCGCCGGCAACGGCCGTACCCTCCAGTCGCCGAAAGTTCCCGGCATCCAGTGGGGGAAGGGCGCAGTCGGCAACGCAAAATTCGCCGGCCCGAGTTTGAAATCGCTGCTCGAAAAAGCCGGCCTGAAAGACACGGCCAAACACGTCCAATTCCGCGGACTCGATCAAGTCCCAGGCAAAGTTCCGCCTTTCATCCGCAGCATCCCGATCGAGAAGGCCCTTGACGCCGATACTCTTATAGCCACGCACATGAACGGCGCGCCCATCCCCGCGCATCACGGATACCCCGCCCGTGCCCTAACGCCCGGCTGGGTCGGAGCCGCCTCCTGTAAATGGCTCACCGAGATCACGGTGCTCGACAAGCCTGCAGAAGGCAACTTCATGAGCCCCGGCTATCGCTTTCCGAACACGCCCGGCAAACCCGGAGAGCCTATCAAGCCCGAAGACACGCACGCCCTAACCGCGCTCACCGTCAAGTCGCTCATAGCCGCGCCCAGCGATGGCGCCAAGCTCAAGCCGGGCACGCACGTGATCCAAGGCGTAGCCTGGGCCGGCGAAGCCAATATCACGAAGGTAGAAATTTCCACCGACGGCGGCGTCAGTTGGAACCCCGCGCAACTAGGCAAAGATCAAGCCAAGTATGCTTGGCGACTCTGGAGCTATCCGTGGAAGCCCGCCAAGAGCGGCGACCACGTAATCCTCGCCCGCGCCACCGACAGCCAAGGCCGCACGCAGCCCGACACGGCCATCTGGAACCCAAGCGGCTATCTCTACAACGCCTACGATCAGGTGAAAGTCTATGTCCAAGCCTAGCGAGATTGCGAACCAGTATGGTCGGAGTTACACCGAGCCTCACAGACCTTCAGCCGCGCAGCGGCGAAAGATTGTGCGTGAGGACCCGAATTTCAAACCTACCGTAGAACAAGATTTGCGATTGTCAGCCGCGAAACAGCTTAAGAATGCAGCCCACGACGCAAGCCGTGGGTGCGAGGGGGAAACAACCCAGCCCCAGAGGGGCGAAAGAAGAGAACTCTCGCAAAAGAGCGCCAGTTGGTTTTTTCGCACTGTGCTGCTCGTCCTTATGACTTCGGCGGTGCTTTGGTGCGCGACGTTACCCGCCCGCGCCCAATCCCCCAATGCGCAATTCCCGCAGGGCGACGCCAAGGAGAAGGCCGAATCCGCCTGCCTGACCTGCCACGAAGCCCGCATCATCGTGCAGCAGCGCCTGAGCAAAGCGACATGGACAAAAGAACTCGACAAGATGATCAAGTGGGGAGCCGAAGTTGATCCCAAAGATCGCGACGCCTTAGTCGACTATTTCAGCGCCAACTTCGGTCCCGACCAACCCTCGTACCTGGCGCCAAAGAGTCGACCAGAATCGAAAATGAAATCCAAGCATTAGGACTCGACGCAACAGTCGTGCCCAGGGACGGTCTGACTGAATCCACTGGGTCCTCCGTGCACCTCTGTGTACCCTGCGGTTTACGCTTTTTGCCGCAAGTTAAGCAGCGTGAACCTTTGCTAAGATTTCTGAATTGCATGGCGGGATGGCGTCAAATCGACAGCCCAGCCGGGACCACGTGAGGAGTATCGCTTGTTCAAACTTGCCAGAGTCGCCGCCGTCTTCTTCGCATCCGTTCAGTTCGCCGCTGCCCAGGCCCCGAGCGCCCCCGGCAAGCCTCTTCCGCCCGGACCGATGCAAGCCAAAGTCAAAGCCGCCTGCACGCAGTGTCACAACGCCTCTCGTATTACCGAGCAGCACATGAGCCGCGCGGAGTGGTCGAAGCAACTGGAAAAAATGGAAGGCTTGGGCGCCGTCATTCCCGACGCCGACCGCAATGGAATGCTGAGTTACCTGACCAGAAATTTCGGCCCGCAAAAAGGCGGAACCAAGGCTGCCCCGAAAAAAACGGAAACGACAACGAACTAACCAATCGTCGAAAATTGTGACGCAAGGGTCAAAAGCAAAGCGCTACCGACCCAGCGGAAGAAGTGGCGCTACGGTAGCGCTGCCCGAGCGACAACTCCATTCAGGATGCGCGACCCACACTAATATTCAAAGTGATTGTTTAGGTGCTTCCGCGTTCCTGGAACCGAAAACCAGACATGAACGCTCACGACTGAGACCTGAGATCTATTTCCCCTCCGTGTCCCCCGTGCCCTCTGTTGTAGAAGCCTTCTCCGGCCGCAGCTGCGGAAACAGAATCACGTCCCGGATCGTGTGCGAATCGGTAAACAGCATCGCCAGCCGGTCAATCCCCACGCCCACGCCGCCCGCCGGAGGCATGCCGTACGAGAGTGCGCGTATGTAATCCTCGTCCATCTGGTGCGCCTCTTCATCCCCGCGTTCGCGCTCGCGTAACTGCCCTTCAAACCGTCGCCGCTGATCCTCCGGATCATTCAGTTCGCTGAAGCCATTCGCAATCTCCATCTTCCCGACAAAGATTTCCCAGCGCTCGGTCCAGTCCGGCTCATCCGGCTTCTGCTTCGACAGGGGAGACACCGCCGTAGGAAATTCATAAATCACGGTAGGCTGCACCAGATGTTCTTCTGCGACAGCCTCAAACAACGCAGCAATCGTCTTTCCCGCCGGTTCCGCCGGATCGTATCCCACATCTACCTCCGCCGCGCGAACGCGCATCACCAGCTCGCGCACCGACTCAAGCGATGCAAAATCCGCTCGTGTCGGCGCCGCCCCCGACTTCTCCGGCCAGAACTTCGCAATCGCCTCCCGCATCGTCATCCGACGCCAGTTCCCGTGCGACCAATCAATCTCATCATCGCCCCACTTTGTCTTCGTCCCACCCGTCACGTCTTCAACCGCCCGCTCAATCGAGCCCTGCGTCGTATCCAGAATCCCCAGATAATCCGTGTATGCCTGGTACGCCTCCAGCATCGTGAACTCAGGATTCCATCTCCACCCCAGCCCTTCATTCCGGAAGTTCCGATTGATCTCATACACGCGGTCAAACCCGCCCACCGTCAGGCGCTTCAAATAAAGTTCCGGCGCAATCCTCAAAAACAAATCCATATCGAGCGTGTTGTGATGCGTCTTAAAAGGGCGCGCCACCGCCCCGCCCGCAATCGGATGCATCATCGGCGTCTCGACTTCCACAAACCCATTCCCATCAAAGTACCGCCGCAAAGACTGCACCAGCTTGCTGCGCTTCAAGAAAACTTCGCGTACCTCCGGATTCACGATCAGATCGACATACCGCTGCCGGTAGCGCGACTCTACGTCACTAAGCTCATACGATTTTTTTATATCGCCGCCGGATTCGAACTCCTTGCCAATTGGCAGCGGCAATAGGTCCTTCGACAAAAACGTCAGCTCCTCGGCATGAATGCTAAGCTCGCCCGTTCGCGTGCGAAACAAATATCCACGGACGCCAATGTGATCGCCCAAGTCGAGCAACTTCCAAAGCTCAAACCCCGCCTCGCCCACCGCGTCTTTCTTTACATAGATCTGCAGCCGCTGCCCATCCTGCTGCAAGTGAGCAAATCCCGCCTTCCCCATCAGCCGGATCGCCATAATCCGCCCCGCCACCCGCACCGCCACCCGCGGCGATTCGAGTTCCTCGGCGGTTTGTCCGCCGCATTCCGCCAAAATCTGCGGCACAGTATGACTGAAGTTAAATTTCCGCGGATAAGCCGACTGTCCGAGCGCTTCAATCTTCTTCAGTTTCTCGCGCCGGATTTCATAGATATTTTCGTCGAGGGCCAATCAGTGTCCTTGAAATGAGTGTTTTCGGTGCCATGAATTCAGATTACCGCAGACCGCAAGCGAGTCCTTGATTATAAACATGCGGCGTTAACTGTAGGGGAGAGAGAAGAATGCGTTGCCCCACTCATCGCACTCTTTGCGATGAGTGGGATTCCACGGAGCCAGTGTCACGGAACTCGCTGCTGAGCCGCCGCGGCCGCATGCCCTTACGACTTCCTCTCCATCGTGTATGTCGTCGTCGTCCCGTGCTCCTTATCCGTGTACTCAACACTGATCGAGTTGCCGTCAGTAGAGACGGTCATGCGCGACACTCCAACGATTTTCCCGCCCCGCTTATCGGTCTCCTCGATCACGCGGGTTCCAATCCTCTGCACCCAAACCCTGGTGTGGCCCGGGTCTCCCAGCACCGGATAGTCGTTCCCGTCAAATCTCGCGTCATAGCTGCGGCCGTTCTGGTCCGACATTTTCAGTCCATTGCCGGTGTTCTGGAACGTCACAAAAAGCCCGGCGCTCGAGACGCTGTTGATTTTTTCTGTCCTCCACGATCCCGAAAGCACGTGCGAACCGGCTGGCCCTGCGCTCACCCGCGTGGCCGTAGTTTCCCAAGTCACCGGCTTGGTCCCGGTTGTATCCGTGCCCTTGTCGGTCAGAGTCTTTCCGTCGGCCGAGATTGTCTCCGTCTCGCTACTCATGACCTTCCCGTCTTTCTTTTGGATGATTTCGACCGAACTGGCATTGATGACGTGGACAGAAATCGTGTCGTAATAGGGATGTCCCGTCACTTTCTGATCGGTCCCATTGGCCTTCACCGTCACCTTGGGAACGCAGGTCAGGCACTCATATGTAGTTTTGTTCAACAAGTATTGGTCGGGCTTGGTGGGAGCTTAGCCGTGTCCAGCTTGACCATCCAGGTTCCATCAAACGGCGATTGGCCAAACATCGTCGCCGATGCCAGCAGCACCAGCGCAAACAGCAGTTTCTTCATAAGGCACCTCTCCGCAAGATTCTAGGCAGCCCAGCAGAAAGGTTCGCCCCGATCACATTCAGGACAATGTGCTGGGCTGTCGGTAGGACGCCGCAATCTTAGCAATCCAGCATCAGCCCTGTCTAGGACGAGTCAAGTGTGGCGCGGACCCTCCTGGAGAAGCGAGAACCGAGAGCTGACAGCTAAGAACTGTGTGCTCGGTCCTTGAAGACCGCACCATTCAGCGGTACTATTCGAGTTTGCGTGTGTAAACATTCATACGAGGACTCATGCCCCAGAATTACGTTCCTGCTTTCCTCTTTATCGCTGTCGTCGGAATTCTGATTCCGCTCACTCTCGTCGTCGTCCGCGTCATTCGCACGCAAAGCCCCAACAAGATCAAGCTCATGCCTTACGAGTGCGGCATCGATCCCTTCGCCAGCGCTCGCGGACGCTACACCGTTCGCTACTACATCATCGCCATCCTGTTCGTAGTCTTCGATGTGGAAACGATCTTCCTGTTTCCCTGGGCCGTGAAGTTCAAGGCGCTCGGCCTCTACGGACTGATCGAAATGCTCGTCTTCCTCGGAATCCTGATCGTCGGCTACATCTGGATTTGGAAGAAGGGCGCGCTCGAATGGGTGTAGCTTGAATCCCGCGAGTCCAGTTCCCGGAGCTGCCGAGGAAACTTTCACCGCAAGTCGCTGGACCAAAGGGAATCTTTGGTTCCCGACCCGCATCGTGGTCAGTCCACTACGTGTAAGCCGCGTAAAGCGGCGTTTGTTTGGCAGCAGCGAAGAGAGCATCTCGATTTCGCAGGTCGCTTCCGTCAAGATTTCGACGGGAATCCTGTGGTCCGATATCCTGATCGAGTCCACCGGGGGTACGGATCCGATAGCCAGTCATGGACATCGCAAGGCCGACGCTCTGCGCATACGCGATCTGGTGGAAGGTTTTCAAGCAGCGCGGCACTAATTCACGGGTTTTTCAAGCTCAAAGTGTGGCGACTCAGCGCGCTTGTGATGCCCGTCATTGACGGTGACGCGGCCAGATGTTAGAAGAGATGGTTTCCTGTATAGAAAGCGGCTCTGTCCGAAAGACCAAGCATGGCCGAGGAAGTCAAAACGCCAAATCCACCAACGCCGCCGGAAGGTGACAAGAAACCGGCGGCGGAGAAGCCCGCGCCGACTGCAACGCCCTCCGCGGCTGCGCCAACCACACCTGCACCGAAACCTGAAGTTCCCGCGAAGCCCGCAGTGCCAGCAGCGGCGCCTGCAAAGCCTGCCGCAGCCGCGCCAGCCAAACCAGCAACTCCCGCAGCGGCCGCTCCAGCCAAGCCCGCCGCGCCCGCCAAGCCCGCTGGTCCAGTGCCAATGCCCTGGTCCTCGCCGATGGTCGAGAAGTACAAGCGCCAGTACGGCTCCGGCCTCGACGCACAAACCTACCTCGGCCAGAACTACTTCACCGTAGACCGTTCTCTGATCCCCGACTTCCTGCGCCTGCTGCGCGATGAGGAGCAGTTCGACTACTGTGTCGACCTCACGGCCGCGCACTATCCCAAGCGCGAGAAGCAGTTCGACGTCTTCTGGATTCTTTATTCCTTCCCGCGCAACGAGCGCATACGGGTGAAAACGCAGATCGCCGACGGCGAAGCGCTGCCCTCAAGCTTTTCAATCTGGCCGACCACCGATTGGCTGGAGCGCGAAGTCTTTGACATGTTCGGCATCAAGTTCGACGGCCATCCCGGCCTGAAGCGCATCCTGCTCCCGGACGGCTGGAAAGGCCACCCACTGCGCAAGGATTACGACATCCTCCAGCAAGACAAAGAGTGGGTGCAGATCAACCTCGGAATCGAGAGCGGCCAATGATCGGAAAGAAAACGCCCGACGTGAAAGATGCGCCGCTCCCGAACGCCGTCCCCAGCCTGACTTCGAATCTCGACCTCGAGGCCCCCGACAAGCCCTACCTCGATTCGAACGAACTCATCCTCAACATGGGCCCGCAGCATCCGGCTACGCACGGCGTGCTGCGCGTCATCCTCAAGCTCGATGGCGAAAAAGTCATGGGCACCGAGTGCGTGATCGGCTACCTGCATCGCGGGGTGGAGAAGATCGCCGAGAACCGCACCTACACGATGTTCAATCCCTACGTCGACCGCATGGACTATTGCGCCGCCGTGTCGAATGGGCTCGGCTACTGCGAAGCGGTCGAAAAGCTGCTGAATGTCGAAGCGCCGCCGCGCGCGCAATACATCCGCGTGATCCTCACGGAGTTGCAGCGCCTAGCCAGCCATCAGCTGTGGCTGGGCACGCACGCGCTCGATATCGGCGCCATGACGCCGCTGTTTTATACATTCCGCGATCGCGAAGAGATCCTGAAGATTTTCGAAAAATACTGCGGCGCGCGCCTCACCACCCACGCCTTCCGCATCGGCGGCTGCCAGTACGAGATTTATCCCGGTTTCGAAAAAGACGTCAAGAATTTCCTGGCTTTCGCCCCACCGAAAATCGACGAATACGAAACGCTGCTTACCAGCAACCGCATCTGGCTCGAGCGCACAAAAAATGTCGGCGTAATTTCCGCCAAGGATGCCATAGCGCTCGGCGTGACCGGTCCGGTGCTCCGCGCCAGCGGCGTAAAGTGGGACATTCGCAAGGCGATCCCCTACGCCAACTACTCCAAGTTCGATTTTGAAATTCCCGTCGGCGCCAACGGAGACACCTACGACCGGTACCTGGTGCGCATGGCCGAAATGCGCCAGTCCCTTCGCATCATCGAGCAGGCCGTCAACGGCATTCCCGAAGGCCCAATCATAGCCAAGGTTCCCAAGTTGATCAAGCCTCCCGTGGGCGAGATCTATCACTCCATCGAAGCGCCCAAGGGCGAACTCGGATACTTCATCGTGAGCGACGGTTCGACCCAGCCTTACCGTTTGCGCGTGCGCCCGCCATCGTTCGTCAATTTGCAGGCCCTCGACCTGATGGTGCGCGGCGCGCTTGTGGCCGACGTGGTTGCCGTGATCGGCACGTTTGACATCGTGCTCGGCGAGGTGGACCGCTGATGCTACAAGAATTCATGTCCTACCTCGGCAGCAACCTGCCCCCCGGCAACGCGGGCAACGAGCTCTGGGCCCTGATTTACGTCTTCGTCATTTTTGCCGGCGTGGCCGTCATTGTCATCTGCATGAACTGGATTGAGCGCAAGGCCCTCGCCCATTTCCAGATTCGCCTCGGTCCCATGCGAGTAGGTCCACACGGACTTATGCAGCCCTTTGCCGACGCGCTCAAGCTGATGCTGAAAGAAGACATTATTCCCGACGAAGCCGATGCGGTGGTCTTCTGGGTTGCGCCGGTCATCGGATTGCTCGCGGCGTTCACGGTTTACATCGTGATTCCGTTCGGCCCCTCGCAGGCCGTCACCGACATGAACATCGGCATCCTGTTCATGCTCGGAGTTTCATCGCTCGGAGTGCTAGGTATCGTCACCGCCGGTTGGGCTTCGAATTCGCACTATCCCCTGATCGGAGCGCTGCGCTCGAGCGCACAAATGGTCTCGTATGAGGTTGCCATGGGCATGGCCATTCTCTCGGCCATCATGATGACCAGCATGAACGCCGGCGGTACCGGCACCCTGAGCATGATCGGGATCGTCCAGGCGCAGCAGCAACAGGGCATCTGGTTTCTCTTCAAATTCTTCCCGCTCGGATTCATTGCGTTTGTGATCTTCGCCATCGCGATGGTTGCTGAAACCAACCGCTCGCCTTTTGACTTGGCAGAAGCCGAGTCGGAGTTAACCGCCGGCTTCCACACCGAGTACAGCGGCCTCCGCTGGTCGCTGTTCATGCTGGGCGAATACGCGGCCATGATTGCCGTCTCCTCCATCGCGGTGACGCTCTGGCTCGGCGGATGGATGCACCCGTTTCCGAACTGGCTGAATGGTCCTGCGTGGGAATTCATCTTCTCGCTATTCCCCGGCCTCACGTTTGGGGCCCTGGCGGCAATAACTTTTATCTCGGCCGCGCGCATGCCGTCACATTCCTTCTTCAGAATTCAGCGCGCCGGGCTGGCCATTTTCGCCGCTCTGATAGGACTGCTCGCTTTGCTCCTGCTCGTGCTTGCCGTAGCCGGCCGGACGAACGACACCAGCATCGCCGCCCGTTTCCGTGAAGGTATTGACTACATTTATTGGTTCATGCTGAAGGTCGCCGTCTTCATGTATCTGTTCATCTGGTATCGCGCCACTTGGCCGCGCTACCGCTTTGACCAACTGATGAAAGTGGGCTGGAAAGTCATGCTCCCGATTTCGCTGGGCGTGCTGATTTTGACTGCCATCGTGGGGGTGCTTCTCCCATGAACCCTGTGCTGAATGCGGGCGCAGCACCGGTAGCGACTCCATTCTTCTTCTATCTGCTGGCGGGTGCGGCGATCCTCAGCGGCCTGCTCGTGATCACGCGCCGCAACGCCGTGCACTCGGCGCTGGCGCTCATCGTGACCCTGCTGTCGGTGTCGGGGCTTTACCTCATGCTCTACGCGCCGTTCGTCGCTGGCGTCCAGATCATCGTGTACGCCGGCGGAATCATGGTGTTGTTCCTATTCGTGATCATGCTGGTGAACATTGAGCGCGTGTCGAAAGAGCGCCAGTTCAACCGCATCTGGCCAGTGGGCCTCGCGGCGTCGTGCGCGTTGCTGGCCGTATTCCTGGCCGCCTTTACAAAGGGCAAGGACCTGTTTCACGACCGCCCGTTAATGCTGCCAGAGTCGACAAACACGCAACAGATTGCCGGCTATCTCTACGGAGAAGCGGGCCGCATCGGCCAATACACGTTCGCCTTCGAGATCGCCTCCCTATTGTTGCTGGTAGCGATCCTGGGGGCGGTAATTATGACGAAGAAAAAGATTTGAAGAGCAGCTACTAGCTTCTAGCTACTAGCTAGGAGCCAGTGGCTAGAAGCTGAAACTATGGTTCCTATCACCACCATGCACTATCTGGTAGTCGCGGCGGCGCTGTTCGTTCTCGGCGTGGTCGGCGTCCTCACGCGCCGCAACGTGGTGATCATCCTGATGTCAATTGAGTTAATCCTGAACGCCGTGAATCTGAACTTGGTGGCGTTCTCACGCATGTGGGGCAACCTGCACGGGCAGTTATTTGCAATCTTCATCGTGGTAGATGCCGCCGCCGAGGCCGCGATTGGTCTCGGCATTCTAATCGCCTTCTTCCGAAATAAAGAGACGATCAACGTAGACGAGATTGATTTGTTGAAGTGGTGAAGAAAGCTTCGCTTCGAGCCGCGAGCCTCGAGCAACTGGCTGAGAGTGGATGATGATTGGCGAACGACGAACGACTGACGACCAACGACATGTTTCTTAACCACATCTACCTGATTCCGTTCTTCCCGGCCTTCGGGGCCGCGATGATGTTCTTCTTCGGCCGCCGCCTGCAGAAGGCTACGGTCAACGCCGTCTGCGTGGGCGCCGTGGTGGTCGCGTTTCTGTTCGCTTGTTTCGCCGTGGTCCAGTACACGCACTTTGCCCACGGTACCGGACAGCCTTTCGAAAAGATCGTCTATACCTGGCTCGGTTCGGGCGACTCGCATCTCACCTTCCAGAAGCAAGACGGCACTCGCGGCGTGTTCAACTCCGACTTCGGCTTCCTGCTCGATCCGCTTTCCGCCATCTGGCTGCTTTTCGTCACCGGCGTGGGCATGCTGATCCATATCTACTCGGTCGGCTACATGGCCCACGAAGGCGGCTACTACCGCTTCTTCGGATACCTGAACCTATTCATGTTCGCCATGCTCACGTTGATTCTCGCGAACAACTACATTCTGATGTTCGTCGGTTGGGAAGGCGTGGGCTTGTGCTCGTACTTGCTGATCGGCTTCTATTTCCATCGCAAATCAGCCAGTGACGCGGCCAACAAGGCATTCATCGTCAACCGTATTGGCGACGCCGGTTTCATCCTGGGCGCGTTAACGCTGGTGTGGTATCTCGGTTCGTTCCGCTTTACCGATATCAACCCGCTGTTGCGCAGTGGCCATTACCTCGTCGGCGATCCCATCCTGACCATTGCGGCCCTGCTGCTTTTTGTCGGCGCAACCGGCAAGTCCGCGCAGCTTCCTCTCTACGTCTGGCTGCCCGATGCCATGGAAGGTCCCACCCCAGTCTCCGCGCTAATCCACGCCGCCACCATGGTCACGGCGGGCGTGTACATGGTGGCCCGCTCCAACGCAATCTTCGTACTCGCGCCGACGGCCATGAAAACGGTGGCGATCATCGGTGCGCTGACGGCCATCTTCGCCGCCTCCATCGGCCTCGTGCAGAACGACATCAAGCGCGTGCTCGCTTATTCAACCGTTTCTCAGCTCGGCTACATGTTCCTGGCTCTCGGCGTGGGCGCGTTCACGGCCGGAGTCTTCCACGTCTTCACGCACGCCTTCTTCAAGGCCCTGCTCTTCCTAGGCTCCGGCTCGGTGATTCACGCCATGTCCGGCGAGCAAGACATGCGCAACATGGGCGACCTGAAAGGCCGCATTCCGATTACGTATAAGACCATGTTCGTCGGCATGCTCGCCATCGCGGGCATTCCTGGGTTCGCCGGCTTTTTCTCGAAAGACGAAATCCTCTGGCAGGCCTGGTCTTCCGAAGGCGGAGCGTATCGCATCTTGTGGTTTGTCGGTTTCGCAACCGCCCTGATGACCGCCTTTTACATGGGCCGCCTGATTTTCCTGACATTCTTCGGCCAGCCGCGCATGAGCCACGAAGTCGAGCATCACGTTCACGAGTCGCCGAAGTCGATGACCATGCCGCTGGTGGCGCTAGCAATTTGCTCCGTGCTGGCGGGCTGGCTCGGCCTTCCGCACAGCTTGGGCGGTTCAAACCGGTTTGGAAAGTTCCTGGAACCGGTGTTCGCCAAAGAAGCTCCCGTAATGCGGGCCGAAGAACCGGCGCAGTTGGCCGCTGGCGAGAAGAAAGAAGAGCGCACCGACCCGATGGAATACGGCCTGATGGGCCTCTCGGTTCTGGCCGCGATCGTTGGCCTCGGGCTGGCCTATCGCTCGTACGCGCGCGCCGGTAAGGATTACACCGAACCCATCGCCGCAGCCGCGCCGCCGCTCTACAAGGTGCTCTTCAACAAATGGTTCGTCGATGAAGGCTACGACTACGTCTTTACAGGCCGCCGCAAGCTGGGAGACGTGCGCCTGGGCGTAATGGGCGCGGGCGAAGCATCGTCCTGGTTCGACGCAAAGGTCATCGACGGCACGGTAAACGGCGCGGGTTGGAGCACACGCGCCGTAGCCACGCTTTCGACGTGGTGGGATAAGTGGATTATTGACGGCGTAGGCGTAAACGGCCCGGCCATTGTGGCCCGCATGATGTCCTATCCGGCGCGTCTGTTCGAATGGGGCCTGGTGCAGTGGTACGCCCTGGTCATGGTCGCAGGATTGTTAGGTTTCGCAGTGTATTACGCGTGGAAGTGAGCTTCGAGCTTTGAGCCATGAGCTATGAGCAAACGCGGAATAGGTTGCTCAAGGCTTATAGCCGAGTTGGCTTATAGCTCGCGGCTCGTAGCTCGTAGCTGAGAATCATTATGCAGAATCACATTCTTTCCATCATCCTCTTCACGCCGCTGGTGGGCGTGCTCGTTCTCCTCTTCGTTCCCAAGGAGAACAAGGACGCGATCCGCTGGATTGCGAACATCTTCGCGCTCGGCGGCTTCCTGATTTCGATCCCGCTGGTGCCGATGTTCTGGGCGCAGCGATTCGACGCGCAGCAGTTCAAGGTCCTCGAAGGCACGGCGAACAACTGGATCCCCTCGATCGGCGCGGGTTACAACCTCGGCATCGACGGCATCTCGTTCCTGCTCATCATGCTGACCACGCTGCTCGGCTGGATTTCGATTCTCTCCTCGTGGACTGCCATCGAGACCCGCGTGAAGGAATACTACATCTGGTTCCTCGTGCTCCAGACGGGCATGCTTGGCGTCTTCATGGCGCTCGACTTCTTCCTGTTCTTCGTTTTCTGGGAAGCGATGCTGGTACCCATGTACCTGCTCATCGGCATCTGGGGCGGCCCGCGCAAGCTTTACGCGGCCATCAAGTTCTTCCTCTACACCCTGCTCGGCTCTGTTCTGATGCTGCTGGGCATCATCTTCCTCTACTTCCATCACCACACGCTGACAGGCGTTTTCACATTTAGTATTCCAGAACTGTACAAAACGGCGCCGCAGATTCCGTTCCATGCCGCCATCTGGCTGTTCCTGGCGTTCTTCCTCGGATTTGCCATCAAGGTTCCGATGTTCCCGTTCCACACCTGGCTGCCCGACGCGCACGTCGAGGCGCCCACGGCGGGCTCGGTCATTCTGGCCGGCGTCCTGCTGAAGATGGGGACGTATGGGTTTATCCGTTTCACGTTACCGTTTTTCCCGCAGGTCATCACGAGCACGAATCGGTTTCTCGGTTACACTCCGCGCGGTTGGATGGTCGGTCTCTCGGTAATTGCCATCATCTACGGCGCGCTGGTCTCGCTCATGCAAAAGGATATGAAGAAGCTGGTGGCGTACTCGTCGGTCAGCCACTTGGGCTTCTGCACGCTCGGAATCTTCGCGCTGAATCCTCTCGGCCTGAGCGGCTCCGTCCTGCAGCAGATCAATCACGGCATCTCAACCGGCGCGCTCTTCTTGATCGTCGGCATTCTCTATGAACGCCGCCACACTCGCGAAATCTCGGAATATGGCGGCATCTCAAACGTGATGCCGATCTACGCCACGATCACCATGATCATGTTCCTCTCTTCGATGGGACTGCCGCTCCTGAACGGTTTCGTCGGCGAATTTACCATCCTGCAAGGCGCGTTCACCGCCAACTGGAAATGGGCGGCATGGGCCGCGCCCGGCGTCATTCTGGCCGCAGCTTATCTGCTATGGCTTTACCAGCGAGTTTTCTTCGGCACAGTCACAAATCCGAAGAATGAAAAGCTGCACGATCTCACTCCGCGCGAGATGTTGACCTTTGCGCCGCTCATCATCTGCGCCTTCTGGATCGGCCTGTATCCCAAGCCGTTCTTCCAGATTCTTGAAACGCCCGTGAACCAGATCGTGCAGAACATTCAAGCCAACACTGCCAACGCCCCGGTCAACGCGCAGGTAACGCCAATACCCGCGCCTCCAACGGCGGCGGCCGCGGTGGCTGCGCCAGCGAAAGCGAGCAACTAAGTGCGAGGCCTCTCTCCAGTTGAATACCGGCTGATGTTGCCGATGGTCGAGCTGACCATCTTCGCGCTCGGCATTCTGCTGATCGACCTGATGATTCCGAAGCAGTATAAGTGGCTGAATGCCGTCGGCGCGTTCATCGGCCTCCTGTTTGCCGCGCTCTGCGTCTGGCAGATTCAGACCACTTCACCGCGCGGAGCTACCGGCTTTTTCGGCACTTTGCTGGTCGACCGCTTTGCCCTTTATTTCTGGTACCTGTTTCTCGCCTCCGCCGCCATCACCATCCTGATTTCCGTCCGCTATCTTGAGATTGAAGACGAGAACCACGGCGAGTATTACGCCCTGCTGCTATTTTCCGTCGTCGGCATGATGTGCATGGCCGCCGGCATTGATATCGTGCTGCTTTTCATCGGCCTCGAACTGATGGCGATGTCAATCTACGTGCTGGTCGGTTTCCTCCGTCGCGACCGCCGCTCGAATGAAGCGGCCTTGAAATATCTGCTGCTGGGCGCGTTTTCCTCCGGCATCTTCGCCTACGGCCTTTCGTTACTCTACGGCCTCTCGGGCAGCACTAATTTGAGGGATATCTCCCGCACCGTCTACGCGCTGAATCCTCACAACCCCGTCGTGATAATCGCGCTGCTCGCGACCATGGTCGGCCTGCTATTCAAGATCGCTGCCGTTCCATTTCACCAGTGGGCGCCGGATGCCTATGAAGGCGCGCCGACCAGTATTACGGCGTTCATGTCCGTCGCCGTGAAAGCGGCTGCCTGGGCGTTGTTGCTCCGCATTCTGATTTTTGCGTTGCTCCCGCTGCGCGCGATCTATACTCCCATAATCGTTTTCGTCGCCATCGCCACCATGACCGGCGGGAACCTGGCTGCGCTGACGCAAACGAATACCAAGCGACTGCTCGCCTACTCGTCGATTGCGCACGTCGGCTATATGCTCTTGGCGCTGGTCGCGATGGGAACCTCACCCACCAACAGCCCTGGATTTGTGGACGGCATGAAGGGCATCCTGATCTACCTGCTGGTCTACACCTTCATGAATTTGGGTGTGTTTGCCGTGATTACCTCGTTACGCCAGCGCAATGTGATCGGCGACGAAATCGACGATCTTGCCGGCCTCTATCAGCGCGCGCCGGTCGAAGCCACGCTCATGTTGTTATTCCTGCTATCGCTCGCCGGAATTCCACCCGCCGCAGGCTTTCTGGGCAAGTACTACATCTTCCTCAGCCTGATCGAGAGCCAGCACTATTGGCTCGCCGCGGTGGCCGTGCTCTACGCTCTGTTCGGGCTTTACTACTACCTGCGGATCGCCAACTCGATGCTGATGCGCGCGCCGATGGAGCCGGGACGGCTGCCGGTCAGCGTTGGAATGCGCTTCGCCGTGGGACTGACCGCGCTCGCGACCATCGTAATCGGCGTCTTCCCGGAACCCTTCATTCAGACTGTGAATTGGTCGCTCGGCATCGCGCAATCCCCGCATGTGGCCGCCATGGTGCGCTAATTTCCTGCCGATGACAAAAGCGTCCGCCTTTGCAATAGCCGGTGTTTCGGCTGGTACACCACGCTGGCGGAGCGTTCGCTTACGGTCTGGCGAAACCTTGGCAGGCCTTTTGAGCGCGATCCCAGGTTACAAACGATTACTTCACACTAGCCCGTGACTCGCCCGCAATCAGCTTTGAGGACTGCAAGCCAAACCAGCGCCTGATTTGCTCGTAAACTTCGGGATGGCTGAGGAGATCCCAATGGTTCATCCCATAGCCGATCCACTGATGGGATTCGCTAAACTGCAAGCTCATTCCGGGATTCCGATGGCGTCCCAGGGCGCTGTTTACCGGTACGAGGCCGTCTCCGAACAAGTCGAGGCTGGGACTTGCTTTTGCCTGTCGCTTGGTGGCGGCAATGGCGTAGCTCGGCGCCGCTGGTGGCAAAGGCTGAGGACCGCGTACGTCTCCTGCGCGGGCGAAGCGGTCCCGCCCTTTCCAGTCATCGTCCAGCAAGTTGCCGTACCGCATATCGGTGATTCCCGCGCTGCGGATCTTTCCGAGACGAGCGAATGGGACAGAATAGGGACTGACGTCCAAGGTGGTGTTCACCCAATTCCCTAACCGCTCAAGCGGCGCACCGTGGTGTGGCGTTCCCAGGAACAGGAGTCGGCGCAGATGCAGAGGCCACTCGTGGACTGCGGCGTTGCCATAGTAGTATGCGCTCCGTGTTACCAGTCCTCCCATGCTGTGTCCGATGATCGCCAGTTCTTCCACCGGAACCGGCCAGTGGTAGAAAAGGGTCTCAAGCAAGTCGGCAAGCAGCCGCCCGTTTTCAGACACGTGCAAACCGGTGTTGTAGTGCAGATACACCGGCGTGTAACCGAACTCACCGCCCAGTGCCTCCCCGTGGTCGTGTCCTTTCCGCTTCCATTGCAGGTCGTTCAGACAGAGACCGTGGACCAGTACGAGCACTTTGCCCGTAACCTGGGGTAGGGCAGCCTCGAGGGCGTACCTTTCTATTTCAAGTGCCTGGCCATGACGGCGCAGGGACATGGAAATCGCGAGCGGATTGTGCGTTCGGGCTAAGTAGTCCCCGACAACACCGTTGAGAGCGGCGACTACAGCCTCGTTCGCTGGCGACGGCCGCCTTTTGCCTGCCGGGGACGAGACCGGAGCCAATCCAGCGAGGCCACGATCGACCAATCTGGCGACCCCGCGGATGCTGTCATAGACCAGCGCAGCAGGACCCGCCGCGGACCCGTGGGCGCACGCTGGCTGCACACTCCGGGACGGGAACGCAATCTGGCGGTGTACGGATTCCACCACGTCAGTCAATCCCGCGATTGCCTCAGTCGCTAATCGGCCGAACCCGACCAAGGCGGCAGCATAATCAATATTGGACTCCTTACTCATAGCAGTTTTCACCCCTGGAGGTGGACTTCAAGTCAGCAATGTTGCGTTGCAGCATATGACTTGGTCGGTCTGTCTGTCAAACGGCGTCTCGTCGGCTGTCGCTTGCACATGACGTGTCCGGTTGAGATAGCAAGTGATATGTCCGCTCTGCGCGCGAGGAGGGTAAGACGATGCGAGGCATGGACAGCTATCCGAAGGCCGCGATGGAGCGGGCGATGAAGTACAGGAAGTGATATTGCGGGCCATCTTCAGGAAATCACTTGGTCAGTGGCGCACATTGTTGTTGGCTTGAAGTGGGGGCAGTACCGCCGGTGCCCGGTGCCGGACATCACGACTCTCTCCGCGTCATCCGCAGACTCTTGTGCTGATCGCGACGTCATGACCGCTAAGGTATTTATTTTTCAAAGCCCTGGAGGGAAACTAGCCCAAAAACAGACCTGATATGCGCGCTAACTTATTGATTTATAAATATCTTACCTCTAAGTCATTATTCCTCAAAGACCTGGCGGCAGAACCGCGCGAAGTCGTTGACCTCAAAGGACCGATGCCAAGAGGGGTCTCTGCGGCTTCCACCCATCACTTTACCGAACTTCGCTCGCCACCTGCATTACAATTCCCGCATGTCGCCATCGCCGAAGCCGCACGGAAAACAAGATCCAGTTGTCTCGCTGGCACGCTACTCCGAAATAGGTTTCATTATTCCAGCAGCGGTGTTGTTGGGATTCTTCCTCGGCAAGCTTCTCGACTATTGGCTCCACACAAAATGGCTCTATCTAGTCGGCTTGTTGTTCGGAGCAGTTGTCGGTTTCACGCAGATGATCCGCATGGCGCTCGGCGCTTCCAAAGATTCAGACTCAAGCTCTGCTTTCGACTCCGACTCCAACTCCAATTCCAATTCTAAAGATGAATGACCAGCCGAATTCGGACGAGCCTTTGCCGGCTGATTTGCGCCTGCAGGCGTTCAACGAGCGCGCGCTATCGCGGATGTTTCGCACCCTGCTGGTAGTGAGTGCTATGCTGCTCGTGCCGGCGTTCTGGCGATACGGTTGGGTGGGCGCAATTGGCTTTGCCGCAGGAGCCGCGATTTCCTGCATAAACTTCCGTGCATTGCAACGCAGCGTCGAGGCGCTAGCGGACCGCATCGTGAACCGCCAAAGCCAGGAAAAAGGCGGCCGGATTGTGCTTCGATTTCTCCTGCGTTACGGGTTGGTTGGCGGCGTTGCGTATGCTATATTCAAAGGTTCTTCCTTGGCCTTCCATGGCTTTCTGTGGGGTCTTTGTTTGCCCGTAGCAGCCATGATGATCGAGGCGGCGCTCGAAGCTTTTGCAGCCTTCGGCCGCCAATCCTAGGAACTGGCTTCATTCATGGAACAACTGACTTTTACCGCATTCTTAAATCATCTGTTCGGCCCCACCGTAACCGCGCTGCTTCAGGCGCTGCACGTTCATCCCAAGCATCCCGCCACGCCGATCACGAACTCCGTCGCCATGGAAATCCTGGTCGTGCTGCTGCTCACGATCCTGTTCATTGCCGTACGGATGCGGCTTTCAGTGGAGCGCCCCGGCGCGCTGCAGCACACCATGGAGGGCATTAACGGATTCATCGAAGGCCTGGCGCACGAAATCATCGGCCATCATTCGGATAGGTTCGTCCCCTACCTGACGGCGCTCGGGCTGTTCATTCTGAGTTGCAATCTAATCGGGCTGGTTCCGGGATTGGAATCACCGACCGCTGTGCCGATCGTGCCCTTGGGCTGCGCTTTGCTGACGTGGTTCTACTATCACGTTGCCGGCCTCCGCGAAAACGGTTTCGGGTATGTGAAACACTTCATCGGACCCCAGGAAGGGATGCCGCTGGTCGTGCGGATCGGCCTGCCGATTCTGATTTTTCCGATTGAAATTTTCAGTCACTTGGCTCGCGTCCTGTCGCTCACCGTTCGTCTTTTCGCAAACATGTTCGCGGGCGAAATGGTGACACTCGTATTTTTCTCGCTCGTCCCGCTGGGCTTACCGATTCTGTTTGAAGGACTGCACATCGGCGTGTCGTTCATTCAGACGTACATTTTCGTGCTGCTGGCTTGCGTGTACTTGGGCGAGGCGGTCGCGCACGAGCACTAGAAGAAGGTCTCAGGTCCTCGGTGTCAGGTCTCACGAAAATCGCAGGCTCGCAGGCGTTTTTCCTGAGACCTGAGACCTGGTAACTGACAGTTGCCTCCAGCGTGAGGGCGCCGGTCCAAAGGGCACGGCGTCAACCACCCACTGGCGGCACTTATAAGGAGAAAAACAAAATGAAGAAAATGATGATGTTGGCTCTGTTGATGTTGTTATGTTCGATTTTTGCCGTTCCGGCGTTCGCCCAGACCGGCGCAGCCGCAGCCGCCGGGACGAACTGGGTGGCAATTACCTCCGGTTTCGCGATCGCCATCGCCGCCGGTTTGGCGGCGCAAGGCCAGGGGCGCGCTGCTTCCTCGGCTTGCGAAGCCCTTGGACGCAATCCGGCAGCTCGCGCTGGCATTCAGGTAGCGCTGATTCTTGGACTCGCGTTTATCGAGTCGCTGGTGCTGTTCACGCTGGTAATTATCTTCGTCAAAGTTGCTTGAACAGCGTTGGACTGCAACAAAAGGCCTCTGCTCGCGCAGAGGCTTTTTTGTTGAGCTATTGAAGGTGGAACGCTACACCTTGCGATCCCCATCCCAGTCCGGCGTACGGTTCTCGGGGGACCGTTGGAGAGCTTCGACCAGCACTCGCCGCAGGCGATAGCGGCTATCGAGGTCCATGGCGACGAACTCGAAGCCGATTTCATTCACCCGCGCGCGGCGCAGCAGCACCTGCCCGCGAATCTTCTTGACGCCCAGCGAGATTTCGACGTTGGCTTCTGACCCAACCCGCAGATTGTCGGAGCGCGTACCCATGCCTCCGCCCAAACTCATCTCACGCATCACAATGTTGGACTTTCCCCAGGAACTGGAGAGTGTCGCGGAAAGCGTACGCGGCAGAATGATCCGCTCGTAGCGGCGCTGGCGGACCCACGGGCACACCGGTGTCGATTCAAGCGGAGCGACGGAAATTTCTCCGGTCTCAAGCCCGCTGTCGGTCAATGCCTGTGTTCCGTAGCGCGGATCGATCTTCGATAACGCCTGGATCGCTGCGATCCGCAGTTCGCGGTGCTGCGCGTACCCAAACATTTTCTTTTCTTCGACAATGTTGCGCAAAACCGGGACAGCCTCAGTTTCACGCAGGCGCCCCAGCGACTCGATCGCCTTGAGCTGCACGAACGGCGGACGAGACCGGGTTTCGCCGATGGTAGCAAGGGCGATTAGACTAGCGCTGGCGCTGCGGTCCTGGCTCATACCGATCTCGTCGATAGCTTCAGGCAGAATCAACGAATCCAGCAATTCCAGCAACTCGAGCAACGTGCGCCCCCGGTCGGGAGCGGCGCCGTAAGCGATCTGGCGTACGACAACATCCTGATAGAAGCGGTTTAACTCGCTCATGCGCCCGGGCAGAAATTCGAGCAGCAGGCCGACATTCAGACGGCTCAGCAGCCCCACGGTCGACGAAGCTTGCCGCGGCTGCCCACTGCGCAGCATGTCGCGAAGTTCGCTGATTCCCGTCGACCCGAGTTCCCCAACCAATTCCACGATGCGGTCGCATTCTTCCCTTTTCTGGGCGCGGAAGAAGCGGTCGGAGAGGTGTTCGACGGAATCTCTGGGCAGCTGCTGAAGAACATGAACTAGTTCCTCGGGCACCTGTTCGATGTTGATGGCCTCTTCGATGATCTCCGGCAGGCGATTCTCGACACCCACCCGCGAGCGCAGGTCGGCCGCCAGCGCCGGACGTTGCGGCTCGATTCTCTCGAAAGAAACGCAGAGTTCCGCAATGGACCGGTACTTTTTCCGGGCGCACGCCTCCTGCCCAAAGCGCGCGAAGGCGGCGCTTAGGAGGCTCTGGATTTCAGGGTCGTTTTCCTTAGCCAGCTGTTCCCCGATCATGGCGATGGCGTTCGGCATGACATCGAGAGGCGCGGTCGCGTACAGGTCGGCAAGTTGTGCCAATCCGAGAGTCGTTTTGCGCCGGGGCTCGGCTTCCTTCGATTCGATACAGCCGCAGTAGTTTGCGAGGATTTTAGTAGCAACCTCGAAATCCTCCCGTTCGAACAGAAGTTCGACGAACTGGCGGATGTTGCGGGGCGGCACGCAAGCCGCTTCGCTGGACAGCAGTACACTTTTCTTTCCGGCTTCCGGAATCTCCGCCCAGAACATGCGGTCGAGAATGTCGGCGTGCGACTCGACCAGTATGCCGGCCTTTGACATCTTGTCTTCCTGGACGCGCAGAATCTGGCGCAGCGTGTCCATTTGCCGGCTCATGTTCTCCATCATCTCGTGGACGGCATTCACCTTGACATCGCCCCGCTGGTAGCGATCCAACGCATACTTGATCGCCATGCTCTCCGCCGCCTTCATCAGCAGCGGTGTGTCGGCGGCCTCGGGGTCCGCGTCCTTCGCGGTCTGTGCCGCCAGGCTTTCCAGCAAATGCGCTAGATTGATTTTTGCGCCTTCGGAGGCTTTTCCGAGTTCGACCTTGAGATTTTCCTGCGAGGAGTTCGGTTCCTGCATCGCTTGCCCGAAATGCGTGAGCAGGCGAATAGTTTGCAGGACCTCTTCCTCCTGCAAGGGAACGACGCCACCACTCCAGGCCTTTCCTGTGCCCGTTCCTCCCGTACCGCCGGGTATAGGAACGCTGGGCACAGACCCTAAAGGAGCTCCCCCAGGTTCACCCGATCCTCCGGCGCTGGCTCCCTGTGCCGCTGCAATCAACTGCAGGAGCTTTTGCGGATCGTTGAGCCACTGCTTGAACTCCGGGCCGAGCGATTGGGCGGCAAGTTGTGCCGCGATAGAAATTTCCCCGGTCGCGGGATCGGCGGCAATAAATTTTACTTCGTTGATCCGGATCGACGAATCCGCGCTGGCGCCGAGTGTTTCTTTGATCTGCTTGGCGAAATCCTGGGCCTTGGAGCCCCCCATGGCAAACGCGCGCACCAGGTGGCGAAAGTCTTCCAGCGTTACTTTGCTTGAGAACAAAATACTGGACAGTCCGGCAGCGGTCAGCAACTGTGCGAAACTTCGCTCCGCTTGCCCAGCTTCGACCGGAATGCCGTCGATCAGCAGCTTGTTGTCGGAAACCCCCAGCACAAAACCGGTGTCTCCACTCTTGGGCAAAGCTTGCTGCAACTCGCGCCAGGCCGTCTCAAACTGGCCCTCTGTGCGTTTGTGGTTGGTTCCGTACAGTCGCGTGTACTTAATGAGGATGTTGAGACTGTGGAGGAAAGCCTGCGCGGACGCGCCGCGGCCTGCGTCGATTTGAGCGGCGTTCGAGATAACAGCCTCCTCTTACGAATCGAACTTTGGTATTAAGCGTATGACGGATATTCAACGAATGCACGATTACCGTAGTCATTTGAACGCTCGTCAGCCTGTCGGTTCACTGCACGGAAGTACACGTCCCCTGGCGACGGCTTGCTACACTGTTGCAGTAGCCATTTCTCACCTTTCTGGGCGGCGTTTTCAACGAATTCAATGCAGATCCGCGTGCTGTTATTTGGAATCCTGAAGAGTGTGGTAGGCCACCCCAGCGAGGTCCTCGATCTCCCCGAAGGCGCGCGTGTGGACGATCTGCTGGCGCGCTATAGAGACCGATTCCCGCAGGTTGAACCCATCCTCTCCACCTTGGCCGTTTCCGTGAACCAGGAGTATTCGCGTGCCGACCGGACACTTGCTGCCGGAGATGAGGTCGGTTTGCTCCCGCCTGTGAGCGGAGGTGCGCCCGAAGCCCTTTCTCAGCGAGGTGCCGTCGTGATCGTCAAGGAGCCGATCGAAACGCTTGCGGTGCTCAATCGCCTGAAGCGCCCACAAGACGGTGCGGCCTTGGTTTTTGAAGGCATCGTGCGCGACCACACGCGTGGGCGGCGCACGCTCTACTTAGACTACGAAGCCTACGAACCCATGGCGCTAAAACAAATGCATGCTCTGGCGGAGCAGGCCCGCGGACGCTTTGCCGTAAGCGGCGTGTCGATCCTGCATCGCCTGGGGCGCTTGCAGATTGGCGAAACCAGCGTGCTGATCGTGGTTTCTTCCGAACATCGCGCAGCCGCATTTGAGGCCTGCCGTTGGCTCATCGATACGCTAAAGAAGACTGTTCCGATCTGGAAGAAAGAGTACTTTGAGGGCGGAGCCGTGTGGGCCGACGGGGAACCGTTTCCCGAAGAAATTCCCCGGCCGGGCGGCACAATGGGGCCACACCCCGCATCCAAATGAATGTCCTTTCAATGAAACAGTTCTGGCCGGGCGTGCGACTTTTCTCGCTGGTTTTGGGGGTGGCTTTGGCCACTGCGCCTACGATATCGGCGCAAGATTCCGCAACCACTCTCAAAGTCGACGTCAAATTGGTCAACGTCTTCGTGACGGTGACGGACGCGCACGGAGCGCCCGTGGGCAGCCTTGCCAAAGACAACTTCCTGCTTAAGGAGGATGGTAAGGAACAGAAAATTGCCGTCTTCAGCCGCGAGTCAGAGCTGCCGCTTTCGATTGTTCTCGCCGTTGACACCAGCCTGAGCACCAGGAAAGACCTGCCTCTCGAATTAATGTCGGCTCGCAAATTCGCACACGCAATCCTGCGTCCCCAGGACGGACTGGCGCTATACAAATTCAGTGAGGAAGTGCGTGAGGTCGTGCCGTTCACCTCCGACTTGAAAGCGATCGACGCCGGCATCGACCGGATTCGCAATGGCTCGGCGACGGCGATGTACGATGCGATTTTTCTCGGATCGCAGGCCCTTGGCCGCCGGCGAGGCAGAAAAGTGATGGTGATGATCACCGACGGCGGGGATACCGTCAGCCAGGTGAGTTACAAGGAAGCGCTGCGCGCGGCGCAGGAGTCCGAAGCTCTGATCTACAGCGTCATCATCGTGCCCATTGAAGCCAGCGCCGGACGTGACACGGGCGGCGAGCATGCGCTCATCCAGATTTCGGAAGACACCGGCGGCAAGTATTACTACGCGACCTCTGCCGTTCAGCTCGACGAAGCTTTTCGCAAAATTAGTGACGAACTCCGCACCCAGTACTTGCTCGCGTATTATCCTTCCCAACGCTTTTCTGATTCGGAGTTCCGGAGAATCCAAGTCAATCTTTTGAACGCCCCAGCCGGTGGCCCGTTCGAGCTGCGAAACCGGGCTGGCTACTACACGGTAAAGGGGTCGTGGTAGGCCAGCGCCCCAGGAATCCCCCGTCATTCGGGGCCACCTGGCGTGCCTTTCCAAAAAACGCAGACAGCACCCCGGTTCCCTGGCCGCATCTAGTAAACTGTCCTATTCCATTTCAGTGGAAACTCAAGGCCTTTAGACGCAGGATCGTTTCCGCTTCTAGTGAGATTTCTGCTCCCAGGAGAGTGGCGCTTTGTTCGATTGGTCTGGATCCCATTTTCGGCGTTCTCTGCCCGTTTTCTTTATCCTGCTCACTTCGTCCACGTCGACGATGCTCAGCCATTCCTTGTGGGCGCAGGAGGCGGCTTCAGAAAATCCGAATGCCGGCACCATCCAGGGGACGGTACGGAGTGAAGACGGTACCGCGGTTGAAAGCGCGCGAATCTCTTACATCTCGTCTGCTACCGATACCCGAGGAGTGACGCGCACCGGCCAAGACGGCGCGTATGTTACCGAGCAATTGCCTCCGGGCGTCTACCTCGTCCACGTGGACGGTCGCGACCTCCTGCCCGCCGAGACCACAGTGACTGTGACTGGCGGCGCCTCCGCTACCGTCAACTTCAAGCTCGATTGGATCAATCCCGGTCCGGCGCGACTGGAGAGCCATTTCGCCGGCGATGCGCCCGACCAACAACCAATCAATGGCCGCAACTACCTGGGCGCCGGCGAACTTCTTCCCGGTGTGCACGTGGTGGATGGGGCCGTCTATGGTCCCGCCAAGAGCGGGTTTCAGTCGCTCTCCATCGATAGTGCTCTGGGACGAAACACGCACTACGACATTGATGAAATCGAAGCGATGGATGAAACGAATGGTGCTGCCACGACCAGCCTGCCCATCGATGCGGTTCGCGAAGTGATTGTTTCCCGTGCCACACCTGAGGTCTTTCAGTCCTTGAATGCGACCGGATCGGTGCGGATTGCGACCCGATCCGGTGGCGACAATTGGCATGGCGACCTGTTCGGCAATCTGCGCGACCAGTTCCTGGGTCTCGCAGGCTTTCCGGCTGGGAATTCCGATTACAGCCGCCAACAATATGGGTTTGGACTTGGCGGCCCGCTGGTCGGCGGACCGTTGGCCAAAGCCAAGGCATTTTTCTTCCTCGGCGGCGAGCGTACCAAGCAAGACGGGCGCCAGCCGATGATGACCCAGGACTTGATTTTGCCTTCGGGAAACGGATCCCCCGTCTTCAACTCAACCGCCCTGCAAAGCGCCTATTTTCGTCAAAACATGCTGACGGCGCGTCTGGATTACAACCTGAACGAGGACAAGAAAATCTTTGTCCGCCTCGGCTATGACAACGCCAATCTGGTCGGCCCCGAGAACAGCTTGTCGATGTGGCGCAATCAGATCAACGTGCCTTCCGCTGCCTTCGGCCTGGATTGGAATCGTGGAAGGTTTGTCCACAGTGCTCGCTTCGGCTACCAGAAATTCGTGAATGCGATTACTCCCGATCTGGGCGATTCGACGGTTCTGCCCTCCGCACCCTTCCGTATGCAGATCGGCTCGTTTTCGTTGGGTCCTACCACTGCCGGTCCGCGACAAACGATTCAGCGCGACCTGTTCGCTCGCTGGGACAGCAGCACGCTCTATAAGGTGAATCACACGCTTCGCTTCGGAGGAGCCTTCCACCACATCCTCCAGGGCGATTATTTTCCACTCGGCTCGAACGGTCCGTCGGTAACGAGTTCCAATGGACTGGCCACGATTACGGCCATCAACGACAATCCTGCTCTGCTGCCGCTCTACCCTGGCGACCCGCGCGGCGCTGCGGACAATCCGCTCAACTATCCCGTTGGCACCTTCACAATTTACAACGGCCTGGGAAATTTTAGCGAGAACTCGGCCTTCAACCGGAACACGGGCGGGCACTCTGACTATCGCTTCGAAGGCTACGCCGCCGACACCTTCAATGTAATTCCGAACGTGAATGTCACCATTGGCGTGAACTATGTGTTCGACACCGGGCGCACTGACAGCGATCTGGCCGCCATTCCGCAGCTCAATCAGTTTGCTCAGTTCCCCCCTACCGGTGCATACATTCCGCCCCTCGTTACCGGGAGTATTCTCCGCCCGCTCAAGAATTTCGCCCCCCAGTTCGGTGTGGCCTGGGATCCGGGACACAACGGGCGCACCGTGGTCCGCGCCAACGGCGGGATGTTCTTCGACAACTTCCTGCTCCAGAATACATATCAGGACCGCATCAACCGCCTGGCGAACGGCCAATACAACCGCAGTCTGACGCTTTGCCCGACAGGGTCCGTACTTTTCCCAGATGGCTCGGTTGTCAGCTCCGTCAATGGAGTGGATATAGCATCGGGCATCTGCGGACAGCCGATCGGGAACGTTTCAGGCCTGATCCAACAGTTAGAGTCAAATTTCCTTACCACGCAGTCGGGCATCGCCAACAACGCTCCGAACGTTTACTCGCTGCAAAACAGCCTGGCCGATTTTGGCGGCATGCTGGCCCCCGGCTTCAAGACGCCGCGCGTTGTCCACATGAGCGCGGGCCTTGAGCGCCAGATGGGTGAACGCAGCGTTTTCTCCGTCGACTACGTGCGCGAACTGGGTACGCAGTTCCCGCTTGGCATTGACACCAATCACGTCGGCGATTCCGCCCTCCTGAACAACGGTGACAATCTCGATGTGACGCAGAATACCTACGCGGCCGAACTGTCAGCGATCAACAATACTTTGTTGGCCGCCTCCGCCCCTTGCGCCCCGGCCACCTTCGCCGGACCCGGCCCGAACGGTTCTCAGGCAGCCGTGGATTGTTACCTGAGCAACGTGTCCACCGCTAGTATTGTAGATTTCGCCGGGCAAGGACTCGATTCCTCGAATGCGTTTTGTGGTCCTTTTCCGTGTTCGGCTCTGGGCAAAATTGACAAGACTACGGGAAAGCCAATGCAGGCTTCATTCGGTGGCGCAAATCCAGCGGTGGGTTCGAACATCATGTACTTTCCGAGCGGGCGCTCGCAGTACCAAGCCATTCACTTCGCCTATCACACGACCAGCGCGGTGAATCCGTTGCGCCGCGTACAGAAGATTGACGTGGGCATCTCCTACACTCTGTCGCGCTATCGCAGCAACATTGCCGAGCCCAGCGGCGCCGGCGGAGATTATTCCATCCTCAACGTCGCCGAAGATTACCTGCGTCCCCACCTCGGACATTTCGGATCCTCCGGCCTGGATCGCACGCACCAGATTGTTATTAGTCCGACCGTCGAAATGCCGCACGGGCCACGTCTTTCGATCATCACGCTGCTAGGATCGCCCCTTCCGTTGACCGTGTCCGTCCCCCAACTGAACGGCGGCGGTGTGCCCGGAGAAATCTTCCGCAGCGATCTCAGCGGCGACGGCACCGTGGGCGACATTCTGAATGGCACTTACATTGGCAGCACCGGCAAATATTCGCCCACCAACGTGGACAAGGCCATCGCCTCCTACAACCAGAGCCAGGGCGGCAATCTTACGCCCGCAGGCTTCGCCTTGGTCAGTTCGGCACTTTTCAGATCCGATCAACTATCAAAGCTGGGGGCTGTGGCCCCCTACATTTCATCGTGCTCCCCACCGTCGCCGGCCTGTGGTTTGCCGGGACGCTGGGCCGCCGAAAACTGGTTCAAGACGGTCGATCTGCGCCTGAGTTGGCCCTTTGCCCTTGGAGAGCGAGCCAAAATTGAGCCCATCTTTACCATCTTCAATGCCTTCAACCTCGCCAACTACGGGGGTCCGGGAGCGCAACTGAGTGGCATACTCGATGGTTCGCCAGGCACTTCCCTGAACAACTCGACGGTGCCCGGATACTGCGGCAGTTCCGCCAGTCTCTGCACCTCGCGGCTTGACCGCGTCCTGCCCGGCTCCGGAACCTACGCCAATGGCGCTCCCCGCCAACTGCAGTTTGGAGTGCGCGTTACCTTCTAATCGCGCATTCCAGCCGAGAAAGCGGATGCAATCCGGGCCTGGAGGGCGGCCGACGGCGGCCGGACGTTCCAACTGATCGGACAAAAAAGCGCCACGCCGCACAGTGGCAGCGTAGCGCGACGAGGAGGCGATGCCACCTACCCTTGAACGTTCAGGGAACTGCCTTGGGCTTGTTGCGTAGTCGAACCTGCTCCAAACAGATTAAGAACAATATTTTCGCTGTTGTTCGCCTGCGCGAGATTGATCGTGACCTGCTCGCCCGAGTTTCCACTCTGCTCCTGGGTTTGGCCGACCTCGACTGTCAGTTGGTTTGAAGAGCCGCTGGACCCGCCGAGATTGATCTGAATTTCTTCCGGCGATCCTGTGCTCGTGGGTGCGGGCAGATTCACTACGAGTTCCGAGCCGTTGGAGCTTTGCGGCGTCGCGGAACCCGTGCCTCCAATGTTGATGACGATCTCGGAGACGCCCGTTGTGCCCGAGCTATTAGTGCCACCGGACCCAACATGGATGTGGGCTCCCCCGCCTTGGCCGCCCGTGCCGCTTTGTCCGGCGAACGTGCCCTCCAGCGTGGCGTAAGCCTGTTGCGCGCTCGTCAGACTTCCTGACTGCAAGGCCTGGCCGATGGCTTGAAGGTCTTGAGCGCGGTCGGAACGCTCGAACGCCCCACCACTCGCGAACGGTCCTTGCTGTCCAAGCGTGACCAGGTCCTGGTAGTCCTGGGCCGCGGTCGTCAAATCGCCCGACGAGAGCGCCTGCCCAAGCTGTTGAAGGTCGGTCTTGCGCGTCGAGCGGAAATCCTGAAGCTGCTGGTAGATCGACTCGGTGCCCGTAGTGCCGGACGTTCCAGAAGTCGAACCGGAAGTCGAACCGGTGCTCAAACCGCTGCCTGAGCCGCTAGTCGAATTGCCGCTCGAACCACTGCTCGTACCGCCGGTCGAAGCGCTGCTCAGGTTTACGGTGTAGGCAAGCGACCCCGGCACCGTGGTGCTTTGCGCCTTCCCAAGAGTCTGTTGCAATTTTGCGAATGCGGTCTGCGCGCTGGCCAGATCTCCAGACGTTAAGGCCTGCCCGATGGCCTGAAAGTCACTGGCGCGGTCGGACCGCTGGAACGGCTGCGTGCTGCCAAACGGCCCACTCTGCCCCAGCGAAACAAGCTGGCTGTACGCCTGCTGGGCCGCGTTCAAGTCGCCTGATTTCAGAGCCGAACCCAGCGCCTGCAGGTCGGATTGCCGGGTTTGATAGAAAGTCTGAAGTTCCTGGTAGATCGACGAACTGGAAATAGCTGACGTGGACATTGCGATTCTCCTGACCTTGCTGAGCAGGCCCTGCGAAGGACCTATTCGCGGTCACGTTGAGAATCATCGGCGCTGGTCAAACTGACTTTAGGGGGAACTCGTCGGTTACCAACGTACGGCAAATCGCTGCGATAACCTGCGGAAATCTGGCGCGCCCGGAGAGATTCGAACTCCCGACCTACAGCTCCGGAGGCTGCCGCTCTATCCAGCTGAGCTACGGGCGCGCACCCAACTGCTTGAGTTTACAACCTTCACGCTCGCCCATCAAACCTGCGCGTCCAAAGCCCGAGCGTCCCGATCGTTGACCTCAGCACTTCTGCCGACTTGCGCAGTTGTTCTTTCTCTGTTGCGTCCAACGGTACCCGCAAGACGCGGGCTACCCCACCCGAATTGATGACCGTCGGCAGACTGAAGCACAAATCGCGAATGCCGCAATATTCGTCGAACCACGTGGATACCGAAAGCACGGTGTTCTGGTTGCGCAGTATCGCCGCTGTGATTTGGATCAACCCGGCCGCGACTGCATAATACGTTGCGCCCTTGCGCTCGATGATTTGGTAGGCCGCATCCCGCGTTTGCTCGTAAATATTATGCATATTCTCCGAGCTGATTGGTTCACCCTCGAGCCCACCGAACTCCTCGAGTTTCATCCCCGCCACATTCGCCAGCGACCACACCGGCACCTCGCTGTCCCCGTGTTCGCCAATGATGAAGGCGTGCACGCTGCGGGCATCGATTTTGAAATGTTCGCTCAGGAGGTATCGAAAACGCGCCGTATCAAGAATCGTTCCCGACCCGATTACACGCTTTGGCGGGAATCCGGAGAGTTTCAAGGCGGCGTAGGTAAGCACATCCACCGGATTTGTGGCCACCAGCAGGATGCCCTCAGGATTGTGCCGCACAATCTGGGGGACAATGTGCCGCCATATCTCGCCATTGCGCGCCGCGATATCCAGTCTGGTCTCGCCCGGTTTTTGTCCCGCCCCCGCGGCAATCACGGTGATCGCCGCGCCCGCGCAATCCGAAAAATCGCCAGCCCAAATGCGAGTGGGATGGGCAAAAGGCACGGCATGATTCAGGTCCATCGCCTCGCCTTCAGCCTTGGCGCGGTTCGCGTCGATCAATACGATTTCTGAACACAGCCGATTCAGCAGCAGTGCAAAGGCATACGTGGCGCCCACGTTACCCACGCCCACCACGGCGACGCGAACGCCGCTCGGATTCGACTCCGGCTCATTGGAGGCCATAACCGTGAGTTCACCCCACGCAAACATTTTAGTGGAATCAAACCCTGAAAAGACTGCCCGCAAAACTCACTGCTTTCCCCGGAATCAGCCTGCATGCGGGACAGGTTCTGGCCAGATCGCCGTGATCGCAAGCCCCACGACGATTCCAATCGAAACCTCGATGAAGCGGTGCAAGGCGATAACCCACGGCGGCGATATACGCGGAACCAGCATAACGATGGCCAGCGTGATTCCCGCAAAGCGATAAGAATTTTGCAGACGGAAAAGCGCGCAGACAATCCCAAGAAGAAACACGCCAGCGCCGAAAACCCACCACGCTTGTGGAAGGAACCTGGCTAGCAAGCCGCCTCCAATGGCCCCGAGCAGTGTGCCAACGAAGCGCTCCCCGGAAATCTTCAAAGCCGCCCCCAGCGTCGACTGCATGATCACGAGCGTGAGAATTGCCGCCCAGTACGCTTCGGGCAGCCCCGAGAGCCGCGCGATCAGAAACGATGCCGCCGCTGCAATCGCGGTGCGCGCAGAACTTGTCAGGATTGGTCCGAAAGCGCCTCGGTCGAGAGTCATTACCCCCCTCCTCATCGAGCCCACTGATTGTGGAATTGTATTCCGGGAGTCGTGATTGGAGAGCAAGTAGCGATGGGTAAGTGGCCGGCTAGCAGCCTTCATTTTCCCAAGCGCTCTTCCTGATAGTCGAGGCGACGCATGCGATTGCGGGTCGTGCCGTTTGCCCACTTGGGGCACGGAATAAAGCTCCCCGCAAATTTCTCGGCCGTTGACAGCAGCCTCGAGCCAACAGGAAGCGCCGGCGCCCTCGCCGGCGGTTGCGCGGGCACCTTTCCCACGCGTCACGTCCTCAGCCTTCTTCCACCGCCGCCATCGAGCTCTTCTTCCGCTTATTCGATTGCAGAACTTTCTTCCGCAGCCGCAGCGATTTCGGCGTCACCTCGACAAACTCGTCTTCCGCAATAAACTCAATCGCCTGCTCCAGGTTAAGCTGGCGAAAAGGCACAAGCCGGATCGCCTCATCCGCCGTCGAGGCCCGCATATTGGTCAGCTTCTTTTCGCGAACCGCATTCACGTCCAGATCGGTGTCCTTGGCGTTCTCACCGATGATCATCCCCTCGTAGAGTTCTACGCCGGGGCCCACGAACAGCTCGCCGCGCTCCTGCAATCCCCAAAGCGCATACGCAGTTGAAAGACCGCTCCGGTCGGCAATTAGCGCGCCCGTCAAACGATGCGGTATCTCGCCCTGCCATTCGGTGTAGCCGTCGAACAGCGCATTCATCACAATCGTGCCACGTGTGTCCGTAAGCAACTGGCTGCGCAGCCCAATCAGGCCGCGGCTCGGTACGCGGAATTCAATGCGCACGCGCCCATAGCCGTGATTGTGCATATTGGCGACTTCGCCCTTGCGCGACCCCAGCTGCTCCATCACAACGCCGATGAACTCCTCCGGAACGTCCACCGTAAGATGTTCCACCGGCTCCATCAGCTTCCCATCGATCCGCTTGGTCACGATTTCCGGCTTCCCGACCATCAGCTCATAACCTTCGCGTCGCATCATCTCGATCAAAATGGAAAGCTGCAATTCTCCGCGTCCGAGAACTTTGAATGAGTCGGTTGTGCCCGTGTCTTCCACCCGCAGCGAAACATTGGTCAGCAATTCCTTTTCGAGCCGCTCGCGCAGGTTGCGCGAAGTCACATACGTGCCATCCTTGCCCGCGAAGGGAGACGTATTGATCGTAAACAGCATCGCGATTGTCGGCTCATCAATCGCAATATGAGCCAGCGGCGCCGGATTCTCAACATCGGTAATCGTCTCGCCAATCGTGATCCCTTCGACCCCCGCAACCGCCACGATGTCCCCCAGTTCCGTCTCGGTGATATCGGTCCGTTTCAAGCCGGAGAACGAAAACAGCTTCGTAATCCTGGTCTTGTGGAGTGTGCCGTCCAGCTTCGCGATCGCCACATCTTCGCCGGTAAACATCTTGCCGTTGAACACGCGGGCAATCGCCAGTCGCCCCAGGTAATCGCTGTAGTCGAGATTCGCAACCAGGATTTGCAGCGGTCCCGTCGCGTCCCCCTGCGGCGGAGGAATCGTCTTCAGAATCGCATCGAACAGCGGCCGCAAATTCTCGCCGCCCTTCATATCAGTCGAAGCCGTGCCCGTCTTGGCATTTGTGTACAGCACGGGAAAATCAAGCTGCTCTTCCTTGGCGTCAAGGTCAATGAACAGGTCGTAGATCTCGTTCAGCACTTCCTGCGCGCGCGCATCGGCGCGATCGATTTTATTAATGACCACGATCGGCGGCAGCTTGGCTTCGAGCGCCTTGCCGAGCACATAGCGCGTTTGCGGGAGCGGACCTTCGCTGGCGTCCACCAGCAGCATCACCCCGTCCACCATCTTGAGCGCGCGCTCCACTTCTCCGCCGAAGTCGGAGTGCCCCGGCGTATCCACAATATTGATTTTGACGTCGTGGTAGAAAATGGCCGTGTTTTTGGCCAGGATCGTAATCCCGCGCTCCCGCTCCAGCTCGTTCGAGTCCATGACCCGTTCGACGTGGTGTTCGTTAGAACGAAAAGTGCCGCTCTGCTGCAGCATGGCGTCCACCAGCGTGGTTTTGCCGTGATCCACGTGGGCGATGATGGCGATGTTGCGAATACTCAAACTCAAAAAGGATCCTTCCTGAAATGCGGTCTACTATCACTTTACTATGTTGGAAATGAGATGAGGAGCCGTTGGGCGGAAGTTCGTAAATTACTCATGAATCCCCGGCCTCGAAATAACCCTCCTTGCTCACTTCAAACTCCCTGCCACGTCCTTTACAATCGTGGGTCGACGAACATACGCCGGCCGAAATCGTATCCGATGGCTCCTTCGATTGTTCATCTCCGGGCAAACTGACGAACGCGACTGCCCCATCGGGCGATTCAATTTCTTTAGGGATCAATTCGGAAGCGAGGGAATATGTGTAAGCGCACGAAGGACGCAGGAAAAATGGTATTTTTGCAGGTAGGAGTTTCTATCCTTACTGGTATTTTGATGATCGGTTCCACTACTATTCCGGCGTTGGCAGCGAATGACGAATTCGGCCCCAGCAACCCTTTCTATGCGGCCAGTACATTGCCGTTTCAAGCCCCGCCCTTCGACAAAATCAAGGATAGCGATTACCAGCCCGCCATTGAAGCCGGCATGGCGCAGCAACGAGCGGAAGTGAAGGCGATTGCCGATGATTCAGCCCCTCCAACCTTCGACAACACGATTGTGGCGCTCGAAAAATCGGGCCAGCTCTTCAACCGCGTGATGCAGGTCTTCGGCGGCGTCACCGGTGCCAACCTGAGTCCCGAACTGCAAAAAGTTCAGGAAATTGAAGCGCCCAAGCTGGCCGCGCATCAGGATGCGATTTTCCTCGACTCCAAGCTCTTCCAGCGTGTTGACGCCATCTACAAGCAGCGCGAATCGCTGGGTCTGGACGCGGAAGGCTTGCGCCTCGTGCAGTTCTATTACGATCAGTTCTTGCACGCGGGCGCCAAACTCTCCGACGCCGACAAGGTCGAACTCAAGAAGCTGAACGAAGAAGAGTCGACACTCTCGCAGGCCTTCAACACCAAGCTGCTCGCCGCAACCAAAGATGCGGGCTTCGTTACCACGGATAAGAACGCGCTGGCGGGTCTGAACCAGAAGGGCCTGGATGCCGCCGCCGAAGCGGCCAAAGACCGCAAGGTTAACGGATACGTCATCCCCTTGCAGAACACCACGCAGCAGCCCGATCTGGTCTCGCTGAGCCAGCGTTCCACGCGTCAGACGATTTTTGAAAACTCCTGGAATCGAACCGAGCGCGGCGGAGCGAACGACACCCGCGATACCATCTCTCGTCTGGCTCAGTTGCGCGCCCAGAAGGCGAAGCTGCTGGGTTTCCCCAACTATGGTGCATGGCGGCTCGAAGACCAGATGGCGAAAAATCCCGAAGCCGCCATCAAGTTTATGGATGAGCTGGTTCCGGGATCAACCGCCAAAGCCGGCGTCGAAGCCAAAGATATTCAGGCCGTAATCGATGCCCAAAAAGGCGGCTTCCAGCTTCAACCCTGGGATTGGAACTTTTATGCCGAGCAGGTTCGCAAGGCGAAGTACGACCTCGATGAGGAGGCCATCAAACCGTACTTTGAGCTAAACAATGTCTTGCAGAACGGCGTCTTTTACGCTGCCAACCAGCTCTACGGCATTACATTCAAAGAGCGCACCGATATTCCCGTCTACCATCCCGACGTGCGCGTATTTGAGGTCTTCGATGCCGACGGCAAGCCGCTAGCGCTCTGGTATTGCGATTACTTCAAGCGCGACAACAAAAACGGCGGCGCCTGGATGGATGTCTTTGTGAACCAGTCGAAATTACTCGGCCTCGTTCCGGTAGTGTTCAACGTCGCCAATTTCACCAAGCCCGGCCCTGGCCAACCCGCGCTCATCAGCTTCAGCGATGTCACCACCATGTTCCACGAATTTGGCCACGGCTTGCACGGCATGTTTGCCAATACCGTTTATCCGAGTCTTTCCGGTACACAGGTGGCGCGCGACTTCGTCGAGTTCCCGTCGCAATTCAACGAACATTGGGCTCTCTACCCAACGGTGTTCGATCACTACGCGAAACACTACCAGACGGGCGCGCCCATGCCGGCCGAGTTGGTCGCCAAGATCAAGAAGTCGGAGAAATTCAACGGTGGCTATGATCTGACTGAGATCGTTGCAGCCGCCGAACTCGATATGCAGTGGCACACGCTCGCCGCCAGTGCGCCGCTGCAAAACCCCGACAAATTTGAAGTCGAGGCGCTGACCAAGAAGCATCTTCTGTTGAGCGCGGTGCCGTCGCGCTATCGGTCCAGCTATTTCGCGCACATCTGGCTGGGTGGCTACGCAGCCGGCTATTACGCCTATCTATGGAGCGAGATGCTCGACGACGCTGCCTACCAGTGGTTCGAAGATCACGGCGGCCTGACCCGCGCCAACGGCGACCGCTTCCGCCAGATGGTCCTCTCCCGCGGCAACACCGAAGAACTCGGCAAAATGTACGCAGCATGGTTCGGCGGAGAGCCGACGGTCGAGCCCATGATGAAGTACCGCGGCCTGCTCCCCGAGGACAGCTCAAAATAGAGGCAGAGGAAAAACTCAAAGTTAGAGACCAAGATCGCATCGGCGAAGGACAGCCGGTAAAAAGCGCTAGAACGGAGAGACAGCCGCCCTCGCTTGTGCAACCGAGCACTGCTCGCAAGGATTCCGCAGCGCTTTCGTGTGTGCGTGATGACTCGTTCTTTCATGCATCCCGGTGGAGCAAAGTGCGACTGCATCAAGCCCCGTATGGACGGGCTGCCTTAGCCGCGCGCTTCGGCGCCTGGTAAATTGGAAAGCGACTCAAGTCTTGGAGGGACGGACCAGTTCTCAGGATCGCCCATAAAAAAGGCAAACGTATCTCGCCCCGATCACAGCGAAAATATCGCCGAGATCGAGTCCGCTTGCGCTCATCCCCAACCTTGCTATAATCTCGCAAAGTTTTTGGCCGCTCACTTTTGGGCCATATCTTTCCAGTTGTGTTCGCAATTTCGCCTAATGAACACGTCAACTTTGTGGTGGAAGAAGATCAGAGAACAAATATGAACCTGAAACAAGCCCTCCGAACCGCTGCTGCATTCGCTATGCTTGTCCTGGCTATTGCGGTCTCCCTAAGCGCCAAAGCCGCAAATGATTCCAACGTCGTAGCAGACAAGTGGATCGCAGCCTGGAATTCTCACGATCCAGCGAAAATGCTTCCCGTCTTCACCGACGATGTCTTCTACGAGGACGTAGCTTACGGCGAGATCAGTCACGGCCGCGCCGAGCTTCGCAAGTTCGCCGCCGACGAATTCGAGGCCGTTCCCGACCTCCAACTCAAGTTGCTCCGTGCATCCATTTCCAATGGCCATGGCACCATCGAATGGAGCTTCAGCGGCACCGACAAAGGAATCTACAAAACCGGGAAGAAGTTTACGGTCCGCGGTGTCAGCATAATCGACGTGCGCGATAGCAAGATTGCCCGCAGCCTCGATTTCTACGATTCCGGTACGATCATGCGGCAAGTCGGAGTTTTGCCAGCCCAGTAACGACAAACGCAAAGGCTCGATTGCCTCACGGCCTCAAAGTAGCATTCGAACCAGCATCTCAGAAGGTTCCCTATGAAACCAGAAACGACCGCAGCCGACCGAGATTCAGCGCAGCTCGAAGCCCTCGGTTACGATTCCAAGTTCGATCGCTCCATGAGCATGTGGTCGAACTTCTCGCTCGGATTCACGTACCTGTCTCCAGTCGTCGGAGTTTATACCCTCTTCGCCATCGCCTTCGCCGCTGGCGGACCGCCGATGTTCTGGACTTACGTGCTTGTCGGAATTGGCCAGCTATTCGTGGCCATGGTGTTCGGAGAGATCGTCTCTCAGTTCCCCATTGCTGGCGGTCTCTATCCTTGGGCTCGAAGGCTCGTTGGAAAGCGTTGGGCTTGGATGGCAGGCTGGGTTTACCTGTGGGCTTTGTGCAGCACCATCGCCGGCGTTGCCGTCGGAGGAGCTCCCTACGTGGCTCAGCTTCTGGGCTTGAGCGTAGGCCAAGCCGGAGAAGTTGCGATTGCCGTGGTCATGATAATCGGTACGACCGCACTCAACGTCAGCGGCACCAAGCTACTGGCTCGCGTCGCCATGTTCGGGTTCATCTGCGAGCTGCTGGGCGCGATTGTCGTCGGTGGCTATCTGCTAATCGTCGCCCGCCATCAGACCTTTGGCGTCCTCTTCCAAACCTTTGGCCTCGGTAACGGACACTACCTCGGAGCATTCCTGGCCTCCAGCGTCGCCGCGATGTGGTGTTACTACGGTTTTGAGGCTTGCGGCGACCTTGCCGAAGAGACTCCCGACGCTGGCCGCGCCATCCCCAAGGCCATGCGCATGACTATCTACATTGGTGGCTTCGCGGCCATGCTGGTTTGTCTAGCTTTCGTCTTGGCGGTCCCCGATTTGAACGCCGTGTTCTCCGGTCGCGATACCGACCCTGTAGTTACCGTCCTCAACTCCGCCATTGGCCCAATCGGCCTGAGAGCCGTCATCGCGGTCGTCATGGTTTCATTCTTTTCCTGCCTCATCAGTCTGGAAGCAGCCACCAGCCGCCTGTTGTTCAGCTATGGCCGCGACCGCATGATTTTTGGCAGCCAGCAGCTCAGCACGATTTCCGAACGCACGCGGGTTCCGGTGAATGCCTTGCTGTTTGCTGGAATTGTGCCGGCCTTCATTGCGATTGCCGGTTTGTTTCTGAAGAAAATGGTGGAGACGATCGTGGTATCGAGCGCCACGGGAATCTATGTTGCCTTCCAGATGATTGTTCTAGGGGCTCTGATGGCGCGTGCAAAAGGCTGGAAGCCGAGCGGAGCCTTCCGTCTAGGCGTCTGGGCCTGGCCGGTCAATCTGGCGGGGCTCGTCTATGGCGTCCTGGCCATCATTAACATGGCGTGGCCGCGTTCTCCTCAGGATCCCTGGTACAGCAACTACGGAGTCATTGTGGTTTGGGTAGTGGTGTTCTTTCTCGGCGTTTTCTACGCCGCCCTGTTCCGCCCCTACGATCACGGGGATGCCCCCGCCGGCGATGCTCACCTCGCGCATTTGGGCGCTCCGTTGCCGGCCGAGAGCAAGCTCGATTAGATAAAGAACTCAGAATGTCGGCGGCGTATTCACCCACAACACCCAGGTCTCACGCGACCCAGGATTCTTCCAGTGATGTGGTGTCGCGCTTTCGAAATAAAAGCTGTCGCCGCGTTTCAGGTGATACTCGTCGTCCGCCAGCGAGATCTTCAGTTCGCCGCGAAGCACGAACAGAAATTCCTCGCCTTCATGCGCGTACGACTCGCCGCTGCCCGCATTAGGCTTGATGCGGAACAGGTGTGGCTCCATGACCGTATTTCCCCACGCGAGCAGCTCCATGTGCACGCCCGGTCCGGCTTCGAGCACTTTCCGCTTGGCCGGTCGCACCAATCGAGGATTCGATTCCGCCGGATCGAAAAAATCGAGGATGTTGGTGCGATAGTAGCGTGCTAGCCTGCGAAGTGTTCCGATCGAGGCGCTCATTTGCGAACGCTCAATCGCGCTCAAGAATCCAACGGAAATTCCAGCCCCGGCGGCCACCTCCGCAAGACTCAGCCGCCGCTTGGTTCGCAATTGGCGAAGGCGGGATCCCAGCGTGATCGTGGTATGGCTAGCGGGAGGCTTGATTGCGCCTTCACGCTTCAGAGTCTCGACGATCGCCAGCGGATTCAAGCGGCGCACTTTGCGCAGGTAGCGCGCCTTCTTCAACAGGCGGACATCGTCATTCGTGTAAAGACGGTAACGGCCATTGCTGCGCTGTGGCCGCGTCAGGCCAAGACTTTCCCACCCGCGGATGCCGGAGGGAGAAATGCCCACTAGCCGCGCCACGTCGCCGATTTTGAGATAGACTTGTTCGTTTCTCGACATGCGATTCAAATTTTCCTGTTGGTTGCGCTGCGGGAACCGGACTTTTCCGCTTGACAGAGGGCTGCGGAGTCTCTAACCTTGCGCGATTATAGCAAGGTTGGCATTTCGCACAAGATTGAAATTTGCGTTTGAAAATTCGGTTCCGAAACCCTACGGAGATCTGGAGGACCTGTCCATGCCGTTGCCGAAACCTTCCCGGTTGACTCGTTGGCTCATTGTCCTGAGCCTGTGCCTGATCTGCTCCACACTCATGTTCGCGCAAGGTACCGGCGGCCGAATCCTCGGCCGCGTAGCCGATCCCAGCGGAGCCGTTTTGGCGGGCGTGAAGGTCACGGCCACGAATGAGGCGACGGGAGTCAGTCGCGAGGCTCAAACCAACGGCAGCGGGGATTACGGTTTTCCGGAGGTCCCAGTCGGCGCCTATACCCTCACCTTTGATTTGGCTGGATTCAAGACGAGCGTCAGCAAAGGGGTGACCGTCGAACTGAACCAGATTGTGACCTTCAACACCGTGTTGCAGGTTGGCCAGACCAAGGAAGTGGTTGAAGTCAGCTCGGAAGCGCCCCTGGTCGATACCACCAGCACACAACTGGGTGCCGTCATGGACAACCGGCAGGTCGCGAACTTACCCCTTAACACACGCGACACTTATCAACTTCTGCAATTGCAGCCCGGTGTCATGTCCACCGTGGGTTCCAGCAATTCCCTCGTTTATGGCAGCGATAACTCCGGGGCAGTGTCGGTGAACGGCGGCCGCGGGCGTTCCAACAATTTCAGTGTCAACGGCGGCGACGCCAACGACCTCTTTGCCAATCTGCCAACCGTTCAACCCTCCCCGGACAGCATTCAGGAGTTCCGCGTTCTCACCAATACCTTCGACGCAGAGTACGGCCGTAACTCCGGTTCGGTCGTAAATGTGGTGACCAAGTCTGGCACAAATGATCTGCACGGCAGCGTTTACGAGTTCTTCCGCAATAAGGTGCTGAATGCGAATGACTATTGCCTCACAGAAGCCGAGGATGGTCTTCCTTGCGCGAAGCCGCAGTTCAACCAAAACCAATTTGGTGGAACGCTGGGCGGGCCCATCATAAAGAATCGCACGTTTTTCTTCGCCAGTTATGAAGGTCGGCGCATTCGCCAAGGCATTCTTTCGCCGGCCGTGACCGTGCTCAGTTCTCAGGAGAGACCGTCTCCAACGAATTTGGTGAATGGCCAGATTGTTGGGGATTTCTCCGATATCGATCCGGTCGCCACGTCGCCGTTTGCAGGAGCCTTGGTCAACTCATCAATTCTTACTTCCCGTTCGGGTTGTCAGGCCGCGGTGACGGCCATTGGCGGCGGGAAGATTAAAGATAACGTGGCGTATAGCAAGATCTTTCCCAATAGCCAGATTCCCCTTGCCTGCATGGATCCCACAGCCGTCGATCTTCTGCAGTTTGTCCCGACACCGCCCAATGACGGCTTTCTGGTCAGCACCGTGCCGACCGAGGCCGTTCGCGGCGACCAGGTTACCGTCAAGATTGACCATCGGCTGAATGACAAGCAAAACTTGAGTGTCTATTACTATTTCAATGACGATCGCACGCTAAATCCATTCGCCAACTTCGAACTGGCTGGCGCCGACCTCCCCGGTTTCGGAGATATTGTCGCGGAACGATTCCAACAGTGGAACATCACTCACACCTGGACAATCAGCAACAATACGGTGAACGAATTCCGCTTCAACTACAATCGCGAAGGCCAGGAGACATTTCAACATCCTGCGAATACCAACCTGGTGCAGCAGTCTTGCCCGCCGACTCCCGACTGGCAGAAGGCCGTGACCGGTGCCGCGCCCTGTTTTTACGGTGACGTTTCGGGCAACGCCTACGGCATACATCCATATCTTGGCGCCAACCGCGAGGGTCTTCCCTTTATCGCCGTTTCGGGAGGATTCTCGCTCGGCAACGATTGGGAAGGGGAGCTTCCACAGGCGGGCAATTCTTTCCAGTGGGCGGACAGCCTAACTAAGATTTCGGGCAACCATACTCTCAAATTTGGCGTGGATGTTCGTCGTCAGCAGTTCAATCAGTTCTATTACTACAACGTGAACGGAGAATTTAACTATTACGGGGGCGGCACCAACGACGTAGGTGCGACCAACCTGTATCCCAATTACCTGTTGGGTCTTCCCGATACCTTCGGAGAAGGTTCGGCTCAAGGCGAAAATATACGCAACACCGGGCTTTACTTGTTCGCGCAGGACAGCTGGAAGATCAGGCCGAATCTTACGTTGAACTACGGACTGCGCTGGGAGTTGAACACCCCACTTACCGATAAGGCCCAGCACGTCGAGACTTTCCGTCCCGGCCAATCGTCGACGATCTACCCTTGCGCGAACACGGCACCCAGCGGAGGTGCGACCGATTGCACGACGCAGGATGCGATCGGCCTGGTCGTTCCGGGCGATCCTGGCGTTCCTCCCGGCATGACCTCAACCTATTTCAAGGCGTTTGCTCCCCGCATCGGGATCGCCTGGAGTCCGGGGAGCTCCGGCAAGACGAGTATTCGCGCTGGCTGGGGGCTTTTCTATAACCCGATCGAGCAGCTTGTGCTTGCGCAGTTCGGGGCGGAGCCGCCGTTTGGAGGCAGCACAACGCTTTCCGAGACGCAGTTCAACCTGCCGTTTCTTGGGCAGGACAGTACGGTTTCGAACCCAGTGACTGCTTATCCGAACCCATTCCACGGAGTTGTCACTCCAGCAAGAAGCACTGCTCAGGATTGGGGGCTGTTCGAGCCGATCGATCTGTACGGCGACTTCCAGCCGCATCTGCGATCACAGTATTCCGCGCAGTACAACTTCACCATCCAGCGCGAGTTGACGAAAGACATGAAGCTGGAAGTCGGCTACGTCGGATCGCAAGGACACCGCCTGCTGGCGACGCACGACATCAACTACTCGAACCCGCAAACTTGCCTTGACATCAATACGATAGAGGGTCCGCTTACCTGTGCGCCGTTCATCGAAGACGGACCGTTTTCGGTGACGGTGCCCAATGGCTTCAACTTCCATATGCCTAACGGTACAATCCTCCCCGGCACAGGCCAAACTCTCAATTTCGTCGGCTTGCGCCCGTATTCGTCGCCACAGTGCGATCCCACAACTGGCAACGGCTGCCCGGCCGACGGCATTCCAGTCTTCACTGGCGTCTTTGCGCAGGACACCATAGCCAGTTCTTCGTATAACTCGCTGCAGGTTTCCTTGGACAAGCGCTTCGCTCACGGCCTGCAATTTACAGCCGCCTACACGTTCAGCAAGTCGATTGACGAGGCCTCCAGCTTCGAAGGGATTTTGAATCCCTTGCCCGGCGCCAATAACAATTCGCTCTCTCTCTTCGACGCACGCCATCGATTCGTAATTAGCTACTACTGGCAATTGCCAACCAGAAAGTACAACGGTCTTGCCGGGAAGGTGCTCAACGACTGGGCCGTCTCCGGCATCACGACTTACCAGACCGGATTCCCGATTCACCTGACATCCTCGGCCGACAACGAGTTGATGAACAGTGACGACTTCGAATATCCGGGCACGCCCGACCAGTTGGCTCCGCTTCAAAAACTGCATCCACAGAGTACGGTCGCATCCCTTGGGACAGCAGGCTACTTCTTCAACCCCAACAGCTTTACCGAAAACGCAACCGTCGCTCCGAGTGTCCCTCCTGCCCCGCCCAATGGCATCGTTAACTGCACGACGACCATTGAGTATGGCTGCTACGATCCAAGTCTGCTCGGCCGCATCGGCACGGCTCCTCGCACCATCTGCTGCGGGCCCGGAATCAGCGAAACTGATTTTGTGGTCATGAAAAACATTCCGGTTACCGAGAGGACACATTTCGAATTTCGAGGAGAGGTTTTCAATATCTTCAACCATACGCAGTTCTACAATCCGGACGGCAACAGCAGCGACGGTCCCCAGTTCGGTCAAGTCACCCAGGTGAAAGATCCGCGGCTGGTACAATTTGCTTTGAAGTTCTACTTCTGATTTTGTCTGAAAACGCGTTTGTCACAAACCCTGGCTTCAACCGCCCGGACCCAATCTAATGGCCCACTCGGCCTGAGCATTCTTGGAGATCACGATGTACCCCGCATTGCAAAAAGAGCTCGACGCCTTCGAGCGTCGTACCCCGAAGTCCGCCGAGGCGCACAAGAAGAACCTCAAGCGCCTGCCGCTGGGCGTCGCCAGCAATTACCGCGCCTACGATCCATATCCCATCTTTGTTTCTGAAGCGTCGGGCAGCAAGTTCCGCGACCTCGATGGCAACGAATACATTGACTACAACCTTTGTTTCGGCACGCTCATGGCGGGACATTCGCATCCCGCGGTGGTCAAGGCCGTCGAAGGCCGTCTGCACAAAGGCACCGCTTACGGCATGCCCCACAATATGGAATGGGAACTGGCGGAAGAAATCTGCACCCGCTTTCCGGTCGAGATGTGCCGCTTCGGCAACAGCGGAACCGAAGCGACCATGCACACGATCCGTCTGGCGCGCGCGGCCACCGGGCGCGACAAGATCATCAAGTTCGAAGGCTGCTATCACGGCCTGCACGATGCCGCCCTCGTCAGCGTGAAGCCGCATCCGCCCGCTGACGATTTCGGTGACATCAAGAATCCGAAGCCAGTCTCCGGCGGCAAGGGTGTGCCCAAGGCAAGCCTGGCTAATGTGCCGATTGCGACCTTCAACGATCTCGAAACCGTCGAGCGCCGCTTCCGCGAGAATCCGAACGAAATTGCAGCGGTGATTCTCGAGCCGATCATGATGAATGTCGGGATGTGCTTCCCGCAGAAAGGATTCCTCGAAGGCCTGCGCGAACTGTGCGACAAAAACGGCGCGCTCCTCATCTATGACGAGGTCAAAACCGGCGCGAAACTCTGCTGGTCCGGCGCGTCCGAATACTACGGCGTGGCGCCTGACATGATCTGCCTGGCAAAATCCATCGGCGGCGGATTCCCGTTGGCCGCTTTCGGCACGCACAAGCGCGTCATGGATCTGATCTCCGATCACAAAGTGTTCCACGGAGGCACCTACAACACGAACCCGATTTCGATGGCGGCCGGCATCGCCACATTCCGCGAAGTCCTGACCCGTGCGAATTACACGCTTATCGAGAAGCTCGAGAAGAAGTTAGTGGACGGCTACCGCAAAACCATCGCGAAGGTCGGTCTACAGGCTTACATCGCGAGCGCGGGCGCGAACGGTGCTCTGATGCTCTATCCGAAAGAAATCCAGAATTACCGCGACTGGCTCGCAATCGACACCGACGTGTGGCGCCACTACTGGTTTGGCATGGTTAACCGCGGAGTAATGTGCCAGCCGTACTGGTGGGATGAGCAATGGACGATTTCGGTGCAGCACACCGAGGCCGACATCGATAAACACCTCGCAGCCTTCGAAGACATCGCCGCGTCGCTAGCCGCCCATCAGCAAGAGCGGATGGGAGCGGTAGCAACGCACTAATATAGCCGGCGGCGTCTCGCCGGCAACGTGTAGGGCGGACACTCCTGTCCGCCTCATCGAGAACCACTTAGGGACAGCCGCCATCGGCTGTCTAGCCGGGCGAAGCTTGGCAACCAATGAGGAGTAGGTTTGTCCACGACCGCCGAAAACCAGCCGCACCTCAAACGCGTCCTCGGACGCTTTGACTTGGTATTGCTGTTTGTCGTCGCGGTCTTCAATCTCAACGTAGTTCCTAGCATTGCGGCCAATGGCGGCGTCACCGTCTGGCTCTGGATCATTTCCCTCCTGCTATTTTTCTGGCCCCAGGGCATTGCCGTGATCGAACTTGCACATCGGTTTCCCGGCGAAGGCGGGGTTTATCTGTGGGCCAAAGAAGTGTTCGGTGACTTCCATGGCTTTCTTTCGGGCTGGTGTTACTGGACGAATAACATGCTTTACGTGCCGACGGTGATGCTCTACTTCGTCGGCGTTTCGGTATTTGCCATGGGCCCGGGTCACGCCTCCCTCGCCGACAACAAGACGTTTGCCATGCTGGCCTCGCTCGCGCTTCTCGCATTTCTAACCATCCTCAATATCGTTGGCCTGGGCGTGGGGAAGTGGCTTAACAACCTGGGCGCGATCGGAACCTTTGTGGCGGCCGCCGTCCTCATCACTCTGGGGGTGACGGTCTGGTCGCGCTTTGGCACCACCGTCACGGCGGCGGATTTCCACATTCCGCCCAATCCTCGTTTCGTGTTGAATTCGTTTGGCGTGATCTGCTTCGGCCTGGTTGGGCTGGAACTTGCCTCGGTAATGGGCGACGAAATCCGCGACCCTCAGAAGACCTTGCCCGGAGCCGTCGCATGGGGAGGCATTCTTTCTGGTGCGCTCTACATCGGCGCGACGCTCACACTTTTGGTTGCCGTCGGCAAGAACGACATTAGCGTATTGCAGGGTATTGTGCAGGCGGTGAGCCACATGGCCGGCAAAATCGGCGCGGCGTGGATCATCACGCCTTTCGCGGTGATGTTGAGCATGTCCATTGCCGGTATCGGTTCGGCATGGATGGGCGGTTCGGCTCGTATTCCGTTCGTTGCTGGTCTCGACTCCTACATGCCGTCGTGGCTCGGGAAAGTGCATCCCAAGTACGCCACGCCCCACGCCGCGTTGATCGTCCAGGCGATCGTTTCGCTCGTGCTCATCGTCATCAATTTCTACGCTTCGGGAGGCGTCCAGGAAGCCTTTCAGACCATGCTGTCGCTGGCGGTCGTTTTGCAGCTCGTCCCATTTCTTTACGTCTTCGCGGCCTTGCTGAAATTTGCTTTCAGGGGAAATCTGGCGGATGGCCGCTACAGCCGTGGGACGCTGATTTTCGCGGGCCTGTCTGGATTTCTGACGACCGCGCTTGGGATCGTGCTGGCCTTCTTTCCCGCCAAGCAAATCACATCGGTATGGAAGTATGAAGCTAAGATGTTCGGCTTCACACTGTTTTTCATGGCTCTGGCAGTATTCTTCTTCTTCGTGTACGGAAGATTGAAACAGCCGCAAGCTGTGACCGTCGACCCCAAGAATTTGAAAGCGGCGAGGTTTACGTAGGGACCGCCGCCGGGGCTGTCCCGTCGAGCGGAAGCCTGACACCCGATGGCACTGTCTGGGAGATTAGAGGTTCAGGGAAGGGCACGACTTTAGTCGTGCCGATAAGCAGGAGAAATTGCCGGGGCTTTAGCCCCTGAGGTGAAAGAGGAGGTCCTTATGCCCAGTGGAGTTCAGACCGAAGTCAAGACTTATCCCATGTTCATCAACGGCGAGTGGGTCGCGAGTAAGACGAATAAGACTTTCTTCGTCTACGATCCCTCAACCGAAGAAGTTATCGCGCAGGTCCCCGACGCCAATGCTGATGACGTGAACTGTGCCGTCGCTGCGGCCAAAGCCGCATTTGAAGAAGGCCCTTGGGCGACGTCAACCGCGCAGGAACGCGGGCGCATCTTATTCCGCCTAGCCGAAAAAGTTGGTCAAAACTTACCTGCCCTTGCCGAACTCGAATGCCGCAACACGGGTAAGCCGATTGTCGAAGCCGAGTACGATATCACCGACGTTGCTACCTGCTTCGAATATTACGGCGGCCTCGCGACCAAGGTTGTCGGCTACGTCAATCCCGTGCCCGACAACGCCATGAGTTTGTCGCTGAAGGAACCAGTCGGAGTCGCCGGCCAAATCGTTCCATGGAATTACCCGCTGTTGATGGCCGCGTGGAAACTGGCGCCGGCACTTGCAGCCGGATGTACCTGCGTTCTAAAGCCGGCCGAGCAAACGCCGCTGACAGCCCTTGAACTGGCGAGATACTTCGAGGAAGTCGGTCTACCCAAGGGTGTGGTCAACGTAATTACGGGTTTCGGCGAGACCTGCGGATCGCCGCTCGTCAAGCATCCCGACGTGAACAAGATTGCATTTACCGGTTCGGCTGCGGTCGGCAAGATCATCGTCAGGGAGGCCGCCGATACCGTAAAGCGGGTAACTCTCGAACTCGGAGGCAAGTCACCCAACATTTTCTTTGCCGACGCCGATTTCGAGGCCGCCATCGACGGAGCGCTCTTCGGCGTTTTCATCAATCAGGGCGAAGTCTGCTCCGCTGGCAGCCGCATTCTTGTGCAGAAGTCGATCTATAAGAAGTTCGTCGAAGCCATGGCCGAGAAGGCAAAGAAGATCAAACTCGGTCCCCCGCTCGACCGCGAAACTAAGATGGGCGCGCTCGTCAGCAAGGAGCAATATGACCGCGTGCTGTCCTATCTCGATATCGGGAAGAAAGAAGCGAAACTAGCCTCAGGAGGCGCCCGCGCCGATAAGTTTGCCAGGGGCTACTATGTGCAGCCGACTATCTTCTACGACGTTGACAACAGTGCCCGCATCGCGCGCGAGGAAATCTTCGGTCCTGTCGCCGCCGTAATTCCTTTCGACGACGAAAAAGACGCATTGAAGATTGCCAACGATTCCCCCTACGGATTGGCCGCCGCAGTCTGGACCCGCGATATCTTCAAAGCCATGCGCACCGTCAAGTCTCTGCGTGCAGGTATCGTCTGGGTCAATCATATGCAGCCGACGTATGTCGAAGCGCCGTGGGGAGGATACAAGCAATCAGGATTCGGTCGCGAACTCGGGCCGTGGGGAATCGAGGAGTATCTCGAGACCAAGCAGGTCTATATCAATCTGAACGAGGCGCCAATCGGCTGGTATTGAAAAACAGTGGCCAGTTGCCGTAGAGGCAACCGCAACAATGGGCAGCTCGATCCGATCCGATCCTGAGACCTGAGACCTGAGAGCGTTCCTTATGTCGACCATTCAACTTCGCACCTCCATTCCCGGGCCGCGTTCGCAGGCGCTGATGAAGCGGCGCAACGCGGCCGTTGTGCAGGGAGCGTTCCATGCAACGCCGATCTTCATAGACAAAGCTGAAGGTGCGGTCGTCGAGGACGTCGATGGCAATCGCATGATCGACTTTGCCGGCGGCATTGGCTGCCTCAATACGGGGCACCGCGCGCCTGCGGTAATCGAGGCCGTGCGGCGCCAGCTTGATCGCTTTCTGCACACCAGCTTCAACGTGTTGCCCTACGAGAGCTATGTTGCTGTGTGCGAGAAGCTGAATGCAATTGTGCCGGGCAAAGGTCCGAAGAAGACTCTACTCGTCAACACGGGCGCTGAAGCAACCGAAAATGCAGTCAAGATCGCGCGCGCTTACACGCGGCGGCCCGCGATCATTGCTGTAGAAGACGCCTTCCACGGGCGCACTTACATGGCGATGGCCATGACAAGCAAGACGCATCCGTATAAGACGGGCTTCGAACCCTTTCCGGCCGAGGTTTATCGCATCCCGTACGCGTACTGCTATCGCTGCTCGTATTCGATGAAATATCCGTCGTGCGAAGTCTTCTGCGCGAAGCACCTGGAAGACACGTTTAAGCGCGTAGTCGCGGCCGAATCAGTCGCGGCCGTGATTGTCGAGCCCATTCTCGGCGAGGGCGGATTCGTCACTCCGCCTCCGGAGTTCTATCCGACGCTGGCTGAAATCTGCCGCAAGCACGGCATTCTGCTGATCGCCGACGAAGTACAAACGGGATTTGCGCGCACCGGAGCCATGTTTGCCTGCGAACGATTGGGCCTCGACCCTGATCTGGTAGTCACCGCGAAGTCGCTTACAGGGGGCTTACCGATGGCTGCGGTCACCGGGCGCGCCGACATCATGGATGTTCCCGGCCCCGGCCAACTGGGTGGGACGTTTGCGGGGAATCCCGCGGCCTGCGAAGCGGCTCTGGCCGTGCTCGACATGATCGAGAAGGACAATCTCTGCGCTCGCGCCAACGCGCTTGGAGAACGCTTCCGCATGCGTGCTGCAAAGTGGCAGTCGCAATGGGAACTCGTTGGCGACGTGCGTGGACTGGGCGCGATGCAGGCGCTGGAACTGGTGCGCTCGAAGGCAACTCGCCAGCCAGCTGACACGGAAACGAAGCAGGTATCTCAATATTGTTACGAGCACGGTTTGGTGACGATCACGGCTGGTTCCTATAGCAACGTAATTCGGTTGCTGATGCCCCTTGTAATTACCAACGCTCAAATTGATGAAGGTCTCGATGTGCTCGAAGCTGCGCTCGCCCAGGTAGCTGAACACAAGCCCGCGCTGACAGCGCAGTCAGGATAGAAAGACTAAAGACTTATGACCATTGAAACCAGTGTTCCTGCCATGACCGGCAAAGAGATAGTCGATCTTACCAAGAAGCACACGCTCTATGAATGGTCGGCGCAATCCAAGGTCGATCCGATTCCTGTCGCCCGCGCCAAGGGCATTTACTTCTGGACGCCGGAAGGGAAGCGCTTCATCGACTTCAATAGCCAGTTGATGTCGGTCAACATCGGGCATGGGGATGACCGTGTGATCCAGGCGATTACCGAACAGGCCTCAACGCTCGCGTACGCGAATCCCTTTATGGCGACTGAGGTTCGCGCTCGCCTGGGGCAGAAGCTTGCCGAGATTGCGCCGGGCGACATCGATACCTTCTTCTTCACCAATGGTGGAGCGGAAGCGAACGAGAACGCGATCAAGTTGGCGCGCTTTTACACTGGACGGAACAAGATCATCGCACGCTATCGCTCGTATCACGGCGCAACTGCTGGCGCAATCAGCCTGACTGGCGATCCTCGGCGATGGGCTGTTGAACCTGGAATGCCTGGAGTTGTGCACCTGCTCGATCCTTATCATGGAATTGAGCGCGGATGGGAATCGGCAGAATCGTCACTGGCGATGATCGAAGAGACTATTCAAATGGAAGGGCCGCACACGATTGCCGGCTTCATTCTCGAACCGGTCACGGGAACCAACGGCATTCTTATTCCGCCTGACGGATATCTCGAGGGCGTGCGGAAGCTGTGCGACAAATACGGCATTTTGATGATCGCCGACGAAGTTATGTCGGGATTCGGACGCACTGGCGAATGGTTTGCTGTCAACCACTGGAAAGTTGTTCCTGACCTGATGACGATGGCCAAAGGACTTACGTCAAGTTATATCCCTCTCGGCGCGGTTGGCATGCAGCAACGCATCGCCCGGCACTTCGACGACAACGTGTTCTATGGTGGATTGACTTATAACTCGCATCCGATGGGATGCGCGACTGCGCTGGCGACAATTCGCGTATACGAAGAAGATAACCTGATCGAAAACGCACGAAAGATAGGCGCAGTAATGAAGTCTCTCAGTTCTGAGTTACTGAAGAGACATCGCTCGGTTGGCGCAGTGCGATCGATTGGATTGTTCGGAATTGTCGAGTTGGTGCGCAGTCAGAAAACTCACGAGCCCATGGCCCCATTTAACGGCACATCCGATGAAATGGTAGCGCTCGGGAAGTTTTTCCGCGAACACGGACTCTACACATTCGTGCGCTGGAATACATTCTTCACGAATCCTCCGTTGTGCATTAACGAGCAACAGATGCGCGAAGCGTTCGCGATCATCGACCGAGGGCTCGAGATAACGGATGCGGCCGTGAACGACTAGGCTCACTTCGGTGGCAGGTGTCAGGCCTCAGGAAAATCAAAGCCAAGAACGACTCCAGGCGTATGTCTCCGGGGCTAACGCTGATACGGAGGCTGGCCTTGGCGCGAGGTGCGCAGTTCTGCGTCGCGGGAGGGAACGATTGTGGGGTCGTGATGCGTCTGGGCGGCGTGATGGTTAATGGCGGCTGCGGCCTGGGTGCGCAGGTTGCCGGCTTTCGCGTCGAAATCGAGCGTTGTGACGCTGTGGGTACAGCGCGTACACGCGAACTTGATACCGTTCTTGATGCGCTCGGTCCGGTAGGATTTCACTTGCTGAATTGTAGTCTTGCTGCGGGCGAAAGGCGAAGACGCGATGGTGGGGCAGCGAAGGTAATGCTGTCGCGCGTTGAAAGGTGCTCGTGCCGCAGGCAGCCGCCGAGCTTGGCTCGGCTTGGACGGAAGGCGCCGCTCCATGGCTCATCTTCATTCTTACTTCACGAAGCGGTTGTATTTTTTCAGCACCTCGCGCAGGCGATCGTGCGGGAGAGCAATCGCCGTGTGGCCGTCGATGCCGGTCATGGTATCGGCGGCGACCATCGCGTTCACTACAGCTTCTTCGGTGGCCTGAACGGTGGCGAGGAAAATTGAGTCCAGGCTGTCGTTGGGAACCATTTTCAGATCGTGAATGCCCTTAGGGCCGGCTGCTCCGGGATTGGCGGTGGAGAAGGCGACAAAGATATCGCCGGAGCCGTCGCCGGAGTAACTGCCATCGCGGCCAAGTCCGAGGCAGGCGCGGCGGGCTACGCGCTTGAGCTGAGTTGGGATAAGTGGAGCGTCGGTGGCAATTACTATGATAATGGAGCCAGTGTCGCTGCTATCCTCGTATGCGCGGTGCTCGGGGATTTCTTTGCCGACAGGAACACCGGCAATGCGAAGCTGGTCCCGGCGTCCGTAGTTGCACTGCACCAGCACGCCGACGGTGTAGCCGCCGCCGTTGGTGTCGAGCACGCGCGAGGCGGTGCCGATGCCTCCTTTGAATTCATTGCAGATCATGCCGGTGCCGCCGCCCACGTTGCCTTCTTCGACCGCCCCTCTGTGCGCGGAATCGAGCGCGTGAAAAGCGTCCTCCGGTTTGACGTGGAATCCATTGATGTCGTTGAGCCAGCCATCCCAGGTTTCAGCGACGACGGGGAGCGACCACCAGTAGCCTTCCATGTCGGGCGCGCCGTGCTTCACTTTCCAGGCAATCACCGCGTCGCGCACCACGCCGACGCTATGAGTGTTGGTGATCATCACGGGGCCGTCGAGGAATCCGGAATCTTCCAGCCACGTCGTGCCAGTCATTTCTCCATTGCCGTTGAGCGTGAACCAGGCGCCGAAGACGGCATCGGTGGATGCTTTGCCGCGCGGCAGAACGGCGGTGACGCCGGTGCGGACCGGGCCTTCGCCGACTTTGAGCTTGCCCTCGCCAGAGATGAGCGTGGTATGCCCGACCTCGACGCCGGCGACGTCAGTGATAGTGTTGAGCGGGCCGGGCGTGCCGTCGAAAGGGACGCCGAGATCGCGGGCGCGAGGCTTGGACCCGGCGAAGGCAACGATGCTGAGGGCGAAGGCGACGACAGGGAGAAGAACCGAGGGGCGCGCAAATCGCATCATAGGGTAGCCACCATGGTGATAAGTTCGAACGCGATGACCTTGAACGCGGCAGTATAGAACATCAGGGGCAGCGGTGATTTACAATCCTGTCAAGCTGCGGCGAGGAGAAGACATGGACAACTGGAAACGGGCGGCGATTGCGGGATCGGCGGGCGCGGCGATCCTTCTGCTGATGAAGGGGAGACGTCCGGCAGCGGTGCTGGTCGGAAGCGTTGGCTTGGCGGTGCTGGCGTCAGAATATCCTGACAAGTTTGAGAAGATCCGCGAAGAATTGCCTTCCTACGTGCGGCAGGGGGCGCGCTTTCTCGATGTCGCGATGAAGATCGGAAACAAGATTGGCGAGTTCACCGAAAGGCGCGCGCTAGAGGCGTTTGAGGAACTAGGCGAGTATTGAAGCACGCTAACCGCTGTTCGGCATTCGCTCCGCCATCTGCTAAACCATCTTGGCGTTGCACTTCGCGAGAGGCCTCTGGCAGGACTGCCTAGTCAATCCCCAGTTGTTTCCGCGCATCCGGGCTCAGCCGCTCAGGCGTCCACGGGGGATTCCAAACTATATTAACGTTGGCGTTGCGGACGCCGGGAAGTTGCTCGACGCGCGATTTGACCTGAGCGCTAATGTTAACGTGCTCGGGGCAGCCTTGTTGGGTGAGGGTCATGTCGACGGTGACATCCTGGTGGCTGTCGGGCACGGAGTCGAGGCGAATGTCGTAGATAAGGCCGAGGTCGACGATGTTAACCGGGATTTCGGGATCGTAGCACTGCCGGAGTGCGCTCAGGACGTCGTCCTGGGTTAGTGGAATATTGGTTAATGGCATGTTGATCCTAGTCTAGCTCAGATTTTTCGAGAAGCCTGATTGGCGAAGGAGCGCAGGTTCATTGATATGGTATTGGATGCGGAGGCACGGAAAAAGCTGCAGGTCGTGTTGGCGTTGGGGATTGTGATCGCCGCGGCGCGGGCCGCATACATCGTGTACGAACGGCACGAAGCCAGGAAGGAAGACGCCGCGCCCAAGCAGGAAGCGCCGCTCAAAGCGGACTACTACGTCACCCCCAAAAAGCTGCATCCGTACGATCTGAAGTCAGCGGGCGAACTGACGAAGCAACCTGTCTGGGTAAAGCTCGGCGGGCAGATTACGTACTATCCGTGGGACCGCACGCGGCATCGGGCGGAGTGGGGTCATGAGGCCGGAACGCTGGCGCCGATCGAGAAGCTCGCGATCACGGACGTGGTCACGGATGTGCCGCCTAAAGCGGGCGGGACAAAGCAGGTGATGGCGCTGTTCGATCTCGACGACAAGGCTTATGCAGCGCCGATTGGGGTCGAGAAGGACGGCGAGTTCAAGATTTATTCGGACGACATTTTCTTCATCGAGGACCCCAGGGATCTTTACAAGCATTGGCCATCCGCGGTGTGGAGGGCGATTGACGCCCATCAGGTGCAGCAGGGGATGAGTGAGCTGCAAGCCAGTCTTGCGATTGGGCTGGGTGTGCCGGTGGGCTCTGGCGATTACGGCTGGCGGACTCTGCGTTACTCGAACGACGGAAAGCCGCTGACGATTACCTTCGAGAACGACAAGGCGGTGGCGATCAAGGCGCCCTCTTAGCCGGCCGTCCGTCGGCAGGCCGGCCCTCCCTCTCCGCACCAACCTCTCGCACCATCTGGACGTTCAACTTCTGCGTGACGGGTGAGACTGCCCGTCGCTGCACTCGCGCGTGCAGTACAATTTCGGGCATGAAACGAATCTTCGTTGTTGTTTCTTCTGTCCTTCTGTTTTCCCTTCTCAGCTTGGCCGCGCCGCGCACCATGCGCGTCGATTACTACCACGGCGGCAATTCCAAAGACGAGTGGTTCACGCTCGATCGCACTGTGCTAGAGCCTCTGGAGTGGCCCGGCAACCCCGCCAAGACGATTGATGAGAGCGGGCTAGGAAACTACCTGTTCGAGGTCCGCGAGCAGGGAGGCGGCAAGCTCCTTTACTCGCGCGGCTTCAGTTCAGTATTCGCGGAATGGAAGACAACCGACGAGGCGCAGCATGCGAACCGCACCTTTTCGGAGTCGCTGCGCTTCCCGAGTCCGGCAGCCTCGGTCGAGATCTCTTTGAAGAAGCGCGACGAGAAAGATCCAAACGCGGGCTTTCACGAGGTTTGGAAGACAACGGTCGATCCGAAGGACAAGTTTGTAGACCGCTCCCGTCCGCCTTCCCCAGGGCCGCTGCTTGCTCTGCAGAAGATGGGCGATTCGGCGACCAAGGTCGATCTGCTGGTTCTCGGCGATGGCTATACGCCGAAAGAGCGCAAGAAGTTCGAAAAGGATGCGCGCCGGTTCATGGAGATGCTTTTTGCGGCCTCGCCGTTCAAGGAGCATCGCAGCGATTTCAACGTGTGGGGCCTGTGCCCGGCTGCGGAGGAATCGGGTGTGGCGCGGCCGTCAAGCGGAATCTACCACCGCTCACCAGTCGGCGCCAGCTACGACACGTTCGACAGCGAACGCTACGTGCTGACCATGGAGAATCGCACCCTACGCGACGTGGCATCATTCGCGCCGTATGAATTCGTCGAGATCCTGGTGAATGCGAACACCTATGGCGGCGGAGGGATTTTCAATCAGTATGCAACAGTAGCCATTGATAACGGATGGTCGAACTATGTTGGAGTGCACGAGTTCGGGCATCACTTCGCAGGCTTGGCGGATGAGTATTACACATCGGACGTGTCGTATCTTTCGCAGGAGAAACGAACCGAGCCCTGGGAGCCGAATGCGACGGCACTCCTCGATCCCACAAACCTGAAATGGAAGGACCTGGTCGAACCCGGAACGCCTTTGCCAACGCCATGGCATAAAGCAGAATTCGAGAGCTTTGAGGCGGAGATTCAGAAACAGCGGCACCAACTGCGCGCGGAAGGCAAACCGGAATCGGAGATGGAGGAACTCTTTCGCAAGGAACGCGAGAAAGAGGAGGCGCTGTTTCGGTCAGAGAAATATGCCGGGAAGGTAGGCGCGTTCGAAGGGGCGAACTACGAGGCCAAAGGGTATTACCGTCCGGAGTTGAATTGCATCATGTTCACGCGCTATGACAAGTTTTGCGCCGTGTGCCGGCGAGCGATTGAGCGCGTAATTGGGATGTACACGTAACCGAAATTCTAAGCCGAGACGCCGAGAGCACTGACAAGTTCGCGACATACTCTTCCGTCATCCTGAGCGGTGCGAAGGACCTATGCATTTTGCTTGGAGCGCCAGGATATTTTGAGCTCTCGCTTCGGTCACGACAATTGTGGTTTTCTGCCGCGCACTCGCGAATGACTATGCTAAGCGACCCCGAATGAACTCGACAACTTCCGGCGTCACGTAGTTTGGCGGCTGGATAGTGAAAGTCGGGCACGCGCGCGCGGGTTTCAGTGAGACGCGCTTCCAGGTTGGATCCTTGATTCCGGGTCCGTGCAGCAAAACCACATCGGCGCGGTCGAGAAACTGTTGGGCTGAGGATTTGAAGTCCGCGGTCGCAGGATCGAGCAGGGTAAGGTAGAGATCGGGCTTCAGAAAGCGCAGGATGCTATTGGATTCGATGATTGCGTTTTCGGCCGAGGCGAGAATCTCGCGAACACGCGGCATGGCCTCGGCCAGACGCCCCTGTTCGGTGCGCACCCACCATGAATGATCGGCCCCGGCAACCAGAAAGCGGGACGTGTCTGATTCTCCAGAACGATTGCGCTCTTCGGTGACGGCCCATGAGTGGTCGGCGGTGGCGCAGTGGCAAGGTGCGCCGTTGGCCGAACAGACGCCATGACCGTACTGTGTGATCTTCAGCGCAGCCCAATGCCGGTCGCGAAGCGCGGCGATCAAGCCGGCGACTACACTGGTTTTGCCAATGCTGCGTGAGTGTCCGCCGATGACGATAATGGACATGGTCAGTAGCGCCAGCCTTCGCGCTTACACGTCGACCTTTCCAAACTCAAGGCGAAGAACGACGTTAAGTTATTGATTCTTAAATATTTTACGAATAAGTCCTTATTTCTCAAAGATCTGGCGATCGAAGGCGCTAAAGGCATAAATATACTTGACTAACCCACGCCAATCTGCTACAGTCTTGACATGGAATACCCAACAACATTACAGCAGGCGATTCAATACTTTAGCGACGAACAGACCTGCATTGATGCCGTAGCTGATATGCGCTGGTTCGATGGCGCTCTCTGCCCCGACTGCACGGGCGAGAATCGCAAGAATCCCTATTATCTCAAGACTCAGAAGCGTTGGAAATGCCGTTTCTGCCGTCGCCAGTTCTCAGTCAAGGTTGGGACGATCTTCGAGGAGTCCCCGATCCCTTTGCAGAAGTGGCTTCCCGCGCTCTGGCTGCTTACCAATTGCAAGAACGGTGTAAGCAGTTGGGAACTGCATCGCGCTCTGGGCGTGACTCAAAAGACAGCATGGTTCATGTTGCATCGCCTGAGACTCGCGCTAAAACCTTCACACTCGCCAACGAAAATGGGTAGCAGTGATGGCGCTGAGATCGAAGTTGATGAGACCTTCATCGGCGGTCGGATTCAGAACATGCACAAGGACCGCAAACTGCGCTACCAACAATCAGGCGGCGTGTTCGGCGGTAAGACTATCGTTGCTGGCTTGCTTGACCGTGATGCGCGGAAGGTTCGCGCTAGCGTGGTTCCAGATGTGAAGCGCGAGACCTTGCAAAACAACATCCTTCAGAATGTGAAACACGGCTCAACCGTATATAGCGACGATGCCATTGCTTATGCCGATGGGTTGAATGCTCGCTACGTCCATGAGGTTGTGAACAAAACTGAGACCTATGTTCGCGGACAGGTTCACGTCAATGGAATGGAAAACTTCTGGAGTTTGCTCAAGCGGGGGCTGAAAGGCACATACGTTGCGGTTGAGCCATTTCACCTTGAACGGTACCTTGATGAGCAGATTTTCCGCTATAACAACCGCGCCACAAAAGACAACCCGCTAAACGACAGGGACCGCTTTCTGCTGGCCTTGTCTCAAGTAGCAAACAAGCGGCTCACCTACAAAGAACTCACTGGCAAGGATGAAATACCGTTCTAATCGCGCCTATCGGAAGCGTGGCCCTAAGTCCTAGGCTTTGGCCCACGCTTCGGGTGCGTGGCTCTCTCATCCTGGTATCGCTTTTCGCGCTCAGCCAATTCGGGTTTGGAAACACTCAAGACCTGCCGCAATCCTGCATTGAACTTCTGCATTTTCTGCTCGGGCGTCGTTATCGGGTCAGGAATAGACTTCATGCGGTCATGATATCACTGCTTTAGGGGATACGCTCCGTGCTTTGAACCGTGATGCGGATCATGCCAAACGAGTTGCAAGACTCTACCATCTCGCACGCCGTATAAGCGTAGGGTATTGTTAATCCTCAACGAGAATAGTGTGTCAAAATCATCTAAATGTAGGGTAATGAGTCTGCTCTTGGCCGCCGCGCAGAATTTATTGATTTCAATTGGATGATGGTTTGTGCCGTGCTTTCTCCCGCCGGATTGAGCTTGCAAAGCGGCCCAAGTTAATCCTTCAAATGCAACCAACTGTGTCAGCATCTCGCGCCATTGCTTAGCGCTGAGTTTGCTCCATCCCCAGTGTTCGTGCTGATGATCTAGTCTATGAAAATGCCAAGCTATTGTTTGGGTATCAACACTAGACGGATCGCCACCGGTTTTGATCTTCCCGGACTGGGGTGATTCCCGTACCTTCGGTTGTTTGGATTTTGAATCTGACATCTAAAGGCTAGCGTAATACTCAAGCATAGCTTCTTTAGTGATTACGCTATTACCACGCTCTCCAGCATCTAATCCTTGACGGGCTTCTCTCCATGGCGCTTCGAGATGGGTTAGATTGCTAAGCCATTGGGGATCTTTTGGACCATAAAACTCAAGCACCTTGTCGATAGTGCCTTTCTCGTTGATAGACAAATTGGAGATGTCTCCACCAAAAAATCGTGGAGTAACCCGGAAATGACCACGATGCTTGTTGTATAGCGCTCTCACCACGGGGCCATTTGCCCAAGCTTCGATTTCGTCTGGGAAAAGTTGCTTTTCGTCCCATACAAGGGACCAAGCTTGGCTGTAATACACCAGTTTCTGGAGTTTCATTGCAGACATCGAACCGAGACTATGGAGGATATAGTCGGCTACGTCGAATACTTTCTTTGCCACGGCATCCTCCCCTCAAAAAGTAAGCTCTTTTCGGGGGAACAAAAAGCGATTTATTTTTGCTAGAATGCCGAGATGGGCGCGTAGCTCAATTGGCAGAGCCCAACCCTTACCAAGTCTGGAGATGCCCGTCCGAATCGGGTCGCGTCCATCTCTGGCATTCGGTTGCCGAGGTTGACTCAGAGCCGCTTGCAAGAACGGTTCTGAAATCCACTCTCGGAGAAGGAGAAGCAACGTGCAATGTTCACGAGTCGCCGTTGCATCGTCCTGTTTATCCGGGTCACGGCCAGCTTAATGCTGGTCTTGATCTGGATAATAACCAGCCCTCCTCAAAACATCGGGGAGGGTTTTTTGATTCAATTTTCAAATCCTGAGTTCGCCAGTGCCTTTTGTGATGGGAATCTATCGTCGCGGTTAGCTTTTGGGAGCCCGATAGATTCCTTTTTTAATGTCCGGCAGAACGGAAAATGGTGAGGTTTGATGGGTGAAAACGACAGTCTCACCCATCCGCATCTCTCACGTCCCCGCTCTGGTAGGGACAGTAAGTGCTTACTAATGCCATTACCAATCTACAGCGAATGTTGACATTTTGTCCACATTCAACCACTTTTGTCCGCATTACGTATGACACTGGTAATACACGAACTTTTGTCAAAGAACTTCGGCACCGGATTCACCGCTGGCGGCAACCCTCTTCCGAGTAGCACACGAAAGCCCAATAAAATCAATTGTCGGGGTCGCCAAAATCAGGTAATCTGCTGAAATATCGGAGAATATAATGGGTTAGCCAGCGATATTGATACCGCGCTAAATCTTTGATTCTAAAAGATCGGACCCACGGGGGCGACAAAATGACCCTCACCAATGTCTAAGATTCTCGCGCTTTGAGATGACAGTCATCCCCAACTTCACTAGCCTCTTTCTTTGGCTGACCTCGACAAGAACGCCAGCTCCTTAAGATACTCCCGGATCGGACGAGCCGGAGTTCCCCAGAAAACTACGCCTTTGCCCCGAATTACTTTCTTGCTTGGAATGCCGCTTTGCGCGCCTAGGATCGCGCCTTCTTCAATGCGCACATGATCGGCGATGCCAACTTGTCCTCCGATAATGACGTTGTCCTCCACAATCGCGCTTCCGGAAAGGCCGGTCTGCGCGGCGATCACCACATCCTCGCCAATCTGGACGTTGTGCCCAACGTGAACCAGGTTGTCGATCTTCGTTCCCCGGCGAATGCGCGTCTCGTCGAGGGCTCCGCGGTCAACCGTGGAGTTCGCTCCAATCTCCACATCATCTTCGATCACGAGTCGTCCGACCTGCGGGAATTGCTCGTAATGGCCGCTCTGCTCGTCGCGGACGTAGCCGAATCCCTCACTGCCGAGCACAGCTCCCGCTTGCACAACCACGCGATCGCCGAGCGCGGTTCCCGAGTAAATGGTGACGTTCGCGTCGATGCGGCAATGCCTGCCGATTTCGACTCCATCGCCGATCACGCAGGCCGCACCGATCGTCGTTCCTTCGCCGATGGTGACTTGTTCGCCAATGATCGCCCCAGCTGCGATGTCGACATTGCCTCCGATCGCCGATGCCGCAACGATGGCCGAAGCATGGATTCCACGGCCTTTAGTCGCAGCAGCGCCGAGAAGCCTGGCGGCTCGCGCGAACGCCAAGCGCGGCTGAGCCGCAATGAGCAGTGGCTTCGAGGCAGTCGCTGTCGCGGCGAATTCGCCTGCGATAACAGCCGCTGCAGAAGAGGCGAGAGCCGCGTCGAGATGCTGCGGCGCGTCAACGAACACCAGGCGTTCGGCGCCAGTCGATTGCAGGCTCGAAACAGTCGTCACGACGATGTTGCCGTCGCCGAGCAGACGGCAGTTCAACTTCTCTGCGAGATCGCGGAGGGACGTTTTCATGGCTTCTACATTGTCGCGTCACCGAGCGCGGCGCGCAAACGCGGACAGGGTCGTTCATCCGCAGCCAAGCGAAGGCGAAAGCCCATAGCCCATAGCCAAGAGCTAAGAGCCTAATACAGCGGCTTCTCGCCCTCCGGCCGCGTTTTCCAGCGGCGATGGACCCAAAGCCATTGGTCGGGATATCGCCGGACGTAGTCCTCAATCACGCTGGTGAAGCGTGCAGTGTTGGCGACGATGTCGGCCTGATCATCACCGGTGCGGATCAGTTCCAGCGCCGGATCGAAGCGCAGGATGTATTTGCGAGTCCTCTCATCCCAAACTGTGAAACCAGGGACAACAGCGGCGTCAGTGCGCAGGGCGATGCGGGCAAGGCCGCTGGCTGTGCAGGCGGGAATGCCAAAGAAGTTGACGAACACACCTTGCGGCGGAGTTATGTTCGTATCCATGAGAATCCCGACGGCTTCACCGGCGCGCATCGCCGCCAGCAGCCCGCGAACAAAGTCGTCTTTGCCGACGGTGCGGTTGCCGTGCATGGTGCGATAGTCATCGACCAGCCGGTTGAGGTACGGATTGTCGAGGGGACGCATGACGATCCACAGAGAATGCCCTCGCAGCGAGTGCGCGAAGGCGGAAAGTTCCCACGCCCCGAGATGGCCGGTGACAAACAGCACGCCTTTGCCGCGTGCCAGCGCGTGCTCGTAGTTTTCGAGGCCGTCGTAAACGACGATGTTGGAGACGTTCTCGCGGGTGTAGGAGGGGAAAAGGCAGACTTCGGCGAGTTGGCGGCCCAGTGAGACGAACTCTCCGCGCAATATGCTGCGGCGATCGTCATCGGACATTGTAGGGAAGGCGAGAGTGAGATTGCGCATGCCCACGGCGCGCAGGCGGGGATGAAGGCGATAGACCGCCAAGCCGATGGCGATGCCGATGGCGCGGGCGAGAGGTCGGGGAAGCAGGCCCAGGAGTTTGATCCACGGCCATACCAGAGCGTATTCGAGGCGTTCTCGCACTAGCCGGAGTTTAGGGGTTGAGCGCTTCGGAAGCAAGGCAGCCCGAGCGACGGCAATGTCGTGTCTCAACGCCGCTCGCGTCTTCGGAGCCTATTTTGTCTTGATGATCTCGCTCAACTCGTCCGGTTTCGAAGCATCGCGCACCAGGTGTGGATACTGCTCCCCGCCGTGGTAGTCGAGCTTATAAGTGTGGAAGTAGTCGGCGTTCTCAACCAGCAATTCAAGCGGCGTCGAACTGGTCTTACCTTCTTTCAATGCGTCGCGCAGAGAGTCATCCGAAAATGCCCTGCCGTTGACGGCAACCACCTTCATCCCCGGTCCAATGCCGACTTTGGCTGCGGCCATGCCCTCGATAGTGTCGACGATGACGCCATCCCGGTGGAGCACCAGGCCGATCGAGTAGGCGGCGTCGATGCCATTGCGTCCCTCTTCGGCCCTTTCCAACTCCGAACGTCGGTCGTCGTAGACCAGTTTCCAGCCGCTCGCTTCGAGGCCGCCCAAGGGCGCGTCGGGACCGTGGTTGGTCAGGCGCTCGGTCCAGAACTTGTCCCAATCATAGGGAGCGATCTGACTCAGCGCTTTGACCACATCCTCGAAGTTGTAGGTCTTGACCTGCGGAGGTCCGCTTGCGCCGCCGTGGAACAGATGGCAAAAGTCATCCATCGACTTGGCGCCGTGGGTTTGCTGGCGGATGATCATGTCGGCCCAAAGCCAGTTCAAAACGTCTTCGTCGTAGTAATCGACGGTTCGACGCCAGGATTCCCACTGCGAAGGGCCACCTTGCATGGCGGGCACACCATCGGCCGTGTCTTGCAGGTTGCGCCAGGTGCGGCCGGGCGTGTGATCTAGGCGGGCCGCAATTCGCGCAACGTTATCGCGAAATTGCTCGGGCGTCCGGATGCCACTGCGCGCGCTCAGAACATCTCCCAGGTACGAAGTCAGCCCTTCATACACCCACAGCAGGTCGTCTTGCATCGGCTTCTGATAATCGGGAGTGGCGAGGTCGGCGGGACGGCGGTACTTGCCGTTCCATGAATGAACGTATTCGTGCGAGAGCAACCCCGAGGCCAACAGGCGCTGGCCGGGGTCGATCAGCGCGCGCTCGGGGCTTCGGCTATCGTTCGATTCGTGGTGCTCGAGGCCGAAATGCGCGACGTGATCGCTCAGACTGTAGAGGAAGTGATAATCGCGAAAATGCTGAGCGCCGAAAAGCTTGTTGGCCTGGTCAGTTAGGTTCTTGTAGTGATCGAAGACTTCCGGCGGGGCCTCGAGGGCGGCGGCGCTGTCCGCGGCAATATCCAGTTCCTGCGGGGGATTGTCACTCAGAGGAACAACGCGGAAATACTCACCCGAAATCACCGGCGAATCGACGAGCGTGGTCAGCGAAACGGGCTGAAATTTGATTTCTCCGTTCGCGTTCATCTGGGTTGCGGCCGGCAGCGCGGTTGCTGACTTCCAGTTAGCGGGCAGGCGGAGGCTGGCTTCATACGTTAACTCGTCGCTTGTCCAGCCCTCGGGATAGAGGAGGACCGTGTTCCAACTGACGACCGTCATTTTGTCGGTCGCTGAGGCCGCGCCGGTATACATGCCGCGGCTGCCAGCCCCGGGAGAGACAAAGTCCAGCGCGGCTTCGATGCTGGAGACTCCGGCGGGGACTTCGATGTGGAAGGCCCAGCCGTCGACCAGATCGCGGCGCCATTTCAGGGTCTGGCCATTGGCGGTGAAGGTGAGGCCGGCGAGGTCCTGAATCGGCCCGGTCGGCCCGTGCTCGCCAGGAATCCACTTCGGGTAATAGAGCGTCAGCGTTCCGGGCGCGGCGGGAATGGTGAGCCGAGCGTGGAAGATCTTGCGGGGTGCTTCGGTGGCATCGAGCGAGAGTGTGATTCGAGGGGCGGGTCTTGGCGCGGCTTTTGGTGTTTTCTGCGCTTTCTGCGCCATTGTGAGCGATCCGCAGATCAGAAACGACACACAGCAGCGGATGACAACGCGTCTAATCTTCATGGCACCCTCTATCGGCAGTAATAGCGGAAGAAATAGCAATATATCAGGGAAGATGGTTGGCTCGCAGGAGCCGAACTAGATGCGCTCGAGGTGGTGCAGCAGCTTGCGGCTGCGCGCCTTCATCGCGGGCGTACCGTTCTGCATCGCATTGCGCAGAGCCGTAATTGCCGTTTCTCGAATCGCCGGGTCGTTGTGGACCAAGTCGGCCAGGCCCTGGAGAGCGGAGGTCTTGACGATAGAACTCGGAGCTTCCAGGTACCTGTTCAGCAAAAACGCTGCTGATTGACGCTCGGCTGCGCTCAGCGAAAGCCTCGGGACCATAGCGGCTAGATGCCATTGCAGTTCTTGCTGCCGGGTTTCGCCCATCAAGGCCAGCAGTTCGTCCTTGTGTAGCTGGAGCAGCGCGGGAGTAGTCCTGGAGATTTTCTCAGCAGCATCGGCCGCTCGCATGCGAACCAGCAGATCCTCGTTCCGCAGACCGGCAATCAGTTCGGAAAACAGGGCCGGATTCTTGGACACGATTGCTACTACCTGGTCTGCGCGGCCAATCGACCGTCGGTCGCCGCCTCGTAGAAGAGCCAGTATGTTTTGTCGCGGCATTGACCGGGATGATATTACGTGTGGCGGCGGGGGCTTTTCCCCGCCTGGACGGGGCAGAGCCCCGTCCCCACAAGGTCGCTCAACGGGCCTATTTCGCCGCGGACTGAGCCCATTTCGCGAGCGTACTCAAGAATGGGTAGGCGGACTTGGGCGCCTCGATTTCTCCCTTGAGAGAAGTTTTAAAAGGCACCATGTGGCCGTAGAACTCGCGGGTGCTGTCTTTGTCCTGCTTGATGACGGCGCCATTGAGTTCAAGTCCGGCGAACAAGCCGCGCGAGCGCGAGTAGGTCAGAACCTGCGCGCGCATTTTCCAATCGGTATCGGCGGCGGCGTGGCGGCCGACGGGCCCGGCAGCCGCGCTGGCATCGGCACCCAGCTTGAACTTGCTGGCTAGCAGGTTATTCATGCCCTCTTTGTTCATGATGAGCATCACGACATCGGTTGCCTGGCCGCCAATCTGAAGGCCGAAGCTTCCGCCGCCGATCACGAAGAATGCGGGCGCGCTCCAGCCCTTTTCGGTACGGCAACTGGCGACACCTTTGCCATAACGGCCGCCGAAGACGAACCCTCCATTGAGCAAGGACGGCACGACAGCCACACAATCTGCCGAAGCCAGAATTTCCTCAGGGATGCGCTGATCCGGGGCTCCCTGGATTTCATCGAGCACGGTGCCTGCGGCCTCAACGCGACCCGAAGCCTTCGTATTAGCTTCTGAAGCCTTCGTGTCATCTTGGGCGGAAATGAGCGGGGTTAAGAAGCAAATCAATACAAGAACCACTAGACGCTTTTGCATCAAGGTCACCTGGGAGATTGAAATATGTAATCGATTGTTTCTAGATTCTAAATGATCTAGCGCCGGTTTTCATAAATGCCTCAACACAACCATGAGACATGCACATTGAACAAAGACTTGCTACACAGTGATTAGTATGGTCGTAGCGCACCTGGGCCCGCGGAAGTTCGGGCAGCCAAGCCAACCGTTGCTGCAAACTTCATTGACTCGGTAATGATTTCGCCGGTCACGGTGCTAGAGTCGAGCGCGGAGGTAGGCGTCTGGCGAATGTACGCCACGTCGTGGTATGTTTACCCCTCCCATTGTGGGTGCTGCTGAGGTTCAAAGCCTCGGCCACCAGGGACAAAGGGTTTCACGGAGCGGCCCCTGCGTATGCCGAAACGTATCTCCTCTCAACGCACCGCGCGTTCTCCTCGAATTCACACGGCAAAAACTGTGCGGACCGATCAGTTCCCGGCCGACCGTCCGTTTGCTCCAGGCTACGGAATTGTGGGACCGCAGGATGGGCTTGGTCTGCTGCCATGGACGTGGGTTGCGCGCAAGATGAACCCATGCCGCACGTTTTGGCTGGCCACGGTTCGGCCTGGGACGGTGCATGCGACGCAGGCGCGTCCGCATGTGATGCCGGTGTGGGGCGTGTGGCTGGAGGACGCATTCTTTTTCTCGACCGGTCGAAAGTCGCGCAAGGGACAGAATCTAGCAGCGAACCCGGCGTGCACGATTGCCAACGATGACGGGAAAGAAGCGGTGATCGTTGAGGGACAAGCGCAGGAGTTGGTCGATGCGGCCGCGCTGGAGCGGGTCGCGAGCGCCTACAAGAAGAAGTACAAGATGGATCCGCGCGGTATGGGCGAGCCGATTTTCAAGGTCGAGCCGATGAAGGTATTTGCGTTTATTGAGAAGAGCTTTCCGAAGTCGGCGACGCGGTGGAAGGTGTAAGAGGAGCGGTTGAGGGCTAAAGCCCCGCTCTGCAGCGCGACTGACCGCAGTGGTGACCCGCTGCGCCACCCAAAACCCTAAGACAAACGGCGGATCAGGAGCATGGTCTGATCGTCGGTCTGCCTGCCGTATCTCAAGGTGCGTGCTCGGAGTCTCTGATAAATCTCGGCGAGCGGCTTTTCGGCGCATGAGGCGAGTGCTGATTTGAAATCTTGCATCCCGATCTCTTGTTCCTCCTTGTCGAAGACTTCTGTGAAGCCGTCGGTGATCAGAGCCAGCAGGTCCCCCGGAGGAAGGTGGATCTTCGAAATTGCAAACTGCTGGTCCTTGAACATCCCGATGGGCAAGTTGGAGTCGGAGTGTTCGACGACAGTTTTGCTCAACCTCTGATAATGGAGAATCGGCAGGTGGCCAGCGAGGGCGAAGCTGAGATCGTCGCCGGCGCCGCTGACGTAGGCAAGAGTGAGATAGTTTGCCGGAGCAGTGACGGGCTGCAGCACGTCGTTCAAATCACTGAGCAGTTCGGCAGGCTTTCGAATTTTCGTCAACTGCATGGCAGCCGCGCTCTTGATCATGGACATCAGGATGCCTGCCGCGACGCCATGGCCGGAGACATCGGCGACATAGGCGTGCCACATTCCATCGCTTTGGACGATGTCGAAGAGGTCGCCTCCAACTTCGCTGCTGGGCACGGAACTGCCGAACATTTCGAAGTTACCGATGATCTCGTGCTTCTGCGGGACGAGGGTGCGATGGATTTCGCCGGCGAGGCGGACCTCGGTTTGAGTCCGAAAGAAGCGGTTGCCTTCGCGACTGAAAAATAAAAGGAACAAGGTGTAGGCCGCAACAATCAGAACGAACTCCACCCCGACGGCGAATACGAGCTTGTGTTTGAGCTCTGGAAGGTTGCTTTCTAGCGAATGATGGCCTGGGCCGTACCGCACGAGAAGGGAATTCACCAGAAGCTGCAGGGGAAACAAAATGGCGAACAGCCAGTACTTTCTGATGGTCGCGACGTAAGCGAACAGAATCGCGAAGAACCCGGCTACGACTACCGTCGAGAGAACATCGACGCCAGATTGGGATTGGAAGCTCGCGTTGCTGGGGACGAGAATCAGCGCGCCGAAGAGGCAGAACACGCCCACGTAGAAAAAGATCGATGACGAAAGCGGCATCGTCTTCCAGGTCTCTGCGTTGGCCTGCCATGAACTCATATGGAGACTATCAATTTACAGCATGACAGGCCGGTAAGGCTGAGAATCAGGAATCAGGGGGATTGCTGTAAGTCAGAAATTGCGGAGACTCTTCTCCGCCGACAGGTGTGCGCCGGTCAGTAGCAGCATTCCCGAAAGGAACGCCCAGAACATCAGGCTGACGGAGATGGCGAAGGGGCCGTAGACCTCTCCGAAGTTGAGGAAGGGGAGCGCAAGAATATAGACGTACTTGAGCGCTTCGGAAAGCAATCCCATGATCACAGCCGACGGCAGCACAGCTCGCGCTCGAACCTTCCCGTTTGGCAGTAGCCAATAAACAAGGAAGAAGATGGCGATGCTGGCGGCGATGGAAAAGACCTTCATGGTGATAAAGCCTACCAAGCGCACATACCAGGCGCCGTAGCCATGGAGAGCGCTTTTCAGGACAGCGACGTTTCCGGCGGTGAGGCCGACCGAGAGCAGCGCCAGCGATCCGCAGGCGAAAGCGAGGCCGAGCGAGATCAGTTGATTGCCGACGTAGGAGCGGTTGTTGGGAAATCCCCAGACGCGGTTGAGCGCGACTTCGAGCGGCATAAAAATCCCGGTGGAACCGATGAGCAGCATCACCAGCGAGAAGACCTGCGCGCGATGGTGGGAGGCAACGAGCGCATTCAGGTTGCGGATGACGAACTCCTGGCCGGTGGGCAGGTAGTCGCGCAAGAGGCTTTCGACGACGTCATACATAACCTGCGAGCGGATGACTTTGCGGATCAGGGTCATCAACAGGAGAAGAAACGGGAAGAACGACAGAATGGCATTAGCCGCGACGGAGAATGCGAAGGTGTGGACGTCGGTGCGTAACAGATAACGCGAGGTCGAAACCAGCACGCTGTGACGGCGCGAGGGTCGAAGTTCGGCCGCGCCTTTTTTGTCGGAGAGCCCGGTGGGAGTGATGGAAGACACGCTTATTCAAATATTATCAAACACTTAGCATTTCCCGGCGCGCTTTCCGGAGATCGACACCGGGGTCGTCGCCCTTCAGACCTCGCCACCAGTTGCCGGCCTCTCATTGCCGACTCTCGCTCCGTCCTTCGGTCATATTCTGCAGATAATTTATCGTGATTCATTTCGCACTTGCCATCTGCCATCTTCCTGCTATTATCTGGTGCTCGTCAGCCGAAGTGGCTGGCGATGAAGCATCCGGTTGACGTTTCTGTGTGTGCAGTTCGATATTTGCGCCATTGTCTTTGCGGCTCCATTGCGTTTTGTCTCGGGTTGAAGGCCCGGGCGAACGCGGGGAGCCGTTTCTGCTTGCGCAAACGAATTGTGCGTGCGGCAGCATTACCGGGATCTTGCGTCCTTTGAGGGGGCGTTCCGGTTCTCGCTAGCGAGGGGCGGGACGATCGACAAGAGACGCTGGAAATATTTTTAAATGAGGCGAAAGGAGTTTTTTGTGAGAGAGAAGGGGACTGTGAAGTGGTTCAACGGGGCGAAGGGATACGGATTCATCCAGCGCTCCACGGGTGAGGACGTGTTCGTGCACTTTTCCGCCATCCAGGAGAACGGCTACCGTTCGCTGAACGAAGGGGAGACGGTCGAGTTCGACCTGCTGAAGGGGCCGAAGGGCTTCCAGGCCGGGAATGTGGTGCGCGCGGCAGCGTAACGGATTCTCCAACCAGTTCGCAAACCCTCTCGCCGGCAGAGAGGGTTTTTTGTTGGTGGCAAAGATGAGCGTTACTCTCCCCACCCCGATCGAGAGAAAGGGTCAGCGCCGCAAAGAGGCAACCAGGGCGATGTACTGCTGCCTGGCATCTTCTGCAGTGGTGCCTTTGATCGCGCTCCAGGCGTCGAATTTGGCGCGGCGGACGAAGTCGAAGCTGCCCGGTTGCTCGCCCGTGGCATCGCCTTGGGTCGCCTGTTTGAAGAGAGCGTATAGCTTCAGCATAGTGTTGTTGTCCGGGCGTTCGGCAAGAGCGTTCACGTCCTGCTGAGCTTGTGCAAATCGAGCCTGCAAATCAGACATAGACCTCCTCTTGAGCTGCGGAGCGCGGTGATTGGCTTTACTGGAGCTTCCATGTTGGTACTCCGTGCTCTTCTGTAATTCTCTAACCTACGCTTCCGCGTGTTTCGACTTATGGCGGGACAACAAATTATCCAGATAGCGTGATTTCATTTGCCGGCTCGCGATGATTTGTTTCAGCGGCGGCAGTTTTCACCATCCACCTGAATAAATTCACCGCATAGTTGGACCAGTTGCTTTGGAGGCCATCTCTCTGGAATGCCCTTTTCGTTCGTACGGCACATACACTGGTTCCCAAATATTTGCCTGCAGTTCGCGGTCCAGGCTCTCCTCGCCCGAAAGCTGCGACTGGCCATCTTGAATGGCCTGCCTACCCACGGCCTGCGCGATCGAGAGACTGATTTGACGCGAATCCGAAAGCGGCGGCAGAAGGCTGGCCTTCTTATCCTTTTGCGTGGGGGCGAGACGTACCAATTCCTTGGCTGCGGCCATGACCATCGCATCGGTGACGCGTTTAGCTTGGGAGGCGATGATCCCGAGAGCAAGCCCGGGAAATATGTACGAGTTATTGGTCTGGTCGATGCGAACCTTCTTCCCCCAAATCCTCACCGGTTCGAACGGACTTCCGGTACCGATCAGGGCGCGGCCTTCAGTCCAATCCACCAAGTCCTGAGGAGTCGCTTCGCAACGAGAGGTGGGGTTCGAAAGCGGGAAGATGACGGGTCGAACTGTGTGCTTGGCCATTTCGCGCACTGCCTCCTCGGTGAAGGCTCCGGCTTGACCAGACACTCCAATGAGAACCGAAGGCTGGGCATGGCGGATCACGTCCAGCAAAGTGATATCCCGATCCGCCTGTCTCCAACTTCGCACTTCCTGTTCTTTGCGCGCGTAGGGCAGCTGCTCGGGCCGGACATCTTTGCCGTTTTCTGTAACCAGGCCGTAACGATCGATGGCGTAGAAGCGATTGCGAGCTTCCTGTTCCGAGACGCCCTTCTCCTGCATGAACTGCATGAGCAGGGTGGTGATGCCTATGGCGGCGGTTCCGAAGCCAAATACCGCGATCTTCTGTTGCTCTAGCGGCACGCCCGTAACATTGATGGCGGAGAGCAGCGTTGCCGTCGCTACCGCCGCGGTGCCTTGAATGTCGTCGTTAAAAGTGCATAGTTCGTCTTTGTAGCGCGCCAGAAGCCGAGTGGCGTTGGAACCGGCAAAGTCTTCCCATTGCAAAAGCACGTGAGGCCAGCGTTTTTTCACGCTGCTCACAAAAACATCTACAAAACCGTCGTACTCTTCGCCGCGAACCCGAGGATGCGTCCATCCGATGTAAATAGGACTCTTTAACCTGTCCTCATTGTCCGTTCCCACGTCGAGCAGAATCGGAAGACAATGCTCCGGATGGATGCCGCCGAGCGCAGTGTAGAGGGCCATCTTCCCGATTGGGATACCCATGCCTCCCGCGCCCTGATCGCCGAGCCCAAGGATTCGTTCACCATCGCTGACCACAATACATTTCACACCGTCGTAACGGCGGTGACTCAGGATCTGATCGATACGATGCTTATTCGGATAGCTGAGGAACAGACCTCGTGGCTTTCTCCATATCTCACTGAAGCGCTGGCAGCCCTCACCCACGGTTGGGGTATACACCACGGGGAGCATTTCTTCGATATTGCGCAGCAAGAGCGCATAGAACAGCGTCTCGTTCGTATTCTGCAGTTCGCGGAGGAAGCTGTATTTATGGAACGCGTTTGGCTGCTCCCGGAATGCCTGCACCCGGCGCTCCATCTGTTCATCCATGGTGCCCACATGCGGTGGCAATAAGCCGTGCAGGCCGAATACATCGCGTTCGTGATCCGTGAAAGCTGTTCCTTTATTAAAACGTGGAGAATTAAGCAAGCCAAATCCCGAAAGAGAAATCTGGTAGGCCTTGTTGCTGGATGTCGGCTGAACTTCGATCATTTCGGTCCCCTTACCAATCGCCGTTGGTTGATTGGCCATGCCACCGCCAGTTTAGTTTACCCGCCTCCGCCCGAGTCACGTGCCAACCCGGATGTTCACCGCCGTTGCGAGGCCATAGGGAGATCCTGCTTTGGCCGCCTGTCTTGAACGATGCCGGCCGCTGCGGGAGAAAGGACATTTCGTCACGTCTTGCAAAATTGGCGACGGAGTGAGAGAACTCTAGCGATGAACTTCGATGTCTTGCAATCTCCGGTGAACTTTTTGCAGCAGGGCGGGTTCTGCGCAGGCCAGGACTGGCTGCGGGAATACGAGGCGTGGTTCGAACGCGAAGGGCAGGGGATTTCAGACGCAGTGGATCGCGCCGGCACACCATGGCTGCGCATGTTCGACCGGTTCGGCGCGCGAGTGGACGAAATCCTCTACCCGCCTGAGTATTGGCGCATGCTGAAGAATGGATACCGGGCCGGCGTGCTCTGGCGGGTCTTTGAACAGAATTCGCTGATCCCAGCTTACCTCCTTCTCTACGTTACGAGTTTCTATGACCCGGGCCTGGCGTGCCCTTACACGGTGTCTCTATCCACGATCGCGCCGCTTTCTAAGTATGGAGATGCGGAATTGAAGGCGCGGTTCTTGCCCACCATGTTGCAGCGCGATGACAGTGTCTGGCAGGGAGCAACCTGGATGACGGAGATCAGAGGCGGGTCCGATCTGGGCGCGGCGGTGGAAACCGTCGCGCAAAGGGATGGGAACAAGTGGCGGCTAACGGGTGACAAATACTTCGCGAGTAATGCCGGAGCTGAATTGGCAGTGGTCGCGGCCCGACAGGAGGGCGCACCGCAGAGTGTGCGCGGGCTGAGTCTGTACCTGGTACCGCGCCGCAGTGAAGACGGGCAACTGAACTATCAGATACGGCGCCTCAAGGACAAGATCGCTACTCGATCGGTACCGACCGGTGAGATCGAACTTCGTAACAGCGAGGGTTGGCTGCTGGGGCAAGCGGAGCATGGAATCTATCTGATTCTCGAAACGCTGAACCTCTCGCGCGTGGCCAACTGCATGGGCAGCGTAGCGCTGGCACAAAGGGCCATCGCCGATGCGTATTCTTTTGCGGCAGGGCGCTCGGCCTTCGGCAAACCGATCGTCGAACATCCTCTGCTCAAGCGGCAGTTCGAAGATCGGCTGCGGGGACTACACGCGGCTTCCAGACTGGGCTGGGAAGCTGTGCGTCTGCTCGACAAGGCGTGGCAGGAGAAGCCGCCCTACTCGGAGAACTATCATCTGTTCCGTTTGGTCGCTCACCTGGCGAAGTATTGGACTGCAGAGTTCGCGGTGCAGACGGCCAAATGGGCGATGGAAGTGTATGGCGGGGTGGGAACGCTCGCGGAATATCGCGTGGAGCGCTGGCTGCGTGAGGCCATGATTCTTGCGATCTGGGAAGGGACTCCGCATCGCCAGATGCTGGACGGGTTGGAAGTCATGCAGCGCAAAGGTGCGCACAAGTTGCTGTTCCAGCAGCTTGCGGGGAAAGCACCGGAGGCGGAGTTGCGCGAGATGGATGCGCGGGTGGAGCGACAGCTCGGCTTGCCTGAGGTTGAGAGGGAAGGGACTCTGGAGAGGCTTTTTGGCGATCTGGCTTCATTTACCGCGGACGCCCTGACAAGGGAGCCGCGCCGGTGACGCACAAGTACGGATCCTTCCAACAGTTCGCAAACCCTTTCGTTGGCTGAGAGGGTTTCCTGCTTCCGCGCGATGACGGCGCTTAAAGAAGAGGGCGCAACTGAATAGTGACGCGCAGCCGCTGCTTTCCGCGCATAATACTGAGCGTGTAGCGGGCTTTCGGCTGGCGCAGCATGCGCCGGATTTCGGTCAGCGCTAGTTGCGAGGCGAGACGATCGTCGATCGACTCGATCAGGTCGCCGGGTTCGAATCCCGCTTCGGCCGCGGGCGATTGCGGCAGTATTCGGGTCACAATGAAACGACGGAAGTCGCCGCCCTCGGCGCGGATCCGCAGTCCACTTTGATCGTATTGCGGCGGGTCGGCGTAACTCACATTGGGCGAGAGCAAGATGCGTTTGCCGCGGCTGTCATAAACCACCGTAAAGCGTTGCAGAAAGCCGGCGCCGATCAATCCCGCGTGATCGTTGGCGGCCATCAGTCCTTCCACGTCTTCGACGAATGAGATCGGAGGGTTCTTAATGGAAAAGGGGCCGATTTCGATGCGCTCAGCGCGGCCATCCTTCGACTTGGTTGTTGCTCGGGCGCTCGTTCCGGGCGCGCCCAGAAGCTTCATGGTTGGCGGCGGAAGCTGGTGCGCGTCGCTGAAGGGCTTGTAAACGTCCAAATAGGTATTGGCGCCGCTGTCGATCAGAAAGTTTCCGGTGATGGGGGCGACGCCCGGCAGGACGACGGTCGCGTCGATGAAGTGAAATCCGTGCTCATCGACACGTACTGGAAGCGCCGTCTCCTTTGCTGGGTGATATCGATCGGGTTCGAAGATGGATAGCTGGCGGCGCTCATAGTCGACCGCTATGACGAAGTCGTCAATCAAGCGTGAGCCGATAATGCCGTCGACTTCATGCCCGATGGCGGGCTCGAGCGATTTCAGATCAATCGCGGTGAGGACGCGGTGGGTCAGATCGAAACCAGGCAAGCTGATCTTGACGTCGCGAATGATCCCGGCTTCGGTTGCCTTTGGCCCTTCGCCGCGAGTCAATGCTGTGCCGCTGGTCTGGAGCGAATTCTGCCGAGCATAATGGCGGTCTACGATAAATCCCTGGACGGCATTGTCGAGGATGAACCAGCCGGGGCGATCGTTGATCTTCGCATGCACAAAAACAAGTCCGTCGGCAATGACTTCGATGGGAATGCGCACGGACGCGCCAGCGGACGCAAAACGGTAGGAAGGCGTTGGCGCCGGGGCAGTCTGTGCGAACGCGAAGGTTGCCGCTAGAAGCGAGATCGACGCGAATCGCGAGATGGCGGAAGGTGGCATGGACACTCAGCTTTGCTATTCCCCTTTCAGATCGTTTTCACGTCCAGGCTCCTCCACAAATACCAGCAGGCGATGGAGCGGTAGGGTGACCACGGCCGGGCGATTTTTTCCATGATGGCGGGCTTGGGCCACTTGCGTTTTTTGTAGTGCTTTTTGATGGCGGCCTGCACGCCGTAGTCGCCGGTGGGCAGAATGTCGGGGCGGCGGAGAGTAAACATCAGAAACATGTGGGCGGTCCAGACGCCGACACCTTTTACTTGTGTGAGGTGGGCGATGACATCGTCTTCGGTCATTTGCGGCATGCGTTCGAATTCGAGCAGGCCGACTTGCGTTTTTTCGGCGAGGTCGCGCAGGTAGGAGGTTTTTTGGCGAGACAGGCCGACCTGACGCATCTGGGTGTCGGTCAGCTTCAGGATTCCGGATGGCGTTAGAGGATCGCCGGCGAGCGCGGTGAAGCGGTCGAAGATGGTGGCGGCTGCCTTGCCGTTGAGTTGCTGATAGAGAATGGATTCGGCCAAACTGTGAAAGGTAGGCTCGCCGAATTCCATGCGGCAGGGGCCGATTTGGCTGATGATCGCAGCCAATAGCGGGTCGGACCTCTTCAGGTGCAGGATGGCTTTGCGGTGGGGATTCACCCGGGAGCGGACTTTCGCTTTGGCCAAGTTCTCCTCCTCACCCGGAGCGGAAGTTTACCATACGGGCGAAAACAAAGCGAATACTTGGCGGCTCGATGCGCTGTTCCATTCTCTGGCTCAATATGTGAAAATCCTTCGCCAGCGATTTCAAACTGTTCGATGTTTTCGAGAAAGAGGTGGCGATGTCAGACCCAGCAATCGCAAGCCCCTTGACATTTGCTATAGAACGAAGCGGCGACGAGACCCTGGTGCGATGCAGCGGCAGGTTAGTGGCGGGGGTGAGCGATCGCCTCTACGTTGAGATCAGGGAACTGATTCCGGGCTCCGGACGTATCGTGCTGGACTTTACTGAGCTGACCCACATGGATAGCACCGGACTGGGCACGTTGGTTCGGCTGTATGTTCATGCCAAATCGGCCGGCTGCATTCTGGAAGTCATCAACATGGGGAAATCGATTCGGCAGCTTCTCGGCGTTACCCATCTGCTTTCGGTACTCGAAGCGGTCGGTAAACACAACATCAGGTGTGGATGATCGCCTGCGCAACGTCGTTTTGACTTTCCACTGTTATTCAAGACGGAAAATGAAAATGCACGTCCTGGTGAGAGGCTACGGGTGCGCCATCCAGAGTGGCGGGTTGGTAGTGACGCCGCCGGAGCGTTGCTTCAATTTTTTCGTCGATGTCAGGGCCGATGGATTTTACGACCTTCGTGTCGATCACGTTGCCCTGCGAGTCGATGGTGACCTCGATGACGACGTCTCCGACAAGGTCGCGGGGAAGGTTGGCGCGATCGACCTGCGGTTCGGGATAAACGGGAAGCGCGATGTGAACTTCATGTCCGGTGATGGGGCCGTCAACAACGGTGCCGAGAGGAGAGCCGGCTTTGGAATTGACGCTCGCTTCTTCGGAGTTTGGTTCGGGTGGACGAGGTCGGTCAGCGGGTTTCTGTTTTCGCGTCTGGGGCTGAGGGCGCGGCTGAACGGGATGCGGCGCCTTGGGCAAGATCAGCTTCGCGTCGTTCAGCGGCGTTTCAGCGAGGCCCGTGGGAATGTAGGTGATGTGATAGGTGTGCGCGGAGTCTCCAAACGCCAGCCAGGTTGGAGCGAGTTTTACGATTCGCGGACTGTGGAACACGATCACGGCGAGCACGGTCAGGTGCGCACCGACCGACACTACGACGGTGCGATGGTGTCGGAGCCAGGAGCGCCGGCCGCACGAACCCGGCGGCTGTAATCCGGAAAACACAACTCTACCTTACTACGGTTAATAGACGAGCAAAAAGAGGAAAGGTTGCACGAAACGTGACCGGCGAGCGGGATTCGGAGCGCTACGCGCCGGCCTGTTTTTCCGCCATATCGCCGATCACGGGCAACTTGAACATCTGGCCCTGGTAGGCCTTCAGGACCATGATCAGCCAGAGAATGAATCCCGCCAGACTAACCAAGGGCCAGAGCAACACAGTCGCCCATCCCAGGAATGGAATGTGGCCGATAAAGGCGAGGACGATCCAGAGAGCGGTCCAGGCGACTGCAAAGAAAATGCACTGGAAGGAATGAAAGCGGATGAAACGCTTCCGGTTGTACGGCTCCAGGATCAGAAACGCTATTGCCGGGATGATGGTGACATAGGCGAGGGCTCCGGCAACATTGTCGGTGAGTCCGGCGTCGGCGGAGGTGCCGGTGCTGGGCGCGGCGGCGGAGGCTCCCGCGCACTTGGGACAGGTTGATCCTTCTGCGATCTGGGTACCACAGGTTGGACAAAAAGGCATCGCCCCTCCTCCTGAACGATGGCACGTTAACAGAACCTCGGGCGGCGCGCAATGGCCGATTGACGTGCCTTCGCACGCTTGCCCCGACTACGGCTGCAGTGTCCGATCGCTTCCAAGCGTCTTCCCCCTCGAACCGCAAGGCCCCTTGAAAAGCAACCGGACACTCGCCGCGCCTTGCGCCACTAAGAGAGAGATCGAAATGGCGCGGGCACGCTTTACCACCGCGTTACTGTTGAACTCGGGAGCATGCGGGCAAACCCCGGTCTTCAATTGCCTGCAATACCGCGGCGATGGCGTATTTGGCTTCGACAGGATTGACAAACCCGCAGGCCAAGATGGCGTTGGAAATGAGATCGCTGAGTTCTTCTTGCGGTACTTCTTCCAATCCGGCGACGGATCGGTCGAGGTCCTCCAAAATGAGCAGCAAGCGCGCTACTCGCTGGTCAGCGATACAAATATCGGATTCCGTAGACAGGAGATTGTTTACGGTTGTCGGTGGGTTGTCGTCAGTGTTGCCCATAAAGAATCGGTATTTAGCAGTATCCATCACTGTTTGGTCCCCTACGCCTGCGCGGTCGCCTGACAAAGATGAGCGGTGGCAATCCTGTCGTGCCGTTCCTGTTATCGCCGTTCGGCTGAACCGGCCGTGAAAAAACCCAGTTCGGGCCGCATCTGTCCTGGATTTCTGGACCGCAAGTGGCAGTTGCATGGTTTGTCAGACCGCGTTGTCGCGCCGGCCAAAAGCCCAGGTCACGGCGAAGGAATCCAGTGGGAAGAATCAGATTAGCAGCGTGCAGAAGAGTTGCTGAAGAGAATGCGAATCGCGCCGAGCGTGCGCGGTCGTCAAGAACATGCCATGAAAGGGAACGTCGATCTTCCTATCGGCTTCTCGCGTTGTTTTGGGGCGCACGCTCACAACATTCGCAGGCCGCGCGAACCGGACAGCGATTGCTTCCGGAAGAACCTGATTGAGGGGCGTGTCAGTTTCGTCGTAGGAGGTTTCGGGACGGTCGGTCTGCGGAACTGCAGACACGCCGGCAACGGCAGTTAGTAAGAGCAGAACGAACGTCAGAACTCCTCGGCTCACCAACCCCTCCTCTTGGCTGTAACAATACCGAGGCAATCGGGTGTTTGTCAATGAAGTATGACTAACTATGCTGGGCGCTAGTTGCGGCTCCCATGGCGGCATTTGAAACCGTCGATCGATCTTCATCCTGGCGGACTGGGATTGGAGAACAAGCCAAAGGCTTTGCCCGATCTGCTGGCTTGCCGCTATGATCGCAGAGACCGCGAAGGCTTCCTTCGTCCAAATTGCCATCTAAGGAAAGGCCGCATGATCACAATCGTATCGGGGCTACCGCGGTCGGGCACCTCATTGATGATGCAGATGCTGGTGGCGGGAGGCATGACGGCTCTCTCCGATGGCGAACGCAAGCCCGATACCGACAATCCCAAAGGGTATCTGGAATGGGAGCGCATCAAGCAGATTCCCAAAGAGCCGGGACTGATTACCCAAGCCGAAGGCCGGGTGGTGAAGGTGATTTCGCAGCTGATGTTATCGCTGCCCGATGGGCCGGAGTATGGGATTATTTTCATGCAGCGGCCGATGGCTGAAGTGCTGAAATCGCAGGAGGAAATGCTGAAGCGGCGGGGGACTCATGATTCAGGAGGAAACGCGGCAGCGATTGAGCAGGTATTTCAGCGGCACTTGATCGAGGTCGACAAGTGGCTGGCGGCGAAGGGGAAAACCAAAGTCTTGCGGGTGCAGTATCATCGCGTATTGCAGGAGCCGCCGGCTGTAGCCGAAGAAGTGGCGGCGTTCCTGGACGTGGCGCTTGATATCAAGGCAATGGTAAGGCAGGTGGACGCGAGTCTTTATCGAAACCGCATTAAGTAGGGAACGAGCGCGCTCGTCGCCATTGGATCGATGCCATCAGATCGACCTAGGCGACGGTGATTTGGTCTGCCGGACGAATCCCCATCTCATCAAGCAGTTGGTTGGCGATACATTGGCCATCTTCCTCCGATTGTCCCTCGCGGAGCACGACTTCGAGCTCCATAAAATCTCCGACGCCCTCGACCTGATCGATGTGAATGCGAGTCTGGCCAACGAGGTAGAGGGTACGCGTCTTCTTGACGATCACGACGACGCCGAGAGTCTCGGTCAGGATTTCGAGCAGGACTTGCGGGTCGGAAGTGCGGGGCGATCGAATACGAGGAACGGCGGGCTTTGGCCCATTTTTCGCGCTAGTAGCGGATCAACTGGCCATGGTTCGCGTCGAAGATTAAAGCGAGCGCCCTCGCAACGAAAGAAGACATCTTCCTGAGGGATGATCTCGGTGCCCCGAATCTGCGAAAAGTGCGGCCCGGGCGAGCGCAGCCCGCCAGATCCTTGAGGGCAGCTTTGATTTCGACGTTAACGGGTATGGCGGCAGTATAGATTGGGAGAAAACTATGCCGGTCCGATGCTTGTGGACGGCAACCGATTTCACACCCTCATTGTTCGCTGCTTTTACCGAGTTGAGATCGTCCGATCTCAATTCCGCCTAAGCGGCTTATTATCAGTAATATGTATTGCTCTTCTTCCAAATGCTGCCCGGTGCCAGAATCCCATCCCCCGGTAATCAAATTGCTCGTTTCGTAGGGATCGTCTGCGGCGAAAGACCGCGAAAAGGCATGGCGCATAAAGACATTTTCTGGATGGCCTGCGATTCCACCGAGCAACTGCGGGCCGAGTACGGTCCATTTCATACCCGTGAGGAAGCCGAAGAGGAAGCACGCAAACTGGGCTTCGGATACCTGCTCCGCTATGAACACCTGGTTAGCGACGAGGGAGAAATCGAAGAAGTGCGCTGCGTTTTCCTGGAGCTATCGAACGCTCCGGCGGCAGCGCGCTCCGGCGTTACCTTTCACACGCGCTGCGCGACCTGCGGGGAAGCGGCGGCGCACGAGACGGGATGGCAGGCCGAGGTTTGGGCTGACATTCATGAATTCGAGCATTCTCGCCATAAGGTAAGACTTTTCGAGCGCGCGCGCGGAGAGGGCATGCGGGAGATCAGCGACGGCCGCGGGTTTGCGGCGTAGGGAGTCTTGCGGGAGGCTCAGGCGGCAGAGACCGCAATTCCTTCCTCAAGAGCATGAACCCCTAAAGGCTAGTCAATAAGAGCACAGCAAAATAACTTACTGGCGATATAGAATTTTGCCCGCTCGGCAGTCCTGATTGAAACTCCAAAACTTAGGTGGCCCGATGAACCAGAGGAAGTCTTTCTGTCTTTCGCTCGCCGTTGCGGTATATGCCGTGTTGCTTGTGCCGAGTGCCACAGCTCAAGTGACCGTTTCGACCTATCACAACGACAACTACCGGACCGGCTGGAACAATCAGGAAACTCAACTGACCCCGGGCAACGTGGGCAGCTCTTCCTTTGGCCTGTTGCACACCATCGCTCTTGACGATCAGGTGGATACGCAACCCCTGTTTGTGCCGAATGTGACCATCGCTGGCCACACGCACGATGTCGTCTATGTAGCCACGGAAGGCAACACGATCTATGCCATTGACGCCAATAGTGGCGCCGTTGTCCTGAGCCAGAATTTCGGGCCGCCGGTTCCACAATCGTACTTGCCTGGGGCCTGCAACAATAACGGTCCTAATGTTGGCATCAACAGCACTCCGGTGATTGATATCTCTAGCGGTACCATGTACGTGATTACTTATACCCTTGCAGGCAGCCAGACTTATCACATACACGCGTTGAGCTTGAGCACCTTGACCGATCAAGTTACACCGGTTGTAATCAGCGCGTCTCATAAGCTAGCCAAGGGCAAAGAATTTTTGTTCAACGCAAGCGTCCAGCGGCAACGGCCTGCGTTGCTTTTGGCCAATGGGAATATCTACGCCGGTTTCGGCAGCTTTTGCGACATCAACGCCAATCTATCTCGCGGCTGGCTGCTGGGCTGGGCGGCGGGAACATTGACACCATTGTCCGCCAACCTGCTTACCGACAGGGAGGCTTCCTCGCCCGACGAGTTCTTTCTTTCTTCGATCTGGATGTCGGGCTATGGCATTGCCGCCGATCCCAATGGCAACTTGTTCTTTGTCACTGGCAATTCCGATTACTCGGGGACAACCTACAACCACGCAACAAATATTGCGGAAAGCGTGGTGAAAGTGAATCCCGCTCTGGGCCGCCTGAACTACTTCACGCCCTCAGACGAGGCGTCCCTCGATCAGAGCGATGCAGACTTTGGCTCGGGAGGGATATTGCTTCTGCCGCAACAACCCGGACCTATCCCCAACCTTGCCGTCGCCGCGGGGAAGGACGGAAACATGTACCTGATGAATCAAGAAAGACTGGGTGGGTATAGTCCAAGTGTTAACCACGTCGTGGGCACTTACGGGATTGGCGGCTGTTGGTGCGGGCAATCCTACTATGTGGACCCTTCCGACAATACGGCGCGCGTAGTATCGAGCGGCGGAAATACTGTTGGCATCTGGAGGGTACAGACGCATCCGCATGTTGCGCTCTTGAATGTCTCCAACTCCGCCAGTCTTAATTCGGGACAGGATCCCGGGTTTTTTACCAGCATTTCGTCCAACGGCACTTCCAATCCCATTATCTGGGCCGTGGGTCGACCGTTTAACAAGACCCACAATGTTACGCTCTACGCCTTCGATCCGGAGCAAGGCGGTAGTTCGCTGACTCAGATCTACTCCGGAACAGCGGGCAATTGGCCTAACCTTGGCGGCAACGCAAACCTGGTCCCTGTGGTAGCGAATGGGCACGTGTTTGTTGCCAGCTACCGGACCCTGGATATTTTCGGCTTGGGGGGCACGAGCAAAAGCCCAGGGGGACCTTCTTCTGGGGCGTTCGATCATTGATGAGGACGCGCAGCGCGATCTTTCGATGGCCCGGCTGCGATGTTCCGCGTTCGCCAACACTAGATTCGGTGCCCGTCTGTGCCCCCCTACGGCATCTAGTGCTTGGCCTTTGGGTTCGCCCCGTAATCTGGCAGGGCGTCGGACGCCCGATTTAGGCTACACTTCTGTACGCTTGGCGGCATTCTGGCATCTGACGCTTGCTGGGTGGAACCGTCTTTTCGGGGTGATTTTCAAAGGGGGAACGATGGCGGCCTCTGTCTGGTCCGGTTATTTGACTTTTGGATTGATCTCCATGCCGGTGCGTTTGTTTTCGGGCGCGCGCTCGAGCGGCATTTCCTTCAACCAGCTCCATCGCACCGATCACCACCGCGTGAAGCAGCAACTGATTTGCCCGCTCGACAACCAGGTTCTCGAGCGTAGCGAGATCGTCAAGGGTTATGAGTACCGCAAGGATGAGTACGTCATCATCGACCCCGACGAAATCAAAAAGATCGAACCGAAGACCGCCAAGACCATGGAGATCCTCGAGTTCGTAAAGACGAGCGAGGTCGACCCGGTCTATTTCGAATCCTCTTATTACATGCTGCCCGAGGAAGCCGGCCGACGGCCGTACGCCTTGCTGACCAAGGCGCTCGAAGAAAGCGAATTCGTTGCTATCGCCAAGCTGACCATGCACAACCGCGAATACACGGTCTTCCTGCGGCCGCACAAAGGCGGAATGATGCTGCACACGATGTACTACGCGGAAGAAGTGCGCGAGGTCGAAGGTTTCGGCGCTCCCGAAGTCGAAATCAAAGAGGCGGAGATCAAAGTCGCGCACCAGCTCATCGAGGCGCTCGCCGGAGAATGGGATCCGGAAAAGTATCACGATACGTTTCAGGAAAACCTGAAGAAGCTGATTGAGACCAAGCTGGAGGGCGGGGAAGTGCAGGCGGTTGAGCAACCGAAGAAGCTCGCACCCGTGGTCGACCTGATGGCCGCGCTCAAGCAGAGCCTGGAGAACGCAAAGAAGCCGGCGGCTTCGGAAAGAGATGTCGAGCGCGTTGCTGAGGGGCGCCGCAAGAGCCGTAGAGGGTAGGAAGGCAAGGGCGCTGTTTGTCTACGTTCTTCGCTATTTGTTCGAAATGATCCACAGTCGAGCAAAATGGACTTTGGGAGGCGGCGGCCTTGCCGTTCCCGCTCGCGGCACGAATGACAACGGCAGGCGACGACCGACAAACGACGGACAGCCAAAGACCTATTTCCCCTACTCCTCTGATTCCCGCTACAATATCCGTTCCGTGCGAATCTGACCTAATTAATGGAGTTTGAATGAAGCGGTTTCTGTGTCTGGGAGCAGTGCTGTTTCTTTGCGTATTCTGGGCGGGCTGCGGCGAGGTGTTCCGCCCCATCATTATTCCCAATCCTCCGCAGTTTCCGAATCCCGCAGCCGCCCACACGGTTGTAACCCTCAGCAACAACGGAATCACCACGACCGGCCCAGGGGTCCCCCCGGAAGACCCATTACCGGGGAGCGCGATGGTAATTGACGTTTCCGGTGACAGCGTTGTCAGCATCAAGGCCATCGGCTTGAATCCGGTGCACGCCGTTCTGCAGAGCGCTGCGGCCGCGCTGGTTGTGAATCAATCTGTCACGGGTCTGCCTACGCCGCCCAGCGGTTGCGTGGAGACAATCGATGATCAGGACTTCAATGTTTGTCCGACGCTGACGAAACTGCAGTTTAGCGGCACGACCATCGGCAGCACTTCCTTGCTCACGCTGCCGCCGAATTCGGCTGCGAATTTTGTGGCGACCACCGAGTCCGCCCAAGCCTATGTTTCGCTGCCGAACCTGTTCCTCGATCCCGTAAACCATCCCCTCGACGGGTCGGTCGCCGTAGTCGATACAACGAATAACAACATCACGACGGAAGTCACGGTCGGTAGCAACCCGGTCGCAATGGCAGAAACGCCGGACGGGACGAAACTCTACGTGGCGAACCAGGGCGATAGCACGCTCAGCGCATTCAATACCAAGCCTTCGATTGCGACGCGCACGATCTGCGACCCGACCGGTAAGATCTGTCCCCCGCCCCTTAGCGCCGCGCCGATCTGGATCTCTGCGCGCTCCGATAGCCAGCAAGTCTTTGTGCTCGAAAGCAACGGCACGCTCGCTTACCTGAACACCGGTCTCACGGGCATCGACACGTTTACGGAAACCGGCATCACTGTACCGCCGGCAGTGCCTGCCACCTCCGCTAACATGTGGTACGACACGATCCTTAACCGGCTCTACATTCCGGGAGGCGGCCAGTTGGTGATTGTGGATGTTTCCCAATCTGTCCCCACGGTCCTCGCGACTATTGACATCCCCGCATTTGCCATCTTGCCAACAGGGACGGTGCCCGCCACTGCCGTCGCCGTGACGTCGCTTCCCGATGGAAGCCGCGCCTATGTTGGTTCGTTTGCTGTGCTCCCCACCGATTTCACGGTCTCCTCCGTCTCTGGGGACGGAACCACTGCCACCTACGCCTACACCTTGACAGGTGGGCATGACTTGACTCCGGGAGTGACGGTTAGCGTCACCGGTACCGGTCCAGAGTTCGACGGAACATTTCTCGTGGCGGCGGTTGTGAGCGGTACGAGTGCTTGTCCGGTCAGGTGTTTCCAGGTACCGAATGCTACAACCGGCACCGGGACTGCAGGGACTGGGACGGGAAGCAACATATTCCCGCAGGTGACCGTGGTGGATACTACGTCGAACACGATCAAGGTAAGCTCCGTCGGGATTCCAGGTTTTCCGGACGCGACCAACTCGAACTACGCGCTCGGCATCTACTACGTCCCCGCCTGTGCGAGTACCCGCTTCCGCTTTACCATGGCCGCCGCGGGCGATAGTTCCCGCGCTTACCTGGGGAGTTGCGATGGAGGCAACGTCAACATCGTCTACACCTCGACGGACACGTTTGCCGAGAGCGCAAGTGCGCCGGGCAGTAGCCGCAATCCAATTCCGCCGAGTATCCAGAATCCGCCGCAGAATCCGACATTCTTGTTTGCTGGTCCCTAACGAGAAGGGCAAACGGAAGACCCGACTGACAAAATGTGAACGTGAGGAATGGCCGACCGGCAGATTTTTAGCGTGCGGCGGTCGCTGTTTCCATCATGCGGTGATGGTAACGAAGCGCCACGTTCATAAAAACGCAGCCGCTCTGCGTGCTGAGACACAGTACTACCGCCTCGGTGTCTTCACTGCTCTTGCTGCCCTGCTCGGAGGCTAGAAGGGTGGGCGGATGAACCCGGAAATGGAACCCCTGGTCGTTGAGCACGGTAACGGCGTTGCCGATGATCTGGTTGGCCAGTTCACATACTGCTTCACGCGCCAGATCGTCCGCGCCCGGCGTTTCGGCCCCCGCCAGGTGCCGAGCGAAGGATTTGGCCGCTTTCTCGTCGGCATCGAAGATGATGCGCCCTTCGATATCACCCGTGAGGCAGACTTCGGCCGCGATTCCCTTGCGCCGGTATGCCTCTTCGTCCATCGTCAGGTTCTCGATGGAAACGGGCGATTCCAGCCCCTGGGCCAGCACGGCATCCGCCGAGTTAATGAAGGGCTGAATCAACTCCATGCGCATGCTAGGCTCCCGCTCCCGCACTCTGCGCCGCAGCCTGTTCATCGCGCATCACGTACTTGATCACTTCGTACAGAACCTCTGCCTTTACCGGCTTCTGCACGAAATGCCGTGCTCCGCGCTGCAACGCGGCGACAATGTTCTCCTGGTAGCCGACCGACGAGACCATCACGATGCGCGCGCCCGGATGCTTACGGACGATCTGCTCGGCCGCTTCGATTCCTTCCATCTGCGGCATGGTGATATCCATGAGCACGATGTCTGGGGTTAGCCGCTCGTACTCGCTGATCGCCGAGACGCCGTCTCCGGCCTCGCCAGCTACTTGGCCACCGAAGCTCTCCACCATCTGAGCCAGGTTTTTACGGGCGAACACGGAGTCATCCACGATCAGATAGCGCACCGGTTGCCCGTCTCCGCTCCGTTTTACAGGTGCAAACTTTTCCATGGTACATCTCCCCATCGTTTACTTAATCACGATCCAGATACCTTCGGATAGATAACTCTAGTTACTTCCGGCACCAGTGGCCTTCCCCTGGCCTTCCTCCTGGGCACGATTGTGGTCGGCCACGCACTGCGCCTGGAGCAGGTTGGGCAGGTCATGGAGGTCGGCGACCCGCATCACGTAGCCACGCTCGATGGCCGCTTTGGGCATGCCAAAGACTACGCATGTCTTCTGGCTTTGCGCTACTGTCAGTCCCCCGGCGCTCCGCACCTCGCCAAGTCCAGCGGCTCCGTCTTCCCCCATCCCGGTCATCAAGACGGCCGTAGCCTGCGGTCCAAATTCCTGGGCCACGCTACGGAACAGCACATCCACAGACGGGCGGTGTCCATTCACTGGTCCCTCGTCCGAGAGCACAACCACATTGCCCAAAGGAAGTTTTTTCACCTTCATATGACGGTTGCCGGGACAGATCAGCGCGCGCCCCGCGACCAGCAGGTCGCCCGATTGCGCTTCCTTCACCCGGATCGGGGAGACTTCATCGAGTCTCTTGGCGAACAATTCGGTGAAGCCGTCGGGCATGTGTTGCACCGCCAGGATACTGCCGGAAAACTCCACCGGCAGCTGCGAAAACAGGAACTGCAGGGCGTTCGGCCCGCCCGTGGACACTCCGATGGCGATAATGCTGGTGGGGGCGGCCGGGCTTTGCTTTCTAAGCAATGGGCTGGGCGCTTCCTCGGGTACAAATTGAGGCTGAACCATGCCGTTCTGGGCGGCCGCGCGAATCTTCTTGCTCAGTTCGCCGGCAATTTCCGGCATGCGCGCCGCAACGTCGGTCGGCTTGGCCACAAAATCGAATGCGCCCAGGGTCAGCGCTTTGAGTGTGACCGACGCCCCCGCGGTGCTGTGTGAACTCACGACGATCACTGGCACGCGGGAGTGCCGCATAATCTCCTTCAGAGTGTCGAGCCCGTTCAAACCCGGCATCTCCAGATCGAGGGTGACCACGTCGGGCGCAAGTTCCCTGATCTTTCTCAGGCCGAAAGTGCCGTCCATGGCCGTGCCCACGACTTCGATGGACGGATCGCATTCGAGGATCTTTGGAATCAGCTTGCGCATCAGCGCCGAGTCGTCGATGACCAGAACCCGTACGTTCTTCTTCATGCCCGGCCCCCGGTTGTGCCGCGCGCTTTTTCCGGCTGGTTCTGCGCGAGCCGGCTTTGCAGTAGGGGATCCAGGTTGGAGAGCAAGCCTACGCTTCGCGAGCCTCGGTCCAGACGCCCGCGCGTAAAGCGTTCCACCAGAGCGATGAGGTTGAGAATCAGAACGACGCGGCCATCGCCGAGAATCGCTGCGCCGCTCACCAGGTCGGTCGTGATGGATTGGTCGTCGAGGGCCTTGATCACCAATTCCTCTTCGCCCGTCAGTTCGTCTACGATCAGCCCAAACTTGCGATCGCCGTGATTGATGACCAGCACAAAAACCTTGCGGCCCGCCGATTCTGGGCCGGGCTGGGGCGCCGCGCCCAAGCGCAGCAGCGGCAAAACGTCGTTGCGCAGTTGGAGCACTTCATAATGCCCAACCTCGTGGATCAACTCTTCGGTGGTGCGCGTTATTTCCGCCACAGCATTCAGCGGCAGCGCATAGAGCTTCTGCTCGACGCGGAACAGCAGTGCCCGGATAATTGCCAGCGTCAGCGGTAGCCGCAAACGGAAAGTCGTGCCACGTCCCGCTGTGGTTTCAATCTGTACCGTTCCCTTCAAGTGAATGAGAACGCTTTGCACAATATCCAGCCCGATCCCGCGGCCCGAAAGCTCTGTGATTTCTTCGGCCGTCGAAAAGCCTGGCCGCAGGATCAGTTCCAGGCTCTCGGCTTCGGTCAAACGCGCTGCCTCTTCAGATTTTACGATGCCCTGCGCGACGGCTTGCGCGCGCACTTTTTCAATATCGATTCCACGGCCGTCGTCGAAGACCTCGATCACCACCTGGTTGCCCTGGTGATACGCGCTCAGGCGCAAAGTGCCCTGCGGCCGTTTACCCGCGGCCACGCGTTCGGTTCCCGTCTCGATGCCGTGCCCGACGGAGTTGCGGAGCAAGTGTGTGAGTGGTTCGGCGAGCGTGTCCAGGATGCCTTTGTCGAGATCGGTATCTCCACCCCGGATGACCAGTTCCACTTCCTTGCCACACTGGTGAGCTACGTCGCGGACGGTGCGTGGAAACCGGCGAAACAACTGATCGACCGGCACCATGCGGACTTTCATCACCGACCGTTGCAGGTCGTTCAACACGCGCGCCTGAAAGGCCATTGCATCGCTAAACCTTGCTCGCAGACTGTCCTTGGGAAAGCGCTCGCCGAATTCGAGCAGCGCTTGCTGGAGCATCGATTTGGCCAGAATGAGCTCACCGACCAGATCCAGCACGCTATCAATTCGTTCCGCATCCACCCGAAGGATATTTTCGGATGCGGTCGTGCTGGCCGGCGCGGTCACCTCCTGATTGTGCCGAGCATCATCTGCTTCCGCTCCCGCTGGCACTTGTGGCTGAATCTCATCTTTTGCTTCTGGTATGCCCGCGGATTCCGCCGGCGACTGCCGGGATGGTGTCGCAGCCTGCCGGCGCAAAGGAGATATTCTTACCTCCTTGGAAATCGTCGGAATTGTGCATTGCGTTCGAATCTGTTCGACGGATTCGGCCGATGCCAAAGCAGCTTCGATCCGGGCAGAGATCTCCGTGCTGCCTTCGGTGGGGTAGAGAGCCAGAACTTCTCCCAGCCCAGCAAGGGCCAACTGGAGCATCTGGCGCGCGGCAATGGGCATGCCACAGTCCGGGTCGAGTTGCAAGACCACGTGATGGACGCGCTTGCCGTCATCGAGGGCGCGCGCAATGGCCAGCTGTTCATACTCCGACCAGCGGGTGACCGCGTGCGAAGTCTTGCCCCTTGTCTTTGTTCCCGTTTTTTGGGGCGGGCCGGGATCCACTCCGCCGTGTGCAAGCTGTGCGATGTCGGCACGCAAAGGCCCAATGTCTGGCAGATTCGTCCTTCCGCGATACGCTTCAAGTAGCGCTGCAAACAGGTCGGCGGCGCGCAGGGCAAGCTCGGGAACGGCCCCGGCCGCTGCCGGGTTGTCAAGCGTCAATACGTCCTCGAACTCGTGTGCCAGTTCGCTGAGCTCGCGGTAGTTGCAGGCAGCCGAGTCTCCTTTCAGCGTATGGACGGTGCGGCGCAGACTGCGCGAACTTTCCGGGTCCCCGGGCGATTTTTCCAGGCGCAAGGCTTCCTCGTTCAGCCTTTGGACAAGCTCCTCCGCGCTTTCAAAGAACAGCTCCCGGAGTTCGCTCATGCGATCGTCGGGGGGGACGCTCACACATTCACCTCGAGGCGCTGATAGGCAGTGCCGGAATTGTGATGCACCATCTGGAACTTGCTCGTGAGCCCGAGCAGGCTTTCGGCGTGCCCAACGAACACGAACCCGTCGGGGTTGAGACAGCGGTAGAACTTTTCCACCAGCCGCTTCTGCTCGGCTTCATCGAAATACATCATCACATTGCGGCAGAAGATGATGTCGTTGCGCTGCGGCAGGTACTCAGTTTTCAGATTGTGAAAGTCGAAGTGCACGAGTTCTTTTACGCTCTTCTTGACCACGTAGCGCGCGCCGACCTTGTCGAAATAGCGCAGCCGGAAGCCGTAGTCGACGGGTGACATCTGAGGCTCGCTGTAAGAACCTTCCTGCGCCGTGCGCAGAACCGAATAGCTGATGTCACTGGCCAGAATTTCCAGGCGCCAGGGTGGCAGCACCAGGGGCTTAGGCAGCGATAATCCCAAAGCCGGAGGATTGCGCATGGAGTGATAGGACAGGGCGTCGGCCACGATCATGGCCAGAGTGTACGGTTCCTGTCCGGTGGAGCAGCCCGCGCTCCAGATCCTCAAATTGTGGTCGCGCCTCTCCTTCTTGCGCTGCAAGAGATCGTCGAGTACCTCACGCTGAAACAGATCCAGCTGCGCCTTGTTGCGGAAAAAGCTGGTCTCATTGACGGTCAGGTTCTCGACCAGCTGCGTCAGCTCCTTTTTCCCCGGCTGACTGATCAGGAGGCGATAGTAACTGTAGAAGGAGTCGAGCCCGCACTCTTTCAATCGGCGTTGCAGCCGGTCCTGCAGAAAAGAGGTACGGCGCTCGTCGAAGTGCATGCCGCACTCCTGATAAACCAGAGCCTGCAGCAATCTCAGTTCTGCGTCTGTAAGTGCGGGTGCTTCGCTTGTGTTCATCTTGGCTTGCGATCTCGCTATTTTCGAGGCGAGGCGCTTTGCGCCCCGGCTTTGGCACTGGCGGCAGCCTCGGCTGCCGCGGGAGCAATGGCGAGCTCGCGCACCGCCAATGCCTTATCGATATCCAGCAAAATGATCAGCCGCCCTTTGTATTTCCCCAGGCCGGTTACGCAATCGAGCCCGTTTTCCTGCGCGATGGCGGGCGCATCCTCGATCTCGCTTTCCGGAATCTTGATCACTTCCGAGGCCGAATCCACGATCATCCCCACCAGCCGGCCCCGATGCCCCACCACAAGAATCCGGCTGTGCCGGTCCAGAGCGGTTGCCGGTTTGCCAAATCGTTTTCGCAGATCGACCACCGACACGATCTTGCCCCGCAGGTTGATGACTCCTTCCAGGTAGTTAGGCGCGTCGGGGACGGCTGTGATCTCGGGCACCCGGACGATCTCATGCAGCGTGTTGATCGGGACCCCGTAAGTCTCGCGGCCGAGGTTGAAGCCCACAATGTGGATTTCCCGGTTCATGGGCGGCATCCTTAGTGAGATCCCGCCGCGGCCTGCCGGGCTTTCCCGTGCCCATCGTTCGCAGGCAGCAGGAAGGTGTTCATGGAATCGAGAAGACCGCGCGACATCTTCGACATCTGGTCCGAAGAAGCCGCCAGTTCGGTCGACGCCGAAGTCGAAGATTGCACCAGATTGCTCATGCGTTCCATGGACTGAACCACGGCTCGCGCGCCCGATGCCTGCTCCTCGACCGCCGAACTGATCTCATGGGTAATTTCGTTCAGCCGCGTGGTGGCTCGTGCGATTTGCGTCGAGCCGTGCGACTGTTCGTTGGTCGCGGCCCCGATCTCCTGAGCAAATTTGTATACCTCCGTGACGACATTGGAAATCTTCCGCAAGGCCGCGTTTAAATCCTGTCCCAGATTCAGCCCTTCGTTTACGATCGACGTGCTCTTCTCCATGTTGTCCACTGCTTTGCGAGCTTCCTTCTGAATGCTCTGGATGAGTTCGGAAATTTCCTTCGTGGACTGCGCCGATTTTTCAGCGAGCTTGCGCACTTCGTCGGCAACGACCGCGAATCCGAGGCCGTGTTCACCGGCGCGCGCGGCTTCGATGGCTGCATTCAACGCCAGCAGGTTGGTCTGTTCGGCGAGGTCGTCGATCACTTCGATAATCTTGCCGATGTCATCGGCCCGGGTGCCGAGCGCATCGATGATTTCTCCCGACGCGTGGATCGTCGTGTTGATCCGGTTCAAGCCGTCGGTTGCCTTCTCCATCGTGCCGATGCCACTATGCACTTCTTCCCGTGACCGGTTCGAGATGTCGAGCAGCACTTTGGCGGTATCCGCCACGCGCTGGATCGAGGTCACCATCTGATCAATCGAAGCCGAGGTTTCGCTTACGCTCGAAGCCTGCGTCTGCGTGCTCTTCACCATGTTCTGCACGTTCACGCTCATCTCGTGCATCGTGCTCGTCACTTCATCAATGGCGGAAGATGTCTGCAGGCTGTTGCGAGCCGATTCGTCGGAAGAACTCGCCACTTGCGTGGCCGCGCTGGCTACCTGCGAAGCCGCGTCGCGCACGTTGCGGACGAGCCCGCGCAGGCCTTCCAACATGCGCCGGAAGGCGTTGGCCAGGGTATCGTTCGCCGAACGCGGACGCACCTCCACCCCCAGGTTCCCGCCCGCAATCGCCTCGGAAACAGAAGCCATTTCTTTTAAGTACTTCACCATCGAATCGAAAGTGCGGGCCAGTTGCCCGATTTCATCGGTCCCATGCACGTCGATGTTGTGATCGAGATCGCCAGACTGCCCGATCTGTTCGGCCACGTGAATCAGGCGGTTCAACGGTTGGGTAATGCCGGTTGCCGTTCGATACGCGATCACAATGCCAAGTCCAAGCGCTAGCAGGGAACTGAAGACGGCAAACAGAATCGTCATGTTTGCCGCCGCCTGGTCCTCGGCATGCCGCTTCTCGAACAGTTGGCGATTCTCCCGGTCAACCTCGTCCAGCACGTCGCTTGAGCGCGTTACCCAGACATTCGGATCCTTCTGGAGATAGAAAATTTGAAGTTCGGCAACCGTCGCGTTCCCGCTGTCGACGCCCCTGCGTTTCTCCGCCAGCGGATTGGCAAACTCGTTCCCCCAGCTCTGCTCAAGGCCCTGAACCTTTTCGAGATTGCCGCGCTGCTGCTCAGAATTTGCCAGGTCCCCGGCGCGACGCAACGCGTCATTCAACTGGCGCTCGCCTTCGTTCATTTTCTCGACATCGCGCGTGTCGCCGCTCAGCAGGTAGTTCTGCAGGTGGAGGCGATTCTGCATCATGTCGAAGCGGACCATCGACGTCGCTTCGGTCATGTCGATCGAACGCTGGGCCGCTGCTTTGGTCTCGTGTTCGCGCCGCACCGCTAAAATGTTGACGGCCAGCAGCACCAGCACCGTCGCGAGGATGATGCCGAAATTCAAGTACAGCTTCTTCCCGATGTTCATGTTTCTGCCTTCCTCAGACGGTCGCGCTGCGCTATTCCGGGTTGAAGCGGAATTCGAGGTTCTCCACCGTCTCGTCTTTTCCCGCCTCGTAGCGCCATTGCTTGACCACGTCCATGACCGCGTTCGCCAGCACCGGATGCCCGCCCATCAGCTTGGCGTTTTTCACCGCGCCGTTGGGCGTGACCGTAACTTGCACTTTGACGACTCCAGAAATCTTCATGCGTCGTGCCAGTTCCGGATAGGCTGGCGTGACTTTGTTCTTCGCTTTGCGTGCGCTCTCTTCCTGTCCCCACGCGTTCGGGGTGATGACTGCGGTCCATCCGCCAATCAGCAGCAACCCGACCCCAAGGACATGCTTCAAAGACTGAAACGACATGGCCCCCTCGTTCAACCGACCTCGATCTCCTATTCTTGTCTGCAGGGGGTTCCAGAGAAAACCAAAAGTCGTCTTCGCCGTTACCATAGTGATCGACGAATCTCCAGGAGAGGATCAGAGTGATTCGGCGCCGAACGCCGCACACGGGGTCGACAAATCGCCTTGGCGCAAAATCTCATAATGAGGCACCTGGCCTACTCCTGCGACGGTTTCCCATGTTGGCACTACCCCCTTGACTCAATTTGAGAATCCAGCGTAGGGTCAAAATGTAATCCAATTGTTTTCAGCCTCTTAGCCTAGGCGGATGGTGTGGCCTGACAACTAATGTCGGAAATTCCGGCTCCGGGGGAGAATCTCATTCTGAAGAGGCCTTTCAGAAGCTTCTTCTTGAGCTGTCTCGCGCTGCCTACCAGACCGCCGAATCCGGCCAGCTGATACGTTCGTTCTGCCAATTGGCTCGTCGGTTCTTGTGCGCCAGCGGTGCGTATTTCTGGAAGCGCACGTCGGAGGCGGAACTTCTCGGGGCTGAAGCCGACGGCCACGAAGCACAACGCTTTCGCGGGTCGCGCCTGCGCGCCGATGCCCGATCGATTGCTTGGGACGCCGTAAGAAAACATCGTCCGGTCATCGTCGGGCTGGCGGACGTTGCGCGCTACCCATTTCTGACCGAATCGGGCGCGAGCGGCGCGATGGCTGCGCCCCTTTTGGTAGCGGGCGAAGTGGCGGGCGCAATTGCGTTCGTGCACACCGATCCTGGCGCCACTTTCGATGAAGACGCCGTCGCCAGGATCACGATCCTCGCCGGGCAACTGAGTACAGCACTCGAGGCCCTTCGGATCAGTCAGCTTTCGCGGGAGGAGCACCGTCGCGCCTCGATCCTAGTCGAGGTGGCCACCACGCTGCACGGTCTACCTGACACTTCGGCGGTTATGGAAGGCATTGCGGATCGCCTCCGCGAGTTGCTCCATTCGCCGGCTGTGTTGATCTTGGTTCAGCGCGAGAAGCTTTTTCAGTTGCAGGCAGTTTCGACCGAGGCGTCCCGGCTTGCCCGCTTGATTCGCGAACGGGCTGGCGAGAGCAACCTGCGTTCACCGCTGGAAATCGCGGCCCGGGCCGTCCAAGCCGGCGAGCGCATCACGGTCAACATCGACGGCGCTTCCCACTTCGGCGCCGATTCGCCCCCCGGAACTCTCATTGCGGCTCCATTCCGCACCTCGCGTTCCCACGGCGCGATTCTCGTTTATCCCCGGCTTTCTGCGCCCTTCACGCACGAAGAGAAGACGCTGGTTTCCGCCCTTGCCGGGTTTGGAGCCGTGGCGGTTGCCAATGCCGAACTGTATGGGATAGCTCGTGCCCAGGCCTTGGAACTGCACGCGATGCTCGAAATCTCGGGTGAACTCAGCTCCGTGGGCAAGCTCGACGAATTCATGCAGAAGTCGGTCGTGCGGGCCGCGAGTTTCCTCGGTTTTGAGCGTTGCTTTATCGGGTTGCTCGAAGATGCAACCTTCCATCTTCGCTGGGGATTCGAAAACGGCATGGCCCGGCCTCTTGACATTCCTCTGAACGAGGGCACGGTCACGCGGAACCTCAGGCAGAAGGACCTTTTCTTCGCCGAGGACGCGTCGCAGATTCCCGGCATTAATCGGGAGTTTGTCGCTGCTTTTAAGATCAAGGCGTTTCTGGTCGTCCCTCTCCTCGGGTCCAGCGGCGAAGTACTGGGCACGTTTGGCGTGCTCGATCGAATCGAGCCTGGACCGATCGACGACGAGGATGTGCGCCGGGCACGGGCGCTTGCGGCCCAGGTTGCCATTGCTCTTGAGCTGACACGGAATCTGCACGAAGCCGAGCAGCACCGGCGCCGCGCGGAAGCTCTGATGGCGCTCGCAGTCGATCTGACTACCGTTCTCGATCTGCCTGTATTCATGCGCAATTTTGCGCTACGCGCAGCGGCTCTCCTGGGAGGACGAGCCGCAGTCCTCAGCCTTTTCGATATGGTGGAGGTCGAAACCGTGGTCATGTGCGGCGCCGCGGAACTTGACGACAAACCGCTCGTGCGGCGCCTGGCGCAGGCGCTGCGCTCTGCCGTTCCGAAATATACGGCCGACATTGCCTTTGCTGCGGCCGGCGATTTGCTGGGATCTTCCCTAGCCTCTATTTTGGGCTGGATGGATTGCACCCTGATACGGTTGGCGGGAACGTCGGGCGAACTGGTCGGCGTTCTTTGCCTGGCCGATCGCGGCGCTGCACCCGCCGCTGCGGACTATCAGTTGATGCGCGCGATTGCAGGCCATGCCGGCGTCGCTTTGGAAAACGCCCGCTTGTTCACGCGTATGCAGCAGGCGAACCGGCACTGGGTCAATGTCTTTGACGCTATCAGCGATTACATCGTTGTCCACGATGAGCACCACAACATCCTCCGCGTGAATCGCTCTCTCGCCGACCTCGTCGGTCTTGAACCGGAGCAGTTGATTGGCATCAACATGCGCGCCCTCGACGCGCTCACCACCGCGTCCGCGCCACACTCCTGTCCCTTCTGCCGCACCGGCGAAGGTCTGGATGAGTATGTCCACCCGGCCCTCGAGCGCATCTATCTGGTCTCGACCTCGCGTATCCACTCGGCCACGCCGCCGTCGCAGCACGCCCGGTTTGGCGAGCACGGAATGAGCAACGCCCAATTGCAGACCGTTCACGTTCTCAAGGACATCACCGACCGGCGCGAAGCCGAACGGCGCTATCGCGAACTCTTCGACAACATTCAGGAGGGGATTTACGTCTCGACGCCGCAGGGCCGCTTCGTCGAAGTCAACGACGCGCTGGTGCGCATCCTTGGCTACGACAGTCGCGAAGAAATTCTTCAGCTTGATATCCCCACCCAGCTTTATTTTTCTCCCGAGCGCCGCCGGGAACTGGCGGAGCAACTCATGCAAAGCGGCGAAATGCACAACCACGAAGAAGTGCTCCGCCGTAAGGATGGATCCGCTGTCACCGTATACATGAATTGTTATGCCATGCGCGACGCGGGTGGCGTCGTCTTGCAACACCGCGGGGTGATGCTCGATATCACAGGCCTGCGCCAGTCGCAAACGGAGTTGCAGAAAGAGCGCGACTTTTCGGGCAAGATCCTCAGCCATACCCAGAGCCTGATCCTGGTCACCGACACGGATGGAATCATCAGCTATGCGAACCGCCGTTGGAGCGGTCTCGGGTTCCAGCAAAGCCAGATCGTTGGCCATCCTTTCCCCGAACTTTGCGCCTCAGGACGCCGCGAGGAATTGCGGCACGCTTTGGCAGCGGTCGCCCGCGGCCAGCAGATCGACAATTTCGATGTCCCGTTGGTGCGCGGCGACGGCACCGGTGCACAGTTCACGGTCAACATGAGCCCGATCAGCGGGGAAGATGGCAAGGTCACCAGCATCGTCGTCGTTATGACCGACGTGACCGACTCCTCGCTGCTGCGCGCCAAGCTTGTGCACGCCGAGAAGATGGCCGCGGTCGGACAGTTGGTCTCCGGCGTCGCCCACGAAGTGAACAATCCCCTCACGGCGATCCTTGGATTCACCGACCTGCTCATGGAGAATCCCGAACTCCCGGAGAGCGCGCGACGCGATTTGCGCGTGATCCTGCAGGAAGCGCAGCGTACCAAACAGATTGTCCAGAACCTGCTCAGCTTTGCCCGCCAGATGCCGCCGCGGCGGCAGCCCGTGCAACTGAATTCCATTCTGAAGCGCACCGTGCAGTTGCGTTCCTACGACTTCATCAGCCACGGCATTCAAGTGGTGGAACAGCTTGACGAGTCTCTACCTGAGATCATCGGTGATTCACACCAGTTGCAACAGGTTTTCCTCAATATCCTGAACAACGCCTACGACGCTGTCCGTGACTGTGGCCGGCCCGCGCGTATCGAGATCAGCAGCACGCGCACCGAGACGGGAGTGGAAGTCTCGTTCCGCGATAACGGCATCGGCATTGCCGATCCCGACCGCATTTTTGATCCGTTCTTCACTACCAAGGACGTCGGCAAGGGCACGGGCCTTGGTCTGAGCATCTGCTATGGCATTGTCCGCGAACACGGCGGAGAAATCATCTGTCACAACAATCCCGAATCCGATGGAGCCACATTTGTCGTCCGCCTGCCGCTGGCAGCTGACGGGGCTTCGTTCGGCGCAGCCGCAGGAGTTTATCCCAAATGACACAGACTGCCAGCAAACCTGCTTGTACGCCCGTGCTTCTCATTGAGGACGAGCCCGCCGTAATGGTTTTCGTCCGCTCCGCGCTCGAACGCAACGGTTACTCGGTGATGTGCACCGAGTCCGGCGCCGAAGCGCTTCACCTGCTTGGCCGGGGCGATTTTCACGGCGTGGTCTCCGATATGCGAACCCCCGGAGGCGTGGATGGCGCCCAGGTGCATGCCTGGATCGTCGCCCATCGCCCGGATCTCGCTGGGAAAGTGGTGTTCATCACGGGCGACATTGCCAACGAGGAAACCGCTGCGACCCTGCGCCGCACCGGCGCGCCCTGTGTCGAAAAGCCTTTTCGCGTTGCCGATTTCATCTCTGTCGTTGAACAAACGATGGGCAAGGCGGTCCCATGACTCACGACTTCCGGATCCGGTTGTTGATTGTGGATGACGAACAAGCTATTCGCCGGCTCTGCATGACGGTTGGCGAATCGCTCGGGTTTTCGTGCTTTGAAGCCGAGAGCGGCGACGCGGCCCTGGCGCTCCTCGAGGAGCAACCCATTCACATGGTGCTCACCGACCTCGTCATGCCGCGCATGACCGGCATTGAATTCCTGGAGCAAGCCAAGCGCACCTATCCGCGTATTGAAGTTGCCGTTATGACCGGACACGGCTCGGTCGAAACCGCCGTGCAGGCCATGAAGCTTGGCGCCTATGACTACATCGCGAAACCATTCGCGCCACTGGATGAGCTGCGTATGTTCCTGCGCCGCATGGCGGACAAGGTTCGCCTGGAAGAAGAGAATCTTTACCTTAGAGAGCGTTCGGAAACCGAGACTGCGGTGCACGGCATCATCGGCAACTCCACGAGAATTCAGCATGTGCTGCGCCTGATTTCCCGCCTGAAAGACACGCGTACGCCCGTACTGATCTCCGGTGAGAGTGGTACCGGCAAGGAACTCGTCGCGCGCGCCCTGCACTTCCGTGGCAACCTGGCCGCCCGTCCTTTCGTCGCGGTGGATTGCGGATCGCTTGTCCCCACGCTCATCGAAAGCGAATTGTTCGGCTACGAAAAAGGTGCGTTCACCGGTGCCTTGCGCTCCAAGCAAGGGCTGCTCCAGTCGGCCGATACTGGAACCATCTTTCTCGATGAGGTTGGTGAGCTCCCGCTCGAAATGCAGGCCAAGTTATTACGCTTCTTACAGGAAAAAGAAGTTCGTCCGGTGGGCAGCAATGAAAAGGTCAAAGTAGATGTGCGCATTATGGCCGCCACCAATCGCGACCTCGAAACCGCATATAAGAAGGGAACCTTCCGCAAAGATCTTTTCTTTCGCCTGAATGTGGTCACGATCTCTTTGCCGCCCTTGCGCGAGCGCCGCTCTGACATTCCCATCCTCGCCAACTGGTTTCTCGAACGTCTTGCGCCTGGGCGCGGCGTCCAGATTTCCGGCAACGCCATCAAAGCCCTCCTCGCCTACGACTGGCCCGGCAACGTGCGCGAACTCGAAAACTGCATCGAGCGCGCCATCGCGCTTACCGACCAGAGCCTTCTCGACCTCAACGATCTTCCCGCCTCGATCGCGCGCGCCGAACTCGGAGCCGTTCCTGAGCCGCACGTCCTCCGGGAACTCTCCGCGCAATCGACCGACCTCGAGGACCTGGAACGCGCCACCATCGCGCGGGTCTTCACCGAGGTTAAGGGAGACAAAGTCCGCGCCGGCAAAATGCTCGGCATCAGCCGCGCCACGCTCTACCGCAAGCTCAAGCGCTATAACATCGGTCTGCGCAACGAACCGCACGGCCCGGCCACGTTGCAGTGAACATTTTGTGCGGCTTGGGGGGTGACTACGCAAAGAGATCGGCCTTCTCGACCGGTTCAGCACGCAAACTGAGACGACCGTACCATTCTGAGACGCATTTTTCCCGGGCCTCAGCAAAACGGCCGGTCCCGCCGTCAAACGCCACCGCTAACTGCCTTTCTTTCAAGCGGTTTACTCGTAAGTGCATGGTCTTCAAGTTTTGGTATTGGTCGTGCACCGAACCAATGTCGATCCAGCCGAAGCGAGTCCCCCTCGAACCTCTTCTCCGAACTGAGAAGAGGCGGCCGCTTCAGCTCCGGAGTTAAAGTTCACCGTGCCCTATCAGGCAAGCGCTCCAGCCCGCGCGCTCGAGGTCGATTTTGTCGGCCAGTTGGCCAAATTCTTTCCGGAAGCGACGCCGGTTCGCATCCCCATTCGCCTCAGCCGTGCGGATAGTTCCGAGAATGGTAATGGCAATGCGACCGGGAATGGCTGGTGTCCGCTGGAGGAAACGGTCATCGAGTTCGGTACGCCGCGCGAAATTCTGTTTCTCGTCAAACATCCGCTCGAGTTTGCGGATGAGGTTCTGGTGGAAAGCAAGGACGGCGCGCTGCGCGCCGAAGCCTCTGTCGTCGCCGCTCAATATCACCCGGAACGGACCGTGGTTGCGGTTCGCTTCCTTAAACCTGTTCCCAATTGGATTGTGAAATCATGATTGCATCCCAGCATTCTCCCGAAGAGCGGGCCTCCGTAGTTCAGGGCCTGTACCCCATTTACACAGCCCTGGTGCGAGAGTTCGTGATCGAGGTTGCCGATTGTCCGCAAGAGCCCGAGTCGACGCCCGAAGCTACCGAAGGATGCGAAGCCTGGCTCAGCCGGGTCGACGCCGAGATCCAGGTGCATCAATTGCGCCAGTTTCTCCAGACCACGCCGTTGGCGAGCGAGGCTGTGCTTCGCAACCTGCTCGCGCATCACGTGCAGAAGCCGGTGAAGTCGGCCGCCGACCGCGACAAAATGGATTTCCTGCTGGTGCAGTATTTCTCATTCAGCGCGCCTTCCCGCCTCGAAGAGTCTGACGTCGACCTCGAATTCGTCGCGCAGGTTCTTGAGCCAGTGCTCGGTGAGCAGCAGGTGAAATGTCCAGAATGGCTCGTGGCGCTTGATTCTATCCTCGAGACGGCGAAGCACTGCCGTCGCCTCAGCGAGCTTTTGCACAGCGGAGTGCTCGATCAGGGCCGCAAGCTCAAAACGCAAGCCGGCGAACGCTTCTACGATCCTGCTGCCATGGTCGCTTTTGTGCGTTTCAATTTCATGATCCGGCGCATCTTTTTCCGGAGAATGCACGATGATCTTAACGCCATCCAGGACGGCCTGCGCGAGCTCGAGCAGCGCGGCATCACCACCATCGACTGCCGTCGCGCGCAGTTCTCCGTCGACGAGCCCACCAGTCGCCTGCGCATGATTTGCCAGTCGTGGAAAGTCATGTTCCACGCCGAGTATTCCTCGGGGCATCCCCTGCGCATGTTGGTCGATCTTCGGGCGGCAGTGGATGACGCTCTCAAGGGATCGACGTCGGCGAAACAGAAGAACTCGCGTGCTGCCGCCGCGGGCGCCGCCGAGTCGGACGCTGGAAGGATTCAATAGAGCAGGCCCCTCTTGCCCGCGCTAGGCGCATCACCATGCCACTAAGCCGCCCGACCGTTCTGATTCTCTCGACCGACGCCGCTTTCGCGCGTGAGCTGGCGGCGCATTGGCCCGCCGACCCGAACTCGCCGGAGTTCACCGTCCTGGACGAAGGGCTCTTCCGCGGCAGTGGCGGAAGTTGCTACGATCTGGCAATTGCGGATGCAGCTTCTCTCGAGTCGCGGCAGGCGCTGAAACAGGCGTTGGCTACTGCGCGCAAGCCAGCCATCGTAGTGCATCGCGATCATGTTCCCTGGGACACTGCTCATCGGGATCCTAGTCAAGGTGAACCGGCGCTTCCTTTTTCGCACACCGATGGGGCGGTCATTGAACTCTATCGAGGCGTCCCGAACAACGAAGGAGCATCCGGTTCCCACCTGTGGGCCGAAATTGCGAGCCTCGTCGGCCGCGAGATTCTGCGGCGTGCGCTCGCGGAAGCCAGCCAGCACGAAGCCGAATCCGTGTGCGCGGAGGCGAAGGCCGAAGCTACTTTGGGACGCTACATGGTGGAGATGCGGCACAACGTCAACAACGCGCTCACGTCAGTTCTCGGTAACGCCGAGTTGCTCACGGTTGAGCCGGGCTTGCCGTCGAATGTGCTGGATCAGGCCGACACGATCCGTAACATGGCGTTGCGCCTGCACGAGATTTTTCAGCGTTTCTCTTCCATCGAAAAAGAACTCTCAGTGGCGGCGCGAGAATCGGGCAAGACTCACGCTCGCGCCTGCGCGGCCGGACGCTGACCACGCAGCGACTCTCCGGATTTCCCGCAACTAGTTAAAGAGCAGGGATTGGCACCTATCGAGCCCCGCACCAACTCACTTGGCTGCGCGCAGGAATTTGCCCGTAGTGGCGTCGATGACGCCGATCCCCTTAGTGTCTTTCGTCGAACTGCCATAGAAGACGACCCAGAGCAGCGCCTTGTCCTTCGCGTTCCAATCGAGGGTATACAAAACGGGCTGCTGCGGATTCTTCTCCATCAGCTTTGCTCCGCCCTTTTCCTGAGCAGTCGAATAGGCTTGGTCCGAATCGGTGGTGAGGAGAAAAGATTGGAACATCAGGGACGGAACGGTGGGGCCGTAGGCACTCTCCGCGCCGGAAGTTACTCCGATCGGCGCCTCATCGCGCAAGCGGCTGCCCGAGCATGTAAACACTTTATAGGTTCGGCGGGTGGGCGAGGCGAACATGCCGCGCCAAATCGTCGCTTTCCCGCCCTGACCGTTACTTTCGTCGTTCAGGGCCGATTCCATGTGAAAAGGAACGGCGTCGGGAGCCCAGCGTCCGGCCATGCCCGTCATTTGCGAAAAACAGGACTTGCCGGTGTAGAGCACGGGTTCCTTTTTGGCGGACGGGGTTGGGGTTTGCGTCTGGCCGTTGCCGGATGCCGGGGTGGAAGCCGAACTGCACGCGATCGTCAGCGCAGTCATCAGTACGCAGCTCAACAAAACGGCAAGAAGTCCGATTGAACAAATTCTTTTCATAGTGCACCTTTCGGTTGAGCACGGTCTGTGTTCCTCCGTGCTGCTTGGTAACTGTTCAGGAGGGCAGGGAACTCCGGGCCATCGGGTGCGCCGAACCTCCCGATTACGCGCAAATTCTAACTCCGCTTCGTGGAATGTGCTGTGACGGGCAACCACTACGGTGGTGCACAATGGGTTGTCACGTTGGCTCCCGGAACCTCTGAGCGACGGTTTCCCGGGCGGGAACCCTGGGTACGCTCCGAAAGGGAGTCGCCGGCTCGACAAGAGTCCTTCGGGGTCAGTGAGATGGCTGGCCTGATGCTGCGAGAAGCGCTCGCGCCCGTCTTCGCGAAGCCGCAAGCCTCCGTCTGGGAGCACTGGAAAGGAATGAACCCATGGTCGGCTGCAAAAAGATAATCGACAATCTTTGCGATTACCTCGATGGAAACGCGGCGCTCGAAGTCCGCCTGATTGAGCGGCGCGATGTAGGCGAAATAAGGTGCCAATCCTCGACGTCTCCCGGTAGGCGACGAGATCACTGGCCTACGAGTACGCCAGCTCCTTTGCCCGCTGAACTGCTTTCACGACCGCCTTGATCAGCGTTACGCGTAGCTTGCCTTCTTCCAGTTCGAGGATGCCGTCGATGGTACATCCTGCCGGCGTTGTGACAGCGTCTTTCAGCAGCGCCGGATGGTCACCGGTCTCAAGCACGACGCGCGCTGCCCCCATCGTGGTTTGCGCCGCCAGCAGTGTGGCGATATCGCGCGGCAAGCCGACTTTTACGCCCGCCTCCGCCAGCGATTCGAGAATGATGTAGATATAAGCGGGGCCACTGGCCGAGAGGCCGGTCACGGCGTCCATGTGTTTTTCATCCACGATCACCGTGCGTCCGACTGCGGCGAAAAACTTTGTCGCCAGTTCCAGGTGTTGCTTCTGCGCAAACTGTCCCTTGCACAGCCCCGTCATTCCTGCGCCCAGCACGCATGGAGTATTCGGCATGGCGCGTACCACCGCTACATCTCTCTCCAGCCCGCGCTCGATCATGTCGGTCGGCACGGAAGCCGCGATTGAAATCAACAACTGATCTCGTCTCACATCGGCGCGAATCTCGCGCACCACGTCGGCCACGACCTGCGGCTTCACGCAGAGAAAGATGATGTCGGCATGCCGGACAGCCTCGGCGTTATCGGTCCCCGCGTGGACTTTGAGCTTGTCTCGCAGCAAAGGCGCGCGCTCCGCGTGTGCTGCCGTCACCCACGTATCGCTCGCTTTCAGCAATCCATCCCGCAGAAATGCCTGCAGCAGGATCGATCCCATTTTCCCGGCGCCCAGAATCGCCACTTTCTTGCCGCGTACATTTTTTCCCATAGAAGTCTCTCCCAACTAACCGGTTGTTCGATTTTCCAGTCAGACTACACCAGATAAAGATGCCCCCGGTTGCTTCCGTGTGCCTCCGGTGGTGCAAACTTTTCTCCGCGTTCTCTGGGGTTAACAGATGTTATGCCGGGGCCACAACTCCGGCCTTCTTCACCATTTCTACAATCTCCCGTCCAATCGGCAAGGACGCCGTCGCGGCTGGAGACGGCACATTCAGCACATGCAGGAAGCGTTCGCGCGCGACGAAGCGAAAATCATCCACCAGCGTGCCATCGTGTTCGACCGCCTGCGCCCGCACGCCGGACCCGCCCGCCGACATGTCTTCCATCCGCACATCCGGCACCAGCAACTGGCACGACCGCACAAACTCGCGTTTCGACCAGCTTCGCCGCATCTCGCCCAGCCCGTTTTTCCAGTGACGGCGCGCCATCGCGCGGAAGCCCGCGTACTCGATGACTTCCATCGTCTCGCCCAAATCAAAATCCGTGCGCCGATATCCCTCGCGCCGGCCGGCGAGCACAGCGTTCGGACCGGCATCCACGTTTCCGTGAATCCGCCGCGTGAAATGCACCCCTAGGAACGGGTACGCCGGATCGGGCACTGGATAAATGAGCGCCCGCACCAGATGAGCCCGCGCCGGCGCCAGATCGTAATATTCTCCACGAAACGGAACCAGCATCATTCCGGGATCGTGCCCGGCGAGCTGCGCGACTCGATCGCTGTATAACCCGGCGCAATTGACGACATAGCGTGTTGGAAACTCGCCCGCACGCGTCTTGACGACGACCTCAGTGGCCGTGCGCCCGAAGCCTACGACGCCTGCGCTTGTTCTTACTTCGACGCCGCGTGCCATCGCGATTTCCGCGTACTTCTCCGTCACCAGCAAGTAGTCGGTAATCCCTGTCGCCGGAACCTTGAGCGCGCGCACTCCGTCCACATGCGGCTCGATCTCGCGCATCGCCGCGCCTTCTACCAGCCGCAGCCCGGTGAGCCCATTCGCCTGGCCCCGGGCCAGCAAATCGTCCAGCCGCGCTGCTTCTTCGTCGCTCGTTGCCACAATCAATTTTCCGCACACTTCGTACGGAATGCCGTGCTGCGCGCAGAACGCCACCATCTCCCGCGCTCCCGCCACACACAGCCGCGCCTTTAGCGATCCCGCTTTGTAATAAACGCCGCTGTGGATTACCCCGCTGTTGTGCCCGGTCTGATGCCGCGCCAGCCCATCTTCTTTTTCGAGCACAATCAACTGTGCCCCGGGAAACGCTTCCGCCGCCTGCATGGCGAAGGACATTCCCACAATTCCGCCGCCGATTACTGCAATGTCATAAGGAGAAGGATTCATAGTCGTTCGTCGTTGGTCGTTAGTCGTTAGCAACCGCCCGTCGGCAGCCAGAAACAGGCTAAGGCCGAACCACTAGGATCGTACTTCAGACAGCACTCTCCGGCATGTGACGCATAAACAAGAGGCGCGGACACTTGTCCGCGCCGGCCAGCCGTTTATTGCTGGAAGTTAAAAGCCAGTAGTGAAGCTGAACCGCGAACGCCGAACGACCAACAACGAACGACCGCTTTAGTCCACCGTCAGCGCGACGACATCCGAGTGCGCTGCGCCTCCTGCCGCTGTCGCCGTCACTTGGATGTTGGAATAGGTGCCCACCGCGGTTGGTGTCTGGATCGTCACGGTCGCCGAGCCCGGATAGGTTGCCTGTGTCGAAGTTGCCGTCACCGTTACCGCCGCCGGATTGGGCACGGTCGCCGGCGCCGTATAGAGTCCGTTGGCGTCAATCGTGCCGCTCCCGGTCCCGCCGGTTACTGCCCACGTCACGGTCCGGCTGCCTCCATTGTTTACGGTCGCCGAAAACTGCTGCTGCGTTGCCGATACGGGCCACGTATTTCCCGGTTCATCTGCAAACAAGCTTGCCGTGATCGGACTCACCGTAACGGTTACGACCGGGCCGGTTAGCGTCACCGTCGCCGACCCGGGAGACGTTGCCAGCGTCGACGTTGCGGTCACGGTCACGGACGACGAACTGGGCATGATTCCGGGCGCGGTATAAAGCCCGGTGTTCGAGTCAATCGATCCGTTTACGTATCCGCCAGTCACCGCCCACGTCACGGTTTGACTGCTCCCATTGATTACCGTGGCCGCGAACTGCTGTTGGCTGCCGAGCGCAACGCTCGGACTGGATGGGCTGACTGCGACTGTCACCCCGCTTCCGCCGGTTCCGCTCCCGAGAACTCCACAAGCCAAGAGCAGCGCCAGCCAGGCCAGCATCAGCAGGTACGCTGCGACCGCATGCTTCGGAGAGGTCTTTCGTCGCACAAACCCGGCGAGCAGCGTGCCTGCAATTGGAATCGCGAGCAGCCATTCTAGCCCGGCTCCCAGGCCTCTCTTCTCGGATTTCCGAGGTCTGCGTTTCTCACTGGGCACTGGATACTGGCTACCGGGTACTGTCTTTCGAAACTCCGTTCCTTGATACGGCCCGGTCGTCGCAATGGTGAGCGTGATCGTCTTCTGTCCCGCGTCCGCTGCGATCCATGCCGGATTGAAATTGCAGCTGGTCAGTGCGGGCAAATTCGCGCACGCAAAATTCACTGCCCCGCTGAACGTTCCGGCCCCAACTGGCGTCGCCAAAAACGTATAACTTGCGCTCTGTCCCGCCTCGACCGTCGCCGAACTGTTCCCGGTATCGGTCCATGTCACATCCGTGCCGACTGTAAGGCTCACAGCCTGCGTGTGTGTTAGCGTGTTGTCGGTTCCCTGGATGTTGAAGTTGAATATGCCTGTCGTTGTGTTGCCCACCGTCACCGTAAACGCCGCGCCACTCGCCGTCGGCGCCAGCCATGAAGGAGTCACCACGCAGGTGCCAGGAGTTGCGCCCACACAACTCAAGCTCACAGTACCGCTGTATCCAGAGAGAGCGGTGAGCGTTCCATTCCACGTTACATTCTGTCCCACCACGGTCGCGCTTGGTATTGCTGCGACGGCAAGAGCAAAATCCGGCGGCGGCACTACCACCGTCAGCGTGAAGGTCTGCGTTTTTGCCGCGGGTGCACCCGCGGTATTCGCCGCCAGCGTCACCGTCGTCGGGCCGCCCGTGGGACTGTTGTTATCCGCAGTCACCGTCATGGTCACCAGCGCCGGATTTGCCGCTGTCGGCGTCACCGTACTCGATGGCGAAAACTGGCATGCCGTTCCCGTCGGCAGCCCGCTCGAGCAACTCAAATTCACTGTCCCTGAGAATGACCCTGCCGCCGAGACTACAAAGGTCGTGGCATTCGACGTACTATCCTGCTCTACGGTGAGCGCATCCGGGCTCGGAGTCGACAGGTTGAAGTCGACGATGTGCAAAGTCACCGGCGCGTCGTGTGTAATCGCGTTGGGATCTGTTCCCACCGCATGCGCGTTGAAGTTGTAGTCGCCAACCACCCCGCCCGCAGTCACGGTGTAGGGAGTGCCTGATGGGAACGGCGTTGCCTGCGTCGGACTCAGCAGGCAAGTTGCCGGCAAAATCGGCGCCGCGCAACTCAGGTTGACCGCGCTCGTATACGCTTCATAGGCTGTCAAAGTGCCGTTAAACGTTGCCGTCTGCGCCGGAAAAATCGTTTGCGGCGTGTTCGAAATCACATTCGTATAGTCCGGCGCGCTTGCGACCGCATATTCCCAGATGCCACGCCCATAGGTTGAAACCCGCAGCTTCTTCACGCCTCCCGAGTCGAACATCCGGATCGCGGTCACCGGCACATTCGGCAAGTATCCGCTCGCGCCCGGCAGTGAAGGCGTGCCCACTTCTGTCCAACTCGCGCTCACGGTCGAACTCGTAAAGACGCCCACATCGGTTCCCACGTAGATCTGAGCCGGGGTAACCGACGAATCCACCAGCAAGGCATTGACGGGCGCATCGGGCAGAGCAGCGCTGCCTGGTCCGGACCAGTCGGTCCAGCTTGCGCCCGCATTCGTAGTTTTGAAAACGTGGGAAACTCCGAAGCCCATGATTCCTACATAAGCGGTCGCGCCGGTGGCATCGCTCGAGTCGATGGCAATGGACGAAATCGTGTAATTCGACGGATTGATCGCGCCGGTGACTTGCGTCATCGCCGCGATTCCGGCGTTCGTTGTCGCCCAGACCTCGCCGCCCGAGGGCGCGGTTGCATTCGGCCCGGTGCCGTCTGTGGTCGCGTAGACCGTAGTCGAAAGGCCGCCAGCCATTGCCCCCCCGCGGCCAGCCCTCTCACCAGATTGACTTCCTCTCCCGTGCAAGTCGCCGGGGCGAGCGCGTCGAAATCGACGCTGATCGGCGTGAACGAACTCGCTGGTACTGTCGGCGAGCCACGCCAAACGCGGCACGTCCCCACCAGCATTTCCGCCGGATTCTGCGGATCGAGAATGTATGGCGTGTAGAACGCGCCCGTGTCTCCTCCCACCTCGGCACTGCCCACCGTCAGCGAGAACGCATCCGTCGTGCAGTCCACGCCACTCGCGCAGGAATAAATGTTCACGTAGGTGTTCGCCGTGTACCACTCAGTCGGTGTCGAGGGGTTGATCGCGTTGTATCCCCCATCCCCGCCGTTTACGGTTTTCCACTGCGGGTTGTCATGAGCCGAGTTGGACGCGGGAGAGCCGTTATCCTGCGTGCCGCCAAGCACGGTGTTCTGGTCCGTAGGATGGAGCGAGAACGACACGAACTGCATCAGCGAACCAATGGTCCCGTTCGCAACCGAGGACGCATTCAAATTGTCGAATCCGTTGGTTGTGCCGCAGGTTCCACTGTCGAGCTTGCTGTACCCGTCGAGCGTGCGGTAGATTCCGCCATCGTTGGCGAAATACATAACCGCTTTGCCGCCAGTGATTGCAAAGGCCAACCCGTGTTCATCCGGATGGACGCCCGCAATTGAGCTGCAGCCATACACGTGCGTCAGGTTGATCCACTGATTGGGATAATTTGAGTCGAGCGTCGAGCATGTCGTCCCGCCGGTCGTTAGCGCGCACCTGAACAGATTCACCGCGCCCGCATAAAGATCGGTCGCCGCCCCGTCGGGCACGGCGGCGATTTCCAGGTTGTAATATCCCTGATCCACGCCACAGCCGTTGTCCCCCGGATCGCCGCAGTTCGCGATCCCGGTCTCATCGATCTGCGCCCAGCTATTGCCGTCGTCGGTCGATCGCCAGATGCCCTCGTCCACCACCTCCACGCCATCGGGCCCGGTGGTCAGACTGACAAACCAGAAATACATTTCACTGCGCCCCGGCATCACCGCCAGTTGTCCGCGATAGATCGGACAACTCGATCCGCCACTCGGAATCTGTGCCGGGCAATTGGCGCTACTCAACACAGACGGATTCGGCTGGTTCGCCAGCCGTGTCCAGTTCTGCCCGCTTGTCGACGAGTACACGCCGTGGTAGCGGATCGCCGCAAAAAATTTTCCCGCCGTGGCGTTGTACACCACGTCGGTTGCCGAAATCGACGCCGGACTGACCGCCACGCCCGAGTCCTGAGGAACTTCAAACGTCCACGTCTGCCCGCTGTCGTTCGAGTAGTAGAGGCCGCGATTGGTAGTGTCCGTGATCGCGCCTTCGTCGAATCCCAAAGTCGTCGTGCCGGTGGCGGCGACGACGGTGGTCGCAGGCGAAGTGTCCCAGGCAAATTTTGCAAAGCCAAGTCCGGCGAAGGAGAGCGCCGGGTTGTTGCCGGTCGCGTTGGGAATCAGCGTCCATCTGGCGCCATGATTGGTCGAGCGGAGAATTCCTACGCCGTAATAGCTGTCAACCGCACTATCGGGCTCGCCTGTTCCCACCAGCACCACGCTGCCATCCGGCTTTACGGAAACCGCGCCGTTCACGAGCGAAGGCTGCTGGTCGGTGAGGGCGGCCCACGATACATTCGCGGCGGTTGCATTGGCTGCGTTCGTGGACTGCCACACGCCGCCCGATGCGGCCGCAACATAGACGGTGTTGCCGGTTGCATCGGTCGGATCAATGGCGACCGCTGTCGCGCGGCCGGCGACTGCTCCATAAATGGACCCATCCGAAGCCAGCGGAGCTGGACCTAGAGGAACCCATGTTGTGCCGGCATCAGGCTTCGCTCCCGCGCCCAACGCAGGTCCCTGTGCGCCCGCTCTCGTTGCCGCTGCTGCGGCGCGCATCGTCATCTTCTGTTGCTGAGCACGCAGGCGCAGAGAGGCCGCAGATTGTCCCGGCGGAGCCGACCGGCCTTGCATCATCCAGCGATCGCGCCGATCGGGGCGATCTTTGTTCTTTTCCTCAGTCCTTTCTTCGACGCCGACGTGTGCAGATGTCCGTTCCGACCTTTGTGCGAACGCCCAAGGAAGCGGGCCGCCCGGCAGCGTACCTACCAGAAAGGCAACAACGAGAAGAACGGCCGAAGAGGAAGAATTAAGCGACGAAAAACGAAGTGAAAAAGATGGCGCGCTATGGCTGGCCATGATGAAACCCACCCTAAGCGCACCTTACTAAATCGCAACCATCGGAAACTGTGACCGCCGGCACCCGCAACCGTCTACGAAAGTGCCCCCAACCTAAGTAGCCAAAGGAACCATCTTCGTGCCGATTCCTGAACATGTCACTCCGAACGAGGGAGAACTGAGAACCGAAAGCTGAGAGGTGAAAGCAGGGCTAGGAGCTAAGAGCTAAGAGCCCACTTTCCGCTATACTAGAAAGGCTATGTCGGTCATCAAGAACATCGGCGCCATCGCCAAGGGAATGATCATCACCGGCAAGGAGATGTTCCAGCCGTCGATTGTGGAAAACTATCCCGACGGCCCCGGGCCGCTGAAAGGCGCCAAATTCCAGGAGCGCTTCCGCGGCCAGCACGTTTTGCAGCGCGACGAAAACGGCCTGGAGAAGTGTGTCGCCTGTTTCCTTTGCGCCGCTGCGTGCCCCTCGAACTGCATCTATATCGAGGCGGCGGAAAACACCGCGGAACGCCGCATCTCCGGCGCAGAGCGCTATGCCAAGGTCTACAACATCGATTACAACCGCTGCATCTTCTGCGGATATTGCGTGGAGGCATGCCCGACCGACGCAATCACACACGGGCACGGCTTCGAATTGGCGACCTTCAGCGCCAGCAATCTGATTTACCGCAAGGAGCAGCTGCTGGCAGGAGCCCCAGCGCACATCGGGGCGAATGCAGTGTTCAACGCCGCAGAAGTTGAAGGCGGAGCGCCAGCCGAAGCAGTGCCAGGGAGCTAAGACAACTTTCAGCATCTCGACACCAATCCAGCGCCGGTCCCCACGCGGGCCGGTGTTTGTGCATAAAACCAGTTCTCAGTTCCCAATTGGCGTCCTGTGGGCGCAAACGGATGAATACTAGAAGGGGAGTATTCGCAGAAAGGAATTTAATGAGTACTGACAGCTGAGAACCGGGAACCGATTTCAAGATGCCTGATTTTCTCCAAACCGTGCAAGAACGTGTCGTCGTTTACGACGGCGCGATGGGCACCAACATCCAGTTGCGCCAGCCCACGCTGGACGATTACTGGGGCAAAGAGAACTGCAGCGAAGTTCTCGTCCTGAGCCGTCCCGACATCATCCGCGAAGTGCACGCTGCCTTCCTCCAGGTGGGATGCGATGTTGTCGAGACCAATACCTTCGGCGGCACGCGTACCGTTCTCACAGAGTTCGATCTGGCCGACCGCGTTCGTGAGATCAACCTGGCTGCGGTCAAACTTGCCCGCGAAGCAGCGCAACAGTTTTCGACCAAAGATAAACCACGCTTTGTCGCGGGCTCGATGGGGCCGACCACCAAACTGCCCTCGCTAGGCCACATCACGTTCGACGCGATGGTCGAAGCCTACGAGGAGCAAGCCACGGCGCTCATCGAAGGCGGAGTCGATATCCTGCTGATCGAAACCGCGCAGGATTTGCTGCAGGCCAAGATCGCAGCCGTCGCCGTGATCGAAGCCATGCGCAAAGCCGGCAAACGCTTGCCGGTCACAGTGCAGGTCACATTGCAGGAGAGCGGCACCATGCTTCTCGGTACGGAAATCGGTGCGGCACTCACGGCGCTCGAACCCTACGATATCGACGTGATCGGCCTGAACTGCGCCACCGGTCCCGCCGAGATGAACGAGGCCGTCCGCTATCTCGCGCTGAACTCGACCAAGCATGTTTCCGTTCTCCCGAACGCTGGCCTGCCGCAGAACGAAGGCGGCCACGCCGTTTACAAGCTCACGCCGGAAGAACTGGCAAAATTTCACAAACACTTCGTCGTCGATTACGGTGTACGCATTGTTGGCGGATGCTGCGGCACGCGCCCTGAGCACCTGAAAGCCGTCGTCGATGCCGTCTCGGGCATTGAGCCGGCGAAGAGGGAAGTGAAGCCGGTGGGCGCAGCTTGCAGCGCATATACCTCAGTCCCGCTTGATCTCGAACCCAAGCCGCTGATCATTGCCGAGGAGATGAACACGACCACGCGCGTCGAACATTTCCGCAATCTGGTGCGCGCCAAGAAATACGATGACATCCTCGCGCTCGCGAAGAAGCTTGCCAATGAAGGCTCACACATGCTCGACCTCTGTTGCGCCATCGTCGGCGAGGACGAAAAGGGGTACATCTCCGCCATCCTCGAAAAGATCGCCACGCGCGTCCCTGCGCCCATCCTCGTTGATTCCACAGAGGCCGATGTAATCGAAGAGGCGCTGAAGCGCATTCCCGGCAAAGCCATCATCAACTCCATCAACCTCGAAGATGGCGAGAAGCGCACGTCGAAAGTCTTGCCCATGGCCAAGCGCTACGGCGCCGCCGTGATCGCGCTCACCATTGACGAAGAAGGCATGGCGCTGACTGCCGATAAAAAGGTTGCGATTGCCCATCGCATTTTTGACCTCGCTACGAAAAAGTACAGCATTCGCCCTGTCGATCTGATTTTCGACGCACTGACCTTGCCAATCTCGACCGGCCAGGAGGAGTACCGCACCGCCGGCATCGAAACGCTGAACGCTGTCAAGCGGATTCGCCAGGAGTTGCCGGACGTAAGAACCGTGCTCGGTGTGAGTAATATCAGCTTCGGCCTCGATGTCTATCCCCGGCGCGTCCTGAACTCTGTTTTCATGCACGAAGCCGTCGAGAATGGTCTCGACATGGCGATCGTCAACTACACCAAAATCTATCCGCTATACAAAATTCCTCAAGAAGAAGTTGAACTGGCGCGTCGGCTCATCTACCGCGATACATCGAACGGCGATCCACTTCAGACGTATATGCAGCACTTCGCCGGCACGAAAGGCAAACCGCAGGCGCAGACTACTGCGCACGTGGCAGCGCTCTCGATAGAAGACAAGCTGAAGTACGCCATCATCAACGGCGAAAAATCGGTAGGCGAGGGCGGCTCCAAGCGCACCCTTGAAGAATTACTTGAAGAAGCGCTTGTCGGTTATTCTCCGCTTGAGCTGATCAACACCGTCCTTCTTGACGGCATGAAGACGGTCGGCGATCTGTTCGGCGCGCGCAAAATGCAATTGCCGTCGGTCCTTGACTCGGCTGGCGTGATGAAGCAAGCGGTCGCGTACCTTGAGCCAAAGATGGAGAAGAAATCCGGCTCGCAGCAAAAAGCCACTATTGTGCTGGCCACGGTGAAGGGCGATGTCCACGATATCGGGAAGAACCTCGTTGACATCATCCTAACCAACAATGGCTATAGGGTGGTCAACCTCGGCATCAAGCAGCCCGGCGACTCCATTATCCACGCCGCCGCCGAGAATCGGGCAGATGCCATCGGCCTGAGCGGCCTGCTTGTTAAATCGACGCTTGAAATGAAGTACGTGATTCAGGAGCTCGAGCGCCAGCAACTTGCCTATCCGGTCATCTGCGGCGGTGCCGCGCTCACGCGCAAGTATGTCGAAGACGACCTACGCCGCGAATATTCCAACGCCGTCTTCTACGCCGAAGACGCGTTTGCTGGTCTGCACGTGATGGAAGACCTCGCCTCCGAAGATGGCAAGCGCACCACACGCCTCACCGAGGGCAAGACTGTAAAAGAGTACTCGAAGGCCGCTGCCGTAGACGAAGAAACCGGTCCCGTCTTCGCCGAGCGAAGCGCGGTTGTGACCGACGCTCCCAACATCCCGAAGCCGCCATTCTGGGGCGTGCGCGTGCGCAAGGATAAAGATTACGACCTGCGCGAAGTTTTCCAGTACATCAACGATACGGCGCTGTTCAAAAACCAGTGGCAGCTGAAGACTGCGTCGCAGGAAGACTATGCCCGCCTGGTCGAGGAAAAATATCGTCCGATTAAGAGGCAGCTTGAAGAAGAGGTGATCGCCTCCGGGCTGTTTGACCCCAAAGTCGTGTACGGCTATTTCCCGGCCCAAGCCGAAGGCAACGACGTAATCGTGTATGAGCCCGATTCGAGGAAGGAACTCCTCCGCTTCACCTTCCCGCGCCAGAAAGAAGGCCGCAAACTCTCCATCGCCGATTTCTTCGCCCGCGCCAACTCCGGCACCGTGGACGTGATCGGTCTCTCGCTCGTCACCATCGGCTCTAAGGCCACTGCCGAAACCCAGCGCCTCTTCGAAGCCGGAGAATACACGCGCTATCTCTATCTCCACGGTCTGAGCGTGGAAACCGCCGAAGCGCTCGCCGAGTTCCACCACAAAAAAATGCGCGAAGAACTAGGCATGGCGGGCGGAGACTCGCCCCACATCCGCGACCTGTTCCATCAGAAATATCAAGGCTCGCGCTATTCTTTCGGCTATCCCGCGTGTCCTAATCTTGAGGACCAGACCAAGCTGTTCAAGCTGCTCGATCCGGAAAAGAATGTAGGTGTGCGCCTGACCTCCGGCTTCCTGCTCGAGCCTGAACAGTCCACGTCCGCAATCGTGGTGCACCATCCCGCCGCGAAATATTTTGTCGTGTGAATGTAAGTGTAAACGAGCCCGCGCTGCTCTAACCTCAGCAGTTCTCACCGTTTCGACGGCGTTTCCTTCGTCATCATCTCCAGTTCCTCCGGCGTACGTGGCCAATCCTCGCGCAGCAAACGCGACAGCGAGCGGTCCGCCAGCAGCCTGCCGCCCGTCTGGCAGCCGGGGCAGTAATTCGTCTCATTCGACGCATACCGGATTCGCTGAATCTTGCTCTCGCATCGCAGGCAAGGTAATTTATATCGCCCATGCACTGCCATACCTTCCCGGAAGGCGGTGACCTTTTCGGGAAAGCTGTTGCCCGATTCCTGCCGCAGTCGCTCCGTCCACCGCGTAAGCGTGCCGCACACCCCGTGGAACAGCCTCTCAATTTCCTCGGGCTTCAGCTTTTGCGTAAGCGCCAGCGGCGACAACCGCGCCTCGAAAAGAATTTCATCCGAGTAAGCATTGCCGATCCCACTGAAAAGCCGCGGGTCGGTAAGTGCGCGCTTCAGCGTGTGGTTGGCGGATGTCAGAGCCCTCGCGAACGTCGCCAAATCGGCAGTAAGCACATCCAGCCCCCCAGGATCGAGCGCGCTCAACCCAGCCTCGCCGGATACGACGTGAAGCGAGGCGCGCTTCTTCGATCCAGCCTCGGTCCAAAGAAGAGTTCCATCGGCAAAATCAAACGCGGCCAGCCCGCGCGGCGGTGACACCTTGGCGCCCCGTTTCTTCCAGTGCAGGCGTCCCGCGATCATCAGGTGCAGCACGAGCCAAACGTCGTTCTCGAGGCCGATGGCGATGCGCTTGCCAAGGCGCCGAAATTCTCGAACTCGCTGTCCTTGTGTGCTCGTGAGCGGCGGCGTCGCGGTGCGCAGCAGAAATGGACTCACGATCCGCACCTGCTCAAGCCTCTGCCCGAGAATCCGTTTCTCGAGCGCTTCGATATAAACCGTGATGTCAGGGAGTTCAGGCACGGTTCGGCCAGGCGTTCCGAGTTACAGTTTTCGAGTCATCGTACACCGTACAGAGCAGGTTGCATTACGAATGACGGTGCAATTTGCGCACCGCGCAGACGGCAGCGCCCCCTTCGCGGCTTCAGAGGAGGAATCGGGAATGATAACCTGCAAGTCAGCTATGAGCATCTTTCCTTTGACAGACACTCGGCTCTCAGGGAGAATAACCTACCTGAGCGTCTCGGGAAAAATTCCAAACCTTTTGAGAGGAAAACAATGAAGAAGACCATGGTAGCAACAATTCTGTCTGTATGTTTGTCCTTCGCCGCTGGCGCCGCGCTGGCTGAGAAAGTTCGCGACTGGGCCGATCTGGAAGGCGCCCATAACCACACGATGGAAGCTATCAAAGAGATGGATCGCGCACGGGCCGCCAACCACTACGATATGGCCGGTCACGGCGCAAAGGCCGAAGAACATCTGCGGGCCGCCGAGCACGAACTGCACGAGGCGATTGAAGCCTCAAAAATGGCAAGATAACGCCGCTTGAAACCGGGACACGATCAAAACGCAGCGCGGGGGGACCTCCCGCGCTGTGTCATTTTGGCCCACTTCTAGCGAACTCCGACGGACGTGCGTAGGACGGGCGTTTGAACGGTGTGCTCAGGCCATGAACGAGATCGGATTGGTCAGCGAGGTTACGCTGGCCGCTCCGCTTGAATCGCCAAGAGCATACTGCTGGAGCTGCTGCGCCAGACCGGCATAGGTCTGCTGCGCAGTGGTGGCGTTCGACTGCGCCAGCGTCGAGGTCACGTCTGGACTAGACTGATTCACCATGTTGAGAGGATCGAGGCCGCTTCCAACGTGGTGGTGATGATGGCCGGAGAATTGGCTCTTCATGTCCTGCTGGATTGTGGAGTAGTCCTTCTGCGCGGCCGTAAGATTCCCCGACTTGAGATCGCTAGAAAGTTGCTGGAAAGCCTGTGCCAGCGGGTTCGAAGCAGAAGAAGCGGTAGCCACCGGTTGCATAAAAGCCTGCTGCAAAATCGCGAAATCCGATTGCGCGGAAGACAGATTCCCAGTGGCAAGATCCTGGCCGAGCTGCTGGAACTCCGAATTCGTTAGCTGGTATTGCGAGCTGATCTGATTGTTGCTGAAGCTGCTGCTGAAAATTCCCGAGATAGACATAGGTATCCCTCGACGTAAAGATGGATGCGCCTCCCGCCAAATGCGCGGGTGCGACGGTCCGAGAGATCACTGGAAATCAAGCAAGCCTGCTTCCATTGTCGAAGCCGAAGCAAGACGAAGCATTTTGCGGGCTTTACACGCCAGGATAACCGCCGTAGTTCTTGTGGGACGCGGGAAACCGGCAAACCCTTCCGGACTGGCGTAGGCAAGAGTTGCCCCAAAGCGCAGCGGCCGTTGTGCCGCCCGTCATTGACGAAATCGGCCTGTCCGCCGATGATCAAACGCAGGAGAGCACCCCGATGGGAAACAAAGACACCGCTACGCAAACCGCTAAGTCCGGTAACTCGACGGGCGTTACCAAGTCCATCCGCCTTGATCGCGACAAAGACTACGAGCAAGAGTTACGGCGGCTGCAGATCGAGTTAGTCAAACTGCAGGAGTGGATTCGGCACAAAGGCTTGCGCGTCGTGGTTATCTTCGAGGGACGCGATGCCGCCGGCAAAGGCGGCGCCATCAAACGAATCACCGATACGCTGAACCCCCGCATCTGCCGCGTAGTCGCTCTCGGCACGCCGACCGAGAAAGAAAAAACGCAGTGGTATTTTCAGCGCTACGTCGCCCATCTCCCGGCCGCGGGCGAGATGGTGCTGTTTGACCGCAGTTGGTACAACCGCGCCGGCGTCGAGCGCGTGATGGGATTTTGCAACGACAACGAGTACATGGAATTCCTGCATAGCTGCCCAGAGTTCGAACGCATGCTCGTGCGCTCCGGACTCATCCTCATCAAATACTGGTTCTCGGTGTGCGATGAGGAGCAGGAACGCCGCTTCCAGGACCGCATGGGCGACGTCACTAAGCGCTGGAAGTTGAGCACGATGGACTTGCAGTCGCGTCCGCGCTGGGTCGAGTACTCGCGCGCCAAGGACGAAATGTTCGCCCACACCGATACCAAGCAAGTGCCCTGGTACGTCGTGAATGCCGACAACAAAAAGTGCGCGCGCCTGAACGTCATCCACCATTTGCTTTCGATGATCCCCTACGAAGACCTCACGCCCAAGCCCATGAAGCTGCCGCCGCTCGATAAGTCGAAATACATCCGCCCGCCCATCCACGAGCAGAACTTTGTGCCCGAAGTGTACAAGTAGGCGCGCCAGGACTGGAGCGATGTGCGCGCCGCCGTCCAGCTGACTCCGTCAGCTCCATGAATTTCTCTGTGAATCGTTTCCGGCCGGGAATCATCTGTTATAACGACTATTATTTCCCGGAGAGTAAATCTTGAATCCCAACAACTACGCAATCCAGCCCGCCGTTTTCGTCTCGCATGGCTCGCCGATGACGGCACTGGAAAACGGCTCGTACGCGCAAGCGCTGGCGGCGTTCGGAGAATCTGTCAATCCGCGAGCCATCCTCGTGATTTCGGCGCACTGGGAGGAGTCGGCAATTCGGATCGCGTCCGGCGCGCGCCCGGAACTGATCTACGATTTCGGCGGATTCCCGCGAGCTCTCTACGGATTAAAGTACGAAGCGCCCGGGTTGCCCGAGTTGGCGAGCGAAGTTGCCGCTACAATAAAGCGAACGGGCTTCCAAGCAGAGCTCGATCCGAAACGCGGCTGGGACCATGGCGTCTGGGTTCCCATGCGGCTAATGTTTCCCGAAGCCCGCATCCCGATAGTCGAAATCTCTTTGCGGATGACGCCGCCCCAGCAGCTCTGCAAACTTGGCGATGCTCTCGGCGGCTTTCGGGCGAAAGGCGTACTCGTGCTGGGCAGCGGCGGAATCGTGCACAACCTCAGAATGATGAACTGGCGCGACAAAAATGCTCCGGTCGACGATTGGGCACGCGAATTTCAAAATTGGGTAAGAGATCGTATCGAGCGCCGGGAACTCGCGACACTCCTTGACTATGAGAGACAAGCCCCACATGCAGCGCGCGCCGTGCCCACACCTGAACATTTTGCTCCGCTGTTCCCGGTTTTGGGATCTGCAGGCGCGGCGGCGAAGCTTCATCCAATCTTCGAGGGAATCGAGCACGCCAACATGTCTATGTTTACCTTTGCCATGGCAGACTAGAAGCCCGGAAGATAATCTCGCTGGGCGGACATTGTTGCTACCCAGTTCTGCCGTCCTGTCATTTTGTGCGAATCAACCTCCTAATCAACACCCCCAGTGGCCCTCGATGCCCCCGATGGTTTACGCTTTTCCCTCGGCGGCAAGCATTCAAAATTAAAGCCGAGCTCTTTAAACCAAAGGAGATTCCCTGGCATGGCTCGCAAGTTCAAGGATCTGTCCGAGCGAGAAATCCTGGCGCTCGCCATTTCGCTCGAAGAGGAAGACGGCCGCGTGTATTCCGACTTTGCCGACGGCTTGCGCGAAACTTATCCCGCCACCGCCAAGCTATTCGAGGATATGCGCGAGGAGGAGTCCGGCCATCGTAATGCGCTAATTCAAACCTATCGCACCCGTTTCGGCGAGCACATTCCATTGGTCCGCCGCCAGGACGTCCAGGGCTTCGTGCAGCGCCGGCCTTTCTGGCTGACGCGTCCGCTGAAGATCGCCGAAGTCCGCAAGCAGGCCGAGATGATGGAATTCGAGACCCGCCGCTTCTACCAAAAGGCGATGACGCAGGTCACCGATGCCGGCATCCGCAAGCTCCTAGGCGACCTTGAAGAAGTCGAGCGCAAGCACCAGGTAGCCGCCGAAGCCCTGCAGGAAAACATCATCACCCAGGACGTCGAGAAGGCCGAGGACGAAGCGCAGCGCCGCCTTTTCGTCCTACAGATTGTGCAGCCGGGCCTGGCGGGCCTGATGGATGGATCCGTTTCAACGCTGGCTCCGGTATTCGCCGCCGCCTTCGCCACCCGAAGCAGCAAAGACGCGTTCCTCGTAGGACTGGCCGCCTCGATCGGCGCGGGCATTTCGATGGCCTTCGCCGAAGCCCTCTCCGACGACGGATCGCTCACTGGCCGGGGCCGTCCCGTTCTTCGCGGAGCCGTCACCGGATTGATGACCGCGGCTGGCGGAATCGGTCACACGCTCCCATTCTTACTTCCAAATTTCCACGTCGCATTCATCGCCGCAGTGGTTGTCGTCGCCGTCGAGTTGGGAGTAATCGCATGGGTCCGCAATAAGTACATGGATACACCCCTGCTCTCGGCCGCCTTTCAGGTAGTCGTCGGCGGAGTGCTGGTCTTTATTGCGGGCATCGCAATCGGCAGCTCGTAAAACCTCTAGCGACCGGTTTCCGTGTGTCACGCGCAAGTCGGAACTCAATTGAGAAAGCCTGATCATGGTCGCAACACCGTCACACTGTCCGCGGCCGTAAGTCCTCGCACGGATTCCCAAACTCGTGATACTTTCTTGGCGTTGATTACATAAAGGAGTACCTTATGTCACGCTCCGGAATCTTACTCGTAATAACCTGCTGTGTCTCATCCCTATATGGGCAGCAGCCCGCCGACGGTCCAGCCAACGAAAAAGCGCAAAAGACTTTCCAGGAAGCTCTGCAGTTGCAGAAAAAACACCAAATACAGTGGGCCCTCGACGGTTTCAAGAAAGCCGACAAGCAGGATGGTGGCCACTGTCTCGCATGCCAGAGGAACATGGTGACGTATGGGATCGAACTGCGAGACTGGAAGACCGCTGAAACGGCATCCGACGAAATGATCGCGGAGGCCCAGGGGGATAAGGCGCTCGCTCTTGCGCACTATCACTTCGGGCGCGTCCTGCTGGGGGAAGCGATCGACCGCAAGAAAGATGAGCTTTTCACGCGCGCCCATGAGGAAATGACGAAGGCATTGGCTGCGTTTCCGAATTTTCCCGCTGCCATTTATGCCGATGGCCAAGCCCTTGCCTACCTGAAACAAGACGATGTCGCGAAGGGGAGGTTCGAGCAGTTTGTCAGGATCAGGCCGGAAGACGATTTCGACCGGCAGCGCGCTCTTCGCTTCATCGACCAACCAGAACTGGCGCGAGCCCGCATGGCGCCCCCGTTTGCCGTGACCACGACCGACGGACAACGGCTATCCCTAGACGACCTGAAGGGCAAGGTTGTGCTTCTCGACTTTTGGGCAACGTGGTGCGAAGCATGCCGAGAAGCATTGCCCCACATGAAAGACCTGGCGAAGAAGTTTCAGGGACAACCCCTGCTGTTGCTGAGTGTGAGCCTCGACGACGATGAACAGAAGTGGAAAGACTTCGTTGCCAAGAACGAGATGTCATGGCCTCAATACCGCGATGGCGGCTTCACGGGACCGATTGCCACGCTGTTTGAGGTCAAAGCGATTCCGCACACTTTCACGATTGATGCCGACGGTGTTCTGCAGGACGAACATGTCGGAGACGCCGCGATCGAAGGCAAGATCAAAAAGCTGATCGCCCGGGCACGGGACGTCGAGGCGCAAAGGAAAACCCAATAGTTGCTCGACAAACTCCAGGGGCACGGCACCGCGGTGTGCTTTGGAGTTGTATGGCTTCTCCCTGATCGCTCCCGCCCGCAGCGTCCGTCACCGGAGCCATTGACCAAAGGTCAAAACTCCACTAGATTGGTGCAGCAGTTGACGATGTTGTGCCCGAAAACACCTTTAGAAAATCGGTTTAGTCGCGCACGTTATGCTATTGACTAGGGGTCAATACTCTCAGGAGGATCTTGTGGGCGGCATCACAACCAATCTGGCAAAACCACCACAATTGCGCAGGGACGCCAAACCGCGCCCGCGGTCTGAAGCCAAGCGCGCACGCATCGTAGACGCTGCTATTCGACACTTTGCCGAACGCGGCTACAATGCGGCCCGCGTCGAAGACATTGCCGCGCAACTCGGTATTGCCAAGGGTTCGGTCTTCCAGCATTTCAAGAGTAAAGACGGACTATTCTTCGAGGCCTATAAGAAAGCCGTGCAATCGTTCCCGCGCTACATGCAGGCTCCTGCCGACGTGCGCGCAGGCGGATTCTTCGCGATTCTGCGTTACTGGCTCGGACGCACCGAAAACATGGTCCGCGATAATTGGGCTTCTTATCGGATTTATCTCGTGGGTAATTACGGCACCGACCTGGCGCTCCGGCGGGAGATCAATCGCTTTCTGGTCGAGGAAGATCCCTATGGCTGGCGGGAGTTCGTGACCTTCGGAGTCAGCCACGGCGATTTGCGGACGGATCTGGATGTGGACATGATCGGCTCGATTCTGGAGTGGACGATGGACCGTTTCCAGGATGCGCTGCTGACCGAAGAACTCGATCCCGGACTGTTCCGCAAGTCCAGTCCGGTGCCCGAGAAAAAGGAAGCGCGCATCGAGCAATTCGTAGAGTTACTACGGCGCGCGGTGGGAGCAGAAACAGTTGCCGCAGCCAAGCCCGGATCGGACAAGCTGGCATCGGAAAGACTGCAGCCCGTGGGGAACTGACATGAACAGGCTCATGAGCGTAGACGAAATTATCGCCACCTACAACGCGAACGCGTCCCTCGCCGAAGCGTCTACCATTCCCGCGCCCTGGTATGTGGATGAGCGCATCGCAGAACTGGAGCGGCAAACGGTTTTTTCTCGCACATGGCAAGTGCTGGGACGCATGGACCAGGTCGAAAAGCCGGGCCAGTTTGTAACCGCGACCATTGCCGGCGAGCCGCTGGTCGCCGTGCGCGGCAACGATGGCGTGCTGCGCGCGTTTTACAACGTGTGCCGCCATCACGCCGCGGCTGTGGTCACCGAGCCCTGCGGACAAGCCTCGATTCTGCATTGTCCCTACCACGGCTGGAACTATGGCCTCGATGGCTCGCTCAAGGGCATGCCCGAGTTCGAGGGCGTAAAGAACTTCGAGCGTAAGGACCATGGGCTGGTCCCGGTGAAGGTCGAGACCTGGGAGCAATTTGTTTTCGTCAATCTCGATCCGAAGGCCGCGCCCCTACGCGACTTTCTGGGCGCGTTGGTGAAGCGGACCGCGCCCCTTGGTCTGAGCAAGCTTCGCTACTTCACCACCAAGATTTATGACATTCACTGCAATTGGAAAGTGTTTGTCGACAATTACCTGGATGGCGGTTATCACGTGCCGCATTTGCACAAGGGATTGAACTCGGTTTTGGATTACAAGCAGTACACGATCGAAAACGAGGATCGATATTCTCTGCAATCCAGTCCCTTGGTCTATCCGGATGAGGCTGCCGCCAAAGCCAGCACGCGCAAGGGCGACCGGGCGTGGTATTTCTGGCAATATCCAAATTTCATGATCAATTATTACGAAGGGTATTTGGATACGAACCTGGTGATCCCGATTGATGTAGACCATTGCCGCGTCATTTTTGAATTCTCGTTCGGCGATGTGAGCGAGCAGAATCGTGAATTCAACGAGCGCAGCGTCGCGGCGGGAAGCGGTGTGCAGGATGAAGACCTGGACATCTGCGAAGCCGTGCAGCGCGGCCTGAAGTCTCGAGCCTACGGCGCGGGCCGCCTCTCCGTGCGCCGCGAAGCCGGCGAGCACTTGTTCCACCAATTACTGGCTGCGGATTTGAAAAGCGGTCTCGCGCACAACGCAGCCGCCGCGGACTAAATCGCGTGACTTATTGGTGATCCCGCGGCACCGTCTCCTCCCACGCTTTCTCCTTCACCACCTTACCGTCCTGAAGAAGCTCGCGAACATATTTGTAATAGAAATTCTTAGCATCGCTGGTCAGTGTAAGATGGCCGCGCCACGTCAGAGTGCGGTCTTTCAGAGCCATCGCGATTTCGGCTTCGCCGTGAACGGAACTGACCTCAGGACGGTTGTCATCCGCTTCGTAAGTCAGCACTTCAAGATCGGTTTCCTTCCCCCATGGATAAGTCTCTTCCGACTTTCCATTCCAAAGTACTTTCGTCTTGCCAGCTAACTCGTCGCGCTCGGTCTTCCATTCGCCGGGCCACGGGAAGCCTGCCGACTGCATGTCCTTGCGTTCTTCCATGGGTTCGGGTGGCGAGAACTGCGGCACAGCATACCTCGAAGGCGGAACAAGCGGTAGCACGAGCCTCGACCCATCGGGGGTGCCGAGTTGCAGCGCAGTCGTCATCGCATAAGGAGTCGGCCAAGCCATCGGCCAGAGCGCATTCGAGACTGCCAGGCGAATGCGATGGCCTTTCGGGAAGGTCCAGGTCGTCAGGTGCATCTCGATATCGAGCGAGTAAGCCTTGTTGGGTTCAAGGTCTTTGGGGTCGGAGGCAGAGTCACGCTGCGCGCCGCTCAACCCAGCGCCTGTCACCTGCGTGACCGTGCCGTCGGGAGCCACGTCGGAAAGCCGTGCGAACCAATCCGCCAACGGAGCAGTAGAACTGGCGCGGAGCACGGCGTGCGGCCGCCCCATAAGAGTGAGGTCCTCATTGAGCGGAGCCGAATCGTAAGTGAGGCTGAACGCGTCAGCGGGCCGCTGATCCGGCAGCAACTCACCCCACCAGAATCCGGCTTCGACTCCGATGGAAGGAACATAGCGCAGCACGTTCTCGCTGGGTTTGGCCGGATCGGTGGCGAGCGCGTGCCCGTCGTAAAGATAGAGCGTGCTGTCGCTGATGCCCTCCGGCGGCCACTTCGGTTCAGTGCGCCACTGTCCGGGCACTTCTTTGAGATGCGGATCAGGAGCATGCCAGGACCGCATATAGATGGCAAGGGCGCCTCCGTCCATGATTCCGCTGTTGCGGTTCTTCAGCCAGTAGTCCCACCAGCGGACGGCCTCATCGCGCCATTCGATCCGAGGGCCGAAGTCGGCGTCGTTGGGAAAGCTATGGTTCCACGGGCCGATGATGGCCTTGAGCGGCGCTTTGACTTGCTCAAACATGTGCGGGATGGAATCGCGGTAGCCATCGAGCAAGCCGCCGATCAAGAAACACGGAATGTTGATATCGCTGAGAGGATGGACAGGAGCGTGCCAGAAGGCGCCGTCACGCTGATGCTTCAGATAGAGCAAAGACCACGGCGCGGACTCAAAGCGCGGGCCAAGAGTCTTTTCATCAAGCGTGTAGTCGGGCGCGCCGGTCATCGCCGGAGCGAGGTCCATGTTGAGTTCGAACTCGTCGAAGTGCATCAGACCGTCGATGTAGTGGATATCGTCGTGAAACAGAGCGTCGGTGGCGTCGACGGCGAGAATCGCCTTGAGCGCTGGCGGACGGCGCATCGCCATTTGGATGGAATTGAACCCGCCCCAGGAGATTCCGAACATTCCAACTTTACCGTTGGACCAGGGCTGACTGGCGAGCCAGGAGATGACCTGCTCGCCGTCGAGTTGCTCCTGCTGCGAGTACTCGCGATCGGTGGGGACGCCTTCGCTCGAGCCAAAGCCGCGGATGTCTACGCGCGCGCTCACGTATCCGCGCGCTGCGAAATAGCCGTGGATGGGATAGTCGCGGGTCGCGGTGGCGTCGTCTTTACGATAAGGAAGATATTCCAGCAGGGCAGGGAATTTTTCGCCCTGCTTGGTGTTGTCCGGCATGTAGAGCGTAGCCGAAAGCCGGACGCCATCCGGCATGGGGATCCATTCCTGGACCATGCGGACCGTGTACTTGGCGCGCGGGACGGGAGATGTCGCCGGGGCAGCGTACAGGGACGCGGAAAAGGCAGCTAGGATGATGAAGGCAAAGGACGAGCGTGCAAATTTCGAAATGAAGAGCATAACGGCGCATCATAACACCAAGCCTGAGTTACGCATGCAGGGATTTGCACATGTACGGTGATGGGTAGGGCATGTTGCTTTGGAATGGTAGAAGTTAAGCGAATGCCCGGCCCGCCGCCAGGTGGCGGCATGTGGGGTCGTGGGGTTGGGCCGGGCAATGCTATGTACTTCCCGTTGCTTCTATTAGTGCTGTAGTTGTACATGGCAGCTTGAGCGGGTGACTGTGATGCAGGTCACAGACTGCTGTGACACATTGGCTACATAGGCCTGTGATCATGATCACGGCGCGATGCGCCGCCAGGTCTTAAGTTGAGTGAGAAGTCAGGAAAGGACTCCGAAGAATATGGCGTATGTAATCACCGATACTTGCACCAAGGATCATCTCTGTGTGGACGTGTGTCCCACTGACTGCATTCATCCCAAGACGGATGAGCCCAAGGTCGAAGAAGTAAAGCAGCTTTACGTCGATCCGGTCGGCTGCATCGACTGTGGCGCCTGCGTGCCGGTCTGCCCGTCGGAAGCGATCTTTGCAGCAGAAGACCTGCCCGAAGACAAGAAAGCTTTTCTGGACACGAACGCGGCTTACTACAACTAAGCTCTTTTCGTGGTTGTTTCCTCCCATCACCCGCGCCCCTCGGGGGCGCGGGTGTCTATTTCTCGTCAAGCCAGCCGCGCCGGCTAGAGCCACGCCGTCATTCCGACCCTGCCTTGACAGCATATTCCCTCCTCCTTATCGTTGCTAGCCAACCATGAATATCGTCAAAGCCACAAGAAAGTACGAGGAATGGCTCGGGCAGCACTTGCAGATCCTGGAAAAAGACCTGCAGTTGAAACATGAGCGGATGGCGAACTCTGCTTTTTCGTTTCTGCGGGCGACGTTCTATCGCTGGATGCAACTTTGGGAAGACGTCTGCGCGGACCTGCAGCGGGTTCCGCGCATCCTGTCCGTGGGCGACCTCCATGTGGAAAACTTCGGCACCTGGCGCGACGCCGATGGCAGGCTGGTTTGGGGAATCAACGACTTTGATGAAGCTTGCTTGTATCCCTACACGCTCGATCTGGTGAGGCTGGCAACGAGCGCCGTGGTGGCTGCACGAGAAAACCGGCTCACGATGCAGCCAAAGGAAGCGGCGGATGCGATCGCGGCCGGTTACCAGAAAAGGCTCGAGCAAGGTGGCCGCCCGTTCGTTCTCGAAGAGGAGCATGCGTGGCTCCGCGCAATTGCCGAGAACAAACTGCGCGATCCGGTCGTCTTCTGGCAAAAAATGGAGCGTCTGCCGTCGTGCCGCGGGGAAGTTCCGGAGAGCGCGCGCGAGGCATTGGAACATCTGCTGCCGGAGCCGGGGATCCAGTACCGGCTGACGCATCGGATAGCGGGATTGGGAAGCCTTGGGCGCGTGCGTATCGTGGCGATCGCGGAGTGGAACGGCGGACTAGTCGCGCGTGAAGCGAAGGCGCTGGCACCATCTGCCGCCCACTGGGCCGATGCGCACGCGCCCCGCGAAATCCTGTATGGCGCGATCTTGCGGCGTTCTGTGCGCTGTCCGGACCCGTATGTGCAACTGCGCGGGCATTGGATTGTGCGCCGCCTGTCGCCCCATTGTTCGCGCATCGAACTGGCCGCGCTGGGCACAGCTCGGGGAGAGTGTCGGCTGCTGGAGGCGATGGGTCAGGAAACGGCCAACATTCACGCGGGTACGGAAGAGAAGCGGCGAGCCATTCTCAAGGATCTGCGCACGCGCAAAGCCGGCTGGCTGGTCAAAGCTGCCGAAGCCATGGCCGAAAAATTAGACAAGGATTGGCGCGCCTGGAAGGAGCGCTGACAGAACCAAACTTCGTCGTAAACCCGCCTCGGTTCAGGTCTGCCAGCGCCTTAATGAAGGGGTATTCCGCGGGGCTCGTGAGAAGGTCTAAGGATCGGGAACTCGGCCGCTAGGGACTGAGCGAGATACTCAATGGGCATGAGAGCGTCAACGATCGCTTCCAGGGTTGCCGGCGAGCCTGTCCACACGCGCGAGAAAGCTTCGCGAAACACGGACAGTTCGCCCACCAGCTTTCCGGATGCCTCCGCCCCGAGTTCGGTCTCGTCGGGTCCAGCATTGCTGGTGATGGGCATGAGTTCATCTGCCTGCGGCATAAGACCAAGGCTAGCCTCATCGAGCCAGTAGCCAATCAGGATCTTAAGATGCTCTCGCCCGCATGCGCTTTTGAAACCCTGCTGGGAAGCCAGCGACGGATGCCAGGTCAATATCTTGAGACGGTCGAGCCATCGGTTCTCAACCACCAGGAACCAACCGTCGCGGCGCAACGTGTCCAAGCCACAGACACTGCAAGGCGGGCGTTTTGTGACCGCGGAGCCCATTATGTTTCTCATCAAGCTGTGCTCGCGCACGCGGCTCGCGCCACCGGCGGACGGCGACCGATTCCTGGGCTGATCGGTACGGTCAGCATCCCGTGCGACGGATCGAAGTGCAGCGTGAAGTGAGCCGAACAAGCAGCGCACAGCCAGAAATGTTCGCGCTTGCGGATCTTGCGCCGGTTGCCATCGAGACCGCCATCAGAGTCGGGGGCAAAGGTTTCCGCCAGGAACAGCTTGCCCTCATGGAGCGATCGGAAAGGGACTGTACACCCGGGGTTCGCACATTTTTGTAACATCGGCTGGGTCCAGTCTTCTCCGGCGGAATATCTTCGGCCAGAGAGATTTCATCTTCGTTGCACGCCTCGGGCCGAATGCAGTGGGGAAAGTTCAGCTCATCTTTTAGCTGCAGGCACACAGACTTAACTCATGCGGAACTTCTCTTGATGAATAGGTGGTTACGTGAAGATGACGAAAACCGGTCGGCTGCGACAAGGGCCCGGCAATCAGCACGAACGCGTGTGATCCTGGATGGTTATTGAATGTGACGGAATAATTTTCGCGAGAGATGCAATTCACAACAGTCTTCGATCTGGCCGTAGCGTGTCGCTGCATTCAGCTGACTGACTCCAACGCGCGCGTCTGGCATGACGAGCACAGCGTCGATTCCTTCAGGTCAATCCACTCCACGGCGTGCGACGGAGCCATAGCGCAAGAGAAGTCCTCGCAATGCGTGAGGTCGAAGGTGTGTCCGACTTCGTGCACCGCTTCCTTAACCAGGCGCTCCGTTAGAAGCCCCGGATCATGGGGCAGCCCGTAAAACTGCTGAGTGAGTCTATGGAACGAAACTACAGCACACGGTCCGCCCATCTGGGCCTCGCCGAAAACGAACGTCAAAATGGGAATGTAGAGGTCGACGGCGGTGACGCCAAGCACCCGCCACGCGCCATTGGCAGCATAAGGCTGCATGGCCTGCAGGATCTCCGAGGAATGGTACTGCCCGCGCTCCGGGTGAAAGGCAAATCGCGGATCGAGGCTCCGTTCCAGGATGCGGCACGGGACGCGGAAGGAATCCGCGAGCGCGGGCGCTACAGTCCGGAGCAGCCGCGCGTCAAGGTCTCCGATCGGCAGCAGGTCGAGCATCTTCATCGCGTTTCGAGGGGGCGACTCCAACCGTACTTCTTCAGCTTGTGATGCAACGTCACGCGGTCGATTTCAAGGGTTTCCGCGGCCTTGGTCTGATTCCAGCCGCATTGTTCAAGCACCCGCATGATGTGCGCTTTCTCCATGTCTTCGAGCGACTTCGAGCTTCCATTGGGCGTGCTGCCATTGTGCATCGCCTTAAAAACGAAATCCTGCTCGCGGATCTCTGGCTCCTGCGCGACGACCATCGCCCGTTCCACCGCGTTTTCGAGTTCGCGGATGTTCCCCGGCCAAGGCTGCTGCTGCAGCAAATCCATGGCAACCGGGCTGACCCGGTTGATCTTCTTGTTCATCTGCAGTGAGAACTTCCGCACGAAGTGATTGACCAGTGATGGGATGTCGTCCCGGCGCTCACGCAGCGCAGGGAGCTCAATATGAAACACATTGAGCCGGTAGAAAAGATCGGGCCGGAATTTACCTTCCTCGATGAGTTGCTCGAGGTTTTTATTGGTGGCAGCCACACAGCGAAAGTCAACTTTGATTTGCTGCGTGCTGCCCACACGCACGATCTCGTGCTCCTGCAGCACGCGCAGAAGATCGGTCTGGGTTTTCAGGCTGATGTCGCCGATTTCATCGAGAAAAACCGTCCCACCCTCGGCAATTTCAAACTTGCCTTTCTTGCGGTATTGCGCCCCGGTGAAGGCCCCTTTTTCGTGGCCAAATAGTTCGCTTTCCAGCAGCGTTTCGGTGAGGGCACCGCAATGGATCACGACCAGAGGATGGAACCGGCGCGGGCTGGCGTGGTGGATGGCTCGCGTCACCAGTTCTTTTCCGGTGCCGCTCTCGCCGGTTACTAGCACCGTAGCGTCCGTAGGCCCGACCGTTTCGATGGCGTGATAGACCTTCTGCATTGCCTCGCTTTCGCCGATGATGTCTTCGGGGCGGGCGACTTCGGCGACGGTTTCACGCAGGCGCACATTTTCTTCTTCCGTCCGCTTATGTGCCAGCGCCTTCTTGACCAGGTGTGCAATCTCATCGGGATCGAGCGGCTTGGTGACGTAATCGTACGCGCCGTTCTTGAGCGCCATAACCGCGGTTTCCACCGACGCGTACCCCGTCATCATAATCACGATGAGCTCGGGGTTGATCTCGTGCATCCGGCGCTGCAGTTCGATGCCGTCGGTGCCGCGCATTTTGATGTCGCACAGCACCGCGTCCCACGATTTTTCTGCCAGCTTCGTCAGCGCGCTGTTCGCATCCTCGGCGGTTCCGACTTCGTAACCTTCTTCGTGGAACCATTTGGCCAGCGAATCCCGCACGCTCAGTTCGTCATCCACGATTAGCAGTTTTGCTTGTTGCGTCAAGGCGTTCACCTCGTCTTTGTTTCCGAGCCCGCGAGGGAAAGCTCAGGCGTTGAGCCAGAGCGGCCGGGCACAGGTAGTGTGATGGTTACAGTGGTTCCTTTTCCAACTTCGGACTCGATCGAAATCTTGCCGCTGTGCCGTTCGACAATGCCCTGGCTGACGGCCAGCCCGAGACCGGTTCCGTGGTTCAGATCTTTCGTGGTGTAGAACGGCTCGAAAATCTTCGGCAGGATTTCGGGGGGGATTCCGGCGCCATCGTCGCGAACCGACAGGGCAACATGACTGCCGTCTTCCGTGAAACGGGATTCCACCCAGAGGTTGCCACCTCGCGGCATGGCGTCGGCGGCGTTGACGATTACGGCCAGCAGCACCTGCTCAATCTTCGAAGCATCGCATTGCAATCGGGGTAGTCCCTCAGCAAGCGTCGGATGGACCTCGATGCCGGCGTTTTCCATATTGTGGCGCACCAGCAGCAAACACTGCTCTGCAACCCGGTTTACATCGGTCGGCTGCACATTCATCGGCGACTGGTGCGAGAAGGTAAGGAGATTCTTGACCAGTTCCCCGCAGCGCTTGCTCTCGGACGAGATCAAGTCCAGGCACTGGACCGCGTCCTGCTTTTTCTCATTGATTACCTGGCCGCTGTCGACCCATTTCTTGAGGAGCTTGGAATAGGTGAGAATGCCGGAGAGCGGATTGTTGATCTCGTGCGCGACGACGGCCGCCATCTTCCCGACCGAGGCCATCGTCTCGCTGTGCAGCACCTGATCATGAGCGCGCTGCAGTTCGCCGGTTTTTTCCTGAACTCGCTCCTCCAGATTGCGCCCCCAGGTGACCAACAGCTCATTGGCACTCTCCAACTGCAAGCTCATGGAGTTGAAAGATCCAGCCAGGTCGCCAATCTCGTCGTTGGAGGCCAATTCGATCTGGTGACCGAGTGCGCCCTCGCTAAGCTTGTGGGTTCCGGCCTGCAGTTGCTTCAGCGGTCGTTCCACCACGCGCCGGATGAACAGCCAACTGAGAAAGGCAATCCAGAGGATAGCCAGCACGTCGCAGGCAATGATCCTCCACGACACCTGCGCCAGTTGCTGGTCAGTGCGGGCCAGAGAAAGATGGGTGTCGAGCACGCCCAGAATCTGCTGGCTCGCCGGGTGCTCGTGACAGGCAGCGTTCGAGCACTCGGGCTGATTTTCGATGGGCGTGATGATCGCCAGTACTCGTCCCTCCGGGCCACGGTAAACGCGGAAGCGGTCAGGTCGGTTCAGTCGCGCCAGTGTCTGCCCATGGGCGTGGCACGCGTAGCAAGCCTCGGCGTCCTTATCCAGGGTCCGGTTCACTTCCGATCGATCCGTCGAGTAACTGATGTGGCCTTCCCCGTCAAAAACCCGCACCCGTACCACTCCCGGTTCGTTGGCCATCGCGGACATAGCGCGGTGGAGTCCTTCGCTGTCGTTGCGCAACATGTAGTCCGTTGTGTTCCGGCCGATGATGTCGCTGATACGTTCGGCGCTTAGGAGCGTCGCGGCCTCCAGATCCTGGCGCTGCAAGCGAACAGTCAGGTACCCGAGGAAGGCAAAAATCACCAGCAGAGCGCCCAGCAGCAAGACAATGAGCTTGGTTCCAAGCCCCCAGCGGATGCGGTCGAGCAAACCGATTGCCGGCTTTTTTTCAGTCTCCTGCATGGCTCAAAACCCCGGTTCTGACACGGATGTGTTCCGGTTGTTCGAGCTTGTGTTCGTGTTCACTCTCAAAGATCGGCAGATACCTTACCGCCAGTCCAAACGCCGCGAAGCCCATCGCGATGATCATCAACGTGATCGAGAACTCGGTCCACTTCGGCATGTAGTGATGTCCGACATAAGTTTCAAACCCAATAAGGGCGATGTTGAGCCGGTTGGTGATAAATCCCAGCACCGTAAAGATCGATGCCAGGTACAACCACTGCGGCGACAGGCGCACCTTCTTGAAGCTGAGCATGGTGATGGGAATCAGGTAGGTCAACGCCAGTTCGAGCCACAGGAAGTACGCCTCGTAGCTCGGTTTAAAGATCTGCCCGATCAACCCGCGATGAAAGAAGTCCTCGAGGTGCAACAGCAGATTCACCCAGAGAGCAATCAGCAAGGCGCCACCCAGAGTAACCAGGACAGGAAGCTCCAGTTGTCGTCCGAAAGCCTTCGCGCTCTGCGTCGACTCGAAGATGGTCATCGCCAAGCCGACCGCGACCGCCGAGGCAAAGAAAAAGAAGGGCAGGGCCGGCGTGTACCAGAACGGATGCAGCTTGCTCGGCATGATCAGATACAACGATCCCAGTGAACTCTGGTGCAGCGTGGAGAGCAGGATGCCTCCTACAATCAGCACCGGATAGATCTTGTTGATGTATTTGATCGGAGTTTCCCAATGCAGGCGTTCGAACACATTCGGCAGAAATTCGAAGAACAGCACTGTGGTGTAGAACATCACACACATGCCCACCTCGAACATCACCGAGTGCAGGTTGCGGTAGATCACCTGGTGCCAGATGAACCATGGGCGGCCCAAGTCAAACAACAGTCCAACGATAAAGAGCACGTAGCCGAGAAACGCCGTCAACACCGCCGGGCGCACCACCGGGTGCAGGCGCTCGACATTGAATAGATAGACTGCGCCTACCATGCAGAAGCCGCCCGCAGCCAGCATCACACCGCAGAGGCAGTCGAAGCCGATCCAAAGTCCCCAGGGAAACTGGTCCGTCATGTTGGAGACCGCGCCCAGTCCCCGGAAATAGCGCACAAATGAGGAGTACAAGCCCAGAACCATGATGACAATGAAAATAACTCTCCACAAAGTCAGCTTGAATTTCATTGCTTGCCCCCATTTTTGTGTAGTGCTTCCGCCTCGGCCACTTCATCACGGCGATGCGAGACCCAGTAAATTCCACCCAACACCAAAGTCCACACTGGGATGAAGTCCGGAATTCTTTCCATCACACGCCCGGTGTATTCGGGCATCGGCGTCTCGCCGATCTTCGCGGAAGATGGATATCCGTAGTCTTCAACATCCGCCGCCGCAATGATAAACACCGACGTTCCGCCAATTTCGTCGAGGCCATAAATGTGCGGCTTGTAATTGGAGGGATTTTGACGGATGCGATCCTTCGCTTCATTAATAAGGTCGTCGCGCTCGCCGAACTTTGTCGCCCCAGTCGGACAGATCTCGGCGCATGCGGTCTGCTTGCCCGCTACCACGCGGTCCGGGCACATAATGCACTTGCGGACCCGCGGATTCAGCGCCTGCCATTCATATTTGGGCTGGCCAAACACGCAGGCCACCATGCAATAGCGGCAGCCGATGCACTTCCACACGTCGTAGACCACCGGTCCCTCTTTGGTCTTGTGCAGGGCGCCTACCGGGCACACCGACGCGCACGCTGGCTTCTCACAATGCATGCAGAGGCGGCGCATGAATTTGTCATTCTTGGTGAGAACGACCGTGTATTTGTGTGCCGATTGCACCGACTCGGCGGCTACCGCGTCGTCATAGGGCAGCTTGTTCTGTTGCGCACAGGCACCTTCACACTGCTTACAACCGATGCACATCGTCGCGTCATACAGGATGGCCTTACTCATGGATTGATCTCCGGGCCACTCCGGAACAGGACTTTCCGCGCGCACGAGAATTGAGGTACGCGGATGCGTGGCTGTGGCGAAGCGGCAAGCGAGAACCGGCTCAGCCGCGGGCCGGTTCGTGTCTCAAGCAAAAGCCCGGGTTCCACGTGTTTGGCGCGGGGCAGGAGAACCCGGGCGGGCTGTTCCATATTTCCGTGCGAAGGGAGCCAAGCGCTCAGCCAAGTTCGGGGAGCGGCTGGCGATCTCTGTGGTGCGTCCAGTTTGCGCAGTTTCGGGCACCGGTGCACCTCCGCACAATTTCCGCCGCCAGCGATACTGCCCACTACCGGCGGGGCAATCAAAAGCGGAACAGCGGATCCCGACTACTTCAAGCCCTTCACAAACGCGGCGATCGCTTTCACATCGTCAGCGGACAGGCTCTTTACCGGAGCCGGGTGCTTCGCTGTTTCTGCGATGGCCTTGCTCACGGCAGCTTCGTCTTTTCCAGCTACTGCTGGAATCTTTGCCGCTGGTTTGCCCGCTCCGTCTGCGCCATGACACGCGGCGCACTTTGCCTTGTACAGCGCGGCGCCGTCATCGGCCCATGACAGACTCGGAATCAGAATGAACAGAGCAACCGCGATCGTCAGTACGAGCGCCGCGATTTTGGTGGTTTTCATGATTGCATTTCCTCTCGGGTAGTTAAGTTGGCGGCCAAGTTGACGGGCATGGACAGGGGATGGGGGGAGGTATCTGTTGTTTTTTTCACCACCCGTAACCTCCTGGAGCCGCTTTCTTGCCAATCGGGTCTCCTGCCGCGCTGATGCAAGTTTCAACATTGTGGCGAAATGCTGCGGTGACGGCAGTCACGCCAGGACGTGACCCAGATGGGTGCCCCAATGTTCATGGAACACAAGCACTTCCGCCCCAACCCATTCTGCCAGTAGGGCTAGCCTCCCAATTGCCAAGACCCTGCCAAACCCGTAATCCAGCCCCAACCGGCACTTCCTAAACGTGCGCCTGTTTCCGCCAGGGCAACTAGCGCCGTCTGGTCCAAAAGAGTAGGGCCGGTCGTTCGGCCGACCGCCCTGAGCTTGCCGAAGGGGTCCTCGCCCGCCGCCTTTCCCCAATTCCCGAAACTGAACCTGATCTCCCGTACCGTCCGCCGTCCGCCTTGATAGAATCAAACCTGCATGCTCCTCCCGTTCGTCCGCGAAGTTTTCGCGGAGGTGGAACAACTTCCCGCGTTTCGGCGTGCGACCTCCCATTTGCGGGAGAGCACGGGGCGGATACGTGTCTCCGGCCTGTCCCCCGCCGCCAAGGCGTTAATCACCGTCCTGCTGCAGCAACGCACCGAGCGCCCCTTCATTCTCGTGGTTGCCGATAACCGCGCTGCCGAAGACTTACTTCCCGTACTCTCCGCCTTCGCCGAACTCACCGGCGCGGCCGATCCGGATTCCATCATCACCCTGCCCGCGCGCGACGTGCTCCCGTTCCAAAATCTTTCCCCTCACCCGGAGATTCAGGAGGAACGCGCCACCGCCTTGTGGAAGATTGCCACCGGCCGCGCCTCGATTGTGATTTCGCCGGTCAGCGCGACCACCATCCTTCTCCGCGCCCCCGATTACTACGCCGATCTCGCCCGCATCCTTCGCCGCGGCGAGACCTTCGAGCTCGAGAAGTTGCTTCAGCACCTCAACACCGTCGGCTACATTTCGACTGATGTGGTCGAAATGCCCGGACAATACGCCACTCGCGGCGGCATTCTCGACGTCTATTCTCCCGAGGCCGACCGCCCCGTCCGCGTGGAATTTTTCGGCGACGAGATCGAGTCGATGCGCAAGTTCGACCCGGCGAGCCAGCGCTCGTCCAACCCTGTCGATGAAGCGCTGTTATTGCCGCTCACCGAGACTCCGATCAACGAAGAGTTGCTGGGCGCAATCAACGCACGTCTTTCCGGCAAGCGCATCGAAGGTTCGGCCGAGGCGATCGAGCAGGCTGCCCGCGACTCCGGCGCAGGCGTCTTTCCCGGCTGGGAATTTTATGCTCCGGTCGCTGGCGCCGACCGCACTATCTTCGGCATGCTTCCCGAGGCGCGCGTGATTCTGGATGAGCCCGAAATTCTTGCGCAGGAACTGGACAAGAATTGGTCCCGCATCGAAGAGGCCCACGAGCGCAGTGGAGTAGGCAATCTAGTACACCCCGCCGATCTCTATCTCACCCCCGAGTCGTGGCACGACGCAATCGCAAAGCTGCCGGGAGCCGATCTCGAATACTTAGCCATCGCCCGTCCAAGCGATGCTCCCCCGTCCTCTGTCATCCTGAGCGGAGCAGAAAGTTCGCAAAGCGAACTTTCCGCGGAGTCGAAGGACCCCTGCTCCCAAGAGAACGTCGAACGCGTCTCGAATGTCGCGCCCCGCCCCGAAGCCGCCTTCCTCTCCCAGCCCGCCCCCCGTTTCCACGCCGCAATGAACGCGATGACCGAGGAAGTAAAGAAGCTCACCACCAATGGCACGCGTGTAGTTCTGGCCGCGCCCAACACCGGAGAAGTCGAGCGCCTGGCCGATATCTTCACCGAATACAACGCCAGCTACCGTCTGGGCAGCCGCACAAGAGGCGGCGAAAGCTACGCCGACGAAACCGCCTACTTCGCCGGCGAGGTTTTCACCACCACGCTGCTCAAGGCCTACATCCCCGACGGCTTCATCCTCCCCGAAGCTCATGTAGCCGTCTTCGGAGCCCGCGATCTCTTCGACGAGTCCGATCTGGTAGCCTCGCGGCCAGGTCGCCAGAAATCCAAAGTCTCCGCCTTCCTCTCCGACTTCCGCGATCTCCAGGTCGGCGATTACGTGGTCCACGTCGAACACGGCATTGGCCAATACCAGGGCCTGAAAGAGATCAACCAGGGCGACGGCGCCGCCGAGTTCATGCTCCTTGAGTACGCCGAAGCCGCCCGGTTATACGTTCCGTTAACGCGTCTCGACCTGGTCCAGAAATATCGCTCGCAAGAAGGAGCCAAGCCCGCCCTCAATCGCCTCGGCACCGGCGCGTGGGAGAAGACCAAGGCCCGCGTAAAGAAGGCGATGAAGGACATGACCGACGAGTTGCTCAAGCTCTACGCGCAGCGTCAGTCCGCGCAAGGCCACGTCTTTCCCACCGACACCGAATGGATGAAGGAATTCGAAGACGCCTTCGAATACAACGAAACCGAAGATCAGGCGCAGGCCATCGCCGACGTCAAGCGCGACATGGAGTCGCAACTCCCCATGGATCGCCTCCTCTGCGGCGACGTCGGCTACGGCAAAACCGAAGTCGCCATGCGCGCCGCCTTTAAAGCCCTCAGCGACAACAAGCAAGTCGCCGTACTGGCCCCCACAACGGTCCTGGCCTTCCAGCATTACGAAACTTTCAAGCAGCGCTTCGCCGCCTTCCCCGTGAAGGTCGAAATGATCAGCCGTTTCCGCACGCCCAAGCAGGTCAAAGAGGTTCTCGAAAGAGTCGCCGTCGGCAAAGTCGACATCCTGATCGGCACCCACCGCCTGCTCTCGAAAGACGTAAAGTTCTCCGACCTCGGCCTGCTCGTCGTGGATGAAGAACAGCGCTTCGGCGTCCGCCATAAAGAGCGCATCAAGCAAATCCGCACCGAAGTCGACGTGCTCACCATGTCCGCCACGCCCATCCCGCGCACGCTGCACATGTCTCTGGTAGGCCTGCGCGACATGAGCGTCATCGAAACGCCGCCCAAAGACCGCATGGCGATTCAAACAGTAGTCGCCAGCTGGGACGAGAAACTGATTCAGTCCGCCATCGAGCAGGAACTCGACCGCGGAGGCCAGGTTTATTTCGTCCACAACCGCGTAGAAACGATCTGGGAGATCGCCGCTAAGCTGCAAGCGCTGGCGCCCAACGCGCGCATCACCGTCGGCCACGGGCAAATGGGCGAAGGCGAACTGGAAAAAGTGATGTTGAAGTTCATGCATCACGAAGCCGACATCCTCGTCTCCACTACCATCATCGAGAACGGTCTTGACATCCCTCTTTGCAACACCATCATCATCAACCGCGCCGACCGCTTCGGATTGTCTGAGCTCTACCAACTACGCGGCCGTGTAGGCCGAAGCAACCGCCGCGCCTACGCCTACTTGCTCCTGCCCGCCGAAATCGAGCTGACGCCTATTGCTCGCCGCCGCTTGGCTGCGTTGAAGGAATTTTCGGACTTGGGCGCAGGTTTCAAAATCGCCGCTCTGGATTTGGAATTGCGCGGCGCAGGCAACTTACTAGGCGGAGAGCAAAGCGGCCACATCGAAGCCATAGGCTTCGAACTCTACACGCAAATGCTCGAGCGAGCCGTAAGAGAAATGAAGGGCGAGCAGGGTGTCGAAGTCACCGAAATCCAGCTCAACCTCGGGCTCAACATCCGTATTTCGTCGGACTACATCAAAGAAGAAAACCAGCGCCTGCGCATGTACAAACGCATCGCCGGAGTAGAAACCGAATCGCAGTTGAAAGATGTGACGGCCGAGTTGACCGACCGCTACGGTCCGCCGCCCGCCGCCGTCCGCAACCTGCTCGCCTACGCCGCGCTCAAGTTGCAAGCCATGCGTGTGGGCGCGACCGCCATCGAACGCAAACGCGAAATCGTCAACATCAAATTCAGCCCCACTGCCACCATTGATCCTGGTAAACTGGCCCGCTTCGTAGCCTCCCAACCCAAATCCCAGTTCACCCCCGACGGCACGCTGAAGTTCACAATAAAGATCGCCAGCGCCGAAGGAATCCTGGAAACACTGCGCGACTTGTTGGAAGAATTAGAAGCAAAGGAAGCGCCGGTACCGGCGAGTTAAGGTCCTGAGAACCACCTCACCGCAGCAGCCAAGCCGAGCATGCGGCCACGATTCCCCCCGCAGCAAGCAGCAGCCCCAGATGCCAGAAGATGCGCCGTCCTGACAGCAGCGTGATCGACGTAATTACCAGCGCGATCTCCAGAAACACTTCGCCAAGATCGAAGCGGTCCGCCTTGCGACTCGCGAGTCCGGTCTCCTGTTCCAGTTCGCGGGCTTTCGTATCGAGTTCTTTCTGCTCATCCTTATAGCGGTCGGCCTCGCTGCGATACTTCTCTCCCAGCTTGGCCATGCCTTCTTCATCCTTCGTCGTGATCACCTTGGTCAAGTCGGCGAAGAGTTCGTCGGTATGCCGGCGGATGTTCTTAGCCTGGTAGTAACTCCACTGGTCGGTAACTTTATTCTGCAGAATAATCTCTTCGGTGTGCGTGCGATGTCCGAGCAACGAGACCGTTGCTACCAGCACCGCGAGCACGGCCATCGTGAGGGTGATGGGCGCGAGATCGGGATGCTCGCGCGCGTGTTCGGCGTGCTCGTGCATTTCGTGGATTTCCTCGCTCATGTAAACGGGCTCCTTATTTAATGGGCTCGTAGGTTGATTATCGGAAGTTTGGTCATCGAACTCCCACCCATCGAGTCGAGTTCTGCGCTTTCGCGAGGTATGAGGATAAACCAAGCCGGCTAGATCAGCTCATTTATTCCCGCGAGTTCCTATTCCCCCATGACCTTAATCAAGACGCGTTTGTCGCGCTGGCCATCGAACTCGGCATAGAAGATCTGCTGCCAGGTGCCGAAGTCGAGTCGGCCATTGGTCACCGGCACAATCACCTCGTGATGAACGAGCAACGACTTCAGATGAGCATCGCCGTTATCTTCGCCGGTCTGGTGATGCTGGTAATTGCGGTTGAAGGGAGCAAGCTTCTCCAGCCATTGGTCAATGTCTTCGATCAGGCCGCTCTCGTTGTCGTTCACATAGACGCCAGCGGTAATGTGCATGGCGGAAACCAGAATCATCCCTTCCTTAATATCCGCCTTCTTGAGCGCGGCTTCGACCTGCGGCGTGATGCGCACATAAGCGCGCTTGGTCTTGGTGTGGAGAGTGATGTACTCAGTATGGAATTTCATTTGGGTTAGTCCCGCGATTGTGAGAAGGATCACGCTGGCCCATGGCCGATCTCACTGCGCAATTCGCGCTCCTATTCTAAAGCGTTAGGGTATGGACGCCACTAGGTTTGGGCAGATTGCGAAGGAGTTGCCAAAATTGCTCGACCGGCAAGTGCAGGCCATCCTCGGCCGGAAGTTCAACGATCTGACCAAGGAGGAACGGGCCGCCTACGAAGGACGTAGGCGGACAATTCTTGTGTTGCGAGCGGAACTCGAAGAGCTTCGCAAAGCTCGATAAGGTTCTTACCGTTCCATCGGTGGGCTGGGTTTACGGCCATTCGCACGCTTCGTTTTTTTCTTAAAGAGATGCCCAGCCGCTTCTTCACACTCCCCGAGCAACTTGTTCATCGCATCGATGATGCGCGCAAGCTCCTTGGGATCTTTTGTCGAGCGCGCTTCCTCTTGCAGTGCGGCCCAACCGGGCGGGGGAGTAGGAGCCATTTCCTTGGGGTACAACAAAACCTGACTCTAGCACGATGCGCGGAATTGAGTCTATGTGCGACCGCCGCCAGGAGTTCCGCCTTCAAATACGAACTCGATGACGAAAGAAAGAACGCTATCTACCGCATCGTTTCTTCAATTTCGGAAATCCAGTCAGGCCGCTTGAGCACCTCGCGCGGCTTGGGGCCGTCGGCAGCGCCGACAATGCCATCGCGTTCCATCAGATCGATGAGGTGAGCGGCGCGGCCGTAACCGATGCGCAGGCGGCGCTGCAACAAGGAAGTAGAAGCTTTGCCGAACTCGATCACCAGACGCACGGCATCGTTGAAGAGCGGATCGTTGTCCTCTTCGGAAAATTCGCCCGCCTCCCCGTCCGCTCCAATTGCGCCTTCGCGATCCTCCGGGGGAGTCTCCAGGAACTTCTCCTGATACTGCGCCACGCCTTGCGCCTTCCAGAACTCAACCACCGCCGCGATCTCCTTCTCGGTAACAAAGGGAGCGTGCAACCGGTGCACGCGCGCGGAACCAGAAGGCAGGTAGAGCATGTCGCCGCGCCCGAGTAGCGATTCGGCGCCGTTGGCGTCGAGAATGGTGCGCGAATCGACTTTCGTCGCTACGCGGAACGACACGCGGGCCGGGAAGTTCGCTTTGATGAGGCCTGTGATGACGTCTACCGACGGGCGCTGCGTGGCCAGTACAAGGTGTATGCCGACGGCGCGCGCCATCTGTGCCAGACGCGTGATCGATTCCTCGACGTTGTGGCCGTCGAGCATCATCAGGTCAGCCAACTCGTCGATGATGATGACGATGTAAGGAATCGGGCCGTCGTCGGATTGCTCGGCGGCGAACAAGCTGGGCGTGTCGTCGAACAGCGCGTTGTAACCGGCGATGTTGCGGACGCCTTTTGACGCCAGCAGCTTCAGTCGCCGCTCCATCTCGCGCACGGCGTTGCGCAGCGCATTGGCCGCAAGCTTGGGCTCGGTGATGATCGGCGTATAGAGGTGCGGAACGCCTTCGTAATTGCCCAGTTCAAGCCGCTTGGGATCGACCAGCACGAGGCGCACCTGATCGGGCGTCGACTTGTACAGGATCGACATGATCATGGCGTTGATGGCCACGCTCTTGCCGGTCCCGGTCGAGCCGGCGATGAGCAGGTGCGGCATGCCGGCAAGATCGGCGACCGCGAGGCGGCCGTTGATGTCCTTGCCCATGCCTACAGTGAGCTTCGACTTCGAGCCGATGAATTCCGGCGATTCGATGTTCTCGCGCAGCCAGATGATTTCGCGCTCGCGGTTCGGAACCTGGATGCCCACCGTGCTTTTGCCCGGCATGCGCTCCACCAGTATGCTTTCGGCGCGCAGCGCCAGGCAAAGATCGTCGGTCAGGCCGACGATGCGGCTGTACTTGATCCCAGCTTCCGGCTTGTATTCGAAGGTCGTGACTACGGGTCCAGGATTGATTTGCGTGACCTGCCCGTGCACGTCAAATTCGGCGTAGCGGTTGGTGAGCACAGAAGCAAGCAGCTTGAGCTCATCTTCATGCACAGCCTGCTGCTCATCGGGACGATGAAGCAGGCTCGACGGCGGCAGCTTGTAGCCACCCGCGATCTTGGGGAGCGTGGTCTTCGCCTTGCGCTCGGTGTCGGCACGCTCCGTGACCTCAATCTCGGCGGATGCGGATGTTGTCGGCAAAGACGATGTCGCAGAAGCCGAAGGAATCTCGCCGTCTTCTTCCGCGGCCATGCGCTCGATTCCTGTCGTATGCGCGCTTGTCGGGGTCTGCACGCCGGGAATTTGCCGTTCCGCGGGCGCTGGTTCAGCACGTGCGACTTCCGGCCGCGGAGCTGGGGTTCGCGCGGGCACCAGTTGCGTTGTAACAACCGGCTTTTCGGCGCGGCGCTTTTCGAGTTCTCTCTGCTGCCGCTTGCGCTCGCGTTCGTCCTGCCAATCGCGGAAGCGGTCGCGCAGCGCGACGAAGAAGGCAAACCGCGTGGGAGCCCAGACCTCAATAGCGGAGAACGAGAACGCCGTCGTCAGGTAGAGCGCAACCGCAAGAATGGTCGTGCAGACGATGTATGCGCCCGCGACGTTCAGGTAGCGGATCAACACATCGCCGACGATGCGTCCGGCGAGGCCTTCAATAGGGATTGCGCCCAACCAGCGCACATGTCCAGGCAAAATGGCCAGCAGCGCGGGCACAAACATAAGCAGCCAGATCGCGCCCAGCGTTTTGGCGATCGGAGCCTGGACGGCGCGCGAACGGAACCAGCGCACACCTAACATGCCGAGGAAGACAGGCAGCAGGAACGCGCCAATCCCGAGGAACTGGAGAACAATATCGGCGAGATAAGCGCCGAGGATGCCGATCCAGTTGCGAGCGGCATGCGATCCGGTGAGCACCGACGCGCTGTTGAGCGACGGATCAAGCGGCGAATACGATGCGAGCGCGAGGAAAAGGAGGAGCGCGGAGATGCACAGCAGGAAGCCGATCAGTTCGTTCAGGCGTCGGCTCCTGGTGGGCAGAAAAATCTTAGAGAGAAATGTCATTGGGCAGCGTTCGACTGCATGGGGATAGGTCCCTCACGCCACGTCGTCACGAAGCCAGAGCCTAGTAATTATGACAAGAACTGGAGGCTGCGACAACGCCCGAAAAGGTCAGGGGTGGCGAACAAGGTACACGGGGGAAAGGGCATTTCTGCGGCAAATGTCCGTGTTGTATTAGCTCCCAATATAGCCTGCGGCCCAGGCAAGGACCGCGATTCCGATAACGATACGGTAGATGGCAAACGGTACGAAGCCATGCTTGCGGACCCAGTTCATGAACCACGCGACTGCGATGTAGGCGACGAGGAAGGAGACGACGAAGCCGACGGCGAGAACTCCCCACTCGTGACGGGTGAGTTCGGAGACGCCGATCGGGTTATCGTCACTGCCGCGAAGCGACTTGAACAGCGTGTAGAGCGTCGCGACGCCCATAGTTGGCATGGACAGGAAGAAGGAGAATTCGAGCGCGGCCGAGCGCGACATTCCTACCAATTGTCCTGCGCCAATGGTCGACATCGAGCGCGATGTGCCTGGGAAAACGGCAGAGAGAATCTGGCAGGCGCCAATCCAGAGGGACTGCGCGCCATACATATCGTCCATCTTCCATGTATGGATCGGAGATCCGGGAGCGTCAGGACCGGCTTTTTCCCAGGGCGCTTTCATGGCGTCGATCACCCACATGACGATTCCGCCCACGAGCAGCGCCGTTCCCATGACATAAAGGCTTTCGAGATTCTTGCCAATCACCTTGGTCAGCAGGAATGCGGGGATCGCAGTGACTACGAAGGCGATCATGACCAGGCTGAGCGGGTGAGTGAGGTAGTCGCAGTCCTTCTTCTCGCCTTCGGGCCAAGTCTTAATGAGCTTGAGGATGTGGGCGCGGAAGTAGATGGGCAGAACGAGAATCGCGCCCAACTGAATGACGATCGAATACATCTTCCAGTAACCGCTCGAAAGCGGAACGTGCATAAGCTCTTCGGCGAGACGGAGATGCGCGGTGGAACTTACGGGAAGAAATTCGGTCAGGCCTTCAATAATTCCCAGCAGGACAGAGAGAAGATAATGGCTCACGGTGCCTTCTCCAATAAGGCGGTTTCAGTATCGCAGAAATCTGTTGCGGGGAAGTTAGGAAGTGTGATTCGGGCTGTTGCATTTACTTAGTGGTAACGGGTACCCCCCCTCCCCCGGTCTATTGGAATCAAGACTTTAGCGACATTTTCCTGCCAAAGTCTTGAACGGGAAGGAGTTAAATGTAAAGTATTCATAAATAATGATTTATATCATGCCATTGCAGCAAGGCGGAGCGCTCTTCTTTTAGAATCATTGGGTTAGCGTGGCCGCGCTTGGGAGATTCCTTTCAAAATCTTGATGTCAAAGAACTTAACGCATAAAGCCGCACAGCTTGCGGTTTCTTGCGAGCGCCCATCGGGCGGCCCGGTTCGTCAACTTAGACGATGTTAGTAAGTTGTCTTGTAACTGCTATTGTACCTTGAGTGTCAAGCGGCGCAGTTCCCGTCTACGTCTCTTGCGCTCTGCCCAAGGGCGAATACTGGGCGAACAAAATATTTTTTGGAATACGCATATGTACGTACAGTACAGGCAGGGGCAACAAACGAAATGGGTTTGCGACTTCTGGGAAGTCAAAATGGGGCTTGACAACGTGTCCTATATGAAAGATCGCGGCTTGCATGGGGGCGACCGGGGCGAGTTGTCCGGTTTCGGGTGGGCTGAACTCAGTGGCTCCCACCCTTCGACATGACCCGGCGAAAGGATGGGGCAACCTCACGTGGGTAATGAGTGAGGAGAGGTGGGTCGGCCTTCACGGACGCCAAAATCGGCGGGAGAAATGGGGGAGTGGAAACCCACACATCGCAAAGGGCGCGATGTGTGGGGCACCCGCTGCGATGTGTGGGCACCGTCACTCTGGGGCACCTTGCTAGTTGCCTCCGGCGTACCGCCGGAAGAAGCTTTGTGGCTTCCAGCGCGGGGGCTGCGGATCGTCAGCTACCTTGATCAGCAGGCCGCGCACGATCTCTTCATACCTGGCGGCCGCTTCCAGATCTACCGGCTGATTCACGTCGTCGGAGGGTGCGTGGTAGCGCTGGGTTAGCCAGTCTTTGAAAATCTTCTGCTCGGCCGAGCCCGGTTCCGCTCCTACATCCATCATGATCGAAGGGACGCCGTGGCGAATGAAGTTGTATTGATCGCTGCGGATGAAAACATTGCGCTGCGGCTCGGGGTCGGGCTGGACTTTCACGCCGAGCGATTGGGCAACTTCGCGGGCGCGGTCGCCGAGATCGGATTCGTCGAGACCTTCGACGGTGAGGATTTTGAGCGGCACGATGGGAAGGAACATATCCACGTTCACGTCGGCGACCATGGATTTCGCGGGCACGGAGGGGTGGGCGGCGAAATACTTCGAGCCTAGCAAACCCTTTTCCTCGCCGGTGACAAGAACTAAGAGAACAGAGCGGCGAAGCTTCTCGGGATGCTGCTTGAAGCTGGCGGCCATATCGAGGACGAGAGCGCTGCCGGAACCGTTGTCCATGGCGCCGTTGTAGATGCGGTCGCCGTTGATGGGCTCGCCGATGCCGATGTGATCGAGGTGCGCGGAGAGGACGACATATTCGTCTTTGAAAGCGGGATCGCTGCCGGGAAGTTTGGCGACGATGTTGGCCGATTCCACCTTTGTAACCTCAACGTGTGTTTTTGCTTCGAGCGAGACGGCCAGCGGGAAGTGCGGGAGCGGCTTGCGCTCTTTGCCGAGGGCGGCGATTTCGGCGAAGGTGTGGCCGGAGCCGGCAAAGATTTTGCCGGCGCTCGCGGGATTGATAGTCGCGCCGAGCTGGTCGCCTTCGGTTTCGTTGAACTCGGAGTAGTCGAGATCCATGGAAGGATGGGCGCGGTTGAGCGCAATGCGCGACCAGGGTATATCCATGGAAGCAGGATTGGGAATGGAAATGGCACCGATGGCACCGGCGGCGCGCAGGGCTCTCCAGCGCTCGGCCATCGTCTGGTAGTGCGAGGAGAGCGCGCCGGGAATATCGGCAGGCGAGCCGCTGATGTACACCGCGATCTTGCCGTGAAGATCGAGGCCGGCCAGGTCGTCGTAATTCTTCTCGGGAATGCTGAGGCCGTATCCAACAAAAACCAGTGGCGCGCTGACTTCGGGTGCAGGCATGACGCGGGTGCCGATGATGGCGTCTTCGCCCAGCACGAGCGATTCGCGCCGGCCGTCTTCGCTTTGGCCGTTTTCGCTTTGACCCCGGCGGATGAGCGTGAGGCTGGAATCCTTTTCGACGATCTGGCGTTTGACGAATTTTACGGGCTGGTAGAAACCGTTCTCGCCGGCCGGTTGTGCTCCTGCTTTCTTGAGTTGCTTGACCGCATACTTCTGTGCCGTGCGTTCACCGCGGCTGCCGGTGTCGCGGCCTTCGAGTTTGTCGTCGGCGAGATACTTGACGTGGTTCCACCAGGATTGGCCGGTGAAGTGGGTGGGGGGATCGGAGATGAGATCGTCAGTCGCGGCACGGGTCTCTAGCGCAACTTCGACTGGCAGCCCGGGGCAAGGCCCACATGTGTAGGCACTGGAACCGACCTGGAGCTGGGCGGCGATGATTTGACCCGGGGCCCATTGCACCTGGATTAGCTGTTCCCAGGTCGCGAAGCCTGGTTGGATCACGGATAAGTCGTACGTGCCGGGAGTTAGAGCGAGGGTGAGCTTACCGTCCGGACCGGTCTCCATGTCGGGTGGATTTGTTTCGAGCGCGGGAGAGATCTTGATTTGCGCCTGCGGGATCACGGCTCCGCTCGGGTCGGTCACTGCGATGGTGACTGGCATCGCAGACGTGTTTTCCGCGGCCAAGGTGACGGATGCGGCGGATGCGAACAAAGCGAGGACAAGCAGCAGGGCAAGCGGCTTGGTTCTCATTTTTCCCTCGGTGTGGAGGATTTCAGCATAGCAGGAAAATGGGAACTAACCGGTGCATCGGGGTAGGAACCTTCCCGAGGTTGCAGGGATCCTTGGACTGTGCGGCGGCTGCGCTTCGCTTGCTGCCGCTCCGCTCAGGAAGACAATTTAACTTCTAGAATCGAGCAGCCTGCGTGTGTCACTAGACTGCGGAGGTTCGCTTCGCTGGACAGTCGCCCACCCCATCAGGCGAAAACCGCGCCTGATGGGGACCCCGGCCGGGGCCGGCTGTCCCTACGTGGCCGGTGGTGGCGGGTATCATAGAGGGCATGGGGGACGAGAACGGGGCGCAGACGTTGCTCATCGATGCGGATGACACGCTCTGGGAGAACAACATCTACTTCGAGCGGGCGATCGCGAAATTCATTTCGTTCCTCGATCATCGGGAATACTCGCCCGAAGAGGTGCGGCTGGTTCTAAACGACGTGGAGCGCGACTCGATTGTGCAGCATGGCTATGGGCTGCACAGCTTCGCGCACTCGCTGGTGGAGACCTTTGAGAAGCTTTCGGTCGAGCCGGTGACTCCCGCGCTGCACGAACAGATTCGGAGCTTTGCGCAGCAGATTGCGGAGCATCCGGTGGAGTTGATTGCGGGCGTGCCGGAGACACTCGACTACCTGAGCGGGCGGCATCATCTGATTCTGATGACGAAGGGGAATCCGGCGGAGCAGGCGGGCAAAGTGGAGCGGTCGGGATTGAAAGAATATTTTGCCGCGGTCGAGATTGTGGCGGAGAAGGACGAAGCGACTTACCGGTCGGCCATTTCGAAGTACGCGCTGGCTGCGGATGAAACCTGGATGGTGGGGAATAGTCCGAAGTCGGATATAAATCCGGCGCTGGCGGCGGGGCTGCACGCAGTGTTTGTGCCGCATGACAATACGTGGATTTTGGAGCATGAGGAGCTGGCGGAGGCGCCTCCGGCGCAGCGGTTGGTGGTTGTGGACCGGTTCGCCGACTTGCGGGAGCATTTTTAGGCGGCTGCGGTAAAGGGTTCGATGCAACCCCAGGACGCAGAACGCACGCGTGAGCTTCTTCTTTCGCCCCTCCGGGGCTGACTTGCCTTCCGTTTTTACCCACGGCTTGCGCCGTGGGCTGCATTCTTGCGCCGCTCCGCGGCTAGGGGTCGACGCATTTCCTCTTTGCTACTCCCAAAATAAGACACAGGCTGAACACCGGAATTGCTTCCGGCTCCAGCCTGCGCTTCCTTCAACTTGTGGACCGGCCTAGTTTGCCGGGGTGGGATTGGCGTTGGCGGTTGTGCCTGCCGTCGGCGGCGCGGGTGTCGGCGGCGCGGTGGCTACGCTGTTATAACGAGCCAGGCGCGGGAAAAACGGCGTAACCTCAAACGGCATTTTGTCGCGCGCCGAAGTGATGGCAACTGGCTGCGCCTTGATCAACTCGACTTTGTTGTCCCAGGGGTTCAGCTTGACGCGGCCGCCCAGAGGCAGCGCGGCAATCTGATCGAGCTTGTTCCACTCGAGTGCCGGAGCTCCATTGGCGAGCGCGGCCATGCGCGTGATGGTGCCGTTTTCGGCCATGCTGTTGCCGAGGTGAGCCTGCAGCAGAGCGGCCAATTGCGGGGCGCGCGCTTGCAGGGCCTTGACGAACAGTCCGGCGGAATCGAGCTTCTGCGCGTAGGGCGAAGCCTTCAGCATCTCGATCGCTTTTTTGTCGGCGGCTGTTTCTTCTTCCGGAATGTGCTTGAAGCCAAGGTTGGCGAAGGTGCCTTCGTCGGAGAACAGCATGCGGTCATTGAAGGCGTACATGCTGCCGAGGTTGTGTCCGAGAACGATGTGCGCCAGCTCGTGCGAGAGCACCATGGCCAGGCTGCCCTCGTCGGGAAGCACGTCGATCAGGCCGCGGCTCACGACGATGGTGTTGCCGACGCTGAAGGTTTCGAGCGGGGAAGTGGTGAGCACGCGCGTGCGAACGGGGCGCGGCAGATCGATGTTGTTGGTGATCTCGATGTTGTTGACGACAGTTTGCAGAATCTTGTCGACCTCGCCTTCGGGGGCGACCAAGCCAGCCTTCTCGAGGCGTTCGATCACGTTGTCTTCGGCTTGCTGCTGCCAATTGCGTTCGGCCGCCAGAGGCGACGCATCCTGGGCGGAAGGCGTTTCGTCCTTTACGCTGTCGACATGGATCTGGGTGAGTTCCTCATTGGCGCTGGTCGCTTTGAGGTTGTAGCCCCACATGCGGGTTTGAGCTTTGAAGGCGAGCTTGTTTTTTGCTCCGGCGGTGAAGTCGCCTTCTTCGCTGTAGATATAGGACGGAATCCAATAGCCTTCGGTCAGGTTCAAGCGCCAGCTATCCATGTGGAAGAAGTAGGCGTTGCGCAAGGGGCGGGCATAGGTGCCGTTGAGGCGGACGATGTTGAACCCCTGATCCTCAACCCAGATGCGTCCGATGAAACGGCCGTGGCCGCCGGCGTCCTTCTTGGGAAGGATGTCAAATACCAGGCAGCGCACATCGCCCAGGAATTCGCGGCGGGCGTAGTGAAAATCGTAGTGCTGGCGGTCAAACTCGTTGCGGTCGGCGTAGATCATCCAGGAGAAGCCGAGGGGCTGATACTGGAACTTGAACATCTTGGTGAAGCCGCCGAGAAGGCGCTTCTCCATGCCTTCGTCGCTATCCTTGCTGCCTTTACCCTTGTCGTTAAGGTAGTCCTCGCGGTCGATGGAGTCGCTGAGATCCATGCGGCCGAGGAAGTAATGGTCGCTCTGCGGAATCGGGCCCATCTGCGGATCCTGGGTCAGATCCTGCAGGTAGGTTTCGACGACGGGCGTGCGCGGAGCCAGAAATTGGACCAGAGCTTTCTCGCGCAGGATGACACGGTCGACGACCTGATCCATGGTGGTGGGCGGCGCCAGCGTGGTCTGGGCTTGAACGGTCTGGGATTCAGCCGCGGCCGTTGAGGCTACGGGCTTCTTCTTCTCGGCAACTGCCGTCATCGTCATGGCCAGCGCGAGCAGAGCCAAAACCATCAATTTCGTATTGCGCATAACTTCATCTCCAAAGTTTCAGTACGCCAGTTGAAATACCACGTGCACGATGGCTGTCGAATCGACCGGCTGCCCATAGTGCATAGCGGGCTTGAAACGCATTTTGTTGGCAGCCGAAGTGGCAGCCTCGTCGAGTCCGTGGCCGAGACCCTTGACAACGCGGTTGACGTGCAACTGCCCACCCGCGGAAAATTCAACTTCGAGCAGAACTTCACCTTCCAACTTCAGATCCCTTGCTTCCTGCGTATAAACCGGATTCGGCTTGTAAGTGATCTCGACCGCAGTGCTCGCCGGCCCGGCGTCCATGCGAGGAGCGTGGGGCACGTTCTGCGCGATCTGCTGGGTGCCAAAACCCGAACTCTGTACGGCGTTGCCACGGCCGTTGCTGCGACCGTCACCCCTTCCTGGGGTGGCGATGCCGTCGCCGAAATCGGCGCTGGCTACGGTTCCCCTGATGCCTTTGGCGCCCCCGGAGCCGTTGCCTTGTCCGGGACCTACGGGCATGTCAAACGAACCTGCGGCGGAAGCGATCAGCTTGCCGTTGGGCTTACTGTTATCGCTGGGCTTCAAACCGTTAGGATCGCCAAAACCGCCGGTCTGCACTTTTTGTATCGGCGCATTGACAGTGGGCGTTACCGAGCTGCCCTGAAAATCACCGGTGTGGATCAAAACTGGGCGTGCACCACCCGGGATCGGTTTTAGCACGGCCGGAGCAAAGTTATTCAAAGCCACTTTAGGCGGCTCAATCTCTTGTTGCGGCTGCGGCTTGGTGGCGTGGACCTCTTGCGGCACAACCAGCTTGGGCGCCTTGAACACCGGTTCGGGCGGCAGCAATTTGGCGTGCACCGGCAGAGGCTTCGGCTTGGGCAGTTTCTCGGGCCGCAACGCTGGCCGCGGGATGAGTTCGGTTACGTAATAATTTGGCAAAATCTTCAGCGTGTCGGGCATGAGGATGCCGAGAAGCATAAGAAACACGACAAGCGCGGTGACAAGGCCGTAACTCGCGGCGAAACTGCGCCAGTTCCACTTGTTCTCCGGCAGCAAGCCGAGCTGAAATTCTTGATCGGACACAGGCATCCCTTGGCTCCAAATGGGGGCCCAAGCATGGGGAGAGTGCTCAGGGTTGGAGTCTTCAAGGTAGGGCAGTTTGGGGGGCGGGTAAACGTGTCGCCTGCGCGTGTCCTTTGGTAACCATGTTTAGTCGCTGATTTGATTACTGGTTACTTTAGGTTCTGGCCCACGCCTGCGCGCGAAAAAATAGAAAACGGGGATGCCGGCGAGGATGGCCAAGCATCCTTCCACCGAATACCGAAGGTTGTCGGTGAACGTGTAATACAGCAGGATGGCTGAAGCGGCAATGAATAACGCGGGAACGACGGGATAGCCTAGCACGCGATAGGGACGCGCGGCGTTCGGATCGCGGAGGCGGAAAACAAAGACCGTGCTGCCGGCAATCATGTAGAAGAGCCACTCGGCGAAGATGGCGAGCGAGAAAAACTGCCGGAAATTACCTCCGCCCAGTAATAGGACGATGGAAAGTGCACATTGGACGACGAGGGACACCGATGGAGTGTGGAAGCGTGGATGGACTTCGGCAATCGCTTTGAAGAAATACCGGTCGCGCGACATGGCAAAAGGCACGCGCGCGCCGCTCATGATGGTGCCGTTCAAGGTGACGAGCATGGAAATGGCAATGCCGATGGAGACGAGGGTCGCCCCGCCACGGCCGAGGACCAGGGCAACGGCATCGGCGGCTGGGCGCGCGGAGGCGGCGACGGCAGAGGCGGGCATGGCATATTGCACGGCCGCGTTGATGAGGACGTAGAGCGCACCTACGGTTGCTACTCCCCAGACCAGAGAAAGAGGAATGTTGCGCTGGGGATTGCGAATCTCGCCTGCCACCATGTTGAGATCATTCCAGCCATCGTAGGCCCAGAGAGCGGCTACCAGGGCGGCGAAGAAGCCGGCGAGTCCGCCTTTGGAGCCGACGAAGGTGGTTGAGAAATTCGCCCAGGTTCCATTCTTGTAGCTGAAGCCGATCGCGACAATGCCGAGGATGATGGCGACTTTCAGGAGCGTGAAGAGGAACTGGAATTCTCCCGCTCGGCGGATGCCGATGTAGTTCAGCCAGGTGATGAAAATGGCAGCGGCAATGGCGACGAGCTGGCCATAGGTGACCGAGAATGAGGCAGCCGAGAAGCATGGGCTCGAGAAGAATGCGAAGACCGGGAAAGTGGCGAGCGTGCGCACCAGGCCAGTGGTGACGGTTGCGATGGAAGCGGGCTTGGCAATCAGGAACCAGGTCCATCCGTAGAGAAAGGCTGGGAGGGGGCCGTAGGCGTCACGAACGTAAACATATTCGCCTCCGGCTTGCGGCTTCATGGCGCCGAGTTCGGCATAGGTGAGCGCGCCAAAGAAGGAGAGCAACCCGCCAACGACCCAGGCGAGATAGACGATGCGCGCGGAACCGACAGCTTGCATCATTTCCTGCGGGACCAGGAAGATGCCGCTGCCGATGATGGTGCCGACTACTATTGCGCCGGCGTGAGAGAGCTTAAGGTCGCGGGCTAGTTCGGGGCGGGATTTTTCGGGCACGGACATTGCGTTGGCGCAAGACGAAAGATTCTAAACGCAAAGGGCGCGAAGAAAAAGCTACTGCGAACGGACAGATTGTACCCTTAAGTATTGCCAAGGAGCCGCGTCGGGGCGGGATTTTTCGGGCACGGACATTGCGTTGGCGTAAGACGAAAGATTCTAAACGCAAAGGTCGCTAAGGGCGCGAAGAAAAAGCTACTGCGAACGGACAGATTGTACCCTTAAGTATTGCCAAGGAGCCGCGAAGCACGTTAGGAGGTCTGCTTTACTTTGCGATTTCTCAGCGCGCTCCGCGGTTAAAGGCCACCCGACTCTTCTCTATAGTTGTTCACCATGCGCTTGATGCCGTCTTTGAGCAAAGTGACATGAAAGTTAATGAGCAGACCAATTGGAATATTCAGCAATCGCAGGTAGGAAAGCAGTTGGGCTTCATCTACGGGATGGAGGGCTTCTTTGCTCTTCAATTCCACAACCAGTCTTCCATCGATGACCAAGTCAGCCCGGAAGCCGCAGTCGAGTTTGACCGCCTCATAGACAAGGGGGACGGCTCTCTGTCTCTCGACTCGGAAGCCGGACTTTTCCAGTTCATAAGCCAGGCAGGCCTCGTAAGCTGATTCCAGAAGGCCGGGTCCGAGTTTACGGTGAATGGTCAGTGCTGCGCCGATCACTTCACGACTGATGTCCAGTGCCATGATTGCCCTCTTTCGCCAATACGATACTCGCGAGATACCCAACTGCGAACGTCACACACGTACCGATGGCGACCCACCAGGTGAATGGCACGTGCGAAACGCGCCAGAGGTAAAGCCCTGTGCCAAACCCGCAGAGCATCCCGACAATGGCACCGTTCTGATTTGCACGCTTGGTTAGCACTCCCAGCAGAAAAACGCCCAACAGAGCACCGTACGCCACGGACACGATCTGAAGTCCGACCTCCACCACGTGGCCCACCTGGTCGAGAGCCAGAATCGCCAGCGCAGCCAGCACAAGGGCCCACAATACGGTCGCCACGCGGGAGAAGAGCAGACGTTTCTTCTCATCCGTCTCGGGCCGGAAGCGGAAGTAGAAATCCATCATTGTGCTCGACGACAACGAATTCAGCGCCGCGCTCAGGTTCGACATCGCTGCTGCCAGAATGGCGGCAATGAGAAGGCCGGAAATGCCGTGCGGCATGCGCGTGACAATGAATGTAGGGTAGATGCGGTCCGATTTCCCGAATACGGAGGCAGGAAGCTGATAGTAGGCGAACAGCATCACGCCCACAATCAGGAACAACGCGAACTGAAAGAAGATCGCCACGCCGCTTGAGATCAAGGCCGCCACCGATTGCCGCTGGTTCCGCGCCGCCAGCAGACGCTGCACAATCAGTTGATCCGTGCCGTGGGTCGCGAGCGTGAGAAACGTACCGCCAATCACTCCTGCCCACAGCGTGTAAGGCCGCGCAAGGTCCAGGTATGGCCAGCCGTGCTGCAACCCGAGGTCAAAAACCTGAAACCTGTGCGCAGCGCCCGCCAGAGCCTGAATCGAGTTCCAGCCCCCTGGGACAAGGTGAAGAATCGTGAACAGTCCAACCAGTGTGCCTCCGACGTAGATAAAGGTCTGCACCACGTCAGTCCAGATCACCGCCGCCAAGCCGCCTTCGAACGTGTAGATCAGGGTCAGGAGCGTAATGATCGCAATCGACGCAATCTCCCCGGTTCCGATGGCGATCGAGACCACGATCGACACGGCATAGACTCGCACTCCCTCCGCCGCCGCCCGAGTCAGCAGGAACAGGGCTGCCGTCACGGTGCGCAACCGGGGACCGAAGCGCCGCTCGATCAGCTGATATGCCGTGTAGAGATCGCCACGAAAATAGTGCGGCAGAAGAACAAAACTGATGATGATCCGTCCGATGACGTAGCCAATCACGAGCTGCAGAAATGTTAGGTTGGTAGAGTAGGCGAGTCCGGGGATGCTGATGATGGTGAGCGTGCTGGTTTCGGCGGCGACAATCGAAAGCGCAATCGCCCACCAGGGAATGTCGCGGTCGGCGAGAAAATAATCGCGCATGGTGCGCTGGCGCTTGCGAAAACGCAAACCAAACAGCGTGATGCCCGCCAGATACACCGCGACGATGAACAGGTCGATGCGATTCAGTCCCGTGTGCATGTTTGTTTTGGGCATTGTACAAGCATGTTCCGCGCGGGGAGACGGCTGCTGAACCTGTGTTAGAACTAGCGCGATGGCCTACTACCTGGGAATCGACGGCGGGGGGACGAAGACGCGCTGCGTTCTGGGCGGCGAAAACAGCGTGCTGGCCCGGGCCGTCTGCGGCGGCAGCAATGTGGTTCGGCTGGGCGAGGCGCGGGCGCGCGAAGCTCTGCATGCTGCAATTCGGCAGGTGTGTGCTGCGGCCAAGATAGCTCCGCATGAAATTTGTGCCGTTTGTATCGGGGCTTCGGGAGCGGGACGGCAGGAGATCACCGACAAAATTCGGGCAATCGTTGCTGAGCTTGAGCCGCGGCTTTCCAGGCAGCGCATCCAGGTCGTGGGTGACACAGTGATTGCCCTCGAAGCCGCGTTTGGTTCGGGGCCGGGCGTGATCGTGATTGCGGGCACGGGTTCGATCGCTTTGGGTCGTGACGCCGGTGGGCGAACGGCGCGGGCGGGCGGTTGGGGGTTCGCCGTATCTGACGAAGGCTCGGGGCAGTGGATCGGGCGGCGAGCAGTTTCGGCCGTATTGCGCGCTCGCGACCAGCAACATGAGACGGCGACCGCCGCGAGCATTCTAGCCGCGGGTATTCTTGAAACCTGGAAACTTGCAGACTTCGAGGCGATGGTTGTGTTTGCGAACTCGACTCCGCCCCCGGAATTTCCGCGGCTGTTTCCGGTGGTGTTGCGGGCGGCTGAGGAAGGCGACTCTGTTGCCCGTGATCTGCTCGCGCGCGCGGGAACCGAGCTGGCTGCGCTTGGGGCCACCGTGCTGCGGCGCATCGCGCCTACGCCGCCCTATGTACCGGTGGCCATGACGGGGAGTGTCTTTCGTCAGTCGGCGGAGGTGCGGCGCGTTTTCTACAATCAGCTGAAGAACAGCTTTCCGGGGATCGAGTTGCGCGATGACTTGATCGATCCGGTCATGGGAGCGCTGGCGCTGGCCCGGGCTGCGGGGCGCGCGAATAAGGATTGAGTTTCGCCAAGAGTGAGTCTTAAGTGAGTGACTACGACGAGCAACGGGGATTGGTTGATGTTTCGTCCGGCACACCTGTGGTGAGCACGTCCGGCTTGCCCTTGGAAGAAGCTATCCACAGTTCCGTGCGCGATGAATTGCTGAGTGCGGCGGCCGATCCTGTGCTTACCGCCGATTTGGCTCTTGCGCTGCTCAAGCGTCCGGATCTGCCGGGCGAGGTGATCGAAGAACTTTCCAGGAATCGGGCGCTGCTTAAGCTGCGCAAGGTGAAGATTGCACTGGTGTCGCATCCGCAGGCGCCGCGGCATGTATCTGTGCCGCTGATCCGGCAGTTTTACACGTTCGATTTGATGAAGGTGGCGCTCTCGGCGACGGTGCCGGGGGATGTAAAACGAACGGCTGACGAAACTTTAGCGGGCCGGCTCAAGACCGTCACGCTAGGCGAGCGGTTGACGCTGGCTCGGCAGGGATCGGGGCGAGTTGCGTGTGCGCTGCTGCTGGATTCGGAAGAGCGCATTATGCGCGCCGCGCTCGAAAATGCGCGCTTGACCGAAGCATTCGTTGTCCGGTCGGTGGTCAAGCCGGAGGCAGGCGCAGCACTTATCCGCGCGGTTTCGCAACATACGAAGTGGTCTTATCGGCGTGACGTGCAAATTGCGCTGCTGCGGAGCGAGCATCTTTCTCTGGCCCGTGCGCTGGCGTTTGCCCGCGCGATTTCTCCAGCGAAGCTGCGGGAAATTTTGCAGAGTTCGCGGCTGCCGGGGAGGATCAAGGAGCAGTTGTTGCGCGGGAGCCAGAAGTTGGCGTCAGTATGATTTTTGACTTCTGCACTGCCTTCACTCTATCCAATCCGCGATGAACACATTGGTTTCGTGCGGCTGCTTGCCGTTGCGGTGCGAGATCCACACAAGCTGCCTGCCATCGGGGCTGAACATGGGGAAGCCGTCAAAGCCGTCGCTGTAGGTGATGCGCTCAAGGCCGGTGCCGTCCACTTTGATGGCGTAAAGCTCGAAATTGCCCATGCCGCCGGTCGATCCCACGTTGGTGGCAAAAATGACGCGCTTGCCATCGGGGAAAAATGATGGGGCGAAGCTGGCCGCGTTCAGGCTGGTGAGCTGGCGCTTGCCGCTGCCATCGGCTTTCATCAGCCAGATTTCGAGCGTGGTGGGGCGGATCAGGTTCTGCTTAAGAAGCTCCTTGTATTCGGCGATCTCCGCGTCGGTCTTGGGATGATAGGCGCGGTAGACGATCCACTTGCGGTCCTTGGAATAGAACGGGCCGCCGTCGTAGCCGAGTTCGTGCGTGAGTTGCTTGACGTGCTTGCCGTCGGAATCCATCGAATAGATATCGAGGTCGCCGTTGCGCGTGGAAGTGAAGACGATCTTCTTGCCGTCTTCGGAGATGGTGGCTTCGGCATCGTAGCCGGGTGTGGTAGTGAATTGCTTCAGGTCAGAGCCGTCGAGGGTGGCGGTAAAGATGTCGTAGCTGGGATAGATGGCCCAGACGTAGCCCTTGGAAAAATCGGGCCGCGGAGGGCATGCCGCGTCGGCCAAGTGCGTAGAGGAATAGAGGATCTTGTCGCCGCGGGGGAAGATGTAGCTGCAAGTGGTGCGCCCCTTGCCGGTCGAAACCATCTTCTGGTCGGAGCCATCCGTATTCATTGTGAAGATCTGGTCACATTGCAGGTTGTCGCGCGTGGATTGGAAGATCAGCTTCTTGCCATCGGCCGAGAAGTAGGCCTCGGCATTCGAGCCGCCGAACGTGAGCTGCCGCACGTTAAGCAGATGCTTTTCTTCGGGCGTCCGGAGGTCGGAGGTGGTGGCGCTCGTTGCGGATGGATTCGCCGCAGCGGGGGTGGTTTGCGCCGGAGCGATCCCCACGATCAGGCTCACGGCGAGAGTGGAATAGACGACGATTTTCGGGGCTTTCATATATGGAGAAAGAGTGTAGCAGGGTTCTTTCGGACAGTATTTCTTACTTCCTCGCTGCTAGTTTCTCCTCAGCCAGTTGTTCGATTCGCCGGACCACTTCGTCTTCGCTCAGGTGCGTCGAGTCTACTAACACGGCGTCGGCAGCCGGGACCAGCGGTGAGGCCGCCCGAGTGCGGTCGCGACGGTCGCGTTCACGGAGTTCGGCGGCCATCGATTCGGCGGAAGCGCCTTTTACCTTCTGCTGATCGAGCCGTCTCTGCTCGCGGATGACCGGATCGGCGTCGAGGAAAATCTTCAGATCGGCATCTGGAAAGACCTTGGTGCCGATGTCGCGCCCTTCCATGACCACTCCGCCACTCAGGCCCATTTCGCGCTGGCGCACCACCATCCATTCGCGCACTTTGGGATGGACCGAAACCTTCGAGGCGGCCTCGGTGACGTCGCGCTCGCGAATGCGGGCCGAAACGTCGCATCCATCGAGCAGGACGCGGTTACCGGTGAGTGTGGGCTCCAGGCCGATGCGCGAATTCTGGGCCAGTTTGAGCAGAGCAGGCTCGTCTTCAAACGACGCGTCCCATTCAATGGCCTTCAACGCCAGTGCGCGGTACATGGCGCCGCTCTCAAGGTTCACGTAGCCGAATTTGCGTGCCACGCGCGCAGCCACCGTGCTCTTGCCGGCGCCGGCGGGACCGTCGATGGCAATGATGAGTTTTGGTGTGGAAGGGGCAGTCATCGCGCGAAGGGCGATTTTACACGGCTCGCAACTAGAAGACTAGGACGAGGGGTTGGCTTCGTCGTGCAACTGAAGGCAAAGTCAGCCCTGCAGCCTAACGGCGCGCGGGCGCAACACAAACGGCTCTTTCCTGGGGGCGAGTTCGAGCAACGACTTGCTGCCCAGGCGAGTGAAGTCGAGTTGGCGGGCCGCCAAAAGCGCCCGGATCGCATCTTTGACCCGCGAGCGTGCAACGAAATTTGAGAAGAAGCGTTCCACGTCTTCCTGTTCTGCCGCCACCACGCCACCCAGGTATTTCGAAAGCAGCGCCGTGAGCGCTTCGCCTGCCGAGATACCCACACCTTCCCACACCTTGTCGGGCGCCCAGCGCTCGAGTTCGTCCCATACGGAGCCTTCGTCCTCGGAGTAATCGACGCGGGTGACGCGCAGCTTCGCCCACAATTCGCCGAGCGCGCGGTCGAGGCCGGCGGTGGAAAGCGCGCCCCCCAGCAACTCGCCGAGTTTCATTTTCGAAATCGGGCCGTGGCGGCGGATGATGGCGAATGCATCGCAGGCCAGTTGCGAATATCCGGAGCGCGCGCTCGCCTTCGGCGCATGCTTGGGATTTCTTTCGCCGACCAGGGCGTAATAAAAAGGAAACACGCTCGCCGCCACGAGAAATGCATTGTTCTCCTCAAAGAGCGGAGCCTCATAGGCGGCCTTATCGCGAAGCGTGCGCACCATGAGGTCGGTGGCTTCCTTGGCGCGAGGATCGGCATAGGCGTGCTGTTGCAGGGGGAGCCGATCGTCGGCTCCGACAAATGCGCCGACGAAGGTGGGTACCAGTACGGGCGGACGCGTGGGATACATCAGGCAGAAGCCGACCGAGTCGAGAAAAGCGCGGGCCTGTTCGAGCGTGCGGATGGGTTCTCCCTCCAGACGCCACTTCGCGGTGCGGGCCTGGATGAGCTCGGCTTCGGTCATGGGTCTGATTAGAACACAGGATTTTGCGGAATGGGCAGGGAAGAAGCTACGAGCCGCGAGCAGAAGCGACCCGCAGGCTACAGGCTCAGGTTCTTGCTGCCAAGATTTCATCCGAGCGAAACGTTTTTGCTCGCGGCTCGGGGCTCGCAGCTCACAGCTAGATTCTTTTGAACGCTTTCTGAATCTCCGTCATCGTGTAGCGCAGCACGACCGGGCGGCCGTGGGGACAGGTCATCGGATGCTGGGTCTTGGCCAGTTCTTCGAGCAGCCATTGCATCTTATTTTGTTCCAGCGGCATGTTGACCTTGATGGCAGCGTGGCAGGCAATCGACGCCGCAATTCGTGTGCGAACAGCCTCCAGATTTACGGCCTGCTCTTCGCGCGTGAGTTGCTCCAGGATCTCGTGGAGCATGTGCTCGACCTGGGCAGCTGCTACACCGGCGGGCGCGACCTTGACGGCCACGCTGCGCGATCCGAAGGGCTCGGCTTCAAAACCATTGCGCTCCAGCTCGGCGGCGATTTCACCGAAAACAGCCTGCTGCGCCGGAGTCAGTTCGATGAGCAGCGGCATCAGCAAGCGCTGGCTCTCGACTTTCTGCGTCGCCCGCTGACGGAGCACGCGTTCAAACAGGACGCGTTCGTGCGCGACGTGTTGATCGATGATCCACAAACCGTCTTCGTTCACAGCGAGGATGAAGGAATTGCGAATTTGCCCAAGCGCTTTCAATGTGCGGAGCGATTCGAGTGTGGGCGGAGCTTGCGGTTCGGCGTCGATCGGTGGAGCGCAACCAAGATCGGGAACGACCGGCTCGGGTGCGCGCGCCAGCGAGACTGCCGCATTTGCTTCAACCGCGATTCCTCCTTCGAAGGCGAAACGGGCGGTGACGGCCGGGATCGGCGGTGGCTGCAATGCAAAGCCAGGCTGTCCGGCTTGGCCGTACATCGGCGCTGATCCTCCTTCCGCGGGCTCGTACAAACTTCGCCACGGGGCTTGTCCGCCGTTGCTCCCGCGCGCGCCGGGAGTGAGGCCGGGACTAGCCGTGGGCTGTGCGTTGATCTCGGATAAGAACTGCGGGACAGGGCGGGCCCTCATCAGCGTGTCTCGTACGGCGTCGCGCACGAAGTCGTGGACAGCGGTTTGCTGGCGGAAGCGCACCTCGGTTTTCGAAGGATGAACATTGACGTCGACTTCCGCTGCCGGCATTTCCAGAAAAAGCAGAACGACTGGGTAAACCGTTGGCGGGAGAATGTTGCGATAGGCCTCGGTGATCGCGTGCTGGATCAACCGGTCGCGAATCAGGCGCCCATTCACAAAAATAAAAATTGAATTGCGGTTGAGCTTCTGAATCTCGGGCTTCGAAACGAAGCCATGCAGACGAAGTTCGCCGGGCTCGGCCTTTTCCAATTCCTGTTCGGGAGCGCGCCGCCAGGGCGGAGGCTGCGGCAGGCCTGTGCGCTCCAGACGCTGCACGGCGGCGAGAGGAATCAGTTGATCGAGCGTCTCGCGCCCAAAGACTTGATAGACGCGCTGGCGGTGATCGGGCACGGGCGGCGCTACCAGCAGCGCGTTCGTCGAAGAGTGCAGTTCGAAATGCTTTTCGGGATGGGCCAACGCGTAATGAGTGACGAGCGAGGCGATGTGCGAAAGTTCGGTCGATTCGGAGCGTAGAAATTTCTTCCGGGCCGGGGTGTTGAAGAAGAGATCGCGAATAGTAATCGAGGTGCCGAGAGGCAAGCCCGCTTCTTCCACGCGGATGATCTTGCCGCCGTTGATTTCGATGACGGTGCCGGAGGGTTCTTCTTCGGCGCGGGTTTCGAGGTGAAGCCGGGCGACGGACGCGATCGAGGGGAGCGCTTCGCCCCGGAATCCGAGCGTGGCCACGGTGAGCAGATCGTCGGTGTCTTTGATTTTCGAGGTGGCATGGCGTTCGAAGGCGAGCATGGCGTCGTCACGCACCATGCCGCAACCGTCGTCGGTAATCTGGATCAGTTTCTTTCCGCCGGCCTCGACGCTGATGCGGATGCGCGTGGCGCCGGCGTCAAGTGCATTTTCAAGGAGTTCTTTTACCACCGAGGCAGGGCGCTCCACCACCTCGCCGGCAGCGATCTGGTTGGCCACGCGTTCCGGTAGGACGTGGATCTTACCCATGGGTTCGCGCTTCAGTGTGACAGAGGCGGGCGGTCAGTGGCTAGTGGTCGGTGTCTTGCCGACTCGCGGCCAACTGCCGAAAGATGGCAACTGGCTGGAGGATGAGTTGGGGAGACTCTTTCAGGCGCGTGACAGCGTGGATTGGCTTGCGCCCCGTCTTGGGGTTTGGCAACCGCCTTCGATCATCTCGAGGTTGGGCAGACCTTCCCATTCGGTCTCGCGGTCGCCGGAGCGCACGACGATAAAGAGGGTGGATGTTTCGTCGCGCCGTGCCTTGTTCCAAAGCCTCCGCCGCTTGATTGATTTGGGATTCCGCCAGATGACCGCAGGTATTGCCATGCCAACTCCTTCGTAGTGCCGTTCTGATGGGAGTATTGCCCGGCGGCGGGGGAACCGCCGTAGGTGAAATCACAGGGCGATGTGACCATCATCACATGGGATGCCTGGAGTGTTTGTCTGACAGAGAACCCACACATTGCACAGAATCGATACCCTCGCGATCGGCGCGGTGCCCGTGATCAAGACGTTGTATCGTCGCGGATGGCTTGCTTCTGTGCGCTATGTGAGGAGCCCATCTGGCTTGTGACCTTCGTAATTGTGGAAAGGTATGAAGGTCACCGCTCCACGCCGATTGTCTGGCTACACTGGATGTGAACTGACGGAGGCAGCTCTTCCCATGGACGAGCGGGCGACGCGGCGCACAATTCGATTCTTGACTTTTGTCTTCGGGGTGTTGCTGACCGCCGGTTCACCCGCGGCATTCGGGAAGGGATCAAACGCGTCCGAGCCCGGGCGCAAGATCACGCACCGGGTCAATCCGGCTTATCCTCAAGTTGCGCGCCAGGCGCACCTCGTTGGTACGGTGCGACTGCTGGCTGTTGTAGCTCCGAACGGTTCGGTCAAGCTCACCCAGCCGCTTGGTGGAAACCCCGTTCTTCTAGAATCGGCGACAGAGGCGGTAATGCAATGGAAGTACGCGCCTGCCCCCGAGGAGACCAAGGAAAAAGTCGAGATCTCCTTCTCGCCAGAGTGAGCCCGGGCGGGTCAAACCCACAACCTCCCAAGATCGCGAGCGGTGGGGCGCGATCAAGATCAGGAAACCGACCAGTGGCACACGCGGAAATCGGACATGTCCGAAGGCGCTCTTTCCCGCGCGCCGGTTGCGGCCCAGAATTCTCAATATATGTTTGCCGAACATTCCGCTCACGCGAAGGCTGGCCGATTTCTGACCGTTACCATTTTGTTAACAGTCTCCCTTGTCGGTTGCGGCGGAGTGTCCTCTCACGGAAGTGGCGGCGCAGCTCCTCCTGGCGGCGGCAATCTTTCCTGTAACGTGATGGCTCCGGGCCAGATGGCCGACCTGAACGGATTCGTGCCGTTCAGCAGCAGCAGCCTCTGGAACACCGACATTTCTGCCGAGCCCGTCGATCCGAATTCGGCCTCAATTATGAGTAACTGGGTGGGTTCGGTGAACATGCATCCGGATTGGGGAACGGATCCGACCTACGGAATTCCCTACGTTGTTGTGGATGGAACGCAGGATCTCGTCAACGTGAATCTTGGCGCGTATCCCGACGAAAGCGATCCAGGGCCGATGCCAATCCCGGCGAATGCGCCGGTGGAAGGCGGTTCGGGCAGCAGCGGAGATCGACACGTACTTGTCCTCGACAACAACAATTGTTTTCTTTACGAACTTTACAATGCTTCGGCGAACGGTGATGGCAGCTGGAACGCGGATTCCACCGCGGTGTGGGATCTGCTGGGCAACGAGCAGCGTCCGTACACGTGGACCTCAGCCGATGCCGCCGGGCTGCCGATTTTTCCCGGTCTTGTGCGTTACGACGAAGCCGCATCGGGAAGCATCGAGCATGCGTTTCGCTTCACATTGCCGCGCACTTCCGCGGCGTTCACGCCACCGGCTTCGCACGACGCCGCGACCACGAGCGACCCCTCGGCTCCCCCCATGGGTATGCGACTTCGCCTCAAGTCGAGCTACGACATTTCCGGATTCTCGGCTAATACTCAGACCATTCTCACCGCGATGAAGCACTACGGCCTCATCCTTGCCGACAACGGCAGTTCGCTCTACGTCACCGGAGTTTCCGACAGCCGCTGGTCGTCGGAAATTGACGAACTCAAGTCCGTGCCTTCGTCGGCGTTTGAGGTTGTGCAGATCAATCCGGTCTATACGAATTCGAATTATCCGGCGGGAGCTGCGCCCACGATCGCGAGTTTTGCATCCTCTGCGTCACACGTTTCTTCCGGCGGAAGCGTGACACTCTCGTGGAACGCGAACAATTCGATTTATACGATCATTTCGCCCTGGCCGGGCGCAGTGCGCGGCACCAGCCTGACCGTGAGCCCGACTGCCACCACGACCTATACGCTTTATGCGACAAATCAGTATGGGCGGACCACCGCGACGGTGACGGTTAGTGTGCCGTAGGCGTTTTATACATATGTGGGGGCCTACTTCTTTACCACCACCCCAATCCCCAACTCGCGCAACTGCCCCTCGGCTACCGGGGTTGGCGCTTCCACCATCAGGTCCTTGGCGGCGGCGGTTTTGGGGAAGGGGATAACCTCGCGGAGGCTCTCGGCCCCGGCCAGGATCATCACTATGCGGTCCAGGCCGAGCGCGATGCCGCCGTGCGGAGGCGTTCCGTACTCCAGCGCTTCCAGGAAGAAACCGAAGCGCGAACGGGCTTCTTCTTCGGTCATGCCGAGGGCGTGGAAGATTTTGCTTTGAATGTCCTGCCGGTGAATACGGATCGAGCCCGAGCCCAGTTCGGTGCCGTTAAGCACCACGTCGTAAGCTAACGCGCGCACCATGGCGGGGTCGGTTTCGAGCTTGTCCATGTCTTCCTCATGCGGCGAGGTGAAGGGATGATGCGCCGCCATCCAGCGGCGGTCGGTCTCGTCGTACTCAAACATCGGGAAGTTGGTGACCCAGAGGAACCGGTAATCGTTGGCGGGGTCTCCAGTCTTTTTGAAGATGCCGTGGCGGTCGGCATATTTTTGCGCGAGTGCGATGCGCAGAAGGCCGGCGGACGCGTAGATGGCCATCTCGGCCGGCGTGACTTTGCGCTTGCCGGCTGGATGCGCGCCGGCGTTCGTGTCCGATTGCGCGGAGCCGACGACCAGCACGAGCAAGTCGTTTTTCATATCACTGCCCGCAGCGGCACCGGCGTTCTGGCGCACTTTTTCCCTTACCTTGGCGGCGGCCTCAGGGAACTTATTCTCGATGCGCTTGAAGTCTTCGAAGACGCGGGCACCACCCTTGGAGATGAACAGCGGTTTGATATCGTCGCGCTCCTTGCGCGAAAGCTCGCCCACACCGGGCGTGCGAAGCGCAATAACGGGCAGGTCTTTATTGATGGCTAGCGCTTCCAGGTCGGCGGGCGCGAAGCAGTCGCGCACCTCGGTGAATGCGGGCAGGCGCAGATCGGGCTTATCGATGCCATATTGCCTTATCGCATCGTCGTAATCCATGCGCGGAAAGGGCGTTTTAATTTCGTGGCCGGCGGCCTTGAACGCGGCCGTCAGAAAGCCTTCGACTACTTCCCAAACTCGCTCCGGTTGCGGGTACGACATTTCGAGATCGATCTGCGTGAATTCTGGCTGGCGGTCGGCGCGCAGGTCCTCGTCGCGAAAGCAACGCACGATCTGAAAATATTTGTCAAAGCCGGAGATCATCAGAATCTGTTTGAACAGCTGCGGCGATTGCGGCAACGCGTAGAACATTCCGGGCTGCACGCGGCTGGGGACGAGATAATCGCGCGCGCCCTCGGGCGTGGAGCGCGTCATGAAGGGCGTTTCGATTTCGAAGAATCCCGCCGAAGCAAGATTGTCGCGGATCGCGAGAGCGACTTTGTGGCGCAGTTCGATATTGAATTGCATCGCGTCGCGGCGGAGATCGATGTAGCGATACTTGAGCCGCATCTCTTCGTTGGCCAGCGCCGTGTCGCCGGGCAGGAAGGGAAGTGGCTTGGAGACGTTAAGCAGGCGCATCTCCTCGACGACGAGCTCGATTTCACCGGTCGGGACATTGGGGTTGATGGTATCGGCGTCACGCTTCTTGACCGTGCCGATGGCGGCGATCACATACTCGTTGCGTAGTTCTTCGGCCTTCGCGTGGATCGCGGGATCGAGTTCGTGGCTGAAAACGACCTGGGTTACGCCGGTGCGGTCGCGGAGATCAACGAAAATAATCTGGCCAAGGTCGCGCCGCCGGTTGACCCATCCCATGAGGACAGCTCTTTTGCCTGCGTCGGCGAGGCGAAGAGCCCCGCACATATGAGTTCTTCTAAGATCGCCTAGAAAATCGAGCACGGAATCGCCTTTACGTAGGAATGCGGAGCCCACACAATCGCATAAACGCGATCGCGTAGGCACCCGCTGATGAAGCGATGATTATAAATGGCGCGTCCGGCTCGTGGCTCGCTTTACTTCTGCTTCGTCTCCTTGCCCTCCATTAAGATCGTCCATTTTGTGCCGTCGGAAGACGCTTCGTACTTGTAGCTGTATTCCGTGGGCGACAGAATCTTCATGGTGAAGCGTCCCTTCATCGTTTGCGGGCCCTCCTTCATGTCGTTGAGCCAGGTCCATGTGTCACCCTCGACCGAGCCCTTGGAGTGCGTCGCCTCGCCCATGCTGTCGAATGCGTCGTAGGTGTAGACCTTCTCCTGCGGGTCGTAGCCCATGTAAGCCGTGCTGCTGCCGGGGGGAAAACCGGCGCCGCTGAATTTCGAGTGAAGAACCACGAAGAAGCCGCCTTCCATCCACTCCGAGCGATCGTCGGAGTGATATTTTCCTCCAGGACCCATGGGGCCAGGTTTGACGTCGGCCTCTGACATCCAGTGACCGGTAAAGTAGTCCAGCCTTTTGACCTCGGGGCCTGGTTTGGGCATGTCCGTTTGAGCATAAGCGGCGCCGGCGAGGAGAAGTACTCCGAACAGAAGGGTCGATGTGCGGTTCATTGAGAAGAACTCCTGAATTGGATTTTTCGACGGGAAGCTTGCGGTTGCCGATGTTAGAAGGACCAAAAGCCGATGTCAATGGCCTTTGACCCACTACTGAGCCACGAGTTGCGAACTGGGAGCCGCGAATACAGTTATCTCGGATTCACAAGCTCAATCCGAGTCTTTAAGCGAACTAACTGTTCAGCCCAGGATCAGTTTCTTCGCGGGTTCACGGTCTTCACTTACCTAGAACGTGAGGCGCAGCCCGAGCTGAATCTCACGTTTCGGGAAATCGGAGGTGAAGGCCAGCGGCGTGCTGGAACTTACCGTGCCTCCATTCAATTTTGTTCCCGGCGCGATCCCATGCACGTTAAAAGTCGTGTAACCGGACCCGCCACCCTCAGGTACCACGCAAGTTGGTTGGGGACAAATTCCCGTGGGAATCGCGAACAGCGGGCCCACCTGATTGTTCACACTGCCGTAGTTCGTCCGGTTGGCGATGTTGAATCCTTCCGCCGTAATCAAAAGAGTGCTTCGCTCGCCAACTTTGTGGTGCCAGCTAATGCGCGCGTCAAAATTGGCGTAATTCGGACCCAGGCCCGAGTTGCGCGGGGCCCCAATGGGACGGCCATTGGTAGGGTGGTTGTCGCCGTTGGTGGGCTCTCCACTCAGCAGATTAAAAGGATGCCCGCTGTTGTAATTGAAAATCGGCGCCACTTCGAAGCCGGACAGAGCGCCCCTCCACGGGCTGTCGAGGACGCCCGCGATGACCACTTTGTGCCGCTCATCGAAGTTGGAAGCAGCGCGTTCCGCACCCATGTTCAGGTTGTCCTGTGGTCCGTAGTCGCTGTTGAAGTCCGTGGTTGTGTCGATGGCCTTGCTGTAGGTGTAATTCGCCATGATCGCGGTGGTCTTGTTGAACTGTTTCTTGACCTCGAGAATGCCGCCCTGATAAAGGGCGGACCCCGCCGACGTGTATTGGTTGTTTTGGGCAATGTACGGGCTGTAGAAACAGCCGCCGTTGATGCAGGCTGGTATGGCCTGGTAAAGGGGGTCAATCGAGGGGCTAGGATTCCAGTCCCGGTAGGAGACCGTCTTTCCGTTGGCCAAGGTTGCCGACACAAAACCCGGATCCTTCAGGTTCGTATCAATCGCCACGGGGAGATGGACGGTGTGGGAATAGATGTAGCTGGCGGAAACCGAGAAACCGGGGCCAAGCTGCCGCTCAATGCCAAACTCAGCTTGTTGCGAGTAAGGGCTCTGGTAATTAACCTGATTGCTGAACACTACGCTTAGGATGGGAACCTGGCCACTATTGGTGGGGAGGAATAGGTTATTGGATGCCGCTGTGAGGTCCGCCGCTGTGATGCAGCCATAACTGCCGGGGGGCGGGGTGGTGCAGCCAATCACTCCCCCATTATTTACTCCCCCACTGAATCCGGGATTCCCTTGGGCAAACAGATTTTGAAAGATGACCTGGGCGTTGGAAGTTGCACTGCCGGGGAGCAGCGTTCCCAGATCAATCGGATCTATATAAATACCGACTTGCCGGTTGCAAGGGCTGGAGCCGTTGCCCGACGCAACCGTCCCACCGCCCTTTTGGAGGCCGCAAATGTCAACCAAATTAAGGACCTGACTTCCGGGGTAGCCGCTCGCATATTTCGTATTGTTCTCGACCGAAGTGCGATTGCTGTTCAGAACCCCCAGCGCCAGATCCACACCGGGAATCGAATCGTAAATCTGCCCATAAAATACCCCGTATCCTCCACGGATCACGGTTTTGTGGTCATTGAAGGGGTCCCAAGCGAACGAAACACGGGGGGCGAAGTTGTGCCAGGGTGTGCGCAAAGGAAGATATTGCGTGTCCAGTTCATAACGGATGCCGTAGGTAAGTGTGAAGTTTGGCTTCAAAGCCCAGGTGTCTTGCCAATATGCGGCGGTGAATGGCCTCGTCTTGGAGTAGGTGGGAGTTCCGAATCCGTCTTCAAAAATAGTAGGGAACTGCAACGAGAAAGCCTGCAGCGAACTCAGATTGGCTCCGGGCACATTGGTTAGACCGCAGGGATTAGTGCCGAGAGGGTTATTATAGGGAGGAATGGACGCCCAGCTGGGGTCAAAGCACGGGGACAATACGCCTCCCGTAATTGGCCCGACTTCAAAGCGGCCCGGCATAAAGACATCGGTCTGAGTGTGGTTGCCCCGCAGCAGTTCTTCGCCGCCGAGCCGGAAGGTGTGATGGCCCTTGGTCATGGTGAGGTTGTCGGCAAATTCGTAGCGCCGCAGCATCTCGTAGTTGGGCAGAAAGATGTTCGTTCCCAGATTCGCGACGCCGAAAACGTCAAGTCCCACCTCGGCGGCCTCATTGGGAATCACGTTGACGTGGTTGTAGCTACCCTGTGCCCGGACTTCGTTCGAGGTGCTCGGGCTAAACAAGTGGAACCATGAGGCCAGCAAGGTGTGGTTATAACCTTTGACCGCGCTGCCTCGCGAGAATCCCGTCAAGGACTGCACGTCGGGAGACTCCTCCAGGCCATGCCCGTAGTTGTAGCGCAGAAAAACTTGGTCGTTCTCGCTGATGCGGTGGTCCAGTCGAGCGGAGGCCAGGTACTGCCGCGTGTCGTACGGAAACACACCGCCGTTATTCTCAAGCTGGTTTACGATGAAGCCCTCCACCAATTGATTTTGCTTCGAAAGAAAACCAGAATTAGGGTTGACCGTCAGGTAATTCTGGAGTAACTGGGCGCACGAGGCCGGCGGAATGGGAGTTCCTGCAGAACCATCGGGATTGGTAATACAAGGCACCCATTGAGAAGGGGGAACACTGTTCCCGAGGTTATACAGCTGTTGAATAACTTGCTGCTGCGCAGACCTTGGATCGCTGGTAGCAAAAGTATTAGTTCCGAGTATCGACGGCCCGGCGAAGATCGAGCTGTCGGTCAGCAGGGGAACGGAATTCTGCGAATTCTGCCGCAAGCCTTCGAAAGAAACAAACAGGAAGGTCTTATTTTTCGTGATGGGGAAGCCGATGGCGCCGCCATATTGCTGACGGCTGAGCGAGTTCTTGATGGAAGTGCCGACCGAATCGGTGTTGAAATTAGAAAAGGTCGGGTCTGATGCCAGGGCCGAACTGAAGGCGAACGGATCACGAGCATCCATGGCGCTGTCGCGGAAGAAGCCGAAGGCGCTGCCATGCAAGTTGTCGGTGCCCGACTTCGACACAATGTTGATGGTGGCGCCGCTCGCCCCTCCCATGTCTGCGCCATAATTGCTGCGGTTGATCTGGAATTCCTGCACCGCGTCCTGGCCCAGGGTCAGGCGTACGCCGCCCTCATCGTCGTTGGCTTCTCCGCCATCCACCGTCACGCTGTTGCCGCGGCCGTTGCTGCCGTAGAAGGAAAGTCCGCTGCTGCTGAACTGCTTGACGCGATAGTCCGAGTCATCGGCCAGCCGGGTGGAGTTGGAAACCCCGGGCGCCAGCAAGGAGAACGTCAGGTAGTCCCGGCGGTCAATCGGCAAATCCTGGATCATGACCTCGGTCAGGGTGTTCGACTGGCTGGACTTCTCGGTATCCACCGTTGGGGGCGCGGCCGACACTTCCACCGTTTCCTTTACCGAGGCCACCTTCAGGTGGAAATCCAGAATCACCGTCTGTCCCACGGTGACGACCAGCCCCTCCTGGATCTCGGTTCCAAAACCGGGAAGCTCTACGCTGACGTTGTAGGTCCCCGGTGGCAATCCCGTTAGCAAATACGCGCCACCGCTGTCGGTAGCCGCGCTGCGGCGGATGCCCTTCTGGGCATCCTCCGCGACCACATTAGCTTTTGGCAAAACGCCGCCCGAAGCGTCCGTGACGGTCCCTTTTATGCCGGAAGCCGCGCCTTGCGCGTGTGCCGTACTCAGCAGTCCCAGCAGCACCAGCAGGCATCCCAAACTCAAGCTGCCGGAACGGATCCACGCCTTCGCGTTTCTCATGAACATTGCAGTCCCCCAATTATCAATAACGACGTTTCCTCTCGACTCGGGTCCGGTCTCGCCAATCGGCGGATCGAATCCCTGGCGTCCGAAGTGCCGAATGGACGCATCACGCCTACTCGTTCAATTCAAAGAGAGTTATTCCTCATCAGTATTGGGTGCGCCAACACAAACGCGGGGGCCGGAACGCAGACCGGCCCTCACGCCGAACCAAAACGATATCTTGGAGCAGCTTAACGACGTCTTGCAGAACAACCTCAAGGCGTTCGGCTATCTGGGCGCAGTGTAGCTTGCTATCGTGGCGGCGATCTTCGCTTCGTCTGGCAAGAAAACGCCCATCCTTCGCGACAAGATGCGAAGGATGGGGCACACCCATTGTGGCTGCGCTAGCGGAAGGCTGGGCCACCCGCCAGGGCTAATCCGCTACTGCAAGAAATATCCTGAGACGTTATCACCGGCGTTGGTCACGATCCACAGGGCTTCTTTGCCTGCGTCCACGATCACCGTGTCGACGCTGAATGACTGTCCCAGCGATGGCACCGAAAGGGTCCCGGAACCCTGGCAGTTAGAGCTGATCGAAGAAGTTCCGTTGCCCGGAACTGTGAAATTCCCCAACCCGCCAAGGTCAAGGGTCACGGTCGGGACGGTCGTAAACGTTGTTCCGGTGGCGGCGAACTTGATTTCTCCCGTAGCGGAGACGTTGCCCGAACCCGTGGTGGTGCCGAGCCCAGTGATATAGCCGTACGAATAAAGGGAGAATGCTTTACTCTTGAAAGTCAAATTGCTGCAAGTCACGGTTCCCTGCGCGACCATAAAACCGGCCATGGTGAAACCGGCGTCGGTTTGAGACAGGGTGCCGCCCTTGTTGGCGCTGTTGATAGCGAAATTGAAGGTTTGAGTCGACGGGGAGGTGACCTTGATGGTGCCCTGGCAGTCTGATGCCGGCGTCACCATAACCCACGTGCCGGAGATGGTTGTGGGGCCGGTAAGCGTTCCAGCCAGGCTTTGCCACTCGGTTCCGGTGAAGGTACCTCCCGAAGCAAATGTGACCTGCATGAGAATGTTGTCCAGTTGCCCGGCGCCTAAGTCGAAGCCGTAGGACTCGATTCCCCACGTTCCGTTGCCCGCGGTGAGGGTGGTAGCGGTGCAGGCGGCGAAGCTAGCCGTCCCAGCTCCGATTACGATGATCAACATCAAGACTGCAAACAAGCCAATTTTTTTCACGACATCCTCCGAGATTGGGTAGAACTTTTTGGGTTTTTCGCGCAGACCGCGCGACCGAACCGAAATTCACAGCCGTGCCCGGCAGCGTCGAACACGGGAAGCCGTAAACTTCGAGGCCGTATTGTTGACTTTGCGGGATGGGAAGTCAAGGCGAAAAAATGGTGGTAACTTAAATATTTAAGACACTACCGAAAACATCTGCATATCACCGTGCGCTGGAAACGCGCTCTGGTTGCGCCCGGCACACACATCTTCATTCTCGCGGTCCGTTTCCCGGGTAGAACTACGCACCCTTCCCGGTCTCCCCAATTCGCTTGGAGAGTTCGCTGCGCGGCACGGTCACCTGCTCCCCGGTCGCGAGGTGCTTCAGCGCGAAGGCGTCGGCTTTCACTTCGTTCTCGCCGACGATCAGGATGTAGCGGGCTTTGAACTTGTCGGCGGCCTCGAAGGATTTTTTCAGGCGGAAGGTTTCGTCGCCGAGTTCAACGACCAGGTCTTTATTGTGGCGCAGCTCGCGGGCCAGGCGCGCCGCTTCGCGATTCATGCCTGCGCCCAGCGGCGCGATGTAAACGTCGGGCTTGCGGATGACCGACTCGGCGGACGCGGTGAGCGAGAGCACCAGCCGGTCTTCTCCAATGGCAAAGCCGATCCCTGGGGCTGCAGGTCCGCCCAGCGCCTCTGATAGCCCATCGTAGCGTCCGCCGCCGAGGATCGCATTTTGCGCTCCGAGGGCGCCGTGCGTGAACTCAAACGCGGTGCGGGTGTAGTAGTCGAGGCCGCGGACGAGACGGTCGTTAATTGTATAAGGAACGCCCACGGACTTGAGAATCGCCTGCACCTCTTCGAAGTGGCTGCGGCAACCTTCGTCGAGGAATTGGCTGATCGTCGGAAGGGACGCGATGATGGGCTGGTCTCCCGGGACTTTGCAGTCGAAGACGCGCAGCGGGTTAGTGACGGCACGGCGCTGGCAGTCGGCGCACACTTTGCCGACGACGGGTTCGAGGGCTTTGCGCAGGGCTTCGTTGAACTTGGCGCGGTCGGCGGGACAACCTACGGAGTTGAGTTCGAGCGTCCAATCCTTGATGCCGACGCGGTCGAGGAGCGTGGCGACGAGTTCGAGAATTTCGGCATCGCGCGCGGGGGATTCGCTCCCAGAAGTCGCCGGGCCGATGACTTCGGCGTCAATTTGGTAGAACTGGCGGTAGCGTCCTTTTTGCGGGCGCTCGCGGCGAAACATGGGGCCGATCGAAAAGAACTTATTCAGACCGCGGTCCCAGAGCTTGTGCTCGATGTAGGCGCGGACGATGCCGGCGGTGTTTTCGGGGCGGAGGGTCAGGGATTGACCCTTGTCGCTTTCGGCGCGACCGCGATCCTCCCACGTGAACATTTCTTTGGCGACGATGTCGGTTTCTTCGCCGACGCCGCGGGCGAACAATTCCGTGGATTCGAAGATGGGGGTGCGAATCTCGTGGAAGTTGTAGGCGCGGAAGACGTCGCGGACGGTGTCTTCGACGAAATTCCACAAAGCGGTGTCGGGTGGGAGAAGGTCGCGTGTTCCTCGGGGAGATTTGATCATTCAGTTGCCAGTGGTCAGTGGCCAGTTGCCAGTAAGGACTTAGCCTACCACTTCGATGGTGCGGACATCGGCTCTCGAAGAGTCTTCAGCTTGTCGGAGCTTCGCCTGATTTTCTGGCCACTGGCAGCTGATCACTGGCCACTTTCTTTCCTCTCCTGCAAAATACTGCTTCTTGTAGCCGAGATAGTTCTCCGCGTAGCGGAGGATCATATCCTCGTCGCTCTTTTCGAGATGGCGTTTGAATTTCCCCGGCGAACCCAACCATAACGAATTCGGCTCGACGATCGTTTTTTCGGGAATGAGCGTGCCAGCCGCGATGATCGAGCCGCGCCCGATGATTGCGCCGTTCAGGATGATCGAACCCATGCCAATCAGGCAGCGGTCTTCGACGCGGCATCCGTGCAGAACGACGTTATGGCCGACGGTGACGTAATCGCCGACGTAGACGCCGTACTTTTCTTTCATGCCGTGCAGGATGCTGCAATCCTGAATATTGGAATAGTGCCCGACGCGAATCTCATGCACGTCGCCGCGCAGGACGGCGTTCATCCAGACGCTCGAGTGCTCGCCGAGAATCACATCGCCGATGAGCTGCGCAGAATCGTCTACGTAGCTGGTTTCCGGGAACTGGGGTGTGATGCCTTTGTGTCTGCGAATCATGGCTGAGATAGTCAAAATACCACGATCGCGAGGGGATTGCAGAGGTCAGAGGTCAGATCGCGGAGGTGGAAACCGATGGCGCGCGACGTCCATGGCTCCTCACCCACTTCCGAGCTAAGGGGCTACTTCCTCGCCCAAGCTGAGTTTCGACGCGGCACTTTCGCTGGCCTGAACGGGGACGCGAGATGGTGCCTGCTCGGAGAATCGCCCTGCCAGCCGGACACCAACTCCGATCATTGGCTTCTCAATGGCGTGGTAGAGAACTACAGGCAGCGCGACCAGCATTGCAACCAGCACCGGAATCTTGACCGCGAGCGAATGAGAAGCGAGTACGCCGAAGGCGGTCCAGATGGCGAACTGGTGCGAGAGGTAGATGCCGTAGGAATAGGTTGCGATGCGATTGCTGATCCAGCGCAGCCAGGGCAGGTGGATTTCGCGGAAGCTCGGGATCATCGATCCGAGAATGAGGCAGAGGAACCATCCGGTCGAGGGAACGGGGCGGATCGCATACACCACTACGAGCAGAAGAATGAAGACGGGCCAAAGGGCGCTGGCAAAGCGCGGACGATGAGGCAGCGCATAGGCAAGGACTCCGGGGAGGAAGTTGGGGAGAAAGAGAAAGATCGAGAGGCGACCGAAGTGAGGAATGTGGGGCTGGGCCACGGCCATCCCGACGCTCGCGACCCAAAGGGCGAGCAGAGGCCAGACCATGTTTCGGCGTCCACCAGAAGCGGGACTTCGCCAGACCCAGAGAAACAGGAACGGCAGGAAAGCGTACATCTGCAACTCGAAGGGCAGAGACCAAAGCACGTTGACGATGGACTTCGCGTAGGTAAGGTTCTGCACGAGCAGCAGATTGGACGCGGTGGTGACGATGCCGGGAAACTGGCCGTGCGACAGGCCGCGAATGCCGTTGATGTCGGAGTCGAGATGCAGCGCAAGCGCGGTGAGGACGGCCAGGATGCTGAGGGGATAAATCCGGAGGATGCGGCGAGCGGCGAAGTTGGTGAGCAGATGCCAGCCGCTGAGGTGGCTGCGCTCCATCGAGTACATGAGCACGAGACAGGTGTGAACGAAGAAGAGCAGGACTCCGAAAATGCCCCAGGAGGACGTCGGCATGCCGGCGAACGTCTCGACATACATACGGCGGGCCAGATGCTGGGCGAGGACGAGCACCACTGCGATGGCGCGCAAGAGGTCGAGATTGGCGGAGAGGGAGCGTTCCGCGGGATTCATAGGGCGATGGCGTTTGGAGAAGTATAGCGAAGCGCGGGAGGGATTGCAGATTGGAGGAAGTCAGATTGCGCCGGGCCGTTTTGGTAGTTGGTGCTTCGCGGGCCAACGCACGGCGCAAGATTTTGCAACCGCCTGTCTTCCGCGTCCCAGCCGAGCAATGCTCGCAGCCACCGATTACGGCCTTGGCTCACCGACGCGATAGATCGTGTTCTTCGGCTTCTCGAACACACGCTGGAGCACCGGTTCAAAGGCTGCCAGCGGGAAACACTCTGCCTTGGCGTCGAAAGCCGGCCCATCGTACTTCTCGCAGAAATCCGCGGTGCGTGAAAAATGCGGATGCCCGCGGAACTGCTCTCTCATATTGCGGTCCATGCCGATGTGGTGGAAGAAATAGTAGCCCTGAAAAATGCCGTGCTTTTCCACCATCCAATGATTCTCTTCCGAAACGAACGGCTTCAGGATCGCGGCCGCGATGTCGGGATGGTTGAAGGTTCCGAGCGTATCTCCAATGTCATGCAAAAGAGCGCACGCCACATATTCGTCGTCACGCCCATCCTGCTTGGCGAGGGTCGCGGTCAGCAGCGAGTGATGCAGGCGGTCCACTGGAAAGCCCCCAAAGTCGCCGTCCAGCAGCTTCAAATGGGCGACGATGCGTTCAGGAAGCTTCTGGGCATACTTCATGAAATCGGTGGCGATGAGAGCCCAATCCTCCCGCGTGGAGTGTTCGATGCTGGAAAAGCTTGCAACCCGATCCTTGGTCATGGTGTCAGTTGTCCGCGCGTTCTAGGCTGTTAGATTTCGAAGTGGGTTCGGCTGCGCTTAGGCAGATGGCATCGCCGTGGACGAGGCAGGTATCAGACGGATCGTGGGCGTCCGGCCGTATGGATTTCAGCTTGAACAATGCGCCCGTGGACATGGCTTTCCCGAGCGGCAGCTCGAGTTGAGCGTCGCGCACGCTGGTGCACGAATAGATCGCGACGAAGCTGGCCATTCTGGCGGAGAAGCCTCCGTTCCGGCGAACGACTTTGACCATGATCCCTTTGCCCAGTCCGGGTCCCATCGGGATGGTGATCGGCAGGAGCAATCGCCCACCTTCGGCAAGCCGATTCAGCCACATGGGATGAGGATGCGTGACTCCAGCGTTGATGAAGATGGCGTCGCATTCGCCAGGGTCGAGCGCTGCGCCATCGGCGGCGTGCACGGTCACGTTCGAATATCCGACCAGGTTCCGTTGCGCGCGGGCGGCGAGCGGAGCGTCGACTTCGCTCGCAATGACGCTGCCGGTGAGTCCTACAACTTCCGCGAGGATGGCGGTGAAATAGCCGACTCCACAGCCGAGGTGGTAGACGCGGTTGCCGGGCTGAATATCGAGCGCACTGATCCACGACGCCAGCGCGCCGGGCTGACCGTTACAGAGATTGCGGGAGGGATCAAGCGCGATGGTGACATTGTGGTAGAGATGCCGCGGATCAGCGCTGGCGGTGGTCTGGTAATCGACGGCGCGACCATTAGTAAGGTCGGCCACTCCAATCTGCCAGGGACCGGGACCAAGGAAGTTCTCGCGCGGCACCCGGGCGAAGGCGTCGACGAGCGCCTGCGAACGCAGGTTGGCGGCGTACTGGATCTCTTCGGCGTAAAAGCGGCGGCAATCGTCGAGGCTCATGGAATCGGGCAAGGTGTTGCGGAGCCAAACTGGGGCGTCACACGGGGCGGTCATATGCGGGGAACTATCTAAAGCGAGTATCCCACGGGTGGAAGCGGAAGGCAAAAGGCAGAAGGCAGATTGAAAAAGTGACACAACCAGGCTGCGAGCCGCGAGCAACCAGTGCATTGCTTGTCATTTCGATACTCTTGGTTCCTGGCCCCACGGTCGCAACCTTTGTTCCTCCTGTACAATCTGTTGCTCTGTGAAATTCCTGCTCAAGATTGCACTGTTTGTGGCGGTGGTGGCGTTGTGGGCACCGGCCGAGCCCATCTCGTCCCTGCACGCCACAAACTATGTCAATGACTTTGCCGGCGTGCTGGACGCGTCGACCGTGACACAACTAAACGCCTTGTGCCAGCAGGTAGACGAGAAGGCGAAAGCACAGATTGCGGTTGTGACGGTGAAGTCGCTGGACGGGCAGGAGGCGGTCGATTATGGAGTGGCGCTTTACCAGGCTTGGGGAATCGGAGCGAAGTCGTCGAATCGAGGCGTGTTGATCCTGCTCGCGACCCAGGATCACAAGTACTACACGAACGTGGGCTATGGGCTGGAGCCGATTCTTCCCGATGGGAAAGTAGGTGGTTTTGGGCGGGAGATGGTGCCGATTCTGCGCACCGGCAACTACAACGCCGCGGTGACGCTGGTGACGATGCGCGTCGCATCGGTGATCGCGCAGGATGCGGGCGTGACGCTGACGGGAATGCAGGAGCCGGTGCAGCGCCCTGTGAACAATTCGAACGGGACTCCGGCGATTTTCCTGGTGATCGTGGTCATCGTGATTTTTCTGCTGGTGCTGCGGGCGATTTCGCGCGGCGGCGGAGGATCTCGCGGCGGCGGGGGCTCGTTTTTGACGGGACTTTTATTGGGCATGTTGACGGGCGGCGGACGCGGGTCTGGCGGTGGAGGCTTTGGCGGTGGAGGGTTTGGAGGTGGTGGGTTTGGGGGCGGAGGATTTGGTGGTTTCGGCGGTGGCAGCACGGGCGGCGGCGGCGCGGGTGGAAGCTGGTAGGACCTTTAGAACGAGACGTCGTGAGTTGAGTGGAGCGATCCTATGGTTCCGGAAAAACTGATTGATGAATTCGTCGGGCGAGTGCGCGACGCGGTGGGCGGAAATCTGAAGTCGGCGATCCTTTATGGATCGGCGGCGGCGGGGGATTATGTTCCTGAGCACTCAGACGTGAACCTGCTGTTTGTGCTGGGGGAAACGTCGTTTGCGGCGATTGCGACACTGGCTCCGGCGGTGGAGTGGTGGGCGAAGCAGAAGCATCATGCGCCGCTTTTGATGACGGCGGAGGAATTGCGGCGCGGCGCGGATGTGTTCTCCATTGAGTTTCTCGATATGAGGGAGAATTACCGCGTGCTGTGGGGCGAGGATCTGCTGAAGGGGCTGGAGATTCCGATGAAGTTTCATCGGGCGCAGGTGGAATATGAACTGCGCGAGAAGACGATCCTGCTGCGGCAGCGGTTGCTGGTGGTGGCAAGAGACGAGGACGCGAAATGGGAACTGCTGGTGCGGTCGGTTGGGGCGTTCGCCACGCTGGCGCGGCATGCACTGATTGCGCTGGGCGAGACGGCGGTGTCGAAGCGCGAGGCGGTTCAGAAACTGGCAGCTAAGGCCGGATTCGATGCGGGTGCGTTCTTGCAGTTGTTCGATTTGCGTGAGCGCAAGGTGGATCGCAAGACGATCAATGTGGACGATCTGTTCGCGCGGTATTTGAAGGCCGTGGAGCGGATTACGGCGGCAGTGGATGAGATGCTGGATTGAGGAGTGCGAGGCCAGAGGTAGAGGTCAGGTTGCAGAGCTAGGAACTCAGAAGTCTTTGCGGTGATTCTTGCTTAGGAGAATGAGATGAAGGCTTTAATTGTGGTGGTCGTGATTCTGGTGCTGATCGCGCTGGTCGGCTTCGGACAGTACGTGGGCGTGCGCAACACGCTGGTGACAAAAGATCAGGCGGTGAAGGCGGCATGGTCGCAGGTGGATATCGTGCTGCAGCGGCGCGCGGACCTGATCCCGAACCTGGTGGAAACGGTGAAGGGCTACGCGCAGCAGGAAGTCACTGTGTTTGGCGACATTGCGAAGGCTCGGTCGGCTTTGCTTTCGGCGCAGACACCGTCGGACAAGATCGCTGCCAACGGGCAATTGGACGGAGCGCTCGGGCGATTACTAGTGATTGTAGAAAACTATCCGCAGTTGAAGTCGAATGAGAACTTCATGCGCCTGCAGGACGAACTGGCCGGGACCGAGAACCGGATCGCCGTTGAGCGCAAGCGCTATAACGACACTTTGCAGGACTACAACACCTACGTCCTGCAGTTCCCCAACAACATTTACGCGGGCTTTGCCGGATACAAACAAAACGACGCGTACTTTAAGGCCGCGGAAGGATCGCGCGAAGCGCCGAAGGTGGACTTTGGAGCGAAGCCGGCAGCTCCGGCGGCAACGCCGGCACCGGCGCCCGCTCCGACGAAATAAAAAACCCACACATCGTAGAGAAAGCGATGTGTGGGGCATCCTGGTTGGGAATGCGGAATTTATTGCAGCGGAGTGAGGGCGATACAGGAATCGTGGTCGGCGATGACGGCGCCCGTCGGATCGTAGTGAATGACGGCATCGTCGGTAGAGCAGAAGCTGCGGTTGCCACCGCCCGAGTTGGGCAAACCGACGGCGAAGTATTCGCCGTTGGGCGAGGTGCCAATGCCGGTCGAGCTAAAGCTATAGCCGCTCTTGTTACCGGACGAGAGTAAGTTGTCGATGAGGCAAGCTTGGGTCTGGTCCGGCGCGGCGCAGTTGGTGCCGCCGAGCGCGGCCAGCGTGGGCGCGAAGCCAACCGTTGGATAGCTGCTGTAATAGGAAATCTCGGCTGTATTGATGGTACGCAAAGAGCCAACGGCGGAGGCTTCGTTGGCGGCCACGCGAGCCTGGAGCAGGTTCGGGATGGCGATAGCGGCGATGATGAGAATGATCGCGACGACGATCAAGAGCTCGATGAGCGAAAACCCCTTCTGATTTCTCCGGTTGCATTTCATGGTGCAGCCTCCTCTGGTTACTGAAGTTACTTCCAACTTACTTTGCTTCGGTTCACGTTTCGGTGAGGGGATCGCCCGATGCCTTCCCAAAATGCAACGAGGGGGCCAAATTAATTGCACAGTGTTATCAATTGCTTGCAGTGCAAGGTCTGTTTGTCAAAGTGAAAAGAGTTGCACATGAAGCTGGGGAACCCTGAGGAAACAATATTTTGCGAGGGCGTGGACCAAGGGTATTCGTGGTTACTTTTGGTAACGAAGGAATCGGGAAATTGGGTTCGCCCGCACCGCCGTCTGCCCACAATCAATCACAAGTAGGTCAGCCACCAGTCATGCCGACGCTGTTTGAGTCGGGCAAACCAAAGGCAAACGGGATAGAGAAGTAGCAGTACCACAACCCAGACGGCGTATACCGTCCACAACGGGAACCCGTAGTCGACCGGAAAAAGTTTGCTCGCGCCTCCCATAGAGGGCGGCGCAATCAGCAGGAATGACTTTGCGCCGTAGCGCACGAGGTTCATCCCAATCGCAATCAGATGAGCCAAAAGCAAGTGCGCCCCGTAGTAGAAGAACGGCACACGCCCGAAAACGATGAGCGGATTGGCGAAATGAAAGTAAAGTTTTTCCAGCCAAGCCATGAAGACCATTGCCGGGCCCAGTGTCATCAACAAAAAGTCGAGGGAAGGGGGATATTTTGTGACATTGAGAAAAGAGAGCACCGTGAAAACTGGCGACGCTTGATGACTCCAACGTGCGGGATCGCCATAGATATTAACGGTGCGCAGCACAACGAATGCCGCAGCCAGCCCCAACCCCATGCTCGCCAGAAAAGTCTGCCGGCGTGATCTATCCCATTCAAAGACCACCCCGAGGCAATAGCCACCAGCCATCACCCCGATCCAGGGCAATACCGGATATGCGGTCACGAAGTTGATTCCATGGAAAGCGAAAACATTTTGCTGGTGCAGGATGTCCCAAATCCAGGCCGCAGGCCCAAAGCGCTTGGCGGAGACAGGGTCGAGTAGATTGTGCAGGGCAATAATCGCGATGCTCACCGCCGCAATAGCGCGTATCGGAAGATGAATCAGCACGGCAAGCCCGATCATGGAAATTCCGATCGCCCAAAGGATGATCAGGATGACAGGATTCGCCGTGAAGCTTATTTGCGAAAAAAAGACCAGCCGCAGTATCGTAACCTCAAGGACAATCAGCCAAACACCGCGACTAATCAGCAGCCGTGACAGTTTGCCTTTCGAGTGATGCCCGCGGGTCATCCATAAATATGCGCCCAAGCCGGCAGTGAGCATGAAAACCGGCGCGCAGAAATGCGTGATCCACCGGGTGAAAAAGATAGCCGGTGTAGTGCGCGACAGGTCCGTCGGTAAGAACTGCTGAGCACTGCGCGCAACGTAGTCGCGAATGTGATCAATCGCCATCAACATCATGATGGCTCCACGGAGAGCATCGACTGACTGAATGCGCGGCGTCGGGGTGGACTTCGCGGGAGTCTCGGACGCGGCCATGACTTCGCAATTTTATTCGTTATGCCAACTGGACGCCTTGCAGTGCGGCTGCCCTCTCCGGTTGTCGTGAGGTCAAGCGATCCTTTAATAGTCCCGCTTGAGGGCCACCACAGATGCCAGAGGGAAAACCGTATTCAGGACCTCGATCTCCTGACGATCATGGCTTTCTCGCCCATACCTGAGTCACACGAGCGAGCATCAGAAGGATGGATTCATCCTGAGCAATCTTGCGCATTTCTTCGCAGATAGCGTCGAGCTCCTCCGAAGTGGATGTGTGTGCGGCCAAAATCGCGGGTGCTGCTTCTCTCAACGTCAATTCCCAAAACCGTTTCTCCTCACCGCGTAACACCGCGATCTGATTTGCCGTTACCTCCGGCTGACTGAATCCTGCTTCCCGAAATAGCCGGGGTAGCTTAAGACCGATGTACGAATCGAGGCCGTGGCTGCGATTCACAGCATCGCTGATTTCAAGCAGTCGCTTGTAGGCGTGTGTCGCGGGTTCCGTGAAGATGCCGCCGTCGTCGTGATCTTCGCATACGAGAATTCCACCGCGCTTCAAAAGTGAGCTCATTTCCGCCAACGCCTTGAGAGGATCCGCGAGATGGCACAAGAGAAACCGAGAGTAAACAAGATCAAAGCAATCTCCCGGCAAACCAGTTTCGTAAGCATTGCCTTCGCGGAACGAAAGATTTGTGGTGCCGGATTCTGCAGCCCTTTTTTCCCCGATGCGCAGTTGCTCAGGGCTTGAGTCCACGCCCACTACGGATCCGCCGTGGCCGACCTCTGTGGATACCCATTGTGCCGTGATGCCGATGCCACAACCGATCTCTGCCACACGCATGCCTGAGCGCAGCCCGGCCGCGCACAGCAAGTTACGGGTCGCCGGACCAAAAATTCGCTCCAAAACGTCCAGCCGAGAAACAGCTTCCTCTCCGGTGGCCAGCACGTATGACTTACCTGGGTGATGTCGGTCCTGCATAATTCCCGCCTGGAGCAGCCAATCCGAACGTTTGAAGGCCGTTCAGCTAAAGAACCTGAAACACTTTATACCTCACGCCATCGGGTTGGCGTGCGCCAACAGCAGCCGGCGGGCGAAATGCTCTATCATCCATAGTTTTCTGACTCGATCCTCTCGCAACTACGGCACCAAATGATCGCTAACTTATTGATTAATAAATATTTTACGGATGAGCCCTTATTTTTCAAAGATCTAGCGAGAATCGTTCCTAAATCTTTGATTTTAAAAGATCGAGACCAGGGGGTCTGCGACAAGTCAGTGACCCATTCGGGACACGTTCCAGCGTTCACCGAAAATGGCTGAAGAAACCGAACAGTTTTTGCGTGCGCTGGTCACATTCTGCGGCGGCGCGGTTTGCTATACAGACGTCAAGGACCTCCCGAATCCCCTCCGATTCCGAGTCTTGGACACGAGGGGATTTGCATGCGCCGCTACAGCCGGTTCGTTCAGGCTTCCATCTGCAAGATTTCCCGCTTTGCTCTCATCCGAATATTCCTGTTTCCACTGAGTTTCGCGCTGGCCTTGCTCGCGATCGCGATCCTCGGCCTTGCAATCGCCTGGGCGCAGGACGCGTCGACAGGCGCGCTGCGCGGCAGCGTGCTCGATGCGCAAGGCGCAGCAGTAACCAACGCAGATATAGTCACGATCTGCGTTGAGACAGGCGTGCGTTATCACACGGCCACCGATGTCGCAGGCCGGTTTGTGATGGACCTTTTGCCGCCTGGGAATTACTCGGCGCGCGCGGAAGCGGAAGGAATGTCGCCGCAGATTTCTCCGGTGATTCGGGTGGAAGTGGGCGCAGCGCAGCAGTTGACGTTCAAGCTGACCGTAGCCGGACCGAAGGAAACCGTTACGGTGTCAGGCGCGCCACCGCGAGTGGAGACGAGTCCGACCGCGGTTTCGTCGGTGCTTGATGAGCAGGCGATCTCGAGTATTCCGCTGAACGGGCGGAGATTTACGGACCTGTTGCTGCTGACACCGGGAGTGACGCAGGATCCACGCGGGCTGAGTTCGGGCTCGAATGGCGACCTCTCTTATGGCGGGATTCGCGGGTACAACACAAGCTATCTGGTCGATGGAGCGGACAACAATAATGGATTCTTCGCGCAGGCGCGCGGGCGATATCGTTCGCCCTACCAGTTCTCGGACGAAGTGGTCGCGGAGTTCCGCGTGTCGTCGAACAGCTATGGAGCGGAGTCGGGACGGTCGGGCGGCGCAGTCGTGAACGTAGTGACGAAGTCGGGATCGAACAGTTGGCACGGCAGCAGCTTCTATTACCTCCGCGACAGTTCCATCGGCGGCGCTGCGCCGCCGTTTGCGGGCTTCAATCCGAGCAACACACAGCATCAATTTGGCGGTACGTTCGGCGGGCCGATCGAGCGCAATAAGATGTTCTTTTTTGCCGGATACGACCAGCATATCTATCACGTGCCAATGGTGGTGGAGTTCCTGAACGGTTCGACGACGGTAACGCCAGTTTTTCCGGGAGATTACGAGAAGTTGGCGGACTGCGTCAGTCCGGCCATCGGCGGATCTGCCTGCGATCAGGCGATTGTGCCGGGTTGTCCGCCCGCTAGTTTGGGAGGTCCGCCATGTGTTGCGCCGACCATGCCTTCCGCGGCAGCGCAGCTTTCGACTCAGGGTGGCACGTTCCATTCGAAGTTGTTGGGGAATGCTGGCTTCTTGAAGCTCGACCGTGTGTTGAGCCAGCATGAGCTGCTGTCTGCGCGGTTGAGTACGTCCCGCTACTACGGGACGAACAATGTGTTCTTCCAGCCTTCGAGCCCCATCACCAATGACGCGCTGAGCGGCAATGGCGAAGAAGACGTGACGACCGAGAGCGCGTCGATTTCGCTGCTGAGCAGCCTTACGCCGCGCTGGACGAGCCATCTGCGAGCACAGTTTTCGCGCGACCTGGAGCAGTCTTTCCCGAACACGACGGCTCCGAAGGCCGAGATCTATAACTGGCTCGACGATATGGGCCAATCGTCGATCCTGCCGCGGCAGACCCGGGAACACCGGCTGCATCTGGCGGAAACCTTGAGCGCGAGCCGAGGCCGGCACGAGTGGAAGTTCGGCGCGGACTCGATGCGAACGTGGGACTACAACTATTTCCCGTCGCTTTATGGCGGCGAATACATTTTCGACTACATTTGCGTGGATGCATGGCAGTTCACGCCGGCCGCAACCTGCGGGAGTAATTTGGAGCTGACGCCACTGCGGGCATGGGCGCACACGGTCATGCCAAGTTGGAACTTTGACGCCGGCAGTTGGACTGGTCCGCCAGCCAACCTAGCGCGATATTACGTGCAGAATCTTGGCAATCCTGTGTCGCATCCTGACAGCAGCGATTACGCAGCATTCTTGCAGGACACAGTGCGGCTGACGCGGCGTTTGTCATTGAGCCTGGGCATCCGCTATGACCTGCAGACGTTCGTCATGCCGAAAATGGCTGGTAATTCTTTGTGGCCGTTGGCGGGGTGGATGCCGGAGCCGAACAAGAACTTCGCGCCGCGAGTCGGACTGGCTTATGCGATCGGCGACCGCCGGCCGATTGTGATGCGCGCGGGATTTGGGGTCTTCTACGTCCGCCTTCCGCAGATTTATCAGTCGGCAGTAATCAATGACAATGGGGTCACGGATGAGTTCTTATCGCTGGATAATACGGATTATTACCAGCACAAGGTTTTCCCGACATACCCGAACGTTGCGGTGAATTGTCCGCGAGGGCCGGTTCAGTGCACGCTGCCGGCATCGTGGCAGCAATATGCGACCAACGAAGTGGCAGCGTTCGGCCCGAACTTCAAGACGCCGAGGGCGGAACAGGGCAGCCTGCGCCTGGAGCGGGAGTTTGCGGACGGCTTCACGGGAGAACTGTCGTATCTGTATGTGCATGGCGTGGACATGATTCGAGCGCGGGACGTAAACCTGCCGCCGCCGCCGTTCTACAGCTATCCAATCTACGATGCGACGGGCACGGTATTTCAGAATGCGTTCTACAACGTGGAGTCGTTTGCGACTTGGCAAAACACAGGAAGCATCAGTTGCCCATACCCTCCATGCATTAATCCGCTGGCGCGGCCGATTCCGCAGTTGGGAGCGATTGATCAGTTTGAGAGCGCGGCGTCGAGCGTGTATCACGGGTTGACGGTTTCGCTGCAGAAGAGAATGTCGCGCGGGCTGTATTTCCGGCTGGGGTACACCTGGGCACATTCGATCGACGACGGCCAGGACGCCCTGGTGGCGGGCCAACCGGCGACGGTGCAGAATTCGTACGCGGCGAACAGCGAGCGAGGGCCGAGCGTTACCGATCAGCGGCACCGGTTGACGATCGCGGCGGTGGAGGAACCGCACCCATTTGATGTGAAGCACGGGGTTCTGGCGGCGATTCTCGATCACTGGAAGATTTCCGGCGTTATGACGTATGGGTCGGGACGGCCTGCAAATGCGGCGGTCTCGGGCGATCCGAATCAGGACGGGAACACAGACAACGACCGACTGGCTGGTTATGGCCGCAACGCGTTTCTCGGGCCCGACTACGCGACCATGGATATGCGGATTGGGAGGAAGATTAAGCTGGGCCGACATCTGCGGCTGGAGCTAACCGGGGAAGCGTTCAACCTTTTCAATCGCGATAACAAGCGGTACAGCATTTCCGACAATGGCTTTTATAATTCAGCCGGACAGTTCATCAAGTACGCGCCGTCCCCTTTGGGGGGACCGTCCTATCCGGCTTATTATCAGCAACCTGCGAACTTCATGAAGACGACCAATGCCTATGCGCCGCGGCAGATGCAAATGTCGATGCGGCTCAATTTTTAGGGCATGAGTAAATTTCATGCACATTCCGCTTGACTTATGAGGGGAAGGCTTGCCATAACTAACTGTCCCGTCCGGGCAAGTAGGGAGGTGCGTTCAAATTGGCTGAAGTACGACTTCAAGAGGGGGAATCCCTCGAAAACGCACTTCGCAGGTTCAAGCGGAAGGTACAAACCGAGGACATAATCAAGGAAGTAAAACGTCACTCGTTCTACCTGAAACCCGGCGAGAGAAAGCGCGTAAAAGAAGCGCTGGCGCGGAAGCGCAGCCGTAAGAAAGCTCGCAAAGAGCAGGATTAAACAAAACGGAGAAGGGGCCGTTACGTGAGGGGCCGGCCCTTCCTCTTCACTCCAGTTCTGCGACGCAAGGCATGACGCAAGGCATTAAGCAGTAATCCATGCGGTGCACATCGCATGGCGGGCCGAATCCATCGGGTTAGCACGAGGGGGACATACATCTCCTGCCCACGAAGTGAACCGGAATCCTTTCCCCCGGGTCTCCCGTGATGTGCAGGGGCGACGGGGAATGGGAGCGCCTCTTCCAAATGGAATTCCAAGACAGAATTTTGAAATGCGTGGATTGTGGCACAGAGTTCGTGTTCACAGCCGGGGAGCAGCTGTTTTTTCATGACAAGCAGTTCAAGAATGAACCTAAACGTTGCAAGAACTGCAAAACAAAGCGGGTTGCCGTGCTGGGGTCCGGGTCGCAAGGGCATGCGTACGCGAAGACAGAAACTCGGACAAACTGCTCGCAGTGCGGTAAAGAGACGACAGTTCCGTTTCGTCCCACGCAGGGACGACCGGTGTTGTGCCGCGAGTGTTTTCAGCAAGCGCGGCGCGTCGCGAGCGCCTGACCAATCACTGCAAGGAGATTGAGAGTCCCGCCGCCGTTCAACCGGCGGAGCGGCGGCGCAATTGCGTCGGCGAAACGGAGCTGCGTTGACGAAGTTGCTTGCGGTCGGCGTGGCGGATGAGCAAGGCCTCGATCTGGCGGACGAGGTCATTGGTACCGAGAGGCTTTACAAGCATCGAGTCAGGCTGCAGGTCGGTTCCGTGTTCGCCATTGATCTGCACGCTGGACGGGGGATAAGCCGTCAGTAGCGCGGTCGCGGGGTCGTAACTCTGGCGGCGAGCGGCGCGAATCACTTCCATCCCAGCTTGTTCAGTTTCCATGCGAAGATCGCTGATTACCATGTGATAGGTGGCGGACTCCAGTCGAGCGAACGCCTGGGCGGTGGTTGCGGCCGTTTCTACTTCGAATCCATGGAGTTCCAGAACCGCCTTGAGGGTCAGAAGGACGGCCATGTCGTCGTCGACGAGAAGAATGCGCCGTTTCATTTTGCACCTCCCTGGAAGTCGAGATGCAGCGTGGGAGCGGGAACTGCGGACAGTCTGCCGACGCTGCCGGCACCATCCACTCGGTTAGTATAGGAGCGTGGCGCGGTTCTACATAGAAAATTTTGGCTGTCGTGCGACCCAGGCCGACGGCGCGGCGCTGGAGCGTCAATTTCTGGAGCGAGGACTGGAGCGGGCTGGCGCGGCCCGCGAGGCGGAAATCGTGGTGCTCAACACATGCACGGTGACGGAAGGCGCTGATAAAGACGCGCGCGCCTCGATACGGAGGCTGCAGCGGGTCAATCCGAATTGCCGGATTCTGGTGACGGGGTGTTATGCACAACGAGCTCCCGAGGAACTGGCCGCGATGCCGGGTGTGACCTGGGTGGTGGGGAATTCGCACAAGCACCAGGCGGCGGAAATTGCGACGACGCCTTTCGCTGCTGACGGGTTTGTTCCAATCGGAGAACTCTCTGGGGAATCGGATCGGCCGCGAAAGAAATTGGAGCCACTGAGCAACATCGTAGTAGGAGATATTTTTGCCCACACGGAGTTGATGGCTGCGCCGGTGTTTGAAGCGGCGAATGAGCGCACACGTCCCAACCTGAAAGTGCAGGATGGATGCGATAACCGGTGCTCGTTTTGCGTGATCCCTTATGTGAGGGGCCAGAGCCGGTCGCTGCCCGCGGAACGCGTGATCGCGGAAGTGCGGACGCTGGTCGGGGCCGGCTATCGCGAAGTGGTGATTTCGGGGATCAACCTGGGGCGGTGGGGACGGGATCTGGGAGGCAGTTCTCAGTTGTCAGCGGTCAGTTCTGAGCCGGTCGTTAGTCGGCGGTCGTTGGTCGTTGGGAAAGCAGAACCTGTGCATCTGAAATGGAATTGCGAACGACGAACGACCAACGACCAACGACTCGTCGGCCTGATTCGAACCATTCTCGATCACACTTCTCTTGAAAAACTCCGGATCAGTTCGGTCGAGCCGATGGATTGGAGCGATGAGTTGGTCGATTTGGTGGCGTCGTCTCCACGGATCGCTAAACATGCGCACGTGCCGATGCAGTCCGGCAGCGACGCGGTGCTTCGCCGCATGCACCGCAAGTACCGGCCGTGGCACTATCGGGAGAAAATTCTGAAGATCCGGAAGGCGATGCCGCGTGCTGCCATCGGAGCTGATGTGATGGTGGGGTTCCCGGGCGAGAGTGCAGCGGAATTTGACGAAACGCGGAGCATGATTGAGGGGTTGCCTTTTACCTACCTGCACGTGTTCACATATTCGGCGCGTCCGGGGACTCCGGCAGCGCAACAGGAGGGGCAGGTACCGGTGGCAGTTGCGCGGGAAAGGAACAGCGTGTTGCGTGAGATTGCGGCGGCGAAGAAACAGTTATTCCTCCGGTCGCTGGTGGGGACAGAAGTGGAAGCGATTACGCTGCAGGCGGGCGGGGCGGATTTCACCGAAGCGCTGACGGAGAATTATTTGAAGGTGAAGATTGCTGGGCGTTTGGACGCTAACCGGTGGATGCAGCTTTGCGTCGAAAGGGTGGAGGGAGAGATGCTGATAGCGCGATCCTCGGGCCCTGAAGCCCTGTAGTTACTCGAGAGTGTACAAAACAAGACCGACACATTGACCTACAACCGATTGCGCGAGTAACATAAACCAAAATTCCAAAATGTCCATCTTCTGCAAACCCATGTCGCGCTCGATGCTGCGTCCAGCGGTGAGTTGTTTGCTGGCGGTTGTGTTCCCGGCGAATATGCTGGCTGGGGAATCTCCGTCGGCGATGTTGTATACGAGTGGATCGGCGTGGGTGAACGGCAGCACGGTGCCGAAAACGGTGGCGATGTTTTCGGGCGACATGCTGCAAACGCGTTCCGATTCGACGGCCAGCATCCAAAGCAACGGATCGAGCGTAATGGTGATGGCGGACTCGCTGGTGAAATTTGAGGGACCCGCGGTCGAGATCGAACACGGTGGCGTGCGGGTGACGACATCGCGTGCGATGGTGGCGCGTGCCGGGGATGTGACGGTGAAGCCTGCGGGCGCTTCCTGGACCGAGTTTCAGGTCATCGATGTCGACGGGCAAGTGCAGATTGCGGCCAACAAGGGCGACGTTACGGTGCAGGACCCTCAGGGTACGACGACCGTGACGCAAGGACAGCAGACGACGCGGGACGATACCAGCGACACGGAGAAAAAGAAGAAAAAGCGGCGTCGCGGTGCGGGAACAGCTACGGCCGCCAAAGGCGGAATCATGAGTTCGCCGTGGGCTGTTTATGGCGGGACGGGTGTAATTACGGGAGTCGGCATTTGGTTGCTGCTGCGGGACGAAGGACCGGTCAGTCCGTCTTGCCCGTCGAATCCCTGTCAGTGAGTTCTTGCCAATGAGTTCTGGGGTGGGCGACTGAATTCATGTCGCGCTACGTTTCCTACCGAGATTTCGACTGGGTCCTAACGGGCTTCGTGCTGGCGATCTGCGCGCTGGGCGTGGTGCAGATCCACAGTGCGACCGAGCACACCAAGTTCGCGGGCGCCCATATCAAACAAATCTATTGGATTCTTGGTGGCTTGGGCGCGATGTTCCTGGTCAGCCTGCTCAATTACCAAGCGCTGCTGGGACAAGTCCACTGGATGTACATTGTGGCGCTGGCGTCTCTGGTTTCCGTGATTCTGTTCGGGCAGAAATACCTGGGGGCGCGGCGTTGGATCAAGATGCCGGGAGGGGCGCATTTTCAGCCGTCGGAATGGGTGAAGCTGATCCTGATTTTGTCGGTGGCGAAGTATTTCGCAGATCTGCAGCAGCGGGAATTGTCTTGGCCCGATTTTATGAAGGCGGGAGCGATTGTAGGATTCCCGATGCTGCTGGTGCTGGCGCAACCTGATTTGGGCACGGCACTGACGTATCTGCCGGTGGCGATCATGGGGTTGTTTCTGGGCGGGTTGCGCTGGAAGCAGGCGCTGATCGTGGTGCTGATCCTCGCGTTGCTGCTTCCGGTGGCTTGGATCAAGGTTTTGAAGCCGTATCAGAAAGAACGGTTAACAAGTTTTCGAGATCCGGATGCGGACCGTCAAGGCTCCGGGTACCAAGTCAATCAATCTCTCATCGCGGTGGGTTCGGGCGGGATCTGGGGAAGCAAGCAGGGGTCGCAGACCCATCTGTCGTTTCTTCCGGTGCCGCAAACGGACTTTATTTTTGCCGCATTTGCGGAAGAACACGGGTTCGTAGGAGCTTTGGGGCTCCTGCTGTTATACTTTATTGTGTTGATGCGTTTGACGCAGAATGCGCAAACGGCGCCCGACCGCGCCGGGGCATTTCTGGTGATGGGTGTGGTCGCTGTGCTTAGCTTTCACATCCTGGTCAACGTCGGCATGGTGGTCGGGTTTATGCCCGTCACCGGAATACCTTTGCCGTTGATGAGTTACGGTGGGTCTTCCGTTCTATTCATGTTTCTGGCGCTGGGGATGGTGATGAATGTCCGGATGCGCCGCTTCGTGAACTGAGACGGTCGGCAGAGGATGGGCGCTTTCGAAAAAGGCGCGAAGCGACAGGATTAGCAAGGAATAAGATTACGAGGGCCCTCGCGAAAAAGGAGGGCAGATAACCGGCACGGAAGTGGAAGCCGGACAGGATTGAAGCCGGTCAGGCGGGGAACGGCCCCCTTGGGAGTGGCCACAGGCCTGACAGAGCGGCTCAACGCGATCAGTGCAGAGATTGAAAAAAGATTCGCTGCAATGCAGTTCCCGACGCGAGCGTCGGGATCTCGCTCGTTCCTACCCGGAGCGACGCTGAACGCCCTCAATTCTTCCGTCGGTCTTTTGCTTCTCGTCCGGTGAGCAACAACCGGAGTAGCAATGAACAAAGAATTGTTTGTATCGGCCACACCCCATGAGACCAAAGTTGGAATCACGGAAGATGATCAACTAGCGGAAATCTACCTCGAACGAGAAAACGAATACACCTTAGCAGGATCGATTTATAAAGGCCGTGTAACGCGCGTGCTGCCAGGCATGCAGTCGGCCTTTGTGGATATCGGACTGGAACGCGACGCGTTTCTCTATGTGTCCGATTTCATGGATCTGGAACAGCAGGACGAAGACCTAGATGAGGCGATCCCGGCGAATCGTCCGGTGAACGGTGGCGGGCAGCCGCGCCGGGCGGAGGCGGTTGCGGCGGGTGCGGAGGCGGCGCCTGTTGAAGGTGGAAATGTCCTCGATGAGGACAACGGGCTCGGGGCTGTGGCGGAACCTGGGAACGCTGTCGAGTCGTCACGCGATAGCCGGGATTTCAGAGGACGCCGGCGACGTCGGGGACGTCGTGGCGAGATCGGGGAGCGCGCGCGGCCGGCGGGTTCTGATCGCGGCGAAGCTCGAACCGAGCAAAGACCTGAGTTTCGAACCGAGCCAAGAAGCGACCAGCGAACCGACTCGCGAAGCGATCAGCGGAGTGATCAGCGCCCCGATCGCGGGAGTGCGCGTTTCCAGCGGCCGACTTCAACGAGCCGCCCGGGGCGCGATTATGACTACGGGCCGCCGCCGGGATATCAACCAATCATTCTGCCGGGCGAATCCATCTCGAAGTATCAGCGGCAGGCGCAGAGCGCGGTTCCAGCGGGAGAGAGTTCGGCGGTAGTATCGGCCGAACCTGCAATCGCGGCGAATTTTCCTGAGGACGAGCCTATGTTCGCTGCAGCAGTCTCTGAGCCGCTGCATGAACAACACGAGCACGTCGCTCAATCGGAGACGGACGAGGGGGCGCGTGCGTCGGAAATCGTATTGCCCGCCGTCGCAGAATTCCGGTCTCCGGCGCAAACCGAGGTCGCTGCGGATCGTGACGAGGAGGAGACAGCGGAAATCGTGCTTCCGCACGAAGCGGACTTCGCAGCTGCCTTTGGAGTTCCTGAGGGAGCGGCGGCACGTCAAGGAATGCAGACAGAGGTCGGATACGATGCGAGCCGGGGCCACGTCGAAGAGCAGGAGATCGAAGAAGAAGAGGCGGACCTAGCGGCCTATGGAGATGACACTGAAGAAGACGACGTCTTCGAGGAAGTAGAAGAAGAAACGCACGCGCCTGGAGCCGAATTGCTGACGGCCGCTGCGGCGGAGGCAACTCCCGCTGCAGGCGAAGTTTCCGAAGGCGGCGAGAATGGCGAAGTTTCCGAGGCGGCTTTGGAAGCCGAAGAGCGCGAGGCGGAAGAACTGGAACTCGAAGAAGCGCAGGCTGAAGCGGAGGCGATGCTGGAAGCCGAAGCAATCGGAGAGGGTACGGTGGATGCCAGCGCAGAAGTCCGCGCGGCGGCACCGGAAGCGAGGTTGTTGCAACGAGCGCGTCGCGCTCCCGATTTTGACCGGCAGCGGCGTGGTGGACGCCGCGGAGGTCAGCGCCGGCGTTTTCGCAGCCGCGAAAATACAGTCGTGCCGCAAATCAGCGAACTGCTGAAAGAGGGGCAGGAGATCCTTGTCCAGATTGCCAAGGAGCCGATCGGCAAAAAGGGTGCGCGCATCACGAGCCACATCGCGCTTCCCGGACGGTTTCTGGTTTTTATGCCGACCGTTAACCACACTGGCGTGTCGCGCAAAATCTCATCGGAGGACGAACGGCAGCGGCTGAAGCACATTATTCAGAGTGAGCGCGAGAACGGGGGCGGCGGCTTCATCGTGCGCACGGCAGCAGCGGGCGCATCCGACGAGGAACTGCGGGCCGACATTCGCTTTCTCAAGAACCTGTGGAATGAAATCAAATCGCGCTCGGAGGCGAGCAAATCTCCGGCGTTGATTTATCACGACCTGAACGTAGTGGAGCGTGTGCTGCGCGATCAGGTAAGTTCGGACTTCTCGGTGATCTGGGTTGACGCCGAGACTGAATATGAGCGGATCCTGCGGTTTGCCAACCGATTTCAGCCGGCGCTGGTGAGGCGCGTGAAGTTGTATACCAAGGAGACGCCGCTGTTCGAGCAGTTCGGCCTGAACGAGGAAATCAATAAGGCGCTCAAGTCGAAAGTTTGGTTGAAGAGCGGCGGCTATATTGTGATCAACCAGACCGAAGCGCTGGTGGCGATTGATGTGAACACGGGCAAGTACGTGGGCAAGACGTCGCGGCTGGAAGATACGATCGTCAAGACGAACGTCGATGCGATCCGCGAGATTGTGCGGCAGATACGGCTGCGCGACTTGGGCGGCATTATCATCATTGACTTCATTGACATGGACGAGCGGCGCAACCGGCAAAAAGTGATGCAGGCGCTGGAAGAGGCTCTGCGCGGCGACCGTGCGCCTTCAAAGGTGTTGCAGTTTAATGATTTTGGCTTGGTGGCAATTACGCGCAAGCGTGTTAAGCAATCGCTTGAGCGCACGATCGGTTCGCCGTGCCCGTATTGCCAGGCCACCGGTTTTGTAAAGGCAGTGAATACAGTGTGCAACGAAATCTATATTGAGATGCGCAAGATTTCGCAGCACCTGGAGCACAGCGACGTGATGCTGCGGGTGAACCCGGACGTTGCCAAGGCGCTCAAGACAAACAACGCGCGGCTGCTCAACGAAATGGAAGAGCTCACGAAAAAGACAATTATCGTGAAGTCGGATCCGGCGCTTCACCAGGAGCAGTTCGACATTCACTAGGTGTTCGCAGATTGCGGGCTTGGGGGGACGGGCATCTTGCCCGTCCCATTCTTGTTTAGCGCGAAACTCGCATTAAGGGCGTCTAGTTAACGCCGAAAAGCAGGTTTTCAACTTCAATCGCTCGCGCGCGCAGTTTTTCGAGTGAAGAAAACAGAGACGAGTTGCTTTGGAGAGTGGACCGCGAATCGCTTGGCGCGGTGAGGTGGGCCACCGCATGCGGGATTTGCTTCGCGAGATGGAGAAGCACCGCCAGGGAGTCGGCATGGACCTTCCAGATGGCGCTGGCGCGCGCCGAGCGCTTGAGTTCTTCCATCTCCGTTATCATGCGAGCGGTCATGGCGACAATGCGCAGGGTCATGCGGGCGGCATCAGCGTGCGGGCTGGCCTGTTGGAGATAGTCGGCGGTATAGGCGTCAACCTCGGTGGGACTCAGCATCAGGTTGAAATATCGCATCGGAACAATCTGACAGAACTTGGGATCGGCGACGCGCACGAAGACGCGAATCGACTCTTCCACGCGACGAAGTTTGGCTTCTTCGACGGACAGCGTCTGCGGAGTGATGGCGGCGGGAACGAACCTGGCTTCAAGGGCGGGAGCGGCTGCTGCCCCTCCGGTACCGACAGGATGCGCCGGGCGTGCTGCGGCAGGCGTAGATGCGCGCTGGGAACGGCGGATGGGCGGCCTGCGCTCCAACTCTTTTTTCAGGCGCGAGACGCGACGAAATTTCTCCAGGGCCGCCGCATAATCAACCTTCAGCAACTCTTGCTCGTTCAAAGCGGCGACGTGGTCGACGGTGATTTCGACGCCGTCGACCGTGCTCAGAATGCTGCCGCCCAGTTCCGCGAGTTGGCGGGCAAAATTCTTAATCTCCTCGGCCGCCGCTACAAACTGCGCGTGGAAACGGTCGCCGAACGCGGCATTGTATGGCGCCAGCGTGGCCAGAACTCCCGGATGATAGATGGATTCGCCAAGAGCGGCTTTCAATTCGCGAACCCGGGAAATGATGCCGGAGTCCATGAGCGTGGAGAAATCCTGAAAGCGATTAGCCTGGTCGAGTAACGGGCCAAATTCACGCAGCGACTGCACGTGTTCTTCGGGAAGGACCGGCACATCAGACTCGGAGAGAATCTCGAGCAGAGCAATTTCAAACGGCGACAGCGGAATGGAGCCGTCCAGTCCATAGCCGCGACGTTCCCACTGCCCCGGGACGCGCGGGTGACGGAAAAGGAAAGTGGCGATGAGATCGGTCTTGTCGCGATTGGAAGCCGAGTCGTCGCGATGACGAGCGAAGTAGCGCAACAACGCCTCTGCCACTTCCGCATCGAGGTCGGAAGTCAAACCGAGCCGAAGCATGGCAGGAGTGACGGCCATGTCGAGAAGTTGGATCCAAAGATGCATTTGCCGAAGAGTGGACTGCACGTCCTCGGTGTGGCTGATGACATCAGTGGCCAACTCGGCCGGGGCGGGGAGCAGTCCGCCGAGTTGCTCGCTCAAAATCCGCTGGTAAAAGGCTTGCACGGTGGCCAGCAGAGCGAGTTCCCACTTGGGATCCTCAATCAAATTTCGCTCCTTCGAAACCGATCGCCGTCGGAAAGACTATCGTCCCCTTCAAGTAAAGCCCAAAGTTGAGGGCGGCGCAATTAATCACGTGGTTACGGAAGTGAGAGCACCAGTGCGACAGCGGTCCAGAATGCGACGTGTGGGTCCGCGTGGTTGCTGAGGAGAATCGGTGCGTTATTGAAACACGACCGTTTTATTGCCGTACAGCAGAACGCGACTCTCGACATGCCAGCGGACCGCACGCGAAAGCACGACTTTTTCAATATCACGACCCTTCTGGATCAGGTCTTCAACTGTGTCGCGACGGTGAATGCGGGCGACATCCTGTTCGATGATGGGCCCGTCGTCGAGTACTTGCGTAACGTAGTGAGCGGTGGCGCCTATGAGCTTGACTCCCCGCTGGAAGGCTTGATGGTAGGGCTTGGCTCCGATGAAAGCGGGGAGGAAGGAGTGGTGAATGTTGATGAGGTTTTGGGAGCCCCAGTTTGCAATGAACTCGTTGGAGAGAACCTGCATGTAGCGGGCGAGCACGACGAGGTTGCAGTTGTGCTCGCGGACAAGGGCAAGTTGTTCTTGCTCCACTTCGCGCTTGTTCTCCTTGCTGACTGGGCAGATGAAATAGGGAACGTGGTAAAAGTCGGCGATGCGCTGATTGTTGGGATGATTAGAAATGATCAGCGGAATCTCGCATTGTAGTTCCCCGCTTTGATGGCGGTAGAGCAAGTCCTGCAGGCAATGGTCGTACTTGGAAACAAAGATGGCGATGCGCGGGCGGTCGGTGGAACGAGCGAGGCGCCAGTCCATCTCGAACTCGCGGGCAATCGGAGCGAAGTGCACGCTGAACTCACCTAGATTTAACCGGAAGTTCGTCACGTCAAACTCGACGCGGGTGAGGAAGAGGTTGGACTCTTCGTCGCCGTGTTCGTCGTTGGACATTATGTTTCCGTTGTGCCGGAAGATGAAATCGGCAATCGTGGCGACAATGCCTTGGCGATCTGGACAGGAGACGAGGAGAATGGCGGAGTTGTGCATGGTTGTACAAGCAAGTGTAACGGTTCCGGTGATAGTTCTTGGTGTGCCGTGGGAACAAGGCCTTTGGTGTTTGGGTACGCGGAGGGGGACGCGAGTCCGACTTCTACTTCTTCAGCGCTTTGATAATCTCACGCGCGGCATTTGCGCCAGAGCCGCCGGTCAGACCGGTCCCGGGGTGCGTGCCGCTGCCACACAAGAAGAGTCGCTCGATTGGGGTTTTGTAGCGTGCCCAGTCGAGCAATGGGCGCATAGTGAAGAACTGATCGAGCGCCAGTTCGCCGTGAAAAATGTGGCCGCCGGTGAGGCTGTAAGTATCCTCGAGGTCCTTGGGGGTGATGATCTGGTGGCGCAGGATGATCTGCGGCAAATTGGGCGCGTATTGCGCGATCGTCTTGACCACCGTCTCGCCTAGCGCGGTGCGCTGGTTTTCCCAATTGTCGTTCTTTAGTTTGAAGGGTGCATACTGCATGTAGATCGACATCACGTGCTGGCCTGGCGGGGCGAGCGACGGATCAGTGAGCGAGGGGAGCGTGATTTCGAGATACGGCTTGCGCGAGAAATTCCCATATTTCGATTCGTCGAAAGCGCGCTCGAGATAGTCGATCTCAGGACTGATCTGAATACGTCCGTGCAGTAGATTGCCATCGCCCTTTGACTGGAGCGCTTTGAACTCCGGAAGCGCGGAGAGCGCGAGATTGACTTTTGCTACCGTGCCCAGTGCACGGTAGTTCTTGATCTTCTGCACGAAGTCCGGCGGCAGGTGGATGGGGTCCACCAGTTGCATCAGCGTGCGTTTGGGATCAGCGTTGGAGACGACTGCTTTGGCGGCAATTTCCTCGCCGGAAGTGAGCACGACTCCAGTCGCGATGCCATCTTTCACACGGATCTCCGCAACGGCGGCATCGGTGCGAATTTCCGTGCCTGCTTCCTTACCTGCCGCTGCCATCGCCGCTGTGATTGCACCTGTGCCGCCGGTCGGAAATTGAACGCTTCCGGCTGGTGTGGAATCGGCGGTGGCGCGCAACAGGAGAACCAGAGCGCTGCCTGCGGACCACGGGCCGAGAAACGTTCCGAAGATGCCGCGGGCGGCAATGGTGGCGCGCAGAGGCTCGGTCTCGAAAAATTCCGCGACGAGATCGGCCACAGCCATCGGACCCCAGCGCAGGACTCGATAAAGATCCTTCTTGCCGAGGTTGCGGATGGAGCGGCCGGTCTTCAGCATTCCCCAGAGATCGCCGCTTGAGGGATTGTCGATATCTGGAGGAGTGAGGGTGAGCGCTTCGCCAATGACCTTGCCGATTTTGCCGAGGGCTACGGCGAAGTCTCCATAGGCGGCGTCGTCTTTTGCCGACCAGGCGGCAATTTCCCCAGCCGCTTTTTTGGGATCAGAATAGAGCACGAGCGCTCGGCCATCGGGAAGCAGAGAGACCGTGCTGACTTCGGGCGTTGTTAACTTTAGACCGTGACGTTCAAGCTGCATGTCGCGCACGACATCGGGGCGCAACGGGCCGGCTGAGTGCGCTAGCGTGGAGCAGCGAAATCCGGGATGAAATTCTTCCGTAATTGCGACGCCGCCCACCTGCGAGCGGCGTTCGAGCACCAGCGGTTTCAACCCGGCCTTGGCCAAGTAGAAGGCCGTGACCAGACCGTTGTGCCCGCCACCTACGATGATGATGTCGCGCGTTTCGGGCATGGGGTCTAGAACGGAGACCTTTCTGCGGACACTTCATTGGGCATCTCTCTAAACATCAGGCTGCCTTCCCATCTTTTAGAATTTCGAGAGCGGCTAAACGACCCGGCGCACCCATGATGCCGCCGCCGGGATGCGTGGCCGATCCGCACATGTAGAGGTTCTTGATGGGCGAACGGAATTGCGCCCATCCCGCGACGGGGCGCAGGAAGAACAACTGTTCGAGCGAGAGTTCGCCCTGGAAGATGTTTCCCTCGCTCAGACCCCATTCGCGTTCGAGATCGAGCGGCGTAACAACCTGCCGGTGCAGGATGATGTCCTTAATGTTCGGCGCATACTCGGCGATCGTGTTGACAACGTTGTCGCCGAACTTCTCCTTTTCGGTGTCCCAATCGAGTCCGGGCGCGAGCTTGTAAGGCGCGTACTGCACGAAACACGACAAGATGTGCTTGCCCGGCGGCGCTAGCGACGTGTCTGTGAGCGTGGGGATGACCATGTCAATGTAGGGATGCGAGGACCAGTGGCCATATTTCGCTTCGTCGTAGGCTTTTTCCATATATTCGACGCTGGGCGAGATGGACATTGCGCCGCGCAGGTGCGCGCCCACTCCGGGCAGGCATTTGAACTCGGGCAGGCGGTCGAGCGCCATATTCACCTTGCCGGACGAGCCGCGAAATTTGTAGCGCTTCACGCCTTCCATAAATTCGTCAGGCAGATTGCCGGGTTCGATCATCTTTGTGAACGTGAGCCGCGGATCGACGCTGGATGAAACGGCATCGGCGTGAATTTCGTCGCCGTTTGCAAGCGCCACGCCATGGGCTCGCCCGTTCTTGACTAGAATCCGCGCGATTGGAGTTTTGGTGCGAATCTCGACTCCGGCTTCGCGGGCAGCGCCGGCGATGGCGTTTGAGATGGCGCCGGTGCCGCCGCGGGCGAATCCCCAGGCGCGGAATGCGCCGTCGATTTCGCCCATGTAGTGGTGAAGGAGAACGTAGGCCGTGCCCGGAGAACGCACGCCAAGAAATGTTCCGATAATTCCGGACGCCGACATGGTCGCCTTGAGCACATCGGTTTCAAACCACTGGTCGAGGAAATCGACGGCGCTCATTGTCATGAGCTGGACCTGGTTGTATTTGTCGTCGCTGGGCATGCCCTGAAAACGACGGCCGATGAAGAGAAGTTTCATCAGTTCGCGCGGGTTGAGGGTGGAAGGGTCGGGCGGAATCATGCTCAGGATCGGCTTGACGAAGCGGCACATGGCTTGCATCCCTTTGCCGAATTCGTCATAGGCTTCAGCGTCAAGCCGCGAGTGGCGTGCGATTTCGCGGTGCGTTTTGCCGTGGTCATTTACACGCCAGAGATAGTCGCCGTTGGGCATGGGCGTGAAGGTGCCATCGAGCGGAAGGATTTCAAGGCCGTGGCGGGGCAAGTCGAGGTCGCGAATAATCTCGGGGCGGAGCAACGAGACTACATAAGAGCAAACGGAGAACTTGAAACCAGGAAAGACTTCCTCCGTGCAGGCCGCGCCGCCGAGGACGTGGCGGCGCTCAAGCACGAGGACTTTCCTCCCGGCTTTCGCGAGATAGGCGGCGTTGGTGAGGCCATTGTGGCCTCCGCCAATGACGATCACATCGTATTTGTTCGCGCCTGAGGCGGTTGCCATAGATTTGCACGTGCGGTCAGCGATGTTAGGAGAAATGACGGGCCATTCTATCGAGAACAATTCGTTTTGTCTCTATTTACGCGCAAAGGCTGACTTGCAGTCAGCGTTCGAACTTTGTTGCTGGTGCAAGGTGCGACTGCTTATAATCCGGCATTCACGATTTCAGCCCATAGCGAGGCCGCCTTGCCTATTGGAACTGCATTTCACGAAAGAACGTTTGCACTGTGCCATAGCCTGAATTACCGCGAATGGTCGGGCTACTACACGGTCAGCGTGTATGAGGTGCACCATGAGCACGAGTACAACGCGATCCGTAATGCCTGCGCACTGATTGATATCTCACCGCTCTACAAGTATCTCGTCACAGGCAGGGATGCGACCAAACTGGTGAATCGCGTGATCACGCGCGATATTAATAAAGTCGCGGTTGGACAAGTAATTTATGCGTGCTGGTGCGACGAAGACGGCAAGGTGATTGACGACGGCACAATCACGCGGCTTGAAGAAAACAAGTATCGCTGGACGGCGGCGGATCCGAGTCTGCGCTGGTTCCGGCAGAGCGGTGCGAACATGGACGTCGGGATTGAGGACATCTCGGAGCAAACGGCGGCGCTGGCGCTGCAGGGGCCGGCTTCGGCGAGGCTTTTGAAGACCGTGGCCGATGCTGACATTGCAAATCTCAAATATTTCCGCAAGACGAGCGGAAAGATCGCTGGCGTGCCCGTTGATATTTCCCGCACCGGATACACGGGCGATCTCGGCTACGAGATCTGGATCCCGTGGAATGATGCCGTGAAGGTGTGGGACGAGCTGATGGAAAAGGGTAAGCAGTTCGATATTCACGCGGCAGGAATGTTGGCTCTGGATGTGGCGCGCGTTGAGGCTGGGCTGCTGCTGATTGAGGTGGACTACATCAGCTCGAAGAAGGCGCTCATTCCGTCGCAGAAGTATTCGCCCTACGAGCTTGGTTTTGGAAAGATGGTGCATCTCGAAAAAGAGAACTTCATCGGCAAGCGGGCGCTGGTTGAAGACGACAAAGGTGGGGTAGCACGGCAACTGGTGGGGCTGGAAGTGGATTGGGTGGAAGTGGAAGAAGCGTTTGATAAGTTCGGATTGTCTCCCGCCGCGCCCAGCCAGGCGTCGCGCGTGGCCGTGCCAGTCTATTCCCGCGACCGCCAGGTCGGGAAGGCCACGTCGACTGCGTTTTCTCCCTTGCTCAAGAAGCTGATTGCGCTCGCGAGCGTCAGCACGGAGTACTCGAAGACCGGGACGAAGCTTCAGATGGAGCTGACGATCGAAGCGCAGCGCAGGAAGACGACGGCGACGGTGGTGCCCCTGCCGTTCTTTAATCCCAAGCGGAAGACGGCGACGCCGGGATAGAAGCCACTTCACTCATGGAGTGCGGCCGGTCAGGAGTTCCGAGCGGCTCTTCCATTTCCAGAACAGATAACCCGGTACGCCGGCCGCGACAATCGTTGCGCCCCAAAATGCCTCGGCGGGGCGCGTGATAATCGTATTCAATGTCCAGGCGGCGCCGATTAGAACGTAGATTACAGGAAGCCACGGATATCCAGTGCAACGATAGGGACGAGGCAGATCGGGTTTTTTCCAGCGCAGGACGAACAATCCAATCACTGTGAGCGTGTAGGAGAGCACCATGCCAAAGATTACATAGGTGTAAAGCTGGTCGTAGCGTCCGCTCATGGTGAGCAGCGCTGCCCACATGCCCTGGCCGATCAGGCTGAATGCGGGTGTGCGCCACTTGGGATGGATGACGGCCATGCGCTTGAAGAAAACTCCATCTTGCGCCATGGCGAGATAAACTCGCGCGCCGGAAAGAGTGCAGGTAGCCGCCGCGCTAAAGCACGAGATTGCAATCATGGCCGACAGCCAGACCGCGGCGCTGGGCGAAAACAACGCAGCTGCCGCTGCGTGGGCAATGGTTTCGTACTTCGCGACCTCGGTCAGCGGCATGGCATAGACATAGGTCATGTTCATGGCGAGATAGATCGCGCCCACTACGAGCACGCCCAGCACCATCGCCAGCGGCACGTTGCGGCGCGGGTCCTTCACTTCGCCGGCGACCCATGTGATGTAAACCCACCCGTCATAGGCCCAGAAAACCGCGATCAGGCCGACCCCTAGAGCGGAGATCAATTGACCAGGAGACAGGCCCATACTTAGTCCGCCGGGCGCTTGCGCGGTGAAGTTCGACCAGTGCCCTTTGCCAATGGCGAAGCCGAGAACTACGAAGATCGCCATCGCTGCGAATTTTGTCCACGTGGAGACGTTCTGCAGAAGGGCGCCCCAGCGCAGGCCGACGACATTCACCCATGTAAGAATGACGATCAGGGCGAGCCCCACCAGATGGGCCCGCGAGAAGGCGATGCCCGCGATGGAAAATACAATGCGCGTCTGAGAGACGGCGGGGATGATATTCCCCATGTAGGCGGCCGATGCGACCGAGAGGGCGGCGATGGTCCCGCCGTTGGCGACGGCAAACAACATCCATCCGTAAAGAAAAGCGACGAGGTCGCCGTAGGCTTCACGCAGGTAGATGTATTGCCCGCCGGAGTCTGGAAACATGGACCCGAGTTCGGCGAAGGCCACGCAGGCGCAGAGTGAGATCAGTCCGCCGAGCACCCACACCAGAAAAAACAACGCCGGACTCGGCAACGGAGTAGCAATATCTTTCGCGGTAAGAAAGATGGACGAACCGATAATGCCGCTCACGAGCAGAAGGACTGAATCGAGCAAGCTTAGCCCGCGGACGAGGCTCGGCTGCTGGGCGGAGTTTCCTTTAGTATTGGCCGTGGTCGAGGAAGTGGTTTCCATCAGAGCGTCTTACGGTGTTTGCACATCAGTCAGCCCATCGCCAGTTCGTCTGGGGATTCGAGCGGCGTTCCGCAACGGCGACAGATTACGGCCGAGCAATCGCCGCAGGTCAGCGGATCGATAACTTCCGTCGCGCAGACTGGACAGTACAGAACAATGGCCGGGCGTTTGGCGTCGGGCGAGTGTTTTGGAGCGAGCTCCATGAGCAGGGAACTGTAACACAGATTTCCGGCCGATTTGGTATGCGCCTTTCAGACTAATCGTCTTAAGCCTGTTTGGTTATTCCGGTGGTTTGCGCAGAATCAACTCGTCCCCCGATGGCGGCAGCGAGAAGGGAAACTGCCAGATCTTGTCTTTCATTCGCACCTCGAGGATAAAGTCCTCGTGTTCCTTCCAAGGGCCAATCCATTTATTCTTAGTTCCAAAGAAGACCCAGCCATGCGCCTCGGGATTGCCGGGGTTGAGCGTTGCCGACTCGAGGTATTGTGAGGTCAGGAACTCGATGAATTCGGCCCCCTCCTTTTCGTAGCTCTGCAGATATGCTGTTTTTTCCTCTTTAACTGCCGGATTTTTCTTGATTTGTCGTTCCGTTTCAAAGACCAGCGTGTCGAGATCGTTCTGGAGGCGATTTTGAAGTTCTGATGGATCGAGGTAGCCCTCCACGATTCCGTGATGGCTGACGAAATCCATGCGTAAATTGGCTTCGTAGTCGAATTTGCCCTGTCCTTTGTAGGTCACGCTGGTGTACACGCCAAACAAGTGATAGAAGCGACGGCGGCTTTTGGCAAGTTCCTGGGAATCTACCAGCAGCGTGATGTCTAGGTCTTTATCGCTCATTGTCCAGCGAAAGCGGCCGTCGTCGCCACGTTCGAACGTGCAACCGGGTGCGCCGGCGGTCCAGCGCACGGAGGGGAACGCCGCTTTTTTCTTGGCGTGGGCGAGTTGGGGAAGGAGGAGGGCGCAAGACAGCAACGCGAGGTTTGACAAGAAGATTTGCGAACGACGCATTGACCGTGAGTGTATCGCTTTTGCGCTGGCAGGTCACTGGCTCTTCAGGGAGCCCCGGTTCCAGGACTGGCGTGGAAAATATGTTAGATTGGAAATTGGTGGGGCGCGTAGCTCAGGTGGTAGAGCAACGCCCTTTTAAGGCGTGGGTCGCAGGTTCGAATCCTGCCGCGCTCACCAATCCTTCCTGTTGGCATCGCCAACTGGCCAAGGAATCCGCCCCACATTGCAGCCTCCAATGATGGCGATTCGCTGTAGCGCCTTGTTGTTTGACCTGGACGGCGTGCTTATCGATTCCACTCCAGCGGTCTCGCGAGTGTGGCGTCGCTGGGCAGTCGCGCATGGTTTTGATCCAGCCAGAGTCGTAAAAATGGCTCACGGGCGGCCGAGCCGAACTACTATCCACGATCTCATGCCCAGCGCCGACGTACAAAAAGAAGACCGCGAGGTTGAACGAATGGAAATCGAAGACCTCGATGGAGTCGTTGTGCTGCCCGGCGCGCGCCAGTTGCTGGAGAGCTTGCCTGCGGATCGCTGGACGATCGCGACTTCCGCCACGCGAGCGCTGGCGGAGGTGCGCTTGCGTGCGGCGGGCCTGCGTCTTCCGAAGACGATGATCACATCGAGCGATGTGAAGATAGGGAAACCTGATCCCGAGCCTTATCTGAAGGCAGCGGAGACGCTTAATTATGCGCCTTCGGATTGCGTGGTCGTCGAGGATGTCCCCGCCGGCATTCTCGCCGGGAAGAGTGCGGGTGCGCGCGTGATTGCGCTGCTTACCACGGCAGGAAGAGGCGAACTCGAAAGAGCCGGCGCCGCTTGGATTGTGCGGAACTGCGAGGAGATTGTTGCCACTGTCGATGAAACCGGTTTGCTTTTGACCCTCTCCGGGTGATTCTTCGGTTGTTGCTGAGATCGATATTTGCGCCGCTTTCGCCGCTCAACTAGAATGCTCGACTTGTGGGAGATTGCGGCGATTCTGGTTCTAGCGATGCTGCGGTTTTGTCGGCCTCGATGCTGCAACTGGTTATCAATCGCAAGATGAAGAAACGCAAAAAGTAAAATCGTGCAAAGGTAGGGATTCGTGATCATCGGTGTTCCCAAAGAGATTTATCCAGGAGAACGGCGTGTTGCCTTGGTGCCGCTGGTTGTCCCGATGCTTGCCAAGGCGGGCTTCGAAGTTCACGTTCAGTCAGGCGCAGGAGTCGATGCCGGCTATCCGGACTCGTTGTATGCGGAGAAAGGCGCGAAGGTTGTCGCCGAGCGCGCGTCTGTGTTTGGGGCGGCGGACATTATCACGCAACTCCTTTGCTATGGCTCGAACGACATCAACGGAAGACAGGATGTGCCCCTGTATCGGCGGAATCAGATTCTGGTCGGGTTTCTGCGGCCGTTTGGATCGAAGGAAGTGGTCGAGGAGATTGCGCAAGCTGGCGTAACTTCATTTTCAGTTGAGTTGATGCCGCGCAGCACGCGCGCGCAAAGCATGGATGCACTTTCGTCGATGGGGACGATTTGCGGATATAAGGCGGTGTTGATGGCCGCCGACTGTCATCCGCGCATTTTCCCCATGATGACGACCGCAGCGGGAACGATTACACCGGCGCGCGTGTTCGTCATCGGCTGTGGCGTGGCCGGATTGCAGGCGATTGCGACGGCTCGACGGCTGGGCGCGGTCATTTCCGCGTACGATCTGCGGCCAGCGGCCAAGGAGCAAGTGCAGAGTCTGGGCGGACGTTTCGTCGAGTTGCCGATCGAGGCGAAAGATGCGCAGGATGCTCGCGGCTATGCCCGCGCGCAGGATGAGGACTTTTACCGACGGCAGCGCGAATTGCTCGGCAAGGTGGTTCAGGAAAGCGATGTGGTAATTACCGCGGCAGTGATTCCAGGGAAAAAATCACCTGTGCTCGTGACCGAAGAGATGGTGAAGGGAATGGCGCTGGGTTCGGTGATTCTGGATCTAGCTTCCGAGCGCGGCGGCAACTGCGAGATTAGCGAGACCGGCAAGACAGTCGTGAAGCACGGGGTCACCATCATGGGGGCAATCAATGTGGCTTCGGGCGTGCCGTATCACGCCAGCATGATGTACGCCCGCAACCTCACTGCCTTTTTGACCTATGTTGTTAAGGAGCAGAAGTTGAACCTGAATCTGGAAGACGAGATTGTGCGCGAAACATTATTGACGAATAGCGGCGAAATTGTGCAGGCGCGGGTACGTGAATTTCTTGGCTTGCCCGCGCTCGCTAGACAAGTCTGATGAGACATTTGTAACCGAGGCAGTTCGGCATGGAGGAACGATGAACAATAGTTCGAACCTCATCGACGCATTATTTATTTTTGTGCTGGCGGGATTTATCGGGTTTGAGGTAATACGGCGCGTCTCGCCGCTGCTGCACACGCCGCTGATGTCGCTGACTAACGCTCTGGATGCGATCGCCGTGGTCGGTGCGATCGTGCTGGTCGGTGAACACAAGAGCCAACTGGCAGCCATTTTCGGTTTCATTGCGGTGGTTGCAGCTACCAGCAACATCGTGGGCGGGTTCTTGATTACCGACCGCATGCTGAAGATGTTCAAATCCAGCCGTCCGGCGACAAAGCAATGAGCGCAGAATTTGCGGGCGGCCAGGTCATCATCGAACTTCTGTATCTTGTTGCCAGCGTCCTGTTCATCCTCTCGCTGAAATGGATGAGTTCGCCGACGACGGCGCGTCACGGCATCTGGGCGGGCGAAGTCGGGATGGTGCTGGCGATTGTCGGCACACTGCTGCGCAATGGCCTTCATGATTACCACCTGATCGCGATTGCGCTGGTGCTGGGTGCGATCATCGGTGTGCCTCTGGGGCGAGTTGCAATGACCGCAGTTCCGCAGCGAACCGCGCTCAGCCATGCTTTTGGCGCGCTTTGCGTGACCCTTGTGGGCTCGGCTGAGTTCTACCTGCGTGCGCCGGCTATTTCCCGCTTCATGATGTCGGTGCTCTCGATCGAAGTCATTCTGGGCGGATTGACGGTCACGGGCAGCTTGATGGCGGCGGGGAAACTGCAGGAGATCCTGCCGCAGCGGCCGCTGACTTACAAAGGACAGAATCTTGTCAACTTTCTGCTCCTCGCGGTCGCCCTGGTGATTGCGGTTACGCTCGTGCTCCACCCCGAACACCAATCGTTATTTCCGTTCATGGTGTTGCTTGCCCTTGTGTTCGGCGTGCTGCTGATTATTCCGATTGGCGGCGCCGACATGCCAACCGTAATTTCGTTGCTGAACGGCTATGCGGGGCTTTCGGCTTCGGCCATGGGCTTCGTGCTCGACAGCAAGCTGTTGATCATCGCGGGCGCTCTTGACGGATCGTCGGGCCTAATCCTCTCGATCATCATGTCGAAGGCTATGAATCGCTCGTTTACAAACGTGCTGTTCGGGGCATTCGGGCAAGTGCAGATTTCGGCTGTGGCGGGCGAAGTGAAACCGGTTCGCAGTGCCACGCCCGAAGAAGCGGCCGCGATTTTGTCGGGAGCAAACCGAGTGATTATTGTTCCCGGTTATGGCATGGCAGTAGCGCAAGCGCAGCATAAAGTCCGCGAGCTTTACGACGGCCTGACCAAGCGCGGAGTGGACGTCAAGTTCGCGATCCACCCTGTTGCCGGACGCATGCCGGGCCACATGAACGTTTTGTTAGCGGAGGCGGACATTCCCTACGACCGCCTGGTCGAAATGGACGAAATCAATGGGGACTTCCCGCAAACAGATGTGGCTCTGGTGATCGGCGCCAACGATGTCACAAATCCCGCGGCGCGATCGGATACCTCCAGCCCAATCTATGGCATGCCCATTCTCGACGTGGATAAAGCGCACACGGTAATGGTGATCAAGCGCAGTATGAATCCCGGGTTTGCTGGCATTGATAACCCGCTCTACTATCTCGATAACACGCTCATGTTGTTTGGAGATGCGAAGGCATTTGTGGGAAACATCGTGCGGGAGCTTGGCGGCGGGCACAGCTAGCTCACTTGCTTGCGATGTGGGGAGCGAAAACGCGGCGTCGACTTGCAGAAGCCTGACGGACGTCAGTCTCGCGAGGGAAGATTCGCGAGACTGGCCCGGCCAACCTTCAGGCGGCCTTTTTCATCTGCCTGAGCTTTGCCCAACGCGCTTTTTGAGCGAGAGAAATTCTCCGGCGTCCTGCAGCGGAGAGAACGCGCTTCACCCGGTGTGAGGACCCCGCATGGATGGTTATGCCTGAACCCCGCGTGAGCTTCTCGAGAACTGAGATTGCTTCCCCAAGTTGCTGGACTTGATGTTGTGCTTCCCGGCGTTCTTCACGAAGCCGGATAAGCGCTTTAGCAATATTGGTCATTTTGAAATACCCCCCTCGGGTAACTACCGTCGGCCATTGTATTACTAGGTGGGCTATCCTGCCATAATTAATTAACTGCAGACAAGTAGAGAGATCGAGAAAAACAAGAAAAGGGCCGGCAAGAATGACCCGGGGATAACATGGCAATTGAGAACCGCACGTCCGGCAGGTTCACCCGAGGGGCGGCAAAAGGCTGGAAGAACCGAACAGGAAAAATGCGCCGACGGCGAGGCTGTAAATCGCCGTCAAAGCAGTAACCACAAACTGTAAGCGCGGCAGACGCGAACTGGCTCCGAAAATTCCTACTGACAGGGCCGTCATAATGGTGTTCATTACAAGCAATCCGGCAATGAACATCGCCAGTCCGAGAAACCCCTTACTGATCCCGCCAAGATTGGCCGCGAGCAGGAAAATCATCAACTGGCTTGGAGTTTCAGCTCCGAGGCCATGCACGAGGCCGATCATGACGACGGACTTGGGACTGTAATTCCAGGACTTATCCTCTGGCGCGTGGTGCTCGTGATCATGCCAATAGTTTTTGAGTTTCCAGTGGAGCCAGCGCAACACCTTTGCCATCAGGTGAAAGCGGCTTTTGGGAGCGGAGTTTCCCCTGGAAAGCGACCCCAGAACGTAAATACCCAGTATCAGGAGGGTGAGGCCGACGAGCCTCTCTGCGATCCGATCCATGCCATGGGGAAGGGAAAGTTGGAACACAATGACCGCCGTGCCAAGGACCGCGACAGTGGCCGCGTGCCCGAGAGCGTACAACAGGCCCAGCCGCATGCCGCGCCAGCGGTCATTCTGCACGCTCGTGATGTCGGTAATGGCGGCGATGTGGTCGTAGTCAAAACCGTGATGGAACCCGAGAATAGCCGCCGACAGAAGAGCGAGTTGAAGGCTGTTAGGCGTGAGGGTCATGGGTTCGGAGGCGCAGTCCCTCATTGTTCCATATGTAGCGACGAATCGGAAATCGCTCCGTGGATTTTCCCAAGGTCTGGGGGGAAGCAAAGCACTGGCGTGCCAAGATGTCTAAGATAGTCAATCCCGCAAGGAATCAAAAGCGGCTACAATAACCCAATCCGAAGGCAAATTGGAGGGAGCTGTGAATTCTCAGCATCGGTACGCCATGGCTGCATGGTGCGTAGGCTGTCTGTTGCTTACGGCCACTCTCTGGGCTCAGGAAGCGGATATTCTCCGGTCCAAGGGGGTTCCCCAAGACTGGTCCGATCACAGCATCGTGTTTACTCTTGATGGACTTGCGCAGCACCCGGAACTGATCTATCAGGAGCCTCGCATCCTGCACCAGTTGATGCAGCGTTTTCAGGCACGCGGCAAGAATGTTGTGCCGGAAGTCGAGAGCGAAGCCGTGTCGGCTGGCGCCAAAGTCCACCATCGCGACTGGAGCTATGCGCTAGGCAAAGGCCATGTGTCTGCAGATATGTATCCGGCGAAGTGGACCTTCGATCCGAGCGCTCCACCCAGTTGCGCGAATGATTATGTAGTGTTCGGGCTGGCCACCGCGGGCGCCGCACTGGGCCAGGCCAATCTGGTTGCATTCAACAACCTTTACGCCGGTGCCGGCGGATTGTGCACGACCGGGCCGAGTGTGTACTTTGCCTACGACGTAACCACGGTGACAGGGGGGAAGGTTGCAACTTCTCCGGTAATTTCGCTGGACGGGACCAAGATCGCTTTTGTGGAGAGCCTCGGTACTGCGTCCATTTTCCATGTGCTGACGTTTACGCCTGGGCAGGGCGGAGTCTTAAGCGCGGCTACGCCGACTGCGATGACTTCTCTTACCTATTCCAGTTCCAATACCACGAGTTCTTCTCCGTGGATTGATTATGCCTCCGATATAGTCTACGTGGCTGACGACAACGGCGTTCTTAATAAGATCACGGGAGTTTTTGAGGGAACGCCAACCCTGGTCACATCTTCGCCATGGCCGATCACAGTTTCCAGCGGTTCGCGCCTCGGCCCTCCAGTCCTCGATAAGTCACGGGGCTTGCTGCTGGCGGGGGGGAGGAACGGCGACCTCTACGAGATCGACACGTCAAGCGGCGCGGTCTCAGTAGTGATCGTCGGTTCCCATGGCGCCCCGGGTGGGGGCGTGGTGCCGCCGCCGATCGTTGACGTTACTAACGGCACGACATTTGCAGTCAGCGGCAATGACGGCACCTCAGCGGTTCTGGTGCAGGCCGATACGGTGACTCTTACGCAGTTGGCAAAGGCCCGGATTGGTGTGGGCGGAACCAGTGGGACCACCATTAACATTTATCAACCCGCACTCAGCAACGACTATTACACGAGTCCGTCCAGTGGAGCGATCTACGTATGCGGGACTGGAACCGGGACAGACACATCGCCATGGGCGTACTCGTTTGGTTTTACCGGGCGGACCATGCTTACAACTGCGGCGTCCACGAACCACCTGGTCACGTCCGCTGCCGCCACGTGTACCTCATGGACGGAGTTTTTCAACCCGAATACCGGCGCTAACGGAACAGACTTCTTTTTCTTCGGATTGACTGCGGGCTGCCCGGGCGGGGGCAGCACAGGGTGCGCGGCATCGCTGACAACGACTTCCCCGACGCTCACGACCGTGCCTATTGGCGGTGGGCCCAGTGGGATCATCGTCGACAATTACAGTACGGCCGGGCAAGCTTCCAGCATCTATTTCACGGGTGAAGCAATCGACACGGCCTATAAGTTTACGCAGAACGGACTGAATTAGAGCTGTCGAAACCAAAGCCCTGCTCAGGCTCATGATTCTCGAGCCTATCGCAGGGCCTGTTGTCCCGCTGGTTGGCGGGGAGTTCTGTCCGGCCCATTACTACTCTCTAGTAATTTCCCAGCCGTTGTCTCGCTTGCTCAGGAAGATCGAGACCTTGGTCGGGTCCGCGTGATAGAAGGCGGCTCCGAACTTGTCAATCAAGGTCGAGCGTTCCCATGTATTGAAAGCCTTCACTGCAGGCCCGGAGGCGTCAAACAAGTCTCCCGCCTTGGTGGTCTCCCATTTCCAGGAGTAGTCCACCGACGCTTTCAATGGGCTCAGCATAGTGACCTTTCCAACCTCTACCAACTTCCGCTGTGCCAAGGGAACGGTGTACTCAGTTCTGTCGTCGGTCTTCTTCTCTTTCACGCCTGCGACCGTCGTCAACCATTCCTGTCCGCCGGGCGTTAGCGACACGGGAGTTTTTCCCTTCTGTCCCTTTTCGATCTTGAGATATCCCGCCTTCTCCAGCAACCGATAGCGTGGATCGAGGGGCGTCTGGTCTTCAACCGCTCCGGTCGAAAAGTGCAAGGTCGCGGGACCCTGGCGTTCCATTGCTGCCAGTATGATCGGGCTCACCTCAGCGGTTGTAAGTGTCGTTCGACTCCACAGTACAAAGTAAAGGGCCACTCCGGCGATCCCCACAATGAGGCTAACCATCAGAAGTAAAGGAAGAATGGAAGAACTCTTTTTTTCCAATTCCAACTCTTGCTCGAACATGACATCCTCCATGAAGGGTGTTGCGCGCACAGGACGAACTGCTCTATGTCAACTCAATTTTGCGCCCGGAACTGCCTTGGCCCTGTGACGTAGCTCACACAGCGAGGTTGGAAAGTCACTAACCATTCACCTGCCCCCACATAGCTGAACGACTATTTGCAAGCAATTGCAGCTGCGGTTGAAGCCGGTTGAAGTTGCCGGGTACTTAATCACTGAAACATGCTGATGCCAAAAGACTTAGGTTAGGGAGACACTGGAAAGACAATTGCGCCAGGAGCGGCATGTTGAGTTTCTGGCCGAAGGCGACGGAGGGAGGTGTCGAGGCACCTGTGGGAGGAGGGACTCCCGGCGAAGCCTCTTTTCTTAGGCGGGGTGTCGCGATATTGCTGCTGCTGACCTTTAGTTGCCTCCCCGGGTGGTCCTCAACGATCAGGCCGCTGCGCGTGAATCCGCACCGCATTTTGCCCTCGCGATCAGAAATCAACCTGAGCCGCGCGCCCGCGCACGTTTCCGAACTCGCACCTACGATGCCGACATTGGCTGTGCCTACTTGTGAGAGCGTGCAGCCGGCCGAGGCTCTGCTCACTCCCGATCCTTTATTGCCGATTGCGCCCGATGGTCCGCTGGTGCGAGTCAGTTTTGTGATCGGTCCCGACGGACGCGTGCACAGCCCCTTCGTGCTTTACAGTGGAGGCGCCAATGAAGATGCCGCGGTATTGCGCGCGGTGCGCGGTTGGCGGTACCGCCCGGCGCTGTGTAACGGCGTGCCCACCGATTCGGAAGTGCGCGTACGATTCAGCATCCACGAATGAGCGAATTCTCCTACAATAGATCGCGATGAGGTTGCCGTGAGCGACGAAAAGAAGCCGGTCGAATCGGACGAGAAGCCTGCCGGGAGCAAGGAGATCGAAGATTTTTTTCAACGCCTTCCGGCCAACTTCCGTTGGCCAAAGCCAAATGCCGATGCGGTCGCGGCGGCGGTAGAAGCCATTCAGCGAATGTCAGGGGGCGCGGCCGTCGCACAGGATCTGGCCTCGATCAACGATGCCGGGGAACTGTCGAACACGTGCGGCGCCTGCGGCGGGACTTTGCCGACAACCGCGCGTTTCTGCGTGTGGTGCGGACTCGCGCGCGACGGTTCCGGGCCGGCTGCCAATCAGCAGCACGTTCATCATCACTATCATCATCTCGTACCCGCCCAGAACGCGTCATTGGTTGCGCCCGCAACCGAGGCTGAGTCCTCGGGGCCGCACGGCCGTGCGCCCGGCGCTCCCGGTCCGGCGCCTGGAGGCCGCGCCGAACTCGCTGCCCGCCAGGTGGCCCAGGATTGGGCTCAGGCCTGCAATACGCGGCACATCGATGACATGGTCGAGCTCTACGCAGCGGACGCGACCCTGATTCGGTCGAGCGTTCCGCCCGTGCGCAGCCTGCCTGCCATCCGCGAGTTTCTTTTGTCGATGTTGGAAGCCGGCCTGGGCGAGGTGGAGCTGGAATCCTTGCGGCTGGAAATGATGGGTGAGATTGCGATGGATATTGGCCGCTGCAAGATGCTGGTTCCAGTAGCAATGGGGAAGCGGCGCGAAGAGCGCGGGAAATATCTGGTAGTACTTGTCCGCCAGCCTGTCGGCACGTGGAAGATCCTAGCGGACTGCTGGTCTTCCGATCTGCCCGTGACCGCGCCGCCCGAGGCCGGGCATCGAAAAGGGAGCGATCCCGTTCCGCCGGCGCAGAAACGCCACTAGCTCTTTCCGCAATCTTTTGCCGCAGCGGCGCAAAGAAAACCCCCGATCCTTGCGGATCGGGGTTCAGGATGATTCTCGAGATACGTGCTTCAGTTGCCGTTGAGACCACGCGCCGCGAACAACTGCCGGTAGCTTAAGCTTTCGATGTCCTTGAACATCGGCGTTCCGGGTGGCAGGCCCTGGGGCACGGTGAAGTCCGTGTCGAAATAGTAGTCGCGCGGATTGGGCGGCTGATACACCACGTATTCGCAGCACTTGAACATTCCGGTGTTATAGGTGGAGTAGAACATTTCCACCATCGAGCCCGCGTAGTGCATCGTGGAGGGAGTGTCCTGCCAGTCTTCGAGGAAGCGCAGGAAGTTCCCGATTCCTCCATCGGTGCCCTCGGAATAGTTGTTGCCGTCCTTCTCCCATCCCGGGTGCGGGAAGGTAAGAGTCTTTCCGGCAGCGGTCGCAACCCGGTAGTAGGTATTCGGGGAAGCCGCCCGGTTATAGGGCGCTTTGCCGCTATCGCTGGCAGGCTGCGATGGCTCGAGGATCGTGCTGTTATCGTCGTTCCAGTTAGTGGAGAGAAAAGTGACGGTGTCGGCGATCACGGCAGCGGGAACATGCAAAGGAGGAGAAGTCGTGTCCGGCCCCAGAGCCCCACCTGTCTCTTTCGTAAAGGCCGTGTCGCTGGGACCGCTGTTGTAGTTGCCCTGGATGTACACGGGATTCTCCGACGCCACCGTGAATCCGCCCCAGAAACTGGCGTTGTTGACAGTAACTTGAACCGGGGTCGTGGGCAGATTGCCGATCGAACCATCCACCAGTTTCAGAACGTGACGAGCACCGCTCACCCAGTTCTTGCGTCCGGTAGTGCCGCAAGAATTGATACGCGGACTGAACGGGTTGTCAGGCGCGGCCGCGATGATCTGGACGTTTTGGTTGGTTGTGCCGTTCCACTGGGCCAAGCCCAGGTTCGCTGCGCCAAACGTGTCGATAAAACCATTCTGATTGACGTCTTCGCTCGCCCCCTGTGTCGCCTGCGTCACGATTAGTGGGGTGCCGGCGGCGTTGTCCGAGTTGATCACGTCCTCCAGACCGGAATCCCCGGTTCTGGCCGCTGTGCCACCGGTGGGACTCATCGGCGGATTCGGGTTCAGAAGCATTCCGCGGCGGTCAGAAAAATACAGAACGTATCCATTCTGTTGGACATAGTCCACACTTTTGCCGCTGCCGGGAATGTTTCCCGCCAGCCATCGCTGTAGATTGCCTACGTCGATTTCCACAGCGTTCATCACACCAAGCGTTGTGCAGGTGTCGTCCGTGTTCACCTGGTGGGTCGTGATATCCCGCGCTTCGCCTTCGCGGGCATCGTAGAAATTGATCGGATACCAGTTGTACTGGGTCAGGCTCTGCGGAGTTTGCACCTGGTTAGTGTTAGCGGTCGTAGGCGTAATGCCAAAAGCCCACTGCCCTCCCGACCCCGCATCGGAGGCAAGGAGCGGCACCGGCTGTGTGGCCGCGGCCTGCCAAGCCGTGCATCTCAGGCCGGCCCCACTGCCAGTTGTGGTAGTACAGACCGGAGAGTTGGCTTGCGAGACCGGCCAGACACCGCCCGCTTGGGCTGGCTCGGTAGGAATCGTGGTACTGCCGGCATTGCCGCGGTCGGCCGGCCGTTGCAACAAAAGAATCGCGTTCGGAGTGATCGGGTTCGGAGTTCCCGTCGTCGGGACGCCGGCGCCGTTAGCCGTTGGCGGCGTCACGCCGCGCGCGAATCCCAGAGACAGCCATTCCTGAGTTACCGGGTGCCAAACGCCCGAAGAGTCAACGTATTCCACCCGGAGATAGCCATCGATCAGGCTCCAGGCATTGGCATTGGGCGAGTTGTAGTAAGTTAATTGCGGGTTATTTCCTGCGACGACCGGCAAAGCGGGATTGGGAAAAGCGTAATAGGGATACGTTCCCGCGCCAAGGCAGTAGGCAGGGATGCTGGCTGGCGTCGGAGTTGCCGGCGGACAAATGTTGATTGCCGGATAAGCAGCGGGAGTACCGGCCCCCCAGTTGAAACCGGTCGTGCCGTTGGTGCCGATCATGAAGGTCGGGGAGTTTACCGCCCCTACATTCGTCGGGTGGGGGTTCGTCGGCTGGAGTCCCTGTGTGGCGGATTGTGCGCTATAGGGCCAAGGCGCATAAGGCCAGTCCGGGGTGCTGCAAGAGTTGGCCGAAACGCAGGACGACGGAATCGGGACCGCATTCGAAGCGGCGGCGAAGTAGAGGCTGTAGTAGTTGTTGGCTGGCGGAGTTCCCCAGACCGCGGAGCTGTAATTGCCCGAGGATATCTGGATGCCAAAGGGATTGATACCGCTGTTGCCGGTGGGGACCGTCGTGATCCCATTTTGCCAGTTTAATTCCGCAGGCGACACGTTTGCCAGCCGGACGTTCTGAGAATCCGAAGCTCCGCCGGGCAAATCATTGGGATCGTCGCTCAGCAGCACGTGAATCTGCGCCAGGTTATATTCACGCGACTGGCTTAACGCAGTCGTGTCAGTCACGCCCGCACCCGTGAGATATTGATCCGGTGGCCTCCGAATCAGTTCGTAATCGTGCTGAGTTCCGGTGACAAAGGGCAGCTTCAGCTGCTTGGCGCCCGTTCCCACCTGGCCGCTGGTGGTATTTCCGTAGTCTCCGTTGATGAGTTCGTGGTTCACGCTCGAAGAAAACGAACTGAACGTGGTGTCGTAGTTTGAGGCATAAGTGGCGATATTGAAAGCGGTGTTATATAGCGTCACCGGTGGAGCTCCACCTATCCCGAGCACGCTGCCGTTGCTGAGGGCCACGCAAGTACTTGATGCCTTTCCAGGAAATGGGCAATTGCCATCTGCGGTTGGAATATAGACCGTGCCGTTATCATCAGTGCTGGAATTGGCTGCCAAGGTGTTGGGAAGATTGTTGACCACAACGTTGCCGAAGGCCTCGAGTTTGTCGTGAAAGGTCAGAGTAGCGTTGTTCGAAACGCCCAGATAAAGATCGCCGTTGGCGTGCAAGCGGCCGGCAAAGTCAAGAGAGGGATTGCTGAAGAAGGAGCAATCGGCATCGCAAAACACTCCGTATTGAAACACGGGGATCAGAGCTATCTGAGCGCTCCGCGCCATACTGACTTCCTGGCCACCCAGCATGGACGCGGTCACCGTCATGCTGATAGGAATGATCTGCGCGTACAAACCATTGTTGTTGGGTCCACTGATCTGTCCCCAGCAGGTGCTTTTCCCCGGACAACTGGGCGCCACACCCGACTGTGCAGACACGCTGCTGCTGCAGTTCACGGTCGTGGCTGTCGACCCGGAGCCGGATGTCCCTGACGCCTGCACCATGTAGTACGGGAATGTGACTCCGGGGATGCTCGGCGTCATATTGTTGATGGCGCAAATCTGCGCGACGGTGGGTGCCTGCACTGCGCTGATGGCAGTGCTCAGGTCAGAATACATTTTCTCAATGCCGCCCTCGGCGGCGTGGTAGGCCAGGTTGTTCTGCAGATCAGTCCCGCCCACTTTGCCTTCGGTGTTGACCATCATCATCAGGCCGATTGCGATCCCCGACAACAGCAACAGCAGCAGTAAGGACGCAATCAGCGTGAATCCCTTGGCTTGCACTCTGGTCCTGTTCATGCCGTAACTCCCCATAGTGTCACTCCCCGTTACCTTATTCCCCATCGTGTTGCTAGCCCCTTGCATTTCCGCCCGCGCTTTTGCCCGCGGGATTGTCACTGCGAATATTGGTTCACGTATGTCAGATTCCGAGCGCTCACCGATGTCTGTAAATCGATCGACTGATCGCCCTTGGACAAGCCGTACAGCGACCCCTTCACCGAGCTATCCATAGCCATATTGGCGATGTTGATCTTGGTGATCTGGTTGGGAAGAAGTCCACTCGAACTGCCCGAAAAGCAGACATCGGTGCTTGCGCCGGGATTTTGACATTGCGTGGCCGTGGTATTGGTGGCGGAGTTGTAAAGGTCATACGTAAACTTCATGTAAACGGCGCTTTCCGCAACCGGAACCGGGGAGTGCCCGCTAATCTGGCGCATCAGCCGCGACGGCGTGACGGTAGTATCGAGGTAATAAGTGATGACCTCAAGGCGGACTCCGTATCCGGTGGTGGTGGTCGAAGAGGAGTACTCGCTGGCCAGGCTTTTAGGGATGGCCGACCCCTGGTTCATCTTGAGCGGATCGCCGGCGTTGAAAGTGACGGTGGTTGAAGTCGGAGTGGCGCCGTAAACTTCCCCTACCACCGGTATAGTGTTGGAACCGGAGGTAAAGAAGAACAGGACCAGGTCACCGGGCGATAATCCCACCGCCGAATCGTTTATGCTCTGAACCGATGCGGGATATGATGCGGAAGGCGGGGCCGTACAGTTCGTACTCATCGTAGCGGGCAGAGCGAATGTGACTGTTGTCGTGCTCGCGACCGATGCGGTGTAGCAGTTCAGGTAGAACGCGGGGTCCGTATAGACCACGGTGACGATATCGGTATTTTGCCCCGAGATGATCGGCCCGGCATTGTACCCGGTCAGCAGACCATAAAGAAACGGCGTGCTGCCCTGCTGGGGATACTTCACCGATGCGCCGTTGATGTAACACGTGCTCGACTGATCGCACCCATATATTGGAATAGTCGAGGAAGTCGGCAACTGGATGGCCGCGCCGTTACCCAGGCCTGCGCCAGCCAGGCTCAAGTCCTTAGTCAGCATGTTGGAGGCCGCTCGAAAATCCTGCTGCATCTCGGCTTTCTGAGAAACCGTCCAGGTTGCGTTCACGCCCTGAACGTACAGTTGGGTAGCGGAGGCAACCACAATTGTTCCGAGGGCGGTGGCGACCACCATTTCCATCAAGCTGAACCCTCTCGCGCGCTTTGTTGAGCGTTTGCTCATAGGCCCCTCTTAGTTAAACTGTGAGATGTACGAACTCAAAACGTATGTCTTCTGCGCGTTCATTTGGGTGGTCGTGTATTGCACCGTGATGGTTACGCTGCGCAGCGAAGACTCCAATTCACCCTGGGTGTTGTACATCGGCCCAATCGTGATGGTGCGCTGGTAGCCGGTCAAAGGGATGTACACATCGTCCGATGTTCCGAAGATTCCATCTGGTCCTGGATCGTGCAATGTTTGCCGCAGAGCTGAGGCCTTGTCGTCCGCTGTCCCATAGATTCCATCATTCCCACCGCTGTAAATCTGCTGCGCTCCGGTCAGGAAGATGCCGCAGGAGGAAGTGCCCGTGACCGGGCAATTCGTGGCGCCTACATTCTGGATGTCGTCAAATGTAATCTGCGTGGTGTTGCGTGCGGTGACAATGCTTTCGTAGGCTTCATCGGCCAGTTGTTTGGCGATCATGTCCTGCTGTGACGTTTGCGTAGTAGCCATCGCCAGTCCGAAAACGCCCAGCAGACTCACCAGTCCCACAGTTAGCACAGCCATCGAGACCATCACCTCGACGAGCGAAAACCCCGCCTCTGCATTTTGTCGTACTCGAAAAATCTTTTTTTGCCGTGTCATTGCCGCACCCATTGATAGCCTCCTCCACTCTTGGGGTACAGGCGCCAGCCGTGAATGCGGCCTGTGGCACCCCACAGGGTGATCGCCCGGGAACTCAACAGATTTCCCGATTGCGCGATATAAATCACGCCCCCATCCCAGCTACCCGAACAGTTTCCCGTCCCGTCCTCGGCGTCCTGGGCGGAACCGTCAGGGCAAAAATAAACTGTTTGTGATCCTCCGGTGCCGCCGTTGGCGGTATAACCGAAATCAACTGGCAGCAGAGCGGAGCTGTAGTAGCCGTCCGGAGCTGTCGGAGGTACTGTGGCGGAGTTAGGAAGCCCCGTTTGGGCAAGGAACTTCACATCCGTAGGCAATTGGTAGGTGACGGTACTCTGCTGGCCGGTCCAGTGCGTTCCCCCCGTGGGCGACACCGGCGCCACTACGATAGTGTTCGGCGAGGCGGTGCTTGAAAAAGTCACCGAGTACGACGTGCGCTGTGACACCGCGTTGTCGCGCGCCTGTCGCATGGCTGCCAGACTGGTGTCATACGCGTTGATCACGTGCTGTTGATTCAGCAAAGGCATCAGAGTCATGACCGAGATCACGGTCACGATCATGCCGATCGCGAGCGCGATCACCATCTCCACGAGGCTGAAGCCGCTAACTTTTCTGCGGTTATGTCCCGCACTGATTTTCATTTTTCGTCCCCACCTGCTGAGCAGGCAAAAGTCGATGCTCTCAGCTCGCGCTTCGGGAGCAGTCGGGCAGGGGATAGCCACCGAATACACGGCCGAGTAAGTCGATGTTAGGAACAGGTGGCGGCCGCGTCAAAGTACCGGGGTACATCGGCCTTTCGGTCCCTGGCCTTTCGTAAGGTAATCGCAAAGAAGTTACTTGCGAGCCAGTCGTAGCTGTTTCAAGACGGAGGACGCTTCGGACAAACCCCAGAGCCGGCTAGACTCGCGTTTTACCTGCGACAACATCCGAACGACCAATATTTCCCGTGACGCAGGTAACTTGTGGTGAGTGCTCTTTCTCTCTTACGATCCCAGCATCATGGATTTGCGTGCGCTGGTGGTGTGCTCGGACCCGGAGTCAGCCAGTTTGTTGACGACAGTTTTGTCCGAGAAGGGAATGGCGGCGGAAGCGACGGCCTCGATCTCGCACGGATTAAAGCTGCTGGGCGAGGAGCGCTATGACGCAATCATTTTCGACTATCTCGCCGACCAGACCTCGGAAGAATTTCTTGCGCGCCTGCGGCAGTGCCCCAAGAATCGCGCCACGGTGTTAATCGCCATCGTAGACGCAGAGTTCAACACCCGTCCTGTCTTCGGACTGGGCGCAAACTTCGTGTTGTACCGCCCGCTCTCGCTGGAACGCTTGCGCCTCAGTTTGCAGGCGGCTCGCGGGTTGATGCGCCGCGAGCACCGCCGTAGTCCTCGTTCGCCGGTTCGATCTGCGGTTAACGTTTCTTATCCCGGTGCTCCCGATCTGGGAGGAACGCTCAATGATCTGAGCGACGACGGTACTTCCATCACAACCGGCAATCGTCTGCCAAAAGCCGGCAAAGTTTATTTTGAATTTGCGCTTCCCGGTCAGCAGCAGTTGGTTCGGTTATCAGGGGAAGTTACCTGGCAGGATGCGTCCGGACGCAGCGGCATTCGTTTTCTCGATGTGCCACAAGCCTCGCGGCGACTGATTCGGTCGTGGCTTCAGCAGAAAGATGTGCAACAGCAAATGAACGGGATACAGAAATTGCCCGCCGCAACTGGGTCGAGCCCCCCACGAGGCGAGACCAAGGGGCCCGCTCGGCCAGGGACTGCCGGCAACCGCCGCGGCGAAGCTCGGATTCCGTGCACGATTGGAGCTGAAGTGTACCGGCTGGGCACGAGCATTCCTAACCGCTGCCGGCTTTCCGACATCAGCGAGGGCGGGTGTTACGTTGAGATGCCATCGCCGCTTGCGGGGAGATCCCGGGTGGAAATCGTGGTCCGAACAGCCGACATGAAGTTCAAAATCCAGGGGCAAGTATTGGCGACCCATCCTGGATTCGGCATGGGCGTGGGCTTCGTGTTTAGTGATCCGGCGGAGCGCGGGGAGATTCTGCGCCTGCTTGGGGTGCTGGCAGCGGGTCCGTCGCTTGACGAACAACCTCGCTAGACTCAGTGCCTCTCCGCCAGCACCGTTTTCCGAAAGTAATCCAGCGAAAGTTTCAGCCCACTTTCCAAATCTATCTTCGGCTCCCAGCCGAGCAGACGCCGGGCCTTTGAAATGTCCGGCCGCCGCTGCTTCGGGTCATCCTGCGGGAGAGCTTCGAACTTAATCTTGCTGGCTGAGCCGGTTACGGCAATTACTTTGCGGGCGCACTCGAGAACCGTGAATTCCACCGGGTTTCCGACGTTTACGGGTTCGTGTTCATCGGACTTCGCCAGGCGCAGAATTCCGTCTACTTCGTCGCTCACGTAGCAGAAGCTGCGCGTTTGGCTGCCGTCACCGAAGACGGTAAGATTCTCGCCGCGCAAGGCCTGCCACATGAAGTTCGGGATGACCCGACCATCATGGAGTTGCATGCGGGGACCATAGGTATTGAAGATGCGGAGGATCCGTGTGTCCACTCTATGATAGCGGCGGTAGGCCGTCGTCACCGCTTCCGAGAAGCGCTTCGCTTCGTCATACACTGACCTCGGCCCCACAGGATTGACGTGCCCCCAGTAGGATTCAGGCTGCGGGTGTACGAGCGGATCGCCATAGCATTCCGAGGTCGAGGCCATCATGAATTTCGCGCCGCAGTGCCGAGCCGCTTCGAGCGCTTCGAACGTGCCGTACGATCCAACCCGCAGGGTGGCAATCCCATGTTTGGCGTAATCCACCGGGCTGGCAGGACTGGCAAAGTGAAAGATGTAATCGAGCGGTCCCCAATCCACCGGCTCACAAACGTCTTTTTCCATGAATTCGAAGCGCGAATCGTTGCGCAGGTGTGCGATGTTCTCAACGCGCCCAGTCAGCAGATTGTCAGCAGCCACTACCCGGTAGCCTTCTTCCAGCAGCCGATCGCACAAATGTGAACCGAGAAAGCCCGCCCCACCGGTCACCAGCGCACGTGGAGAGCTCATCGTTTCAGGCCCGCCCCTTATGGGCCGCGCGTGCGGCGTGTGTTTCTTCGCGCAACGCCGGCGGACGACCGACGCTGTAGTAGGAAAATCCGTGCTCGGTCATAACGGCCGGATCGTAGAGATTTCGTCCGTCGAGCACAATTGGATATTTCACGACTCCGCGCAGCCTCTCAAGATCTAACGTCGCGAATTCTTCCCATTCGGTCAGGATCAGAACCGCATCCGCGCCCTTCGCGGCCTCGTACGCGTCCGTTGCGAACTCAATTCCGCTTCCAAGCTCTTGTTTGGCGCGCTCCATTGCGGCAGGGTCGTACGCGCAGATCCGGCAGCCCTCGTGCAACAACTCTTGTACCAGCAGCAGAGCCGGAGACTCCCGAGTGTCATCGGTTCCGCCCTTAAACGCCAAGCCGAGCACGCCTAACCTCTTGCCGCGCAACGTCCAGAGCACGCTCCTCACTTTGCGCAGAAAACGGTGCCGCTGCTCCTCGTTAATACGGATAACTTCCTCCAGCAGGCGGAAGTCGTATCCGCTCTCCTTGGCCACCGCCCGGAATGCCGTCAGGTCCTTCGGAAAACATGATCCGCCATATCCGATCCCAGGGTTCAGAAACCTGGGCCCGATGCGGGAGTCGGTTCCGAGCCCGTCGCACACCTGTTGAACGTTCGCTCCGACAGTTTCGCAAATGGAAGCAACGGCGTTGATGAACGAAATCTTCATCGCCAGGAAGGCATTGGACGCGTGCTTGATGAGTTCCGCGCTCTTGGCGCTGGTGATGATAAGCCGCGGAGGTGCCTGCGCGCGGTCGGGCCGGGGAATAGCGTCGGCGCGCCCGTAATACCATCCACTGGTCAGGGGTCCGTAGATCTGCCGCATGACTTCCGCAGCCCGCTCGGTCTCCACTCCTACAACAATTCGGTCTGGATACAGGAAGTCTGTGACGGCGGTGCCTTCGCGGAGAAACTCTGGATTCGAGGCGATGTCGAACATCTCAGGATCGGTGCCGTTGCGCATGATGATTGTTTGGATCCACTGGTTGGTGTAGACGGGAACAGTGCTTTTCTCGACCACGACTTTGTAGCTGTCGACTGCGCCGGAAATCTCCCGTGCCACCGATTCCACGTAGGACATGTCGGCATCGCCGCTTTCGGTGGGAGGAGTTCCTACCGCAATGAAGATGGCTTCGCTGGCGCGCGTCGCGGCTTGCAGGTCGCCGGAAAATTTGATGCGCCCTCCGCGATGCCTCTCGATCAGTTCGGGCAGAAAGCGTTCATGAATCGGCACCGTGCCGGTCCGCAGTGCCTCCAGCTTTTTCTCGTCGTTATCGACCAGAACAACTTCATGACCAAGATCCGCGAAGCAGGCGCCCGTCACCAGCCCGACGTATCCCGAACCCACCACTGTTATGCGCATATGCGAGCCCTTCTCCTTTTTGGATTGTGCACGTCCGGCTCGACGGCGTGTAGTTAATAACTGTACCAGTCTCGATGGCCCTTGAGAGCCAGATCGCCTACACACGGCCCCGGCCGGTGACAGAAACGGGAATCTGAACCTCACAAAGCCCCGTGATCGCCGTCACCGCCGGCGCGCAGCCCCGGATGAAGAATTTAATGGAGGAGGGACTTATGCCCATCCTAATGGTTGCGCTCGTCGCGCTCGCCGCGTTCGGTATCATCGGAGTCTTTCTCGGCGCGGCCGTCGTTCTCGAGCAGCGAAAAGCGGGCGGGAAGCACTCCCCCACCAAAGCCGCTTAAGTATCTTCGCAATGCCTTGCCCGCGCGGACGGTCATGAAAAGTGATCAGGCGGCGTTCTGTCTGGCCTGCTGCCGTCACTCCGCCGCATTTTTGGCTGGCAACCTTAATCCTTTACTCCAAGATGCTTTGCGAGCTTCCGGGGACCGATCCCCCACTGTTCTTTCGCTATGGCAATCCCAAGCTACCGTATGACGTCGGGTAGGTCACAATGCCCCACGGCAGCTTGAACCCTTCGATTGTGCCAAGTGGTTTGTACGAATTGGCATCGATCACAACTATATTGTTTGATCGTCCGCAGGCCAATAGAATCTTGGAATCATCGGGGGTGAAGGTGAAATGCCAGCACCTTTTGCCAGTTGGCACTTCCGCCAGTAGTTGCAGGGAGTCCGAAGAAAACACCTGCAGTTTACCGGCCAGTGCGGCGGAGACGAAGATGCGCTTACCCGCGCGGTCGAACGCGACTCCGTAGGGCTTGGCCGCTGTCGGCACAGATTTGATTGCTTTGAAGTTTTGGTCCATCGTCAATAGCGTTCCAGAGCCCTCCATCGTCACTGCGTACTTGTTGCCCTGCGGAGACACCTTGACGCCGCGGGGGCGGATTCCATAGCTTTTCAGATCGACATCGCGCAGATGCCGACCGGTAGTTTCGTCGAATACTCCGATGGTTTCCTGCGATTCATTGGTTACCAGCATCAACTTTCCATCGCGCGAAAATTCGATTCCCTCCGTCTCCTGACCCGCAGTAGACGCCGGGCCCGGCGCCCAGTCCCCGACGTGGAATGACGCGATCTGAGCGGGCGGCCTATTTTCGTCGTCGTTGTCACTGGCTTTGTCATGGGCATTGGGAACTCCGGGAGGTCCGCCCTCCGAACTGGGTTCGAACGTCGCGAAGAGCCGGTCGCCCGCGGGATTGATCTTGATGAACTCGGGGCTTTCGCCAATATGGACTCGTCTAAGCAAGCTCAGGTCTAGCGTACTGAAGACCGCCCCATCGCGTGTGTTTTTGTTCGATGTGATGACGTATCTTCCGTCAAACGTAACGGCGATACCCCGTGGCGCGAGGCCACTGGGTTCGACCCTGCGAAGCACCTTCAGGGTGCTTAAGTCGATTACGCTGATTCCGCCGTCCTCTTCGCTCACATAAGCGACGTTGGTCGGAACTCTCGGGGTGTCCGACCCGAGGAGTCTCCCCGGGCCGAGAAAGATAACGGTAAACAGCCAAAAGAAAATTGTTTTTGATCCCATCACGCAGCCTCTCACAATATCGACTATAAGCTCTGTTCTCACTCCAAAGGTCTTGGTTCGGGACAGAGGCAGCTTTATGGAGCGGTTTTCGATAAATTGATCCGCGGGCTAAAACGTCGTCACCAGACGAAGAGTGTATTGCCGCGACGGGCCGAGTGCATTACCGGAGAACAGCCCTCCGAAGTCGATCACTTCGAGCGTGTTGCCCAGGTTGTCGACGTCGCCCTGAAGGCGTACCAGGCGTTTTTCCCGCTGGTAGAGATCTACTCCCACCGAAGCATTCTGCGTGAAGTAAGGATTGATGCGGTCACGATTGAAGTTGAGATGATTGATGACCACTTGACCGTATTCCGTGGCATATTGCTGCGGGGTCAAGTCCGGCTGAAATGGCAGTCCGGTGTTGTAATCACATCCCAAGGCGACCCACAAGCGCGGAACGACCTGATAGCGGACACGGGCGCGCACGCTATGCCGCTGGTCCTGCGAGTCCGGGAAATGCCCGCTGGTCGGGTTGCTGGCGTCATCTCCCAGGAACAATCCGCCGGTCACCGGGAACCAGGAATTCCCGACGATATAGGAGTAGCTGGCGAAGCCCGAAAGCCCCTTCCATTGCAGGAGTTGCAGCTTGCCTTCCGCGCCGTAGAGAATGGCGTGGTCAAGTGCGATCGGGAAACTGATCCCTGTACTCAGAATCTGGGAGTCGTCGGCGTAATTGTTCACTTGACGACGGAACACATTCCCATCCAGCCGAAGCTTCCCCAAAAAACCTTTCGTGGCTCCCACTTCATAATAGTTGCCGTGCGAAGGCCGGACCGGCAGCTGCAGTGCGGGCACGCTGGTATCGATGGCCTCTGCAGCCGGAGAACTGGCTAAGAGTATATTTTCGAAGGATGGCGTCTGGAAGATCCGGTCATAGGAGGCGTGAATACTTAAGCTGGCGGAAGGGAAGTAGCGCGAGACGGCGATTCGCGGGCTCACCGAATTCTGGTTCACCAGCAACTGGTAGTGGTCCCAGCGGAGTCCCGCATTGACCGTCCAATTGCCGAGACGGATTAAATCCTGAATATAGGCCGATTGTTCGAGGTCCGGCCGGCTACCGGCGAAGGCAAAGGTTGTCGCGCCGGAATCCAAGATCCCCAGATTGATAGGACATTGCGGATCGTTAGGATCTGCACAGTCGGGTATTGCGTAGCTGGTGCTTTCGTGCAGAAAGATAGCATCGGATTCGATTCCGGCCTTCCATTCCTGCCTGCCATGATGGATGGAGACGCTGCCGTTGAAATAGATCTCCTTGAAGTCGTTGTGCTGGGCGGCATTGAGGGGCCATGAAGCATCGTTGGAATAGAAGTCGGTTGAGTTATCGCGGGCCATGCCGCGAAGCGAGCCTATCGCGTCGGAGGAAAAAATGTGCTGGTAGGAAACGCTTCCCATGGTTTCAAAGTTGTCGCCGGTCTGCAGTTGCCCCCCAGGAATGAAAACGCAATCGCTCGGCTCCGGGGGGCCTGGTGGGCAGCCGGTCGTGTTGTCCGCATTCGGCAAGTACGCTCCGTTCTGTTGCACCAGTTCGTTGGGGATCTCATAGCGCGCAAGCACATGCCGGACAATGAATCGCAGGCGGTCCTTCTCCGTCGGATTGATTTCATAGTTCACGGAAAAGTCGCCAATCGTTCCTGCGTTGGCGTAATTCTCGGGCACCACCGGATTTAAGTAGTGGTCCGTGCGGCTGCCGCTGGCTGTCGCTCCCATCGTGCTCTTTCCCCACACATACTGTCCCTGTGCGAATGCGTCCGCTGAATCGTAGCTGCCGCCCGAAAGAACCACGCTGCCGTGAAAGCCCGGCTGCGCGTCGTGCAGCGTGTTGACTTCGACCACTCCTCCCATTTTGCGGCCATATTCCGCAGGAATTCCCGCCGTGTAGATGCTCATCGATTGCACATCATCAGCATCCATCTCCGGTCCGAAGCTGGGGGAGCGGTTATCGGTCAGAGGAATTCCATCCACCACGAACTGCGTTTGATACTCGGAGCCGCGCGGATGAAGCACGGCATTGCCTTCGTAGAGCCAACCGGGCTGGTCATTCACGAGGTCCTGCATAGACCGCCCGGGGACGGACGTTACGCGGGTCTGAATTTCTTCGGAGCCGATCTGGTTAATGGAACCGGCCTGCTCGGGATTGACCAGCGTATTTTGGGCCTCGACGTTGACCACTTCGCCCACTGCCGCCAGCTTCAGCTGGAGCTGGTAGTCCATCGGCACCGACGAGCGCACATTGATGGTCCCGAGGACATTGGCAAAACCGGGCTGATGAATTTCGATGTTGTATACGCCGTAGGGAAGCCGCTGCGCGATCAGGTTGCCTTCGTCATCGGTGCCGAGTGTATTTCGATACCCATTCGCTTCGCTCACGATACGGACCGATGTTCTGACGCCGAGGCCGGCGGGGTCCGTCACTTTGAGTCGCAGTTCACCGTGATTGGCTTGGCCAAAGCCAAGTCGTTCCGAAGCAAAGAAGGCCAGGGCTAGCGTCAGGCAAACAATCCCTACCTTCCTCATCGTGAACTCCCAGTCTCCTCGGAGCCGAAGTCCAACGTGCAGCGCCCTCGGTCCGAAAATCAAGAATGTCGTTTCAGTGTATGACACGGCCGGGAGCCGGCGCTAACGCCCTAGGTCCTTACACCCTTGTAACTTCGGCAGTTCACGCACTCCCGCATGAGCGCGTGCCTGATGGTGACCCGCCGGTCGGCAAGCAAGCTCACAATTGACTTCCCTGGCCTTTCGCGGGACACTAAGCGGAGAGACTGTTTTCCGCTGCGCCACTTCTGGCTGCAGCTGGGGGATTGCCCATGTTTTGCGTCCTTTGAGGAGGTCCGAGCCGATGGCCCACGATCTCTATCCGCTTCCCCCACCAGACCTTACACGCGTACTTGAGCACCATCTTGCCACCGCGTTTCCACCTGATCTCGCGTTTGACCTGGTGCTGAACGAACTGGTGGTTCGGGCTGCCGACGCGACTGGTGCCAGCACCGCTGCCTTGGCTCTGCTGCGCGGCGAAGAGATGGTGTGGCGCGCGGCTACCGGACCACACGCGCCCGGCTTGGGTGTTCCCGTCAATACTCGCGATGGACTTGTCGCGGCCTGCGTTCGCAGTCGCACATCCCAGTTGTGCCACGATGCCGAGTCGGATCCTCGCGTGGATTCCAGCGCCCTGCAAACTCTCGGGATCCGTTCCCTGGCCGTTGTGCCTGTGTTCAATGACAAACCGGATGAACTGCCGGAGCTTGGCAGCCAGCCTGAACTGGTCGGCGTGCTAGAGGTCGTTTCGCCGGTTCCGCGGGCGTTTTCCGAGGCTTCCCAAAGCCTGCTTGAGGAATTTGCCAGCGAGGCATCGCGCGTTCGCCACGCCGCTGAACATCTTGTGGATCAGGTTTCTGCGGCGACGCCGTCCGAGATTGACCTGCTGAGGTCCTTTGAGTTGACTGCGACCAACTCTCAGGAACCTGCGATGCCTGTGGCGCCTGTCGCGCAGGCATATGAGGGGTGGACTCTGGTCCTCGGTGCGCTGGTGATTCTGGCCGCGATCGGGGTCAGCTTTATGGTGGGATCGCGGGTTGGATGGCTCGGTTCGCGGCGGGCGATTGCTTCGCCTGTGATGGCTAGTGTTCCACCGGTTGCCTTGCCAGCAGCGCCGGCGCAGCCTTCTCCTGCTGCCGCAAGCGCTGACGTTCCGCCGACGAAGCCACCAAAAGCGAAGGCGAGGCCGCCAGCAACTGGCTCCTCCGATAACCTGCTGGCCGCATCTTCAACCGACCTTGTGGTTTACGACAAAGGGAAAGTCATTTTCCGCCTGAAGTCGCCGACGACTGCAAGCGCGCACGCTGTCGCTAGTGACGTTCCTGAAGCACCTTTGACGCGGGATAAGACCCGCGCGCAAGCTGGGTCACCAGTGGTGCAGGCATCATCGAGCAAACGAATCGCTTCGCACTCGGCTGTTTGGCTTGCGCCGAACGAGGCCGAGCAGCGCCTTTTGAGCCGTGTTGATCCACCTTATCCAGCCGATGCGGTCGCTGCGCGTCGTTCCGGCAATGTTGTCCTGGAAGTCATTGTTGGCGAAGATGGAACGGTCACTTCGGTTCGGCCTCTTGTTGGAGACCCGCTTCTGGCGCGCGCCGCGGCTTCGGCGGTGCGAAGCTGGCGTTACCAGCCTTATCGGTCGCACGACCAGCCTTCGTCTTTTCAGACTGACGTGACGATGACGTTTCAGCTGTCCAATTAGAACCAATCCAGCGCGACGAGCGGATCACGATTTGCCTTGAAGGTTCCGGATGTCGTGCGTTCGAAATGACGCCGCGAAATGCGTCGGTTCGAGGGATCCCCCTCTGGTTGCGATCCTTTAAAGTCAAAGATTTAGCGACCGGCGCGCGCTAGATCTTTGAATAATAGGGATTTACTCGTAACATATTTATAAATCATAGACTTAGAACGATACTTAGGGGATATCTTTCGGCTCAGTGGTTCGCGGGGCGGATTCCCCCAGCGGCTAAAGCCACGATGATTTGGCTGGCATGTGCGGCACGGCTGAAGCCGTGCCCTTTCAAGACAATTCAAGCTAAAGCCATGGCCCTTCAAGACAATTTTCAAACTGACCGACTAGCGATCAAGACAAAATCCGAACCGACCCCACTATCGACGAACGGGGAAGCGGAAGCTGAGTGCTCTGCGCGGGTGTAAAATAATCGTTTGCAATCCTTGTTAACTCCCGTCTGAAAGGAATTTCTATGGCAACGATGGAAGCCCCACCTCGCTTGCAGGTCCGTCTGCATGAAGGACCATTCAAGAATGAGCCGTTCGTCGATTTCACGCGCGAAGAGAATGTGCGCCTCATGCGTAGCGCGCTCGAGAAAGTGCGCGGCCAACTGGGCCGCGAGTATGACCTGATCATCGGCGGCAAGCGCATCAAGACCGCGGACAAAATCCGGTCTATCAATCCTGCCGCGCCTTCCCAGGTTGTGGGTGTGCACCAGAAGGCTGGGAAGGATCAGGTCGAGCCAGCCGTTCAGGCTGCCTGTCAGGCTTTCGGACACTGGAGCCATACGCCGGTCGAGGAGCGTGCGTCGCTTTTGTTCCGCGCCGCCGATGTCATGCGCGAACGCAAGCTGGAATTCATGGCGTGGCTGGTGTTCGAAGTATCGAAGAACTGGCTGGAGGCTGATGCCGACGTTTCCGAGACCATCGATTTCTGCGAGTTTTATGCGCGGGAAGCTCTGCGCTTTGCCAAGGTTGAACCGGCAGTTCAGTTGCCGGGCGAACGCGACACGCTGACGTACATTCCCCTGGGCGTTGGAGCTGTCATTCCGCCGTGGAATTTCGCGTGCGCCATCATGGCGGGCATGACGTTGGCCTCGATTGTCAGCGGCAATACCGTGGTTTTGAAACCGTCGAGCGATTCGCCAACCATCGCTGCCAAGTTCGTTGAGTTGCTCGAAGAATGCGGCATGCCAGAAGGCGTGGTGAATTTTTGTCCGGGAGGCGGGGCGAGTTTCGGTGATGCGCTGGTTGCTCATCCTAAAGTCCGCTATATCGCTTTCACTGGCTCGCGGGAAGTTGGGCTGCACATTAATCAATCGGCTGCCAGCCAGAAGCCGGGGCAGCTTTGGATCAAGCGCACGATTCTCGAAATGGGCGGCAAGGACGCGATCATCGTCGATGCCGATGCCGATATCGATTCTGCCGTTGAAGGCGTTGCCCAAGCCGCTTTCGGCTTCCAGGGGCAGAAGTGTTCGGCTTGCTCGCGCGCGATTATTGACGAGCGCATCTACGACAAGTTCCTCGAAAAGCTGAAAGCACGCGTCGAGCGCATTACGGTCGGCGATCCGGTAAGCAATCCGGGCATGGCTGCGGTCATCAATGAAGGTTCGATGAACGATATTCTGCGCTACATTGAAATTGGCAAGAAGGATGGGCGGCTGATTACGGGCGGGGCGCGTGCCACGAACGCGGGCGAAGGCTACTTCATTCAGCCTACCGTGATTGCGGACATTCCGCCGAAGTCGACGCTGGAGCAGGAAGAAATCTTTGGGCCGGTTCTCGCGGTTATCAAGTCGCGGAATTTTGACCACGCGCTTGAAATTGCTAACGACACCGAGTTTGGCCTGACGGGCGCGGTTTATTCCAGTTCGCGCGAGAAGCTGGATCGCGCGGTGCGCGAATTCCACGTCGGCAACCTTTATCTCAACCGCAAGTGCACGGGGGCGATGGTGGGCGCGCATCCGTTCGGCGGGTTCAATATGTCGGGAACGGATTCGAAGTCCGGGGGACCAGATTATTTGTATCTGTTCACGCAGGGAAAGTCAGTGGGGGAGAAGGTCGGGTAGAGAACGAAAATGGTGCAGTCGATCCGGCAAACGGGGAAGATAATGGATGATCTCGACTTGAAGGCTCGGGAGTTGAAGGAAAAGTTTCCTGGATGCAAGGCGGTCATTGATCGGGAGGTGGCGTCGATTCGGCAGGACGACTCGCTCAGCTCCATGGCAGACATGATCTACGTCCTGATCGACCATGTGAAGCTGGATCGTTGCTCGAAGAAGACAGTTCCATTTCGCAGCGGGAAGCGAAGCTCGAAGGGTTGATTCCGGCTGCCGATCGCTCAGATCCGTCAGGGCGCGCTCTCGGTTTCCCCCCGATAACCGGTCGTGCTGCGCAGGTCATCGTACGCGACCCGCAATTCAGTGAGGTCCGCAGGGAAGTCGGGAACAAGTACGGTCCGCTGCTTCTCGAAGAGCTTGTCAACATCGCCTGCAATGTTCTTAACGGCGGATTCCAGCCGCTTCATGGCTGCAGTGAGCTTGTTTGCGTCAAGGCTGCTGGGTGTCCCTGACCGCTGATTGCATCCTACCGCTGCAAGCAGACTAGCTGCCCCGATTGATGCTTTGGCGAATGAGCGTCTATTCATTTTCGGAGGAAATCCTGTTCTGCGTATAAAAGGCCGCCCGCGGGCGGCCTTTTCATTTCTAGCGAAAGTCTAGTTGGCAATTCCCGCGCTTTGCGGAGCGGGAGGAACGGCTGCGGCCGCAGTTGCCGCGGCTGCTTCGTTCAGGATGCGGTGATGGATGGTGAATAACGCCAGCTCGAGCCGGTCGGAGACGCCGATCTTGTCGTAGACGTTGCGCAGGTAATTTTTGATCACCTGCTCGGTTGTGCCGAGTTGCGTCGCGATTTCCTTGTTCTTGTATCCCTGGACAATGAGCGCGACGATGCGCAATTCCTTGGCGGTCAGGCGGTCGCGGACTCTGAGGCCGACCATATCGTTCTCGGTGAGTTCGCTCGGGACGGCCATGTCCTGCACCCAGGTTTCGCCGCGGGCAACCTTGCGCACACAGTCGACCAGCGCGGGGCTCGTGACATTGCGATACACGACGCCGTGTGCGCCGGTCGCCATGTAGCGCTGTGCGCTTTCGCCAGTGTCGGCCAGAACCACGACGCGCGTCTTGTTCTTGTTCGCGGCCGAGAGCACGGCATTGAAGTCGGAGTGGAACCCTCCGGCAATCACCAGCACGGCGGCGCGAAACTTATCGAGCGCCATGAACATCTGCTCGGCGGTTTGGGCCTGAGCCACGATACGCATCTCGTCTTCTACGGCCAGCACTTTCGCGATGCCGGCTCGGAAAATTGCCTGATTATCGGCCAGAATTAGCTTCAACATGGATGGCGCTCCCCTTACTCGTTGCGAACGAATTCATAAGAGTCAATCACGCAGGCTACGCCGCGAGTTTCTGCGGGCGCTGCGCCGGCGTGAGGTTCATCGGTCCGCACAACGCGGCCGCGGCACTGGATGACTACATCCTCTTTGCCCCCGGTGACTTCGGGCGGAAGAGCAATTTCAAACTCCACCGGCGAGCCGACTTCGAGCGAAGCATCGGCGCGGATGTAGACGCCGGCGGCGCTGAGGTCGCCGGTGATTCCGCTGGCTTCCGCGGCGGAATCCTCCTTATGGATCTTGATCGGCAGATGCAGTGGAAATCTTTTACCGGTACGCGCTTCAGCCACGATGCCTCCTCTGCTCGCGCTTCGAAAGTCGGCAAAAAGGCCGTAAAACCCGAAACGCCCAGATCAGAGCCTGAATGAGCAGCTAGGGGCGTTATATCACGGACGATGACCGGAAAAGAAGGGTTTGTTACCTAAGTAATACAGTAGGAACTAGATACCCTCCCATGGCTCGTGCGTTGCGCAAACTCGTCATTGCCGCTAGCGCAGCTTTTGGGCTCGAAGATGGAGCGATCAAGCAGGTGGAATTTCGGGCCCTTGCAACATCGGCTCCACGAGAGACTGACGGCGGCGAAGCACGCGGCGGCGGTGCGATTCCTGCAATGGCGGTGATGTGACGATGGCACAAAGAACGTAGAACAAGGCCGCATTCGCTGGAATCTGCAGATTGAAGTCAAGAAAACTATGCACCAGGATACCGATGCACCCGAGCAGGGCGGCGGCGGTGAGGGCTCCGGTGGTGGTCTGGTTCCAGTCCTTTAATTTGGCGATTGCGTGCCGGAAGAGCAGAACGAGGAACCAGAGGGCGATTCCGAATCCAGCAAGGCCGGCCTCGACCAGAAGTTGCAGATAATCGTTGTGCGCCTGGTTGACGAAGAAAGTCGAATAAAAACTGCGGAACCCTGGGTAGACGATGGGGAACGTGCCGAGGCCCCAGCCGAGGACGGGCTTGCGGAGGAACATGTGCAGGCAATCGCGATCGATGGTGATGCGGGTGCCACCGCTGAGTTCGGCATGTGCTTCGGAATGGATGCTGGCCAACCGGCGGGTGAGTTCGTTGCCACCGAGCCAAACCAGGAAGCCAATGACAAGAATCAGGAAGGCTCCCAGTAAGAGAGGCTGTTTCCAGCTGGCCTTTTTGGAGCCCAGAACAAGGACGGCCAGGACGATAATTTCGGCGACGAGCGCCAGCATTCCTCCGCGCGAACCGGAGAGAAAGATGCTGCCTGCCATGAGAGCTGCGATGGCCATGACGAAAATCTTACGATTGCCGTCGGTGAAACGCGTTCCTGCGAGCACCAGAGGAAAAGGCGTGAGCATCTCCATCAGGCCGGCGTAATGATTGTGGTTGACATAGGGTCCGTAAATGGCGCCGCCTTGCTGCAAAGGCCAGATCCAGTAAAGCTTACCGTTGGGAGCGATGCCTTGCAGGATGGCGAACGAAGCCACCAATGCCCCGTAGACCGTAACCGCCCTGAGCACCCAATCGAATTGAGAGGATCGGCGGAAGGACTGGGATGTGACAAAAGCCAACATGCCGTAGGCAGCATAGAGCAAAAGCTGCGTGTAGGTTGCGTGCCGGTAGGCGGTTGCTCCGGTAAGCCACTGTATGAGCGCCAACGCAAAAAATGCTGCCATCGCCGGATAAAGCGCATTGGGGGAAAGGTCCAACTGGCGGTTGAGCCACTGGCGCAATCCCCAGGCAAGGAACACGATCACGGAACAAGTCTCCAGCGCAAAGATGGACCAAGGCTCGACGGCGCCAAAGGCAAGGGGCGCGAGCAATAAGACGGAACCGGCCGAAGCCAGCAGGACTGAATTGGTCAGCCTGAGCCTGGAGGCTTTCACAACGGGCGCGGGTTCGGGTTGGGTGGCGAGGGCGGAACTCAAGAGTGGTCCTTGCTGTCGTTGGAATCAGGTGCAAGTTGAAAATCGTCGAGCCATAGCTTGCCGCGAATCGGACTGCCGGCAGGGGAGCGCTCGATGGTCAGGCTCAACAGTGTGGTGGAATCGGACGTGGTAATTTTCGAATGCACTTCTTTCCAAAAGTCGGCATCGGTCAAGGGATCGCTGGTATAAAGTGGAGCCCCGCTGTAAGCGTCGCGCAGGACAATTTGCGGTCCACCGGCGCCTTCGAAGTCCGCAGACTTGTAATAAGCAGAAAAATCGTAGGTGGTTCCACCCCGCACCGGAATGAGCTGCTGAATGCCTGCGTCCGCAATGCCTGGACCCTCGAAAGTCAGGGAAAGCGAGCGCTGGCCGGCGCGGAAATCGCTGGAATCGAGGAGCGGCCTGACGCCGTTGCGGTTGACGTAAGTCCAGTCAAAGCCGCCGTTTAGAACGTCGAGGCTAAAGTCGCCGTTTATGACCAAATTGTCGTCCGTAGGCAGATATGCGGAGAGGCCAAGGGTGGGAGCAGCTTGTTCCCAAGCGGTCATAGCAGCGTCGGGCCGGCGAACTTGAATGAGGTAGCGGATATATTCGAAAAGACGCCAGCTGTCGAACTTCTCATGCAGATGGGCGAGGCGTTCCCAAGTCTGAATGGTACCCGCTGTTTCCTGTTTGGTCATGAGCAGCGAGAGGAACGCGAACAGGGAATCAGTGCGGGCGGGAACTACCTGTTGCAGTAAGGCGTCGGCATCGGGGCGCACGCGCCAACATGCCTGCAGGGCGGCATCGGAAAGCGAGATGTCATTCTCGATGACGACGCGGAATTCGTGGAGCGCCCGATCGATCTGACCGTCCACCAGGAAATAGTTGGCTGTCTTCCAGGCCACGTCGGGCGCGGTGGGTTCGGCCGCGAGCGCCCGATCGAGCGCGACCCGCTGGCCGTCAAGATCGCCCGTTACCTGATAGGAAGCTGCCAGATCCAGCCAATAACCCGCATCGTAGGGATTAAGCGCCACCGCGGAACGGAAGCTCGCGACGGCCGCTTGAGGATCGCCGGCGGCAAACGCCAGGAACGTTCCCAGGCGGTGGCGATAATCGGCGTTGCCGGGTGAAAGCCGTACAGCACGTTCCAGTTTCGCCAGATCGGAATGCGATGCATAGACACTGGCGGCGAACTCTTTGCCAATCAGGAACAGATACGCAAGCGCAAGCAGCGCCAATCCGGCGGCCAGTTGCCGACGTTTCCGTTCTGAAAGAGGAGTTGCCATGGTGCGAGTGCCAGTGCGTCTTGGCCACTGGCAGTAAAACCTGTTGCCGAAATCGCTCTCCTAAAAACAGTTCGACCGCATCCGGGCGTCGCTTCGTCTTAGGCTCCGCCTGAAACCGCCTTTGTTCCGGACTCGTTTGCGGGGCCGAGCGGCTCTTCCTGATAGTAGTGCGTGTATTTGCCTTGATACTCGTAATAGTAGTAGTAGTCCGGAGAGGTCAAGTCGACAGCGTTAAGAAGCACGCCCGCAACGTGAGCGTTGACCTGCATGAGAATGTCGCGCGAACGGCGGAGAGCTTGTTTTGTCGTCTGGCCCGAACGAATCACGAGGATGGTGGCGTCGGCCCGAGGCGACAGCACAACCGCATCCGTCACCGAAAGGGTTGGGGGAGTATCCAGAACGATATGGTCGAACTGTTCGCGCAACTCGGTGATCAGGTCCCGCATGTTGGCGGATGCAAGCAATTCTGCAGGGTTAGGCGGCGGAGTGCCGGCGGGCAGAATGAAAAGGTTGGGCACGAGCGGAGAAATCGTAATCGTCTGCTGCAGCGTGGCACTGCCCGTCAGCACGTTGCTGAGACCGCTGCGCGGACCCATTCCCAGAGTCTTGTGGACACTTGGCCGGCGCAAATCCGCATCCACGAGAAGGACGCGCACTCCCTTTTGCGCGAGAACGATCGCGGTGTTGATGCTGGTAGTCGTTTTGCCTTCCTGCGGCCGGGCGCTGGTCACCATGATCACCTTGGGCGGCGCTCCCAGATTTGACAGCAGGAGGGAAGTCCGCAAGGCGCGATACGATTCGGCCATTTGCGACTGCGGCCGAACCTGAGTGACGGTTTCGACAGCTTCCTTCGAGGACGTCAGGGCCAGCCGATTCGCCGCCGTTCCATGAGTGGTCGTTTTCGATCCCATAGGAATCATGCCCAGAGAGGGCAAGCCCGAAAGAGCTTGCGCTTGTTCCGGCGTCCGGACGGTGTTGTCCATGTTTTCCAGCAGGAAAGCCAGCCCCAAGCCTGAGATGACACCAAGCACGAGCGCGAAAGAAAGGTTGCGCGGTATGTTCGGCTCGACCGGTAGCGACGGGGCGCGCGCCGGCTTCAGAATGCGGAAATTGGTGGAACGCAGGCCGGCGGTGACGCCGGCTTCCTTGAGCTTTTCCAGCAGTCCTTCGTAAAGCGTCCGGTTGGATTCGACGTCGCGCTTGAGCAAGCTATATTCAATGGCGCTCTCGTTGAGTTTGTTGGCTTCCTGTTTTTGTTTTTCGAAAGAGTCGTGCAGCAAGTTTTCCCGTTGCAAGGCGGCCAGATACTGGCCCCGGAGATGATCCACAGCCTTGTTGGTTTCCGACTGCAACTGGTGATCGATTTCCTTGAGTTGATTGTTAAGCTGGGCAACTTTCGGGTAGGAGGGGCCGAACTGTGTGCTGAGGTCGGCCGCCTGGATCCGGAGCGCAGCCTGCTGCGCGCGCAGAGAATCGAGAAGACCAGAGCCGCCCGGGTTTCCCGTAACAATGGCGGCGGCGATGGCATCGGGATCGGTGGACTGCGTCTGACGGTAGATTGCTTCCTTCTGCATGCGGTCCGATTCGGCCGAAGTCAACTCCTTGTTGATTTCGTCGAGCTTCTCGGTCGTGATGTTTTGTTTTTCGTCATTGCCGAGGATTTCGTGTTCCTTCTGGTAGCGGACCAGCTTTTCCTGCGAAGTTTCTACCTTCATCTGCAGGTCGACGAGTTGCTTGGAAAGCCAGTCGGAAGCCTGCATGGTGGATTCGAACTTGGTCTTGAAGTTCTGCTCGACGTAAGTGGCGGCGAGTGTATTGACGATGCTGGCGGCGAGCTGTGGATCGGTGCTGTTGTAATGAATCTCGATGATCCGCGTGTTGGGAATGAGCGAAACGTGGAGGCCGCCGAGGAAGGCTCCCAACACAGCGGTGGCGCGGTTGGAATCTGTTTGCAACGAATCGGCCACCAAGTTGGCTTGCTTCTGATCAGGGTGACCGCCGAACTCTGGTCGCTTGTCTAGATTCAGTTGCCGGATGACCTGGAGGGCGAGCAGATCACTTTGAATAATGCGAACCTCCGTGTCCAAATCGCCTTGATCGTAGTATTCGACGACCGGCATGGAATCCTTGAAGCTGATGAGGTTCGAATCCGCCTTGTTCACCGCAATTTGTCCGGCCGCTTCGTAGACGGGCGTCTCGCGAAGGCTGGCGATGGCCACGGCGGCAAAAATGCCCACGATACAAGAAATGACAAGCCATTTGCGCTTGATGAGGACACGCAAATACTCGCGCAGACTCGACTCCTGCGCGGGCAGCACGTTATAAAGTGCCGAGCTCAAAGGCTTCAGCAGTTCCGTCCCTTCACTGGGGCGGAGTTCGCGCATTTCGTCGTTCCTAGGAACCAAAGGGCCTAATGCCATTGACAGTCCTTAACCCCAGACACCATCACGCCGGTGACGCAGCGGAGCACGGCAGTTCCGTTTGAGCGTTCACCGGACGACGAAGCGGAGTCTATGCAGAATCGCCTGATTCTAGCATTCTTAGAGTTGGAACCGGCCAAATATTCCAGCCCAGCTATTGCTTCTTCGTGTTTCGGCTTTACCGCCAACGGCGGAATTACTCAGTTATACTAGCGGACGAAACCTTGCAAGGGTCAAACCTTTCTCCTGTCCTTTTGGAGAGACCAATCGGGGAATATAGATGGTGAATTGGGCGCACGAATCGATACTGGTCACCGGCGGGACCGGATCATTCGGGAAGAAATTCGTGGAAGTGATGCTGCGCCACTATCACCCGCACCGGCTCGTCGTTTTCAGCCGCGACGAACTAAAGCAGCACGAGATGAGAACATCCGGTTTCGATGATCCCAGCCTGCGGTATTTCATTGGCGATGTTCGCGACGTTGACCGGCTGCGGCGCGCTTTCGCCGGAGTCACGGTGGTAGTGCACGCGGCGGCGCTTAAGCAGGTCCCGGCTTGCGAGTACAACCCGTTCGAAGCGATCCAGACCAACATCATGGGCGGACGGAATGTCATCGATGCCGCCATCGATCAGGGCGTGCGCCGTATTCTCGCACTCAGCACCGATAAGGCCGTCAATCCGATTAATTTATATGGCGCGACCAAGCTGTGCGCGGAGAAAATGTTTGTGCAGGCGAACGCCTATGCAGGTACGAAGGATACCCGTTTCAGTTGCGCGCGCTATGGGAACGTAGTGGGCAGCCGCGGCAGCGTGATTCCGATCTTTCTGGAACAGCGGCGGCGCGGGAAAATCACCATTACCGACCCGCGCATGACGCGTTTCTGGCTGACGCTGGAGCAAGGTGTGAGGTTCGTGATCCGTTGCATCGAGGAGATGCACGGCGGCGAGATTTTTGTTCCGAAGATTCCGAGCATGCGGCTGGTGGATCTGGCCGAGACCATCGCACCGGGATGCGAGGTGGAATACATCGGAATTCGTCCGGGAGAAAAGCTGCACGAGGTGCTGGTTTCCGACGACGAATCGCGACATGCACTGGTCACCGATGAGATGTTCGTGATTCAGCCGACACATCCCTGGTGGAAATCGGAAAACTGGACCAACGCGAAGCCACTACCCGAGGGCTTTCGCTACTCTAGTGACACCAACGAACACTGGCTGACGCGGCGTGAGCTGGAAGAATTGGTCGCCCCGGAAGCGAGGGCTGCGGAGGCGGTGCCCGCCGCCTAGCAATGAGTGCCTTACCCACAAAGTTAGAGCCGCTCGCGATTCACGGCGGCACTCCCGTGCGCGACAAGTTGCTGCCTTACGGTCGGCAAAGCCTCGATGACGGAGATATCCGGGCTGTGGTGGATGTGCTGAAGTCGGACTGGCTGACGACGGGGCCGAAGGTCGGGGAGTTCGAAGAAGCATTCGCCGCGTGGGTCGAGGCCAAATGCGCGGTCAGCTTCAGTTCCGGCACGGCGGCGTTGCACGGAGCGGCGTTTGCCGCGGGCTTGGGGCCCGGGGATGAGGCGATCACCACTCCCTTAACGTTCTGCGCAACCGCTAACTGCGTCCTCTATCAGGGAGCGACGGCGGTATTCGCCGACGTTTGCGAAGACACGCTGAATATTGATCCGCGAGAAGTCTCGCGCAAGGTTTCCTCTCGTACTAAGGCCATCATCGCGGTTGACTATGGGGGGCATCCAGCAGGGCTTGCGGAACTGAGACAGATCGCGAAGAGGCAAGGCGGTTTTCTCATCGAAGACGCCTGCCATGCGCTCGGCGCAGAATACCAAGGCAAACGCGTTGGCGGCCTTGCCGACATGACCGTGTTCAGCTTTCATCCGGTGAAACATCTGACTACCGGCGAAGGCGGCATGGTCACGACTAATGATGCGCGGCTGGCTGACACCCTGAGACGTTTCCGCAATCACGGCATCAGCAGCGAAGCGCGCGAGCGGCAGGAGTCCGGGGAGTGGTTCTATGAAATGGTCATGCTCGGATTCAACTACCGGCTGACCGATATTGCCTGTGCGCTGGGACTTTCGCAGTTGGGAAAACTCGAAGCCAATCTGGCCCGCCGCCGGGAAATCGCGGCTGACTATGCGCGCGAGTTCCGGGACTTGCCCGTGCTCGTGCCCAGCGTGCGGCAGGGCGTAGTTCCGGCGTGGCATTTGTATCCTATTCGCCTCAATCTGGAAGCGCTTTCCGCGGGCCGAGGAGAAATTTTTCGCGCGCTGCGTGCGGAGAACATCGGAGTGAACGTGCACTATATTCCTGTGCATCGGCATCCGTATTATCGCGAGCGATTCCCGTTGAACGATGGAGCTTTTCCGATCGCAGAGAAGGCATACGAGCAGCTCATCAGCCTGCCGATGTTCCATTCCATGACCGCAAAGGATGTGGAGGATGTCGTCCGCGCAGTTCGCAAAGTGTTGACTCATTACGCGGGGAAGGACGACCGGAATTCGACTTTCGCGTCGAAGCGTCCTGAATAATCTCATGTCCACAATGGCGCATTGGGAAAAGTATCGCGCGCTGGTAGTCGGTTGTGGTTCTATCGGGCGCCGGCACGCAAAGAATCTGAAGTCTCTGGGGTTGCAGCAGTTCGCTTTTTGCGACACGAACGCCGAGGCGCTGCAACAATGCAGAAAGGACGTCGAGGGCGAACTGTTTTCGAATTACGGGGAGGCCCTCGAGAATTTCAAACCAGATCTTGTGCTGGTTTGCACGCCCCCAGTCTTCCACGTGGAGGAAGCGCTGCTGGCGCTGCGCGCGCGTGCCCATGTCTTCATCGAAAAGCCCCTGTCCCACGAGTCGAGTGGAGTCGAGATTCTGATTGCGGAAGCACGCCGCCATGACCGCAGTGTGCAGATCGGCTACAACCTGCGCTTTCATCCGGGGCTGCAGATTCTGCAGGAACTGATCGACTCGGGCAAAATCGGCCGGGTGCTCTGGTTGAACGTCGAAGCCGGTCAATATCTTCCAGATTGGCGCCCGTGGCAGAACTACCGGGAAAGCTACAGCGCGCGAAAGGAGCTAGGCGGTGGAATCATCCTCGATGGCTCGCACGAACTGGACTACATTTGCTGGCTGCTGGGCCGACCGACAGAAGTGAGTTGTCGCGCCGAACATCTCAGCGGTTTGGAGGTGGACGTCGAGGACTCGGCCTGGATCTACCTGACTTTTCCGGAACGGCGCCGGGCCGAGCTGCACCTGGACTTTGTGCAGCGGACCTACACGCGCACTTGCAAAGTCGTGGCTGAAACCGGAACCGCACTCTGGGATTTCACTTCGCAGGAGGTGCGCTGGTTCTCGGCCGAAGAGCCGGGCTGGCACAGCGTTCCGTATGTGTTCGAAGCCAACGATATGTACATTGCCGAAATGCGGCACTTCCTGGAATCTCTGGGGAGAGGAACGGGGCCCTTGATCGATCTTGAACAGGGGCGGGATCTGATTCTGGTGGTGGAAGCAGCCAAGAAGTCGTCTAGTGAAGGACGTCCTCAAGCGCTGAACTGGACGAGCAGTTCCGTGGACGGTCCGACGGTCGCGATCATTCAGGCTCGCATGGGATCAACCCGGCTGCCTGGAAAGAGCATGGCTGAAATCGACGGACGGCCGATGTTGTGGCACGTGGCGCAACGCGTGAAACGCGCTAGCCTGGTCGATCGAGTGGTGGTAGCAACGTCAACGAATCGGGCGGACGATGCCATCGCTGACATGTGCAGGCGCGATGGCATCCCTTGCTATCGCGGCAGCGAAAACGACGTGCTTGATCGTTTCTACAGTGCGGCGCGGGCGGAAAAAGCTGCCTGGGTTGTTCGCATCACGGCCGACTGTCCTCTGATTGATCCCGAAGTAATTGACCGCGTGGTGCGCCGGTTTCAACGCGGCGATCTCGATTACGCATCCAATGCAATGGTGCGCAGTTACCCGGATGGATTGGACACGGAAGTGTTTTCCTTTTCTGCCCTGGAAAAGGCATGGCATGAAGCGACCAAGACCTCGGAACGAGAGCATGTGACTCCGTACCTGCGATCGGAAAAGTTTCGTACGGCGAATGTCGAGAGCGATTCGACATCCCTGTATCAGCACTACCGCTGGACGGTCGACGAATTGCAGGATCTGGAATTTATCCGAGCCGTGTATCGGGCCATGCGAGATAAGGGGGAGTTTGGAATGAAGGACGTTTTGGAATTGCTGGAAAAAAGCCCCGGGCTCGACAGGATGAACTCGGAGATTGTTTCCAATCGTGGATATTACAAGAGCCTTTTTGAAGACGCGCAGGCAGCGGCGGCGCCCCGGAGATCCATCGAAAAGTCAAAAGCCTGGTTCGAGCGCGCCAGCAAGACGATCCCGGGTTCGTCCCAGACTTTTAGCAAGGGCGCCAACCAACACGTCCAGGGCGTTGCCCCCATGTTCCTGGCGAAAGGCAAGGGCTGCCGTGTTTGGGATGTAGATGGCAATGAGTACGTCGACTATATCCAGGGTTTATTGCCGAACATTCTCGGCTATGCGCACGAAGAATTGAATCAGGCGGTTGCGGAGCAACTGAGCCAAGGCCACAGCTTCTCGTTGCCGCACCCGCTTGAGGTGGAACTCGCCGAGCGCCTGGTGCGCCTGATTCCGTGCGCTGAGAGAGTGCGCTTCGGAAAGAACGGGTCGGACGCCACGTCGGGAGCGGTGCGCGCCGCGCGCGCCTTTACCGGACGCGAACGCATCGCCTGTTGCGGCTACCACGGTTGGCAGGATTGGTACATTGGCAGCACTACGCGCAACGCGGGTGTACCCGGAGCCGTGCGCGCTCTGACGCATCCATTCGTTTACAACGACCTCGGTTCGTTACAAAGCCTTTTGAACGACCACCCCGGCGAGTTTGCCGCCGTGATCATGGAACCAGTCAACTTCTGGCCTCCCGCCGGAGGTTTTCTCGAAGGCGTGAAGACTCTCACCCACGAGCACGGCGCGCTTTTGATCTTCGACGAAATCTGCAGCGGGTTCCACTTCGGGCTTGGCGGAGCGCAGAAGAAGTTTGGAGTTACTCCAGACCTTGCCTGCTTCGGCAAGGCGATGGGCAACGGATTTCCGATCTCGTGTGTGGTGGGCAGAGCCGACGCGATGAAGGTTTTTGAGGACATCTTCTTCAGCTTTACGTTCGGAGGCGAGGTGGCCTCGATGGCGGCTGCTATCAAGGTGCTCGAGGTGCTGCAAACGACCGACGCCCTTGGCCGGATTGAAGCCAACGGGCGTGTCCTGCAGGAGGGACTCAACGTCCTTGCAAAAGAAGCGGGCTTGCAGGATCAGCTCAAGTGCATTGGTTATCCGTCGTGGTCGCTGATCAAGTTTCTCGATGCCGACGGCAAAGACAGCTTGATGGTGCGGAGCCTTTTTACCCAGGAATGCGTGAAGCGCGGCGTATTGCTGTTGGCAACTCACAGTATGACGGCAGCCCACGATCCGCTGGCCGTGGAGCAAACGCTCAAGGTCTATGCGGAGGTGTGCAAAACGCTGGCGAAGTGGCTGAAAGAGCCGAATCCGGCAGAGCACCTTGAAGGCGAGATGATTCAGCCAGTGTTCAAGGTTCGCGCATAGCGGGTTGGGAGAATTGGAATTTGGAAACGTTAGGGCACCTTATCATCGGCGCCGACTGCGGAACCTTAATCGGAACTGGCCACGTCATGCGCTGTCTGGCACTTGCCCAAACGTGGAATCGCGGTGGCGGCGGCGTGACCTTTCTTGTGCCCGAAGGATCGCCCACAATCGAGCAGCGCGTCCGGGCAGAAGGTTGCCGCCTGGAGGCCCTTACATCGGAGCATTTCCCCCAGGAGGTTGTAAGCCGCCTCTTGAATTCAACACCGGGCAGGGTTGTGCTTGATGGTTACGGTTTCGGAGTTTGTGAGCAATCCGTGGTGAGCGGAGCGGGCCATCAGGTTCTGACGGTGGATGACTTCGCGCACGCATCCGCCTATCCGGTTCGCTGGGTCCTTAACCAGAACTTGCACGCTCGTCCGGAAATGTACTCCAACCGCCAGCCGGACACGTGGCTTCTGTTGGGGCCGTCCTACGCGCTGCTCCGCGACGAGTTCCGGCCATGGCTGGGCTGGAGGCGAACCATTGCCGAGCGCGCGAACAAAGTTCTTATCACGATTGGGGGCAGCGATCCAAGCAATCTGAGCTTGCGAATCCTCGAGAGTCTGTCCAGTCTCCAGCGCGCCGATCTTGAGGTCGTTTTGGTCGCCGGAGGCGGGAATCCCCACCTGCAAGACTTGCAAGCGGCACAGCAAAGGTCGCCAGTTCAAGTGCGGATCGTTACCAACGCGCTCGACATGCCGGCGCTTATGGCGTGGGCTGACCTTGCCGTTTCCGGTGCGGGCAGCACGTCCTACGAACTGTGCTACATGGGCTTGCCTGCGTTGCTTTTTGTAATTGCCGAAAATCAACGAGGGGCGGCCGAGCATTTGTCGAAGCTTTCCGCTGCCGTGTGCGCAGGAGGAACTGCCGAGTTAGATTCGCTGAAATTCACAGAGACGCTGTGTCGTCTTATCGAATCACGAGAGATTCGCGAGGCTATGTCGAACCACGGCCGTGAACTGGTGGATGGGTTGGGCGCCGAACGGGTAAAAGCGGCCATGCTCAACCGCGAGCTACGAGTTCGCCACTGCCGCGAGACAGACTGCCGGGTGCTGTTTTCCTGGGCCAATGATCCGGACGTGCGGCAAGCCTCGTTTCACTCCGCTCCCGTCGCGTGGGAGGGCCACCAGCGCTGGTTTACGCAGAGACTTATTGACCCGCAGTCCGTCATCTATATTGGCGAGAATCAGGAAGGCAAGCCCGTGGGCGTTGTGCGATTTCGCCTGGAGGAAGATTGCGCGATACTCTCTGTGTCGGTGGCTCCCGAATTTCGCGGATCAGGATGGGGGAGGGAATTGATCACGCTTGCGACCCAAATGCTGACTCGGTCCCGTTCCGCGAATCGCGTGGAAGCATTGGTCAAGCCGGAGAATCGCGCCTCCATTCGTCTGTTTGAGTCGTCGGGTTTTCGCCGCGAAGGAGACGCCGAGGTCGGCGGTCAGCCAGCTTTGCTTTTTATCTTGCAGTGCGGGGGCAGGCCAAATGCGTGACATGGTCATCTCGGGCAGGCACGTTGGCCCCGACGCTCCCGTCTATATCGTTGCCGAACTTTCCGCCAATCATAATCAGAGTTTCGAGCAGGCAGTTCGCATAATTCACGCCGCGAAAGATGCTGGCGCCGACGCCGTCAAGCTGCAAACCTACACAGCCGACACAATCACGCTGCGCAGCGACAAAGAGTGCTTCCGCATCACGGGTGGGACGCTCTGGGATGGCCGCACACTGCACGATCTCTATCAGGAAGCATTCACTCCCTGGGAATGGCAGCCCAAGCTGAAGGATGAGGCGGAGCGGTTCGGCATGCATTGTTTCTCGAGCGCGTTCGACGAGACGGCGGTGGATTTCCTCGAGCAGATGAACGTGCCTGCGCACAAAGTTGCATCGTTCGAACTGGTCGATTTTGGGTTGATTCAGAAGATGGCGCGCACGGGCAAGCCCTTGATCATGTCGACGGGCATGGCGAGCGAGAAGGAGATTGCAGAAGCGATCGAGGCCGCGCGCGCAACGGGGGCAACCGAGATCGCGTTGCTGAAGTGTACGAGCGCATACCCGGCGTTGCCCGAGGAAGCCAATCTGCGTACCATCCCGGAACTGGCCCGGCGCTTCGATTGTCTCGCGGGACTTTCCGATCACACGCTGGGCATAGCGGCACCTGTTGCCGCTGTCGCTCTGGGGGCGTGCATCATTGAAAAGCATCTTTGTTTGAGTCGCGCGGATGGTGGCCCCGACAGCGCATTTTCGCTCGAACCGCAGGAATTCAAGGCGATGGTTGATGCGGTGCGCACAACGGAAAAAGCTCTCGGATCCGTTCAATTTGCTCCGTTTGCACGAGAAGCTGAGAGTCTCAAATTTCGGCGCTCGCTTTTCGTTGCCGAAAATATAAAGAGAGGAGAGGCTTTCACGGCGCAGAACGTGCGGTCGGTTCGCCCTTCTGACGGCCTGCACCCCCGGTATCTGAAAGAGGTTCTCGGACAGCATGCTGCCTGCGACATAGAAAAAGGAACGCCGCTCGATTGGACGCTGATTTTGCGATGAGCTTCCGCTCGTAGTTGTTCAGTTCAGTTGCCTAATGAAGATTCTCCTCCTTCATCCCGAAGATGACTTCCAGTGTTTCCGGGTTCGTGACCGGTGGGATCTGGTTGTTGACCTGGGCAAAGCTCCAAAGTCGTCCTACGACGACTGGAGTCATAAACTCGGATGCCCGGTGTTCAGCATTTTTGATCTCGCCGTTGAAGTCGATGATTTGTTGGCTTGGCGCGAGTTGCTGCGCTTAGGCATGGGGCGAGTAGTGGACCGCTTCGGCATCGACTGGTGGGATGTGATCGGACTTCTATTGCAACCGGAGATGCAGGACCTGCGACTGGTGCAACGCCTGGCCAACAAAATTGGAACCTGCGAAGCACTGACTGTCACGCGGCCGTCGCCACTTGCGGAAGCGCTCCGCCTGCAACTGCAATGCCCGCTAAGAGTGCTCGGCACTGGCCTTCGACGGCGGGTCGCCCGGAGCGTCGGTCGCATTGGACGCGCTGCAGCCAACCTGAATTTCCGCCAACTGCGGCAGGTGGTTTATGACAAGTATGACGCGCGCTATTTCTTGAGACGGAACTTTGCCGCAGCATCAGCACGATCGCCCGATCCAGTAGTGCTTATCCCAAGTGCTTACTCGAATGTCACCCGGACTGCATTTCGCTATGCGGAGGTTTTGCCAGACCAGCAATTCTTGCTCGTACTGGCCCGTGAGACTGGTGAAACCTCTCCCATTCCGCGAAACGTGCGGACCGAAATGCTCGCCGTTTTCGCGAAACGAGGATGCGACCAGGATGAACTCCGGCAACTGGAGAGCGGATGGAATGAACTTCAAAGTTCGCTTCGATCGCAACCTGAATTCTCGGTGAGCGCTCAACTAGGCGTGCTGAGCAATGCGAAGCGGTGGTTACGGTGGGGCGTAGCGGTTCGCGATGCCTGGAATACCGTGTTCGAACGGCGGGGCGTGGTTGCCTGCCTGAGTGCGGACGATTCGAACCCCTATACCAGGATTCCGCTGCTCCTTGCGCGCCAGCGGCGCCTTCCCGCGGTCGCTTGTCATCACGGAGCTCTCGACGGAATCATGGCCTTCAAGAACCCGGCTTTTTCCAGCTACCTGGTGAAAGGTGAAATGGAGAAGGATTACCTGGAGCGCGTGTGCAAAGTCGATGCCAGTAGTCTTTGCATCGGCGCACCCTTCACGCCAATGCAAGATCGCGAGCTATGGAGTGATGGCGCGCCCTGGATCGTCTTCTTCACCGAGCCCTATGAAACCGATCTCTGGCGCCCGGAAGCCATTTATAAGGAAATTGTGCCTCGCTTGTGCGTGGCAGCCCGGTTAGCGGGGAAGAGACTTGTGCTGAAGCTTCATCCGTTTGAGAGCGCACGCCAGCGCCAGCGAATGCTGAGTCGAGTGTTGAGTAAGGACGAGCAACGAGAGGTGAGCATTGTCGTGGCGCCGCTGTCAAATGAGATCCTTCGGAACACGTGGTGCGCCGTGACCGTCGAATCTACGACTGCCTTCGAGTGCGCAACTGTCGGAATCCCGGCCTTTCTGTGCGGATGGCTGCGACACGCCTATGTTGGTTATGCGCCCCAGTACGCTCGCTTTGGAGTGGCACAGATGCTGAAGTATCCGGATGATCTTTTGAATATTCCCAGCAGGTTGAGGGGGGCGATTCCTCCCGCCAATCTCCGGGATCGCTTGGTGCGCGCCGTAATGCCCGAGCAACTGTCGGAAATTCTGTCGAGCTCCCAGCCAGGCACTCTGCGATAATCTTCAAAATAACGTGGCTGGCAAAGCAACGGAGCAACGACATATCTTGGGTACTTCCGACACAACAATCGAACTGCCGCAGTCGCCATCCCTGGCAGACCAGCAGGCCCAATTTCGCAGTCACATGGGCAAAATTTCAGGGCACTCCATGGTGTTTTTTGGCGGCAGCCTGTTTACCGCAGCCGCCGGATATCTGTTCAAAATCTATGTGGCGCGGGTTCTGGGTGCGGATGGGCTGGGCATTTACGCGCTCGGCATGACGATTGTGGGGTTCCTGGGAATCTTCAACGGTTTGGGTTTGCCGCAAGCCGCAACCCGCTTTGTTGCGGCGTACTCGGGGACTGGGCAATGGCAGCGGCTGCACGGGTTTCTCCGCCGGATGTCAGCGGTGCTGCTCATCAGCAATGGGGTCATGGCGATCGCAGTCATGGTCACTGGACCCTGGTTAGCGCAGCGCATCTACCACACGCCGGCGCTCATTCCATACTTACCTTTTTTTGCGGCCTTGCTTGCACTGGGAGGACTGACCTCATTTTGCGGGCAAATTCTTGCCGGTTACAAGGACGTCGCAGTCCGCACCTTGATAACGAATTTCATTGGCAGTCCGCTGAGCATCGTGATCGGCGTCATTGTGCTAAGCGCCGGTCTGGCGCTGCGTGGCTATTTGTTTTCGCAGGTGGCGGCGAGTGCGGTTGTTCTTTTTCTGCTCATTTCCATGGCCTGGAAAATGACTCCACCGCAGGCAAGGCGGTCTCCGGAGAGCGCGCTCGCAATGGAACCAGAGGTTTTCTGTTTTTCGGCGGCCGCGTTGGGAGTAAGTTTTCTAGAATTTATTTTGTCCCAGACCGACAAGGTGCTGCTCGGAGTTTTCCTTGCCGCGCGGGATGTCGGTATCTACGCGGTCGCGGCCACGCTTGTTGGTTTTGTGGCGATCGTTCTGCAGTCGGTAAACCAGATTTTCTCGCCCACTATTGCTGACTTGCACGCGCGCGGAGAGCACGCCCTGCTGAGCAGACTTTTTCAAACACTCACGAAGTGGATTTTCGGGCTGACCTTGCCGCTGGCGTTCGTCGTGATGATTTTCTCCAAACCGCTGATGCTGCTGTTCGGCCCGACATTCGGGCCAGGTTGGGCGGTGCTTATCGTCGGTACGCTTGGTCAGTTGATAAACACGGGTGTGGGCTCGGTTGGCTACTTGCTGCTGATGTCTGGCAACCAGCGCCGTCTGATTCGTATCCAGGCGATGATGGCGATTTTTGTAGTGGCCGCGACGTTGGTCCTGGTGAGACCATTCGGAATGCTGGGCGTGGCTGCAGCAGCGGCGGTGACTAATGCGGTAAGCAATTATTTTTATCTGCGCGAGGTTCGTATTGCGTTGCATCTCTCGCCCTACAACCGGACTTACTTTCGCCTGATAGTGCCCGCCTTTTTGACTTTGGGCGTCGCCGTCGGCATAAAATTTGTGGCGGGCCAGCATCACCCGCTGTGGCCCTGGATTGGCGTGGCGCTGGTCGCTTCCTATGTCGCGTTTGGTGGACTGTCTTTGATGTTTGGCCTGGACGATGACGACAAAATGATTATGACTGCGGTTCGCGATCGGATACGGGGAGCCATCGGAAAATGACCGCCCAGAGGCAGGTGAGCTTGCCGGAAGAACTCTGCGCTGCGGCTGAGCAGCGATTCGGCAAGCAATTTCAAACGATCGAGTCGTTACTGGAATTCGTTCTGCAAGAGATTCTTCGCGACGATGCCGAAAAGCTCGACCAGAAAGAGAAGGCAATCCTTGAGCAGCGCCTGCGAGACTTGGGTTACATCTAACCACTTTCCATGCGAGCGCAGCCAATCCTTGAACAGGTATTAAAAGACAGTCGAGAGCGTGTCCGCCCTTCGCTGCGAAACCCGAACTGGCTGATTCTGCATCACCGCCGGCGAATCGTGGAAGAGGGAATCAAGCGGTTGCCAGCTGCCGGGCTTGCGGTGCTTGATGTTGGGGGGCGATTACAGCCTTATCGCTCACTGCTCGGAGTGCGCGTGAAGAACTACGTGGCGATCGACCCGCGACTGACTCCGCTGGTTAACGTGGCGGCGGTTGCGGAGGCTCTCCCTTTTCGGAACGGTCAATTCGATTTGGTGATCTGCACCCAGGTGCTGGAATATCTTCCCGAGCCGGCCCGAGCGTTGGAAGAAATCAGGCGAGTGCTGCGAACCGGCGGCAGTGCATTGATCAGCGCTCCATCGGTTTTTGTCCGTGACTCCGATCATGAATACTGGCGCTTTTTACCCGAGGGTCTGCGCTACCTGCTTCGCGATTTTGCAGATGTGGAGGTGATTCCGGAAGGGAACAGTGTCACCGGCCTTTTTCGCACATTGAACGTGTTCCTGATTTCGTTTGCCCGGCCGAGGTTCCTGGTGCCTGTGCTAGCGTGGACTCTGGTGCCCTTCCTTAATGTGGCTGGAAGCATCCTGGAGAAGCTGGGAGGTACAGGCGACTATTTCACGGCCAACTTCAGCGCGTGGGTTCGCAAATGACGGCCTCAACACAAATCGTGCCCGGTCCAATGAGCCAATCCGAATGATCAACCGTCTCTTCCGCCATTGGAATCGCGCAAAAGATCCCGCTGAACTTGAGCTCCGCTTCGATCGGCCGCTCGTGCTTTTTCAAAGCGATGACTGGGGCCGAGTCGGTGTGCGCGATCGCGAAGGATGGGACGAATTGCAAGCGAAAGGCCTGAACCTGGGGGAGAAGCCGTACGACTCTTACAGCCTGGAAACGTCCGGCGATTTGCAAGCTCTAAGCGACGTGCTAAGAAAACACCATGACAGCGCCGGCCGTCATCCGTGCATCGGAATGAATTTCATCTTGGCGAATGTGGATTTTCGACACGCAAAAAAAAGCACGCGAGAAATTCGGTTGCGGCCCCTGACAGACGGACTTCCCGAGCCTTGGCAACGCCCCTCGCTGATGGAGGGTTACCAGGAAGGAATTCGCGAGCGGCTGTTCTCGCCCGCATTGCACTGCCTGACTCATTTTTGCGTGGCTGCCGTTGCAAGACAACTCGAAATAGATGGCGAACGGAGTCAGTTGTTGCAGATGCTCTGGCAAGCAGGCACGCCTTACGTCCACTGGCGTATGCCGTGGGTTGGATACGAATACTGGGACCCAGCTTTGCCGCCGGACGAGAGGTTCCTGTCGTTGGCGGATCAGCGCGCAGCGATCCACCGTGCCGCGGAAATCTACCGAGCGCTGTTCGCCGCCATTCCGCTCAGTGCGTGTGCTCCCGGCTATCGTGCGAATCAAGATACGAAAACCGCATGGTTTGAAGCGGGAGTGCGTGTGGCTCAAGGTGGGCCTGGCGAGAAAAAGGGGCCGTCGTTCGACGCAAATGGCATGCTTCTGACATTCCGCAACGTGGAGATGGAACCGGCTACCGAAGCATGCGATCTGGAGAATGTCGTCAAGCAGGCAAATGATTGCATCACACGCGGGCTGCCTGCGATCGTTTCAATCCACTCGATCAATTTTCATTCCACGATTCGAGACTTCCGGACGCCCACACTGGCAATGCTCGACGGTTTTCTGAGCGCGATGGAAAGTAAGTGGCCAGACCTGCTCTATGTCAGCGACGGGGACCTCTGGGACGTTGCAACAAAAGGCGTCTTCGCCGGCAAGCTTGAGGAGATCAAAGTGGGTGTGAAAACCACGGGAGTTGATCGCTAGCGTGCCAGAGAACCCGACAGAGAATAGCGCGACTGGGAGAGCGCGATCGCTGGTGTTGATCACCGTCGATTGCCTGCGGGCCGATCACTGCGGATTCTATGGCTACGCTCGCCCCACCACGCCGTTCCTCGATAGTCTGGCATCGGAGTCGATTGTTGTTCCAACTGCGGTTGTCGCTGGCGCGCCGACGTATTATTCGCTTCCGGCAATGATGGCGTCGCGTATGCCGCTTGCTTTAGGGAGGGATGTGGTTGGCCTGGCGCCAGATGAGGACACGCTGGCGACAACCTTGCACCGGGCTGGTTACGCTACAGCCGCATTTTCGGCGGGCAACCCTTACATCTCGACGCGCTTTGGATACAACCGGGGATTCGAGGCCTTCCACGACTTTCTCGACTTCGACGCGGGCGCAACTCCGGGACCGAATGTTGCGAACTCGCTCCAGGACGGGCATCTTCGCGGGACTCCGAATCGATGGCTGAAGAAGTCCGCCCAGGCTGTGGGACTCAGCTACTTCTACGACGAACTCTATTTTCAATACTGCGCAAGAATCGCTGCGCCCGCGATTGGCAGCGTGAATGACTTACGAAAGTATCCATCCGCAGACATGGTTGTGGAATCCGCCGAGTCGTGGCTAGCGTCGATCGGTTCGCGCCCATTCTTCCTGTGGATACACTTGATGGATCCTCATCACCCCTACTATCCACCCGCAGCCGCTTTCCGCGACTTAACCGGAAGAAGTCTTCCACCGGCACGGATGCGCTATCTGAATGAGTTCTGGAACCGGTCAGATGCGGGGGTGGATCGCTTGCAGAAACATAAGGAGGCTGTGGTTGAGCTTTACGATGCAGGTATTCGTTGGGTGGACTCCCAGATTGCTCGCTTGGTGAGCGGTCTACAGCACTCGGGCCACTGGGGCAACTGTGTATTCGCGCTCACAGCCGACCACGGTGAGGAGTTTCTTGAACATGGCCGGCGCTACCATGCCCCTGTCAGTTTGACCGAAGAGATCGCTCGCGTGCCGCTGATCTTCCGCGTTCCGGGTACACAAAAAGTGGAGCACCGAGCGCCACACCTGGGAACCCAGACCGCGCGGCCTTCGGGAGCTGGGATGGTCTTCAGTCATCTGCATCTGGCGCCCACGTTGCTCGAGATTCTGGAAGTGCCGCCACCGCCCGATTTTCAAGGCAAGAGTTTGTGGAAGCGGTTACAGCGTGGGCCATGGCCTGGCCGGGATAACGATCCGGTGGAATCGGCGATTGCCGAGTGCGTATATGGCTGCACGAATCCTCTGAACGAGCAGACCCGCTTGTCGCCAAGGCTTCTCTGCGTGCGCGAGGCCCGCTACAAGCTGGTCATGCGACTCGAGCCGGGAGCGGTCGAAGAGGTTTACGACGTAATTTCGGACCCGAAGGAAAAAAGCCCGCTGCGTGGCGGGGGAACCGCGGAAATTCGCCGTCGCCTCTTGTTAGTTGCGATGGAGTACATCAAAACAACATCGGTGGGCGATCGTTCCGCCCGTCTGAAATTTCTTTTGCGGGACCTTCGACTAAAATTGCATTCCTAGCATCCTGTTGACTTGAGGACCATCCCATCAGCCCTGAGCGCATGATCACGGTTTTCACTCCCTCGTTCGCCGACGAGAGCAATACAAACGCGCAAAATCTGACGGTGAAAGAGGTAGTCGCACGGCTCGATCCGGCGCGGTACCGTGTCGTTATATTCGGGGCCGGCGCTCCCGATGCGCGAATTGCTGGACGTAAGAACACCCAGATTCTTCGCTGGGGGAAGCACGCCAATACCCCGCGTACTCTAGCGCATTTGCTCGCCGGCGCTCCCGATGTTTACTTCTTCCCGAGAGAAGGACCCATCGACGCGGCGTTTCTAGCCGCTCGTGCGAAACTGCGGTTGCGGTCTGCGCTGGTGACGTATGTCGTATCCGGAGGGCTCGAAGCAGCCCAAGAGAGAGAACGCCCAGTTCTATGGCGTGCCATGCGGGAATGCGACGCCCTCGCCGCCAATAGCCGCCACATGGCAGAGACGGTGCGCAAACTGAGCGGTAAGAATGTAGATATCGTCTACGATGGCATTGACCGCCGCTATTATCATCCATGGCCGCAATCCATCGTCACGCCCCGGAATATGCGCGTTCTGTTTGCGGGTTCCTTCCGCAGCTACAAGCGTGCGGATCTAGTCGTGCAGCAGGCAACCCGACTTCCGCAGTGGGAGTTCCGGTTGGCCGGCACGGGCGAAGAAGAAAACGCGTGCCGGAAATTGGCGCAAGACGCGAACTGCCAGAACGCCAAATTTCTCGGGCATCTCAATGCGGAGCAACTGGGCGAGGAAATGCGGCAAGCGCAGATCTTCTTCTTCCCGAGTGAACTCGAAGGTCATCCACAGGTGCTCGGACAAGCGGCCGCCTGCGGACTGCCATGTATCGCGCGCGGTTCGTACCGTCCCGACTATCTTGTGGACGGCGTCACAGGCCTGCTGGCCAATTCCGACGCCGAGTTAGGCGCGGCGCTCGATCGATTGATAGAAAATTCGGAATTACGAAAACAGATGTCGGCCGCAGCCATCCACCACGCCGAGAAATTCGAATGGGACGACGTGACCGAACAATGGCAACAGATTATGGAACGTGCGATTCTGAATCGGAAAGATCGCGGAAGTAGAGGTGTCTCGTGAGTTGAGCGGTTTGCAAGCAAATGACCGTTAAAGCACTGCGATGAGACTCGTTTGCACAGTACCGGCGAACAGGCAAGATAAGGGCTAAAATGTTGTCCTTTTTTGAGGTCAAGAAGGAAATATCGGGTAATCCACACATGACCGGCACCGTCGAATTGAAGTTGAACATCGGTTGTGGAACGTCGGGGATCGAGGGATGGGTGAACATCGACAATTCGCCCACGATCCTGCTCTCGCGTTTGCCATTCGGGAGAAGGATCTTTCGCACCCCTGACTGGCCACGCGGCATGCGCCGCGCCGACGTTCGCAAACGGATTCCCTTTCCGAATTCGTCGGTCTCTTGCATCTATTCTTCGCACACCTTCGAGCACTTCACCTACGAGGAGTCGCGCGCCGTGGCGCGGGAGTGTTTCCGCGTTCTCAGACCCGGCGGCATCCTGCGGATCGTCGTGCCTGACTTGGGGATTATGGTGCGCGACTATCTTGCCGGCGACGCCGACCCAATGGCCTCTCACAGATTTATTTCGCGGCTTCTTCTTACGGCGAGCGTTCGCGACATTGTGCACGCGGGAGCGCACCACAAGCAGATGTTCGACGCGCGCTCGCTTGCCCACATGCTGCAGGCAGCTGGTTTCCTGGCGCCCGAATGCAGTACCTTCGGCCGCAGCCGGATTGCGGAGATCGCGGAAATTGAACTAGAATCACGGCGCTCTGAAAGCCTTTACATGGAAGTTGTGAGGTAAGCCCCATTTCGCCGGATGCCCGGTCCTTTGAATCCTCGCTCGTGCGTTCTGTGGCTTGGTTGCGCTCGGAAGCGAAGCGCGCCGGAACCAGCCTGTCTCGCGAACGCGGGATAAATGTCGGCAGAAGTTACGCTGAGCGAGTCGAACCCCTGCAGGATCTTTTCGCCTGTCCGCTGGAGAGCGCGTCAGTGTACGGAGTGGCCACGGCATTGTCATGACCAGGCGGATCGCACTGATTACCGAAATCATCGCTCCTTATCGCATCCCTGTCTTCAATGCCCTGACACGTCAGACTGGAGTGGATTTGCATGTTATCTTCCTGGCCGAAACCGACACCGCGCTTCGAAAGTGGCGTATTTACGGCGACGAGATTCGCTTCTCCTATGAAGTTCTCTCCTCATGGCGATTACGAATTGGAAGGTACAGCCTTCTCCTCAATCGCGGCCTACGGTCTGCCCTGAAGGCGGCGAATCCGGATGCGATCATTTGTGGCGGCTATAACTACCCCGCTTCGTGGGGATCGCTCAGATGGGCGCGCGGGCACAATGTGCGTTTCGTTCTGTGGTCGGAGAGCAACCAGCGAGACAAGAGGGCCGGGAACGCTGCCGCAGAGTATCTGAAGCGGTGTTTTGCGCGAGAGTGCAGTTCATTCGTCGTGCCTGGAAAATTCTCCTTTGCTTATCTCCGAAATCTTGGAGTCGATGAGCAAGTCATCTTCACAGCGCCGAACGCGGTGGATAATCTATTCTTCGCCGCTCATGCGGATCTGGCCCGTGCTCAGGCGACAGAACAGAGGCGAAAATGGGGGCTACCGCAACGCTTCGTCCTGTGTGTTGCGCGGCTCATCGCTGAAAAAGGCATCTTCGACCTGCTGGAAGCTTATGCCAAACTTGAGAATGTCGTTCGGAGCGAAGTAGGATTAGTGTTCGCTGGCGATGGTCCGGCGCGGGCAAAGCTCGTCAGACTGGCACAGGATATCCGGCCAGGAACAGTTTGTTTCACCGGCTTTGTGCAACGCGAGGAACTAGCAATCCTGTATGCTTTGTCAGAGGCGCTCGTCCTGCCAACACATAGTGACCCATGGGGTTTGGTCGTGAATGAAGCTATGGCTTGCGGACTTCCGATTGTAGTTACCAACGTCGCTGGTTGTTCCGCGGACCTCGTCGAGGACGGAGGGAATGGCTACATTGTACCTCCGGGGAATCCAGAAAGACTCAAAGCGGCGCTCGATTCTCTTATAAAGAGCCCCGAACTGAGGCGGCAGATGAGCGCGCGGAGCACCGAAAGAATTCGAGAATACTCGCCAGAGGCATGCGCCGCCGGGTTGGCGGCAGCGGCGCTTTCGTCTGCAAGGCAGGCCCGATGAACGCGAGGAAACTTGCACAGTGGGCGGGTTTGGCCGCGGGCGTGGCTTTTGTCCTGTATGCCGTGTACTCCCACTTGCAGTATTTTCGCGATGTTTCCTTCTTGGGTGGGATCTTGTTGATCGAAATCATCATCGCCAGCCTTTGGAAGTACGACCAACGTTTCTTCGTATTGCTTATGGTTGCGTTCGTCTGGGCTGGCATGAACGTTCCTTTCCAAGGCGCTTGGACTGGTGGCCGCTGGGTTGTATTAGCCGTTGGCGCCGTTACTGGCTACGTCGTCTGGATGAAGGTTCCGCGCAGTCATTTCAAGTCGATTCATCTGATTGCTTTCTTCTGCGTGATTGCGGCTTTCGTGTCCGCATCCGTGTCGACTTACGTACAAATGGCGTCATTGAAAGCGCTTAGTTTGCTGTTGCTCTTCCTGTACTGCTGTTCCGGGGCGCGTGTTGCAGTTTTGGGTCGTGAGGAGCGCTTCTTCAAAGGCCTGCTCCTAGCGTGTGAAATCGCAACCATAGGCACGGCCGTTTGTTATCTCGGCCTCGGCGACAGCATTTGGGGAAATCCGAACTCGCTTGGCGCAGCAATGAGCATTGGAATCTTCCCCATCTTGCTGTGGGGATGGTTGACGGCCGAGGGACCGGTGTTAAAGACGCGCAGACTCACCGCCCTGCTTCTTTGTTCGTATCTCATTTTCTTCAGCATGGCCCGAGCCGCCATGATCTCCCTGATTCTTGTCGCACTGGTGTTTTGCGTTTGCCTACGCCAATACAAACTGCTGGCGAAGGTGGCTGGGTTCGTCCTGTTCCTGATGGCGGTGAGTGGAATGGTGGCTCCTGCGCCCCTCAACCAAAGGCTCTCCGCTTTGGAAGATGAAGTCCTTTACAAGGGACACAAGGACGAGGGTATGCTGGGCTCGCGGAAAACACCGTGGGAAGACTCAATCGCATCGATCAAGCAGCATCCGCTGTTCGGCACGGGTTATGGCACAAGCCCCACTGGCGAGGATCCGGGACTTTACTTCGGGAGATTTGCTTCGAGCGCAGAGACGGTTCGTGAACATGGCAGCAGCTACATGACCATTGCAGGGTGGGTGGGTCTTCTCGGCGTCGTGCCCTTCCTGGCGCTTCTGGCGCTCACCGCCTCGAATGTGTGGCGAGTGTGCGTTTGGATGATGAGAACAACCAATTTCCGCCATTACTCCATTCCCTTGGCTATGGTCCTGCTGGCTGGCTTCGTGCATGCAAGTTTTGAAGATTGGCTCTTTGCAGTCGGGGCGTATCCGTCGATTTTCTTCTGGACTTTCGCGTTCCTGCTCGCGGATCTTATGCCAGCCACAGTGAGAGCGCCTGCTTCGGCTGTTTTTGTTCGCCCCGCTCACCCGCCTGCGCACTTTGGGGCAGTCGTTTCCAACCGATGATCCAGCTGTTCATCAATGGACTGGCCGCGAGCGCTGGCGGGGGACTGACTTACCTGCGCAATGTAATTCCGGAGTTAGGACGGCGGGAGACCGCCGCCGCTACCGTCCTAGTGAGTTCCAGCTTGCGCCGCGAATTTGGGGAGCTTTCAAGCATTTCGTTTGTCGAAAACACGGATTCTTTCAGTGTGACTCGGCGTTTCTTCCATGAGCAGACTAAACTTGCGGGCCTGGTGCGGAACAGCGGTGCGCAGGTCTTGATTTCTGCCGGCAACTTCGCTCTCAGGAATTCTCCCGTTCCGCAGATTCTCTTGTCTCGGAACGCGCTCTACACCTGCGCCGATTTTGTCCGTGATGTTCGCGCCCGCGGCGACTATGCGATCTGGGTAGATACATTAATTAAAGGATGGTTCGCGCGGCAGTCCATTCGCCATGCCGATATCGCGGTGGCTCCAAGCGAAGCATTTGCCCGCGAACTCACCGCGTGGAGCGGCAGGGAAGTCGTGGCCGTTCACCATGGTTTCGACCCGACAGCTTTCGCGGGCGATTCGGCTCCCTTACCGGCGCAAATGCAAACGCAATTGATTCACGGCGAAGATGCTCTCCGCCTGCTGTTTGTCAGCCACTACAACTACTACCGGAATTTCGAGACTTTGTTCCGGGCTATTCCCATCTTGAAGAAGGCTATGCCGGGCAGGAAAGTGAAACTCTATCTCACCTGCCGCCTGGATTCGGGCCAGAACCCCGGAACGTACGACGCCGAAGCCGCTTCGTCGCTGGTGAGCGATTTGCGCGCCGATCAAGACATCGTCGAGCTCGGGGCCATTCCTTATCGTTCGCTGCATCATCTTTACCGCGCCTGCCACATTTACGTCACGCCCGCATACGCGGAATCGTTTGCCCATCCTTTGGTCGAGGCGATGTGGAGCGGCTTGCCCATCGTAGCGTCGGACCTGGCCGTGCATCGGGAAATCGGCGGGAACGCGGCTGTCTACTTCCCACGTTTTTCGCCGGAGGGGTTGGCTGACTGCGTCCTCCAGGTTTCCAACGATCCAGAGTTGGCAGCCCAGTTGTCGCGGGCCGGCCGCGCCCGATCCAGAGAGTTCAGCTGGGAAAAGCACGTCACGCAGTTGCTTGAGCTGGCGAAGACGCTGATCTCCACGCACTAGGGCTGCGGCCAGCCCGTTTACAGCGGGTTTACAACAGAGAACGATAGTATACTGACTTTTTCTTGCCAGTTCGTCAGAGCAGGTTCTCAAGGAAATGGCCGCGGCCCACAAAATCTTAGGGACTGACCAGCAAACAGACCGGTCAATCGCCCCGTCGCCAGGTCCCGCAAACCGGGTTGAGATCCTCGAGTGCACTCTGCGTGACGGAAGCTACGCGGTGGATTTCAAATTCACCGAGCGCGACACTCTCATCCTCTCTGGCGTCCTGGCGAAGCTCGGGTTTAAATGGATTGAAGTTGGACACGGTCTGGGCTTGGGGGCCGCTCGTGCTGGCAAAGGCTCCATGCCCGCATGCGACGAGCGCCTGATCGAATCGGCCAAATCTGCTACTGCCTCGGCGGGTTTCTCATCTGCCAAAATCGGAGCTTTCTTCATTCCCGGCATCGGCACTGGCGACGACCTGAAATCGGCCCGTGCCGCCGGCCTCGATTTCGTGCGCATCGGTTACAACGCCCCTGAGATCGAGCAGGCATATCCCTACATCGAGCTTGCGCGTAGTCTCGGGCTGATCCCGTGTCTGAACTTCATGAAGACGTACGGCGTTACGCCCGGGCAATTTGCGGCGAAAGCAAAGGGCGGGGAGTCGGCTGGCGCCGAGGCGGTCTACTGCGTAGATTCCGCCGGGAGTATGTTTCCCGAGGATGTACGCGGCTACGTGAGCGCCACGCGCGAAATTTGCGACTGCGCCATCGGCTTCCACGGACACAGCAATCTGCAATTCGCGGTTGCCAATAGCGTTGAGGCGTTCCGCTGCGGGGCGACGATGATCGACGCCACGCTGTATGGTTTGGGCCGAAGCGCCGGCAACGTGCCTACCGAAATCGCCGTCGCCGTTTTCAAGAACCTCGGGATCGAAACCGGGATTGATCTTTTCGACGTGATGGATGCAGCCGAACAGTTTATGGGCCCGCTCATGTCGCAGATGCAGCTCTACGACATGATGTCTGTGGCGATGGGCTACAGCCAGTTCCATTCTTCTTTCCTGCCCAAGGTGGCTGCGGCTGCCAAGAACCATGGCGTCGATTTGCGTCGCCTTGTGATCGCGATGGGAAAGCTGAATCCCGTGGAGTTGAACGAGCCGGAACTGGATCGCATCGCACGCAACTTGCCGAAGGCGCCAAAGGGCACTCGCAACGAGGCATTGATCTCGTTTTGCGCGGCCGGCATTTCGGAGCATGCTATCAGCGCCTCGCTCCAGGCAGTTCGCTCGCTGGTTGAGGGCATGAGCGTTACCTGCGCCAAACGCAGAGCGAAGCCCGTGCTGGAACTTGTGCCATCCGAAAGCCCGCGCCCCGACCTGGTTCTAGCCGACTTGGTTCTGGCCGAAGATGCCACGGTGGTTGGTCGCGTCACGTACGGCTCCTTGCCGCTGTTGGAGCAGGTATTGGACCTTACCCGCGATAGCATAGCGTTTTATTTATTGGATCTGGACGGCGGGTCATGGGCTAGCGATCACTCAGGCGTAATCCGGAATGTGGTCGGAGAAGAGCGCGTGATTCCGATTCGCTCCAAGCATCTGCGCGCCGCTTTCGAAGAGGAGATTCTGATGTGCGTGGCACAGCGCCACGGCGATTTGGGCTTGTTGGTCTATGGCAATCCGCCGATCGACGCGCTGGTTCGGTATTCTCAGATTTTCCGCAATGTCGCTGTCCGTGGAACGTTGCCGGCCAACGCGCCTCCGAACGCCTGGGAAATCTCCGACTTCTCCGATCGCATGCACCTGGATCTTGGCCTGGCGGCGGCACTTTTCCTGTGTCCTCCCAGCGCTGCCGATGCTGCGGCCATCGACCAACTCCTATCCGCAGATGCCGTCCTCGTCACTGCCGGTTACTACCCGCGCCTCAAGCAGGATCTGCCGGATCGAACCATCCTCCGCCTTGAGCCGAGCCAGGCCTATCGCGGTCAGGTGGCGCGCTGGACGGCGATCTCAACGATGGTTACTGCGGCCCAGTCGGCCAGAATGGTGGTTACGGAATGACATTTCGCGATCTTGTTGTGGATCGCATGCATGCTTCCGGTGAGCGCGTGTTTCTCGTAGATGCTTCCTCGGGCCGCGAACTCACCTATGCTCAATTTCATAAGCAAGCATGCTCCGTTGCCGCCTATCTGCGTGAACAGGGTGTTAACCATGGGGATCGCGTCGCCACCGTGGTGCCAAATTGCCCTGAACTCGCCGTGCTGTACTTTGCCTGCCTCTACTGCGGTGCAACCATTGTGCCGGTGAATCCCAACCTAAGCGCGACCGAAGCTGACTACATCCTTGCGAACTGCCGGCCGAAGTGTACGGTCGTGAGTTCTTCGGCGCGGCAAAGGCTTTCGAGCATGTTGCACTGCCCCATCATCTTATCCAGTCCGCAAGACCCGGTGATGCCGGGCACTGAGGTTGCCATTGATTTCAAGCGGCTCGCGGATTCGTCTTCGTTTGTGCCGTTCAGTGAGACGAGCGACGACGATCTTGCATTGATTGTCTACACCTCCGGCACAACGGCGAAGCCGAAGGGCCTGGCGCACCACGTTGGACGCATGGTCCGCAATGCGATGGCTTTCGCGGAAGCGCAGGAAGTTGATTCCGAGTCGCGCTTTTATCTCACCCTCAGCATGGCCTACATGGGTGGCATCTACAATTTGTTGCTCCTGCCATTTCTCAGCGGAGCCAGCGTAGTTGTCGATCACGTTTTCGACGCCCGTTCCAGCCTGACGTTTTGGGAAAGAGCCAGGAAATTCCAAGTCAACACGTTGTGGTTGGCGCCCACCGTGCTATCCATCCTTCTCAAAATGGATCGAGGCCGTCAGGGAGAGGACTACTGCCGGTCTTCCATAAGAAAGACGTTTGTCGGTTTTGCCCCGCTGCCTGCAAAGGTAAGAAGCGACTTCGAAGCGCGTTACGGAGTTTCGCTGATCGAGAATTATGGTTTGTCAGAAACCTTGTTCGTGAGCGCTCGTTCGCGTACCAGTGACGATCCGCGCGAAAACACCCAAGGCTACGTCGGCGAGCCTCTACCCGGAATCCGCTTGCGGGCGTGCGATGTCCACGGCTCTGTTGTTCCATCCGACGAAGAAGGAGAAATTCAGGTTCTGACGCCCGATCTGATGGCAGGCTACCTCTCCGAGAGCGGCGATCTTCAGAAAGTAGACGCGGGAGGATGGTTCCCAACCGGCGATTATGGCCGCATCGATCACACCGGTTCGCTTTTCATCACGGGGAGAAAAAAAGATCTCATCATTCGCGGCGGCATCAACGTCAGCCCTGCGGCGATCGAAGAAGTTCTTCTGCACGCCGCTCGCGTAATCGATGCGGCCGTGGTGAGCGTGCCTCATGAGATCTACGGCGAAGACATCGTTGCAGTATTGAAACTCGATCCGGGAACGAATCTGGATTCTGTTCTCGAATCCATCATGGGCCAGTGCAAGCAGGCTTTGGCCGCACATCAGCAGCCCTCACGCTACATGGCCATCGACGAATTCCCGCGCACCTCGAATGGTAAGATTCAAAAAGTCCGGCTGCGGGAGTTGGTTTGGGAGAAGCTCCAGATCCCACCGGAAGACACAGCATCTCTCGCCAAGCAGAGCACTCCTGCATGAAGATCATTGACCTCTCCCTGAGTCTGCATGAAGGCATGATGACCTTCCCCACGCACTGGCACCCTGTCGTAGAGATCAGTATTCTCGGTCGCCACGGCATCGAAGGAAGGGAAACGCGCAAGGTGACTCTGGGCACCCACACTGGAACTCACACCGATGCACCGTTGCACTTCATTGCAAGCGGCAAGGGAATCGACGAAGTCCAGCTCGAAGTGTTGGTCGGAGAAGCGACGGTACTCAATTTCGCTCCCGCTCAACCGAATCAGGAGATCGGCATTCCAGCTCTAAGAGAAAAGCTCGGCGGCAAGGTACCAACTCGGCTGATTTTGCGTACGGATTGGTCCGATTACTTCGGTCAGATGACGTACTACAACAATTATCCGTACTTTTCGCAAGAGGCTGCGCGCTGGCTGGTGGATGGCGGATGCCGCCTGATCGCGATGGACACGCCGTCGCCTGACAATCCGGCGCACTCGCGCAATAGCGGGAACGACTCTCCCAACCACAAGGTTCTGTTGGGCGCCGAGGTTGTGCTGGTCGAGTATTTGTGCAACCTTCGTTCCTTATCCAAGGCGGTCGTCGAGCTTGTCGTGCTGCCCCTGAAAATCAAAGGTGCCGACGGAGCTCCGACGCGCTGCGTGGCCATTGAAAGGTGACATCTATTAGGACCGGTCTGCTAAGAGGTCTTGCGCCGCGGAGACTGGTGTTTTGATCAAAGAGATCTCGTGATGAATGAAGACGTTTCAAATTGGATCGTGGATTGGTTTTTTTCTCGCGGCAAACTCCATTGCAGCGCGCGGGAGGCGTTGGGAGTTGACTACCTGCAATCGGGCTTGCTGACGTCGCTGGAAATCGTCGAACTTGTGAGTGAGATCGAAGACCACTTCGGCATCCAATTTTCGGAAACAGAGATGCAGGATCCACGTTTCTCAAGCGTCGGCGGTCTCGCCGAACTTGTCACACTGGCTCTTGGTCAAGCCAGTAAAGTAATCTAGGGCGGGCCTCATAAATTCGATTCCGTGAACTCTTTTCCAGATCGTGCGCCGCTTCATGTCCTTTCCATCACGCCGTTTTTCCCGCACGCGGCAAATCCCGTTTATGGCACGTACATCTCCGAACCGATTGACAACTTTGCTGAGTTCAACCTGCGGTCAACGGTTATCGGGGTGTCTCCTTTTCATCACCAACGCCGGCGCCCGCTGTTGGAAACCCGTGCCGAATGGCTCCGCTATCCCATGTTTCCCGGAAATTCCGGTCTGACGACCGCCGGACTGTTCCTTTACCGCCGCGTGCTACCGTTCATTGGGGCACTTCATCAGCGCGACAGAATCGACATCATTCATGCCCACGCCGCACTGCCCTGCGGTCACGCCGCATTCTTGCTCGCCGAACGCCTGCACATTCCATTTGTCGTCACCATCCACGGGCTTGACGTTTTCAACGCGTGTTTTGAACCGGGGACTCGGGCAGCCGCGCGGCGCGCGAACCTGTCCAGGGAGATTTACAGCCGGGCCGCATCGGTCATCTGCATCAGCCGCGCGATCGAGAACATTCTCAAAGACGGCATGCCAGGCCGGGTCTCGAGCTGTGTTAGCTATAACGGCTCGGACCCGCAGATATTTTTTCCCGAAGAGCAGCCCGTGCCTGACCGCGCCCCCGCCATCTTAATGGTTGGCAATCTTCTACGCGGCAAAGGGCACGAACTCGTTCTCAAGGCTATGGCTCAGGTTGCACCTCAGTATCCGAGCCTGCACTGCAGCATGATCGGAGAAGGTCTCGATCAAACCCGCTTCGCGGATCTTGCCCGATCTCTGGGAATTTCCAAAAGAGTTTCCTTCCTTGGTCGCCAAGATCGCGCAGCGGTTGCCAAAGCCATGCGCGAATGTACGATCTTTGCGCTGCCCAGCCGCTTCGAAGGCCTCGGTTGCGCGTATCTTGAAGCCATGGCTTGCGGCAAGCCAGTGATTGCTTGTGAGGGGCAGGGCATTGGCGAGATCATTCAGCACCGCAATAACGGCTGGCTGATCCCGGTTGACGGTCTAGGGGAAATGACCAATGCCTTACGACAACTCCTGGCCTCGTCGGATCTGAGAGCGCGTCTCGGAGCGAATGCCCGCCAAACCATCCTTAATGGCCTTACACTGGCGGATCAAGCGCGCCGGTTGAGTGACCTCTATCGCGACGTGATAAAGCAATGAGTGTTCCGCATACCCCCGTTCAGTTGTCGAAGCTGAGCCTTGTTGACTTGGCGGAAAGCGATTTAGCGGAGTTGGCCGGCTTTGTGGCTACACAATCCGGGAGAGCACCCGGAGAAACGCTCTCCCATCTGACCTGGCTCTTGCTCGAAAATCCCGCGCGCAGTGAATTCGGGCTTCTCGGTTGTGGCGTGCGCTCGAACCAGAACGGGCTCGTCGGCTGTATCTTGTACCTTCCTCAAGTGTTCGTGTTTAGGCAAAACCCGGTATTAATATTGGGTTCAAGCTGTTTTTATGTCGACGAGTCCCATCGCGGCTCCGGCGGAGCCCTATTTCTGAAATTCGCGCGCGTCGCCAATCAGCGGCCCCTGTTTGGCAATTCCGCCAACGTACTCGCGGCGCAGTTGTGGAAAGCGCGCGGCGCGAGTCCGATTCCGGATTCCGATCACGAAACGCTCGGTGTCGTCCATTGGCAGCCCGTTGTCGAGGAAGTCGCCGTGCGTCGCGGTGTGGGCAAGTCGCTCGCCCGTGGCGCCGGAGCGGCGACGGCATGGTTACGCCACCTTCGCAAACTTCAGCTTGCGCTCGACCCAGAAAGTGAACTGGTCCGACTGTCCTCGGTCGAAGAAGCAATGGAACTGTCGCGAATGGAGTCGACGAGCTACCTCACCGCCCTCAGAGATGAGCACTACTTGCGCTGGAGGTATTTTTCGCGACGGGACTCAACGATCGCCTTGTTTGCTTTCCACAATCGGCGCAGGCGCAGTCAAATGTTTGTGGCAGTCAATAAACGGCCGCGCGGTTATCGCATGCAGATTCGTTCCTTGAATGTGCTCGACGTATTTCCGAAACCCGACCCCGATGCGCTGGCAGCGATCGTTGCCGATCTGCACCACAAATATCGGGAGCACATCGATATGATTGTTCTGCGCAATCTGGATGCGCCATGCCGGAATCGACTGCTGGAGGCGGGGTTTCGCCGGCGCGACTTCGAATCGCCGAACGGCTGGCTGCTTGACCGGCGTGGCTTGCTACCCACTCGCGATTGCTACTTTGTCCCGGCCGATGGCGACTGGACTATCTAAAGTGTGGGAGCGCAATTTGGGGCTTAGACAACTGGCTCGTAGTGTCGTGCTGAAAAGCGCAGCCAGTCTGCGCATCAACGATTTCGCTCTGGCAGTGCACGGAAGGGCTTCCTGCACCGTGGTGGAGATGCACGAGACGTTGAGCGCGGATGCCGAGCAGTTCCGGCGCCAGCTCGAATGGGTCGCCGAGCGCTTCGCGCTCATCACGCCGGAATTGTTTGCGCGCGCGCTCGAGACCAGAGCGCCCACATGGCCAGGATCGAAACCCGCCGTTCTGTTTACGTTTGATGATGGTCGCGAGAGCAATTACCTGATTGCTGCTCCTATTCTCGAATCCCTGGGTGCGCGGGGCATATTTTTCGTGGTCCCGCGATTCATCGGTCTCGAAGGAAATGCGGCGAAAGAGTTTTACTACTCGAAAATCGATATTCGAAATAGTGTGCTCGCCGAGGCCCGCCAGGACGAGATTTGGAAGCCGATGATGCCCCGACAACTCGCCGACCTCGCGCGCCGCGGGCATTGGATTGGCAACCACACCCTGTCCCACGCCAACCTGGTTAAGCTGCCGGCACCCGAGCTAGAACGCGAGGTCCGGGCGAGTTCCGAACAGATCGCGCTCTGGACTGGCAAGTCCGTCGATGCCTTTGCCTGGGCTTACTCCTGGGACGCCATCGACCGGGGTTCCTGGGAAGCCATAAAGCAAGTCCATCGTTTGTGCTTTTCGCCCTGTCCCGGAACTGTGTGCCTCGCCTTCGATTCGCCTGATCTAATCTGGCGGACGGATATCGAATCATACTATTCTCCTGCTGAATATCAATTCATGTATTCGGGTCTTGTGGATCCCATCTGGGCAAGAAAAAGGAGGAAGCTGAAACAAATGCTGCGGGGCACAAGTTGATTGCTCCGAAGGTCTCAAGGCAATCAGGCCACTGCCCAGCACACCTGAACTATAATCGGGCCACTGCTCTCGGAGGGATGGTTTGCTTCACCAGCGCTTCAAGGACATTGCCTTTTGGGGCATCGCCAAAGCCACATTTCCCAACTATCTTATTCGTCGCTACATGCTGCCGCGGCACTCCTCTGGCGCTAGTCATGTACATCTGGGCTGCGGTCCCAAGTATCTGGAGGGCTTCGTCAATGTTGACGCGAATCTCTTCAACAAAATCGATCTGTGGCTCGACGTACGCAACGGCCTTCCATTCCCCTCGAACTCCGTAGATTCCATCTATTCCACTCACATGTTCGAGCATTTTTATCCCAACGAACTGAACTTGCTTCTCCGGGAATGCCTGCGCGTGCTGAAGCCGCGCGGTGGAATTCGCCTGATCGTCCCCAATCTCGAAAGTGCCATTGAAGCCTACAGCCAGAGCCAGAGCGCTTGGTTCGATGATTCCTTCCCGCGCCATTTCGATTCGCTCGGCGGCAGGTTCTCCAATTTCATTTTCTGCGACGGCCAGCATCGCACCGCCTTCGACTTCACACATATCGAGGAAGTGCTTAGAAAAGCGGGTTTCTGCGAAGTAGAAAGATCCGCAGAAGGGAAGAGCCGCTTGTACGATGACAGAGTTCCGGCATACGAACCAGGAGACTCTCGCGACTTGCCTCATTCCTTGTATGTCGAAGCGTTCAAGTAACGGCGGCCGGCTATTCCTCCTGGTCTATTCGGTGTCCTCCCCGGCCTCGTGGTTTATGCTTTCGTAGGACACTCAATCAACGGTTCGAATCCATGTGTGGAATCTTTGGCATTTTGGCGGCAGATGGTGGTGTCCCGAGAGACGTTCTTGATGGTGCCACGCTGTCCCTCGCTCACCGTGGCCCTGACGATTCCGGCACATCCATTATTGAAACAGGTTCTGGCGGGCAACTCGGTTTTGCTCATACCCGTCTTTCCATCATCGACCTGTCGCCGCTCGGCCACCAACCCATGAGCGATCGTGCGACCGGCAATCAGATTGTCTTCAACGGCGAAATCTATAACTTTCGCGAACTTCGCGCGGAACTCGAATCGGCGGACAACCGCTTCCAAAGCCGTTCCGACACGGAAGTGATCCTCGCCGGCTACCGCGTCTGGGGCGAGCGCTGCTTTCCCAAATTGCGTGGGATGTTTGCCTTCGCGCTGTGGGATGCCAATCGCCATCGCCTGCTGCTTGTGCGCGATCCCATGGGAATCAAGCCCCTCTACTACTACCGCTCTGCAAGTCATTTTTCCTTCGCTTCCGAAGTGCGAACCCTCCTGCAGACGAGGCTGGTCCCGCGGAAACTCGATGCCAATGGACTTTTCAGTTTTCTGGCCTTCGGGTCCGTTTACGAGCCTCGTACTATCATCGAAGGAATTTCTGCCGTTCCTCCGGGAAGCTTTATTGCGCTCGAAAACGGGGGCCTTCAGCACCGGGAATATTCGAATCCTCTCGATGGCAGAGGCGCTGAAAATAGCGCGAACGCCGAGATCGGCGCGCGGATCCCGAACGCCACGATGTTGGACCTTCCGGGCGTTCTCCGTGATGCTGTGCTCTCGCATCTTGTCAGCGATGTACCCGTCGGAATTTTCCTCTCCGGCGGCATTGATTCGTCGAGCCTGGTCGCAGTCACGAACCATGCCGGAGTACGCCCCGCAACCTTTTCGCTAGTTTTTCGCGAAAAAGAGTTCAACGAAGCCGAGCATTCTCGCATGGTTGCCCGTCGTTTCAAAACCGATCACCACGAGATCATGGTTTCGCAGGAGGATGCGCTGGCCAGCCTTCCAGAGGCTCTCCGCGCCATGGATCAGCCCACCATCGACGGAATCAACACCTGGCTGGTTTCTTCCCATGCGCGCGCCGCGGGCGTTAAGGTCGCGCTGACCGGTCTCGGGGCCGACGAAATGTTTGCCGGGTACTCGAATTTCCGGCGCGTGCCGCGCATGGAGCGAGCCGCCAATCGTTTCGCCCGGCTGTCATCCGCAGTGCGCAAACCTGTGGCCGCGTCGCTGGCCCTGCTAGCCGAAAAGAGCGACCGCAACCGCAAACTTTCTCTCCTCGCCGGTGGCGGCAATCTCATACACCCGTATTTTCTGGCGCGCACTCTCTTCACGCCGAGTGAGCTTCACGCCCTTTGTGCCGGCGATTACGAATCGGGAGAATGCGAACTCGAGAATCTGGAGCAAGCCTCCGTAGCCGCCTGCCAAGGCCTCGATCCGGTCAATCGCGTTTCCTACCTCGAATCGACGTGCTACATGCGCAATACGCTGCTCCGCGATTCCGATTTCATGAGCATGGCTCACGGGCTCGAGCTGCGCGTCCCGTTTCTCGATCGAGCGCTTGTGAGAGCCTGCTTCCGCATTCCGGGCGAAGAGAAACTGCGAGGCGACTCGCCCAAAACCCTTTTGCTCAAGAGCCTGGGCGTCGATCTGCCCCGCGAAATCGTTCATCGTCCCAAGCGAGGATTTACGTTGCCATTTGAGCGTTGGATGCGCGGCGAACTAAGACCACTGATTGAACGGGCGTTGCAACATGAGAGCGTGCACTCCCCTTGTCTCAATCCATCCGCCATAACCGATGTCTGGCATCGCTTTTTAGCCCGCCAAACCTCGTGGTCGCGCCCCTGGTCGCTCTTCGTTCTGCAGCGCTGGTGCCAGCAGAACCTTTGACGGCGCGTTTTCCAATTCATAACGTGCCCGAGGCATGCGCTTCGAAATCCTCGTGCGTGCCCGAAGAGCGCGGACCGCAAGGCCCGGCATTCCAGAATTTCTGGACTTCAGTCCCCAACTCCGTGGCAGCAGTCTTCTCCGGCATGGTTCGAGACGCCCACTAATATAGAAGCCTGGGTTGAAGGTCCGCAGAATCGTTCACCACCAGCAGCGAAGCAAGCACTGGACGCGGCGGGCCAGATTTTCCCGACGCTGGTCCGCGCAGCGGAAGTCTAATTAGAAGCAATTTTTCCCGGTTGATTGTGAGCCTGTAACCAGGCTTCCGCTTGCTGGCGGGCGTTGGCCACTTGTTCACGCGTTAACTGAGGGGAAATGCCCTCGAGCAACGACTTGCTGTTTTGGTCGCCTTTCGCGAGCGCGAGTTCGTACCAGAAATAGGCCTGCGAATAATCCTGCCGAACTCCGCGCCCGGCCCAGTAGGAAGAGCCAAGCGCGGAGAGCGCTCGAACGTATCCCTGCTCAGCCGCCCGCTGAAACCACTCGATGGCTTGTGTGTCATTTTGCAAAACACCGTCGCCGTTGCGGTAAAGCGTACCCAGCATAAACTGAGCCTCCGCGTCTCCCTGCTCGGCCAGTTTGTGCAGGTCATCCGGTGTCGCGGCCTGCACTTTGCTGGGGTCCGCTCCGTGGAAGGAAACCGGCAACCCGACCGGGGGATTCTGGCGGGACTGCGCAGTATTGTTCAAATGTCGCTCGATCACAGGCGCAAGCAAGTAGCCAAGCGCCAAGGCCGCCGCCGCAAGCGCGGACAAGATCAGTCCAAGGTGGCCCCAGTGCGAGGGCAGGGCAGGAAAGGACTCCCTCGTCACGCCTTCATGGCCTTCCTGCACGCAGTCGGCCGCCTTCTGTCGCTCCAGTTCCGGTCCCCGCTCCCACAGCGCGGTGCGCAGATCGTCGAGCACCGTTGTTTCCTTGGGAGCAGCGTTGCGTGCCTCGGCCGCAGGCGATGCTGTTCCAGGTTTGGTTGTTCCATCCGCGGCTGTTCCAGTTTCCTCCCCGGATGGCATTTTCGAGGGCCCGATCGACGGTTCAATAGCCGAATATTCGGTGGGCGGCAATTCGCTCGTGTGCGGTGCTATCGTCTCCGCTACATCCGGCCTTGTATTTGCCGGTCCGCTATCCTTCGTCGTGACCTTTTGTTCGTTCGTCCAGGAAATTAGTTCAGCCAAGCGCTCCAGCGTTGCGGCCTCGGTATTCGAGAAGTTCCCGGCATGCGGGGAGAAAACCTCGAGCAGGCCGATCACGCGGAGCCCCGAAACAACGGGCGTAGCCAGAACCGAGCGAACGCCGAGTGCGCGGCAAAGTTCGGCATCTACCCGAGCGTCCTTGTCCGTATCTTCGCAGAGAACGCGCTGGCCAGTGCGCACGCATTCGCCGGAAAGCCCTTCTCGAACATCCACTTCCGAACCCGGCGGAGGCGCGGGATCGCCGGCGCGCCTGCGGCACACCATTCGTCCATCGGTCAGAAGCGCAAGCGCGGAACCGCTCGCGCCCGTAAGTGTCATCGCGCGCTCGGTAATGAGTTGGCAAATGGCGTCCGCGTTGTCTTCGCCTGTTTCCATATCGCGGGTCCTGATTTCGCGCACCTCGCGACGGACATCATCCAAATCTGAAAGCAGTTGTGCTCGATTCGGAGCCGTAGCCCCAGTGCTTGAAAGCACCAACTCAGGGGCGGGTGCTCGATCACCGGCTGACGATTCCTCCTGCCGGCGGTGAGCAAGTTGTTCGGCGCGGGCTTCGTAATTGGTGCACGCGATCAATTGGTTGACAAAGAGCCATTCCTTGAGCACGGCCATCGCGACATCAGGAAGAGGAGAAAAGCGGATGCCAGCGCGGCCGCCGTCATCGCGCCACACCACCACTCCGCCGCCGTGGACGAGATTCTTGGTCTCGGGAAGATCCAGGCAAAGCGAAACCGGATGGTTAACCTCGAGACGATCCGTGCTCTGACCATCGGCGCTCTGCAGACCGACACTACTCGCGGCTTGAACACAGAAACCGTCTTCGTTGAGGTCGAGCAATTCGCTCAGGTCAAAGACGATCCCCGTTTGTGGGCCGTTGAAGCTGACGTAGACGGGAGTGTTGAGCTTATGTCGAAGGCGGCGCCGTCGATCTGCCCCGGGAAAAGACAGCGGTGGACTCGACAGTGTGGCTATGCTGCGATCCATTTACCCAACATATTACCCCAGAGGCACAAGGTATGGGGCAGGATCTGGCGCGACAGTCTAGAGATTGGCAGCCAGGGGAGGAGCGTCGCTCCGCCTGGTAACCAGGGCCGGAGCCACGACGAGTACGCGATCGAGCGCGTCCGCCAGCGCACGGGGGAATTCCGACGTAAGGAGGTTAACGTCCAGCTGAAGATCGCGCCTTTCGTAGGTGCGATAAACGACTAGCGTGCCGCGCGGTTGGTTTGACGTTGTCACCAGGTCAAGCATCAACTTCCACGAGGGCTGGTTGGAGATGGCTGCCATGTGCGGAGCCTTGCTCCAATGGAAGCGACGGCTGGCATCCCCGGAGCGATCGGAAAACGGAGGAATTGCCTGCAGGTCGAAGCCGTCGAAATCATTGCCGTTGAAGGCCGCGACCAGGATGCTGCGCACTTGGTCGAAATCGGCCGCTACCTTGAGTTCTTCAACCGCCCGTCGCACGGAAAGATTGTTGATAAAGATCTGACGCTGCTCGATCGTGCGTTGTGCAACGCGGCGCAATTCGCCGAACTCAAGATAGTTAAGATGCTGCACTCCCATCCAGATGCCGGTTCCGACCACCGCCAGCACCAGGCCCAGGGAACTGCCCGTCGGCCAGAGCAGGAACAAGCTCAACATCGCAAAAACCGCCGAGACCGCGTACAGGACGATGACGACCTGCCGATGCGAAAGGCCCATCTGCAGCAGTTTGTGGTGAATGTGCTCGCGGTCCGCGGTGAAGATGGGCCGGCCGCTGATCAGGCGGCGCAGGATGGAAAGCGACGTTTCCAGAATGGGCAATCCGAACGACACCACCGGAATGGCGACTGCGACAAAGGTAGGTGCCTTCTGCGCGCCTGCCAGAGCGAGCGCGCTGAGCGTGAAACCGATAAACAGGCTGCCTGAGTCACCGAGGAAAATCGTGGCTGGATTGAAGTTGAAGCGCAGGAATCCCAGGATGGCGCCAGCAAGAGTGATGCTCATCAAAGCGCCCAGCCAGGATTGGTTTACCAGCGCAACCACAAAAAAAACGATGGTCGAAAAGAGCGCCGATCCGGCCGCTAACCCATCGAGGCCGTCAATCAGATTGAAAGCATTCGTAACCGCGACCACCCACAGCACCGTGGCTGGCAAATCCACGAACCAAGGCAATGTGTGTAGACCAAAGAGCAGAGGCAGGTTTAAAACGTGCATGCCTCCAACGAAGAGCATGCCCGCCGCAATTGCTTGCACTGCGAATTTTGTATACGGTCCGGCTCCGTGCAGATCGTCATAGATACCGAGGCAAAAAATGAGGCAGGCCGGGACATAAATGCGCAGCAGCGTTGCCGGATCAGTTCCGGAAGCAAGGCGCGGAAACACCAGTGAGAGGCCTAACCACAACCCCAACGTGGCTGAAAACGCCAGGAAGATAGCGGCTCCACCCAGGCGGGGAAGCGGAGTTTCGTGAATATGGCGGCCCTCCTGAGGCTTCGAAACCCATCCACGTCGCGTTGCTCTGTCTCTTACTTCGCGGGTGGCGGCAAACGAAAGCGCCAGTGAAAGCGCAAACAGGCCAAAGAACAGAAGCGTCAAATCAGATTTCCCTTCTGGCTGAAATACCTGTCATCTCAAGCCATCTTCGGAGAGAACATTCAGTTCTCACCCTCAGGGACCACAGTTTTATAGCGCTTACGAATTCGCAGGTTTTTGTTTTGCAAAATATACAGCTCTGTCCTGAGGAAGAGCAATAGCAGGGTGGACAACTGAGTGTTGATTTTCGCGACACCAAGCCTGGCAGGAAGGGTATTCGGCAGCGGCAATGTCCGGGCTTTCCTATGTTAGACTCAAGCCACGTTTCAACCCAGGAGTCTCAGTATGGCAGAGTGGAAGCGGCGTCTGTTGCTGCGCGCCGGAGGGGCGCTTTTTGTTGGTTTGTGCACCCTGTGCCTGTGGGCGCAAACGCCGGTCGGTGCTGAGACCCCGCACCCGGCGCTCGATTCGACGCAGCCCGGGAGTTCGTCCTCGGCGCCCTTGCTGCCAAATTCCAACGTCAAGCTGGGGATTGGGGATTTGATCGAGGTTACTGTATTCGGGATCCCGGACCTCATGACCAAGACGCGCATCAGCGGGACGGGAGATATCTACCTGCCCTTGATCGATTATATTCACGTCGCGGATCTGACCACCGACGAGGCGCAGGAGCTAATTCAGAAGCGTCTCGAAGATGGAGGGTTCGTCCGTGGCCCTCACGTTGCAATTTTCATCGACGAGTCGGCCTCGCAGGCCATTACGATGGCTGGTGAAGTGGGACGTCCAGGACCCTATCCTGCCATCGGCGAGCGGCACCTGCTTGACCTGATCGCAGCGGCCGGAGGGCTTACGGAGAAGGCAGGCCGCATGGTGACCATCGAGCACCACGGTGATCCTGACCACAAGGTCGTGCTCCAGCTTTCGTCGAACCTCGCCGAAGACACGCAGGATAACGTAGAGATCTATCCGGGAGATACCATCATCGTCTCGCGAGCGGGGATTGTCTATGTTGTCGGGGATGTGGGACATCCCAGCGGATTCCTGATTGAGGACAACTCGCTGACCGTTCTCAAAGCGCTCGCCCTGGCCGGCGGCAGCACGAAAACCTCAGCCTTGAGCAAAACCAGAATCCTTCGTCAGACGCCGACTGGAGTGCAGGAGATTCCGGTCAATTTAAAGAAAGTCCTGTACGCGAAAGCACCCGATGTACCTCTGACGAAAGGGGACGTTTTGTTTGTTCCTGGAAGCCCGCTGAAGGGAGCGGCCTACCGGTCGACCGACGTGGCGATGGCTGCGTCGACTGCCCTGGCGGTCATCGCTGTGCACCCTTAGACGCGCTTCGAGAAAAACCTGACAAGCTCACTAGCTCTGTCACCGGAAAACCGAAATTGATTTCGTCGGCATGCTTCAGGCCGCAACAGCCCGCGGCAGGTGCTCACGGCCCAGCAAAGCTTCCAGCACGTGGATGTAATTCCAAGCCGTTTGTTCGCGAGAAAGCTTTTCCACAATGTATTGCCTGCCGTTTGTTCCCAGCTGATTCCTGCGCGCGGGGTCTTGCGCCAGCAAGCAGATCACTTTCTCCAGCGCAACGCTGTCTTCTGGCGTCGCAAACATGCCAGCGCGAGCTTCCTCGACAATTTGGCGCGATTGTCCGTCAACCGCGACGACAACCGGGCGCGCGCACGCCATGTATTCGAGCAGCTTCGTTGGAATGACGGTCTTGAACAGGTCGGTCCGTTTCAGCATGACAAGGCAGAGATCGGCAGCAGAAATAAACGCTGGGATGCACTCGCGGGGTTGCTGATCGAGGAATCGGACATTCGTAAGGTGCCGCGCTTCCGCCAACTTGATGATGCTCTGTTTTTCCGCTCCCTCACCAATCAGCAGGAACATAGCATCGGGCAGCGTCGTCTGCAATTCTTCGGCGGCAGCAATCAGAGTTTCCAGGCCGTGCGCCATTCCTATGGTTCCGGCATAGCAGATCAGAAAACGGTGGTCGAGGTTGAAACGACTGCGAACCGCGGCGGCAGCGGCTGCGTCAGGACGGAAGAGATCGGTTTCGACGCCATTTTCGACGACAGAGATTCTTTCCGAGGGAACGTGCCACTGCCGGGTCAAGTGCTCTTTGAATGCCGGTGTGACAACGACGATGCGGTCAGCATGCTTGTAGAGAAATCCTGCGATACCGCCAAGCGTGCGATGCAGCAGGGATCCCTCGCCGCCGGCGCCAACTGCTGCCAGCGATTCCGGCCAGAGATCCCGGACCTCGAAAACAAATGGCACGCGCTTCCAGCGGGCAATCCACCATCCGGCCAGCGCGCACAAAAGCTGGGGCGATGTCGCGATGATGACATCGGGCTTAGCCAGACCAAGCCCGGCCATCGCAGCCGACATGCAGAACGAAGCGTAGTTGCGGATTCTTTCGTGCGCTTTACGATTGGGCAGCGGCCAGAGCCACGTGCGCTCCACATGAACTCCATCGACCTGTTCCGAATAACGCAGATGGCGCAACCGGGAACGCCACTCTGCGGGAACGACGCCGGTGGGATGGTTGGGGAATCCGGTCAGCACGGTTACGTCGTGGCCCATGCGCGCCCAGTGGCGCGACAGTTCGGAGGCACGTGCAGCAGGCGCCCCCATTTCCGGCGAAAAGTACTGCGAAATGTAGAGAATTTTCACGATCAGTAATGCAGCAGCTTGAAAATGCTCTTTCTGACCAGCGCTCGTCCCCGATTGGCGCGGCGTTTGCTGTAGTCGTCCCACCGATCTGCGAAATCCGCGAAACGCCGGTTTCCGGTCAACGTCGCCATCACTCGCAACTGTACGATATGCAGGCGATGATAGAAAGGGCTAGCGAGCATTTGCAAACCCGGTCCGGATTGTTCGTAGAGCGACCAATAGCCGGTATCGTAGCGTGCCAGATTGTTAAGCAAGGTCTCGACCCCACCATCGAAAATCCGCCGCGCGCTGGCATCGCTGCGCGCAAGCCAGAAGTCGAACACGCCCCACAGTGCCCAGATGAAGCCGTTCAAAATGTGAGTCGGCGGATCGACGACATATTCCTCGATCCAGAGATTGTTGTCCGCGTCTTCAATGAGAACTCCTCCGTCGGCGGCGGGCATGGTCAGCGCAATGAAGGCTTGATCCGCGGCTTTCAGATATCTTTCCTCTCGCGCTTCCGCATAAGCGCGAAGAAGCAGCGACACCCCCTGGCCCTGCGCCAAACCTGAGTACCATGGCGCCTTGAGCGTGTCGCGATATTCCCAATCGAAATGGTGGTTCCAGACCCATAGGCCGCGCGGATTCTGCTCGAGATTAGCAGTAAGCCAGTTCGCGGCTTCGAAAGTTTTTTGACGGCGCGATTCGTTGTGCGTCTCACAGAAAATGTTGCAATTCGCAAGGCCCCACTGCGCAATCGCAATCGGGTTGTACTGCAGGCCGATCGCACCGCGATAGTCGAGCATGGGAACGCCGTTTGCATCGTAGTGGCCGGCGTAGTCGGCCTTTTCTCGAAACGACATGTAGTAGGGTCCGAATTGCGTGTTGGTGGCCTGGGGATTGATCTGTGGCGTTTCGTGCCAGAACGTGAGCTGGCTGCGCCCCGCGCCAAGATATGCGGGCAGGATGCGTCGGTAATAGTGCCAGCGCCTTGTCAGAGTCATGTGCGAGGCCTCTTCGTTGTGCCCCACACGTTCGGACTCGCGCTTGATCCAACTTCCCAGAGAGTCGTGACGAGGTCATCCTGTTTTACTGCGATGGTTGTGGCTGCGAGATAGTTTGTCGTGTTGTTGCCATCGGGGAGGATGGCATTGCCGTACTGAAAATAGCGCATCGACAACCAATCTTTTTCCCAGTGAGCCAGCGTCTGCCAGTTTGTTCCGTCGCCGGATCCGGCAAGATGAACTTCTCGAGTTGAGTTTACTCGGCTGGGTTCGACCATGGTGGAGAAGAAAAGCGCGTTGGCGGTGCGGCAGCCGAAAATCGAAGAACTGGCAAGGTCGGCGATCTTCTCGACACGTCCTGTGCGGTCAAGGAGCAGCACGTGGTTTTGTTCCAAGGGAGTATCAGTGGAGAGGTAGAGTCCGTCTTCCGCAGGAATGGCAGCCACGGCACGAGCCTGCTGATTGCCCGACAGAACAGTTTCTATGGAGTCGAGATCACGGTCGACGCGCAGGATCTTGCACTCAGAACCTTCGTCGCCGGTGAGAATCCAGAGGCAATCAGCCCAACGGTCGTAAACGATGTTGTGGATGTGGCGAATTTCTCCGGCCGGAAAAGTGCGGGCGACATGCCAAGTCTGGCCGCGATCGCCGGATGCGTAGATGTGGACTTCGGCGCGGGTGCGGTTATCGAAGTATTCACCCCAGCAAATGTTTCCGTTCGGCACTGCGGTAATGTGGAGCGGACGCATGCCGCGAAGAACTTTATGGGTTGGATGAAATTGCTTGTTCTCGGGAGCGCGCGTGACAATCGCGCCGGGGACAGCGGCGATCATCGTTTTGTCATTAAGCACTACAAGGGCGTGAAAGCCGTCGCGCGCGAAGCGATACGTGAGGCGAGAGCGCGAGGTCACATTCCTCCACCAAGCGGGAGGGGAGCCGGCTACAAGTTCCCATGCGGCGTTTTCCGAATGCGGCAAGTGCGCGGACTGCAGGCGGACGAGTTCATAGCCACGACAGCCGTAGAGAACGTCGCCGTCCCAGACGAGCACGCGAATGCCGCGCCAGGCAGCGACTTTGCGCAAGCTGGCCGCGAAGGACTGTGCCTCGCCAAGCTCGTGTTCATGTGCGCCAGCTGACATCAGTTCTCGATTTTGCGCGCGAGGAATGGGCCGATGGCGATCACGTCCATTTTTGTGCGCTGGAAGCAATCAATCGCCTCCTCGGGCGTGCAGACGATGGGCTCATTCTCGTTGAAGCTGGTGTTGAGGATCACGGGAATGCCAGTTTTCTGGCCGAAAGTCTTGATCAGGTCGTAGTAGAGCGGATTTTCGTCGCGCGTTACGGTCTGGAGGCGGCCGGTGTCATCCACGTGATTGACAGCGCACAAGCTGTTTCTCTTGTCGGGGCGAATTTTATATACGTGAAGCATGTAAGGCGACGGATGATCGTGCTCGAAATAATCGTGCTGCGCGTCGGCGAGAATCGCAGGCGCGAACGGGCGAAACCACTCGCGATGCTTGATGCGGGCGTTGAGCACATCTTTCATGTTGGGCAGGCCGGGATGCGTGACGATGGACCGATTGCCGAGCGCACGCGGCCCCCATTCCATTCGGCCCTGGAACCAGCCGACGACGTTCCCTCGGACCATTTCGTCGGAGACCGCATCGAGCAGTGGTTCGCGGTCGAGGCGCTCGTATTTCACACGGGCGGACTTTAGCCCGCCTTCGATGTGAGCGCTGGAGAATTCCGGGCCGAGGTAGGCGTGATTCATCTGCTCGCGACGCGGCTGTTGCAAGATGGCGTGATAGGCATAAAGCGCGGCGCCAATCGCCAAGCCTTCGTCGCCGGCGGCGGGTTGAATCCAGGTTTGGCGAAAGGGAGTTCGGGTAAATATTTTTCCGTTGGCAACGCTGTTGAGAGCGCAGCCTCCAGCCATGGCCAGGTTTTCGTATGGCACACGATGGTAGAGGTTCTTGAGCAAGTGAAAGAAAACCTCTTCGAACGAGTGCTGCATGGCGTAGGCAAGATCCATGTCTCGCTGGGTGATTTCGCTGTAGGGTTCGCGCGGCGCGCCGAAGAGCGTTTCCATCTTGTCGCTGAAATGCCGTGCCAGACGCACGGTTCCGTCGGGCAGCACCTGCATTCCCTGATTGCTGCCGAGCGGCTTGAAGTAGTTCAGGTTGAGCCGAAACGTGCCATTCTCTAGCGTAACGATTTTGCTGGTCTGCTCGACGAACGTGTCTTTGCCATAGGGTGCGAGCCCCATCACTTTGCCTTCATCGCCATATTTCTTGTATCCGATGAACTCGCAAATCATGGTGTAAAAGCTGCCGAGGGAATGGGGCAGGAAGACGCGGTCGAGAATCTGGATGTTGTTGCCTTCGCAGCGCGCCATCATGGTGGAAACGAAATCGCCGGAGCCGTCGTAACTGAAGCCGGCAGCTTTTTCCCACGGTGAACAGTAATAGGAGCTGGCAACGTGGGCGAGGTGGTGCTCGACGTGATGTTCCTGAAATTTGAGTTGCTTCGGATCGATGTGAAGGGCTTTGGCGAGCAGCAGGCGCACATCGCGCATGGTCTCTTTGCGCTGGCGCATTTTGATGAAGTTCAGAATTCTGGCGGGATTGGCGAGCGCATATTGCACTTTCTTTGCGAGATTGGCATCGCTATCCTGGCCGACCGCGACGTGCTGAACGTCGGTGAGTTTGGCGCCTACCGCATCGAGACAGGCTTTGACGGCCAGCGCTGGAAAACCGCCGTAGTGCTTGTGTCGGTTGAGGCGCTCCTCGGCTACGGCAAAGAGAATCTTGCCATCGTCGACGATGGCTGCCGAAGCATCGGCGTGAAACATGTTGAGGCCCAGAATCAGCATGTACAGCTCAGTCCCTTTCGCATCGCGCCCCGGATTCTCTTACTCCGCGATTTTGTCCTGCAAAGCCGAGGCGACGAACTCACTCAGATTGATCGGAAGAGGTTGACCCGTCTGGCAGGCGTTTTGAAGGCGCAAGGTTGCCAGCGTAGAGGCTACGATCTGCTCGAACGAAATCGGTGGCGGAATCTTGCCCTGGACGGCATCGACGAAGGCGCGCATTTCTGCTTTATGGCCTTTGTCCTGTTCGAGGCGCGCACGAGAGATTTGTTTGCGGCCATTGCGGACGAGTTCAAGGCAGCGGAAGTCTTCTAGCACTGCAACCGAACCGCCGCCGAAAACCTCGATCCGCTCTTTGGAAACCGACTTGTCACCGTTAGCCATGTACGTGATCGTGCCGATCGTGCCGTTGGGAAATCTAAGCTGCGCGACGATGTTGTCCATGCTGTATTGACCGGGGTTGCTGACGGTCTGCGCCTGCACCTCGATGGGGCAGGCGCATGCAAGAAAACAGAGGAAATCGACGAAGTGGCAGACCTCGCCCAGAATGCGGCCTCCGCCCTGGTCGAGATCGTTAGTCCAATGATCGGCGGAGATAAATCCCGCGTTCACGCGGTAGTGTATGGAAAGCGGCTCGTGGACTTCCGATAGAAAGTTCTTCAGCCGAACTGCCATAGGCGCAAAGCGGCGGTTGAAGCCGACTATCAGCAGCGGATCTGGCATCGATGTTTGCTTAGAGGATGAACCAAACCGCGACATGGCGCGCACGAGCGAGGCGAGTTCGCTTTCCATCAGGCAGAGCGGCTTCTCGCAAAACACAGATTTGCCCGCGTTGATTGCGGCAAGCGCCTGGCGCGCGTGAAGGTGATGACGCGTGGCAATCAGGACCGCGTTGACTTTGGGATCGTGCAGGATTTCGTCTTCGGAATTGGAGCAATAGGCGAAGCCAAACTTCTCGGCGGCGCTGCGACTGCGGGGGCCGGTCGCATTCGCGACTCCGACAAAGACAACTTCGGCGATTGCTCTCAGAGCGGGAAGAAGCGTCTTCTGCGCGAAGTTGCCGGCTCCGAGAACTCCGAGACTCACGGCACTTTGCTTCCGAAAAGCGGTCGATGGGGCAGTTGCGATGGCAATTCTTTCCAATAAATGCGGCGTCACGTCTGCTTCCGCTTGCGGATAGGTAAGCAAAACAGCGAGCGAAGGCTCTGCAACACGGCCCATGATCAGGTCGTAAGCGCGGTTTGCTCGCTCAATCGGGAAGCGGTGCGTGATAAGCGGAGACAAGTTGAGCTTGCCTTCGGCAATGAAACGAAGGAAGGCTTCCATGTTGCGCGTCTCAGTCCAGCGAACGTGACCGATGGGATAGTCGCGGCCTTTCTGCTCGTAGGCGACATCGTAACGGCCGGGACCGTAGGAGCGGGAGACGCGGAAGTCGAGTTCTTTTTCGTAGTAGAGCTTGCGCTGGAGATCCATGCCAACGGTTCCTACGGCACAAACAATGGCGCGGTCGCGCGCGACCTCAGCGGCCAGATTGACGGGATCGCTTGATGGCGTCTCGGCGGTGATTAAAACTGAGTCGACGCCTTTGCCGCCGGTTTTCTGAAAGCAGAGATCGCGAAATTCATAGGGGTCGGTAGCGGCGGCATCGGCTCCGCTTGCGATTGCCAGATCAGCGCGTTGTTCTACCAGGTCCATGCCGAAGACGCGGCAACCGGCAGCTTTCAGCAATTGCACCGTGATTTGGCCGAGAAGGCCGAGGCCGATCACTGCGACGGTATCGCCCAGAGAAACTTGCGCGGTGCGGATGCCGTGCAGGCAGATTGCGCCTACTGTTCCAAAAGCAGCTTGTTCGAAAGCGACGGGAGAGGACACAGCTTGATCTTTCTGACCTTTGACTTCCTGATCGGCCGTGTTGGCGGGAAGGCCTTCCGGAATCTTGGCGACGAGCAAGCGTGGGATACAGGCGAATTCGGCGTGGACTGCGTAACCGGCGCCGGCGCAGGCTACGCGCTCGCCTACGGCGATATCGGCAACGCCGTCGCCAACAGCGATCACGATTCCGGCGCTGCTGTAACCTACCGACTGCGGCTGATCGAGCCGTGACTGCACTGTTCCCACGGTTGCGGCCAATCCATCGCGCTGGAGCTTGGCAAGCACATCACGCACGAGATCGGGGCGAGACTTTGCCTTGGCGAGCAGATTCTTGCGGGCAAACTCGGCCGATGCGCGCTCGGTGCCGGCGGAGACCAGCGACACGGCGGTTCGCACCAGCACGCAGCCTGGGAGCAATTGCGGAGCGGGAACCTCGGTTGCGTTCAACTCGCCGGTGCGTGCGTCTTGTAAGAGCTGTTTCATGCCGTGGCCAATTGCGGCGCCTGAGTTGGTGGTTGCGCAAGCGTCTTCTCGGCAAATTGTCGCGCTCCACCGTCGAGGAAAAGTTGCATCCAAGTTTCGAGCGTCAGCAGTTGCCAGATTTGCATGGACCAATCCTCTGCTCCTCGGCGGTGCTGATCGACATACGCGCGAACGATTTCGGGCCGAAACAGGCCGCGCCTGCGGACCTGAGATTCAGAGAGTAGATCGTCTACGACCGGACGCAACTCATGCGCTAGCCAGTAGTCTACCGGAGCGGCGAATCCGGCCTTCGGCTGCTGCAAGATTTCCCGCGGAAGCATTGTGCGCATGGCCTCGCGGAAAATGTGCTTGGTTACGGGACGCCATTTGCCGTTCAGCTTCCACTCGGGCTTGACGTTCCAAGCGACAAACTCCGCCAACTCGCGATTGAGAAACGGCACACGCACCTCGACGGATGATGCCATGCTCATCTTGTCGTTGTAAGTGAGGTTGAGCGTGGTCATGAAAATCTTGGTGTCCAGATAGAGCATCTGGTTGAGGAAGTCGGCGTGGCGGACATTGGCGAACGCGGCTTCGTGCCGCGCGGAGGGGTTGATTCTCTTCAGCTCTTGCAGAGACGGCGCGTATAAACCCGCCTTTTGTTCCCCATCGAGATACGTGCAGTTGCGGATGAAAGCTTCCGCCGGGCTGAGGGCTGCGCTGCGCGCCATCTTCTTCGCCAAACGGACGGAACCTTTCATGCTTGTGCCGCGCAGGCTGGGAAGCGCGAGCGTGGTTTTCTCGGCTGCGGAACGTACGAACCCGGGGACGCGGCGATATTCTTCCGCCCAAGCATGCGCGACGTGCTTGCGATACCCGGCGAAGAGTTCATCACCGCCGACGCCGGAGAGCAGGACCGTGGCCTGTTTGCGCGCCTCGCGGCAGACCAGGAAGGCGGTGATGAGCGCAGGATCGGCGGTTGGCTCGTCCATGTGCCAGGTCAGGCTGGGGAGAAGGCTGACTACGTCGGGCTCGACTACGATTTCGTGATGTTCGCAACCCAGCTTTTGCGCAAGGCGGCGAGCGACAGCGGGATCGTCGATAGTGGATTCGCCTACGCGATATTTCCCGGGGAACGTGATCGTATAAGTGCGAACAGGCTGCTTGCGCGCCATGGCAGCGACGATGCTTGAGGAATCGAGGCCTGCGCTGAGGAAGGCTCCGATCGGGACATCGCTGACCATTTGTTCTTCGACCGAGGCGCAAAAGCGCTCGCGGATCTCCTGCTGCACGTCCGTTTCGTTGCGCTCGAAGCGATGATCCTTGGGCGGGAAGGTTTGATCCCAGTATTGCTCGATCTTGAATTCGCCTTGCTGCCAAATGGCGTAATGTCCTGCTTCGAGCTTGTGAATGCCTTCGAACATCGTCTCTGGATCGGGAACCCAGAGGAAGGTCAGATATTGATGGAGCGCCTCCATGTTCATGCGGGCATCGATTCCGGGCACCTCGAGCAGGGCTTTGATCTCCGAGGCGAATGCCAGCTTGCCTGGGCGAGCGCTATAGTAGAGCGGCTTGATTCCAAAATGGTCGCGCGCGAGGAACAGCTTTGGCGATGCGCCGCGCAGATCGCAGATGGCGAAAGCAAACATGCCGTTGAGACGATTGAGGCAATCTGCCCCGTACTCTTCGTAGAGATGAATGACGGCTTCCGTGTCGGTGTGCGAACGAAAACGATGGCCTTTGGCTTCCAGTTCGCGGCGCAGATCGGCGAAGTTATAGATTTCGCCGTTGTAAGTGATCCAGACGGAACCGTCTTCGTTTGACGTTCTCGGGTTCGACGTCTTCTCGTTGCACATGGGCATGTGGCCGTCGGGCGTGAGGTCGAGAATCGCGAGGCGGCGACTACCGAGACCGATGTAGGTTCCATCGGGGAATCGGCGCTCCCAGAGACCGAAGTCGTCGGGTCCGCGATGCACCTGGACGGCGGTCATGCGGGCCAGCGTTTGGGAGTCACTGGAATTGCCGGCGGAATTTACCAGGCCACTAATGCCACACATAAATCAGGCTGCCTTCCTCAAGGTGCGCAACTCGTGGATTTTCGCCTTAATGTGGAAGAACTGGACGCCCTGAAAGACGCAGTAAATGAGGCCGGGAACGCCATCGAGAAAACCGAGACGCGCAAAATATTTGTAGAGAAAAAACAGAACGGGCGATCCAGGCAGTCCGAAAAAATGGCGGCGAAGCCAGCGGCGGCGCTCGGCTTGCGTTCCCCAGAGCGAGGGTTGAATCTGTTCGTCGGTTTTATTGCCATCGAGCCAGACGCGCGCTTCCCAGTTGGAATATTCGTTGTGCTTCTGAATGTAGCGGTCGAGCGACTCGACGTTGTGATGCACGAGCGAATGTTGCAAGCGTCGCGTTCGTCCTTTGACGATGACATGCTCATGCACTTCCATGTCGGCCATCGCGGTGGTCTGGTCTTGCAGACGGCATTCGAAGCGGCCGAGGCCTTTGCGGAACAGGGAGAGCTTCCAGAAACTGGCGCCGCTATGGCGCAAACGGCGGCCGAGAAAATACATTTCGAGGGCGATGTAGTAGCCATCGAACTGCGGGTTGTCGATGGCGCTGCGAATTTCGGCAGCAAGTTCTGGCGTCAGAACTTCGTCGGCATCGAGGAGAAGAATCCAGTCGTAGGTGAGCGGCAGCGTGTTCATCGCCCATTGGCGCTTCTTAGGCCAACCTCCGCGATAGTGAAACTGCACCACTTTCGCGCCGTAAGATTCGGCGACGCGTGCCGTTTCGTCTGTACTCTGCGAGTCGATGAGATAAATTTCGCCGACCGACGCAAGCGATTCGAAACAGCGTGGCAAGTTGCGCGCTTCATTGCGCGCGGGAATGATCACGCTCACGGGGAGCGCGGGTGGTGCAGGCCGCGTCAGGCTCTTAATCTCAGCTTCCGTTTTCGTTTCGATCACGCGAATTCCAGTGGAGGTGCGAGTGCAATTATCTTAGCCTGTCAGGGGCGTTCGAGGCAGAGATTTTCAATTAGAACGCGCAGCAACCTGCGGAAAATCGTGACCTTAGATTCTTAAGCAGAATAAGAAACCCCACCCAAGCAGAGCGTGGGTGGGGCACCCTCATGAGCGAATTTGCTACAACTTACTGCACGGCGAAGATCAGGTCGTCGTGATCGTTGTAGGAGCCTGTGGTGCACGAGGACGCGCTGCCCTGATAACGGAACTGCGCGCGCACGGCTTGCAGACTGCCCGTGGGAAGCGTGAAGGTGGCCGACAGGGATTGCGCTCCAGCTTTGGTGGGTGCGATGGTCTTGATGAACACCCAGTTCGGGCTAGTGACGCTGGCCGAGTAGTAGAGGTCGAGAGCGTCTGAGGTGTAGCCGCTCCAGGCCCAGATTGTTGCGGTCACGGTCGCGGTTTGGCCGTGCGTGAGGTTGCCACTGGAGGACGAAACAACGATGCGGTCGTTGGACTCGTCGGAGTGGAACGTCCCGGAGTTGCCATCGGCGCAGGAGTTGTTGATGGTGTTGGGGTGGTTAGATTCGACGCCGCCTGACATGGTGCCGCGTCCCAGCAGCAGGGATGCACCCGAATCGCAGGAAGAGCCGGCTGTGGTGCATGCGGGAGCCTTGTAGGTGGAGTTGTAGACCGCGGTCTGCGCGCCTCCGCCAGAGGAAGTCACTGTTAAGGCGATGGTCGTGCTGTGAACGAGCGAGCCGGAAGTTCCGGTGACCGTGATGGTCGCGGTTCCGGTGGTGGCAGTCGAAGAAGCGGTGAGCGTGAGCACGGAGGTCGCGGTGCCGTTCGCCGGTGGAGTCACCGGGTTGGTACCGAAGCCCGCAGTCACGCCGCTGGGCAAGCCGGTCGCGGTCAGCGTGGTTGCCGAACTGAAGCTGTTCTGGCTGGTGATGGTGATGGTGCTGGTTCCATTGCTGCCCTGGGCGACCGATAGAGATGCCGGCGAGGCGCTGATGGTGAAGTTGGGGCTCGCGGCGGCATTGACGGTGAGCGCAATGGTGGTGGTGGCCTGCAAGCTGCCGGAGGTTCCGGTGATCGTCACTGTCGCGGTGCCGGTGGTGGCGGTGCCGCTGGCGGTCAGCGTGAGGACGCTGGTTGAGGTTGTGGGATTGGTGCCGAACCCGGCGGTGACGCCGTTAGGAAGGCCGGAAGCCGCGAGCGTAACGCTACCGTTGAATCCACCGGCTGGTATCACCGTGATGGTGCTGGTGCCGTTGCTGCCCTGGATGATCGTCAAGCTGCTCGGTGAGGCCGAGAGCGTAAAGCTGGGCGTCGAGGATCCAGCGAGCAGGTTGATCAGGCCGGTCGTTTTCGGACTGCCCCAGCCGGTCACCAGATCGTAGCCTGTCACGGCCGAGTAGCTGCCAGAGGTGCCGCTGGTGATGTCGTGGAAAAGGTTGCTGTAGGTGGTTCCGCCGGCAGCGGCTTGCGGGTAGATGATCGGGTTAATGTAGCCGATCGTCTGACCGTTGGCTGCCGCCTGTTGATTGGCCAGAGCCAGGTAGCCGGCCCACATGGGCGCGGCAAAGCTGGTCCCGCCCAACCCAGTGCTGCAGGCTTTCTGGTCGGCACAGTAGTAGAAGTCAAAGTTGGCTTCGGCCGCGACGTCTGGGCCGTTGCGCAGGGTCGTGGAGCCCTTGTTGGAGGAGTTGATCACGCCCGAAATTTTCTGCCACGAAGGAATCGCGATCGAGTCGGGCGAGATGCCGCCGCCGCTATCGGCCCACGCGGTTTCCGAACTCCAGGGACCACCGGCGCCGGTAGTTGTCAGATCCGTGCCGCCGACGGCGACGACGTTGGCATCGTCAGCGGGCCAGGCCTCATTCGAAGAAGACCATGTAGAGCTGTCGCCAGAGGCGGCAAAGAAGTTCTGGCCTTGCGATGCCATCTGCTCGAAGTACGGATCGAGCGTGCTGGCGTCGGCCGGCGTCCATCCCCAGGAGCAGCTGATTTGCTTGCTCAAAGGGGCAGCCGTAGTTGTAACCATGGCGCTGATACAGGCGGTATCGCTGAAGTTCCCTGTTCCATTGGCTTTCACGTTGCCGCACACATAGTTGTAAAGCATGGTGGAGCCCGGAGCCATGCCCATCGCCTGCGTCATGTCGATGGTCTGCTCGGTATCGTCACAAGCGCTGCTGCCACCGCTATCGAGGCAGGTCGTCGAGTATCCACCCGTCGAAACAAGGGTGGGAGTGTAAGGTTCTGTTTGCCCAACGTTGCTGTAATACTTACTCAGGTCGGCCAAATCAGAGCCAGCGAGTTCGAACAGCGCGATGTTCTGGCCGGAACCGGTGAGTGCCGTTCCCTGGTAATAGGCGGCGCGCATGTCGCTGCCCAGGAAGGAGCCCGAAGGGCCGGACCCGGTGGTATTCGACTTCACGTCTTTGGTAGCGATTCCATGGGCTTTCGCGTAGTCGCTCTTTTTGACATACAGCGGATGCGGTTTGGAATTGTTGTCCAATCCAGTGATGTGCCAGACTTGGAACGGCAACTCTACGGTTGGTTCACGGTCTGGCGAGTAGAAGGAACGATCCTCGGTGGGATCTTTATAGACACCCATGGTTACGTGGAAGGCCTTCTCGATGTTCGCCACCGTGCCGGTGAGCCATAGATCCCGGCTGTCGCGGGTCCCGCCGACGAATTCAAAGCCGTTCGCTTTCGCGAACACGACCAGAGCATCCCAATCTTCCTGACTGGGGCCAAATCTTTCGGTAAACTCCTGCGGCGTGATGAAAAGGTGGTAGAAGGGGCTTGTAGGATCGTAGAGTTGCTGCAGGAATGTTTGCAATCCGGCGCCGTCGCGCAGGGGAAGGACCATGTCAAAGTTGAGGGTCTGGTTTGCACGAAGCCGGCCAAGCAAACGGGCTTGGCCATTCGCTACCTCATCGCGCACATGACGCGTCAAAGGTAACTGTGGCTGTGCCTGACAAACGATGCTCGCGATTAACAGCATCGCGACTAAGGTGAGCGAGACTGCAGAGAATCTTCTCATCGTAATCCTCCTAGTAAATGTCGCTTGTGAATTTGGGCCCCAGAGACTGCTATCAAACCGAGAGCGTCTCTGCGTCGAAATGGTGAGGCAGATTTTATACTCTGTCGGTCTTAGTCGTGTTGAAAAATTACTGGTGATACGAAATCGGAAATGCATGAGGCGAACAGTCGTAAAATAGGCGTATGGCGACGTTGCGGGACATTCTGGATGAGCGCGTTGTCGAAGGCGACGGCTCACTATGGGAACCGATTGATCGGGGAACAAGCGCGAGCGAGACGGCTAAAGGGGAGGCGACCGCCAATCGGATTCGGTGCTTTGCTTGCGGGCATTGCTGCCCGATTGCGGAAGGGCAGCGCGGCGTTTGCAAGGTGCGGTTCAACCGGGGCGGGAAGCTGTATGTTCCGTTTGGGTATCTGGCGGGAGCGCAGTGCGATCCGATTGAAAAGAAGCCTTTCTTTCATGCACTACCTGGGGCACTGGCCTATAGCTTTGGGATGTTGGGGTGCGATCTGCATTGCTCGTATTGCCAGAACTGGGTGACTTCGCAGGCGCTGCGGGATGAGGAGGCGGTTTCTCCGATTGAGGAGGCGGACCCGAAGTTGCTAGTAAAGGATGCGATCGCGCACGGCGCTCGCGTGATGGTTTCGACCTATAACGAGCCTTTGATTACCAGCGAATGGGCGGTGGCGGTTTTTCGGGAGGCGCGCGCGGCGGGGCTGCAGACGGCTTATGTTTCGAATGGGAATGGGACTCCGCAGGTGTTGCGGTTTCTGCATCCGTGGATTGATTTTTATAAGGTGGATCTGAAGTCGTTTGACGACCGGCATTATCGGGAGCTGGGCGGGCGGATTGAGCCGATTCTGGAGACGATTCGGGCGCTGCATGGCATGGGCATTTGGGTGGAGATTGTTACGCTGCTGATCCCGGGATTCAACGACTCGGACGACGAGTTGCGGCGGCTGACGGAGTTTGTGGCGGGCGTGTCGGTGGATATTCCCTGGCATGTTACGGCGTTTCATCGCGACTATAAGATGATTTCTCCCGAGGACACGCGGGCGGAAGATTTGATGCGGGCGGCGGGGATTGGGCGCGCGGCGGGGCTGCGGTATGTGTATTGCGGGAATTTGCCGGGAAGGGTGCGCGGGCTGGAGGATACGCGGTGCCCGCAGTGTGGGGAGACATTGATTCAACGGCGGGGATACTGGGTTGAGGAGTATAGGCTGACGGCGACGGGCGCGTGTCCGGCTTGTGGTGAGGCGATTCCCGGGAGGTGGGCTCGGGAATTTGACGGGCAGATTACGGCGGCGCCTTTTCTGCCGCGGGCTCGGGCGGGATTGGTTAGAATCTTGACGCGATGAATCGCAGCGAGCTGCTCGAATCTCAATCGTCGCTCAACATGACAGGTACCTAATTGATTTTTACCCTTTTGATGCGGACGGTCAAAATCACGCCGGTGATGGGATGCATTTGTCTAACGTTAGCTCTTTGTGTGGGGTGCTCGCCTCGAGATTTCTTGACGCGGCGGCTGGCGGGGGATTTGATCTCGCAATCAGAGGCGTTTAAGCTGCCGCAGACGTTCTGGCTGACGACGGGGTTGGTGTCGAACAAGGAGTTTAATTCTCCAGAGTCGATGGTGCTGCAGCGGCGGGGATGGATCATAGGGACGCAGCAGAAGTGCCCGGTGGGCTTGGAACCTCCTCCGTGCTGGGACGTGGAGCTGTCGCCGCTGGGAGTGACTGCGATTCGGCCGCTGATTGGAAGCGAGACCCAGCGCGGACCGTTCGGGATTGAGGTGGCGCAGCGGACACTGGAAGGGATTACGGGAATCAGCAAGGCGGGGGATTTTGCGGATGTGGAATTTTTATGGCATTGGGCTCCCCTGAACCAGGTGGGGGCCGCGCTGTACGACGGCGGGGTGCGCTATCGCTCGATGGTTGGGCTAAGGGAATTCGATGATGGATGGCGGGTGGTGAATGAAGGGATTCGCAACAACCAGACGATGGAAGAGGCGCTGCGGAACGCGGAGGCGATGGCGCCGTAGCTCGGGCGCTGCTTAGTCGTGGTCATGTTCCCCGCCCTTGCAAAGAGCGCAAGGGTGCGCCAACCAAACCCATTTCTGGAAAGGCGGTATTCACTATTTGGAAAGACAGGATTGACTATGAAAATTGCTAAGGATGTTACGGAGTTGATTGGGAACACGCCTTTGGTGCGGCTTAACAACGTGACTCGCGGAGCGGTGGCGGAGGTCGTGGCAAAACTGGAGAGCCAGAATCCTTTGGCTAGCGTGAAGGACCGCATCGGAGTCAGCATGATTCTCGAGGCCGAGCGGGCGGGCAAGATTCATCCGGGAACGTCGGTCCTGATTGAGCCGACCAGCGGGAACACGGGGATCGCATTGGCTTTTGTGGCGGCGGTGCGCGGGTACAAGCTGATTTTGACGATGCCGGAGACGATGAGCCTGGAGCGGCGCGTGCTGCTGCTCGCATTCGGCGCGGAAATTGTGCTCACACCTGGGCCGAAGGGAATGAAGGGGGCGATCGCGAAAGCCGAGGAACTCCTGGCGGCGACACCGAACGGGTACATGCTGCAGCAGTTCGACAATCCGGCGAACCCGAAGATTCATATGGAAACGACTGGGCCTGAGATTTGGAATGACACCGATGGTCGAGTGGATTTCCTGGTATCGGGGATTGGCACGGGCGGGACCCTGACGGGGGTGAGCGAGTACATCAAGCCAAAGAAAGCCTCGTTCAAGGCGATTGCGGTGGAACCGGCGGACAGCCCTGTGCTTTCGGGCGGAAAACCCTCGCCCCACAAGATCCAGGGGATCGGGGCAGGGTTTGTACCGAGCATTCTGCGGACGGATTTTATTGACGAGGTAATTACGGTTACGAATGACGAAGCGATCAATATGGCGCGGCGGCTACCGCTTGCAGAAGGGCTACTGGTTGGAATCTCATCGGGAGCGGCAGTGGTGGCGGCGCTGAAAGTTGCTGCGCGCAAGGAAAATGCCAGTAAGCTTATTGTGGTAATTTTGCCGTCGTTCGGAGAGCGCTACCTGAGCAGCATTTTGTTTGAACATCTGCGGCAGCAGGCTCAGGCTCTTCCGACCGTTGCGATGCCATGATCAGCTTCGTCAAATCGGTGCGGGAAGATATTGCGGCGGTCTTTGAAACGGATCCGGCGGCGCGATCCTACTTTGAGGTGCTATTTTGCTACCCGGGGCTGCACGCGGTGTGGACGCATCATGCTACGCACTGGCTGTGGGGGCACGGGTTCCGATTTCTGGCGCGCTTTGGGTCGCAAGTGGCACGGCTATTCACGGGGATTGAGATCCATCCGGGGGCGGAGATTGGGCGGCGGTTGTTCATCGATCATGGAATGGCGGTGGTGATTGGGGAAACGTCGATTGTGGGCGACGACGTGACGCTGTACCAGGGCGTGACGCTGGGCGGAACGGGCAAGGAGAAGGGGAAGCGGCATCCTACGATTGGGAACGGTGTGGTGGTGGGCTCGGGCGCGAAAATTTTGGGGAACATCACGGTTGGAGATAACTGCCGGGTGGGAGCGGGATCAGTGGTGCTGCGGAATGTGCCGTCCAATTCCACGATTGTGGGCGTGCCAGGACATATTGTGCTGCGCGACGGGAAGCGGGTGGTGATCAGCGATCCGAAGGAGATTCAGGATCCGCTATCGGAAGTGATCATCAAGCTAGCGAAGGAAGTGCACGAGTTGCGCGAGAAGTTTCAGGAACACTCGCATGAGGCGCTGGGGGCGGAGCCGGATTTGAGTATCGATGAAGAGACGAAATCGGAGCAGGTGTCGGTGGAGCAGATGTTGAGCGAGGACTATTTGGATTACCAGATTTAGGCTGGTGATGGGGCTATGCCCCGAGCGCCCAATAGCGCTAACTTAGGATGCTTGGGGCAGCAGTAGACGCCCATATCTTCCGGCCTGCCGAACTATTGTGGTCGATGAGCACACTTCGGCTTAGTAGTTGCTAGTTTGCGGGTCCAGCAAACAGCAGCAGATTCCCATCCGGATCCTTGACGACGAAATTCCTGGCGCCCCAAGGCTGCTTTTTCAATCCCTGGTGAAAGGCAACACCAGCGGACTGAAACTCAAGAAACAGCAGCTTGATCTCGTCCGCTGTAGCGACCGTCATAGATACCGACAACAGTTCCTCTCGATCACGGACCGTCGACTCGATTACTGGTCGCTCGATGCACCTTAGATTGAGACGCGCCGCGTCGCGACCTACCTGTGCATAGTAGGGAGGTTTGCCATAACTGAATACAAGCGAAAAGCCTAACTTCTCACGGAAAAATTCGCATGATCTCTTGATATCCGTGACGAACAGTTGCGGCTCGGCGCCGACAATGGCTGCTTTGGAAGGCGATGATTTGGACGGTGACGCTTTCACCTTGAGCGGCGTCGTGGCCGAAAGTCCAGTTTTCAGGGCTTGCCAACTATCGAAGCCTTGCTGTCTTGCGACCATTTCCTGCGCATCGCTGAGCTTAAAGCTCGCCGCAAGAATCTCGGCGTCGGTCATGTTCAGGAAACGAGGCAAAAGCTCGCGGATTTGTGCGGCGACGGGATAGCGGCGTTCGCGGTGCCACCGCAATATGAGCTTGGCTTGCTTTTTGAGATTCTCTAGATTGGGCATGTAGGGCTCCACGATGGAATCGTAGGTGGGCATTGCCCTTCGGCGACGTGCCGTTGCATCCTACATGAGCAGGTTGCAGTATGTGCGACGGTGTCAGCACTTGTCAATTCAGAACGCGCTACACATTGTGGGGCGGCACTTACGCATTTTGTCGTTTGACGGGCAACCCTTCTCGAAAGCAGAGGAGTGACGACGATGACGATGAAAACAGAATTGCTGCGCTTTAACGGCACTGTCGAGCGCGACCCCGCCATCGATGCCTGGATGAAGATGAAAGAGCATGCAGGTGAATTGGGAGCCATCGCGCAGCAGTGGTTTGAGGTAATGCGAAAATGCGGGGACGAAGTCAGGGAGCTTTTGCATGACGGCTGTCCGGTTGCTTGTTTGGGAGATGCGCCCTTCGGCTACGTCAATGTATTTACCTCGCACGTAAACGTGGGATTCTTTCACGGCGCAGCGCTGCGTGATCCGGCAGGCTTGCTGCAAGGCACCGGCAAGTTCATGCGACATGTGAAGTTGAGACCGGGAACAGCCACAAACGCGGCAGAGCTCGGCAGGCTCATCGGTGCGGCGTACGCCGACATAAAGGCGCGCGTCGAAAACGGCTAGCACGCAGGCAACCGGAACTAGGTGGGGTTATAGTCGAGGCATTCGGCTAGGGACCTACTGATTCCGAACGGGTTACGCGTTCGCAGCGAAGTGTCTGATGGGCAGTTCTTCTATGGAATTATCGGTCGTTCGGCGGGGCGTTTGGCTATACAATATGAATATGCGTCGCCTTCTTACCTTTGCGGCGTTTCTCCTTATTCTTTCGGTAGTGCCGGTCTGCGCCCAACATGGAGGACATGGCGGCGGTGGCGGCAGCCATGGCGGGTTCAGCGGCGGCAGCCACAGCGGACCTGGGGGTCATGCTGCGGTGATCGGTCATGGTGGCGGTTTCAGTGGCTCGCACGCTGGCTTTGCGGGTGGCGGCCTTGCGGGCGGCTCGCACTTTGGGCCGGGCACACGCCCTGGTTTCGGGTCGCGTGGGTTTCGTGGGAATCGATATGGGTCCGGCTACAGATTCAGGAACCGGTGGGCATATGGGTATCCTTATTACGGGTACCCGTATTACGGATACTACGATCCGTTCCTGGATTCATGGTGGTGGGATTCTGGTTCGTCGTCTGATCAGGACTATGCGCAGCAGCAGATGGCCGAACAGATGAACGAAGACAATCTGGAAGAGCAGCAGATGCTGGACCCGCAGGATCAGGATGCTTACGCGTCCCGGGCGCGTCGCGATCCTCAACCGAGCAGGGAAGAGATGGCGCGGAACGATCCTGCTACGGTACTGGTGTACCGCAACGGGCAGCAGCGAGAGATTCAGAATTACGCGATTGTCGACGGGATGTTGTGGAACTTCACGGCGACACGAACGGAAAGAATTCCTCTCGCGGTGCTGGATATTCCAGCTACGGTCCGGGCCAACGACGATCGCGGCGTCGATTTTCATCTCCCGGGTACGGGAGAAGGACAGTAGTGGCGGAAGCGGCTAAACTGGCCGCTGCCCCCTCATTCCCCCTCCGATGCATATCTCTCCGCGACGAACTTTTTCCGCAGTCTGCTAGGGGCTGCCTTCCCGCGAACTAGTTCCCCCCAAGGGCCTTGCGCCTGCAAACCTTCCTGTGCCTGCAGGAGCAGTTTACGCTCACCGCTATACGCCATCAGTCGGCTAGCCTCGACCGCCGGAACCCAGAGTGCCCGCTTGACCTCGACCCGCATCTCCTCTGCAAGGTGGTCGATTTCCCCCGACACGTAGCGCATCAGATAAAAACTAACAATCTTGAAGACGCGTTGGCGATCTCCCCAACTCCGGGTGTAAACGTACTTGGTGTCCCCAAGTTTTGTCACCACTTGCGCGGTGATGCCGGTTTCTTCGTACACCTCCCGAAGCGCGGTCGCCTCTGGTTTTTCGCCCGCGTCCACCAGACCCTTGGGTAATGACAAAATGGCGCGGCCAGTCTTGACATCGGTTTTCGCGGGCTCTGAGTTTTCTTTTTGCGGCTCGATTAGGGCAACGTGCCACACTCCAGAGATCTCACGCAACACAACCCCGCCCGCCGAAATCTCCCGCGCCATCGCGCACACGATCAGGACTCCCCAAGGCTGGCCGTTTCTTCCAGGATGCGCTGCCATGCCCGCTCCACATGCCGCGCCTGCGTGTTAGTTTGGCCGACGCACAGCCGAAGCGTGAGCTTGCCGTCGAGCTTGGTGTGCGTGAGATAGAGGTCTCCGCTGGTGTTTAAGCGGTCCATCAGAAGTTGATTGGCGCGGTCTCCGGAACGCAACCGGAAGCACACAAGGTTAAGCTTGGCCGGCGCCGCGACCTCAAACCGAGAGTCGCTGCGCACCCACCCGGCGAACTGCTGCGCCAATCGCACGTGCTCGCGAATAAGTTGCTGCAGGCCCTCGACGCCATAATGCCTTATCACGAACCAAAGTTTCAGTGAGCGGAAACGCCGCCCCAACTGGATGTGCCAATCGCGATAATCAATCACGGCTCCCGATTCGGTCGCTTGATTGCGCAAGTACTCGGGGAGGATCGAGAGCGTTTGAATCAGGTGCTTCCGGTCCGCCACATAGAAGCAGTTGCAGTCGAAATTCGTGAACATCCACTTGTGCGGGTTGAAGGTGTAACTGTCGGCAAGCTCGATTCCGTCGTGAATAAAGCGAAACTCAGGGCACAGTGCAGCGGTGCCGCTCATGGCGGCATCCACGTGCAGCCAAAGCTTGTGATCGGCAGCAATGCGCGCAATTTCGCGCACCGGGTCGATCGCATTGGACGAAGTCGTGCCTACCGTCGCGCAAATGAAGCAGGGAAGTAGCCCAGCTTGAATGTCAGCCGTGATCTGCCGCTCAAGCGCGTCCGGGCGCATAGCAAAGTTGCTGTCCACCGGAATCTGCCTCAAATTGTCGGAGCCCATGCCTGCAATCTTCATAGCCTTCTCAACCGAGGAGTGCGTCTGAGTCGAGCAATATGCCACTAGGTGTCCATCGCAGCCCTTGCGGTTGCTCGTGAACTGTGTCGCCCGCTCGCGCGCGGCCAGCAGAGCGCACAACGAAGCGCTCGATGCAGTGTCCTGGATTACGCCGCCGCCAGCGCTGGTGGAAAGAAATTTGTCCGGCAGGCCAAGCATCGGCACCAGCCAATCGAGCACGTGCGTTTCCAGTTCCGTGCACGCCGGGCTCGTCGACCAGAGCATACCCTGCACCCCCAATCCCGACGACAGCAAGTCGCCAAGAATCCCCGGCCCCGAAGCATTGGCCGGAAAGTACGCAAAGAAATTTGGCGACTGCCAGTGAGTAAGACCCGGCAAAATGATGCGCTCGATGTCGCTGAGGATGTTATCGAACGTCTCGCCTTTGGCGGGCGGGTGGGCCGGCAGCTTCGCGCGAATTTCACCCGGTTGCACACGAGACAGAACCGGGAAGCTTTCGATGCGGGAATGATAATCAGCAATCCAGTCGACGACCGCATGACCGTAGCGGCGAAACTCTTCGGGAGACATGTGGGAAGAATTGGGCATAGGGAATTTGGTAATTTTGTAATCTCTAGTTTAGTAATTTAACGACACAGGTTTTAAATTACGAATTAGGGATTACACAATTGCCAAATTGTCACTTTGCTTCGTCCAACCGGCCGGAGTAGACCCGCGTGTTGTACTCAAACTCGACTGCGCCGTCCTTTGCGTAAGCCCGAAAAATCCGTTCCAACTCCCGCATCATCGGAGCGTAGTTGGGATGACCTTCGAGCGGAGCATACGATGAGGAGTTCAACCTGCCCGCGACGCCTTCGTAGTCAAACCGCTGCCGAAGATCAAAAACGCGCTCCCGGCAGGGCAACGGCGCGAAGAACTCATGAATGACTGCCGTTGTCCGCTCGTGCCGCACCTCCTTGTAATCGGTGCCATAAGTCAGCAGCAGTTGCTCGTAGTAACGCAGAAACGGTGTTGTGTCGGTGCGCCTCTCATTCCAGACCAGCACGCACCATCCCGCGGGCTTAAGAATGCGGACGAACTCCGCTCGTGCCCGCGAAAGGTCGAACCAGTGTGCTGCCTGCGCCGCCGTCACGAAGTCCACCGAACGGGAAGGGAGCGTCGTCTCCTCGGCCGTTCCCGCTACCGATACAAGACGTTCGTAGGCTGCAAGTTCACGATTACCCATCTCACGCATTTCTGCATTGGGCTCGACCGCAAAAACGGAATTCCCGTTTTCGAGAAGCAACTTGGTAAACAATCCGGTGCCCGATGCTATGTCCGCGACCGAGTGACTCGGTCGCAGGCCGCACTCGCGGCGCAAGAGTTCGACAACCTGCGGCGGGTATCCTGGGCGGTAGTGAACATAGTTGTCCACCCGATCAGAGAAACGCGCGGTTGGCGATTTGCTCATCGACTTCAAGTGTACCCCGCGTCCGCGCCACTTTCACGCGATACAATCTTTGTTTCGCCTCGATTAGACGAAAGGTTAGTACATCAGTACAAAGGGGTTTCATGAAAGTTCTCTCCGGTGCCGCGCTCTTCTTTTTCCTGATCGCTTCCAACCTGCAGGCGTTTGATCGCTCACCCGAGGAGCAGCCTGAGGGTTCTGTCATCAGCGGGTTTCGCGACGGCGCCGCCGAACAGGAAATCGAAAAGAAATTCATGGCCGTGCCTGATCCCAAGCTGGCTGAAGCGCATTTGCGGACCCTGACGCAAGCCCCGCACATCGCTGGTTCTCCCGAGGATAAGGCGACCGCCGACTACGTCGCCGGAAAATTCCGCGAAGCGGGCCTCGACACCGCGATTGTCGAATACAAGGTGTGGTTCAACTATCCCAAGCAAATCCACGTCGATATGACCGCGCCCGCAGGCGTCGAGATGCACGGCCCGCATCCCGAGCATGTCGACGACGATCCGTTTCAAGACGATCTCCGCATCACACCTGGCTTTAACGGCATGTCTCCTTCGGGCGATGCCGAAGCCGATGTCGTCTACGCCAACTACGGCTCACCCGAGGATTTCGACAAGCTCAAGCAGATGAACATTGATGTGCGCGGCAAGATCGTCATCGTGCGCTATGGCCAGAATTTCCGCGGCGTCAAGGCATTCGTGGCGCAAGAGCGTGGAGCCGCAGCGGTCATCGTCTATTCCGATCCGAAAGACGACGGCTACTACCGGGGCGATGCCTATCCCAACGGCCCGTGGCGCCCGGCCAGCGCCGTGCAGCGCGGGTCCATCGGATTCATGTTCCAGTTCCCCGGTGATCCGACAACTCCGGGCATCGCTTCGACACCATCGCTGCCGGATTCCAAACGCATTTCCCCGGCCGATTCCGCGCAGTTGCCCAAGATTCCAGTTACGCCGCTTTCTTACGCCGATGCTTCGCCTATCCTTGAGCATCTCGGCGGGCCGCCTTCGCCGCGCGAGTGGCAGGGCGCGTTGCCGTTTACCTATCATGTCGGTCCCGGTCCCGCGAAGATCAAAATGCACCTGGAGCAGGACTACCAATTCCGCACCATTTGGGATGTGATCGGCAAGATTCCCGGGGCGTCTTCTCCCATTGAGTGGGTGGTCGCGGGCAATCATCGGGATGCGTGGGTTTATGGAGCCGTCGATCCCAACAGTGGCACAGCCGCGCTGCTCGAGACGGTGCATGGCATCGGCGAGTTGCTGAAGTCCGGCTGGAAGCCAAAGCGCACGATCGTGTTTGGAAGCTGGGACGCCGAAGAAGAAGGGTTGATCGGCTCTACCGAATGGGGCGAAGATCACGCACAAGATCTGTCCAACGCTGCCGCATACTTCAACATGGATGTCGCGGTGTCGGGCAAGAAGTTCGGCGCTTCGGCTGTGCCGAGCCTGAAGGAATTTATCCGCGAGATCACCAAGGCCGTGCCTTCGCCGCAGGGCGGAACTGTCTTCGATGCGTGGAAGAAGGCGAACCAGCCCAAGGAAGGCTCGTCCCATGCGCAGGAAAGCAGCGGCAGTAATTCCCGCTTGCCAGCTTCGGGACTGCGCACAGACGTGCCGGTCGGCGATCTCGGCAGTGGATCCGACTACACGGTTTTCTTGCAGCATCTGGGCGTACCATCGAGCGATATCGGTTCCACCGGCGAGTATGGCGTCTATCACTCCGCCTTCGATAACTTTGCCTGGTTCAAGAAATTCGGCGATCCCGACTTCCTCTACGAGCAGCAAATGGCGCGCGTTTACGGGCTGGAAGTCCTGCGCATGGCTGATGCCGACGTCCTTCCCTATAACTATGAAGACTACGCCAAGGAAATCCTGATCTATCTCGACGCGGCCAAAAGCAAGGCTCAAGAAAAATTCGGCGACAAGGCTCCTGACTTCGCCGCTGCCATCGATGGCGCGCGCCACCTGCAGCAGGCGGGCGCCAAGATCCTGCAAAAGCAACGCAAAATCCCTCAAGATACGGCACGAATCAATGCTAAACTTCGGGATGCTGAAAGGGCGCTGTTGATTCCAGAGGGGCTGCCCAACCGCCCTTGGTATCACCACGCGATTTACGCGCCCGGCCAATACACCGGCTATGCAGCAGTGGTGATTCCTGGAGTCAACGAAGCGATTGATCGCGGCGACCTTGGCCGGACCGAGGAACAGATCGCCGTTCTGGCGGCCGCGTTGAACCGCGCGCTTATCGTTCTCGAGCAGTATCGCTAGTGGGCCTGCCAGGGGTGGCGGCCGAAATCGCACGCTGAAATGACGTTGGCTCAAAGCTATGGCATTGGCACGGATTATTTCGGATTCCGTCGAGTGTTCGCAAGAACTCGCGGCCAGTCTGGAGGAGCGCGGATACGCCATAGAAATCGTGTCTCCCGATGCCATCCCCGGCCACCCTGCCGATCTGGAATTGCGCGTCGAGACCAGTCCCGACAACGTATTAACGGCGAGAGTCGAGACCCACAACGGCCCCCGTTCGGCTTCGCTGGATTTTGTCCACTATTTGAACCAGCCCATGCCGGACTTCCGGCGCAGGGTCCCTGAGGCTCTCGAGTCGTCTCCAGTTCGTCCGCCTTTCGTTGCCTCCAGCGCCCAGCCAGCCGCCGTCGCAACAGAGCAAGCCGTTCCACCCGAGCAAACGCCAGAACCCGCCTGCCTTTTGCCCGCAGCACCGGTCGTTTTCGCCGATCCGACACCCGTGATTTCGACGCCCTCCGTTGATTTCAGCGTCACGTCCGGTGCCGTCGAAAGCGCGCAAGCGACCCCAACCGAGCAAGCACCGGAACCCGCCCGCCGTTCTTGGCCAGTGGTCAGAGTCATCATTTCCAGGCTCAACGCCAACCCCAAGCCCAAGTCCGTGTCAACTTGGGAGCCCAAGCGAATTCCTCGGCCGGAACCGTGGTTGCGGCGATTTTCCGCAGCCGCAGCCGCTCTGGTGCTGGCGGCTTCGCTTCTGAGCTTGGGCAAGATGCGCCCGAGCGACGCTGGCGCCATTTCCAAAGGCCAGAATCCCAGTCACGTCCCGCAGACGCCAGCCAGTCAGCTCCAAGCTGGCCACGCGCAAACCGATCCGACGCAAACGGATCGGTTGCAAACTGGCGACGACGAAAGCAGGCTTTCCGCTGACCTAAATATGTCGGCCGATCCGCCGCTAGCCACATCGGGGATTGACCATTCGGTCGTCTCGGCCGTTGAGGCGGGCAAGCTCAAAGGGAAAAAAAGCTCCGCGTCCAGAGTCTCTGCGGCATCGTCAGTCAAATCCGCAACCCTTAAGCCCCGCCGCTACCCGCGCACGCACCGAGCGGATTTGATTGCGCCCAACACGATTACCTATTTTGATAGGCCGGGCGCGAAGCCGACTGTGGTCAAGCCGGCGCAACAGCGTGCTGCCCCTTCGCAGAAGCGCGGTGGCGTGGTCGCGGCCCGCTCCGTGGCCGCTCTGAATGTCAAGGCCGACCCCAAAGCGGGACCGGACAAATAGCGCACTCGATTGTGCCATCCCAATGTTCGCCAATCCAATGTTTGCCAGTCCGATGAATGCTCAGAGCGCCATCCTGCATGTCCTCCACGATCTGCCCACGGCAGCGCTGGCGACCTTCCTCGCTCTGTTTCCCATCGTCAATCCCTTCGGAGGCATTCCGCTGTTTTTCAGCCTGACCTCCGACTTTTCTCCCTCCGAGCGGCGCAACACCGCGCTCAAGACCGCCTTCTACGTGATTGCCATCCTCGTCGTCTTCATGCTCTTTGGCCGCTTTGTCCTGAGCTTTTTTGGAATCTCGCTGCCCGTGCTGAAGATTGCCGGCGGCCTGATTGTGGCCAACACCGCGTGGGGCATGGTGACTGGCTCCAGCCGCATGACCCACGAAGAAAACAACGAAGCGCTTACCAAAGAAGATATTTCCCTCACACCCATGGCCATGCCGATGCTCTCCGGCCCGGGCTCCATCGGTGTAGTCATGGGCTTGGCCGCGCACGCGGACAATCTCCTCGCCTATCTGGGAATGATTCTCGGCATTCTCTCAATCGGCCTCACCGTGTACCTGTTCCTTCAACTCGGAGGCCCGCTGGTAAAACGTCTAGGCCCCGGAGCCGTGGGCGCCATCGCCCGCATCTTCGGATTTCTGATCCTCGCCATCGCCGTGCAGTTGGTTTGGGATGGTGTAGCCGATTTCAGAGGATGACGGATTCCAGCGCTACCTTGATATATGGGTACCCCCCCTACCCGGTCTATTGGAATCAAGACTTTAGCGCACTTTTATTTGCAAAGTATTGAACCCAAACGCCTTATTGGCAAAGTATTCGCAAATAAGGACTTAGGGGAGATCCTTCGCTGCGCTCAGGATTTCGGCAGCGGCTCCCGCTTCGCTCACGCCCGCTAATCGCCTCAAATTGTCAAAGAGCGCTGAAGATGTTTTTGGGGCAGGTTGGATACTCTTCAGACGAGCACACTCCCACTTTGCCCCAATCAGAAGAACATCTTCACATGGTGCGAGGTCGAAAGTCTGTGACGCGGGCACTTGACATGTTGGGGGTGAGGGGAGGGGGCAAGGTGTTCGTGAGACCGGATGGTCATTGCTTCATAGGCGGACAAGAATGTATGTACATAATAATTTTCCGAATACCGATGTGTACGTACAAGCTTTGTAGCTGGAAGAAACAAAAGAAATTAGCCGATTTCTGGAAGGTGAAACGGGGCTTGACACGCGTGATATCCTCCGCGCGGCCGCGGGTCGCACACCCACACCATTCGCAGGGAACGCGAATGGCTGGGGCACCTGGCTCAGAAAGCCTCTGGCCATTGTTGGGCGCCATGGAACATCCCCGCCCAGGCAGAGCTTGGTGCTCGGCGGCATTGAAGGTGTTTGCGAAATAGCTCTCGATGCACAGCTCAGCGCCCGCCAGATCAATGATTCCAATAGATCGGAGGGAGGGGGGTAGGGCGAGAAGTCTATGCTCCCGTGCTTCGGCTCAGGGGCTTGTTGAATTCGTCTGCTAGTGCTTCCGCTGCCATGTGGATGACACGCAGGCCAGCCACAACCTCTGGATCGGTAGCATGTTCGGCAAGCCGGTCGCACATCGCTATGACGACGCTTAGTTTGTTGTTTACGACATGAGCCAACGCACATTCGCTGGCGCAAATGGACGGTTTGTTCATGACGAGCAGGTATAGCATGACTGCGAGCCGGTCGGCGTGGCGGTTCAACATCTTTTACGGAAAGCGGACTGGGGTCCTGATTTCAATAGGCCCGGGTGGGGCGTGGGAGTAGAGGATACCTCTGTGAGTCCAGTTCTAGTGCGACGCGCCGGCTCCCGTCGCTGCGATTGGCTCATTTTCCATGCAGCGGCCGACTAGTTCGGCGCAGGACTCGATGAACTTTCGCTCGGCTGCATCGAAGGTGTTTGCGAAATAGCTCTCGATGCACAGCTCGGCGGCGACGCGGTTCTTCAGAAGGATCGGCACCACGATATTGGATTTCACGAGGTCGGAGCCGAGGTAGCGCGGATCGGCTTGAACATCGTTGACTACCACGGTTTTTCCGGTAGAGGCCGCCGCGCCACACAAACCCTGGTCGAGCGTGATGCGCGGAGTGGGCTGAAAGCTGCCCGCGTAAGGGCCTACGACCAGCGCGTCGAAATGGGGCCGCTCCATCAGGTAGAAGCCAACCCAGTTGTAGCGCGTCATCTCGTCGTGGAGCTGCTGGGCAATGTGCTGCATCAGAGGCCTCACGCCGCCGTGGGAGTGGCTGGATGCTTCAAATTCCTGCAACAACTGTTCGTGATTGGACATGATTCTACGTCCAGCCCCTGAAGGGGCGGTTGATTTCTAAAGACTCGCGGTATCGCTAAAGCGATACCCTGATACGAATCCCAGTTTTCAGCAAACTGTGAAGCCGCGTGCTTTCAAACCCAAGTTACTTGATCGTGACAAGTTTCTCGACGAGTCCAGAATAGTCTTTCTTCTCCAGACCGTGGACTTCTTTGTTGTACTCGTCAACCTTGCTGGAGTAATTCATGGAACAGAATTTCGGGCCGCACATGGAGCAGAAGGCTGCGGTCTTGTAGCCCTCTTCGGGCAAGGTTTCATCGTGCATGGAGCGCGCAGTTTCGGGATCGAGCGAGAGTTCGAACTGTTTCTCCCAATCGAACTTGTAGCGCGCGTAGCTGAGAGCGTCGTCGCGGTCGCGGACCCCGGGGCGATGGCGAGCTACGTCGGCGGCGTGGGCGGCGATTTTGTAGGCGATGATTCCGTCTTTGACGTCTTTTTCGTTGGGCAGACCGAGGTGCTCTTTCGGCGTAACGTAGCACAGCATCGACGCGCCATACCAGCCGATCATCGCCGCTCCGATGGCCGAGGTGATGTGATCGTAACCGGGCGCAATGTCGGTGACCAGGGGGCCTAACGTATAGAAAGGAGCCTCGTAGCAGAGTTCATTTTCCTTCTCGACCTGCTCCTTGATCTTGTCGAGCGGAATGTGGCCGGGGCCTTCGATCATGGTCTGCACGTCATGCTGCCAGGCGATTTTTGTCAGCTCGCCTAGAGTCTTGAGTTCGGCAAATTGGGCTTCGTCGCTGGCGTCGGCGAGGCAGCCGGGACGCAGGCCGTCTCCGAGCGAGTAGCTGACGTCGTACTTCTTCATGATTTTGCAGATGTCGTCGAAGCACTCGTAGAGGAAGTTCTGCTTGTGGTGGTGAGCCATCCACTGCGCGAGGATCGCGCCGCCGCGGCTCACGATGCCTGTGATGCGCTTGGAAACCATGGGCAGATACTGAATGAGCACGCCGGCATGGATGGTCATGTAGTCGACGCCCTGCTGCGCCTGCTCTTCGATCACTTCGAGCATCACGCTGGCGTTGAGGTCTTCGACGCGCTTGACGCGGGAAATGGCTTCGTAGATGGGCACAGTGCCGATGGGCACGGGCGAGTGGCGCAGGATGGCTTCGCGGATTTCGTGAATTCCGCCGCCGGTCGAGAGATCCATGACGGTGTCGGCGCCGTAGTGGACCGAGGTGTGCAGCTTTTTCAGTTCCTCTTCCACGTTGGAAGTGACGGCGGAGTTGCCGATGTTGGCGTTGATTTTGCAGAGCGCGGCCACGCCGATGGCCATCGGCTCGAGTTCGGGATGGTTGATGTTGGCGGGGATGATCATGCGTCCGCGGGCAACTTCGTCGCGGACCAGTTCGGCGGTGATTTTTTCGCGCCGCGCAACCCATTCCATTTCTTCGGTGACGACGCCCTGGCGAGCGTAGTGCATCTGAGAGAAGTTGCCGTCCTTATTTTCAGCGCGGCGCTTGGCCAGCCACTCGGCCCGCGGTTTCAGAGCCAGGTTGAAACCGTCGCCATTCGTGCCGTTTGCCGGGTTGCCATTGCCTGCAGACATATGCGCGTGCACCATCCTTCACAGAATCTAGACACAAATTATACGCCGCGCGGGGGAGCGCGCTCGTGGCAGCCACCGCCAGTCGGCTATTCGAGCCTTCAATTGCGCAGCGTCTTACCGGTCTTCAGCGTGTACTGGATTCGCTCCTGTGTCTTCTTTTCGCCGCAGAGCGATTTGAAGGCCTCGCGCTCCAGGTCGAGGACGTACTGTTCGCTGACCGGCGTGCCGGGCGTGATGTTCCCGCCGCAGATGACTTGGGCGATTTTGGTGGCGAGCTTCTGTTCGTGATCGCTGATGAACTCACTCTGGCGCATCATGTAGGCTCCCAGTTTGAGAGTGGCGAGAATGTTTTCGCCGGGAGCGGGGATGTCGGTGCGCACCACGGGAGGTTCGTAGCCGGCTTTCGCAAGTTCGAGCGCGCGGGCCTTGGCGTCGCTCAAAACGCGCTCGCGGTTCATGGTGATGCGATCGGAACTGGACAAGAAGCCGAGGCCGCGGGCCTCCTGCGCAGAGGTCGCAACTTTGGCGGTGGCAATGGTCTCGAATGTCTTCTTCATTGCTTCCATGAGTTCGACGGATTCGCCGCGGCTGTCGGGGCGAATGGATGAGGCGCTGTCAACGGCGCGCAGCAGCATTTCCTTGCAACCGCCGCCGCCGGGAAGCAGGCCTACTCCTACCTCGACCAGGCCCATGTAAAGTTCGGCATGCGGTTGGCGCGCCGCTGCGTGCAGCGAAATCTCGCAGCCGCCGCCGAGCGTCAGGCCAAACGGCGCGCTGACGACCGGCTTTGGCGAAAACTTGATGGCTTGCGTCATGCCCTGGAATTGGCGGATGGCCATGTCGACATCGTCCCATTCTTCTTCCTGGATCGACATGAGCAGCAGCATCAGGTTGGCGCCGACGGAGAAGTTCTGCGCGTCATTCGTAATGACGAAGGCATCGAAGTTATCGCCCGCGCCACCGGGTTTCAGCGTCTGGAGAATGAGCGAGATGATATCCGCGCCCAGCGCATTCATCTTTGAATGGAATTGAATGCAGCCTACGCCGTCGCCCAGGTCAATTAGCGAAGCTCCCGCATTTGTCTTTACTACGCCGTTGGATTTTTTCGCGACGTCGACGGACCAGACGCCTTTAGGAACGGTGACCGGTTTCCAGTTGGCGGTTGCCAGATCAAAGTACAGTTTGCCCGAGGCGGCCTTGGCATCGTCGGCGTACCAGGACTTCTTGCCGCTGCTAAGCAGCTTTTCGACATTGGCCGCAACCGGGCGGCCTTCTTTCTTCATGCGAGCTACGGTGGCTTCTACGCCCGCGGCATCCCAAAGTTCAAACGGGCCAAGCTCCCAGGCAAAGCCCATGCGCATGGCGCGATCGATTTCGACGATGGAATCGGAAATTTCCGGGATGCGATTTGCGGAATAGGTCCAAAGATCGGAGAGGGCGGTCCACAAAAATGTTGTGGCTTTGTCGGGCTTCTGCGGCGCGCCACCGTCAAGACCAAGCAGCATGCGCAGGCGCGGGGCGGTCTCCTCGATGTTCTTCGCCATCTCGAGCGCGGCGAACTTGGGCTTTTGCTGCGGACGGTATTCCAGAGTCTTCCAGTCCAGCGCGAGGCGCTGGTCGTCCTTGCCGTCGCCCGATTTTGCCTTTTTATAGAAGCCGCCCTTGGTTTTGTCGCCGAGCCATTTGCGTTCCACCATCTGGCGGAAGAAGTCGGGGATCTTGAGTTCGCTGCGCTCGTCGCGCACGTTTTGCGTCATGTTTCCGACCACGTGGCCGAGAATGTCGAGGCCCACCAGGTCGATGGTCCGAAAAGTCGCCGAGCGCGGCCAGCCGACGGCTTGCCCGGTAAGCGCATCCACTTCCTCAATGCTCAGGTCCATTTCCTGCATCAGGCGAATCACGTTGAGCACGGAAAAAGTGCCGATGCGGTTGCCGATGAAGTTGGGCGTGTCTTTGGCAAACACGACACCTTTGCCGAGTTGAACGTCGCAAAAATGGGCAACCGCGTCGATCAACGCTCGATCCGACTGCGGCGTGGGAATCAACTCCAACAGGCGCATGTAGCGCGGCGGATTGAAAAAGTGCGTGCCAAACCATGAGCGGCGGAAATCGTCCGAAAATCCTTCGGCGATTTTGCCCACCGGCAATCCGCTGGTGTTGGTCGTGACAATCGATCCAGGCTTGCGAGCGGCTTCCACTTTCTTCAGCAGGCTGCGCTTGATTTCGAGGTTCTCGATGACGGCTTCGATGATCCAGTCGACGTCGGCCAACTTCTTCAAATCGTCGTCGAAGTTACCGATCGTCACCAGACGGGAAAGCGATGCTTCAAAAAAGGCTGCGGGCTTCGATTTTCTAGCCCCCTCAAGCCCGGCGGCCGCGATTTTGTTTCGAGCTGGGCCGTCGGCATCGGGCGGAACGATATCCAGTAGCAGGGAAGGCACGCCGGCATTCGCAAAATGCGCGGCAATTCGGGCGCCCATCGTGCCCGCGCCCAGAACGGCAACTTTATTGATCCGTTTCATGAAGGCACACTCCAATCACTTAAATAAGGACGCTTGCCAAAATAGTCCGCAAATCTTCTATGGCAGTTTATCTACCACCCAGTCGTTTTTGCCAGCGTTGACCAGAATTATCTCGGAGGTTCGACGGGACAAGGACCGGCGAGGCAAGGTTGGGGACGATGCAGACTTCGACGACGGAGCCGCACTCGGCCCCGTGCCTTCCTTCACACTCACGAGCACCACAGGGAAGCTGTAGCGCCCGCGGGTGCCGCGTCCGGCGCCGATTTCAAAAGCGCGGTCCGTTGCCGCCGAGAAAAATTGCTCGAGTTCGGGCGCGTTTTGCGAGTGCCGTATTCCGTCGCTCACGAGCACCATGCCGTCGTTGAGGTCTCCCGTCTGCCATGCGTGCAGGAATCGATTGGCGGTGGCGAGGGCGACGACGTAATCCGGGTCGGAGACAGAGACACTGGTTGGTTTCTTGTGGGCCCGACCCCAACCTGTTGCCGTGAGCAGGAAAACCGAGAGTCCAAAGATCAGAACAGTTATTCGTATCTTGATGTGGAGCGCTTGTCGGGCGAGACAGCGCAGGCCGACGAGATCTCTTTTTTGTCGCCTGATTCCGATCCTCCCATTGCCGAGCTTGGACGAACCTTGCATTCCGGCCTGTCCATTGTGCTCGGCTCACTGGTCAACTTCAAGTGCGGAGCCGTTTATGGCGTGGTTCGCGGTTATGTTCGTGGCTATGAAATAAACTCGAGTACCTGTATTCTTGAGCTTGGCCTCCAGGCGGGAGGAGCAAGTTTCGTGGTATATCCAAGCCAGTTAGAATGCTAGTATGCGCTGCTAGCGAAAGGAGACGCATGAGTACGCCCTACGGGCTTCAGATCACAGAAAATTGTCTTATCTGCAAGCTGCGTCAGGCTGGCTTCTTTTGCGATCTCCCTAAGCCGTCCCTGGAATACCTGGAGAAAATCAAGTACGCCAGCGCATATCCGCAAGGGGCAGTCCTATTCGTGGAGGGGCAAGCGCCGCGAGGCATTTATATTGTTTGCGCCGGCCGCGTAAAGCTGACCACAACGTCGCGCGATGGCAAGACGCTGATCTTACGCATTGCCCAGGCCGGTGAAGTGCTCGGCCTGCATGGCACAGTTTCCGGCAAGCCCTACGAACTCACGGCCGAAACGCTTCAGCCCAGCCAGCTCGATTTCGTCAAGCGCGACGATTTCCTGAAGTTCCTGCAAAACCACGCCGATGCCTGCCTGAACGCCGCGCACCACCTGAGCCAGAATTGCCAGACCGCGTACGAAATGATCCGGTCGCTCGGCCTCTCGCATTCCGTGTCGGAGAAGCTGGCGCGCCTGCTTCTGGAGTGGGCGAGCGACGGCGAACAAACCAAAGATGGCATTCGCATCAAGATCGCGCTGACGCACGAAGAGATTGCTCAGCTGATCGGCACTTCGCGGGAAACCGTGACACGCGTGCTGGGCGAATTTCGCGACAAGGAACTGGCTCAACTTCGTGGTTCCACGCTCTTGATTCGGAACAAAGGCGCACTGGAACGGCTGATCGGCGCGTGAGCCAATCGCCATTCGGAGCTGTCGAGTTTCTCCTTCGCGGTGCCCAAATTCCCGCCAAGAAAGTGTCCCTATAAGCGCCCCATCAATTGGGCATCGCCCTGCGACTGACGTCGAACGGCTGGTTTATAATTAAAAATTACGCACTCAAGCCTGGAGTTACCTGAAAAAAGTATGATTCGACAATTGCAAAACGCGGGCCCGACTCTGAAATATATTCTCTACGGCCTGCTGCTCATCATCTGCGGCGGTATGGTGATCACGCTCATCCCTGGTGGTTTCGGCACCAGCCTCGGCATCGGCGGGCCACGGGCCGGCGTTCTGGCCACGATCGGTGACCAGGAAGTTACCGTGCTCGAAGTGCAGCGCGAAGCGCGGGCGTTGATTCAGCGCCAGGGCGCGACCGCGCAGGCGAGCGCGCTCATGCCCTTTTTTGCCGGCCAGGCAGCGCAGCAATTGATCAATGAAAAGGCGCTAGTCGCGGAAGCGCACCGCGTAGGACTGAATGCGAGCGACGAGGAATTGCGCGACGACCTCGAGCACGGACAACTCGGCGTGGAGCTTTTTCCCGGAGGCAAGTTTGTCGGCCAGGAACAGTATGAAGACTTCGTGCAACGCGTCGGCATGACCGTTCCCCAATTCGAGGGGCTGGAGAAGGAATACATTCTCATTCGCAAACTGCAGGCGTTAGTGTCGGGGGGCGCTCTCGTCTCCGATACCGACGTTCGCGACGAGTTCGAGCGCCGCAACACCAAAGTCAAGTTCGAGTACGCCGTGATCACCGAGGCCGACATTCTGAAGGGGCTCCATCCCACCGACGAGGAACTCAAGGCCTTTTATGATCGCAATAAAGCCACCTATAACAACTCCATTCCGGAAAAACGGCAGATTAAGTATGCGCTCATCGATTCCGCGAAAATTGGAGCGGCTATTCCCGTCACTGAGCAAGACCTGCAGGCCTATTACGACCAGCACCGCGACGAATACCGTGTTCCCGATCAAGTCAAGGTGCGGCACATTCTGATCAAGACTCCGCTGCCCGGGCCCGATGGCAAGGAAGATGAAAAAGGCGTCGCCGAAGCGCGCACCAAAGCCGAATCCGTTCTCAAGGAAGTCAAAGCGGGTGGTGACTTCGCCAAGCTGGCCGAGCAATATTCTGAGGATCCTGGCAGCGCCAAGAACGGGGGCGAGCTGGGCTGGATTGGGCATGGCCGTACGGTGCCGGAATTCGAAAAGGCCGCCTTCTCGCTGGCCAAAGGACAGACCAGCGACCTGATCAAAAGCAGCTATGGGTTCCACATCATTAACCTCGAAGACAAGCAGGAAGCTCACCTCAAGATGCTCGCTGAAGTAAAAAGCGGGATTCAGGAAAAAGTGAAGCAGCAGAAGGTGACCCAAGCCACCGAAGCAGCCGCCAATGGCTTGCTGAGTGCGGCGCGCACCGAGGGTTTTGATCATGCGGCTTCCTCCAAGGGGCAGGCCGTGGTGAGCACAGAATTCTTCGGCCGCAACGACGTCCTCCCCGGCCTTGGGCCGAGCCCGCAATTGATGGACGCCGTCTTTAGCGCCTCCGACAAAGCGCCGCCGGATAGCGTTCAGGTGCCGCAGGGCTATGTTGTATATCAGGTGCTTGCGATCAAGCCTCCGGCGACGCCTACGTTCGAAGAGATTCGTTCCCGGGTCGAAACCGAGTTCAAGAACCAACGCGCCAGCATGCTGTTACAGCAGAAAACGCGCGAGCTTGCCGACCGCGCCAGGGCCGATCACGATTTGAAAAAAGCCGCTAAAGATCTGGGCGCGACGATCAAGACCAGCGACCTGGTTGCGCCCGATGGCCAAGTTCCCGACATCGGTACCATGACCGGTGCGGCCAGCGCGATTTTCGCGTTGAAGCCCGGCGAAATCAGCGGGCCGATCCCGGCGAGCGCCAATGGCGTGGTGGCGCAACTCCTCGAAAAGCAAGCGCCCACCGATGCGGAATATGCCGCGAAGAAAGACGAGGTCCGCCAGTCTCTTGCCGAAGCGAAGAAGAACGAGCTGTTCGAGCTCTTCGTGAGTAACCTGCGCAAGGACATGGAAAAATCGAACCGGATCAAGATCAACCAGGACGAGATGAAACGGCTGACGCGCCCGGGGACTGAAGAAGGTTCGTAGGCCCGCAAGATTTTCGATCGTGCACGTCGGAACAGATCTCAGCTCTTCCGCACGAGGTCTGGACGAAATATGTTTTCCTGAGAGCTGAAAACTGAGAGCTGTTTCTTGATGCCATTCTCGCGCGCCAGCGGAATTCTGCTTCATCCCACATCGCTCGCTTCGCGGGGCGGGATCGGCGATTTTGGTCCGGCCGCGTACGCGTTTGCCGATTTTCTTGCTTCTGCGCGACAAGGTGTGTGGCAAGTGCTTCCCCTGGGTCCGCTCGGATTTGGAAACTCACCTTATTCGTCGCCGTCCGCCTTTGCCGGCAATCCGCTGCTGATTAGCCTGGAGCGGCTCGCCGATCGCGGCTGGATCGATCGCGCGCGAGTCGAGGCGCTGCCATCCGCCGTCGAAGCGGTTGACTATGCTGCCGTCTTCCACCAGAAGCTGCCTCTGCTTTTTGAAGCGGCCCACAACTTCCTAGGCGCTGCTTCGGCGCCCGCGCGCTCTCGCTACGATAATTTCGTGCGCCAGAACCACTGGTGGCTCGACGATTTCGTTCTCTTTGACGCGCTGCGCGCCCGCTTTCACCTCGAAAGCTGGAACCGCTGGCCCCGCGATTTGATTTATCGCGATCCCGCGGCTCTTGAGAAAGTTCGCAAGGAAATGCGCGACGAACTCGATGTTCGCAGCGCCGTGCAATTCTTTTTCTACGAACAGTGGCGGGCGCTACGCTGCTACTGCGCGCAGCGGTCCGTTCGCGTAGCCGGCGATCTCGCCATCTTCGTCAACTTTGACAGCGCCGATGTCTGGACCCATCCCGATCTTTTCCGCCTTAACGCGGAACTTGAGCCCGAGGTCGTTGCCGGCGTGCCGCCCGACTTTTTCAGCAGGGAGGGCCAGCGCTGGGGGAATCCGCTTTATCGCTGGGACGTGATGAAAGAACGGGGCTATGCCTGGTGGATCGACCGACTGCGCTGGGCTGCAAGCAGCTTCGATTACATCCGCCTCGATCATTTCCGGGGTTTTTCCCAGTTCTGGGAAATTCCCGCGAGCGAGGCGACGGCCATTCACGGCCGCTGGGTCGACGGCCCCAAGGATGACTTGTTCGTGAAGGTGCGCGAAACCCTCGGCGGGCTGCCTTTCTTCGCCGAAGATCTTGGCTACATCACGCCGGATGTGCATGCGCTCCGCGAACGGCTCCAGATTCCCGGTATGGCCGTTTTGCAGTTTGGATTCGGTGACCCCGGCGCGCACATGCACCTGCCGCACATGTTCAAGGCGGACAAGGTCGTCTACACGGGCACGCACGACAACGACACGCTGCGCGGCTGGTGGGCTACGGCGGCAACTGACAAAGAACGCGAGCATGTGGAGGCTTATCTCGGCCGCTGCGATGACGGCATCAACTGGGCGATGATTCGGGCGGCGCTGGATTCTCCTGCCAGTCTCTCTGTCATCCCGTTGCAGGACGTGCTCGGCTTGGGAAGCGAGGCCCGCATGAATGTGCCTAGCCTCAGCGGCGGCAACTGGCGTTGGCGGTTCCCGGCGGAGACGCTGCGTCCGGAACTGGCCGCAAAGCTCGCGCTTCTGGCCGAAGTCTCTGACCGCCTGCCAGCGCCGATCGAGGCAACAGAGGAAGATTGGGCGGCGTGATTGTTGTATCCTCGCTGTTCGGAGAAATACGCGGATTTTTCGGAGCGCCGCCTCGTGACCGATCCTATTATTCGTGCCCAGGCTGTCGAAAAGTTCTACCTGCAGCCCGATGGCCACCGCATTGAAGTCATTGCGCCGGTCGACCTCGACGTCGAGCCCGGCAAAGTTGTTGCCTTGCTCGGTCCGTCGGGATGCGGCAAGTCAACGCTGCTGCGCATTCTAACCGGCCTCAGCAAACCTTCCTCGGGCGAAGTGCTCTGGCACGGCCAGCCGATCGCCTCGCAGAATGCGGGCGTGGCCATCGTCTTTCAAAGCTTCGCGCTCTTTCCGTGGCTGACCGTCATCGACAATGTCGAGGCTCCGCTCGAAGCCCGCGGCGTTCCCGCGCTCGAGCGGCACAAGCGCGCCTTGCGCATCCTTGACACCGTCGGTCTCGACGGCTTTGAAAGCGCCTATCCCAAAGAACTTTCCGGAGGCATGAAGCAACGCGTCGGTTTCGCCCGTGCTCTGGTCGTCGAACCCGAAGTGCTCTTCATGGACGAGCCTTTTTCCGCGCTCGACGTCCTCACGGCGGAGAATCTGCGCAATGAGCTGCTCGAACTCTGGCTCAGCAAAAAGATGCCGACCAGCGCCATCTTTATCGTCACCCACAATATAGAGGAAGCGATTTTGCTTGCCGACCGCGTGATTGTGCTCGGCAGAAATCCGGCCCGCATCCGCGCCGATTTTTCCGTCGAACTACCGCAACCCCGCGATCGCAAATCGCCGCGTTTCGTCGAACTGGTCGACTACGTCTACAAAATCATGACCCAGCCTGACCTGGCGCTGGCCCTTCCAGGAGTTCACGCAGCCGAGCAAAAGCCCGCCCGCCAGAAATACCAAATGTTGCCCCACGCCCGCGTCGGCGGCATCGCCGGCCTGCTCGAACTGCTGCAGGACCGAGGCGGCAAGGAAGATCTCTACCGTTTAGCGGAAGACCTCATCATGGACGCCGAAGACTTGCTTCCCATTATCGAAGCCTCCGTGCTGCTCGGCTTTGCCACGCTCAAGGAGGGCGATGCCGAAATCACGCCGGACGGCGTTCGATTTGCCGAGGCCGACATCCTCTCCCGAAAAACTCTTTTCCGCCATGCAGCGATCGGCCACGTCATGATCCTGCAGCAGATCGACAGCATCCTGCACGCCAAGACCGACCACTCGATTTCCGAAGAGTTTTTCTACGACATTCTCGATGAGCATTTCAGTCAGGATGAGGTCGAACGGCAATTTGAAACGGCCATGAACTGGGGGCGCTATGCCGAGATTTTCGACTTCGACCGCGAATCGCACCGCCTCATTCTGGCCGAACCGGTATCCGAGCCGCATCCGCCCACGGCACCAGTGCAGCCTTGAAGGATCCAACGTTGAAGCGTGCAACTCGTCCTGAAAGACTCCGGCTGCGCACTCCGCTGCGCTTCTGGTCGATGCTGCCGCGCCCGAGCGCGGCCAGCTTGCCCGATCTCGTCATGTTCGCGGCGGGCGTCGCGCTTTTTTATGGGATTGTCGAAATCGGCCGCAACTGGCTCGGTCCTTACCGGCCGCAGGTTGAAATCAGCCGCAGCCTGTCTGCGCTTCCCGTATACGCCGGATACTCGCTGCTGCGCATCGCTTTTGCCTACGTGCTCAGCCTGATGTTCGCGATCTTCTACGGATACATCGCCGCTTACCGCCCGCGCGCCGAGCGTTTCATGATCCCGCTGCTCGACGTTCTGCAATCGATCCCGGTGCTCAGTTTTCTTCCCGGTGTCATGCTCGCCATGGCCGCGCTTTTTCCCGGACGCCAACTCGGTGTCGAACTCGGCGCCGTCCTCCTCATCTTCACCGGACAGGTGTGGAACATGGCTTTCAGCTTCTACGCCTCGCTCAAGAGCATTCCGCGCGAGATGCGCGAAGCCGCTACGATTTATCGCTTCAACTGGTGGCAGCGGTTCCTGCAAATTGAACTGCCATTTGCCACCATTGGGCTGGTCTGGAATTCCATGATGTCGGTTGCCGGCGCGTGGTTCTTCCTGATGGCTTGCGAGCAGTTCAGCGACTTCCGCCTGCCGGGACTCGGCTCCTACCTGCAGAGCGCCGCCGATAACGGCGATACGCGCTCCATTCTCCTGGGCATCGCCACCATGATCACGGTTATCGTGGTCATGGATCAGCTTTTGTGGCGCCCGGTTATTGCGTGGGCGGAGAAATTCAAGTTTGAACAGGTCGAGAGCACCAGCGCCCCAACTTCCTGGGTACTCGATTTTCTCCGCGGCTCGCGCGGCGTCGCGTACATTCGCAAGCGGGCCGTCCGTCCCCTGCGCGAGCAACTCATTCATTTTTTTGCCCGTCAGAATGAGCCCCGCGTGCAGCCGGACTCGCAGAGCCCGGCGGCATTGTGGCTCTGGCGCGTCGTCGGCATGGCCGCTCTTGCCGCGATCGGCTATGCCGTCGTCCGCGTCGTGCTGATCCTCACGGGCCTCGACCGCGCCGAATTTCATCAAATCGGCCTTGGTCTCGGCGCAACTTTTCTTCGCGTCAATGTCACGCTGCTGCTGGGCGCTCTCTGGACCATCCCGGCTGGTGTCGCCATCGGCTTCAACCCACGCCTGGCGCGCATTGCGCAGCCACTCGCGCAGATCGCCGCCTCGGTCCCGGCGACGGCGCTGTTTCCGGTCGTCCTCCTCATCCTTATTCGACTCGGCGGAGGACTCGGCGTCGGCTCCATCGTTTTGCTTCTCCTTGGCACGCAGTGGTACATCCTGTTCAACGTGATCGCCGGGGCCATGGCCATTCCCACCGACCTCAAAGAAGCCGCCAGCGTGTTCGGATTGCGCGGCTGGGAGCGCTGGCAAAAACTTATCCTTCCCGGCATTTTTCCATTTCTCGTCACCGGCATGATCACCGCTTCCGGAGGCGCATGGAACGCGAGCATCGTCGCGGAGTATTTCCACTTTAAAGGCCGCACTTATTCCACGGTTGGTGTCGGCGCCATGATTTCCGCCGCCACCGACGCCAAGAACTTCAATCTGCTTCTCGCGGGCACCATCGCATTGGCTGCTGTGGTGGTCACCACCAACCGCTTGCTCTGGCGTCGCCTCTATCGGCTTGCTGAAACTCGGTTCAAGCTGGAAAGCTAGACATTTTGCCGGGAAAGTCGAAATTCGGGACCTCGGCCCCTAAAGGGGCAATTGATTTCGAAGGACAAGCCGTATCGCTAAAGCGATACCCTGATACGAATCCTAGTTTTTTCAGCAAACTGTAAAGCCGCCGTTGATCACGCGACCCTTACGGTGTGGCCAATCGTCGCACCCTTTCAAAACAGAATGGGAGTCGAGTTTTTCAGCAGGCAGGTGAAGCAGCGTAGGTCACTCTGACCCAGTTGCCAAGCGGACCGACTCTGTTTGAACACGGCCCGCAGCCTTGATAGTCTTGCTGGCTATGGTCGAGGAGACGTATCGCCACCATTTCGACGATTACACGCGTATGGCCGAGGTCGCGATCTACGCCATTCTCGCCATTCTGCTTACCGTCACGGCCGTTGCTGCCCTGGCCGATGGCGCCATGTCTCTGTGGAGCGGCATCCGCACGCTGTCCATGTCATCGCAGGCCTTCGATGTTCTCGACCATCTTCTCTTTGTCCTGATGCTTGTGGAAATCCTGCATACCGTCAGCATTTCAATCCGCTCCCACATCCTTGTTACCGAGCCGTTTCTCGTCGTCGGCCTCATCGCGTCCATCCGGCGCGTGCTGGTGATTACGCTTGAGGCTTCCACCCTCACCAAAGGCGCTGCCTGGGCGGGGGAATCGGAGAGCATCTTCCGCGCGTCGATGATCGAACTCGGCTTGCTCGGCCTGCTGATTCTGGTGCTCGTATTTTCGATTACGCTTCTACGCCGATCCGCGGGCCCGCAAGAGTCAGAAGCGAGAAGTTAGATGACAGCCATTGGCTACACGCCACGTGCGGGATGGTCTCTGGACGCCTTACGATACAGCACGGAGAAAGTGGCCGGGAACTGACGAGCGAGATAGAGTAGGCCAAAAAACAAAGGACCCGCCGAAGCGGGTCCCGAATCACGAGGAAACACAACTGCTGCGTTCAAAAGCGGAGCCGTAAAGACTCGCTGCGGACCGCGGGATTTACGCGCGGCTGATTTTGCGCCGAATCGCTCCCGCCATGGCTAACAGGCCCGACCCCAGCAGTCCGAGAGTGCCTGGTTCCGGAGTCGAGTTGAGTGTCGTTCCCCCGAGGTGGACGCCGCCTGAGTGATCGATCTTCTCCTGGTTCCAGTAGGTGTAGATCGTCTGGGTCGTCGTTCCAGTGGCCATATGGCCGTTATAGAGCTGGCCCTTGAGACTGCCCGTCAGTTCGTACTCGTGGAAAAACTTGCTCGATGCGACCAGCGTCCAGTCAATCGGTCCCACGAAGTAACCGCTGAAGATCGTCCCTTTGTCGCCCTTCGCCGTGCCCCACTTGCCTTTCACGACAAAGCCCGAAACACCCTGGCCACCCGCAAATGTTCCGTTCCCAAAGACGGTGCCCCCGGGTTGCGCGGGAGTGAAAGCTCCCGTCCAGAAACTCACCGATCCTAGCGCATGTCCCTTGCCTGCTTGCATTCCGTTGATGCTCTTCAGTTGCGACGCAAAGGATGTTATCCCGCTATTAGTGATGATCACCGATCCAAACTGGTTGGTAATGTCGATGGCGTCCGCTCGAGCGGCGACCGGTAGCGCAACTACCAGAAGTGCGAGCAGCAGGGTACACACAACTCGTCTCATTTGTTCCCTCCACAGAATAACGGGTGTTGCGAAATACTAGCCGGATAGGGCTAGTTACGCAATCACGAAAATTAGACGTTTTAATACTTTGTCCCAAGGCAATCGGACGCCCGGGATCCTGACACTAGACAAATCAGGGGGAATTTGCCAGCGCTAGTGTGGCATCTTATTTCTGTGGAAATCAAGTGAGCCACGTCACGTCTCTTTGTGACAAATCGATCATTGCTGAAGGAATAAGCTCTTTGTGTGTAATAGTTTGCGCACTTAATGCAGAGACATGCTCCGGACCAAATCTGAGCTGCCGCAGGCACTTCGGATGGCGTTGGCACCGGCAGGTTTGGTAGTGGGGGCATCGTGTGAAGATCACGCTGAAGCACCGCTCCCTTTACTAAATCGGCTCCTCCATTAGAATAGGGAGTTCCCGGAGCGCAGCGGCAGGTTTCTGTCCATCCGGGCGAACGCAAGGAGTAAATGTAATTATGCCCGCTACCGGAGAACTCATACGCCTCATGAACTACGTCGACGATATTGCCGCCATTTTGCGGCGCGTCAACAGCTCGCTGCCTGCCGTGAGCGACGAGGAACGCACCCGACTCGCCGAATACATCCGCAAATCGGAGCCCAGCCTGCAAAGCGTGCTGACCGAACTCGACAAGGCAGGGAAATAGTGGCAGGGATCAAAACCGTTGCCGTCATCGGCGCCGGCATCATGGGACGAGGCATTGCCCATGCCGCAGCCATCGGCGGCTACCGTACCATCCTCGAAGATCTTCTTCCCAACGCGCTGCGCACGGCGGAACTGGAAATCCGCGCCAACCTCGACAAAGCCGTGGAGCTGGGCAAGGTGAATGCGGCGGATGCCAACGCGGCCTTCGCGCGCATCGAGTACGCGGGCTCGATCGATCAGGCTGCCCGCGAAGCCGATCTTGTCATCGAAGCCGTGCCCGAGGAGATGGAGTCGAAGATCGAGATCTTCACTTTGCTCGACAAAATCTGCCGGCCCACGACCATCATCGCGTCCAACACTTCTTCGCTCAGCGTTACGGAGATTGCCAGCGTCACCTACCGCGCGAAGAAATGTGCCGGGATGCACTTCTTCAATCCAGTGCACAAGATGAAGTTGCTCGAAGTCGTGCGCGCGCTCGAAACCGATGCGGATACGCTCGCGGCCGTCGTTGATGTCGGCAAGCGCATGGGGAAAGAAGTGGTCGTGGTAAAGGAAGCGCCCGGCTTTATCACCAGCCGCATCAACGCCATGATCGGCAACGAAGCCTTCTACATGTTGCAAGAGGGCGTGGCCAGCGCCGAAGACATCGACAAGGCGATGAAGATGGGACTGAACCACCCCATGGGTCCGTTCGAGCTGGTGGATCTGGTTGGCCTCGATACGCGCCTGCACATCCTCGAATATCTGCACAAGACGCTGGGGGAAAAATTCCGCCCGAGCCCGCTGCTGGCGCAGTACGTGAAGGCCGGACGTCTCGGGCGAAAGTCGGGCCGCGGAGTGTTTGAGTATCCTGACGCGGGCAAAGCAGCGCCACATCATTGACGTCAGATGGAGGGAATGGGAGAATGCCCCTCCATGAAGCCAGCCAGCCTGTTTTGGGCCGTTTTCCTCACCGTTGGAGCAAGCGGATGCTTCTGCTTTGCCGCCGATGACCAACCGCTGCCGCGGTCTGGAACCGATGGTTTCGTCTTCTGCTCCGATCCCGCCAAGAATCAGCCTGTGCCCATCTACGTGGGCATTTGCCGCAAGCGTCAAGTTGGCACGCTCAACTGCGGCGAAAAAGTGGAGGTGCTGAGCCGGCACGATGACTTGCTGAGAATCGCATCCGCGGAAAGACCCCCGCGTTTCGTGCCCTCCTCCACCATTTCGCAGCAGAGCGACAAATTTGTTCCCTTCGACAACCAGTCAGGAGTGCCCGATCGCGGCGCGCGCGGCTGTGCGCAACTGCTGGCCAGGGAAAGTGCGCCAGACGGATTCGTGTTCTGTTCGGATCGGCAGGACTCGGTGCCAGTGTTTTTGGGTGCCTGCATCAACAGCGCGTCGGGTAGCCTTGCCTGCGGGGAGAAGGTTGGCGTGCGCGCCCGCCAAGGCGACTTGCTCCTGATTTCAGCGCCTCCCCATGGACTCCCGCGATTTGTGGCTGCCTTGGCGATTTCGCAGGAGGCCGGCAAGTTTGTTCCCTTCGACGACGATTCCGGTGTGCCGGATCGAGGTGCGCACACTTGTACGGAACGGCCCGAGAGCAACGTGACTCCGCCGCACGTGATCTACATGCCCGACCCCGAGTACAGTGAACAGGCCCGAAGGAAGAAAATTCAGGGTGTGGTCGTTTTGTCGGTAACGGTTGCCGTCGACGGAAGCACGCGCGACATCAAGATCGTAAAGGGACTGGGATACGGGCTCGATGAAAAGGCCGTGGAAGCCGCGCGCCGCTGGAAGTTCAAACCCGCGCTCAAAGACGGTGAGCCGATCGAGAAGGAGATTGCTGCCGAGGTCAGTTTCCGTCTGTACTGAGCAGCAGCCCGTCCCGGTCAACAATGCCCGCCAGGACAAACGATGGAGAGCAGTTATCAAGTAGCCATATTGACTCATCTCGATGAGTCATATACACTCAAGCTATGGCTAAAAGGCTCCAGGTGATTCTGCAGGATCCCGAGTACCGGGAGATCCAGCGCGCTGCCCGCGCCCGCCACATGTCGATTGCCGAATGGGTTCGCCAATCGCTGGAATTCGCTCGCCGCCGCGAACCTGTCGGTGACATCGGAAAGAAGCTGGAAGCGATCCGTGCGGCTGCACAATACAACTTCCCCGTGCGCGACATCGACGGCATGTTAGAGGAGATTGAGAGAGGCTACGGGGCCGGTTTGCAGCCGTGATTCTGGTGGACTCCAACATTCCGATGTACCTGGTGGGCGCGCCGCATCCCCATCGCAGCGACGCGCAACGATGGCTGGAAAAGCTCGTCAGCGAACGTCAGCGTCTGGTTACCGATGCCGAGGTGCTGCAGGAGATTCTTCACCGTTATGCTGCGATCAACCGCCGCGACGCCATTCAACCCGCTTTTGACGCATTGCTTGGCTTTGTAGACGAGGTGTTGCCTGTGAACCAGGCCACTGCGCTCCGCGCAAAGGAGATCGTGCTGGCATACCGTCGATTGTCCGCCCGTGATGCTGTGCATCTCGCCGTTATGGAGCTTCACGGAATCGACCACATCCTGACCTTTGATTCGGGCTTCGACGGATTACCGCGTGTCCGTCGACTCTCATAACTATCGACCCCTGGCCGCTATGCCACTTCGCTTGCTAATAGTATCCGCCAGAACCAGCGCGCTTCCGCTCAAGGCTAAGATATCGACGAAATTGTTCAGCCCGCCATCTATGTCGGAAGGGTTGGCGGCTATCATGAAGAGGTAAACAAAGACTCCCAGAAGCAGAACCATAATCGCCAGACAGATTGCTGCCAAACGTACCTTCTTATTCACGACAATACACGCGCCGCAGGCAATGAGAGCCGCGCCCGTGAGATAGGCCCAGAAAAGACGCCCGTGAATCCATACTGGCGTTAGTGCTTCCATAGGAATGCCGGGCGCTAACGTGGGATGCAGAAGTTGGTCCACGCCAATCACTATTGCCGGTATCCCCACGAAAAAGCGGCAGAGAGTTACCAGCCAAGCCGAAGGTGTTCTTTTCGATTGGGTTACGGCCACCGCAAAAGCTCCGCCGCTAAAGGCGAGATCCCTGAGGGCGATGATCCAAAACAAAAGAGCGCCATGCGTGGCCACTACGTTGGGGATATGCATTAAAAGCACGAAAAGGAGAAACATACATCCCAAAAGTGTGGCCGCCAACGGCGCCTGTATTTCGAGGAGGATGCTCAGCGCGGCGGCAATAATCGCGGTGCCCACCAGATAAACCCAAAATAAGTGCCACGGCATCCAGTGCGGAACGATACTCGCAACCAACTTTGTATTGGTGAAATGCTGCGTGGCGAATACTCCCATCGGGAGGGCATAGAACAAGCGCCCGAAGGGCGAGGTTTTGTCGAGCCCGCGCTTTTGCGGTAGGTCGTCCTTGATAATCTTGGTTAGCCCGATTACGAAAAAAACGGCGGCACTAAAATACGGCCAGAATACGTCCGCCCGGACGGGGAAGAGTGCAAGGGCAAAAGCAAACCGAGACTGGTGGAACAATTGGGAACTGCAACTCAGCATATTCATTCAAGGATTGCCATTACCCGGCCCTGAATCATAAAGGCATCACATAAGAACCTGCGGAGTTCAGTGCGTCTTGCCAGATTCATCGCTGACCCGTGTCTGGTCCGTGATCCAGTTCACTTCCCAGGTCTTGCCTCCATCGTCCGAGAACGACTGTTCAAAGTGAGGCGAATTCGTCTCCATGTTCGTCCAGACAAATCGGATCAAAACAACTTTGCCATTGATCGTATCCTGGGCGAGGAACTCGCCGCGTCCATTCTTGAATTCGCCGATCTGGGGCGGATCCAGGACTCCGATTTTACTGTTAGCCCAATAGAGCCGCCACTGGTGAGATTGGGGATTGTAGAGTCGTAAGGTCAGCCCTTCAATGTGGCCGGCATCAGGGCTGTCGAGCTCGATCGTGTCCATCTGAGAGCGGCCGTCCCAGATCCTGTAGCAGACACCAGTGCCTTCAAATTCGACCCACGTCGTTGAACCGGTCAAGGGACGCAGGAGTTTCTTCAGGTGGAACTTCCACGCGCCGATGAGAGGGTCGAAATCGTGCTGTCCGTCGCGCTGCGCGGGCAGCTGTTGACCGCTGGTTTTCGATGCGTCCGAACTCTGCTGCGCGAAACCCTGAGTGGGCTGAAAGATGAAAACCAGGCCGCACACTATGAGGTGAGCGAGAAGGGATTTGAGGTTCAAGGGCGCCTCCATGAATGTCTCTTTCAATTCCATTGCGGACTGGCGCGACCGCACGCGGCTGGCTGCGATACAAATCCGAAAAAGGAGACGCAGGGTACCTGAGTCCTGCGTCCCCTCCCGTTGCTGCTAATTGATGTCCTGCTTAGCCTCCAGCTTCTTCACCAACCCGTCTACGTAAGTTTTCTGGTTGTCCGGAGCGCCGGCCAGCGCCACCTTCATTTCCTTCGCCGCGTCGTCGTATTTTCCCTGCGAGCAGTACATGCGCGCCAGGCCGGAATGCACGAACCACATATCGGGATGCTTCTGGGCGTTGTCGCGGAAAATGACAAAGGCTTCATCGCTGCGCTTCTCGCCCTGCAATCCGCGAGCATAAATGTGGAGCTGCAGCGGCGTCGCCAGACTGAGCGCCTTCTTCTCCGCCACCATGGCGTCGTCTTTGCGATTCATCGCCAGCAGCACCTTCGACTTGGTGATTTCGTTGTCGTAGCGGTCCTCGTTCGAGATCGACTTGTCGGCATAGACAAGCGCATCGTCGAGGTCGACCTTCTCCGTGAGCAGGTAGGTTGCGGCATCGTCCCAGCCCTCCCACGTGTATTGTCCCAGGCCGCGCAGTTGCTTCTTCAGGCTGGCCTCAACCGCGGCGTGCACGTCGACTCCAACCTTGAACGGCACCGCGACTTTTTCCCACTCCAGCACCACCACCGCCGAATCGGGTTTCACGTCATCGAAGTCGTAGGTAAGCGCTTCATGCATGTCCGCCGCGTGCGGCTTCACGGTTACGCGCAAGGCGTCTTCAGCTTTGTTGTAGGTAAACGATCCCCAGGAAGTCGAGTTCTTTGAAAAGATGATCGTCCATTCGTCAGCCGCCGGAATCATGTGCAGGCCGTATGTGCCCCGGTCGAGCGTCTGCCCTTCGACGGTCACCGGATCGGTGAAGGTGATCGTAGTGTTCTCGTTGGCTCCTGACCGCCACACGTCGCCGTAGGGAACCAGTCCGCCCCAAACCTTGCGTCCGGCCACCAGCGGCCGGTGATAGTTGATGGTGATGTCGGTGATCCCGATGCGCTGCGTAATCAGAGCGTGTTGGCTCTGCCGCGGCAGGTCGAGAACAAATGATTGCGCCGAGCTCAAGCCCGACAGGGCCGCCAGCAGAAGGACGAACAGGAAAACTCGTGAAGATCCTCGTAAGGTTGCAGGCAACATGGGAATGCCTCCTTGGATGTGCGCCTATCAACGCGCAACTGTCTCAGATTGTGCTGAATCGGGCCACGGACCGCGGGCCCACCCCTGATCAGCATCATAGACGTACCCCATGCCGATTCGTGAGCATAACCCTAATGCAATTCCGCAGCGTCTTGAGTTCCCACCCGGCTAACCACCCGTCCCTATTCCGCGTCTAACCGCCAAGGAAGAGTGTTTTTTCCGGAACCCAATCCGCTCCTGTCTCGTATCAATAACAGACGGCAGCGGAGACCTTTGCTCAATGGGCAAACTCCGGCCGCCAGCCACGCCCATGCGGATGCTTCTCGAAATCGTGCACCAGTCGCTCTCCACGCTGTGGGCGCACAAGCTCCGCTCATTCCTCACCATGTTCGGCATCGCCTGGGGAGTGGGCTCGCTGCTCCTGCTGGTCGGTCTCGGCGAGGGCTTCCGCAGCGGCCAGGACAAGCAACTCAAAAATCTCGGCCAGGACATCATGTTCACCTTCCCCGGCCGCATCCCGGCCGTCGAGGGGAGCACGCAGTCGGGCCGCACCTACCATTTCACGTATGAGGATTACCTGGCCATTCGCACCGAGGCGCACTCGCTCAAGAATCTTTCTCCGGTGCTGAACCGCGAGGACATTCGCGCTGTCAGTGACTATGGATCGACCAACGGCCAGGTTTTCGGCGTCGCACCCGAGTACAACCGCATTCGGAATGTGCCCGTCGGCCCCGGCCGCTGGTTCAACGATGAAGACAACGCTGAGACCCGCCGCGTGGCTGTAGTCGGGTGGGAACTGCTCAAAAACATGTTCCCAGGCGTGCCTGCGGTCGGTTCGACCATCCTGCTGAACGGCCTCAGCTTCGACGTGATCGGCGTGGTCAGCAAGGTTGGGCAGGATGGCAACAATGGTACCAACGCGCGCATCTTCATCCCGATCGAAACTATGCGCAACCTGTTCCGCCTGAAAGATCAGAACAGTGAAGACGCCGTCTCGTTCCTGAACTATCGCCCGGTGACGCCGAGCGGAGATCTGGAGGCGAAACGGGAGGTCCACGAAATCATCGCGCGCCGCCACGGATTCGATCCCAAGCTCGCCGACGCCTTCGAAGATTGGGACACGATCGAAGACAATAAGCGCGTCAGCAAGATCTTTAACGCCATGGACTACTTTCTCGGCGTGGTGGGAGTGGTTACGCTCGGCCTGGGCGCCATCGGCATCATCAACATCATGCTTGTCTCCGTCACCGAGCGGACACGCGAGATCGGACTGCGCAAAGCACTCGGCGCTACGCATCGCGCCATACTCACGCAGTTTTTTGTCGAAGGCGCGTTCCTGACGGCGTTGAGCGGAGGCATCGGCCTGGCCATCACCACCGCGCTCGTTGCCGGTCTGGCTGCCTTGCCCGCACCCGAAGGTTTCGATACGCCGCGCATTGTCCCGGCGTCGGCCGTAATCGCGATTCTTTCTTTAGCTGTTGCCGGCATTGCCGCCGGCCTATATCCGGCGCGCCAGGCGGCGCACCTGCCGCCCGTAGAGGCTCTGCGACAGGAGTAAGAAGAATTTTTTGATTGGGCAATTTAGTAATTTGGTAATTGAAAATCGGATGAACCGCGATTTTCAAATTACACAATTACAAATTACATAATTACCAAATTTATTTTTATGATCTTCGAACTCGCTCGCCAGGCCTACAACGCGCTCCGCCACAATCGCCGCCGCAGCATTCTTACCATGCTCGGCATGGCCTGGGGCATTGCCACCGTCGTGCTGCTTCTCGCCTACGGAGCAGGCTTCGAGAGCGCCCTCTGGCTCGCTTTCCGTTCCTGGGGGACCAACCTGGTTTTCGTCTTTCCCGGTCGCACCTCTCTGCAGGCGGGAGGGACCAAGGCCGGCAGCGAAATCAAGCTCACCGTCAACGATCTCGACTATCTCCAGGCCGAAGTTCCGCTGCTCAAACGAATTTCTCCGGAAGCCGCCAAGCAATCCACAGTCGCCTACGGAATCCGCAGCGGCAGCTATGGCGTCAGCGGCGTCTATCCCTACTATTCGCGCATGCGCCGCATGGACGTGCAGGACGGAACCTTCTTCACCGACCTTGACGAAAATACGCGCAGCCACGTCGCCGTGCTGGGATCGGATGTCAAGAAAAAGCTCTTCTCCGGTCAAAATGCTCTCGGTGAAAAAGTCCGCCTCGACGGCATTTCCTATGACGTTGTCGGAGTACTCAAGTACACGATCCAAAATGGCGACGAAAACATGAACGCCAAGGTTTACATCCCGTTCAGCGCCATGAGTGACCTAACTAACACTTACTATCTCAATGCCGTCGCCATGGAATATGAAGGCGACCACCAGAAAGTCGCCGATGCCGTTCGCCGCTCCATGGCCTTCCACCACGATTTCGATCCCAAGGACAAACGTGCGGTCTTCATCTTCGACGTGTTCGCCGACCTGCTCGATCTGCGCGTCATCACGACCGGTATCAAAATTCTTCTCGGTTTCATCGGATTGCTCACGCTCGGCATCGGTGGAGTCGGCTTGATGAACATTATGCTGGTATCAGTTACGCAGCGCACGCGCGAGATCGGCGTAGAGAAAGCGCTCGGCGCGCGAGGCTGGCATATCCTCGTGCAATTTCTTGCCGAAGCCCTCGTTATCACCGTGCTCGGCGGTCTCGCGGGTGTGATTCTCGCTTACATCATCTCCTGGTCGGTCGGGTCGCTCACTCTTTGGAGCGCCTTCATTGAAAACGGGAAGGAAGGAGACATCCGCCTCACCATCGATGCCACCACCCTGATTGTTTCCACGGCTATTCTCGGCTTCGTCGGCATCGTCAGCGGCATGCTCCCGGCCATCAAAGCCTCGCGCCTGAACCCGATCGAAGCCCTGCGCTACGAGTAAGAAGGTCTCAGGTCCAAGGTCTCAGGTCTCAGGAAAGTCGTGCACTGCAGGCGGTCCGGGTTTTCCTGGGACCTGACACCTGAGACCTTCCTGCCTGTGCTATATTTCTCTCCAAATTCAGGAGGCCCCATGCGCCCACTTCCCGTCACCTTGATCGGCTACTATCAAATTCTGCGCGGATTGATTTCCGGGTTATTCGGTTTGTCCATTCTTGCTTTCGGCGGCTTGACCGCCAAGCTCGCATCGTTCGCTGCCGAAGGCAATGCCATGCAGCGCTTTCTAAGCAGCTTCGGACACATCGCAGGGCTGATTGTCCTGGTCGCCGCGGCCCTGCACATTGCCGCCGGCTACGGAGTCCTCGATATGCAGAATTGGGGACGCTGGCTGACGCTGCTATTCTCCGCGGCTGGATTGGTGATTCTGCTGCCGTTTTTGCACGGGTTCCTCCCCATGATCTTCGCCCTCATCAACGCGGCGACCATCGTCTATCTGGTTATGCCTCCGACCAAGCGAGCCTTCCGCGGCGAGGACAGCGACAGGCCCGCGCGCATGGCCGCCTGATAGGCCGCAGATTTCTCCGAGGGCCGTTTTCGCAATTTAAAGCGTCAAAAGGGGCCCCCTTTATCGCCGCGTCTTTTGCGTCGTTAGAGTGGGTTTTCGCGAACTCACCCCGTCTGAGTAGAATGTCCCCGTGCCCGACTCCCCGCCGCTCTCGAAAGTCCTCAGTCACCTACGCCTCTACGACCATCCTCTGCTCGCCTTTTCCGCCCGCGAAACCGATGACGGAATCGAGGTCGTGATCGATCTGAAGAATCCGATCATCCCCGTGCATACCTACGTGTTCCCGATCCATGCGCGCGATCTCGAAAGCCCACAATTCGCGTGGCAGCTGCAGCGTCAGCTCTACGACGCCCTCCACGACTACTTCATCGAAATGTTCACGAGCACTCCACAAGACCGCGACGCAAAGACGGAGCCACCACCATAATGCGAGAAAAGGCTCCTATCTTATTGATTTATAAATATTTTACGAGTAAGTCCTTATTCCTCAAAGATTTGGCGGAAACGCCTCCGCTAAATCTTTGACTTTAAAAGACCGAGGACCTAGGGGGTCTCTCGATTTGTCCCTTCGCCAACAGATCGAGCAGGAGATTCGTGAGAACGGTCCTATCCCGTTTTCGCGCTTCATGGAGCTATGCCTCTACGACCCGATCGCTGGTTACTACTCGCGCAACAGCGAGCAATTCGGCAAGGCAGGAGATTTCTATACGTCGAGCGACGTCCACGCCGTTTTTGGCCGCCTGCTCGCCCGCCAGTTCGAGGAAATGTGGCAAGCGCTCGACCGCCCGCAGCGTGTGGAGATCCTTGAACTTGGCCCAGGTCGCGGCCTTTTTGCGCGCGACGTGCTGGATTGGTCGCAAAAGAAATTCCCGGAGTTCTTCGCGGCGATGAACTACACGTTGCAAGAGTCGTCGCCTGCACTGCGAGCGAAGCTGGGTGAAACGCTGCATGACCACATCTCAAGCGGCCGCGCGACTATTTCCCGTTCCTCCGGACCGGTCGCGGACAAGAGTGTCCGCGCCACACGGGCAAACGCCGCAATTCACCGCGCTTGCGAATCCGAACCGCCGGTCATCGTTTTCGCCAACGAATTCTTCGATGCTCTCCCGGTTGAAATCCTGAGCCAGCGCGGCAAGCTCCATCTCGCGTTCGAAGCTAACCACCTGTCTGAAATCTGGTTGCCGCCGACAGCGGAGGAACTGGAGTTCCTAGATCGCCACAGCGTCCATCCGGAAACAAGCGAGCGCATCGAGGTCTCCCTAGCCACGCAACGCTGGATCACCGATATTGCCACGACCATCTATCAAGGCTTCCTGCTGGTCATCGATTACGGCTACACGCGCAGCGAGCAGCTCGCAGGACGCCATCGCGGCACGCTCATGGCCTATCGCCAGCACTCCGCCAGTCCTAATCCATATGAGGCTCCCGGCGAGCAGGACCTGACCGCGCACGTGAACTTCAGTGCCTTAACCGCAGCCGTCGAGCAAGCAGGCATGCTTCCTCAAAAGCTGATCACCCAATCGCAGTTTCTGATGGGGATCGGGGAGAGTACGCAATTTTCGGATGCCTTCGAGGAATGCCGCCTTCCGCAAGAGCGCGCCAAGGTCGCCCTGCAACTCAAACATCTCGTCTCGCCCATCGGCATGGGAGAAACGTTCCAGGTACTCACAGCCAGCCGTGCCATCAATGACGAAAGGGTTGCAGCCTTAAGCGGCCTGCGATTCGGAACAAAGCTCGAAGGCTGACCGAGTTGGGACTGCTAGTCTGCCAGATTCCGTTCCCCTGTCAGAAGCATCGCAAGCGGTGTCCGGGTGCGATAGTATGTTCACAAAGACATCCAGTACCCGGTTTTTGCCGTTGCGATTGTTAAATCTATGACTTCCGCTACTCGTGTGTTTCTGGCGACACTGGTGCTTCTGTCAGTCGGCTGCGCTGCTCAGGAGACGCCTTCCGCAGGCAATGCGGCTTCTGCGCCAGCCACTGTTGCCTCCGATCTCTACATGAAGTTGCGTCTGGATGCGCCAATCAAGGTCTCAAAGCTGAAGCCTGGCGATCAGGTCTCGGGCAAACTGCTACAGGATGCCTACCTGGGTGCGGCTGAGCTATTTCCAGCCGCAAGTACGGTTCACCTCACCGTAGATGGATTCGAGCGCCGTCGGCGCGTCCCGAACGACCATTGGCCGTGGATGATCAAGGCTTTCACTCCGCGTCACGAAAAGTACCCGGTGTTCCGAGCGGCGACGGTCACGAACGCCGACGGTCATGAGACTGCGCTCCAGGTTTCCGTGGTTTCCCTCAGCAAAGAAGTGGAGGTTGCGCCCAAGGCGAAGAAGAACTCTCAAATGTCAGGCCTGCCGCAGAAGCCGCGTCGCGAACTCGGCCCGATTGTCACGCTCTGGGCGGGTGCAAACAGTGCAAACGGCAACTCCAGTGCCGCGCCCGCAATCGAACCTGTGACGCTTCCCTCCGGAACCGAAGCCAAGGTCATCTTGTTGCGGGATGTAAGTGCCTCGAAAGATCGGAAGGGCGATTCGTTTCAGGCGCGCCTCATCGAGCCGGTTCGACTGGGCCCAAGACTGATCCTCCCTGAAGGCACATTGTTTGATGGCAAGGTGTTAACGAGCCGGGCACCGCGGACTCTCAGCCGTTCCGGAAGCATCTATTTGACCTTTACCGGTCTGACGATTCCCAGCCAACTGAGCATTCCCATTGCAGCCTCGATTGCCGGTGCGGATATCAGCCAACGCTCTCACACTGTGATTGATCCCGAAGGCCAGATGCATGGCGATCACCCCGGCAGAGCCTGGATGCTTCTGAACGCGGGTGTTACAGCCGGCATCGCCAAAGAAATGGATGATGGGACTCAGTTGGTGATTGAGGCGATTGTTTCCAGCGCCACCGATGCCTCAACCGCGGGAACCGCAAGGATTGCCGCCACATGCGCATCCGCCATCTACCTGCTGACACGTCATGGACGCGACGTGGTTCTGCCCAAGTACACGCAGATGAAGATCATGTTTGATCGCCCCGTGGAGATTGGTCAGCCGGCCTCGGGCTCTGCCTCCGGACGGTGATGAATTCGGACTAAACTACGGGACTGGTCGGTCCAACCGTCAGGCCAGCCCCAAAGTACGCTGTCCCAAGGTGCACCATTTTCGCTGCTATTTAACATTCCTGAAATATCTTTGCAGTAAACTACGGACTAAATCGTTCGTATGGCTTCCGCCCGCTCATCCCGTTTCGCGTTGCCGCTGCAAGTTGCGGCTGTCTGCTACCGCAAGCAGAACTCGCATGCCGAATTCCTGCTGGTCAACACCAACGGCGGCAGCAAATGGACGTTCCCCAAAGGAGCCCCCGACACTCGCCTTTCTCACAGCCAGGCCGCCGAGCGCGAGGCCCGCGAAGAAGCTGGCGCCATCGGCGTGATCGAGCCGCGTCACTTCCACGTCTACATTCACTCGAAAGGCGTTTTCTGGCAGCCCAACGGTGTGCAGGAGTACGTAGTTAAAGCCTTCCTGATGGATGTCCGCCAAACCCGCAAGCCTCACGAAGATTATCGCAACCCCACATGGTTCGACGATCGGGAAGCGCGCGTCATACTGGCCAAGGGCAGGGAAGTGAAGTACGCGCAAGAACTGCAGACCGTGATTGACCGCGCGCTGGAGCAACTTGGCGTAGCGCGCATGGCCGCTGCGCGCTGACCTGCAATCCGTCCGACCTCTTGACAGCTTGTTTAGGATGAAGGGCAGGAGGACGCTGTGAGAAAGCTCCCGAAACCAGGAAGGCCGGCCTCACCGGAAAAGCAACTCGCCGGATTTATCGCGAAGTTCGATCCCCAGATCGCTAAGCAAATACGGGCAGCGCGCCGCGTGCTGCGCCAGCGTTACCCAACCGCAAACGAACTGGTCTACGACAATTACAACTTCTTCGTCATTGGATATTCCGCGACCGAGCGACCTTCCGACTGTCTGTTCTCCATAGCGGCCAATGCGAAGGGGGTCGGCTTGTCGTTCTACTACGGATCGACGCTCCCGGACCCGCACAAGATTCTCCTTGGCAGTGGGAGCCAAAATCGCTTCATTCGCATCGAGAGCGAAAAAGGGCTTTCCAGGCCGGAAGTCAAGGAGTTCATGAACGCTGCCGTCGCGCAGGCGGATCCCGCGCTTCGATCCGCAGGGCGAGGCCACTTAACCATCAGGTCGGTGGCGGCAAAGCAAAGGCCACGTCGTCTGGCCGTAGCGGTAAATCGAGTGTCGACGCCAGAGCGTCCAGAGGCGGAATTCGTGAGACGATAAGTCAGCATGATCCAGCTCTCCGCTGCCGGCAAGCGCTACGGCCACAAACTCCTGTTCGAAGACGCCGACTGGCTGATCACGCCCGAGTCGCGCCTTGGCTTGGTCGGCGCCAATGGCACTGGCAAATCCACGGTGATGAAAATCCTGGCTGGGCTGGAAACGCTTGACTATGGCTCGATCTCGCGGACCAAGGGCATTTCCGCCGGCTATCTGCCGCAGGATGGACTCGCGCTTTCCGGGCGCTCCATCTTTGCCGAGTGCATGGGGGTGTTCGACGATCTCCATGCCATCGAAAAAGAAATGGAGTCGCTCACCCGCAGCATGTCGGAGCTCGACCACACGGGCCAGGAATATGCCGACGTCGCCGACCGCTATCAGCGGTTGGAGCACGAGTTTCGCGCCCGCGATGGCTACACGCTCGAAGCCGAAGTAGGGAAGGTCCTGACTGGCCTCGGTTTTCATCGCGATGACTGGGCTCGCCAGACCGAAGAATTCTCGGGCGGGTGGCAAATGCGCATCGCGCTGGCCAAGCTGCTGTTGCAAAAGCCAAATCTGCTTCTGCTCGACGAGCCCACCAACCACCTAGACCTCGAAGCCCGCAACTGGCTCGAGGAATATCTTGGCAGCTATCCCTATGCATACGTTCTGATCTCGCACGACCGCTATTTTCTCGATGTCACCGTCGACCGCATCGTCGAAATCTGGAATAAGCGCCTGCACTTCTACGCTGGCAACTACGATCAATACCTCTCCGCCAAAACCGCGCGCAAAGAGCAGCTCGAATCCGCCTACAAGACGCAGCGTGACCGCATCGAGCAGCTTGAGGTCTTCATTAACCGTTTCCGCTACACGGCCACCAAGGCCAAGCAGGTGCAGAGCCGCATCAAGGAACTCGAAAAGATGGAGCGGATCGAAGTGCCGGAAGAAGAAAAGGCCGTTCACTTTTCTTTCCCGCAGCCGAAGCCCAGCGGCCGAATCGTTGCAGAATTCTCGAACGTAGCAAAGAGCTACAGCGAGGGCGGCCCGAAGGAACACGAGGTCTTCGCTAACGTGAATTTCATGATTGAGCGCGGCGAGCGTATCGCGCTGGTCGGCGTCAACGGGGCAGGGAAGTCAACGCTGATCAAACTGCTCGCCAGAACCGAGCCGCTGACCGCGGGCGAATACAAATTAGGACACGAGGTTCATCCCGACTATTTCGCGCAGGATCAATACAAGGAGCTTGACCCGGAAGCGCGCATTCTCGACGACCTGGGTGAACTTTCGCCGTCGTCCACGCAGACGCAACTGCGCAGCCTCCTCGGCTGCTTTCTCTTTTCCGGCGACGACGCCTTCAAGCGCATCGACGTGCTCTCCGGCGGAGAGCGCAACCGCTACGCGCTGCTCAAAATGCTGCTGCACCCGGCGAACTTTCTTCTGCTCGACGAACCTACCAACCACCTCGACCTCCGAGCCAAAGACGTCCTGCTGGAAGCGCTCACGAAATACACGGGGACGGTGGTGTTCGTCTCGCACGACCGCTATTTCATCGACAAGCTGGCCACGCGCGTGTTCGAAATCGGCGACGGCAGGGTCGAGCTTTATCCTGGAAATTACGAAGACTATCTCTGGCGCAAGCAGGGCGGCGCGGCGCGGCAGAATGAAGCCCTTCAGAACGAGTTAGTCGGCGAGTTATCAGCAGCGCGTGCCCCAGCAAATCGCGCGATCTCAAGTTCCACGACACAAGAAGGAAAGCCACCCGCCACGCCAACCAACGGCAACGCCCCAAAATCCGAACCCGTCGACTCCAAAGGGAAGCGCCTGAACCCTATTAAGCGCGAGCAAATGAAAAACCGCCTGCGGGAAGTGGAAGAAGAAATCAGCCGCACCGAAGCCGCCATCGCCCTTTGCGAATCTCAACTCCAAGTTTTCGTCGGCGCCGAGGAGACCCAACGTCAGACACACGAACTTGCTGCCAGGAAGACCGATCTGCGGAGCTTGATGAGGGAATGGGAGGAACTCTCGACCATGCTCGAAACTTTGGAGTAGATGCATGGGTAGCGTCAGTGATAAGATCTTCCTGCGGTAGGTAGCCGGGCAAGCGGATCTACTCCTCCTCAATTCCGTCGCCTGTAAGACGCTCGATAATAAGGGGTTATGCGCCATCGTTCCGAGGAACTAAGTCCCGGAAACCGCTATGGTTGAAAGCCAATCAACAGGTCAATCTAAAGAGCGTAGCAGCCGCTCTCGTGCCCCAGTGTTTGTGCTCGGCTCCCACCGATCTGGCACTAAGTTGCTTTACTACTCGCTGCTTTCGGCCGGAGGATTCGCCGTCTTCCCCGAAGAAAGCGCCGTCTACACAGTGCTGGCACGGCACTTCGGGGATCTCGCGGTGCGCGGCAATCGCCGCAAAATGCTCGATACCTATTGCAACAGTGCGATGTTTCTTGTGACTGGGCTGGATCCGAAAGATTTTCAGCAACGTGTCATGGAAGAATGCAGCAATGCCGGCGACTTGCTACGCATTCAGATGGAGATGATGGCCCGCAACCAAGGCGTCGAGCGGTGGGCCGAATCTACGCCGAAGCACTTGCTCTGTCTTCCGCTGATCAAGAGCCAGATTCCCGATGCCCTCGTCGTACACATTATTCGCGACGGGCGCGACGCCACCGCTTCTTTGTATCGGTCCAATCGTTATCGTCCCCTGCCGTGGGACAAGAGCCGCCACTACCTGGCGTGCGCCATGTTTTGGCGATACCTGGTGGGAAAGGGCCGGGAGTACGGCCGCGCGATGGGGCCCGATTACATGGAAGTGCACTATGAGGAGATGGTGGAAAATCCGCGCGAAACGCTGGCGCGAGTTGGGAAATTCATCGACCAGGATCTGGACTATGACCGAATCCAGCGAGTTGCGCTGGGATCGGTGCAGCACCCGAATTCTTCATTCCAGCGCGACAGCAAGGAAGCTGGAGCCAGCACCATGGGCCGCTGGAAGCGCGTGTTCACGCCCGAACAGGTGCGCAATGTTGAGTGGTGCATTGGCGATCTGCTGGTGGAGACGGGCTATAAGCTGGAAACACCGGTCTCAGAGTTGCGGGCGCCATTGTCGGTTCGCTTCATGAATTTTCTGTACCCTTTGTATCTGAAGTCCAGACAATGGCTGAAATGGCATACCCCGTTCGCCCGCCTCGAGGACCGAAGAGGAATGACTATCGCACCGGCCGTGAACAGCGCCGATGGTGCGAGCCAAGCCGAAAAAGCCACGGTGCGTTAAAGCACGCAGCCCGTCGGCAGGCCTGCCTAGTGGCCAGTTCGCAAACCTGTGCGAAGAATGTCAGCGGCGCGCGCGCGTAATCTTCATCGCGGTGCAAGACGCGGCAAGCAGATGTCTTTACTGGGAGATTAAGACGGCGGTTGGATCTCGCTGAGAAAATGGGGAACTAATCGGCAATTGAGTGCCGGGACTAGCAACTGCCCTACCCGCCTGCCTTCAACTCCACCAGTACCTGGCGGGCGATTTCCTTCAGCGTCTCGAACACACCCACGCCCTGGAAGGCGACGGCTTCCACAATCGGCTCGTTCTTTTTGCGCAGGTCTTTGGAGAGCGTATCCACCGGCAGAATATTCGGCAGGTCGCGTTTATTCAGCTGCAGGACATAGGGAATCTTGTTGAAGTCGTAGCCGTGTTCTTGCAGGTTGGTCATCAGGTTGTCGAGCGCCTCGACGTTGGCGTCCATGCGCTCCTGCTGCGAGTCGGCCACGAACACCACGCCATCCACGCCGCGCAGAATCAGCTTGCGGCTGGCGTCGTAGAAAACCTGCCCGGGAACCGTATAGAGGTGAATGCGCGTCTTGAAGCCGCGAACCGTGCCCAGATCGAGCGGGAGGAAATCGAAGAACAAGGTCCGATCCGTCTCGGTGGCGAGTGAGATCATCTTGCCCTTCTGCTGTTCGGCCGTCTTCTGAAAAATGAACTGCAGATTCGTCGTCTTACCGCCCAACCCAGCGCCGTAGTAGACGATCTTGCAGTTAATCTCGCGTGCTGCGAAGTTGATGAAACTCAAAAGGCTTCCTCAAGAACTCCGGCGTAGGACTCGCGCAAACCACGACCGCAAGGCGAGCCTTGCCGTTCAAAATCAACAATCTGCATTATCGGGACCTGCGGTTTTTATATCACACTGGAAGGTGCGGGCGCAGGTTACCCACGTTACTAAGGAAGAGCGGGGCCCGTCATCGAGCCGTCGGTGCATCGGGCGATCTGATCGGCCGGTTGAACAGCGCCTACCGCGGCGCCGGGAGCGGATAGTAGCCGACTTTCGCAACTACCTTGACATTCGGACGGCGCACCCGTACTTCGATCTCGCGGTATCCCCCGATGCCCTTGCTGCTGTAGCCCAGCGTGTACTGGTTGCGCGCATCTCCAATGGCTTGAGTGTAGGCGCGTTCGATCTCGGCGGCAGCCAATTCGTTGTACACCGAGCCGCCGCCGGTGGCCGCAACGTACTTGGGAAGGATGTCACTATAGCCGAGGAGCCCGCGCGTCTTCGGCAGATGGATTCTTTGCAACTTGTCGTAAATCGGAATCGCTGCGCCTTCCAGACCAATCGCGTACACGGTGATTTGCTGGGTCAGCAGCACCTTCAGGGTGTCCGCATAACTGGCAGTCGATCCCAGTTCACGCCCGTCGCTGATTACGAAAATAATCTTCCGAGTCGTCCGGTCGCGCTTAGCCAGATCGCGCGCTGCCATGAGGATGGCGTCGTTGATCACGTGTGCAACCCTGGGCGGAGTGATCACTGGCGTGACGGGTGCGCCTATCGGCATTCCATTAATAATCGGCCCCTGTGGTCCGAGCGGGCCCGAGGTTACGGGAGGCCCGTTGTTCTCACCGCTATAGCTTTTGACCTCATTGAGCACGGCCGTCAACTGCTTGCCGGCCGAACCGAAGTCCGAGACCCGGCCCACCTTGTCGCTGTAGGTATAGATTGCTACTTCATCGAACTGGCTGAAAGCCCCCTGCAGAGCCGAGAGCGTCTCTTGCACCTTCTTCACGCCCACATCCGCCATGCCGAGATCGATAATCACCGCTGCCGAAAGCGCAAAGGGATCGCTGGTGAAAAAATTCAGAGTCTGTTTCTGCCCGTTCTCAAGGACGGTGAAATCCTTTGGCCGCAACCCGTTCACCAAGTGCCCATCGCTATCCTTCACGGTGACGGGAACCAGAACCAAATTTGCGTGCACCTTGAACGTGTAACCGACGTCCTCGCCGGATTCAGTATCTTTTGGCACACTGCCGGCCGGCACCGTCTTAATCGGAGGCATCGCGGGCGGAGGAGTCTGATCGGCGCTAGGCGCCGGAGTGTCAAAAGAGTGCGGAAGTGTCTTCGATCCGCTGGTGACGTCATTGCTTGTTGAGTCGGCCGCCGCTTGCCCGTTCTCATCGGCTCCAGGCCGCGGGCTCACTGGTTCCGGGGGCGGAATCGGCCGCGTCGCCGAGGGCGCATCCGGAATCTCATCGGGCTTTTGCTGGGCAACCGCACCACCGGCCAGCCACAAACTCATCCCTACAATCAGCAGTGCGCTCGTCTTCATTCTCATGATTCTTTCGCCCACCCCAAATTGCCCTTCCGCTCTCGCCGCAAAGAAACATCGCCCGGTCAGCGCCAAAATATTCATTCCTCGCTTTATTCAGATGCCCTTTTACTCCTGCCAGGTGCATCTAACCGTAACAGCCCGTTACAGGATAGACTAGCAAAGTCCCGGAATAAAAGCCGATGTCCAGAATCGATTCTCATCTTGGCCCTTGGGCCAGCCTGCTGGCTCTGACTCTAATCGTGTGCCTGACCGCAGTTGCCCAGCAGCCGCCAGCCCCGGCCTCGAATGCCCCGACATCGAACTCCTCGACTCCCGGCGAGCACCAGAGCGAAAGGGACCAGCCCAGCAAAGACCAGGGCCAGCAAGGCGAGTCCGTGGAGACCCTTAAAGTCAATGTTGAGGTCGTCCAGCTTTTCTTCAACGTGAAAGACAAGCACGGAGCGCTCATCCCCACCCTGAACAAAAGCGATTTTGACATCTTCGAAGACGGCAAACCGCAAACCATCAAGTATTTCAAAGCCGAGTCCGACCTCCCGCTCACCCTCGGGATCCTTATCGACACCAGCGGCAGTCAGCAGCGCGTGCTCGGCATGGAACAGGAAGTGGGCGCATCCTTCCTCGAAAATATTCTCCGCTCTAAAGACGAAGCCTTCGTCATCAGCTTCGACGTTGATATCAACCTGCTGCAGGACTTTACCAATTCCGTGAGCCGACTGCGCCGCGCTCTTAGCGACACCAAGATCAATACTGGCGGAGTCAGCTGCTCTGGAGGTCCGATTGGTCCGCAGGGCCCCATTCCGTGCTCCTCGACAGGCCCTCGCGGCACCGCCCTCTATGACGCCGTCTATCTCGCCTCCCACGACGAGCTTGGCCGCGAAGTGGGACGCAAGGCCATGGTCCTTCTCACCGACGGCGAAGACCAGGGAAGCCGCCTCAAGATCAAGGACGCGATCGAAGCCGCGCAGAAAGCCGACGTCATCTGCTATGTCCTCCTAATCGCCGACCGCGGGTTTTACGGTTTCGGCGGCGGTTACACCGGCGACTCGGAGATGAAAAAACTCACGCAGGAAACCGGCGGCCGCGTCATCGACGTGGGTAACAAGATCGACAAACTGCGCAAGGCTTTCGACGATATCGCCGCCGAACTCCGCAGCCAGTACAACATCGGCTACACCCCCACCAACAACGTCCGCGACGGCAGTTTTCGCAAGGTGGAAATCAAGCCCAAGCAAGGCGACTACAAGATCCAGGCCAGAAGCGGCTACTACGCTGTGGCGCGCGAGCGAGACTAGCGAAGGGCAACGGAGCGACGGTCGCCTTGGCCTGTCGAGGCGAAGCACCGCATGAACTTGACCACTTCCAAAAAGTTCAATACAACTGGAGTTCAGCTTCAGCATCCAATCCAGCGAGGTTCCGCCATCTTGCCTAGATCTGGGGCGCGCGCTGGGGGTCCAATCCACCACCATTTTCAGAAGGAGGAGAAATGGCTCGAATCATTAGAATTCTTTGCGTTGCCTTGCTGGCCATCGTTGGCCTGGTTGGCTCATCCCTACCCGCGCGGGCGGAAGACAAGTGCGACAGGGATATTCACAAAGCAGAACAGAAGCTGCGGGACGCGGTTGAAAAACACGGCGAGCATAGTAAACAGGCCGAAAAGCGCCGTCACGAACTGGAAGATGTAAGGCACCGCTGCGGCGATCATCACGACATGGACCACGACCACCATTAGGTCGCCGGGATTTGAGGCGCGCCATTTGCCAAGCGGCCCACTGCCCTCATCTGCGCGTTGTCTGAGATGGAAGTGTTCGACTCGTGGAGCGGAATTGCGCGCCGGAAGCCGTGCTAGCGCGCCTGCGAAAAATCTTCCACCGCAAACAACTGCCGCCCGCGCTCCACCACGCCCACGCCGATCGAATCCATATCGCGGTCGAGCACGTTCGCACGATGGTTCGGCGAATTCATGAACTGCCCGTGGATAAATTCCGGCGTCGGACCCTGCGTCACGTTTTCCGAGAGCCAACTGAAATGCGTGCCTGACTGCTTTGCCCGTGCTGAAAGGCTGGGCTCTCCCTCAAATGCGTGTTGAGCCTGCCCGTGCTCCGCCATCACTGCCGCGTGCCGACGTGCAGCCACTGCCAGCGACTCATCCCAACGCAACGCCGGCAAGCCTTGCGCCCGCCGCGCTTGGTTCACCGCCGCAAAAAGATCTCTTTCCGCCCGCAAGGCCGCCTGCCCATAGGCCGACGCGCACAGCATAACGCCCGCCACGAATAAAATCCAAAGCCGGGTTCGGATTCGCATTGTTCCCTCTCCCCTTGGTCAATCGATGGGTTGGACCGCCTACGATTGACCCAATACGATCAAAACCCGGCTTTGGAGTCACCGCAAGTTACCGACGTCGCGAAACCAGTCGAGTCTGTTGGTTGCGGAGCCTCCAGGACGCCTACCGCCGGTCCCAATACAAGTCGCGCCGGTCGCGGTTCAGGTCGCGATATTCGCGGCGCAGTTCGCGTCGTTCATGGCGCGCCGCCCCGTAATTCCCGTAGTAAAGATCCCGGCGCAACTCCCGCCGGTCCTGCGCGATCCTTGCTTCGTCGCGCCGCATGTCGCGCCGGTCGCGCCAATAGCCATCGTCGGCGAACATCGTCCCCGCGCCCAGTCCCACCACCAGCAAGACACCTGCGATCACCCGTTTCATAAAGCTTCCTCCGATCCCAGTTCCTCTGGCTCCTGCACTGGGAACACTTTCTGGGCATGCAAACCCGCCTTCGAGAATCAAGTTGCGCCGCGTACGCCGCGTTTTCTCCTCGGCGCTAAAGCTTTACGCATTTTTACAAGCAATTACAAAAACAACGATTCCAGCATGCGTTGGCGGTACTAGGATCAGGACAGCTCGTGGGCGAGTGACGCCCATCTGACTTATAGGAGGTAAGGTATGCGAGCCTACTTCACGTTACTGTTTTCGCTATGGGCATACTCGGCGTTGGCGCAGGATCCTGGCATGCAAGCGGCGCAGATGGCCGCACAGCAAGCTCAGATGGCAACACAGATGGCGACGCAGGCTGCGCAGCAGGCAAACGATCAGATGATGCAAGCTGCCCAGCAAGCAAATCAGCAGGCGATGCAGAACGCTCAACAGGCCGCGCAGAACACGTGGCCATGCAATCGCTGCTTCGCGGCCAAACCCAAGTTTTCCGTGAAACCGGGTGCGTATTCCGCGGCCGTCACATTGAAGATGAAAGACTCGACTCGCGGCGCGGTCATTTACTACACCACAGACGGCTGGACGCCGACTGAGTCGTCAACCCGCTACACCGGCCCGATTGCGATTGACTCGACGACTACGCTGCAAGCCATTGCTATCTCGCCCTACGGAGGGCGCAGCCGGATTGCCAAGGCCGTATATACGTTGAATGGGGTGCCCCCAGCGCCGCCTGCGGAGCAGAGTACGCCTGCAACTGCGAATGCCGCCGTAACACCGTCGGTGTCTGCTAAACTCTTGCTCGCCCGAGGCACGGCTGTGCCACTTGTGTTTGCCGCAGACGTGAGTTCAAGAAAAGCGGAGGTTGGCGACAAGGTTTCCCTGACGCTTGCCGAGGACGTCAAAGCTGGGGATGTGGTCGTCGTCAAGAAGGGAACACCGGCGGTTGCAACTGTCACCGAGGTAGACGGGAACGGAGTTATGGGCCTGCCGGGCGAGATATTTTTTCAGGTAGATTCTCTTCTTGCCGATGGCACCATCATAAAACTGCGTGGCGGCGCCGCTAAAGAAGGACAAGATAAAGAGGGGAAGGCGTTCAGCCTAATGTTTGTCCCGATGGTTCCTGCTGGTTTGTTCGTGCGTGGCAAGGATGCGGAGATCAAGCAGGGGGCGCTTTTTACCGCATTCGTGGATGCTGACACTCTGCTTCCACCTGCGAACTAGGGGATCTGCAAGGGAACAGTCGCGGCACATGCCGACATCTAGCGCTTTACCGATGTCGCGTTCGGACGATCCTTGACCGGAATCACAAACTTCAATCCCGACCAAACGTCGGTCACGGCACAAACCTTGATGTCAACCAAACCCGCTCCAAGGCCCGTTCCACGCACGATGTTCTCATCCAGGTCCGAACTCAGACCTGAGCTCTTCTTTGGCCAGGCAATCCACAACATTCCCGTGGGAGCCAGCGCCCGCGCAGCCGTCATCACCTGGCGCTCAAGCTCAGCGCGCGCTTTGGCAAAAAGAAAGACAAAATCGAGAGAGGCGCGCGCCGGCTTGACGATTTGGCACTTGTCAAGCGCAGCGCGCAATTCGGCCGTCACGTCGTCCGGCACATGCAGAAGCGCAATGCGAAATCCGTCTTTGATGCCGAGCTTCTTGGTAAGCGGAGTTCCGGAATATCCGGGCATAGGTCAGCCTCGAGTTTCATGCCGTGAGTTGCGAGCTTGGCGCTAAGCAACGACGTGGTCAACAACTGAGCAAGGCGCGAACTCATCGGAAGGTGCTCGAAGCCCATGGCTCGCGGCTCGAAGCTACTGCTTCGGCGCGTAGTACCCCTTGCGCGTGCGCACCTTCAACGCCCGCCCTGGCGGCGCCATGATCTCGATTGTCCGATACCGTCCATCGGCCAGGAAATTCTCCGGTTTGTACGCAAGCGCATACTGGCTGCGCAGCTCTTCCTGAATGGAGAGAAACGCGTCCGACACATCGCGCAGTTGGAAGGGAAAGAAGGCTCGCCCGCCGGTCGCGTCGGCAATCCGCATCAGCACCTTGTCGCCCTGGCCCTTCATGCCGCTGATGTTCGTGCTGATGGTGTAGACGATCGCATCGGCGCGTTGCGCCATGTCGATCGCCTCCTCGCGCGTCACGTGGCTGGCGTTGTCTTCGCCGTCGCTAAGCAGGATGATGGCGTTCCGCACGGGGCCGGTCCGCTCCTGCTTCAGCAGTTTGTCGCGGCAGGCGAAGTAGAGCGCATCGTACATGGCGGTTCCGCCGCCTGCCCGCAGAGCGCGGATGCCAATCGACAGCTTCTCGGTGTTATCGGTAAAATCCTGCGTCACTTCGGGTGTAACGTCGAAGCCGACCACAAAGGCCTTGTCATCACGCGGACGGACCACCGCGTTCAGGAACTCAATGGCTGCTTCCTGCTCAAACTTGAACCGGTCGCGCACGGAATTACTCGCATCAATTAACAGCCCAACCTGTAGTGGCAGATCTGTCTCACTGCGGAAACTGCGCAGTTCGGCAGGTTTCCTGTCATCCAAAACCTTAAAGTCATCCCTCTTCAGGTCCTTGATGTAATGCCCATGTTTGTCGGTTACCGTAAACACCACGCGTACTTCTTCCACGTGTGCCCTGATCGTGGTGATCGACTCGTTCTCTGGATTATCCGGATTGTCAGCTGGTGTGGCCGCGGGAGCCGGGTTTTGTCCCGGCGCTCCGGGCGTGGTCGTGGCCGGTGCAGAAGGCGATGACGGCGTCGCCGCGGGAGTCGTCGTCGTCGCTTGAGCGAAGCAAGCCGTGCTCGTCAGGCCAACCAGCATGCCCGTCAGAAGAATTACCAGAATCAGAACAATACGGGGTCTCATCAGGATTGCCTTTATTATAGCTGTAGAGCCCTACGCGGACGACCACGTTACTGACTGAGCAGGTTCACGCTGGCGCAAGGTAGGGAGAATTATCACGACGTTGCCAGGCTGGCGAGCAACGTCTCCAGTTCTTGTGGAAGCGCCTGCCGGAACTTCAGCGCCTTCCCAGTGACCGGGTGCGCCAACTCAAGCTCGGCCGAATGAAGGAAATTCCGCGCCAGCGCAATCGTAGCCGGCATGCCCGCTGCCCGACGTTTGTTTGACTGTGTACGCAATTCTCCCGGCGCGCCATAAAGCGAGTCGCCCACCACTGGATGCCCGAGCGATGCCATATGCACGCGAATCTGGTGCGTCCGCCCCGTCTCGATCTTCACCTCAAGCAGCGCAAACTTGCCATAAGGAGAATCGATCTTTCGCGTCACGATATAATGCGTCACCGCGTCACGCCCGCCGAAGCCCCGTGTCGTCATGCGTGTGCGCCGCTGTGAGTGGCGGCTGATAGCGCTCTGAACCGTTCCACGATCTTTCTCCGGCCAGCCATGCACCAATGCCACATAGGTCTTGTGCACCTCACGCCCGCTGAATTGGCGGGCAAGTTTCCGGTGCGCTCCATCGTTCTTGGCCACCACCATCAGCCCGCTGGTCGCGCGATCCAATCGGTGCACGATCCCGGGCCGTAGATCGCCGCCAACCCCCGAAAGCGCCGTGAAGTGATGCAGCAACGCATTCACCAGCGTTCCACGGTTGCGCGCATCGTCGGTCGCACCTGCTCCGGCGTGCACCATCATGCCCGCGGGCTTGTTGACGACCGCCAGATCCTCATCCTCATAAACAATGTCGAGCGGAATTTCTTCCGGTATCGCACGCAGCGGCGCAGCCTGGGGAGTCCCTGTAATCGTGATTTGCTCGTTGCCCTTCAGGCGCAGGGAAGCCTTCACAGCGGCCGCGTTCACCAGCACTTCGCCTCGTTCGATAAGCTGCTGCACACGGGCGCGGCTGACGTCCGCGAGACGCGCAGCGAGGTATTGATCTAGGCGCTGCCCGCTGTCGTCGGCAGAGGCGGTAAGAGTGAGGGGGAAATCCGTCATGGAGAAATCAGGACCAAGTGGGCGAGATTCCTAAGCACTGCTTTTCGCGGGTACGGCTGCTGCTGTCCCGCTCCTCAGATACCAGATCATGCCGCCGCCAATCACCAGGCAAATCGAAATCAACTGCGTGCCCGTCATCAGCCCACCGAAAACCTCGCCGCGTCCCGGATCGTCGCGCAGGAACTCGATAAAGAAGCGCTCCACTCCGTAAAGAATGATGAACGTGGCAAACACTTGCCCATCGAACTTCTTGCGCTTGAGCAGCCACATCAGCAGCACGAAATTGAAGAATTCTGCCGCCGCTTCGATCAGCTGTGTCGGCTCAATCCTCACTCCCAGCGGCGTTCCGCTCACCATCGCCGCCAGCGGGTTCTTGAACGTCACACCCCAGAAATGATTTGTCGGCTTGCCGTAGCAACATCCGGCGGAAAAGCACCCAAAGCGCCCGAGCACGTGACCAAACGCGAGCCCGGGAGCGAACGCATCGACGGTGCGCAGCGGCGGCATATGGTGGCTGCGCATGTACCACGCTCCCACCACCAGCGCGCCGATCAGGCCGCCGGAAAAAACTCCTCCCGCCTGCAGCGTGCTGAGACTGAAAATCTCGCGCCAGTTATGGGCGTACGTGCTCCAATCGTTGATTACGTAGAGAATCTTCGCGCCGATAATGCCGGCCAGCACCATAAAAATGCCGAGGTTCCACGCATCATCACCATTGATGCCTTGCCTTTCGGAGTTCCGGACACTGATCCACAGGCCTAGAAGGACGCCGGTTGCGACCAGAACGCCATAGGTGGGCAGATAAAAATTGCCAATCTGAAAAAGTCGAGGAAACACGCTAGTTTAGATGCTCCAGATGCAGGCTAAGTGGCAGAGTAGAGTCTAGCAGGAAAACAGCCCTCCGCCTTCAGCGATCAGGTTTCGGGCGCACCCACGATCCTTAAGGTTTTCCTGAGAACTGACCGCTGGGGGCGAGACCTGAATTGCAAAAGCCGACCCGCGTAGCCGTGTGGTGGGCCGAGAATGAACCCGTCTCAGACGGTGGGAACCCGCCGCGACCCATTAGGCTTTTCCGCATGGCGGAACATAGCACACCGGATCTTTTTGCGAGTCGAGTCCCCGTTCATTCGGCATTGGTTCAAAAATCGGTTGCCACCATCACCAACTTAGCAGGCCGGCTCTTTCACCTTCGATGCTAGGAAACTCCCGGACGATGCGCAAGAGGAAAGCACAAAATAGTTGGCAGAAAGTTTGCAAGACAAAGGCATCCAGAGGACCGTTTGTGAACCGCGCGTTACGAAGGTTCGCGTCCAGAAGGGAGGATCAACAACAGCCACGTCCGGAGCGCCGTGGAAGACGAAACTGGGTGAAGTATGAGGGGCAATCCAGAATTGGCAGCCTTAACCCGCGCGCACGCCGTCTTCCAATACCTCATCGAGCGCGCTCGTCAGTTTTCTCGCCCGCTGCCGCGCTTCCGGAGACCGCGTTTCCAGGTTCCGCTTCAGCAAATGATATTCATCCGCAATATTCAAGGCCGCCAGCACCGCCAGACGCACCGAATCCACCGTGGAGGTCTGCTCGGAAACCGCCCGCATCTTTCCGTCCACGTACTCGGCCAGCTTCAGAATGTAGTCGGCATCGGATCCGCGCAGGTTGTATACCTGGTCGAAAATCTCAACCCGCACACTTCCGTTCGCCGAATCCTTCGTCGGAGCTTGTTTCGTGGCAGTTGCCATGTAATCCTCACTCTTGAAGCCTGAGGCCAGCCGCGCCCAGCTTCAGCTCGCCGCTTGTTCCTGGCCCAGATTCTCCATCTGAGTCAGCATTTTCTCCACGCGGCCACGTATGTCTTCCCGGTCCTTGCGCAGTTGCACCAGTTCCCGGCGTAGAGCTTCGTTCTCCTCTTCACGCTGCTCCAATTGTTCGCGGAGCCGTTTCACATCGCGCTCGGATACAGCCCGCGCTTCCTTGGCGGCCTTGTACAACTCAATGGTGCGATAGATTTTCTCTTCCAGCGCCTGAAAATCTTCGGCAGGAACCTGCGCAGATACCTCTTCCACGGCTTTCACCGACATGGACACGACTCGCTTTCCGAGTGGTTTTTTTGAGCTTTGACGCGAAGTATAGCGCACTTCGCTGTGGATTACGGCAAAGTCGTGCCCAAGCGTGTACGCAGAATTTCAAACCAAAGGGAGGGTAAAAACGAAGAAGGCAAGTGTCATGGAAAGTAAGAAAGCGCAACACCTCACGGGTCGCGTAGGGACAGCCGCCCTCGGCTGTCCAGCAGGGCGAAGCTCCGCGGTCGCAGCTCATGGTCTAGAAAATTGACCATAGTATGATAGAATGACCACTGGAGTAATCTATGCAGGAAATCGCCATCTCGGAATTCAAAGCCAAGTGCCTGGCGGTGCTCGAACGGGTTCGGGCGACGAAAGAGCCAATTCGAATCACACGGTTTGGCAAACCGGTGGCGGAAGTGATACCGCCGACGGCGGTAGAAGATCGAGCAGCCTGGATCGGGTCGATGAAGAACACGATGAGGATCACCGGCGACATTGTTTCTCCGGCAACCGACGAGGATGAGTGGGAGGTCTTGCGCGATTGAGACTGCTGCTCGACACGCATATCTGGTTGTGGAGTTTGAGTGAGCCCAGGCGGATTGGGAGGAGAGTTTTCGTTCAGCTCAAAGACCAGAATAACGAACTTTGGCTCTCGCCTATCAGCACCTACGAGGCGCTAACGTTGCACCACAAAGGCAGGTTCGAGATCGACCGGGACGTCTCGACCTGGCTGGCGCAAGCCACCGCCGGCACGCGCGAAGCTCCGCTCACACACGAGATCGCGCTCGTAGCAAGGCAATTGCCTCTGCACCAGGACCCCGCCGACCGCATTCTGGCCGCTACCGCCGAGGTGCTGGACCTGACCTTGGTCACGGCCGACGAAAGATTGCTGGGATTGGGAACAATCAGAACGATGGCGAACCGCTGAATACTCACGTAGGGACGGCGGTCTCGGCTGTCCAGCAGAGCCAAGCCCTGGGGTTGGGACTTATACCCTTTGCACGCCGCCGAGCGCTTCCAGCGCCTTCGTAATTTGCGCAGCCCACGCTGTCACTTCGTCATCCCGCAGCGTGCGCTCGGACGACTGAAACTTTGCCCGCACGAGAATCGAATACTTGCCGGCGCCAACTTTTTCGCCGCGAAAAACTTCTACTGGCACAAACCCGCGGAACTCGGCAACGCCTAATCCCAAGACGCTCCGCCGAATCATCTCAAACTCTACCGCATCTGGAAACGCAAATGAAAAGTCGCGTTCGACAGCCGGAAACCGTGGCAAAGCCTCATAGCGCACATTCCGCAGATCGTGCTGATAAAGGCGGTCGAGATAGATCTCGGCGATGAAAACGTCCTGCTTCAGCTTCTGAGCCGCCGCCACATCCGGATGAATCTGGCCAAACTGCGCGACGGTCACGCCGTCCATCACGGCACGGGCCGAGCGGCCCGGATGATAGTAGTCCGCCGCCTGCGAGTCGTACCCAAGCTCCCAATAGGTGAAATTAGCGAGCAAATCTTCGGTGTCGCCCTTCAGATCGAAGAACGAAAGCGGCCGCGCTGAAGCGCCGTCCGCCAGCCCGCGCACCACGCCAGCATCAACGTTCCCGGTCGCGCCCAGCGCAATGCGCTTTAACTCGACCGACTTCTCGCCCGCCGCTTCAAACGCCTTGCCCGCTTCAAACAGGCGCACGTTCTCGCTGCCGCGATTCAGGTTGTAAGCCAGCATGTTGAGCATGGTGGGCACCAGCGACGTGCGCATTACCGACGATTCATCGCTCAGCGGATTCGCCAGGTCGAGTTCCGCGGCCTTCGAAAAGCGCCGCGCGTCTTCCTTCGAAATGAACGTCAGGGAAATAGCTTCGCTATAACCAAGTGCCAGAAGCGACGACCGCAAGCGGGCGTCCTTGGCCGCGTCCGGCAGGTCGCGCACCTCGCCGCTGTAAGCGGGAAGCGTGTTCGAGAACTTGTCGTAGCCGTGCAGCCGCGCGATCTCTTCGATGATGTCGATCTCGCGCTCCACATCCAGGCGCCAGCTCGGAATCTGCACCAGGTAGCGGTCTTCGCTGCCTGCCGTCAGCACAAATCCCAGCCGCGTCAGAATCCGGCTGATCTCAATCGTGGATAGCTTCTCGCCCAGAATGCGCTGCACCTCGCGCAGGTCAAGCTCCACCGGAGCCAAATCCATCTTGCGCGCGATCACGTCAATGACGTCGCCAATGAGCGTCCCGCCGCCGGAATTCAAGATCAGCTCTGCCACGCGATTGGTCGAAACCACGGTCGACTCAAAATCCGCCCCGCGTTCAAACCGGTGCGAAGCATCGGTGTGAATGCCGTGGCGCTTCGACATACGGCGCACGGTGACGGGATCCCACCAAGCCGACTCAATCAAGATGTTGCGAGTCTTTTCGGTGATCATCGTGTCGAAGCCACCCATCACGCCGGCGAACCCGACCGGTTTAGCGGCGTCGGCAACGACGAGGTCGTCGGTGGATAGTTTTCGCTCCACGCCGTCGAGGGTCTTCAGAATCTCGCCAGCCTTAGCCTTGCGGATCACCAACCTGCGCCCTTCGAGCAGATCAAGATCGAAAACGTGCGTGGGCTTGCCGCTTTCCCACAAAACGTAGTTGGTTGCATCGACGGCGTTGCTGATCGGGCGCTGATCGAGCAGTTCGAGGCGACTGGCAATGTTCGAGGGCGAGGGCTTGATGGCAGCGCCGCGAATCTCGCGAGCCGTGAACCGCGGACAAAGCTCCGGCTCCTGAATCTCAATCGTGACCACCGACTTGCCTTGCGCAGCGGGAAGTTTCGGCTCGATCCGGCGAAGCGGCAGATCGTAAAGTGCCGAAGCCTCGCGCGCCACGCCATAGTGATTCATCGCGTCAGGACGATTGGTAGTGATTTCCATCTCATAGACGGTGGCATCGCCTTCGCCGCTGATGCCTTCAACGGCGACGCCGGCGAGAGTAAGGTCGTCCGCGACCTTCCGAAAGTCGGTGGGTAGGTCAACGAAATCGCGCAGCCATGACGGAGAGATTTTCATGAGAAACTCAGCTTCGAGTTTCGAGCCGTGAGCCTCGATCAAGCTCGGGATCGCTTTGGTTTGCTCGTAGCTCGAAGCCTTTTACCCAAACTGTTCCAAAAACCTTATATCGCCATTGAAGAACAGCTGAATATCGTCCACGCCGTACTTCAGAATCGCGATCCGCTCGACGCCCATGCCAAAGGCAAAGCCGGAAACCTTCGCTGGATCGTAGTCGACAAAACCATATACATTCGGGTCCACCATGCCGCAGCCGAGCAGTTCAATCCAGCCGCTGGCCTTGCAGTTCCGGCAAGGAGCACCGTCGCGTGTGCCTTTGCCGTCACAGAAAATGCAACTGATCTGCACATCCGCGCTTGGCTCGGTGAAAGGGAAGAACGACGGATAAAACCGTGTCTTCACGCTTGAGCCGAACAGGGCCTTCATCGCATGGTCAAGCGTGCCCTTCAGATCGCAGAAGGTAATGTTGGTATCGACCGCCAAGCCCTCGACTTGGTGAAAAATCGGCGAGTGCGTGGCATCGGGCGCATCGTTGCGATGCACCTTGCCCGGACACACCACTCGCACCGGCGGCTTCATCTTCTGCATGGTGCGAATTTGCACCGGCGAAGTGTGGGTGCGCAACAGCAACCGGTCACGCTGCGGCTTCGCGTCCTGCCCCGCAATGAACAGCGTGTCCTGGGTGTCGCGCGCCGGATGATTCGGCGGAAAATTCAGTGCTTCGAAGTTGTAGTAATCGGTTTCAATCTCCGGACCTTCTTCGACCGAATATCCGAGATTGCGGAACACGCCGATGATCTCGTTCATCGTCTTGATGACGGGATGCTCGGTGCCAATTGCCCGCCGGATGCCCGGCAGCGTTACGTCCACGCGCTCGGCTGCAAGTCGCGATGACGATGCGCCGCTCTCAATGCGAGCCAGCGTGGCGTCAACCACCTGTTCAACTTTTCGCTTGAGTTCGTTGACGCGCTGGCCAACGTCCTTCTTGTTCGGGCCCGGCGCAGCCTTCAGCCAAAGATCATTGAGTTGCGTGAGCACGCCGTTCTTGCGCGCCATCCAGCGATCGCGATATGCCTTCCAATCGCTTTCTGACCCAACCGCGGCCGATTCCTGCTCGAGTGCAGAGACCAGTTCTTGCGCTGTGCTGTCGAGCGCCGCGGCAGAGAAGTCCGTGAGTTTGGGGACAGAGTACATGAGATGTGCGATTGTGGCGCAGTCGTCTCGGCGGCTGTTGTGCGGGCGTTTTGCCCGCACATGCGATGGCAAGATGCCTCGCGACAGCCAGCAAGATGCCGGCGCTACCAACTGCAACGTTGAAAGCCTGGAACTAAGAACATAAGAGCTAGGCGCTAAGAGCTGTCTTTGCCTGCTCTGCCAGATGGCCGAAGCCTGCCGGGTCATTTACTGCCAACTCGGCAAGGATCTTGCGGTCCAGTTCGACGCCGGCTTTCTTCAAGCCATTGATGAACTTGTTATAGCTCAGTCCATGCAACCGCGAGGCAGCGCCAATGCGCACAATCCAGATCGAGCGGTACTGGCGCTTTTTCTGCTTGCGGCCCGAGTAGGCGAACTTCAGCCCGCGGTCGACGGCTTCTTTCGCCGACCGGTAGAGTTTCGATTTAGTTAGGAAATATCCGCTCGCGCGTTCAAGTATCTTTTTGCGCTTGGCGCGGCGTTTGGTTCCGCGTTTTACACGAGGCATTGCTGTGCTCCTTTTTATTTAGACTGGCGGCTGGAGGTAAGGAGACTTCTACCCATCGGGGATTTCCGAAGTCTGACCTCTTCACGCGCCGCTGCGGTTCTCGAGAGATCCGCAGACTTGGTTAAGGACGGGCGAGGCGCCCGCCGCTCCATTATTTGTACGGGATCATGCGTGCCGCTTTTTTATAATCTCCGTCACTCACCAAGGTGGCATGGCCCAGTTGTTTCTTGCGCTTCTTTGCCTTGGATGACAGGATGTGGCGCAACCCCGCCTTGTGACGCTTGATCTTACCCGTCGCAGTTTTCTTGAAGCGCTTGGCAGCGCCTTTGTGTGTTTTCAGTTTTGGCATAAAAATCAGTTCTCAGTTCTCGGTTGTCAGTTACAACTAAAGCTTCATGCAGAACAATGTTGCGCACTCGCAGCGATCACGCCATGAGATTTTGCTGATGGCTGATAACTGAGAGCCGACAGCTGCGTCTACGCTGTCTGCGCTCCGCCTTGTTGTGGCGGCGGTGGCGGAGTCACTTTCGGCGCGGGCTTGGCGGCCGGTTTTTCCTTCGCGCCCGCGTCTTTCTTCGGCGCGAGAATCAGGTGCAGCGTGTTGCCTTCCTGACGGGGCCGGAACTCCACCAACCCTTTACTGTCCACGTCCTTGATCAGGCGTTCCAGAATCTGGCGGCCCAAACTCTGCCGGGTCATTTCGCGCCCGCGGAAGAAGATTGTCGCCTTGACTTTGTCGCCCTCGTCGAGGAAGCGCAGCACGTGATTCTTTTTCGTTTCGTAGTCGTGATCGTCCACGTTAATACGAAACTTCACTTCCTTGACCGTGATAACCTTTTGCTTCTTTTTCGCTTCGCGCTCGCGCTTTTCGTTCTGGTACAAGAATTTCCCATAATCCATGATGCGGCAGACCGGCGGTTGCGCGGTTGGGGAAATTTCCACCAGATCGAGATTCTTCTCGCGGGCCATCTTGAGCGCTTCGAAGGGAGGCATGATGCCAATTTGTTCGCCCTCATCGCCGATCACGCGCACTTCGCGTGCGCGAATGCGCTCATTCATGCGGATAAAACGTTTGTCGATAGAGTCCTCCGTGTGCTGAAAACGACAGCAACGATAATCAAAAAGTATAGCATGCGACGGCGCAAGGCACGTTTAGCGCGCATTGTCGATGGAGTTCAGAAGCTCTTGCAGTCTGCTGATTAACTGTTTTCTGGGTGGCGCAGCGCTTTAGTATGTGCCCGAGAACGGTCTCACCCCGGGATTACGGCGTCACATGCGCCGCCTCGATTGCCTTGCGCACGGCCAGCAATTCCTTCAGCACGCCGCGCAGATTCCGCGTATCGAGCGCATTTGCGCCGTCGCTTTTCGCCTCTTTCGGATTGTCGTGCACTTCCATGAACACGCCGTCCACGCCCGCAGCCACCGCCGCGCGCGCCAGTACCGGAATGAACTCCGGTTGGCCGCCGCTCACCGCCGGACCGTCTTCGTCTCCGTGGGAAGCCGACGGCAGCTGCACCGAATGCGTCGCATCAAAAACCACCGGCGCAAACTTGCGCATGATGGCCAGCGACCGCATATCCACGACCAGATTGTTGTACCCAAACGAAGATCCACGCTCGGTTACGAACACCTGCGCGTTCCCCGCGTCACGGCATTTCTCGACCGCGTGCTTCATATCCCAGGGCGAAACAAACTGCCCTTTCTTGATATTCACTGGCCGCCCGCTCAGCGCGGCAGCAACAATCAGGTCCGTCTGGCGGCAAAGAAATGCTGGAATCTGCAGCACATCTACCACCTCGGCAACTGCGGCCACATCCGCTGCCTGATGCACGTCGGTCAGTACCGGAATATGCACCTCATCCTTCACCTTTTTCAAAATGCGCAGGCCTTCCTTCATTCCCGGCCCGCGAAAGCTGCGAATTGAGGTACGGTTTGCCTTGTCGTAGGAGGCTTTGAAGAGGAACGGGAAATTCAACGAGCGTGCTACGCCCTTGATGATCTCAGCCATGCGCAATGCGTGCTCCTCGCTCTCGATCACGCACGGGCCCACGATCAGAAAGAGGTCCCCCGACCCCACGCGCACATTATCGATTTGGAATGATGAGGACAATGCCTTTTCACCGCCGAGACGCCGAGAGCGCCGAAGATTTGAAATTATCCCCGCGCCACTCTCTCCGGCCGCAGAAACATTTCCACGTCCGCCGCTTCCCGGTGTTCTTTGCGCTTCTGCCCGTGCTCATAGGACGCGCCCACAAAGGACTTGAACAATGGATGCGGCTCCAGCGGCTTCGACTTGAATTCGGGATGGAACTGGCAACCGATAAAGAAAGGATGCTCAGGAATTTCCACGATTTCGACGTACGTCCCATCCGGCGTAGAGCCCGAAATTTTCAACCCGCCGGCCGTCATCGGCTCTTCATATTCGCGGTTGAATTCATAACGGTGACGGTGGCGTTCGCTAATCTCGTTCTGCCCGTAAATTTTCTGCGCCAGTGTTCCGGGTTCGAGCTTACAAGGCCACGCACCCAGCCGCATCGTTCCGCCCAGTTCCTCCACGCCGCGGAGCTCGCGCAGTTTGTAGATCACGCGATGTGGAGTCGCCGGATCGAACTCGCTGGAGTTTGCCCCGGCCAGCCCGCAAACATTACGCGCAAATTCAATGCAAGCAGTCTGCATGCCCAGACAAATCCCAAAGTACGGCACGTGCCTCTCGCGCGCGTAGCGGATCGCATTCAGCATCCCCTCAATCCCACGCTTCCCGAATCCGCCGGGAACAAGAATTCCGTCGTATTCTTCGAGCTGCGAGAAGTAGCTGCGGTCGTTTGCATCCGTGGTCTCCAGCCCCTCGGCTTCCACCCATCTCGCCTCAAGCTTCAGATTGTGGGCAAGCGCGCCGTGTACCAGCGCCTCTTTCAGTGACTTGTACGAGTCTTCATACTCCACATATTTTCCGACAATCCCGATGCGAACCACGTCTTTCGGGTTATAGACGCGATGGACGAGTTCGTTCCATTTCGAAAGATCACGATCCTTCGCCTGCAAGTGCAGATAGCGCATCGCCAGCGTGTCCACTTCCTCATGCGCGAAGACGATCGGCACTTCGTAAATAGAAGCCACGTCTTTGCCGGTAATAACAGCCTCCTCTTCCACGTTGCAGAACAACGCAATCTTTCCCTTGATGTCTTTCGAGAGGAAGCGGTCGGTTCGGCAAATCAGGATGTCCGGCTGAATCCCGACGCTCAGCAGTTCTTTCACCGAGTGCTGCGTCGGCTTGGTCTTCAATTCCTGCGCGGCGGCAATGAACGGCACCAGCGTGACGTGGACAAAGAGCGTGTTCTCGCGGCCCAACTCCTGCCGCATCTGACGGATCGCTTCGATAAATGGCAGCGACTCGATATCGCCAACTGTGCCGCCGATTTCGACGAGGAGTACGTCCACATCCTGCGCGCACTTCTTCGCCGCGGCCTTGATTTCGTTGGTCACATGTGGAATCACCTGCACCGTCTTGCCCAGGTAATCGCCGCGGCGTTCTTTGGCAATGATCTGCTCGTAGAGGCGACCGGTAGTCCAGTTGTTGTCGCGGGAGAGCTTGGCGTGAGTGAAGCGCTCGTAATGCCCGAGGTCGAGGTCGGTCTCGGCGCCGTCGTCGGTGACGAACACTTCCCCGTGCTGAAACGGCGACATCGTGCCCGGGTCGACGTTCAGGTACGGGTCAAACTTCATGAGGTTGACTTTCAACCCGCGGCTTTCGAGCAGGCATCCGATCGAGGCCGCCGCCAATCCCTTGCCCAGTGAAGACACAACTCCGCCCGTCACAAAGATGTACTTTGCCGACATCCGTTCCTCGCTTTAATTTTGTTTGAAAGATTGTGCAGGTTGGGGTGCACGATCAATTATGCCAGAGAATTTCCGGGATGGGAATGTGGAAAAAAGGACAGCTTGCAGCTGTCGATTCGGACCTTGTCGGTTGCGGACGAAACGAGGGTGCATAACGTTTCGCGGTTTCCAACCGTGGGATCCTGATCGCGCGGGGGCCAGGGCTTGCTATCCTTGCTCAGGTCTGCTCTCGAAGAGACATTGATGTCAGATCAGGCACTTACTCCTGAACTCGTCCGCCGATACCTCTCAGCACTCGGTGTGTCGCCGCAGAGACCCTCGCACGAAGCTCTTCAAGAACTCGTCGTTGCGCATCTGACGCGTGTTCCCTTCGAAAACATTTCCAAGCTCCACAACCGCAAGCACCACGGCCTGACCAGTGTGCCGCCAATCGAAATCTATCTCGAAGGAATCGAGCGTTACCACTTCGGCGGCACCTGCTACTCCAACAACTTTCATTTCTACACACTGTTGGCGGCGTTGGGATACAACGTCAAGCTCTGCGGGGCCGACATGACGGCTCCCGACGTTCATTTGGTAATCATCGCGAGTTTGGACGAGCGCGAGTACCTAGTCGACGCCGGCTACGGAGCACCGTTCCTCGCACCCCTCCCCCGTGAACTCGGCACAGACTACATCATCACATCAGGACGAGACCGCTACGTCCTCAAACCCCAGGATACGAGCGGCCGCTCGCGCCTGGAGATGTATCGCGATGGCCAACCGCAGCACGGATATTTGGTCAAACCAGCGCCCCGCGGAATTGAGGAGTTCGCCCCGGTGATCGCCGACTCTTTCCGGCCAACCGCGACTTTCCTGAATGCTCTGTTGCTGGTGCGCTTTTATCCCGACCGGGCCCTGATGATCCACAACCTTACCTTGGTCGAGTCGCAAGGGAACGAATCTTCCGTTCATCAACTAAGTGGCCGTGCTGCCCTCGTTGCTGAAATCGTGGAGCGCTTCGGCATTCCCCGCTCCATCGTCGCCGAAACCGTCGGCGAGTTGGGGGAACTCAAGGACGTGTGGACGTGAATGAGGCTTGGCGAACACGTTCCGAGTGTCTATATATCAGCGTGGGGTTCGCCCCTTGCCCTTCTCATTTTCATATTTACAAATCTCTACCCAAATTCCCGCAACCGGCGCGGTATGGTTCGTTCTTCTAACAATCAGGGGGCCCGTTCTGCCGCGAGTTTCCCGACAAAACGATCGGAGGTTGTAGATGGATTCCCGAACTACCGTTCTTTATGTGGACGACAACCCCAAATCCAGCCGCCTGCTCGCCGGAGTTCTCGCGCAATGTGGTTTCCGCGTTATCGCCAAGAACGATCCCGCCGAAGCTCTCGCGCTTAGCCGCCACTGCAGTTTTGATCTAGCCCTGCTCGACTACGAAATGCCGGTCATGAGCGGCGCGCGTCTCGCGCGCGAAGTTAAGTTCCTGATGCCCGACCTTCCAGTCGTTCTTATTTCCGGACGCACGGAGATTCCTTCGGCGGAACTGGAGTTCGTCGACGCGCACTTCGGCTTCGGCACCTCGCTCGACGACCTTCTCTGGACCATGCGGATTCTGGTCACGCCCAAGGTGTTTGTGCCCGAACACCGGCAGATTGCCGAAGGAGGCGACGTTCGCGACCATCGACACATCTCCGAGCCCACGCGGCGCATCGAATGGCGCTGGTCGGATTCCACCTAGCAGAAGCTACGAGTGGCGAGCCTCGAGTGCGGAGCAACCAACTTTGGTGCTCGCTCGTGGCTCGTGATTCGCAGCCCGTCGCTCAAGCTTCTACTTCCACGCGCTCGGCGTCTTTAGATAAGCAATCACGGCGCGCGCATCGGCTTCGCTCATGCGAAATGGCTCCATCGGAAAGCGCAGCGGTTCGCCGTTGGTCCAAATCCCGGTAGTGAGCAGCTTGATCATGTCGGCATCACTTGCGGGGGGAGTCCCTCCAATGCGCGGAGCGAGCAGAGGCCAGTTCGATTGCGGCTGCGCCGGGATCCAAGGGACCGCTGCTCCTTCCAGCCATTTGCTTCGTTGGACAACGCCGTTCGCATCCCGCGGAGTGTGGCATTGCCCGCACATGGCCACAGATTCCACCAGGTACTTGCCGCGCGCGACATCTGCGGAGTTTGCGCCCGAGTTCATTGCTGCCGATGCCTTGTGATTCTGGCCACTCACAGCCGTGGGCAAGCAAACGAAGATGGCAATCGCCAAACCAAGAGAGATTCCAAGCGAGCTTCGCGACGCAAACCCGCGTGTTCTACCACCAAGCCAATTCATCATGTCCATCCCTCGCTTCGATGCTAACAAAAACGCTCATAGCGGACGAACCTCGCCGGGAGCGATACGCGCCAGACCCGGAGGACGCCTGCGAGGAGGCCTCGGGGTATGTAGTTTAAGGACTCCCCCGACCTCGTAAAAAGGCCGCGGAAAGCGGTCAAAGGCGCAAAGAACTGATCCAGAGACGCAAGAAACCGGCAAAGATCACCCAAAAGAGTTAAAAAAACTCTTTTCTCCAGGACGTGTGTAACCCTAAACTAGAAACTAGGAACTAACTGGCCGTACTTAGGCCGCTTCCCCAGGGGGTTCTGTGCGCGTTCTGGTAACAGCAGACACGTTCAGCGGAGTGTGGACTTATGCCCGCGAACTGGTGACTGGGCTGGTGACGCAGGGCGCGCAGGTGACGCTCGTCAGCTTCGGCGAGATTCCGCTTCCCGATCAAACCGCCTGGATGCAGAACCTGCACGGACTGGAATATCATCCCACCGCGTTTCGTCTCGACTGGATGGAAGAAGGCGAGCAGGACTTCGATGCCGCCCGGGAATATCTGTGCGAGATCGTGCGGGACACGCGGCCAGACGTGCTGCATCTGAACCAGCTCAGCTTCGGGGCGCTGCCGGTGCCCATGCCGCGCGTGGTGACGGCGCACGGCGACGTGCTGACGTGGTGGCTCACCATCCATGGAAAAACGCCGGCGCCGTCGGCTTGGCTGGATTGGTATCGCGAAACGGTCGTCGCGGGACTGAAGCGGGCGAATGCTGTGACCGTGAGCACCCGTTGGATGCTCGACACGCTGCGCTTCGCCTATGGCGATATTTTTTCCGGACACGTGGTTTCGCCGGGGCGGAATCCAATCTACTTCAATCCATTCGTAGCGAAGGAAGAATTGGTACTGGCGATCGGGCGGCTGTGGGACACGGGTAAACAGGTATCGCTGCTGACGCAGCACTCGCACCGGCAACCGGTGTGCATTGTGGGCGCGGATAATCCGATTCCGGCGCCCGCCGTGCCGATCCGTGCCGACGTGCGGGTTTCGACGGGCGAACACGAAGTATCGGTAAAGGGTGCACAGACCGAATCGCAACTGCGCAACTTGTACAGCAAGTCGCCAGTGTTTGCGGCTACGGCGCGTTACGACCCGACAGGACTGGCGTCGGTGGAGGCGGCGTTCTCGCGCTGCGCGCTGGTGGCAAACGACACGCCCGTGTATCGCGAGCTGTGGGGTGACGCGGCTTTGTATTTCGAGCGCAACGACGGAGAGAGCCTGGCGGGAGTGCTCCAGCAGCTCGACGAGGATCGCGAAATGGTGCGGCTCTATGGAACGCGGGCTTACAACCGGGCGCGCGAACGCTTCACAGCGCGGCGCATGGTGGATGATTATCTGCGGCTTTACCGGAAGCTGTGGAGTTCGAAGATTGCGGCGGCGTGACCGTCCTTAAGGATTTGCATCCCCAGCAAGGTCCGATCTGGTGCCGCCAACCGCACTAGCCGCTTTGGTACGGAGGGCACGGAGGTGCCCGATCGCAATTCCCTTACGTGCTGAGTACCTTCTCGCGTTCCTCCGCATCCTGCCGCTCCTCGCGCGGGGACGAGGGCAGCGCGAACTCCAGGACCTCGTCGATCGTCTTGACGTAGTGCGTGGTTAACCCCTGCAACTGTTCCGGCGTCAAGTCTTCATCTACATTCGTCTTGTTGTCTGCGGGAAGAATCACGTCATGCACGCCCGCCCGCTTGGCCGCCAGCACTTTTTCCTTGATTCCGCCCACCGGAAGCACATTGCCGCTGAGCGTGATCTCACCGGTCATGGCCGTGAGTGGCCGCACCTGCTTGCCCGTCAGCAGCGACACCAGCGCCGTAACAATGGTCACGCCCGCCGATGGCCCATCCTTCGGAATCGCGCCTGCCGGGACGTGAATGTGAATGTCGTGATTGGCGAAGAATTCTTCGTCCACTCCCAATTGCTTCGCGTTCGAACGCACCCAGCTCAACCCGGCCTGCATCGACTCGCGCATCACGTCCTGAATCTGCCCTGTGATCGTAAGGCCGCCCTTGCCCTTCATCTGATTGGCTTCGACGAACAACACGTCGCCGCCCGACGGAGTCCACGCCAGTCCAACGACCACGCCCGGCCGTTTGGTGCGCTCGGCAATTTCGCCTTCGCTGCGAATCTTGATCCCGCCCAGGAATTCCTGCACGATTTCCTTCGTG
>JBAQIB010000037.1:0-5522 GCA_049288625.1 Terriglobales bacterium | reverse complement strand
GTAATAAGAGGCGGGCGGCCCGGGGAGCGCCGCTCTGTCGCCAGCCTTACTGCTGGCCAGTCACATAAAGACTCGACGAGTTAATCTTGACGCGCCTTCGTTTCGGTGATAGCGTTGTGTTGCGGGGCTGCCATTGCCGGCTGTTTAGCTTGATCGAAACGTCGTATTCGATGAAAACTCCGGCGGGCTTCTCGGCGGGCTGGTGGTCAGACGCACGTCGTGGTTTTTGCCCAAAGCAGTGTCGCGCCGAAGTTGCAGGCGCAAAAGGGGGGCGACAGTTCGGCACATGTTCAGGTCAATAATTATATTCCTTCTCGCGCTCTTCGTTTGTGCGTCGAATTCCGCGCAGACTTCACAAACGCCGGTGAATCTCGTTGCTGTGGTGGACGGGTCATCCCGAGCAGATTCCGGATGATCTTGCGTGGCGGCACTTCCTGGTTGCCGTGGCCACGCACGTACCGCCTACGGCGGACGAGCTGAAACGCCAAAATGCTCAACTGGCCGACATGGCTCTGGGCGCCTCCGACCAGAACCAAGTGGCCGTCGAGCTTGGCCAGATGATTACAAAGCTCGAAGCGATCGAATCGTCAATGGTTGCGAACCATGGAACGCCTTCCGTGATCGCGGCGCTCAAGGCGCAGGAAGACGGGGTGATAGCGCAGACCATCGCCCTCGTGCGCCCGACCGTCAGCGCCGACGGGCTTTCCCGTCTCGGCTCGTACATTAGCAACACGGTGAAGAGGAACATCAAGATTTATGGACAACCGACCAACTAAGAGGCGGCGAAACATCGCCGTTTCGGCGCGCAGCGCCCGCTGGCTCCGCATGGGCGCGCTGATTGCCGGCCTGTGTGTCGTCGGCATATCGTCCCTGAAGGCTCAGATGGTTCTGAGCTTCAGTGTCTACAACCAGGTGTGGGCGAGCGGATCAACGGTTTATGGCTCCACGACCACCGCCGACAACAGCATCCTGGCGGGCAGCGCCTGTGGACACGATGACTACGACACGACAAGCATGATCGTAACGCCGGACGGGGACCAGTATTCATCGGGCAGCGGCGGTTTTAGCGCGTCCGTGAGCGGCCCAATCACGATTCCTGGCGAATACACCGAGGTCGGATCGCTGCACTTGTTTTGTTCGTGCGCCGGCAATCTTGCGCCGGGCTCGACTACTCAAAGCTGTTTAGCCTCGCGCCAGGAGCGCCGTCGGCAATGCGTCGCCGATCAGAAGAAGCCTGCGGCCGTTGCACATGCAGGTCATGGAGAGGCGTCACTGCCTTTTGAAATATCGAGTGTACTCAAGGTCACATTGCCGGCTGCGAGCCGTCAGTGGAGGAAGGAGAACTGATGCCCACGCGCAAATGGACGACTCGCCAGATGCAGATGGGGAACATGGGTACTAGTCCGGCTATGTCAACGCGACCAACGCGGCGAGCCCTCCGAAGAGCCTGGTTGGTAACGCCGGCTGCGTTTGCGATTGTGCTGGTTGGATGTTCACAGAACCGGGCGCGACAGGATCGGGTCTTCGATGAGCACGGCAAGAGGCTCTCCGCAGCCTTCATCGGCATCGCGACTACGCCAGAGGTGTCCGGGATCGCAGAACGTCACGGTAGAGGGGCGGACAGCGGCTGCAGGTGTCGCAAAGAGGGATTTTGGTGGCGCCTCGGCAGTCTTGTCCACCTGTCATCGGTCTCGGCAGCCAATTGCACGGCCGATTCTTGCGGCGGTGCGTACATGGCATCTCAAATCTATGATTGCACCGTTAGTGGCGGGGGCTGTCAAGGCAAGTATGTGTTTCATTATTCCAATCCCGAGACGGCTGGCCCCAACAGCGGCTGGAAGTATTCGGGGAACACGGTGTGTTCAGGGTGCCAGTGCCAGGACTGTTAGCGGTCATCAGAAAACGTAGGTTTTTGGACGCTCGCCGGGAGGGCTGCGGCGGTTTGGCGGAGCCTGAGGCGGAGGTAGTCGAGGTAGCTTTCCGGCGCGGGATGGTCCTGGAGTTCGTCGATAACCGGGCGGAAATAGGCCAGAGAGCGGATCGGAGACAGTCGAGGTGCTTCTGCAGGGCGAATCAGGCGGCGGAGCGACCCGAGCAGCAGAGCAGTCTCCACTACGTGCAGGGGTACGCCATCGTCGTATAGTCGACGGGCGAGCCATTGATCGGAAACACTGGCGCGCAGGGGGGTATCGGGAAGCTCGACGTAAAGCGTGACAACGGTGGCGACGTAAGCGGCCGGATCGAGCGGGGTGCTCATTTCTTCCTCCGCCGCGCCGCGGTCTCCTGCTCACTTTCACGAATTCGGTAACTGTCGCCTTCGATCAAAGTCACGTCGGCGTGGTGCAGCAGGCGGTCCAGCAGAGTGACGATACAGGCCGCGTTGGGGAAGACTTCGTTCCACTCTTTGAATGGACGATTGGTTGTCAGAATCACGGACTTTCGTTCATAACGCCGATTGATGATTTCATAGAGTAAGTCGGCGGACTTGTCATCGAAGGACAAGTAACCTACCTCATCGACGCAGAGCAGGCCGACATTGGCATAGCTGCGCAGCTTGCGCTGACGGCCTTCAGGAGTCTGGCGATGCAACTCTTCCAGCAAAGCCGCCGCGGAGCGGAACAGCACGGAGTGTCCCGCCAGCACCGCCGCGTGGCAGATGTTCTGAGCAATCATCGTCTTGCCCAGACCGTTGGTGCCGACCAGGATCAGGTTGCGGGCTTCGGGGAGGAAGTCCAGCGTCAGCGCCCGTTCAATGACATCGCGTTCGATCTTCCTGGGCCAGGACCAGTCGAAATCGGCCATGGGTTTAAGTTTCCTGATCTCTGACAGGCGCAGCCGCCGTTCCAGACTGCGGTGGGCGCGTTCGGCGGCTTCGGTCTGCGTCAGGTGTTCCAGAATCCGGCGCGGAGACCAGCGCTGTTGGGTGGCCCGCGCCAGAAAGTCGTCCACTCCGCTGGCCACGGCGTGCAAACCGATCTGTTCCAGTTGCGCCGCCAGACTATTGCCCGGAGTCGTTGTCGCGCGAGTGGGCGAGTTCATCGTAAGTCTCCAGATCGTGGGGACGGACATCCAGCGCCTGAGCCTCCGGATGGCGGCTGAGATCCAGCGCCGGCAGCGGCGCGGAGCGATGCTGTCGTCGCAGCAGGAATGCGACCGAGGAGGCCCGCGGCGTATTCCGCTCCAGCGCTTCCCGAATGGCGCGGCGCAAAGCGGCCACGCCGTACACGTCCAGCAAGCGGAGCAGTTGTGCGCTTTGGCTGACGACCGATTCTCCTTCGGCGAAGGCCCGCTCCAGCAAGGCTTCGCTTTCCGGAACCGCCATCGCGAGACGGCCCGCGCGCGTGGCGTGGAGGGCCTTGCGTTTGGTGCGCAGCAAGGCTTGTTCGTGCGCCGGGTCCAGAATGCTTTGCTGCCGGTCAAAGGAGCGATGATGCCGGGCGATTTCGGCGGCGCCGTCCAGGATGCGCACGTCAGTGTCGGAGGCTGCCAGGGTCAGAGGCCGGCCCACGGCCTCGGGCGGGATGGAATAGTCGTTGAGATCGAAATGTACGTAGATGGTCTTGCGGGAGCGCACGGTCTCCATGCGATCGGTGCTGAAGGGATGGAGCGGAAGCGGCAGCAGGCGCGGCTGTTCTTCGGTAAACGCCTGGGCCACGGTGCGTGTGCTGTCGTCGGGCCAGCGCCGCTGGTGCGCCACTTCATCCCGCCACACCAGCGCCTGGCGATTGCATTCCGCCAGAGTGGTGAAGATGCGCCCCGCCCAGAATGAATCGCGCACATATCGAATGGCTCTTTCCACGCGGCCTTTTTGATTTCCCGCACGCACCTGGCAGGGACGCGGCACGAAGTGATAGTGAGCCGCCAGTTCCAACAGCCGCGGGTTGAAATGAATCTGGTCCCCGCGGCGTTCCAGTACGCAGCTTTTGAGATTGTCGTACAGGATGACCCTGGGCGCTCCGGACCAGGCTTGAAAAGCGCGCACATGGCCGCGCAGGAAGTTCTCCGTCGTCTGGTCGAAAAAGAACTCCAGATACAGCGCCCGCGACCAGGACAAGGTGGTCACAAAGCAGGAGAGTTGACGTTTCGCGCGGCCGACCATGACGGAACCGAAGTACGCCCAGTCAACCTGTGCCTGCTCCGCGGGGAAAACCTGCAACCGCAGAAAGGCTTCGCGGGGTTGCGGTCGCAAACGCGCCACAACGCGACGCAACTGCTCGACACTGCCGGCATAGCCACGATCCCGGATCATCTGGTGGATGCGCGTGGCGCGCAACCGCGGATGCTGCTCCAGCACCTCCCGCACAAAGGGCAGATACGGATCGACAATGGAGGGCCGCAGCGGCTCGGCATGCTGGAAGCGTTCCACTTCAATGGCGCGCCGCACGGTGTCGGGGTGGACGTCCAGCGCTGTGGCAATCGTGCCGATTTTCCAATGCTCGGCGTAGAAATAGCGGCGAATCTGTACGCGGGTTTCGGGACTGATCATGCAGGCTCACCTTCGTCGTGGAATCTGTGGGAAAGGATCGACGAAGCGGCCTGGCCGGCCACAGATCGAGCAGCGCAGCCAGAGATCGGGGCGTCCCCACCCGCCGGGCGGCGCGGATGGCAGCGCAACCGCAACCGGCGGGGCGATCGTTTCTCCACAGCCGAATGGTGCCGGAGAAATGACCGAAAGGGAACCCTGATCCGTCACGCGAGCCGGCGTGTGACGTTGCCGGTACGCACGCTGGCGGTCGCGATGATCGAGCCGGCCCTCCGGACTCCGCTGGTGGCGGCCGTTGGCGGCGCGGCGTTGCCGGCGTCGAGTCTCTGTGCGGCAAGCCGGGCAGCAATAGCGCTGCCCGCGGTCGCAGTGCGAGCAAATCCAGAACACCGTCTGGCATCCCTGGCTGCGACAAACCCGCAGCCGGAGAACCGCTTCTCCATGAACCGCCATCCGCCCACCGGGGCGGCTTTTGACAGTGGCAACGGTTCATGCGAGAGTGGAACCAGCTTTGATGGTGTCCTTCGCATGAAGGTCGCCAGGCCAGGACCCCGCTGCTTCGAACAGCGGGGTCCCCGCCGCCCTCCAAAGCCACAATACAATCTTTCGTTGAAATGTTTTGATGCGGATGACTGACGGAGGATCGCGCCTTCGGCGCGGATGATGTCGCTGGCGCCGTCTACGCCGGCCAAAGACTCAAAAACCTACGTTTTCTGATGACCGATAACATTTCGCGAGTACATCACACGAATGGCACAACGCTGATTGCGTGACCACCTGCCTCGTGGCGCGCCCGCGACTTTCGACGTACGATCCCGCTGGCGTGCGGCTCGTACCAGCCGGGCATACTGCCTCACCAGAGTGCAGGCCGCGTACCAGGCCGGAGACTTCCCGGCGCGTGTGGCGCGTGGTTTCCGCGGCCGGACCCGGAATTCCTTCTCTTCGTTACCGGCCACGATCTGGCCCGAGCCGGCGCGCCGCCTGGAGAAGCGTGCGCTCCACGTACGCGTCCTGCCGACGCTGGCTACCTTTCTTCGAG
>JBAQIB010000036.1:0-25482 GCA_049288625.1 Terriglobales bacterium | reverse complement strand
GCCTCTCGGTAGCCTTCGATCTGCCCACGCAAATTGGCCTCGATTCCGACAACGCCTTGGCGGTGGGCGAAGTGGGCAAAGTTGGCGTGGCCATCGATTCGATCGAAGACATGCAGCGCCTGTTCGATGGCATCGACCTCACCAAAATCTCAACATCGATGACCATCAATGCCACGGCCTCGATTCTGCTGGCTTTGTACGTGGCCGTCGCCCGCCGCCAGGGTGCCGATATCCGCAAACTTTCCGGCACCGTGCAAAACGACGTGCTCAAGGAATACATCGCGCGCGGCACGTATATCTATCCGCCGCAGCAGGCCATGCGCCTCATTACCGACATGTTTGCCTGGGCCAACGAAAACGTCCCCGACTGGAACACGATTTCCATTTCCGGCTACCACATGCGCGAAGCCGGCTCGACCGCCGTGCAGGAAGTTGCCTTCACGCTCGGCAACGGCATCGCCTACGTCGAAGCCGCCATCCGCGCCGGACTCGACGTAGACAAGTTCGCCCCGCGCCTCTCGTTCTTCTTCAACGCCCACAGCAATTTTCTGGAGGAAGTCGCCAAATACCGCGCCGCCCGCCGCATGTGGGCCAAAATCATGCGCGACCGCTTCAAAGCCAAGAGCCCGAAATCCTGGATGCTCCGCTTCCACACGCAAACCGCCGGTTCCACGCTGACCGCGCAGCAGCCAGAAAACAACATCGTCCGCACCGCGATTCAGGCCATGGCAGCCGTGCTCGGAGGTACGCAGTCCCTGCACACCAATTCGTTCGACGAAGCGCTCGCGTTGCCGACCGAAGCCTCGGCCAGAATCGCGCTGCGCACGCAGCAAGTCATCGCCTACGAATCCGGCGCGCCGCAAACGGTCGATCCCCTAGCCGGCTCCTATTACGTCGAGTCTCTGACCAATGAAATCGAAAAACGCGCCGACGACTATCTTGAAAAAATCGAAGCCATGGGCGGCATGCTCAAAGCGATCGAACGCGGCTACGTGCAGCAGGAAATCCAGAATGCCGCCTACGAATATCAGCAGGCCGTCGATAAAGAGCAAGCCATCGTCGTGGGCGTAAACCGTTTTCAGATCGCGGAAGAGAAGTCGGTGCCAATTCAGCGCATCGATCCGGCGCTCGAGCCCCGGCAGGTGGAGCGCCTCCGCGCCCTGCGCGCGAAACGCAATCCTGAGACGTGGCAGGCCGCGATCCGCGCGGTTGAAGACACCGCGCGTTCTGGCGAAAATCTGATGCCGCGGATTCTGGCCGCAGTAGAGGCCAGCGCCACGGTAGGCGAAATCTCCGACGCCATGCGCAAGGTGTATGGGGAATATAAGGAAGCCGTCGTGATCTGACGCTTTCTCGCGTGTGGAGCTCGAGAAACTGATCATCCCTTGTGTGTCCATATCCTGGTTACAAGACTGGCCTTGCGTACGAGCCCTCACCCTGATTGCGAAATCTGCAAAAACGTACTTCCGACACCTTGACCGTGTAGCGGTCTCGTTCCATGATTGCGCAACTAATAAGCGTCTGTGTGTTCGGCGGCTGTAACGCAGACACTTAGCCACCACGTCGTGACCCTTCGTAGAACCAACTTGAATGCAGAGCCCGAAGTGTGCCTGCAAGGAGGTAGTCCCAACATGAAAACTTGGAAGAAAACAGCGACGGTAGTTACGCTTGTGGCAGGGACGTTTGTGGCAGTGTCGCAACAAACTGTGCACGATCCGGGACCCCGCCCGGGCCCGTCTGGTGCCGGCGGGTTCTATCCGACACTGAATTCGGCCGAACAAGCCGCTTTTGCCAATGGGATCAGTCAGTTTGTGGAAGATGAGGGTGTCCCTGATGTTCCGCCCGGCAGTGGAAACGGCGGACTCGGCCCTGGCTTCAACAGCACAAGTTGCGGTTCTTGCCATGCCCAGCCGGCGACGCTGGGAACAAGCCCATCGGTCAACCCGCAGATCGCGGCCGCGGCGGAAATGGGTGGCAGGAACCGCATACCTTCCTTCATCCAGCCGAATGGTCCGGTGAGAGAAGCGCGCTTCCGGAGGCATCCAGATGGAACCGCCGACGGCGGAGTGCACAACCTGTTCACCATAGCCGGGAGAACCGATGCGCCGGGATGTCATCTGGCTCAGCCCGACTTCGAGGCTGAATTAGCTGCAGACAATGTGATCTTCCGAATTCCTACTCCGCTATTTGGACTGGGATTGGTCGAGAACACGCCGGACCATGTATTAAAAGCAAATCTCGCGGCTTTCAGTGATCGCAAAGCAAATCTTGGAATTGCAGGTCATTTCAATCTAAGCCCAAATGACGGAACAATCAGTAAGTTCGGCTGGAAAGCGCAGAACAAGTCTTTGAATTTGTTTGCCGGAGAGGCCTACAACGTCGAAATGGGGATCACGAATGATGTGATGAGTAACGAGAGGAATGCGGCAGAGGGATGCATCTTCAACGCAACTCCTGAGGATTCCCATGCGGCGGCTGCTAATGGTATTTCCGACATCGATGCGTTTGTCGACGCGATGAGGCTGTCAGCACCGCCTACTTCTGTTCCCACCACCAAGCAGACACAGGATGGGCAGGAGGCGTTCAATCGCGTGGGGTGCGTTCTTTGTCATTCCGAAACCTTGAAAACGTCCGACTCTATTTTTACCGGGATGGGCAATACCAGTTATCACCCGTTTTCAGACTTCGCCCTGCATCGTATGGGCTCGCGACTTGCGGATGGCGTGAGGCAGGGCGCCGCCGGCCCCGATGAGTTCCGTACGGCGCCGTTGTGGGGCGTTGGGCAGAGGTTGTTCTTTCTGCACGACGGGCGAAGCACAGACCTGCTGGACGTAATCGAGCAACATCGCTCGCCGGGATCTGAAGCCAATGGCGTGGTCGACGGATTTCATCATCTGTCGCTAGACAAGCAACAAGCCCTTTTGGATTTCTTGCGGTCGTTGTGAGCGTGACAATCGCGATTACTTTCGTTGCGTGATTCGGAGGGCATCACCGCGCGAAGCCGCGCGGATCTGTGTGTGATCGAGGAGGACGATCTAGTAGTCCGTCGTCGGTCCTTGCCAGTCCACCGTATGGTAGTCGCAAGCCGTGCGGCAGGCCTCGCAGTACAGCAGGCCGTCGGTGCACAGACGAATGCCCATCTGCGACTGGCAGAGAACGCAGAACTTCTCGCACCAGCAGCGCATTTCGGGTTGCTCACACTGGGCGCAGACGATTCTCCGCATAACCGGTTTCGAGGACATGGAATGAGTGTAGAGCGAACGAGCCAGCCGTGAAACGTGACCGAGGTAATGGGGAAGCTCTCAGGTGTTAGGTCGCAGGTCTTAGGAAAATTCCCGGTCATGGCTGTTTCTGCGGCCAGCAGAGCCCTGCCGATTCTTATCCAGCCCGTGCTCCGCTTTTCCTGAGACCTGACGCCTGAGACCTGACACCTGACACCTGCTCTCCATTTGCCGCCTTTCCGCTCCGGTGTTACCTTAATCAGTTCCAGATTCCCGACAGCCCAGCCACTGTCGCAGAGATGTCCTCGAGGTCCTCTTGTCCGCTGCTCCGGTGCTTCCGCCGACTGTTCGCAAGACTGCGTTGAACGCCGTCCATCGCCAGATGGGTGCGAAGATGGTCGAGTTCAACGGCTGGGACATGCCGGTCGAATATCCTGCCTCTATCGGCTGCGGCATCGTCAACGAGCACATGGCCGTCCGCACCGGCGTCGGCATTTTCGACGTCAGCCACATGGGCGATATCCGCCTCGCCGGCCCCGGAGCGCTCGCCGCCGTCCAGCACATTTCGATGAACGACGCTTCGCGCCTCGCCGTTGGCCAGGCGCAATATTCGGCGCTGCTCTACCCGCAGGGTACGTTCGTCGATGACGTCATCGTCCACCGCCTCGGCGAAGACGAATACCTGCTCGTCATCAATGCCGGCACGCGCGAAAAAGACTTCAACTGGGTCCGCGACAACACCCGCCAGTTCGACTGCAAGGTCGAGCATCTCTCCGACGATTTCACGCAGATCGCGATCCAGGGTCCGAAAGGCGTCAACCTGCTCCAGAAATTAACCGACGCTGACCTGAGCGCAGTGAAGTTCTACTGGGTGACGCGTGGAATGCTCTGCGGCCTGAAGAACATTCTGATGGGCCGCACCGGCTACACCGCCGAGGATGGATTCGAGATCTACATCCCATCCGACGAAGCCACGAGTGCGCGTGTCTGGTATGCCGTTCTCGATGCCGGCAAAGAGTTCGGCGCCGTCCCCTGCGGCCTGGGCGCGCGCAACACGCTGCGCCTCGAAGGCAGGCTCCCGCTCTACGGACACGAAATCTCCGACACCATCGACGTCTGGGAAGCGGGCGTCGACCGCTGGTGCAAAATGGAGAAGCCCGATTTCATCGGCAAAGCAGCCCTAGAAAAAGCAAAGGCCGAAGGCCTGAAGCGCACTCTCGTAGGCCTCGAAATGGTTGACCGCGGCATTGCCCGCGACGGCTACAAAGTCCTCGACAACGCCGGCAAGGAAATCGGCTACGTCACCAGCGGCAGCCCCGCGCCGTTCCTGAAGAAAAACATTGCGCTGGCCTACGTGCCGCCGCAGCAAGCCGAAATCGGCAACACGGTGCAGGTAGAAGTCCGCGGCCAAGGCGTAAAAGCAAAAGTAGTGCCAACGCCGTTCTATAAGCGTCCGAAAAAGGCCTGATCCAAGAAGGGCACAAGGGTTTTACTAAAAGCTAGCAGCCAGGAGCTAGAAGCTATGTCATATCCCAACGACCGCAAATATACAAAAGAGCACGAATGGATCACCGCCGACGGCAAGATCGGAATCACCAACCACGCCCAGGACTCTCTCGGCGACATCGTTTTTGTCGAACTCCCCAAGGTGGGCACTGAGTTAACTTTGGGGAAGACGTTCGGTACGGTTGAGTCGGTGAAGGCCGTCTCCGATCTCTACGCTCCCGCATCAGGCACCGTAGCCGAGGTCAACGGAGAACTGGCGACCGCGCCGGAGAAAGTAAATAAAGATGCGCATGGGTCGTGGATGGTCAAAATCAAGATCAAAGATCCAGCCGAGCTGAACGCGCTGTTGTCGGCCGCCGATTACGAAAAATTTGTCAGCGAAGAGGCAGGACACTGAATAACATTACAGAGGTCAGATTGCAGAGGTGTCTGCGAGCTTCGAGCTATGAGCTGAGAGCGGGCGTTTCAAGCTCATAGCTCGACGCTCGTATTCTTTACGCTTTGCAAGAGTCACAATCGTTTTATCGCTACCGTCATCTAATTCAGGTTCTCATGAGATATCTACCCAAATCTCCCACCGACCGGGACGCCATGCTCAAGGCGATCGGTGTCCGTTCCATCGACGATCTTTTCGCGCCGATTCCCGCGCAATATCGTCTCAACCGTGACCTCGCCGTCCCGCGCCAGATGGCCGAATCCGAAATCGTCGACTGGTTCAAGCAGCGTGCTAAGGAAAACGCCGACGGCTATACCAGCTTCCTCGGCGCCGGCGCCTACCTCCATTACCGACCGGTCGTGATCGATGCGTTAGTCCAGCGCGGCGAATTCCTCACCTCCTACACGCCCTATCAGGCCGAGTACGCGCAAGGCACGCTGCAGGCCATCTTCGAGTTCCAGACCATGGTTTCCGAACTCACCGGCATGGACCTGGCCAACGCCTCCATGTACGACGGCTCAACCGGAGCCGCCGAAGCCGTCATGATGGCCGTCCGCATCACCGGCCGCCATGGCGCCGTGATCGCGCGCACGCTGCATCCCGAATACCGCGAAGTCATCGCCACCTACGCTACGCACCAAGGAATTCCGCTGACGGCCGTGCCTTATACGGACTCAGGGCGGATCGACATCAAAGCCCTTGAAGCCACCATCACCGACGACACCGCCTGCGTCCTGATTCAATCGCCGAATTTCTTCGGCACCATCGAGGACAGCGACGCCATCGCCGAAATCGCCCACAAGCGAGGAGCCCTCCTCATCGTCTCCATCGCCGAGGCCGTCTCGCTCGGCATCGTCGAGCCGCCGCGTGCCGCCGACATCGTCTCCATGGAAGCGCAATCCTTCGGCGTGCCCCTCGGCTTCGGAGGCCCCTACTGCGGCGTGCTCGCCACTAAAGAAAAATTCGTTCGGCAGATGCCCGGCCGCCTCGCCGGCCAAACCGTTGACAAAAACGGCAAACGCGGATTCGTGCTTACGCTTGCCACCCGCGAGCAGCACATCCGCCGCGAGAAAGCGACTTCCAACATCTGCACCAATCAGGCCCTAGTTGCCCTGATGGTCAATATCTTCATGACCGTCAATGGCAAAGTCGGATTGCGCGAACTCGCAAAACAGAATCTGGCCAAAACTGCCTACGCCGCCGGCCAGTTTGCCCGCCACTCCAAAGTGCTCTTCTCCGGTGCACCGCGCTTCAACGAGTTCGTAGTCGAGACCAGCGAGGACCCGGCCGCGATCAACTCGCGTCTGCTGGGTCATCAGATCGTCGGCGGCCTGCCGCTCAAAAAGTTCTATCCCGGGTTAGGACACGCTGCCCTCTGGTGCTGCACTGAACTAACCACGCGCTCCATGATCGACACCGCCGTCGGCCTAGTCGCCCAAAGCGAACGCGCCGCACGAACTATGAAAGAAGTCGAAGAGCCGGAGGTAGTGCGATGAAGCACATGACTCGCAAAGCCACGCGCCACATCAGCCAGAACGAAGGTTTGATTTTCGAAAAGTCCTCGCCCGGCAAAGCGGCCTGGAAGCTCCCGCCGCTCGACGTCCCGGAAGTGGACACTGCGAAGCTCCTGGGCAAGCAAGAGCGAAAAGACCTCGGCTCCATGCCCGAAGTCAGCGAGATCGAAATCATCCGCCACTTCACACGCCTCTCCACCTGGAACTACGCCATCGATCTCGGCATGTTCCCGCTCGGCTCTTGCACTATGAAGTACAACCCGCGCGTCAACGAATTCGTCTCGCGCATCGAAGGCCTGGCCAACGGCCATCCCTACCAGCCCGAAAAGATTTCCCAGGGCGCGCTGCGCATCCTCAAAACGCTCAGCGACTGCCTCATCGAAATCACCGGCATGGACGCAATCACGCTCCAGCCCGCCGCCGGCGCTCACGGAGAACTTACCGGCTTGCTGCTCGTCCGTGCTTATCACCAGTCCAAAGGCAACGCGCGCAAAAAAATTCTGATCCCCGATTCCGCCCACGGCACCAATCCCGCCACCGCCGCCACCGCCGGCTACGCCGTCGAAAACCTGAAGTCAAACGAAAAAGGCATGGTCGACGTAGCCGCGCTAGCCGCGCAAATGAACGAAGACGTAGCCGCGCTCATGGTCACCAATCCCAACACGCTCGGCGTCTTCGAGCACGACATCCACGAAATCGCCGAACTCATGCACGCCAAAGGCGGCCTCCTCTACATGGATGGCGCCAACATGAACGCCCTGGTCGGCAAGGCCCGCCCCGGCGATTTCGGCGTAGACGTCATGCACCTGAACCTGCACAAGACTTTCTCCACGCCCCACGGCGGCGGAGGCCCCGGCTCTGGCCCGGTCGCAGTTAAGAAAATTCTAGAGCCCTTCCTGCCGAAGCCCGTCGTCATCACCAAGCCCGACGGCACGCTGGCCTTCGACTACAACCGTCCGCAGTCCGTCGGCCGCGTGCGCGCCTTCTACGGCAATTTCGGAATGTTCATCCGCGCCCTCGCCTACATTTTCGCCAACGGCCCCGACGGCCTGCGCCAAACCACCGAAGACGCCGTCCTCAACGCCAACTACATCCGCAAAGGTCTCGAAGGCGTCTACGATCTGCCCTACAACACGCCCTCCATGCACGAGGTCGTCTTCAGCGACAAACTGCAATCGAAAAAAGGTGTCCACACCGTGGATGTAGCCAAGCGCCTGATCGACTACGGATTCCACCCCTACACGATGGCCTTCCCGCTGATCGTCCCGGGCGCCCTGATGATCGAGCCCACCGAAAGCGAGCCAAAGGAAGAACTTGATCTCTTCATCGAAGCCATGAAGTCGATCGCCGAAGAGGTAGAAGAAGACCCGCAGTTCGTCTTAGACGCGCCGCATAACACGAGGATCTCGCGCCTCGACGAAGTCGCCGCCGCCAGGAAGCCAATCCTGCGCTGGAAGCCGACGCCGGCAGCTCCCTAAGCAATCTCTGCTTGGTGATGAACGGTTTCGCAAATGCATCCCTAAGCGATTGTCGCTCCGATGAAATAGGTGGCTTGAAAACGCTACCTTCAAAATCTGTGAGCGCAAGCACCTTATCCCACCCAAGTCTCATCTAAGCGGGATAGCATGTAGGTCAAGGAGATCGACCATGCAAAAGTACCGCGCCTCATCATTCCGTTTCTTCTTCGCCCTGATGCTCGTCTTTGGAATTCTGCCCATGCTTGCCCTGGCACAGAATCGAGCGGGCATCGTCGGAGACTGGGAAGGAACGCTCGATCCAGGCGCCCAGGCGAAGAAGCGCATCGTCGTACACATTTCCGCCGCGCAGGACGGCAGTTTAACTGGCACCATCGACTACCCTGACCAGAACGTCTCGGGAGTCCTGATTACCGCCATCACTTACAAGGATCACGCGCTGCACTTCGAAATCAGCAGCATCCCAGCTTTATATGATGGCACCATGGATGAAGCTCATACCCAAATTACCGGCACTTGGAAGCCAAGCGGAAGCCCGCTGAGTCTCATCCTTAAGCGGACCTCGTAGGGAAGCTTTGACTAAGTCCTCCGTGCCCTCTGTGTCCTCCGTGGTTTAAGATTTTCATTCTAACCAGCCCGCGAACCCGACCCCCATGTCCGACTCTCATCCCACAAACGAACCCCGCGCCCAAGCCGAGCACCACTACTACGCCGCTCTCGACCACGTAGCCGAAGGCCGCGACGAGCAAGCCGTCGAAGAATACCGCCAATCCCTAGCCGCCGATCCCACCTTCACTGACGCCCTCCACGGCCTCAGCCGAGCCCTGCAAAATCTAAACCGCCTCGACGAAGCCATTGCAGTCTCGAAACAACTTTCAGAAATCGATCCCGACGACGTCCTCGCCCATACCAGCCTCTCGATCCTTTATCAGAAAAAAGGAATGGTCCCCGAAGCCGAAGAAGAAGGAAATAAGGCGCGGGTGCTGGGCTGGAAGCAGCAACTGAAAAAAAGTAAAACCTGATCCGCGAAGCGCTCGAGTATCATCTTGTAGACATGCGAAACTACAAATCGACCGCAATCACCATGATCGCGATTCTCACCGTTCTCGGCGCCCATTTCGCCGCCGCCCAGCCCGCCGCGCCGCCGATAGCATCTCCAACGGACGCGTCGCCCAAGCTCGCCGTTCCCGCGGGCCTTGAACTGGTTCTGTCCGCGCGCGCCGCGGGATCGCAGATCTACACCTGCCGGGCTGACACCGATGGCAGGTTCACCTGGGCCCTCAAAGCTCCCGACGCCGAACTGCGCGACAAAGATGGCAAACTGATTGGCCAGCATTTCGCCGGGCCCACCTGGAAGTTGAACGACGGCAGCGAAGTCACCGGCAAAGCCACGGTGCGCCTGGATTCGCCCGAAGCAAATTCAATTCCCTGGCTGCTGGGGAATGCCGTCGGCCACGCAGGCAACGGTCTGCTCACGAAGGTGACGGCGATTCAGCGCCTGCACACGCACGGAGGCAAGCCTCCTGCCACGGGCTGCGACGAATCGCACAAGGATGCCGAAACAAAAAGCAGTTATACCGCGGATTATTATTTCTACGCGCCCAAGCCCTGAGCCTCGACGTGCATGCTCGGAGCATTGGAACTCGTCTCACAAACGGCTTTGAAAGGGCACGGCTTTAGCCGTGTCACTAGAAGCCAATAAAGATGCGGGCTTTAGCCCCTGAGGGCCAGAGCTTTCTCCGCTGAGATTATTGTTGAGACTTAGTTCGAGTCAAACGCAGGCAGTACGGCAACCAGGCGCTATTTCAGCGTCAACGTGATCCCCTGCCGGAACAAGACCCGGCCCTGCCCGTTGTTCGCGAGCCGCACATAGTACAGGTACGGGTGGTCGCCGACTACGGCAAAGTTCATATCCGTCGCCGTCGGATCGATCAGCGAAAAATAAGCATACTGCCAGCTTCCCTTCGGCTCCTGATCGAGAAACTGATCGAGGGTCGCCACCAGTGTCGGCTTGGTCCAATTCACCAGGTCGGTCGAAGTAGAAAGGTAAAGACCCGGCACGCCATATTCGTTGTCCCACGGATCCCACAGCGTCGCGACCACCACATTCGACGACTGAAAAAGGTTGATCGCGGTCACCACATCCATCCACTCGACCGGCGTGTAGACGTGCTCCTGCGGATTCTCCACCGGCCCCGGATAAGGATCGACGAACGACACCGAGAAATCCGTGCCGCTCCATCCGCGCCACGAAGACGGGTCAAAAACGTCCTGAGTGCGAATCGGCCCGCCGCCGCTCGGCGTCAGGCAAGCGTTCGTCCCACTCGTCCCCGAGCACCCCGGAGGCCACGCGTACGATGTCACCATGGCGTAATACCATCCGCTAAGCTCAATAATGTTCGAGTCGACGCTATAGCCCGATGGGCCTCCATCCTTCACATACTGGTAAGGAATTCCGGCCAGGAAATTGGCCGGCGCCCTGAACCCATAGAAGTGGTAACCGCCATCCTTCGACTCGTGATAAGTGTCGGAGTCATACTCGCACCCGTCGTAGCCGTGTATGAAGGTGCAGTCTTTCTTGCGCGCCCAGCCGTGATACTCCGTGTGCGTCAGGCCGGCAATTTTCTTGCCGTCGAAGGTGTAGAAGGAATCGATCCAGGTCTGGTCGTTGAAGTCCGCCGGATTTGGATCGTTTTCGGATTGATGCCCGACCTCGCAGCTATGCTGAACCGTCTCCAGCGTAGTCCCAATGCTCTGGAACAGCTCGGCACTCGCCGCCACCAGGTGGATCATTCCCGTGTCATCGCGGAAGGCCCGCGCCATCGCGTCCGGAATGTCGTTCGAGTTACAGCCTTGCCGCGGAGTCACGAACGCCGCCGTGCGCGAAGAGTCAAGCACGCCTTTGATCGTTGGGGTCGTAGCTGCCTGCTCTCCCGTTGCCCCGAGATCGCTTTGTGCCGCCGCGAATGCAGCCAGCACCATCCCACACAGGATCGAAAGTAGACGTCGCAAGGTAGGGTCCCTCCGCTCGCTTTTTGGATTAAACCCGAGGTTGCCGCGATCCACTCGAACCGAAGTAAATTCTTTGGGTACCAATTCTGACGGCAGCCGGCGCGCCATACCAATCTCTCCATCCTGTATCAGAAGAAGAAGAATCCTAAAGCCGAAACAGAATGCAACAAGGCGCGGTGCTAACCCGGAGGCAACCGTTGAGAAAGAAAGGGTGAGGCCAGTGAAGAATGATGCCGCACCGTGTGCGCTTCAAGACCTTGTAATACTATTGTAGCCTCGGCCAGTTTCTAGGCTCGGCCATCCGGAGAAGGTTATGGAAAACAAACCTGCCACGTGCCCCAGGCAACGCGCGGCCCTTCACGTCGCCGCGGCAGTTACCTTGCTGATCGTTACAGCCCTTCCTGTTAACGCGCAATCCTTTGCAACTCTGTTCGATTTTGATGTTACCCACGGCGCGAGTCCCTACGATTCATTGGTGCAGGGCAAGGATGGAAATCTATACGGAACAACTTATGAGGGCGGTAAGACCAATCAAGGGACCGTGTTCCGCATCGCGCCTGATGGAACGTTCACGCTTCTACGGAGCTTCAATGGCCGGAACGGTAGGAACCCGACCGCTTGGCTCATCCCGGGCAATAATGCCGGCTTGTACGGCACGGTTTACGTGGGCGGGGTGAACGACAACGGCACGGTGTTCAGAATGGCTCCCAATGGCGGGGTGACCACGCTCTACAACTTTTCTGGCAGCGACGGCAGCCAGCCCCAAGCAGGATTGACTTTGGGCAATGACGGTAATTTCTACGGAACTACACGCATGGGAGGAGCCAATAATTACGGTTCGGTTTTCCAGATTACTCCCGCTGGAAGCCTGACTACCCTGCACAGCTTCGACCTTACCGATGGCGAATCTCCGATTGCGGGACTTACTTTGGGCAATGACGGCAGCTTCTATGGAGTGACTTGGACCGGAGCCAATTTTGATGGTACGGCCTTCAAAATTACTCCCAGCGGAGCTTTCTCAACCCTTGTCAACTTCGATGGTACGAATGGCTCGGGCCCCGTCGGTAACCTGCTGTTAGGCAACGATGGTAATTTCTATGGCACGGCGGGCAATGGCGGAGTCAATAATCTCGGGACCGTTTTCCGCATGACGCCCGCCGGCGTTCTCAAGGTGTTACACAGTTTCCGCACCAACGAGGGCACGGGCCCCTCTGCCGGGCTTGCTCTCGGCAGCGACGGCAATTTCTATGGTGTAGCTACCTATGGAGGCGCAAACGGAATTGGCACATTGATCGAAATTACAACCACCGGACACTTTACGATTCTGCACACCTTCACCACGCCTGACGGCGAGAATCCAATTGGCATCGTGCAGAACACCAACGGCTTGTTTTATGGCACCGCCATGTCTGGCGGCTCCCAAGGAAAGGGCACGCTGTTTAGCCTGGATATGGGCTTGGCTCCATTCGTTATTGTGCAGCCGATTTCTGCCAACATTGGAAAGAGGGTTGAGGTTCTGGGGCAAGGCTTCACCGCAACAACTGCCGTTTTGTTTAATGGAACTTCTGCCAGGTTTAAGGTTATTTCGGATACCTACCTGACCGTAGTGGTTCCAAAAGGCGCGACCACAGGCCCTGTGACAGTCGGAACCCCAAATGGATCCTTTACTAGCAACCGGAATTTCCAGGTTCAGTAGCTGCTTAAAGCAGGCAGGACTGCAATCAGACACCATCGTCTACGAAAAAATCGACCTCAGGCTGGGGAGCATACGCCCCCGATCTGCCCAGCCTAGGTGCTGCGGGCAAGAACACTGGACGAAGTGAAGGACCTCATCTGCGAGGCCATCGAGTTCCATTTTGGAAGGCATGCGGCAGCACGGCGAGGCGATCCCCAAGCCAGCGCGACCACCGAGTTCCTAACGGCCTAGCTCGCAATCAAACGCTAACTCATTGAATAATAAATATTTTACGAGTAAGTCCTTATTCCTCAAAGATCTAGCGGGAATCATCGCTAAATCTTTGATTTTAAAAGATCGCCTACCAAGGGGTCTAACCTTCAACCGACAAAGCTCCGAATGTCCCGAATCGATTGCGGGAACCTCCCAGAACCAGCCGAATTTGCTTCCGCACAAACTGCCTCAAGCTCACCTTGCCTCAAACTCCCCTTGCTGCAAACTCGCCTTTCCAATCTCTGCGCGCTCCGCGTCCTCTGCGGTTAAAATGTCCCCATGCGTGAAGTGATCATTGCCTCCTCCGTTCGCACTCCTGTTGGACGCGCCTACAAAGGCACGCTGCGCGCCACGCGTCCCGATGAACTCGCTGCTGTAGCCATCAAAGGCGCGCTCGCCCGCGTGCCGCAGCTCGACACCAAAGAGATTGAAGACGTCATCATCGGTTGCGCCATGCCCGAAGGCGAGCAGGGAATGAACGTTGCCCGCATCGCCTCGCTGCGCGCAGGTTTGCCCGTAGAAGTTTCCGCGGTCACAATCAACCGCTTCTGCTCCTCAGGACTGCAAGCCATCGCCATGGCTGCCGAGCGCATCCTGAGCGGCGGAGCCGAAGTGATGCTCGCCGGCGGAACCGAATCGATGACGATGATTCCGATGGGCGGCAACAAGATCTCGCCCAATCCCTGGCTCGTCGACCATTATCCCGATGCCTATCTCTCCATGGGCCTGACCGCCGAGCGCGTAGCACAGCGCTTCGGAATCACGCGTCAGCAGTGCGACGAGTTTTCGCTGCGCAGCCATCAGAAAGCCATCGCAGCCATCGCCGCGGGCAAGTTCGAGGACGAAACCGTAGCTGTGCCCGTGAGCTTCACGACGCCCAATGGCTCCAAACCCAAGCGCCAGGAAATCACGTTCAAAGTGGATGAAGGCCCGCGCGCCGATACCTCGCTCGAAGCGCTGGGCGCGCTCAAACCGGCGTTTCACGTCAAAGGCGTAACCACGGCCGGCAATTCCTCGCAGATGTCGGACGGAGCCGCAGCCGCGATCGTAATGTCAGCCGAACGCGCGAAGGCGCTGGGAATCACGCCGCTAGCGCGCTATGTCTCCTTCGCGACCGCGGGATATAAGCCGGAAGAAATGGGCCTAGGTCCAGTATTTGCCATCCCGAAAGCGCTGAAGTTAGCAGGGCTGAAGCTCTCCGACATTGACGTGTTCGAGCTGAACGAAGCGTTCGCCGCGCAGTCTCTCGCCGTGATCAAGGAAGCTGGACTAGACCCTGAGCGCGTCAATCCGAATGGCGGCGCGATCGCGTTAGGCCATCCCTTGGGCTGCACGGGAGCTAAGCTGACGGCAAGCGTGATCCGCGAACTGAAGCGCCGCAAAGCGCGCTACGGCATGGTGACCATGTGCGTTGGCGGAGGCATGGGCGCAGCCGGGATCTTCGAGAATCTATCGTGATTCTTAGCGAACCCAGTCAATGCAGATCGACCGCTGGCGACGAAACGTAAGCGCCCGTTTCTCAAGCGCCCGCGCTACAATGGTCTCGTCTTCTGTTACTCATCGACATCACTACAAACCTGTAATTTAGAGGTCTAAATATGGCTACCATAACAGCAATCCCCAAGACCAAGATTGCGGGCGGCGGTTTCCTGCTTGAAGAACGGCAGACTGCCGATGTGTTCACTCCCGAAGATTTCACCGAACAACACACCATGATCGGGCAGACCACCCACGATTTCGCCATCAATGAAATTCTGCCTAACGTCGAGAAGATGGAAGAGAAGGACTGGGCACTTGAACGCGAGTTGCTCAAGAAGGCCGGTGAGCTTGGCCTGAGCGGCGCCGAGATTCCCGAAGCCTACGGCGGGCTGGAAATGGACAAAGTCACGGCTGCGGTGATTGCCGACAACATCGCCAAGTACGGCGGTTTTAGCACAACCTGGGGCGCGCACAGCGGCATCGGTTTGCTCCCGCTCGTCTATTTCGGTACCGACGAGCAAAAGAAGAAGTATTTGCCCAAGCTGGCGGCCGGCGAGATCGTAGCGGCTTACGCGCTCTCGGAAGCCACCTCCGGCTCTGACGCCCTCAACTGCCGCGCCCGCGCCGTGCTTTCACCGGACGGCAAGCACTACGTTCTCAACGGCGAGAAGATGTGGATCACCAACGGCGGCTTCGCGGACCTGTTTACGGTTTTTGCCAAAGTCGATGGCGAAAAGTTCTCGGCCTTTCTCGTCGAGCGCACGTTCCCCGGATTCGCCTCGGGCGCCGAAGAAATCAAGATGGGCATCCGCGGCTCCTCTACCTGCCCCCTCATTCTCACCGACTGCCAGATACCGGTCGAGAATGTGCTCGGCGAAATCGGCAAGGGCGCGACCATCGCGTTCAACATCCTCAACATCGGCCGCTTCAAGCTCGGCGCCATGAGCCTGGGTGGCGCACGCGTTGCGATCGAACAAGCCGTGGCCTACGCCAAGGAGCGCAAAGCATTCGGCAAGGTCATCGCGGATTTTGGGCTGGTGCGGGAAAAGATTGCCAACATGGCCCTGCTCATTTACGTGGGCGAATCTGTTGTTTACCGCACCGTTGGCATGATGGATGTGTTGCTCGGGGAGATCGACAAAGCCAGCCCCGATGCGGCCAAGGAAACTCGCAAGGCTATCGAGGAATACGCCGTCGAGTGTTCCATCATCAAAGTCTGGGCCTCGGAGATGATCGACTACGTCGTCGACGAAACCCTGCAGATCCATGGCGGCTACGGCTTCGTGGAAGAGTATCCGGCGGCGCGCGCCTACCGCGATGCCCGCATCAACCGCATCTTCGAAGGTACGAACGAAATCAACCGCCTCATCATCACCGGATTCCTATTGAAGCGTTCCATGAGCGGACAGTTACCGCTGATGCCGGCGATCAAGAAAATCATGGACGAAGTCCTCAGCGGCCCTTCCATGGGCGAAGAAATCGAAGGCCCGCTGGCCGAAGAACGCAAACTGGTGGCAAACGCCAAGAAGCTCGGCCTGTTTGTCGCCGGAGCGGCCACGCAAAAATACATGATGGCGATTCAGGACAAACAGGAAGTTATGGGCGCCATCGCCGACATGACCACGGAAATCTACGCCATGGAATCGGCCGTGCTGCGCACGCAGAAAATCGTCGAGCACAAAGGCGAAGCCGCCGCGGCCCTGGCGATTGCCATGACCCGTGTGTACATGATGCAGGCGCTGGAGAAGATCGAAGCGTCTGCAAAGAAAGTGATTGCCGACGTGGCCGATGGCGATATGCTGCGGACACAGCTGGCCATCGTGCGCCGCCTCGCCAAACACGAACCGTTCAATACGATCGCTCTGCGCCAGCAGATCGCGCAGAAGACGATCGAAGCCGGGAAGTACCAGTTGGCCTAATCGCTCTTGTCATCTTCAGGATTGTCATTTGAGTGGAATGGGGTGATGCGCGGCGCGCATCACCCCGTCGAATCGCTACTCCGACCTAATCCTTGGGAAAGTTCGGGTCCGCCTTCACTTCTTCAATCTGCCTGGTGTGCCGCTCGGAGTGTGCCGAGATCAGCAGAATCCACTGATAGGCGTCCATAGGCCCCAGCAGCGGATGCGGTCCGAAGTGGTCACGCAGATCGTCGTTCGTTGTTCGAACATAGTCCATCGTCGCCTTGCGACTGTCCTCGAAGGACCTGATCAATTCCTCGCGCGTTGCCCAGCGATTCGTTGGTTTCAGAAATTCGGGTGCTTGCGCTTTGTGGCTGCGGTCCGGAACCAGCGTCAAAATCTGTTGATCCGTCACTTTCACTTCGGCGCGCTTTTCGGGCGTGGCCGCGGACGTCACAATCTGTTTCTGCACATATCCGAAGATCATGGACTCGGACACAGCGATGTGCTCAGAGACTTCGGCCACGGACCAGCGATCCGGAGCGGGTTTGAATCTCCATTGCTTGTCCGACAATCCCGCAATGGATTTCAGAAATGCGTCGTGCGTGGCCTGCAGGCTCTTGAGCGCCGCGTCACGCTCTTCGGCCGACAAGGTTGTCGGGGCAGGAGCGACAGCAGTCTGAGCGATGGCGGCGAGCGGGAGAGCGAGGACGGCACACAATACCACCAGGAACCTCGATTGGATTTTCATTTTTTCCCCTGTGAGATTGGAAATGCGGTAGGGAGATTATAACGCGATTTTACTCAAACCAGCCGCTGCGGTAAGCGATCCACCAGGAGACGTACACAATAGGAATAGTCGCGCCCAAAGCCCACCAGAGCGGCAGGACGATATCGGCGGCGAGCCCGAGCACGGTCATTGAGCCCCAGAAAATCTTGCGTTCCATATCTTGAATTGTAGGTCCTTTGTTCTGTTTATGGTTCCGTTGAGGCGGTACTAAGGAAAACCTAGGTCTTACATCGAAAGTGCTGCTCGGTAGAGACCGGGCTTGCCCGTGTCTCATCCCCGCCCGTCTCACTCTGCGGCAGGAGACGCCGCAAGCCGCGTCTCTACCATCAGGCTTTTGGCTTCAGTTCTTCCATTACGCTCTGAATCAACTCTTTGGCGTCGGTGAGATTTTTCATAATGAGCTGCACGTCCATGACCGGCTTGCCCGGCCAACGCTGGCTCTGGCAGTAAACGCCATGCTGACCGACGAGCGCCATCGCGTCGGTGACTAGATCCATGGTGACAGCGAGGCGTCCGCGCGGTATCCCCATGCGCGTTTCGAAGTGTTGGAGTTCTTCCTGCTTTTCGTTGAAGACGGTCATGAAGAGATTTTAGTAGGGAAGTGCGTATAATTTCTTTCGCACACAGGAGGAAGACTCTATGAAGAAGCTCGTGTTAATTTCGGCCGCATTGTTTGCCTTGACGACCCTCGCGCCTGCGCAGATGAGCATGTCGCAGGATAAATCGAAACGTCCCAGCCCGCCCGCCAGCGCGGAGTGCAAATTCTCCGATGGCAAGACAGTGAAGATTGACTACTCGAGCCCGCGCGCCAAGGGCCGCAAGATTTTCGGTGCGGCCAATGAAAAAGCCGTCGTTCCTTACGGCGAGGTGTGGCGCACTGGCGCCAATGAAGCAACCACGTTCGTGGCTGACACGAATCTGACGGTTGGCGGCAAAGCGGTGCCGGCCGGGAGCTATACGATCTTTACCATCCCCAAGGCCGATGCCTGGACGCTGGTCATCAGCAAGAAGACCGGCGAGTGGGGAACGGATTATCCCGGTGAGAAAGAAGACCTGGCGCGTGCGCCGATGGGCGTTTCGAAGACGCCTGCAGTGGTCGAGAACTTTACGATCGCCTTTGATCAGGCAGGCGGCAAGTGCATGCTGCGTATGGAGTGGGAGAACACGAAAGCCAGCACAGAGATCAGCGAAAAGTAAAAGGCCGTTGTCAGTTCTCAGTTCTCGGTGAAACCAAGACGGCATTTGCTTTGGTTGTTCTGAGAACTGGGAACTGAGAACTCAGCCGATCCACAGCTTTCGGCGGTAGAATATCTGCGTAGCTCGTCAGCAATTTCGAGCGGGAGGTCCCCATGCCCGTGTACGACTACGTCTGCAACGATTGTCACAAACCCTTCGAACTGGTTCTCACCCTGCAGGAACACGAAAAAGAGATTAAGTGCCCTAAGTGCGGCAGCAAGAATGTGGAGCAGGAAGCGACCGCATTCTTCGCCGTTGGGAGCAGAAAGAGCTGAAGGCTGGCCGCAGCGGTGGTCGGTTGTGTTCTGGCGTGACTTGCGGCCGTGGTTTGCGCGCCTGAGCGCGAACTCGACCATGCCAAGTTATACTGAACGCGATGTTGCAGATGCTGCGTTTTCTTTGGAATTCCACACGGGGGCATCGTATTGCGCCCTGGCGCAGCCCTTATCTTCTCTGGCGCATCGAAACCTACACCGGCGTCAAGATGACGCAAATCGGATTCCTCGAATTCTGGGAATTTCTATGGACGGAACGCCACAACCTGTGGCGTTTTCTTAAATGGACAGGGGAGATGGATCGTTACGTGCACCCGAAGGCGAAGAAAACGTAGGTCGATTCCATCAACCTGTGGCTAGCATCGTTCGATGCCGATCAACCGGCGCCCAGCACCACACTCACTTCGCTGCCCTTGCCCGCTCCCAGCAGTTGATACGCCGATCCACGATTGGTCGCGATCTCGAGAAAGCCCATGCTGCCCAGTATCCCAAACGCCTCGCCCGGGCCGCCCTCGGCGTAATTGGCGCAGATGCGCTTTACTTCGGCCTTCGCTCCGACAGTAATCTTGAATGACGGCGGGGCGGATGCGAACAACTTCGGAATGTCGGTGGGCGTGATGTTGGTGATGAGGTTGCCGAAGCGGTCGACTTTCAGCACCACGCCGCGGAGCGTCTGTTCGTCCACCGGTTTCGGCCGCGGTACGCCGAATCGGACGTAGTCGGTGACCTCTTCGCCAAAACGCTCAGGATCGACGCCCTTGGCGAGATAGGCGGCAACCGGAGAGAAAATATCGCGCCCGTGGAAGGTGTTGCTACGAGGCTGGAGAAAATAATGCTCGGCGGTCACGTGGCGGACCGAAAGCCTCTCCTCGCGGGCGTAGACGAGGGAAAGCACTCCATTGTCGGGCGCCACAAAGAGGTGTCGGTCTCCGGTTAGAATGATCGGCCGCCTCGTCGTTCCCACGCCCGGGTCGACGATCACCATGTGCACCGTGCCGGAAGGGAAGTATGAGTAAGCTTGCGAGATTGTCAGCGCCCCGTCCAGAATGTCGAATGGTTGCACGGCATGGCTGATGTCCACAATCTGAGCGTCCGGCGCCGATGCCAGGAGGACGCCTTTCATGACGCCCACAAAGTGATCGTTGAGCCCAAAATCGGTGGTTAGAGTAATGATCGCAGGTTGTGACAATCGATTTCCTCGGCGAGTTTTTAACTGATTGGCAAGTATCGGGCGTTAGCGGACCGCACGTCAAGGCAGAGACTCATAAAACAGGAAAGGCCCGCCCGGCAGCGAGCCTTCTTTTAAAGTTCGAGGTTGCTGTTTCGATCAATCGACCTGAATGTCCCCGGAGCCGGTGTGAACCGAAATCGTCGGGCCGCCGCCGTGCACTTTGCCAACGACGCTCTTCCGCGACTCTTGAACACGGCCTTGGACAGTCATTTCCACGGGATGGTTCAGTGTGACTCTTCCTGAACTGGAAGAGACATCGACGTTAAATGCCGCTTCTGGCGGCACCTGCAGATCGACATTTCCCGAGCCGGTGCGAACGCTCCAAAGATTTTTCGGTGATCCTTGGGCCCGAATGTCTCCACTGCCCGCTTCCGCGTGGAATCCGCCATTGATACCTTTCACGGTGATGTTGCCGGAACCGGTGCGAATCTCCATGTCACCCGCGCCCAGCTCCTCGATTTCGATGTCACCGCTGCCGGCCTTGGCGCGTGCCGGGCCGGAAAGATCGTGGCCGCGAACGTTGCCGGAACCCGTCTGGAAATGCATTTCTCCGGTAAGCCGCGCAAGTTTCATGTCGCCGGATCCGCTTTCCAGGTCAATGTTGCCTTTCAGGCCCTCGACATTCTGGTCGCCGCTGCCGGTATGAGCGCGAACCGTCGTATTCTCGGGCACCGTGATCTCGTAATCGATGGAAACGTTGTTCGTATTGACGTAGTCAATATGAATGCTGTTGCCGTTCTGGCGAATGGGAGGATTGCTTTCGATTTGCTGCACGTCGGCCGTGCGATCGCTGCCCAGCCATGAATTGCCCGCGTGAATCTTGCCGTGAATGGAAACCGAGCCGGCACCGCCATTGTGGATTGTGATGTCGCCGGAGCGGCTGAGCACCTCGAGATCTACGGGGCCATTGACCTGGAACGAGCGGTCGAAAGTTCCGGCGACGGAAGCGAAAACTGGAAGGGCGCCGGCCAACACCACCGCCAGCACACAGATCGCACGCGAGCGAATTAGAGAACTAACGTTCATAGTGAGCCTCTCAAACAGCTGATACCGGAAAGCGAAAAGCGAACGACGAACCGCGAACAACGTCCTTACTGCAACACCACCTGGTCGCCTTCCTTGAGCCCCTTCAGTAGTTCGGTCTTGGCGCCATTCGAAATTCCTATATTCACCGCAACCTTACGCTTGCCGTCTTTGGCCTTCAGGTCGGGCACTTCGACCGACGCATTCTTATCCTTATCGTAGATAATCGCGCCCTCGGGAATCTGTAGGACACCCTTGTGCTCGTCAAGAATGATCTCGGCATTCGCGGTCATCATGGCCTTCAGCACGCCCTCAGGATTGTTGATTGAGACACGCACCTCGAACGTCGTGACGTTGTCCTTCTCAACACCCATCGGTGAAATCTTCGTCACTTTACCGGTAAAAGTCTTGTCCTTGAACGACTCGACTTTGATTCTGGCCGGCTGTCCGAGATAGACCTTGCCGATATCGCTCTCGTCGACTTTGCCCTTAACGTAGACTTCGCTCGTATCGCCCAGCGTCATCACCAGCGTCGCGGTGGAACCGAGCACGAGAATCGAACTCACGGCGTCGCCGATCTCAACATCGCGAGAAAGAACAATTCCGTCGATTGGCGAGACGATGTCGGTATAGCTGAGCTGTTCTTCCAGTTGCTTCAAATTTGCCTGGTCCTGCGCGACATTAGCCTGCGCCTGCGCGACCTTTGCCTTCAGCACCGTGACCTGCGCCTTCGCCACGTTCTGTTTGTTGAGGGCCATTTCGTAGTTCTTCTCCGCATCGTCGAGGGCAGAAGCCGAAACCACTCCGTCTTTCGCCATCCCGTTGGCGCGATCATAGGCGCGCTTCAGCAGCGGGACATCCGGACCTTCCGCATCCACCTTGGCGCGCTCAAAGTCTGCCTTCGAACTCGTCAAGTTTGCCTGGGCAGCTTCGAGGCCTGCCTGCGATTGAGCGACTTGCGCCTGGATCTCTGCCTTATCGAGTTGTGCCAGAAGCTGTCCCTGCTTCACCCGATCGCCATACTCGACGTAGAGCTTCTTCACGATGCCGCTGGCTTTGCACTTGACCTCGACTTTGGTGATCGGCTCGATCTTGCCGGTTGCGACCACACTTTTTGCCAAGTCTCCCTTTTCCACTTTGGCCAGCTTCGAGGGATCGATCTTCGTTCCACCACTGGTGGCGGCTATCGTTGCGCCGGCGACGATCAGGATGACAACCGCCGCGATCACTCCATAAATGATTCTTTTGCGCCGTTTCTTTTTGCCGTTGCCATTCCCGTTCACAACTGCCTCCTGCTGAACTGAAAGATCGAAACCGGGATCCACTTCTTGTTACGAGATCAACGTCGGAATAGTTCCTGGAAAAATAAAGAGCCGCGTTGCGTCCAAGGCCACCTAAACCAGGCTTTGCCCGGCCGCAGAACGCATTTTCGTTCCAAGCGGTCAACCTGTTAGACCGGCAACCTGGCAAAAGGAAAGCGATCAGCTTGAGAGAAGCCTTGGACTAGTACCGATTATTGTACTGCCGACGCGGCTCGAGGCTACGCCCGATTCCTCGGTTGTGTTACGCACCTGTAAAACGAACTCCTGTGCCCTGTTTCAGGGAACCTATCCCTTTGGAATGTTAGAATTACGTATCCATGATTGCATTCGTGCCGCTGCGGGTGTTTGTCATCCTGCTGCTGGTAGCGGCCAACGCGTTTTTTGCGGCTGCCGAATTTGCGCTGGTCAGCGTCCGCGAAACGCGCATTCTTCAACTGATCGAGGCCCACCGTGTGGGTGCCCGCACCGTCCTCAAGCTGCACCAGCAACTCGCTCGCGTAGTCAACGGAGTGCAACTCGGTATCACCGTCACCAGTCTCTCGCTCGGCTGGCTGGGGGAGCCCTTTCTGGCGCGGCTGGTTGAGAGCTGGATCGGAACCATTCCTTACGCCATTGTCTATGCACATGCCGTTGCGGTTGCCGTTGCTTTCTTGCTCATCACCAGCCTGCATGTAACGCTTGGAGAACTGGTGCCCAAGTCATTGGCCCTGCAGCGCGCCGAAAGGGTCGCGCTTGCCGTCGCCGCGCCAATGGATGTTTTCCTGACGGTAACGGGACCCGTGGTCGCACTGATGAGCCGCGCCGCCGGCTTCGTACTGCGTTCTTTCGGCACCAACGAAATCCGGCACGGGTCTGTTCATTCGCCCGATGAGCTGCGGCTGATCATCAGTTCCGCGCGCACCTCCGGCCAGCTTTCCTTCGCGCAGGAGGAGATGCTGTTGAATGCGCTCGAACTCGACAACATTACCGCCCGCCAAGTCATGGTGCCGCGAACCAAGATCTTTTCTCTCCCCTCCGACCTCACGCTGGAGGAGGCGCTGGCGCGAGTCGTCGACGAACAGCACTCGCGGATTCCAGTGTATGACCCGCAGCGCGGCCCCGAGCACATTGTGGGCGTGCTTTACGCCAAAGACCTGATGCGCTGGATGCGGCTTCGGGTCGCGCCAACCATGGTTGGTCCCGCGGTCGCCCGCATTTCGCAGATGAAGGTCAGCCAGATCATGCACGACGTGCTGGTCGTGCCCGAAACCAAGTCGCTGTTCGAGTTGCTGGTGGAATTTCAGGTGCGCAAGCGCCATTTGGCCATGGTGGTGGACGAGTTCGGCTCGACTGCGGGCGTCATCAGCGTCGAAGATGTTCTCGAGCAACTGGTCGGCGAACTGGAAGACGAGTTCGACGTCGCGACCGCCCAGACGGCAGTGGATGCCAACGCGCCCCTAACGCTCGACGGGGCCATCAACATTCGCGACCTTGAGGACCAGTACGATGTCGTGCTCCCGCAGGACGAAGGTTACGAAACGCTGGCCGGTTTTGTGCTGTCGCGGCTGCAAAAAATGCCGACGGGCGGAGAATCATTTGAATACCAGGGCCGGCGATTCGTAGTCGAAAGAATGGATGGCCACCGGGTAGCCCAAGTCCGCATCGAGCCCGTGACCGCAGCCCCACCCCAACAAGCCGGAGATGTGACTACTTCAGCCGTTCCCAAGTGATCGTCCAAATCACGGGAACTTCTGTTCCGTCCTTTTGCTCTTCTGTGCCCTCACCACAGAAGAAAAAGCGTTCCTGGTTCACAACGTGATACGGCCGCTCCCGAATTGTTCCTGGATAGTTGTGCGACCACGCGGTCTCCGGACGATGAATCATGATGTGCTCGCGTTCGGGTATCTCGAAAGCTCCACAGTAGGAAATGAACCCATCGAGGGCAGAAGCAGCTTCCGGCGCGGTTGGCGTGTTTGCGTCTGACCAGAGAGGGCGGCCGGGTTTCATCAACTGGGCGCACATATGGCCGGAGGGTGTGTACATGAGGAAACCCATTGCGTCCGGCCCTAGGCCGGGATAGGGCGCTGTGCGGCCGTCGGAATACTTGTATTCTGTCGAGACCAGCTTCCAGGCCCCTAAAAAGTACTCCCGTATCGATCCCGTAGGCGGATACTCGACGGGACCGGCGTCGGTAGTCTGGCCGTGCTCCATTCAGGGATGATACGATCCCAATTCCCGCGGGTGCAACGTTTGGTTGCAGGCTTTAACCTAACCGCTCGAATTGAGAGAATAGCTGTCGTCATGCTCCATCAAATCCTCCGGCGGGTCCTCTATACGCTGCCCGTGATCTGGCTGGTTGTTTCAACCGTCTTTCTCCTAATCCACTTCGTCCCCGGAGATCCCATTCAGCAGATGCTAGGCGAAGGCGCAGCCGCCGCCGATATTCAGGCTGCCCGGCATACTTATGGACTCGATGTTCCCCTCGGCCAGCAATACCTGGATTACTGGCGAGGCGTGCTCCACGGAGACCTGGGCAAGTCGCTCCGCTTCAACCAGAGTGTAGCCTCGCTCATCGCCCGCCGTTACCCGTTCACGCTCCAACTAACGCTGACGTCGTTATTTGTCGCGATCGCCCTGGCCATTCCCGCCGGCGTCCGCTCCGCCCGCCGCCGCAACCAATGGGACGACCGTCTCCTCAGCGTGGTCAGCCTCTTCGGCCTCTCGTTCCCCAACTTCGCGCTCGGTCCCATCCTCATTCTGTTTTTCGCCGTCAAGCTAGGATGGCTTCCCGTCACCGGCTCCGGAACCTTCGCGCACTTAGTCCTCCCCGCCATCACCATGGGCGGCGCGCTCGCCGCGATTCTGACCCGCATGGTCCGCACCTCCATGCTCGAAGAGCTAAGCCAGGACTACATCCGCACCGCGCGAGCGAAAGGCCTGCCCGAGCGCACGGTAGTCTATCGCCATGCCCTGCGCAACGCCATGATCCCCATCCTCACCGTCTTGGGCCTGCAATTCGGAGCCTTGCTGGCCGGCGCCATCGTCACCGAAACCATATTCTCGTGGCCCGGCATAGGCCGCCTGACCATACAGGCAATCTCCAACCGCGACTACTATCTGGTGCAAGGCTGCATCCT
>JBAQIB010000035.1:0-18995 GCA_049288625.1 Terriglobales bacterium | reverse complement strand
TTCGGCGCAGGAGAAGGTGAAGTTTATTGGCGTCGTCGTGTCGGCAATCACTGCGGGGTTAACCATCATCCTGCTGGCCAAGGCCTTCCAGTTCGGAGAGGCCGCGCCGGGCGACGTGCGGCAGGTTCTGGTGGCACCGCAGGCCTCCGCACTAAAAGCTGTAGTCTCGGGATTCATGAGCGGCCAGCCGGTCGCCTACATGTTGTTCGGCGTCGGCGCCATGGTGACCGTAGTGCTGGAGATGCTCGGCCTTTCTTCCATGGTCTTCGCGCTGGGAATCTATCTGCCTCTGCAGCTGACCACGCCCATCCTGGCCGGCGGGTTCCTCTCGCACCTGGTAAACAAGCGCGGGGCGAAGATTGGCGGCGAGCACGGCAGCGCCATCCGCGAGCGCGGCATCATCATCGCTTCAGGGTTAATGGCTGGGGGCGCGCTCGGAGGCGTGATCGGTGCGGGATTGCGCCTGTTCCACTGGTATCGCGAAGACTTGATCCAAACGCCTTTCTACTCGAACGATCAAGTTTCCCAATCCGTTTCTGCCCTGTTTTTCATTGGCATTTGTGTTTATGTCTGGTTCGGTTCCCTTAAGAAAGAAAAGGAGCTTCAATGACAACTCAAGCTATGCTGAAAAAAGACGCAGTAGGACAGTACGTTGCTGACGCGGTTCTCGGAATTGACACACTGTGGGGTGGCGACGTCATGTGCGCCTCGGGCACAGGGCGGTTCATCGCCGACTGTTGGTTTTCCGACGAACCATTGCCCGCTGCCTACAACCATCCGGCCGCAGCGCGGCTGCGGCAATCGGGCGGCGTCTCCGGCAAGACCGTGGATCGCGAGGCAGTGGAGCAGTATGTGCGCGCCATAGACATTCCTAAAGCGATTGCGGGCATCCGTGACGAGGCGGCTAAACTCGCCGACAAATCCAGCGCCTTGCGCAAGCCTTATCTGATCGGCTTGGCAGATTGCCTTGAAACTATGTGGGATCTTGCGATGGAGGTTTTTGGCAAGGGCAAGCCGGTGCCCTATGCGCGGTGCGTGGAGTCAGCTACCGGCAAGCCTCCCGAACCTTCGAAGCCGGAGAAAAAGCGAGCCCGCGTGGCTGAATTGCTGGGCCGCGCCGGCTACGCCTCGTCGGATTCCGCCCAGTTACTGCAAGCCGTTGATGCCTGGCGGCGGGAGCGCGTGGCGCCGCTGGCTTCTGTCCGCGCCCTGAGCGCGGCCGTGATCGCGCAGTTCGACAATTTGAGCGCCAAAAACTTGCTGCCATACCTGTCCCGAGATCTGGCAGGTGTGCCGCGCGCGAATATCGATTTTCTCCCCATTAAAGACGCGTGGTTCTCGGGGTCGATGAACTACCTCGGCCGCGCGCGCAACGCTGACGGCAGTCCCCAATACGAAGGGACCTACGAGATCAACGCCTCGTTGCAGATTTCATTCCCCGAGTTTGAACAGCTCATAAGCCATGAGGTGGTGCCCGGGCACGTTACAACCTTTGCCTATCTGCAGAATCTGTACGTACGCGGAAAGGCAGGATTCGAGACCACCGTGCTCACCATGAACACGCGCGCCGCGACTCTATTCGAGGGAATCGCCAACAACGCGATTCTGATCGCGCATGGCGTGACCGAAGTCGACCAATTGCCCGACGAAGATTTGCAGATCGGCGTGCTGCTGGCGCTGTTGCAGGATGACGCCAAGAACCAGTCGTCGTATTTGACCTGGGGAGAAGGCAAACCGCAAGCCGAAGTCGCGGCCACGCTGCGGCGCGACTTCCTCGTTACCGAAGAGCGCGCTGACAAACTATCCGGAGCCTGGGGCCGACATCCCCTGCTGGGGCGTATGTATCTCCCGGCCTACCGTTCGGGCACAAAGAAAGTGGCCCAACTCCGCCGGACTTATCCTCCGGACCACGTGCTGCCGGCGCTCTACGGCTGCTGCGGTTTAGTCGATATCCAGACCGTCGATCTGGTGTTGAAGCATGGGGCATAGATGGCACGTTCCATCCGTTATCTATGACGTCAAAAATTCCGATCCCAGGTCGCGCGAATGATTTTTAGCATGGCTGGGTAGATAATCCATCTTCGGAACGGATCGATCAGGCTCATGTAGAACGGCGTAATCCACGCGCTCTGGCGCACGTAGACTGCAAAGTAGAACCGATAGCTGTCAGCCTTTTCCGTGAGAGCGCTGAGAGCTGCCGCATGGACGGTGCGGTTCTGTATCTCAAGTAGCTGTTCGTTTTCGAAGCGATAGACTACACGGAACCCTCCTTCTGGCGTGCCGGATGCCACCAGAGAACGAGCACGATCTTCCGGCGTTAGGCGACTTCCCCAAGAGGCTGCCAAGGCGTTCCTTGGTTCGGCGTCAAGTCGAAAAATACGCCCAAGAAAAACCCGAAACCGGAAAAGCGCCAGCGCCCCTGGCGGAAGTCTGTTGTTTCTGCCCTGACTCGCCCGAAGAAATTCAGAAAGGGTAACGCCGTCGCGTCGCTTAGGTAAATCCACCGCCCAAACGTCGTGCAACTGGGCGTCAGCGAGAAACGTATGCACGCGAAGTGGCAGCGCGTAAAACTCCGTCGGAGAGATCTGCGGCATCTTCTATTGGTGGCTCCTACTCATTGAATACAAGCACGTTCTCGCAACGTTCATTGTAGGCTGTCGCTACTCGGGCGCAATTGAACGTACACAACGGTGTCAAATCCTCAAACGTGGCAGTAAGAATTTGTGCAAACAGGTGACACTGCCGTGACAAATCGGCTGCGGTGGCTCCTCTAGGATGCGACTGCTAGCAGGTCGGAAAAGCGCGAAGAGTGTCTGCAACGCCAGGCTCTGTGATGCAAGGACCGACTCCCTTCGCTCCGACTTCGCACAATCCAAGGAGGAATCTCTATGCAGCGCACGTTTGCTTTCACTGTTTGCCTCGGGCTCGCCGTCCTGTTCATGGGCAGCGCGGCGGTAGCGCAGTATCAACTTACCAATCTGGTCTCGAATCAGGTGGGCGATGGCCGCCACCTCGACCCGCTCCTTGTGAACGGATGGGGACTTGTGTATGGACCGGGCGGACCTTTCTGGCTCTCCGACCAAGGCTCCGGCTGGTCCACGCTCTACGACGGCAAGGGCGATGAGAAGAGCCTGAAGGTGCTGATTCCGTCAGCCACCGGGGCGGGTCCAGGGCAGCCGACAGGAATTGTCTTCAATGGATCGCAGGATTTTTCTGTCGAGGGATGGCCGGCGATCTTTCTGTTCGCGACGTTGGACGGGACGATCAGCGGGTGGGCACCGCAGTCGAATCCCCATGAGGCGATCATTGCGGTCAACAACTCCGCAACCGGAGCCGTGTACACCGGGCTCGCGATTACCAACAAAGCCTCGGGAAATTTCCTGTACGCAACTGACATCGCGAACAATAAGGTCGATGTCTACGATGCCAATTTCAACCTTGTGACATCATTCACCGATTCGACCCTGCCCGCGGGCAACGCCCCGTTTGGCATTCAGGACATCAATGGCTTGGTGTATGTCGCGTTCGCGCCCGTGAACGAGAGCCCAACCGGCTACGTCGACATCTATCAGGAAGACGGAACCTTTGTTCGCCAGCTGATCGCCGGCAATCACCTGGCCCAGCCGTGGGGATTTGCGGTGGCGCCCAAGAACTTTGGCCCGCTCAGCAACGCGCTGCTGGTTTCCAACAACACCAACGGCGGTACCATCAACGGCTATAACCTCGAGACCGGACAGTTTGTCGGGACCGTGAAAGACACAAACGGTAAGGCGATCCACATTAACCAGCTGTGGGGTATTGACTTTGGAGGAGGCACGGCCAACAACGGCCGCACCAATCAGCTTTTCTTCACCGCCGGCCCGGCGGGCAATTTGGCGGGAACGTTTGGTGTCATTCAGTTCAAGAAGTAGCAAACAGGCTGCAAACAAGTTGGAGGCCGCTTGCAAGTCGGGCGGCCTCCAGCATCTTAGCAAGTCGCGGTGCTTGATGCGAATGGCAAGCAATTGCGGAACCAAACCGCGGGAAGGGTTTGGCGGCGATTGGGCCTGGTGTCAACAAATTGTAAAAAGGCGGTCAAATTCTTCCCCGGAGGTGCCGCAAACCGCCTACTACCTTTGAGTTTAGCGGTATGATACATTCCTGATCCGGGGTGGGGACCCTATGCAAAAAAACTCATTTCAAGGGGCTACGATGGAGGCGCCTCCCGTTACCGGCGACAAAATACTGGTTATCGAGGATGATCGGGCCGTGCAGAAGGCGCTGCGCCGGTTATTTGAAGCGGAAGGATTCTCCGTTGAGGTGGCCGGGAACGGCACGGAGGGGTTGGAAATGTTCCGCGCGGCCGCTCCATCAGTGTTGGTGCTAGACCTCAGCCTGCCAGGAACGCCGGGGCAGGATGTGTGTCGCCAGATCAGCCATGCCGCGCCGGCGTTGCCCATCATCATCCTGAGCGCGAGAGCGGAAGTGATGGATAAGGTCTTGCTACTCGAGTTGGGAGCGCATGACTATGTGACGAAGCCGTTCAGTCCGCGCGAATTGCTGGCTCGCGTACGAACGGCGATGCGTCGGCGCGCGACGCCCGCACCCGCAACTGAGCGGTTCAGCTTTGGCGATGTGAAAGTGGATTTCACGAAGATGGAATTGTCGCGCAACGGGGAACTTGTGCCGATGACGTCGCAAGAGTTCAAGGTGTTAAAGTTCATGATTCAGAATGCGGAGCGTGTTCTGTCGCGAGAAGAATTGCTGAACCAGGTGTGGGGATATCGCAATTACCCAAGCACTCGGACCGTCGATAACCACATCTTGCGCCTGCGCCAGAAACTAGAGAAAGATAGCGCGAATCCCTCGCATTTCCGCACCGTGCACAGCGCGGGCTATAAGTTTGTGCCGTGAAAGCTAGCTTCGAGCCACGAGCTTCGAGCCGCGAGCGAGCAGAGCCGGCTAGTAAAGCGAATCTCATGAATATGACTTATCCCGCCGGGAGGGTGCTCGGCTTTCGAAAGCGAGCTGCGAACAACGCGTTCGTATGGTTGCTCGACGCTCGACGCTCGAAGCTCGTGGCTTTGTCTTCATGAACGGAATTCGCCTTCGGACCAAGTTCCTGCTTTCCATGGTGGCCGTCTCCGCGACGCTAACCTTCGCGACGCTGCTAGTCGTGCGGCATACCGTGGAGCAGCAGGAGCGGGCGGCCATCGAGCGCGACCTGCAAAATTCAGTTTCCGCATTTCATAATTTCCAAAATCAAAGAGAATGGACGCTCGAGCGGTCGGTAGCGCTGCTGGCCGACTTGCCAACTGTGCGCGCGATGATGACGACGCACGATCCCGCGACCATCCAGGATGCCTCACGCGACCTGTGGCATCTGGCGGGAAGCGACCTACTGCTTCTGGCGGACGGATCGGCCAAAGTGGTGGCGTTGCAGGCAACTCCGAAGGAAATCACAATCCGCCAGGGGCAGGCGTTTTTCCCAAAAATTGTGTCGCAAGAGGAGACCCGGCATTGGTGGTACGTAGACGGACACCTCTACGAGGTTTTCCTGCAAGACATCTACTTTGGTTCGGTAAGCGATCATCGCGTGCTGGGATACCTCGTTCTCGGCTATGAAATCGACGACCGGTTTGCCCGCGAGTTAAGCCGCACGGCGGCGAGCGAGATCGCATTCCGTTATGGCGACGCGATTGTCAGGAGCACGCTGAAGCCGGTGCAGGAAGCGGAGTTCCTGCATGCTATGCCGCGGAACGGACCGGGAGCCGCACTGGAGCCGGACCAGATCAAGTTGGGAGAGGAGCGCTATCTGGCGACATCAGTCGATCTGCCATCGCCCGGGGCGCCGGCGCTGAGTCTGTGGGTACTGAAGTCGTTCGACCAGGCGACCGCATTTCTGAGAAGCCTTAACGAAGTATTACTGGCGTTGGGGCTGACGGCCGTTTTGATCGGGAGTTTGCTGGTTTTCTTGATCTCGCATACGTTCACGCGGCCTCTCGACGCCCTGGTAGCTGGTGTGCGTGCGCTTGAGCGGGGTGATTATGCGTATCCGCTCGAAGCGCGGGGCGGAGACGAAGTGGCCGAGGTCACGGCGGCATTTGATCGAACGCGAACAAACCTGGAGCGGACGCAGCGGGAATTACTGGATGCGGAACGGCTGGCGACGATCGGGCGAATGGCAAGTTCGATTTCGCACGACTTGAGACATTCGCTGTCGGCCGTCGTGGCGAACGCGGAGTTCCTTTGCGAGGGCCAGCTGACACTCGCGCAGCGGGAAGAGCTCTATGCGGAGATTCGTGTAGCCGTAAACCAGATGACGGATCTGATTGAGTCGTTGTTGGAGTTCTCGCGGACGAGGGAATCGTTGCGGCCTTCCTATGGCGACGTGCGTTCGGTTGTGGACCGGGCCGTACAAGATGTGAGGGCGCATCCGGAGTTTCAACGCATACAGATTCGAATCGCCAGCGAGGGGTCGACCGAAGGATGGTTTGACTTCAAGAAACTGGAGCGTGTCCTGCTGAATTTGTTGCTGAACGCCTGCGAAGCGGTGTCGAACGAATCCGGAAAGATCGATGTTGGCGTGCGAGGTACAGGTGAGGAAGTGGAGATTCGCATTACGGACAATGGTCCAGGAATCGCGGAGGCCGTGCGTGAGCGGTTGTTCGAACCCTTCGTGAGTCACGGCAAGGAAAACGGGACCGGGATGGGACTGACCGTAGTCCAGAAAATTTTGCAGGATCACGGCGGCGATGTCGTAGTGGAGCAGACTTCTCCATCAGGAACGACATTTCGCGTTCACATTCCCTTGACTCCTGCTTCTGAAACTGTTCTGGCGGCCAAGCATGGGAGTCAGGTTTAGAAACGAAGCCAAAGGGATCGCGCAGTAGCGTCTGCTGGGAATCCTTACTACGAAAGAAACAGCTTTTCTGCGGGAGGAGCCATGAGTAACCGGCGGTGGTTCGATTTTCTGCGGCGAGGATTGCTCGCGTGCCTTGTGCTCTCGACGGTAGCCAGCGCGCAAGACCCGGTGGTTCGCCCCCACCCAGGCGCGGCCGATTCTTTAGCCCAGGCAGTGCAGGCGCTGAGCCAGCAGGTGCGAGCACTTGACGCCTCGGTGGCCGAGCTACGCTCCGATGCTGAGCGCACGCGGGCAGAAAACCGCGAACTGCGGCGAAAGATCGAAGAGCTGGGTGCAGGAAACTCGGGACAGCGCGTGGCAATGACGGAGCCAGCGTCGCCGGCAGCCGGCGGCATAACGACGAACGTGATTCTAAAGGCCAAAGACTTTGTTGCGCTCTCCCAGTCGGAGGGCTCCTCGGCCGAGTCAGCAGGCCCACAAACCTACGATCAGCAGGAGCAGAAAGCAACCCGGCACGCGGCAACGACCGAAGAAGAATACGAGTTGTTGAGCGGGAAAGTCGATGATCAGTATCAGACGAAAGTGGAAAGTGCATCGAAGTACCGGATGCGGATCTCAGGTATTGTGTTGATGAACTTGTTCAGCAACCAGGGGACAGTCGATAACGTGGACTTACCCATGCTGGCCTATCCGCGGCTGCCGGGCGAGTCTGGGGGCAGCTTCGGCGCGACGCTGCGCCAGTCCGAGATCGGATTCGAAGTGTTTGGGCCGCGGGTAGCCGGCGCGAGGACGAAAGCGGATCTGCAACTGGATTTGTCGGGTGGATTTCCGGCAGCTCCCAACGGCATCAACTCGGGGCTGATGCGATTGCGCACGGCGACCATGCGGATGGACTGGGAAAACACGTCACTGGTGGTGGGGCAGGATGGACTTTTCATTTCGCCGGACTCGCCGACTTCATTCGCCACGCTGGCGGTGCCCGCGCTTTCCTATGCGGGGAACCTGTGGAGCTGGGTCCCGCAGATACGTGTCGAACACAGAGTATCGCTTAGCGATACATCGAACTTGTTGTTTCAGGGGGGAATACTGGATTCTCTGACAGGCGAAACGCCCGGGACCAGTCCTTACCGGGAGGCGGGGCCGGGCGAATCGTCACGGCAACCGGCCTATGGAACTCGGGTGGCGTGGACACGAGACTTCTTCGGGCAGCCACTGCGAATCGGGGTGGGCGCCTACTACGGCCGTCAGGACTATGGTTACGCGCGAACAGCGGACGCGTGGGCGGGGATGACCGATCTCGAAGTACCGCTGGGCTCCAGATTTTCGATCAGCGGAAAATTCTATCGCGGCCGTGGCTTGGGAGGACTGTACGGCGGCATCGGACAAAGCGTATTGTTCAGCAACAGCGATCCGGCCAGCCAGTACACGCAACTGATTGCTCTGAATTCGGTGGGCGGGTGGGCACAGCTAAAATATCGGCCGACGAGGAAACTTGAGATTAATACCGCTTTCGGAATGGACAACCCTTATGCGAAGGGCCTGGATTACTTTCAGTATCCGCAGTCGTACGCAGGAGAGCCATTGTCACGGAATCGAGCCGGGTTTGCGAACTTAATCTATCGTCCCCGTTCGGACCTGCTGTTCTCGGCGGAGTATCGGCAAATGGAGACCAATTCGATTGCGACGGGATTGAGCGGCGCGGGACATCTAAACTTAATGATGGGTGTGCTGTTCTGAGCGGGAGCGATTCCGATTTGAAAAAACTGGCAATGGTCGGAGCGACGAAGCGCAGGCTGCTGTCAGCACTGCTGCTATCGTTGTGCCTGGCCGGCCCACTGCGGGCGCAAACGGTCACGGTACGCGGCCGCGTGGAAGTGACGGGCGAGAAGAAGACCGCCGAGCGGAAGCTGCGCCCCGGGGCAATTCCGGCCACGGTCGTGTGGCTGACGCCGGCTCCGGGTTCGGATGTACGGCTCGATCCGCCGGCGCCCAGCGATGCAACAAAAGCGCGGCTGGTGCAGAGGAACAAGAGTTTTGAACCCCACCTGCTGGTGGTTCCGGCCGGTTCGATGGTCGAGTTCCCGAATCACGACCCCTTCTTTCACAACGTATTTTCGCTGTTTGAGGGGAAGCGGTTCGATTTGGGGCTGTACGAAGCCGGGACGTCGCGCACGGTGCGCTTCGACCGCCCCGGTATCAGTTACATCTTCTGCAACATTCATCCGGAGATGAGTGCGGTGGTGATCACCATGGGGACGCCACTGTATACGACGGCCAATGGCGACGGGCAGGTGAGCATTGCCGAAGTTCCTTATGGTCGATACACGCTGCACATCTGGAGCGAAGGCATGGGACCGGAGAATGAGAAACCAGTTACGCGCGAAATCACCATCGGCGAGAACGCAACGTCACTCGGCGTGATTCGGGTTCCGGAATTGAACGGGCAACGGATCGCGCATAAGAATAAGTACGGCCGAGACTACGACCAGCCGATGCCGGACAATTCGATCTACCAGCAACACTGAAACATTGCTAACCAGCTGCGGAAAGGTCCGGAAGAGTTCCGGATTTTGGGTGGCGCAGCGCTTCAGCGCTGCGGTGGCGCGTTGTCTTCATTAGCGGCTTTAGCCGCTGAGGTCATCGAAACGCGCGTTTCACAGTCCGAGCAAGTTAGGCTGCAACTTCGTATACTCGTGTTCTTTGGCCCAGAGATTGAGTGGAATCGTTGCCAATTCATCCACCAGCGGGACCGCATGGCCGTTCTTAGTTAGGTCAACCGTTTTGATGTAGCGGCGGCAGGTATCGCAGGCTTCAACCCGAACGTGCGGGAATTGGCTGGTAGTGTAGACGGCGAGTTTCTCCACATTGTCTTCACTACATGCGGGACACAGAATTCGCCCGAATGGCCACTCGGTGGAGCACAACGAGCAGATCATAGACCGCTTGCCTCCGTCCCCTTCTGGCCGCAGCACTCCAACTACGGGCTTGGATGAGCAGAGCGGGCAGATCGCCAGTGTTGCACCGCTTGTCACTCGCTCGCGCCCGTCTGCAAGCCACTCACCGTATGGCTGCAGAAAGATCCATGTGAGCACAGCTTCCGCGTCATCGGGGGTGAAATCCGTAGCATTCTGCCAAGCCGAGTCCAGCGATTCCCGCCACCGGCCCTCCCCGTCAGTCCTCAACCGCCGCGCCCCCTCGACGAAAGGCTGGGTAGCAAATGTCTCAACCTGGGAGAGAAATTCCGGAAACCTCATCAGTAACAGCGCAAGATCTGGCGATACCTCGCGCAAATTCGCAGCATGCTTCCGCGCGCTATGATCGCCGGCGGTGTCGAAATGAGAGTAGAGCGATTTTTGCAGGCTGGCGATGCGCTTGTAGAACCGCATCACTTCAGCCGCAAAATCGTGGGCAGCTGCCAGGTCATCCGCTCGCTGGATGCGCTGGTCCCATTTATTTCGGATCATTCCCGCCCGGTGGTCCCTTTCCTGACCTGCTCGTACCACAGGCGGTGATGAGTTTTGGCCCAGGCGGCCGACACTTCTCCGCGGATGATCGACGTGAACCCGCCACGCACCATGGCTGTGCCCATATAGACGTGAATGATGAAGCCGCCGATCGTAGCCATCGCCGCAGTAACGTGCACGAAGATCGACAAATCACGTAGCCAGCGCAGGCTCCCCGGAATCGACTCCACCCACCAGAGTCCGCAGCCGGAGATGAGCAGAAGGATTGCACCATACAACATTAGCCAGAAAAATAATTTCTGGCCCCAGTTGAAGCGCCAAATCGGAGGAAGATCTTCATCTTCGTTGCGGATGTAGTGGTCAACCGCCGCATGCCAGGCGCGGTCCTCCGCGGTAAAGGCCATATCGCGAGACCACAGCTTGTACATCCAAGTCACCGACGCGAAGAAGACCAGACCCAGCCAGGGATGCCAGAAGCGCGCTGCCGGTCCTCCGCCCACCAGGACGACCATCCAGAACATGTACGGCGACCAGAAGGCTAGGCCGGTGACCAGGCAATAAATGTAAAACAACGCCCCGATCCAGTGGTTGACACGTTCGCCGAGCGAATAGCGCTGAATGCGATCGCCGCTCGCATCGCCGGTCCGCACCGGAGAGACGACTTGCGAAACGCTCATGGCTGGCCTCCTTCCTTGTGCTTCCAGCCATTGACTTGTTTTGGCCCGAAGCGCAGGTAATGCAGAGTCACGCCGATGATGCCGCCCAACATGGCAAGGTTACCGATCCATTTCGCCGGACCTTTCCAGAATTGCACCACCCAGGGAACATGCGGATCTTTCGGCAGACCGCCGTAGGCTTCTGGATTGCTAACATCGTGCAACACGTAAATGACGCCTGTTCCACCGACGCCCTGAGGATCGTAGACGCCCGCTTTTTCCATGCCAAAATTTTCGCGTAGCTGTTGTGCCCGTTTCTCTGCGAGGAACGTCATGTCGTCTTTGGTTCCGAAGTGCAGGCAACCGGTAGGACACGACTTGATGCACGCCGGCTCCAGCCCTTCTGAAACCCGGTCAGAACAAAGCGTGCACTTGAACATCTTCTTGGTATTCGAATTGAACTTGGGGATATCGAATGGGCAGCCGCTGACGCAATATCCGCAGCCGATGCAATTCTGCTGCTGAAAATCGACGATCCCGTTCGTGTATTGCACGATGGCGCCATCCGCCGGGCACGCCGCCAGGCAGCCCGGCTCAGCGCAATGCATGCACTGGTCCTTGCGCATCAGCAGCATGAGCGCGCCGTCTTCCCGTTCGTGCTCATTGAACTTGATCAGGTTCCAGTAATTCCACGACGTTTCCGGCATGGTCTGGTAGCTGTTGTTGAACGTGGTTTGGCTGAAGGCGTAGCCGTTCCACTCTAGACAGGCCACTTCACACGCCTTGCATCCAATGCAGGTCGTCGTATCAACCAGCTTGCAAACCTGCTCGGAGCGTTCCACCCCGGCTCCCGCTGCTGGTCCCGCATGGCCCGAGATCTTTCGGATTGCGAGCGTTGCCTGGCTCATTGCCTTAAACCTTCTCCAACTTCACCAGAAAGCCCTTGAATTCGGGTGTGTACGCGTTCGGATCGGTCACGGCCGGCGAAAGACGGTTGGCGAGCGTCCGCGAATTTCTGTCGGCATCTTCCTGAATGCCGCGATATCCCTGATGAATGGGCAATCCGATCTGGTAGACCTTCTTTCCGTCGATATTCATTGGCCGGATTCGCTTGGTGACGAATGCCTTCGCCACGTAAAAACTGCGGGCGCTCGTCACCTTCACCGTGTCGCCGCCCTTGATTCCCAACTCCTGCGCCAACTCGACCGGCATTTCCACGAACGGCTCCGGAATGAGCTGCACATTCACTGGATTGTTCTTGGTCCAATAGTGGTAATGCTCGGTGAGTCGATACGTGGTGCAGATGATATTGAACCCTTCACTGGCGGTCCCATATTTGTCCGCCGCCGAAGTTAATTTCTTGACCACCGGACTATCCGATTGGTTGGGATGCAGCGCATTCACAACCGGGCTTTCGGTAGGCTCGTAGTGTTCAGGGAACGGTCCGTCGGCAAATGCGGCTAGGGGCGCAAAGATGCGGCCAACGCCCTCTGGATTCATGATGAAGGGGCCCATATGGTCCTTCGGCGCGGAGTCTGGTTTAAAGTCAGGCACGTCGTTACCGACCCAGGTTTGAGTGGCCTCGTTCCACCACACCTGCCTTCGGTCCGCATCCCAAGGTTTTCCCGAGGGATCGCACGAGGCGCGGTTATAAAGGACGCGACGATTCGCCGGCCACGACCACGCCCAGTTCTGGTACACGCCCATGCCCGAGGGATCTTCCGTCCCGCGGCGCATCAACTGCGGCCCAGCCTCGGTCCAGCAGCCGGAGTAGATCCAGTTGCCGCACGATGTGGTTCCGTCATCCTTCAGCCAGGCAAAGCCCGGCAGTTGCTGTCCGCGCTTGATCACCTGCTGCGTTTTGGGATCAGTGAGATCCGTCAGCGCCTTGCCATTGAACTCCTTCGCCAACTCCGACAGCGCCGGATGCTTGGGATCGGTGTACGCCCACGTTAGCTTCAGAATCGGATCGGGGAACGCGCCGCCTTCCTTCTGGTACAGTTCACGTACCTTAAGAAAGATCTGCGCCACGATGTCCTGATCCAAGCGAGCATCCCCGGGCGTGGGCAGCGCGATGTTCTTCCATTGCAGCCAGCGCGCCGAGTTGGTCATGGAACCATCTTTCTCGGCAAAGCCGGCACACGGCAAACGATACACCGTGGTGTTGATCGCCTTCATTTCGTCGGCGGTTGTCCCCGGCGCTTTCCAGAACTCGCTGGTTTCGTCTGGATAAATCTCGCCCACCACCAGCCAATCGGCCTTCTTCAACGCCTCAATGTTTTTCTGCGAGTTCGGTCCGATGGCCACTCCATTCATACCGAAGGCAAAAAGGCCCTTCACGGTGCCGCGGTACATGTTGTCCCAAATCTGGGTCCAGGAATAGTTGCGATCTATTTTCGGCGCGTAGCTGAACGCCCAGTCATTCTCCTTGGTCGCCGCATCTCCAAACATGGCTTTCAGGTAGGAGACGGCGAACTTCGGCGTGTTGCTCCAATAATTGAACGACTCCCACGGACCTGGTTTGGAAGCTTTCGGCGTGATGCGGTCCAGATACGTCTTCAGGTCGACGTCGTTTGGGTTGGGGACCTTCAGGTAGCCCGGCCAAATATCAAAGATGCCACCCATGTCCGTGGCGCCCTGAATGTTGGCATGGCCGCGCAGAGCATTCACGCCGCCACCCGCGCGTCCCACATTTCCCAGCAACAATTGCAGCATCGCCGCTGTACGGATCATCTGCGTGCCGTAGCTGTGCTGCGTCCAGCCCACCGCGTACAAAATGGTGGCAACCTTCTTCATGTCGCCATCCTTGCGGATGGAAGTGAACAGATCGGCAGCTTTCAGGAACTGATCTTTGGGAATGCCCGTAATGCGCTCAACCATTTCGGGCGTGTAGCGCGAGTACTGCTGCTTCAACAACTGGAAGACGCAACGCGGATGCTGCAGTGTAAAGTCATATGCCACCTTAGGAGGAAGCCCCGGCGGCTTGGGTGGTTCACCGGGCTTTGCCGCGGGAGCGTGGGCTGGAGCCGGAGCGGCGCCGCCCTGGTCGTTCCCCTCCTCGTAATTCCAACTGGATTTGTCGTAAGTGTGGGTGGCCGCGTCGAAGCCCGAGTACAAACCGTCCTCCGGAAGTTTGAAGCCTTCCTTCACGATGAACGCAGCGTTGGTGTAGTTCACCAGATAGTCGTGCGCGATGCGGTTGTTTTCGATGGCATAGCGGATGACGCCGCCCAGGAAGGCAATGTCGGAGCCCACGCGAATCTGGGCGAACAAATCTGCGGTGGCCGCGGTGCGCGTGAAACGCGGATCCACCACGATCATCTTGGCATTGCGGTTGCGCTTTGCCTCGATCGCCCACTTAAAGCCGCAAGGATGGTTCTCGGCCGGATTCCCACCCATGATCAACATCATGTCGGTGTTCTTGATGTCGACCCAGCCATTCGTCATGGCCCCGCGTCCAAATGTTGGTCCCAAACTTGAGACCGTTGGGCCGTGTCAAACCCGGGCCTGGTTTTCCAGGTAGCAGACCCCCAGGCTGCGCATACTTTTGACGACCAGATAATTGAACTCGTTGGTATCGGTGCAACCGCCCGTGAATGCGATGCCCTCGCAGCGGTTCACCGTGCGGCCTTGCGCGTCTTGCGCTACGAACGTGGCGTCGCGCGACTTCTTTGTCCAGCGCGCGATTTCATCGATCGCGTGGTCCCACGAAATGTCTTCCCAATGATCAGATCCCGGACGCCGCACCTGCGGCTTCAGCAATCGGCGCGGGTTCAGGATGTCCTGTTCGAGCGACGCGCCCTTCGGGCAAAGAGTGCCGCGATTAATGGGATGATCGGGATCGCCCTCAACGTGAATCACCTGCGGCGTGACGTTTTTGGCTTTGTCGCCAATCGTGTAAATGAGAACGCCGCAACTCACCGAACAATACGGGCAAGTGGAGCGCGTTTCGGTGGCGCGAGCCATTTTGAGTTCGCGCACTTGCGCATAGGCGGGGGCGAGATCGAACCCCAGCAAAGAAAGCGCTGAACCACCCAGAGCGGTGACTTTCAAGAAATCTCTGCGGCTGCTGTTCATGACAGGCACCCCTTCGCGAACAGACCCACATCTTTGCCGAAAGATATTACCTCAATTTGCCCTTGAATGTAAAAGAGTGGAGAGGCTTCGGGAGACGCGTTGCTGAAGGGAGACCGTCCCCCGCCCTCGACTGGCTGGAAAAGCCCTATCACCATCACGACTACTGGATGCTATTCCTCAACGCCGATCCGAAGTATGCCCGCCGCTCCGATCTGCGGTTCCAGGCAATCGTTCACCATCTCGGCGTCGGCTGATCAGATTTCAACTCGCGCTTCCACCCTGTCCGCCAGGCGAGTCGCCCTCTTCAACTCGCGAAAGCTACTCACTTTACTCGAACTCGAGCATGACAATTTCAGGATTTGACCCCAGTCGCAGCGGTGGCCCCCAGGTTCCTGCTCCGCTCGAAGTGAAAACCTGCATCTTTCCTATACGGCTTAAGCCATATACAAACTGGCGGTAAATGCGACGTGCCATCCAACTCCAAGGTATGAACTGGCCAAGGTGCGTATGTCCAGATAGCTGCAAAGAGACGCCAGCAGCCTCGGCGATCTCAGGGTGGTCAGGCGCATGCGTCAACAGGATGCTAGCCCGGTTGCGATCGACGCCGATGCCACCGAGCACGGAAGCAAGATGCCCACCTCGTGTCGCATTCCGGTACGGCACCCCGATAATCTGCAGGCCGTCCGCATCCACATTTTCGTTGCTGAGCACGCGTACGCCAGCCGCCTCTACGGCCCGCAGATATTTGCTGTCATCCCCAAATTGCTCATGATTTCCAGCGACAAAATATACGCCGTAGGGCGCGACCAGCGCGCTCAACGGCTCCGCAGCGCGTCGCGTGTCGATGGCGGTGCCGTCGAACAAATCGCCGGCGATAAAGATCAGGTCCGGCTCTTCGCGCAAAATCTTGCCCACCATGCGCCGCAGGAAGCTGCCGTTTCGCACATGCCCCAGGTGCACGTCGCTGATCAGCGCCGCTTTCCGCCCCCTCCAGGCATCGGGCAAGTTGGCAAGGCGTACGGTCGTTCGCGTAATTCGAGTGCAGCTGGCGTTCAAGACTCCGTAAAAACCTGCTGCCACGGCTACCCCAAACAGGACTTCTACGATGCGATGGAATTTAACATCCAGCCCCGTTAGCCGCGCGAGTCCGAAAATTATCCAGGAAGAAGCCGCTGCCACGAGTAGGAACGACAACAACCCCGCCCAAACCGAGGCAACTTTGTAAAATGTGCGCACCGCAACATTGCTATAGCGAAAAGCCAGCAGCGAGACTGCCGTGAAGCTGACCGATAAAAAGCCCAGAGCCAGTTTTATCCACAGAGTTCCATGGGCCCCCGTCTCGGTCGGAGAGAATATCCACGTCTTGTAAAGGAGAAAATGTGCCAGAAAGAGAACTACCTGAAAAACCGCGATGAAGCCGATCAATCGTTCTCGTAACTTCATACGGTCCTTAGATTCCCCCACATGACATTTGTATCCACCAGCGTCGAACAAACGGAGTACGCGAAACCGGTCGATATCGGACCGTAAATCGCGCGAAGCCGCACGGCGTTACGTCGCCACAGCGGGATTTTGTGTAGCTCGTGTTGGTGGCTCGGGCAGTTGCTGTCCGCAATTCGCGCAATTCGCCCAAGTGGTTTCAACGGGCTTTTCACATTTCGGGCACGTTGGCTGCAGCAGAGTGCCGCAGCGCGGACAGAATGGGAATTTTGCCTTTTCGACATGCCCGCAGCCGGGGCACGTCTTCGGTAGAGGGTCGCGGAGAATGAAGTACAAGATCATCCCAATCGCATGGGGAACGAAGATCGCCAGCAGCGTCCACATGACATATCGCATCTGTCGCCGCTTCGCGTCGCCATAGATGTATCCGATCAGCGCAACCCAAGCCACTAGGAGCAGCATAAATCCGTAAACGAGCAGCGCTTGTCCCCAGCGCGGCAATTTGGCCATCTCCGAATCCTTGGGCCCCACAAAGAAGAACAACGGCACCGTGATGCACAAATAGGCGAACCATGCAAAGATCCACGCTGCTTCCGGGATCACGCGCAATTCCTTTGTGAATCGGCTCATACCAGCCTCCTTTCGCCGCGCTGCCGGATTGCCAGCATTACTGCGGCCACACCTCCCGCCAGCCACTCCAGTGCGGTGAACACGGCAAAACTGATCCATGTTTGACTGAACTGGGTATGGCTGAATCGGGGCTCGAGCAAGCTCCCGAAACGTCCGCTCACAAAGTGGAAAACCGGCCAGCTCGCAATCGTCAGCAGCCACGCAAAAGCCACGACAACAATCATTACGCGGCGGTTCCAATCGTGCTCGGCCTGTTCGGTGAGCTTCGCCTCCGCACGCGCGAGGGTGGCCTGCACCAGCCACGAAGAAGGCTGCGGCGTCGGCAATCGACGGAGTTCGCTCGCAATCGGCCGCCAAGCCTCCAATTCGTTCGAGCAGGCAATGCAAGACCGCACATGCTCCGCAACCTGCTTTTCTTCCGCGCTCGTCAGCGCGTCGGCTGCCGCCAACGCCAGCAGTTCTCGAATCTTGTCGTGCTCGCTCATTGCCATTGACCTCCGGGATACCGCGCTTCAAGCGCGTAACGCAATTGTTCCAGCGAACGCCGCAGCCGCGACTTCACCGTTGATATCGGAACCGCTGTAACCTGCGCGATTTCCTCAATCTTCATCTCATCCTCAAACCGCAGTGTGAGGACTTCGCGATAAATCATCGGCAGCCCGGCCATCGCTTCGCTGATCTCCGTCCGGCGCTCGGCCGCGAGCGCGTGATCGAGCGGCGTGTGGTCTTTCGACGGAATCCGGTCCGCCACGGTTTCGCTATGCCAGTTGTTTGCCAGCGGCTCGTCCAGGCTCTCCGGACGAATCCGGCGCAAATAATCGATCGCCAGGTTGCGCGCCAGCGTGAACAGCCAGGCGTCAAAATTGCGGCTTGCATCAAAGGAACGAATCTTCTCGACCACTCTCAACCATGTTTGCTGGAACAGGTCTTCCGCCTCGGCGGGCTGCCGCACGATGCGCAGCAGGTACCGATACAGCCGATTCTGGTATCGGGTAATCAGTTCCGAGAGAGCGTTCAGGTCGCCTCGGCGAAGCCGGACCACTTCCGGATCCACTGCCACAAGCCCCTCCAGCGATAGTGCGGTCGCCCCCACCATACTCGTAATACGGATGAGTGCCCAAAAAAGACGCAAGAGACGCAGTTGCCAGATTGGTGCTGCATCCTTTTGATGTTCTCGCCCGTATTCCCAAAAGTGCTCAAATGCACGTGCAAAGCGCAGGAGCGCAACTCAGATCCTGCATTGCTCTTCCGTAGGAGGTTGACATGCATGACACCAAGGAGCGGTTGTCTCTATTCTGGCTCTTTGCGTTGTTGAACTACCTGTATGCGGACTGTACGGCCCTGTTTGCTATTGTTGGCTCGCCAAATCTATCCGACGCCCCACATTTCTCACCATGGGTTCTGCTGGCTTCATCGGTCTTCATGGAAATACCCATCGCCATGATTGTGGCGTCTCGGCTAGTTCCGTTTAGAGCGAACCGGCTGGCGAATATCATCGCGGGTACAATTGTGACCCTTATAAACGGTTTCCTGACTTTCGTTCCGCCTTTGGCCGGATGGGGCAGGACGCCCGCTCTTCCTTGTTACTTGTTCTTCGCGACGATCGAAACTGTATGCACCTCGGTCATCGTCTGGCAGGCGTGGACTTGGTCAGACGTGAAGCCAGTAGTTAGTTCGGAGCGCGTTGTCAGGAACCCAGGACGCGCAATACAAGACCAGGGCGCTCCCATCTAACAAGGAGAATATCCAATGAAACACAACATCCTGTTAGTCATCGCGTCTGTACTCTCGATCCTCTTCATGACGTTTCACCTGACGGACGACATCGTCCGCGGGATGGAGCCAGGAAAGCTTTCAGACCTCATCGCGGTGCCAATTTTGGTC
>JBAQIB010000034.1:0-39246 GCA_049288625.1 Terriglobales bacterium | reverse complement strand
CCACCCAAAAAACGCGAACCGTACACCACATCGGCTTTGCCTTGCAGGAGAGGCTCAAGCACGCACGCATACTCGGCAGGGTCGTATTCCAGATCGGCGTCCTGAATGATGACGAAGTCGCCGGTGGCTTCCTGGATGCCGCGGCGCAGAGCGGCTCCTTTGCCCATGTTGCGCGGCTGGAGGAAAACCCGCATCTGGGGGTGGTCGCGTCCGAGCTCGGCAAGAATGTCACGGGAGCCGTCGGTTGAACCGTCGTCGACGCAGAGCAGTTCGATGTCCAAGGGCACGGCCAGCACCTTGGCGATGACCTCGCGCAGCGTGGCCCGCTCGTTGTACACCGGCATTACCACCGATAGCTTCATAGCGACATCGTAACCTTCGTAGCGAGATCGTAACAATGGCCTCCTCGCGGCACAATGTTACTTACGGTACTTCCATGGTGAGTAGCGATATACTCGCGTGTCGTGCAGGATCGTGCCAATCGCGGCTCTTCCATGGGATCCGTGGTCTGCCGTAGATAGAGTGAACCGGAAATAATGAAAACGTTGCGCAATGTCAAAGTCCTGGCGGCCGCGCTCCTGTTCATAATCGCGCTCGGCACGGCGGGTTTTCACTACATCGAACGATGGCCATGGTTTGACGGCTTCTACATGGTCATCACCACGCTGACCACAATTGGGTACCAGGAAGTGCACCCGCTATCGCACGCAGGCCGCGTTTTCAACGTTGTCATTATTCTGGCCGGAGTCTCCCTGCTGTTTCTGGTGATCGGATCGCTCACCCAGGCTTTGTTAGAATTCGAGCTGCAAAGTTTCTTTGGAAGGCGGCGTATGGAGCGTGAGATCGGTCGTCTGACGGATCACTACATACTGTGCGGCGCCGGACGCGTAGGCCGCAGCGTGGCCCGCGAGTTGGCCCGCCGGCCTGCTCCCTTTCTCATTATCGAGAACAACGAAGCCAAAGCCCAGAAATTCGCAAGCGAAAACTGGCTTATGCAGATCGGCGATGCGACTCAGGAACAAACCCTGCGTGAAGCTCGAATCGAGCGCGCTCGCGGCCTGGTCGCGGCCACAACCACCGATGCCACCAATCTGTATATTGTGCTGACAGCCCGCAGCCTCAACCCCAATCTGCGTATTCTGGCTCGCGCCAGCGAGGACGCTTCGGAGAAACACCTGCTGAAAGCCGGCGCGGATGCGGTCGTTTCGCCCTACGTTTTTGCCGGACAGCGCATCGCACAATCGTTTCTTCGTCCCCACGTTGTCAGCTTCCTCGACGCCGCCACCACCCATCTCGGCATGGACCTTGAGATTGAGGAAGTATCCATCCACGCGGGAAGTACGTTCGCGGGCAAGACCGTCGAGAGTTCCCGCATTCGCCAGGACCGGGGCGTGATCATTCTGGCAATTAAGCGCGGCTCTGGAATGCAATTCAATCCTGCGTCCGATGCCAGGATTGAGGCGGGAGATTTCCTCATTGCGATGGGCGAGCCGCAGCAACTTCGCGAACTTGAGCTCAGCGCGGGATCGCAGCCATGAAGATCGTAAGCGCCGCTGAAATGCGCGCCATCGATCGCGCCACCTCCGAGCGCTTCGGAGTCCCATCCCTCACATTGATGGAGAACGCCGGGTCCGCTGTCGCCTGCTTCATTACCGGTCAGTATCCGCAGGCCGAGCGCATTGGCATCGTGTGCGGCAAGGGCAACAACGGAGGCGACGGCTTCGTCGTGGCCCGCAAATTGGCCGAAACAGGCCGCGCCGCGCGCGTTCTGCTGCTTGCGGATCCGGGAGAACTGCGCGGCGATGCAGCGACGATGTTCGAACGAATGACGTCGGACCGGCCGGTCTCTGCCAGTATGAGAGTCGCGCCGCTCGTAGTGCGTGCGGTCGCAGACCTCGATTCGCCAGACGCGGCTGAGATCTTCGCCTCCGATCTGCTGGTAGACGCCGTTCTCGGTACCGGCTTCCGCCCGCCTGTCAGCCCTCTCTACGCCGCTGCCATTTCGAAGATGAATGCGAGCGGCATTCCCCTCATCGCCGTCGATATCCCTTCCGGCGCCGACGCCGATGCCGAGCAAACCCAGCATGGAACTGTCGCCCGCGCGGATGCCGTCGTCACGTTTACCGCTCCGCGCCCGGCTCACGTGTTCGCAGCGCTTACCGGCGGGCCCACGGTGGTTTCAGCGATCGGTTCGCCCGCCGCAGCGATTGTTTCCGAACTCGGACTTCACCTCAGCACGCCGGCGGATTTTTCCGCTCTGCTTCAGCCGCGCGCGCCCGAAGCCAACAAGGGCAGTTACGGACACGCGCTCATCATAGGCGGATCGATTGGCAAAGCTGGCGCCGCTGCCATGGCTGGATTCGCGGCCCTTCAAGCCGGTGCCGGCCTCTCCACGATTGCCACGCCAAAGTCTGTATTGGCGACGGTTGCCGGTTTTCATCCCGAGGTGATGACCGAGTCGCTCGCCGAAACCGCCGCCGGCACGATCAGTTTGCGCGCTTTCAACGTCGTGTCGTCTTTGCTCGAACGCAAGACAGTCGTCGCCCTTGGTCCAGGCATTTCAAGGAACATTGACACTGCGAAATTCGTGCGGGCCTTGGTCAAACAGGGAGCGATCAAGCCAGGCTTGGTCAAGCCAGGACCGGCCAAGCCAGGACCGGCCAAGCCAAGCCTGCCCAAGTCGAAAGCGATCAAGCCGGCAGCCGTTTCCGCCAACCCGATCATCGTTCTCGATGCCGATGCCTTGAATGCCTTTGAGGGCGTCTCAGACCAGTTGAATGGTCATGGTCGAAGCATTGTCATCACGCCGCATCCCGGAGAAATGGCCCGCCTGACCGGATTGACAATCGCCGAGATTCAGGCGAATCGATTGGAAGTGGCCCGAAAATTTGCGCGCCAGCACGAGTTGATCGTCGTCCTCAAAGGCCATCGCACTCTGACCGCTGCCCCCGATGGCACCGTGTGGGTCAATTCCTCGGGCAATCCGGGAATGGCCACCGGAGGAACGGGTGACGTTCTCACCGGCATAGTTGCCGGTCTGATCGCGCAACACCCCCAGCAGGTGTTTGAGGCGACTGCGCTCGCTGTCTACCTGCACGGACTGGCGGGCGATCTGGCTGCCGAAGCTCTGGGCGAGCACTCATTAGTCGCAACCGACCTGGTGCGATTTCTGCCTCACAGCTTCTTGAAGGCAAGCAAGCCCGATCCCGCCGACTTCCGCTTTCACGCGTGAGATTTTGTCCTACGTCTCCAGATACCAGGGTACGTCGATCACGACGATGCGCTGATTGCCCTTAAGCAAAAGAAGCGTTTTCAGGATCGACGCTCGTTTGTTGTGCAGCACGTAGTGGTACCAGTGGCGCTCGACCAGTTCAGGAATCAGCACGGCGATCTGCTGGTTCGGGCGAGTGCGTTCGGCCTCCAGAACGTAATCCACAATCGGCGCCAGCACCAGACGATAAGGTGAAGGCAAAACGATCAGCTGCGGAGCCTTTACCCCGCCTTCCTTTGCAGGTCCCTCCACGTAGCGGGACCATTCGTCGCGAAGAATGGTCGACCCTTCGCCGCTGTCCACGTGCAGCGCGTATACATCTGGAGAAAGGTTAAAGGCGAAGCGCAGCGCTTTCTTGGTGATTTGGTTCCAGCCCTGAATCGGGACGATCACCATGGGCGGAGTCAGGCTCTTCAGATCGAGCGGATCAGTGGTGCGAACTTCAAGGAAAACCGAGTGGTAATGCCGCCGCACCATGCCCATAGCCACCAGCAACGTGGGAATCATCAGCACCGTCACCCAGGCGCCCGCGGCAAATTTCGCCACGAGCACGACGATCACCGTGATCCCAGTGGCCACAGCTCCCAGGCCATTCACAAGAATGCTGCGGGTTGCGCCCTTGCCGCCCACCCGTCTCCAATGTCCCACCATGCCGGCTTGTGAGAGTGTAAAGGCGAGAAACGCGCCCACCGCGAAAAGCGGGATCAGGCGGTCGGTGACGCCGCCGAACAGGATGAGCAGAATTCCGGCGAGCACAGCGAGCACCACAATGCCCTGCGTATAGACCAGCCTGCGCCCGCGCGTAGCAAAAGAGTGCGGGAGATAGTTGTTCTGCGCGATGGCGCGGCACAGTCGCGGGAAGTCGGCGAAAGCGGTGTTGGCAGAGAGCGTCAGCACGGCGAGGATGGCGCCGATCGAAATGTAGTAGAACACGCCGCGGCCGGCGACGGCCGCCAGCAGTATCGAAAGAACGCTCTGGTAGCCCGGTTGGCCAGGATCGGTGGCTTGGATGCCATAGGCGCGAACTAAAAACGCGATGCCTGCCAGCATCACGATGAGCAACACAATGATGACGGTCAACGTGCGGCGGGCCATGTCTACGACCGGCTCGCGGAACGCTTTCACTCCGTTACTTACAGCTTCCACGCCGGTCATGGCTGTGCAGCCGCTGGCGAAAGCCTGCATGATGAGCCACACGCTGGGCGCGGCCGTTGCCGCCAGACCTTTCGGCAGGGCTTCAATTGGTGTCGGGTGGCCTCCGGAAGCGAAGGTCTTGAACAAGCCGATAGCAATAGCCGCAAGCAGCGTGACCACAAACACGTACGTGGGCACCATGAAGATGGCGCCCGTATCCCGCGAGCCACGGAGGTTGACCAGCGTAATCAGAACCAGAATCCCAAGGCAGAAACTCAAGGTGTGCGGTTGCAGCCAGGGCACCGCGGATACCAGTGCTCCCACTCCGGCAGAAATGCCCACTGCGACGACGAGCACGTAATCGATCATCAGAGCGGCCGCGGCTAGCAGCCCGGCGCCGACTCCCAGATTTTGGCGCGCCACCGTATACGAGCCCCCGCCTCCGGGATAGGCCGCGATCGTCTGGCGGTAAGAAAAATAAACAATCGTAAGAAGAACGATGATGGCCGTGCTGATCGGGACCATGTATGCGGTGCCCACCGCGCCCAGCGGCAGCAGCAGCGTCAGGGCCGCTTCGGGACCATATGCCGCCGAACTCAGGGCATCGAGGCCGAAGATGGGAATACCCGCAGCCGTGCCAATGGACTCGGCTCGTGCCTCGTCGGTAGCGAGCGGCTTGCCCAGCAGAACATCGAGAAAGGACATTGAGTGATTCTGCTATAAAGTTGCGCTCCTTGCAGAGTGCAAAACCGATTCGGGTGCGGTAACTGCGCAGGCACTTCTCAGAAAGACGATACCTGTTCAAGCTGGTTGTGTGACTCACGCAAAACTTGTTGAGATGGCGGCCGCTTGGCTGCGGCGGTATCGGTGCGGGGTGGTGCTCTCCGAGCAGGCCTGCGCCAGCGGCGAAATGCCCGATGCAATTGGGTGGAAGAAGGCGTGCTATTCGGTGCTGGTGGAGTGCAAGGCGTCGCGCGCGGATTTCCTGGTGGATGGCGCAAAGCCCTGGCGCCAACACCCGGAGACTGGCGTTGGGTGCGAGCGCTATTATCTTGCGCCGCGCGGCTTGATCTGCGCGGATGAACTCCCGAGCGGCTGGGGTTTGCTTGAGGTATCGGGGCGTGAGATCGAAAGAGTGAAACGGTCCGCGAAAAACTTGCGTTCGAGCGCTGGATTCGAGCTCGAGATGAATCTGTTGCTGGCGAGTTTGCGGCGCGTAGAAGTTCGGATTGAGCCGCAGAGCATTACCGACTTCTTGAAATGGAAGAACCGCATGCTGGAGTACAACCGCGGGACCCTGCCGGAAGGAATGCTGGCGGTCGAGAGGGAAGAAAACTTGTTTCTCGATCCGGTGGGTGGGGACTGACTCAGCGGAATCAACTCACGAGAATCAGAGAGCAAAAATGAAACCGGGCTGTTTAGCCCGGTTTCGAGAGCGTCGCGTTGCGAAGCGGTTACATCGCAGCACGGCGCGGCTGGCTCTGGGTTCCCCGTTCGCGATTAGCGACCGGTGTCGAATCCCGCGCCAGCAAACGTCAATGGAGCGAAGATGCAGACCGTCAGTCGGAAGCAACTGACAGGCCAGTCCTGGGCTCGCAGGAAATGGTTTCAAGAATTCCTGTAACCTATTAAGGGATAGTGAGTTGCAACTTCAGGTGTGGGTTCGTCTGGATTCGATGTCCGATCCGAATTGCAGTTCGTTGTTCAAACAATTGCACAGTTTCTGATGCGATCGGTCGCGGAAGATCGGTTGCGGAAGAATGATGAGATCTGGGCTGTTTCCGTTGGTGAAGTCAGACCTGGCACATGCCCCGGCGGGGATCGCCGGCGTTCCGGCGCAGGGCCTTTCAAGATTCGCGGTTCTGGCATGGGCTTCGACCGTTCGTCGGCAAGCCGCACCGAGAGTCCGTGCTTTCAATATGGGCTGCTGGCCAATTTCGGTAGTCATCCCACATTCGTGCCACCGATTGTGAACGATTGCCTATCGGTAGGGATTGGCCGGAATGTATAATTCTCGGGCACACTCATCGCTTGGGAGCGAAGTTGCGTTCGGAGCCGACCCTGAATGGAAAATGCGAATCCAGTAGAGTCTGGAGACAAGCGACAGTCAGACACGCAACAGAAGAGGAAGCCCTATAATAAGCCCGCATTCCGATTCGAGCGCGTGTTTGAAACCCAGGCACTGAGCTGCGGAAAAATTGGCCGCCACTCAAACCAGTGCAAGCTCAACCCAAAGGCTTCGTAGCGCGGTTGGTTGGCCCGGCTTCGCGTCGACAATCCCACCAAGTCGAACCCCAGAACTTCCGGCAGTGTTAATTACTTCAGGCCGGTTTGTGTAAGCTTCACGGCGCAATAGCGGCTGGCTCCGCAGGTCGTGAAACCGGCGCCCGCGGCAAGCGTAGTGAAGTAGAGGCTCTCCGCCTGCGCCGTAGAGCCGGCGTTATTGTCGATGATGATCCCGCTGGAACCGCCCGCATAGCTAGTTGCTTCAGCCGTCCATGTATCGCTCGCGCTCTTCAGTTGCGCGGTCACATCCCACATCTGGACGACGTTCGCGCCGGTCGTAGCAAGATGCTCCCCCATGCCGACGAAGATTCGGTCCTTTGTTCCGTCATAGAACTCCGTAATCGGCGAACAGGTGCCATTGGGAGGAGTTGCTGTAGGGGGATCCACGTTGATGTTGGCCGGCATGATCGGCGTGGTATTGATGACACCGGAGGAAGTAAAGCCGACGGCATAAAGTGCCTGCGCGGCTGTCTGGCTGGTGTATCCGCCGCAAGTGTACAGAGTGGATCCGGTACCTTTCGGTCCATTGTTGAAGTAATTGTTATCGAAGGCCCCATAAAACAGGACTTTATAAGAATCGGTACTAGCCGGACCCAAAGGTACCACCGTGGGAGAAGTCAAGCTGGTAGTCAGCTGCGTTACAGAGGTATGGCCGGCAAGGTCATCGGCGGAGAAGAGGTAAATGTAATTGTTGAAAGCATCCAGCAACGGCCCCGGACCGGTGTATGTGTTGGTTGCGCCGGCTGCGTAGGTGTACGTCCCAACTTTAGTGAAACCGGATGCCCCAAGAGTGTAGGCGTAAATCACCTTTGAATCGCTGATGAAGAATTCCGGGGTACCAAGCCGGGAATCGTAGACCCCACCGCTCAAACCCGTATTTGCCGTGGAATTTACGGTGGTGCAAAAGTCAAAAGTCGGAGTCCCTTTGAAGATGCCCTTAAGATGGTAAAGAATCCCGTTGTCGGCGCCCACGAAGGCGGTGTCGCTCGGATAGTCAACGTAAATTTCGGAATTCGTATTGAGGTCAGCACTGGCCGAGCATCCGGAAAAGGCCGAATTCGTGTAGTCGATGGCAACGTCGCTGGAACCGCTTCCGACTGCGACCGAGCCAGTCGTCGCATTGGTGCCCTGGCCATACGCCCAGGTCGTGACATGAAAAATAGCGTGATTGGGCGTGGTTGCGGTACTGTTCTCGATCCAGGCCACTTTCTTTCCGTCGAGCGAAAGAACGGGGGAGAGCAACGAGCCTCCCGAGCCGATCGCGTAAGAAAAGAGGAACGTGGGATTGGCCCCGCAATAGCCAGTGGGAGTGGAACCGGCGTAGAGGTTCGTCAAGCCAACCAGATTTGCCTGGGTGCCCTTGGTGGGCGGAGCCTTCAGCGAATACACGATAAAGTCGCCAATGCTGCCCGCCGCGGTGCAAGCCGGCGTTCCGTTCGCGTTCGCGCCATAGAATGCCGGACTTTCCCCAATCGCCATGCCAAAGTTCGGGCCAAGGTCGACCGCCCAGTCAATCTTCGTGTGTTTGTTCACGGGCTTGCGGACGGGCCAGGGAACAGGTTCGCGCAAGATCGGCAACTGTTCTTGCACTTCCGCAGCGCTGCCTTCGGCGGGAGCGCTCCCACTCACAGTGGCTTCATTCGCCGGTGCGGTTTGAATCTGACTCGGATGCTCGCGCTTGTAGTGCAGAAGATAGCTGTTGAGGAAGCGCGGGTCGTTGCGCACCTTCAGCATGTCGTCGACGGAGCCGTTACGGGTGTAGATGACGTGTTGCGTGCTCCAGTCCTGGATGATGCCAACTTGCGGCGCGCTCAGACGCGGGCTCAGATCGTCGGAGATTGAGGACGCCTCTTGTGCCGGCGATTTCCCAGTCAACACCGAGAGCGCAGCGGCCAGGAGAGCAAAACCACATACACAGCGTAAGCCAGGTGCCATAAACTCGACCCCTCAGATAAATGACACAGTATTTTAGTAATTATACGTTTGGGCGTATCCCTCAGCTAGTGACCTTCGTAATGGTCGTTGGAGCTGGATGTTCGGGAAGGTGTCCGCGCCGTGGCCGAACGGCGGGACAATTGCTACATCTCCCGGCGGCCTTCCATCGCTTTCAGCATCGTCACCTCGTCGGTGTACTCGATGTCGCTGCCGACTGGGACTCCCATCGCAATCCGCGTCACCCGCAATCCCGGTCTTCTTAATTGCTGCGCCAGATAAGTTGCCGTGGCTTCTCCCTCAACGGTCGGATTGGTCGCCAGGATCACTTCTTCGATGTCCCCGCGTTCGACGCGGCTGAGCAGGTTGGCGATCCGCAACTGCTCTGGCCCGACGCCATGCAGCGGTGAGAGAGAGCCGTGCAGTACGTGGTAGACGCCGTTGAAATGCCGCGTCTTCTCGACCGCGGCAATGTTGGTGGCTTCTTCGACCACACAGACCAGTTTCTGGTTGCGGGTTGCGCTGCTGCAGTAAACGCAGGGATCGACATCCGTGATGTTGTTGCAGACCGAGCAGAGACGGAGCTTGTCTTTCACGTCGCGGATGGAGGCGGCAAGCGCCTCGGCGTCGTCGCCGCTCGCGCGCAGAATATGGAAAGCGAGGCGCTGGGCGCTCTTGCTGCCGATTCCGGGCAACTTCTTCAGTTCGTCAATGAGCCGCGTCATCGGCTCGGCAAAACGGGACATAGGATTTGTGATTGGTGATTTGTAATTTGTAATTGAGGATTGTCATTCCGTCCCTGAGCCTGGCCGAAGGGGAAGAATCCGCTTCTGGATCCTCAGATCAGGGCTTTCAATTACAAATTACAAATTACCAAATTACAAATCTACAAAATCCCCCCGAGCCCGCCCAGCATGCCCCCGAGGCTGGACTTCACTTCCTGATCTACCTTTCGGGCTGCTTCATTTATGGCGGCCATCACCAGATCCTGCAGCATTTCGACGTCGCCGGCCTTGACGGCATCGGGATCGATTCTGATCCCCAGCACTTGCTTGCGGCCGTCCATTTTGACGGTGACCGTGCCCCCGCCCGCCGACGCTTCGACGACGGTCTGCTCCATTTTCTTCTGCAGCACTTCCGCCTGCTGCTTGGCCTGCGACATGAGTTCCTGCAAGTTGAATCCAGACATAGAAAACAATTTGTAATTGGTGATTTGTAATTTGCAATTTCAAAACCGACTCGACTGCAGCGATTCCTTCGTAAGCCTGAAATCCTTGTGTTTTTCAATTACCAGTCACAAATTACCAATTACAAGTTTGCTCATCCTTTCTCGCGATAATCAATAACCGTGCGAATCTCCGCTCCGAACTTTTCCTGCATGCGGCGTACCACCGGGTCCTGCTCCGCGCGGCTGCGGGCGCTCCCGTTGCTGGTGTTCCCTGAGGGCGCCGGGCGGCGCGCTTTGGACGCCGTCTGTGCCGTGCCTCCGGGCACCACCTGCACCTTGATCGCTCTTGCTGCCAAACCGCTGGCGGCGGCGGTCGCGATGCGGCGCGCCTCGGATGTAAACGACATCTCGATCATCGTGCTTGAAGTCGCCGCTTTCGCCACCAGCGAATTGCCTTCCAGTGCCCACTCGGCGCTTTCCAGCATGGAGACCAGCATCGGCTGATGGGCAAGCGCGGCGAGTACGGCATCCCGCAGAGAATCGGCGCCGGCATCGCGTGCGGCTGCTGGATCGCGCCGCAAATCGGGACGGAGGTCAGAACGAGGTTCTGCGCGAAGCTCGGGGCGAGGCTCCGGTGCGGTCTCTGCCACGGCAGGCGCGGTCGATCCCATGATCACAACATTCGTGCCGGATGCGCTCGCTGCGGGACGCGTTACCATCGCAGGCTCAGAGGACGATTCGGCCTTCGGCACAGTTTTGCGCGCCGTGTCGGCGGCAAAGGGCGAGATGGAACTGGATCGCGCAGAGGGCTCGCTCCGCCGGATCTCAGAACTGGTGGCGCCAGCAGCAGGCGGGCCCGAAATCACGCGCCCACCAGCCCGCGCACCACCCGGGCCCTGCGACGCAGCCGCATCGCTCAGCAGTTGTTCCAGTGGCAGCAGCCGCTGCGCATGCGCCATTTTCAACAATCCCAGCTCCAGGTGGAATCGTTGCTCCTGGCGATACCCTAGCTCGCCATGGGTGCGGAGCATGATCTGCAGGTGGCGCGCCAGGTCTTCTTCGGTGAACAAGTCGGCGATGCGGCCGACGCGGGCGCGTTCGTCGGATGAAACCTGCAAGAGCGAGGAATCTTTCCCCGCGATTTTGGCCACCGTGACGTTGCGCAGGAAGCGGACCAACTGCCGGGCGAAGTGAGTGGGGCTGTGGCCTTCGCCAAGCAACTCATCAACCAGGACGAGAATTTTTTCGCTTGAGCTTTCCGCCACCGATTGCATCACGGTTTCAAGGGCGCTTGATGGCGCGGCGCCGATCAGGTTGCGGACCGATTCCAGCGTCAAATGCGCCGCTGTCGAAGCGATCGCCTGATCCATGATCGAGAGCGCGTCGCGCATGGAGCCGTCACCGGCCTCGGCAAGCAGGGCAAGCGCGTCGTCATCCGCCGCAATTTTTTCCTGCGCGGCGAGATCGCGCAGTTGCTGCAGGATGTTCTCGAAGCTCACAGCGCGAAAACTGAAGTGCTGGCAACGCGAGCGGATGGTCTGCGGGATATCCTCGGGCTGGGTGGTGGCCATCATGAAAATGATGTGGCTCGGAGGCTCTTCCAGCGTCTTGAGCAGCGCGTTGAAAGCGGCGTCCGTGATCTGGTGGGCTTCGTCGAGGATGTAAATTTTGAAACGGTCGCGTGCCGGACGATAGCGGGCGGCGTCGCGGAGTTCTCGGATTTCGTCGATGCCGCGGTTGGTGGCAGCGTCAATCTCGATCACATCGACGGCGTTGCCGGCGCGGATTTCGGTGCACGAGTCGCAGATGCCGCAAGGCTCGGCGACGGGATTGCCAGCCGAACGGCAATTCAGCGCCATCGCCAGGATGCGGGCGACGGTAGTCTTGCCGATGCCGCGGTGCCCGCTGAAAATGTAGCCGTGGGCGATGCGCTCCTGCTCGATCGCGTTTTGCAGCGTGCGCGTGACGTGTTCCTGGCCGATGACGTCGGAAAATTTCTGAGGACGGTATTTACGGGCCAGTACCTGGTAGCTCATGCGGAATCCCTGATTATACAGTCTGCGTCATCAGGTGATCGCGCCCTCAAGCCATCGGGCAGTGTCTTAAATACTGTGTGTCCGCACTAATGCTTCTATTCTTGCTTTCTGGGGTGAGCCTTGGACGAGAGCAGAGGCAATTCAGTGGCTCTCCCGCTAGCCATAATTTGAACTCCAAGAATTTGGCCGCCAACATTATTTGGGCTGACCTTTTCTTCAATCTGGATCATGACCCTACCAATGCTAGCGGCTTCATCGAGGGATACGGGTCTCCCGGAAGTATAGTCTCCGAATGCCTTGGGGCAGGCGGTCATTGCTTGACCATACGCATAGCTTTTGGGATTGAGGATGTCCGTGACGGCTTCGGAATACCCGAAAATGTGAAAGCCCATATACCGATTGGGTGGTTGGAAATCGACCGGTATAGGGGGGACTTCAATGAAACGTTGAGCGTACCAATCGATATAGAATTTCAACACACAAACCGCCGGAAATCCATCATCGTACCCGACAATCACAAGCGTCAGGAACGATTCAAACACATTCAGGGGGTCACTATGGGGGATCTTTCCACTAGTGATGCTACCTTGAAGCTTTGGCGGCAAACTGGAGAATTTAGATTTAACACTTTTGACAAGCTGCACCAGCGTTACGTTCTTCGGCAAACCACTCTGTAGTTCTTGTATCCATGCACCGTTGATGTCGTAGTCAATCTCAGAGATAACACCGTTGTCTCGGTAGGTGCCATGAACGCAAGCCATACCGGTGGCAAAGACGGCAAACTTGTTTTGCACGATAAAGACTTTTTTTACATCACCCCGGCAGGTCGTTTGGTTCAATCTCTCAGGCGTTTCTTTACTGTCGGAGAGAATTACGAATCCCTCTTTAGTCTCCAAAACGGCGATTGTTGTGGAATGGGCGCGACCGCGGAGAGCGAGCAAAAGAATAACAACGACCATGAGGCGTGCGTAGAAATGAGTTGGTGATTGCATGGCGCGGCAATATTACGCCGCGCCTAAGAGTTCAGCAATCGACCAGATGTGATCAGTTAAACCGCTTCCATTGCGGGTGTGAATGTCTAAGACACTACCAGCCATCGCGTGATCGCCCATCGGATAGTGAGTCAGGTTCAATTTGTTTTGGAAAGGGCGCGGCTTCAGCCGTGCCATAAATGCGGCAATATCATCGCGGCTTTGGCCGCTGAGGGGACCTGTCTTGCAAACTGACCAACCACCGGCCATTTTGGTCGAGCCCTTCGGCAGTCCGCGCACATCGTGCCGTGCGCTTGCGCCTTCGGGTTCGGCGGGGTACGCTCTTGCATTGAGTTTTGGGTATTATTTTCTACCGATCTATATGGAGAACAACCTGGCATGCAACTCAGAATAAGCACGCGGACATTGCACGGAGTGATGATCGTCGATTGCAGCGGTCGGCTGGTGTTTGGCGAGGAGTCGGCCAGTTTGCGCGACAAGGTCAAGAAGTTGTTGGCACAGTCGCCGAAGGTTGTGCTGAACCTGCACGACGTGAGCCAGGTCGATAGCGGAGGGCTGGGTACGCTCGTTTCGCTGTTTACCTCGGCGCGCAACGCCGGGGGTACGCTGAAATTAGCGAGCCTCAACCAGCGGGTCGGCGACCTGCTCCAGATCACGAAGCTGGTCACGATTTTTGAAGTCTTCGACGACGAAGAAAAGGCGGCGAAATCCTTCAGCGCGAGCGTCGCCTGAACACAAAAACCGGCCTCCGCCGAAGCCGGTGCAGATTTGGTTGAGTTCTCTCCCGAGGCGGCGCTTTCTTCCTGGTGCGCCTCCGATTAAGGTGTCGCAAACACGAATTGCGGTGGCGACCCGCCGCCCACCGCATCCGTCAGCACCAGCGTGTAGTTTTGCCCCGCGTTGAGCGTGTACGAGATGCTCTTGAGAATCAGGGCACCGTCGTTACCGTGCACCGTCACCCAGGCTGTCAGGCCGCCGCTGGTTGGAATTCCAACGTTCTGGTAGCCGCCGCCCACGCTCGTCGGGTACTGCAGACCCGATGCGACCTGCCCCGGCGGGTTCTGTGCACAGCAGGTGTTGATTGAACTCGGCAGCACCCAAACGTCCACGGCAGGCAGAATGAGCGAGGCATCGATAATGCGGACGTCCGCGTCGCCCGAAGTCGGGATCGGGTTCGTGTCGGTAATGACCTGCGCCGCCAGTGGAACGGTATTTCCATTCCCAACCATGACAATCGTGTACTGCGTGCCTCCACCGAGGTTAAGTCCGCTGTTGATTTCTGGCGTAGCGCCCGTTTGTCCGGCTTCAGACTGTGTATACACATCGAGTGTGTCGGAACCGCCCGACACGCTCTGGTATTTTCCACTTGGCTCTACGCACGTGAAGCACACGTCAGAAAATACGGCCGCTCCATTCATATAAACCGCGAAACCGTTGGCATCGAAGCTGGTTGTATTGGGAATGGCATTGACCACCCGGTACTGGGCGTTATGGGAGCCGCAACTGGCGGCGAACGCTCCAAAAGCAACCACAGCGAGCGCGAAACACAGAACTTTGAGCAGACGAGGCATGCCGGTTCTCTCCGTAGGGCAGTTTGTTATGTGTAAATTCGTGTGATGAGTTTATCGTAATCTTTGGTTTCACGGGGTCGTGTAAAGTTTTGTAGGAGCGAACTCGGCGCCTCGCTGCGGGGTTTTTAGAGACTTGGAAATCTGAAACCCCGAACTCGCAAGCGCCCGTCCCCAGCTATGCCTGCAAACAGAACGTCCGCAAAGAGGGTTTCCGAAAAGAAGGCCGCGGCCAAGTACACGCTCGAGGCCAAGCGCGCGCGTGTCGTACGAGCGATTCGCGCTTTGCCCGCCGGAAAAGTTTCAAGCTACGGTGCCGTGGCGCGGGCCGCGGGCTGGGCGGGTGCTGCGCGCCAGGTGGTGCAGATTCTGCGCCAGGTTCCCGGATTGCCCTGGCACCGCGTGCTCGGCTCGGGCGGCGCGATCAAACTGCCGGGAGAGAGCGGCGCCGAGCAAAGGTTTCGCCTGCGCATGGAGGGAGTAACGTTTCGCGGTGCGCGCGTGGATATGAAGCGCCACGAGTTTCGGTTTCCTCTAGCCAAAACCAAAAAACCAAGCCCACCCAAGCCCTGAGGGGATGCGCTCTTCAGAGTGATCCTCTACCGGATGACCCCCTGCCTCTCACACGACCTATGCCCGGCTCTCCGCGCACGCCTGAATCGTGTCCGGCGGCAGCCCTTGCTCGTCCACGTCCTCATGTGGAAAGGAACCCGGAGCACAATCGAAGAGCCATGCGTGGATCTGAATTCCAAGCATGGTCCGCATCTTCTCGGAGGTCGGATCCGGGTGCTCCCTCATCCAGCGGCTGATGCTAAGCAGTCGCGCCGACGGCCCCACCCTCTTATCGGGGTCCTCGTCCCTGTCATCCGCCCGGTTCTCGGATTGAAGTTGCGTCCCCTCGTCCTCGCTCACCCACTCGTCCTCTTCCTCTTCCGGATCGTGCCCTTGCCCGCTCGCCGACCATGGCGTCTCTCCCAGCGGCGTCTCCGCCACCGCCTCCGGATCCACCACCACCTGCGTCGGACGCGGCTTTTCCGCGTTCATCTGCTTCAGGTTCGAGGATGCGATCTGCAGCGTGTAGAGCAGCAACCCGGCTTTTTTCTCGGTGATCTTTTGTTCTAGCAGCATCTGCGCGATCTGCCTCAAGGTAAATTGAATAGAGCCCGCATCCTCAAAAGGAGGCAGCACAATTTCGCCATTTTTCCACCCCTCCGTAACCGCAACTTTGGTCGCGCAGCATTGGCTATGAAAGTAGCAAACCTTCTCGTTGCGCAGCGCGGGCGATCCGCACTGCGTTCCGTTCACCTTGATATGTTGACACCGCCGCACTTCAACCGGATAACACCCCATAACCCCAACTCCTAAATGTGTATGAGAATTCAAAACCGGGAAGGGCACGACCTCGGTCGTGCCGATACGCCGCTGAAAATAGATTTGCGCTTTAGCGCCTGCGGGCCGACTCTAGTGGAAACACTTTTTCCGCAGCGTGCTACTCCCTTCACCGCATCGTCCCCGAAAACAACAAAGGCGCAGCCGAAGCCGCGCCTTTTTTCTTTTTCCACCTATATCTATTATCTCATTTGGAGAGGTACCACCCCGCCAACTTTCCCGAATTTATATTTCCCGCAGATCAAACAACTTACCCCAATTCCTGTAACTTCTCCCTATTGACAAGATTTTGGGTAGTGGTAAGTAGCGTGTTGGGCGGCCAGCAGCGGCGGTATGGCTGGCGGAGGGCGGCGGTGCTTGGTCGCTTGTTCGTAACTGTAACCAATCTCGACCAATAGCTTCTCGGACCATGGTCTGCCCAGGAATTCGATGCCCACCGGGACGCCGAGCGTGGCCGTCGGAGTTGGGGATGAAAATCCGCCGGGTACGACGATGGAAGGGAAGCCGGTCACTGATCCAAGGGCGCCGTTGCGCTCCACCTGGGTCTCCCCAATGGGCACCACAAGCCGCTTCTGATGCGGGAACATGATCGCATCGAGTCGCTCATCAGCCATGATCTTCATGACACGCTGCTGCAACTCGGAGCGCTTCTGAAGACGCTGGCGATAGTTGTCGTCCATCTCGAGACCTTGTGCTTTCGTGATGTTGTCCCGGATGTTTGGATGAAACTTGCCGGAAGAAATGATCTCCGCAAGCGATTTAACAGGCGTGTTGCCCGCGGCAAGATAAGCGTTGATTGCCGGCTTAAATTCGTATAGATGAACGCTGATGTCCGAGGAAAGCTTTCCGCTATCGAGATCTGGCGTGTTCAGCTCGACTACCGTTGCGCCAGACCTCTTCAGATCCTCGACCGCTTGGTTCGCGATTTTATTCACCTCGTCGTTGATGGGCGCAGCGCCGAAAAAACTGCGTAATACGCCGATGCGCTTGCCCTCGAGGCCATTGGCCTTCAGGAATTTTGTGTAGTCCTCTTCGGTATTCCCGACGCTCCATGCCGTCGCCGGATCGTTTGGGTCATAGCCGGTGAGCACGTTTAACATCTTTGCCGCGTCCGTAACGGTGCGCGCGAGCGGACCAGCGGCATCCTGGGTGAAAGAGTATGGGATAATGCCGGCTCGGCTGACCAGACCGAGCGTCGGGCGAATACCCACGATGTTGTTCGCCGACGCTGGTGATCGGATGGAATTGACGGTGTCGGTGCCAATGCCCGCAATCGCGAAATTGGCCGCCACACCCGCGCCGGTACCGCCACTCGACCCGCCCGGCGTGCGGGTCAGGTCATAGGGATTGAGGGTTTGCCCTTGGATCGAACTAACCGTTTCACCCCAGATCGCGAACTCGTGCAGGTTGACCTTAGCGAGGATGATTGCGCCCGCGCTGCGCAATTTCCGAGCAATGGCCGCATCGGCGGCGGGCGTGTATCCCACCAGGCTGAGCGAGCCACCTGTGGTCGGCATGTCACTCGTGTTGACATTATCTTTCAGCAGCACTGGGATGCCATGGAGCGGGCCGACGAACTTCCCGGTCTTGCGGAAATGTTCATCGAGCGCGGCCGCCTCTTCCAAGGCCCGAGGGTTGAGAAAGATCACCACATTGAGCTTCGGGCCCGCCTGGTCGCAGGCCCGGATGCGCTCAAGATATGCCTGCACCAACCTTACGGACGTGAGAGCGCCGGACTTGTACGCCGCTTGAACATCGCTGATCGTGGCCTCATCGAGATGAAACGCGTTGACTGAATTCTGCGCACCAGTATTCTGCGCGCCAGCGCCGTTCGCCATCAACATGACCGTCCCAACCATCAAAAGGCGCATGAATTTCATACGAGCTCCCATCGCGGGTTATTCTTAAGTCAATCTGCACCACTACCAGATTTTTCCCAAGTAATGGCTACCACGCTACCGAACGCTAACACCTTATTTATCAATATTTTGCCGCTAACTGCTTATTCCTTAAAGATCTAGCGAAGCCATTCCCGCCAAATCTTTGATTCCAAAAGATCGCTTAAGGGGGATAAGCTCGCTCAAAGCTCGCAGCTCACTCAGGCAGCTTGCCTTCCAGCAACTCGTGAAGGCTACTCGCAGCACACCGCAGTCCAACAAAGAAACTCCCGAACAGCGCATAAACCGCGCTGACCTGGTCAAAGCGCATTTCGTAGATCAGTTTCTTGAACACCAGCGGATCGTCGGCAAACAGATCGACTCCCCATTCCCAATCGTCAAAGCCGATCGAACCGCTGATGATCTGCTTGACTTCGCCCGCATAGCGACGACCAACCATTCCGTGCTCGTTCATCTGCCGCTGACGTTCTTCCATCGGCAGCGTGTACCAGTTCTTGTCTTCGCCGCGCAGCCGATTCATCGGATAGAAACAGAGGTAGCGATTCGGCGGTATCTCAGGGAACAGGCGCGGTTTCATAGCCTCTTTCTGGCGCGCGATCGTCTCCGCAATCGCTTTCTTCCATTCCTCCGAATGCGGCTCGATTCCGCGCTCGGCGAGCGCCTTGTAAGTCTTCAGGCTGGATTCGTAGAGCCCGAGTTCGATCACCGAGAGATAGGAAGTTGTGGGCTCAAGGAAGTCGCTGAGCCGCAGCCGCGCCAGATCGAGCTCTGCCTGATTGAGATGATCGAAACTGTCGCGGAAGTGCACAAGCATCAGGTCGCCTTTGTGGCCGAGAAGCGAGAAGAGCGCAGATTGTCCGTCAGACTTCGTCTCCATTTGTCCGAGCAGGGAAGACGCTTCGGCGGCAATGTCGCGGCGGTCGTTCGCCGCCAGCGCGCGCCAGGCAGTCCAGCGGAAGCGCATCATCTGATGAAGCGTGGCAAAGCCTTCGAGCGTGAGCGGAACTGCGGGCAACTGTCCGGCTTCGGCCGGAACGGCAGCATGGTGCGTAGGATTCATGGATTCCCCTGTGAGTAAGCTGCAGACATTGTAAATCGTGCTCCTTGGATCGGTTAAGGCATCGTGCTTTTCGGCTCTGAATACGGAGCGGCAATTGCCCCTACACACGTCCATGTGCTACAAGCGCTGTATGCGTAAATGGATAAAAGACCGGACGAAGCGCCGTCCCAAGCGCGGCAGCGACTCGGCCGAACAGGCGAACGCACCCGAACCCTTGCAACCGAAATATTTCGAAGCTGATATCGGCGAGAAGGCTGCGCCCGTGATCGAATCGCCTCCTACGCCCGCGCGCGAACCGGAACCGGAGCCGAAAGCGAGTTCGGCCATCGAGGCGCAGGGTGAGATGGAACCGGAATCTCGCGCCGCAGGCAATGAATCGGGCGCTCGTCCCGTTCGCCGCCGTCGTCGCCGCGGAGGCCGCGGAAGCGGACAGCGAACGCCAGCCAAGCCTGCTGCGGCTGCGCGCGATTCTGTTGCCGGCGCTGCGCCGGGTTCTGCGGCAGAAACTGCGTCCGTCGCTGCCTTTGAGGCTCCGCCGCTTTCTCCCGATGTTATCGCTGTGCCAATTGAGCCGGTCACTCCGGATACGGTTGTTGCCGAGTTGCCGCCAACAGCTCCGATCGCAGCAGCGCCACGTCCCAGCAAGGGCGTTGTTGTGCTCGCCATTGGATTGCCAGGCTCGGGGAAAAGTTCATGGTTCAAGCGCCATAATATTCGTCCACTGTCGAGTGACCTGCTGCGCGAACTGTTGTTCGACGATGCCGAAGAGCAACGCTTTCAGGATCTCGTGTTCTCCAATTTGCGCTCGATGCTCAAGGCGCGGCTGATTGCGCGCCGCCCCCTGAGTTACGTGGACGCAACCAACCTCACTCCGCACGACCGGCACAGCTGGATCAAGTTGGCCAAGGACTACGGATACGACGTGCAGGGATTGTTTTTCGATGTCCCCCTCGAAGTCTGCCTGGAAAGGCATGCGCGGCGCGGCCGCGTCGTCCCGGAAGACATCATGCGCCGCATGGCGGGGAAACTGAAGCCGCCAACGTTCGAAGAGGGCTTCTCGAAACTGACCGTTGTTCGTGTGAAGAAGAAAGAGTAGGGCGAACAAAGCATCGCGGCTTGCCTTTCCAGGCCTAACCTCTATCCCTTCAAGTACGGCAGAAGCTCCTTGAAGGCAGGAGCGCCGGAGGAGCGCAGCAGCTCATAGATCATCATTTCGGTCGAAGAGAGGATCGCGCCGGCGGCGCGCATTCGTTCGAGGCCAATACGCCAATTCAGCTCGGTTCGCGAACTGACCGCGTCCGACGCAACGTGCACCAGATAGCCTTCCCGTAACGCTCCCAGAGCCGTTTGCATGACGCAGATGTGGGTTTCCATCCCGCACAAAAGCACCGTTGTGCGCTGGCCGGGAAGGCGCTTGAGCAGGCTGCAGAACACATCGCTCCCGAAGCAGGAAAACATCAACTTGTCGATGGAAGGCGTGTCGGGGAGAAGAGCGGCGACTTCAGGTACCGTGTTACCTAATCCCTTCATGTATTGCGTGGTCACGAGAGCCGGTATTTTCAAAATTCCCGCCAGGCGAATCAGCAGCTGAGAATTGCGTACCAAACGCTCTTTTTCCCAGATGGGTGGGAGCAGTTTCTCCTGGATGTCGACAACGATCAGCGCGCACTGTTCGGGATCGAGCGAGCGGCGAGCCATCTCGGCAGAATCGGCGGAAGCGGCAGGGTTTTCAAAGGCGGTGGGCATAAATGTCCCTTCATACAAATCTCGGCGTTCGATCTGTAAGGGATTTTATCGCGAAGCGGAGCACGCGGTGCTGTTTTCGCGATGGACCAGCAGGCCGCAATCGCTGGTTTGCTCTCGCAGAAGAAGCGATGTTGACCGTCGTTCGCCTCGGCCCATAGAATAAACAAGACGCTGGTATGATCGGCGTGACGCCGCTGCCCCCTCGTTCAACGGCTAGGACACCTGCCTCTGGAGCAGGTTATCGGGGTTCGAATCCCTGGGGGGCAGCCAGAATTCCAGTCAGCGTCCGGCCTGCCAAGACGCGCCAATCAGCGTTTTCAATGGCAACTGCGGGTGGCAAGCATGGTTCTGCCACGCCCGCCAATCGTATATACTTCTCGCACTGCCCAGCACCCGCGGGCGCGGAGTGCATTCCATGGCGGCGCGCTTAACAGGTCTTCGGGGCGTCCTCGAGTCGAAACATGGATAATGCCGAGTCACGGCCGGACGGGAAACCTGTATCCAAAAAGCCGGGAGGAGCCCCGGTAGGAACTCCGTTTGCCGGGGAGAGTTCAGCCACTAGCGTGCCGATTCCTGCTGGGAGCGAAGCTCCGCCGGTCGCTCCTGACGATCAGGCTACCTTGATTGACGCTGACGCGACGATGGTTGACGCTGACGCCACGATTGCGCCGGGAGTCTTGCAGCCGCGGCGCACTCCACCACCCTCGCCAAGCCAAATCTCCGGACTCTATGGCAGCGCCGCGGTCTTGCAGATCGGTGACCTGCTCGGCGGGAGATATGAAATCCTGCAACTGCTCGGCGAGGGCGGCATGGGCGCCGTCTACAAGGCTACGGACCGGGAACTGGACCGATTCGTTGCGTTGAAAGTCATTCGTCCTGAACTCGCTTCCAACCCCTCAATTTTGGCCCGTTTCAAGCAGGAGTTGCTGCTTGCCCATCAGGTGACGCACCGCAACGTGATCCGCATTTACGACCTTTCGGAAGCGGCGGGCGTGAAGTTCATCACCATGGAGTTCATCGAGGGTAAGGATCTGCGAACTCTTATCCGCGAGACAAAGAAATTTGCTCCCGAGGAAGCAGTCGACATTATTCAGCAGGTATGCCTTGCGCTCGATGCCGCGCACAGCGTGGGAGTGATTCACCGGGACCTGAAACCTCAGAACATTATGCAGGACGGCTCCGGCCGAATCCTGGTGATGGACTTCGGTTTAGCCCGCACCCTGGGCGGCGACGGAATGACCCAGACGGGGGCCATCGTCGGCACCATGGAATACATGTCGCCGGAGCAGGCACTAGCCAAGGAGCTTGATCAGCGTTCGGATCTGTTTGCTCTCGGGCTGATTCTGTACGAAATGCTGACCGGCCAAACGCCCTTTCATGCCGAGAGCGCATTGGCCAGCCTGATCAAACGCACTCAGGAGCGCGCCATCCCGGTTTCCGATATCGACGCGCAAATTCCCGGGGCGCTGAGCGGCATCGTCAGCAAGTGCCTGGAACGCGACCTGAATCTGCGATACCAGAGCGCGGCTGAGATTCTTGCGGACCTGAACACATGGAGAGACAAGAGAGCCGCCGGAACGATTAAGTTCGACGCGAGCGTCAAGCCTTGGGGACAGACTCTTCCGTGGCCGCTTATTACCGGGATTCTGACTGCGCTTGTTCTCGCAATCAGTGGTTACACCTTTCGGGATCGACTTTTTCGATCCACGCCTAGTCAAGCATCTGGTCCGGCGGTGCATGCCGTGTCGCTGGCGATCTTGCCTTTCCGCAATGCATCCGGAGATCAGACTCTGGATTGGCTTGGCCCCAGCCTCGCCGACATGCTGAGCACCGACGTTGGACAGTCGAAGCAGTTGCGCACCGTCAGTTCGTCCAGCCTGCACCAGATATTCACGGACCTGCGCATATCTCCGACAACGGTGCTCGACCCGTCGACGATTCGCCGCGTCGCGGATTTCAATAATGCCGAACGCGTGGTTTGGGGACAGTACGCGAAGTTTGGCGACCAGATCCGCATTGACGCCACACTGCAGGACATGAGAACGGGCAGTGCAATCCCGTTGAAAATCGATGTGCCGAGCGAGAAGGAGATTCCGAAGGCGATCGATGGCTTGGCCGAATCCATCCGCCAGAAGCTCGCGCTCCCGGAAGATGTAGTGAAGCAGCTGAAAGCCAGCTCTTTTCAACCCACTTCACCGTCGCTGGTTGCGCTGCGCGCGTACAACCAGGGCATTGGATTCCAGCGAGATGGGAAGAATCTGGAAGCGCAAAGGGAGCTTGAGGCAGCGACTAAAGAAGATCCCAACTTCGCGCTGGCATTTTCCAAGCTGGCGCAGGTCTACAGCAGTTTGGGCTACGACAACCAAGCGGAGCAATCCGCCAAGAAAGGCGTGGCTTTGAGCCACGACTTGCCGGATGCTGAGAAGTATTTGATTTCTGCCATCGAATTGCAGGTGGTGAAGAATTATCCCGAGGCCATCAAGGCGTATCAGAGTCTGGAGAAGGTTTCACGGGACAACTCGGATGTTAAATCGGCGCTCGCCAGCCTTTATGCGGATTCCGGAGATCTCGCCAAAGCGCGCGAGTATTACCAGCAGATTCTGACTTCCAACGCCAAAGACTTAGCGGCGACCGTTAACCTGGGCCGCATTGAGATCCGGAGCGGCAATCCCCAAGCTAGTTTCGATTCCTTGAACCGTGCCTACAGCCTGGCAGTGCAAATGGATAATCAGGAACAGAAAGCCACCAGCCTGCACACGATGGCCGTGGCCTACAGGATGGAGAGCAAGCCCCAGGAAGTTTTGCGCAGCGAACAGGAGGCGCTCGCGATCTGGCGGAAGATTGGCCAGAAGCGCGGTCTGGCATTCAGTTTGAACGAAATGGCCAGGGCGCAGGCGTCGCTCGGCATGGCCAAAGAGGCTCTTTCGAATTTCCAGGAGGCCCTGCAGATTCGCCGTGACATCGGCGACCGGCGCGGCCTTGCCGACACCCTCATCGACCTGGGAAATTTCCACGAATACCGCAGCGACTATGATCCTGCGCTCAAGATGTACAAGGAAGCCCTTGACTTGGAACGCGATCTCGGCAACGAGAGCTTGCAGGCCATCTGTTTGAACAATATTGGAACTGTGTATTCGGAAAAGGGCCAGTTCGAAGATTCTCTTACCTATTATCAGCAAGCGCTTCAGCTTCGGGAAAAGTCGAAGGTTCCTCAGGACATTGTCGAGGCCGTCCACAACCTCGCCGAAACTTATCTCGACATGGGCCAATACGAACAGGCGACTTCGTACTACTTGCGCGCCTTGGATTTGCGGCGCAGCATGAACGACCCGCGTGGCGCAGCCGTTGAGTCTTACGGTTTGGGCACGCTATTTGTCTATCAAGGGCGTTTCGGCGCAGCGATTAATTCCGAGCAGGAGGCTCTCAAGGCGTTCCGTGACATCCAGGACAAGACCTACTGGACACCCCAAGTGCTGGGGGAGGCTGCGGAAGCGCTGATCCTGGCGGGGCGCGGAGACGAGGCGAAGGCTTATCTTGAAGAGGCACTGCGCCTTTCGCGCGACCTGAAAAGCGACAGCATGGTGGCCAGCACCTTGGGATTTCAGGGCGATGCATTTTTCTATCGCGGAGACCTGAAATCTGCTTTCGCCTCCTACACAGAAGCGCTTCAGGCTGCCACGCGCAGCAAAGAAGCCGACAAGGTTCTGATCGCAAAAGCGAACGTGGCTCGAGTCCAGGTTCAGGAAAAACAAACGCAACAAGCCATTGCCAGTCTTCGGCAGTTGATTCAGAAAGCGGACGAACTTGGGCTCAAGTACGCTTCCGTTGAATGCTCGATGCTGATGGCGGAGGCCATGATGCAGAACCGCGACCGCTCCCTGGCCCGCCAGGAATTGGAGCGGGCCCTGCAACTCTCGGACAAGCTGGGAATGCAGCCTCTAAGTGCGAGAGGGCATTATCTGTTGGCCACAATTCAGCGGGATTCCGGGGGCCGCAGTGAGGCGCAGGATAATTATCGCGAGGCTCTCCGCGTGCTGGACGCGATGAAAAAGGACCCTGGCGCAGAGAAGTTACTGCAGCGATCGGACTTCAAGGTCATCTACGACGACTCGACCCGCGAGGCCCAAGCAGCCAAAGGCTAGCGTTCACTCGGAAGGGTTCGTGGGCAAAAAAGGGACGCTGCTCTTGCAGCGCCCCTCGCTATCGACCGCGCCTGTTTCCAGCGAAGTCTACTGCTCAGCTCATTTGACGTTGTACAGCACCAAATCCAGGTTCTGGTTGCCGCCCGAGTCGATGGCCGTTACCAGGAACGTGTGCAGTCCTTTGGTTGAAGTATCAACCGTACCAGTACACGACAGGCCGCTGCTGGTTTGTGTGCAGGAGGTCTGCACCCCCGACGACTGCGTGCAGGTAGCTGCGGTCAGATACGGACCCGTCGGGCTGCTCACAGGCTGCGATGTAGCCGGATTGTTGCAGCTGTAAGTCGCTGCCACTACCTGACCCTTGGTATAGGTCGTCGACTTAGGAGACGTGATCTTGATCCCCGGCCAGATTTCGCCGGGTGTGTCGTAAGTAGCTACCCAGCAGGAAGCCGTGCCGCCGCTTCCTCCCACGGTTTTGCCATTAGGATCGCCTGTTATCGAGAAACCTGAAATCTGGTTGCTCTGAAACAGCGGACCGCTCGCGGGTGGTGTGCAAGGGGCTAAGGGATTCGGACCTTCTCCCTTGAGCCAACCCGGGAATGGGTTTAAGGGGCCGAGAATCCCCGGATATATGAAGAACGGGTTGTCAGATGGTACATAACTGAACACGGTACCCAGCGTCGCAAAGAAATTCTGCTGGGCGACTGAGCCGCACGTTTCACCCGGAGCGTCCGGGCAGGTAACGGCGAACATTACGGCCGCATCCATGCCGGTATTCTCGGCGTTCTGGTAGACAAAGCAGCGGGCTGGCCAGAAGTTCTTTTGCACGAGCGCATCGCAAGCCGCTGCCGTCATCAATATCGGCTGGACTTCGACAACCGGGTTAGCATACGGGGTCGTCAGCTGCGCCGTGTAGGAGTAGACGTTATTTCCTGAGGCATTTGGGAAGGAAAGTGTGGCCGGCGAAGTGGTTGTAACCACGGTGGTCTGAGCCTGCGGCGTGAATGTCCAACTCAGAATGTCCTGGTTGTCATCCCCACCACCGGTTGCCGCCGTGAATCCAACCCAGGCGTTGGTATTACTGTTGGCCAATCCCAGGGTGGTTAAATCGAAAACTACGCCGCCCGAAAACAAGTCGACGTTGTCCAGGATCACATCCAGCAGTTTGGTGCTGGGGCCCGAATAGTTGATGGTCACGGTATGCACGTTGCCATCGGCGATTTGGATCGGATTTGCCAGTTGAGTGAGATCGTTAACAGCGATGGTGCAGCTCGGGTCGACGCTGTTTGGTCCAGTGCCTGAGCAATTCTGAATGGTGACATCGCTGGAGCTCGGGTCGATGCCGCTATTCAGGAAGCTGTTGAACTCAACGGCCAGACTGTTCGGAATGCCGCCGGTCGGCGGCGTGCAGCCGATAAGACTGTCATCGCCAAAGCCGATGCCGCAACCGTCAGGGCCTAAGGCCATGGTGCCCGCAGGCGAGTTTTGAATCAGGAACGCAATTCCATCGGCGTTGCCGGACCCGCCTTCGGAGGTACCGCTCAGCTGAAATGTGAACGTGGTGGAAAAAGCGCCCGCGACCGGCTGCTGTGTGGTGTACCAGGCAGACCCCGCCCAAAAGAATTGGTTTGGAGTTAAGCGTAACACGGTCGTCACCCCCGTTGGGGGCGGCGGGACTGCCGGGTAGAAGCCCGGGTATCCGGTGCCCGCGCCGTTGTTGTTCAGCGCGAGACAGTTTTGGTTCGAGCTGAAATCTGGAAGATAGTTGGGAGACGTGGGGCAGTTCTGAGCCCACGCCCCTGTGCTTCCAGCAATCACCACCAAGGCCGCGATGGCGGCCACCCTGATCAGTTTCGCGATTCCTATTTTCATACCCCCCCCGTTATTCGCCGTTCCGGCTGTTGCGCCGTCATTTAGAGTGAAATTCACCGCATGACCTTGGAGAGAACGAAGATCCCCATCGGCGCAGAACAGCACCGCTTCGTCATGCTCACCCTTGCTGCACGAGTCTGCTATTGAATGGCGCGCCTGTCAACTGAATTAAGACTGAAGAATAGGCACTGGGAAGCGATGAAACTTTGTGCACTTCCAATGCACTTGCTTGCGCTCGAGCCCGGTTCTTCCAATGCGGGTCAGTTCTCGTCCAAAGACTCCGAACCGTCAATTGCTTGCTTCAATTGACCACTCAGCGAGCGCAAGCGCGTCGTCTTAAGCCGGGTCCATTCGTCCATGCGCATTTTCGCCGCTCGATCCGCTTCCTCGAATACCGCGATGGCCTGCGATGGTACCGTTCGATCTCCACTCTCGACCACTCGCAGTGCGCCGCTAATACCGCTGCTCGCAAGCTCGAGCCCCATGCCTTCGCCCGAGCGTGCTCCGTTACCGGTAAGAATCGTCTTAATCGCGTTCTCGATTTCAGTGATTGCCGACTTAAGGTCCGTCTGTTGCGTGCTTGGCCTTTGTCCAACCGCAGTGAGCCGTGCTCTTACCGAGCGAATGTCAGCCAGGGTTTGACGGGTGGCCGTCATTTCCGTGAACATCTTTCGGCCAAGTTCGTATTGTTGCTCCAACTCTGCTGGCGTTGCGGCTGACCGAGGATCCATGGCCACCTTAAGCGGTTGCGCCAGGCTGACCCCATCCACCGTGAGTCTGACCTGATAGACTCCCGGAATCACGCGAGGTGCGCGCGGCGCGCCATATTCCTCGTCACCCCCGCGCTCTTCTTGATCGCTACTGACTGGGCTCCAAGATAGGTCCCACACGAACCTGTGCATCCCCGACGTTGTCTCAAGAATCTGGGGTTTTGGAAACCACCGTTCCGCGATCGCAACTGGCGGACGCTTGCTTTCTTTCCGGGAGGCGGAGGAGAAAACGCGAACTGTCTTTTCCTGAGAATCGAGGATTTCGAGCGTCACCCGTTCTGCCGCGCCCTTCAAGTAGTAATCGACAATTGCGCCGTTCGGCGGATTCTCAGCCGCAGGTTCTTCCGGAGGAATCGGAGTTCCCAGGAACCGATCGTTGTCGACGCGAACCGCGGTAGCGGGAGAGTAGAGCCATGCGTCGGCGGCCGCCTTGGCACGGTGGACCTGCCGCAACGACGAGATGTCATCGAGAATCCAGAACGAACGTCCATGCGTAGCAATCACAAGGTCATCGCCGTGGACAGCTATGTCCTGCACCGAGGACGCGGGGAGATTCAACTGCAGCGATTGCCAGTGATCGCCATCATCAAAGGAAGTGTAGATTCCGAGTTCGGTTCCAGCGAACAGTAAATTCTTATCCTGCGGATCCTGCCGCACCGCCCGCAGGAATGACGGCGCAGAAATTCCGTCCGTGATTTGCTCCCAACTCGCCCCGTAGTCACGAGTGCGGTAAAGATATGGTTGCTGGTCATCCAGACGATGCCGGTCGACCGCCGCATAGGCTTCTCCGGGCTCAAAATGCGAAGCCTCAATCAGCGATATCTTGCTCCAGTCGGGCAGTCCCTTGGGCGTGACGTCCTTCCACGTTTTTCCTCCATCTCGTGTCATGTGGATCAGCCCGGTGTCGCTCCCTGCCCAAATGAGATCGCCATTCAGGCTTGAGGGTGCAATAGTGAATACAACGCCGTATCCTCGTTGCTTCGAGTTCTCAACGGTCGCGGGTCCCCCCGCCCCTTTTTCTTGTGCTGGTTCTGCCGAGCCGGTCAAATCAGGACTAAGCGTTTCCCAATGCAGACCGCCATCAGTGGTCTTCATCACGAACTGTGTGCCCAGGTAGAGCGTCTTCTTGTCAAAGGGCGAGAGCACGAGCACAGGCGTCCACGGATCGCGATACTTGCGCTCGTTGATTTCCGTGTTCCAGGTTGTAACCGGCCACGGAGTAATGTCCTGGGTGAATGAGGTGCGCAAATCAAAGCGGCCCACCGATCCGTATGTGCCAGTGATGTAGATAATGTTCGGATCGTTCGGGTCAGGTGCGATATATCCGCTCTCGCTTCCACCCGGCGAAAACCAGTCGCGCGCGGTGATCTGTCCGTGGTCGGTGCGGCTCGGCACCGCGATGGCGCCGCTGTCCTGCTGCGTGCCGTAAACGGCATAAGGAAATCTGTTATCCGTGATGACGTGATAAAGCTGGGCAGTGGCCTGGTTGTACCAGGAACTCCACGTTTTACCGTAGTCCACGCTAATTGTGGTCCCTTGGTCGGTCCCAAGAATCATGCGAGTCGAATCTGCCGGATCGACCCAAATCTGGTGATAGTCGTCGCCACCGGGAGCGCCACGAACAATGGCAATCGTTTTGCCGCCGTCCTCGGAGCGGTAGAGCGCGACATTCGGAATGTAGATCACATCGTCGTTCTTCGGGTCGATGGTGAGATTGCTGAAGTACCACGAACGGCTGGTGAGACGGGAATCGGAATTTACAAGCGCCCAGGAATCGCCGCCGTCATCGGAGCGATAAAGGCCAGCAGCGCCCGCTTTCTTCGTGTCAATCAGCGCATAGACTCGCTTTCCGTTCGCAGAAACGGCCACTCCCGCGCGCTCCCAATCGCCACCCGGCAAGCCGGCTCCCGTCAGATGCGACCAGGACTGCCCGCTGTCGGAAGACCGATAAAGCCCGCTACCCGGACCGCCGAGCGGAGCATAGGTGCTCCAGGGCGGGCGATGCGCGTGCCACATCGTCGCAAAAAGAAGGGTGGAATTTCCGCCGGCGATCGCCAAATCCGCCGCTCCAATGTCCGGGCCCTGATCTAGAACTTTCGTCCAGTGCACGCCACCATCAGCCGTTTTGAACACGCCGCGTTCTGGGTTGGTTCCGTAGGCATGGCCAAGCGCAGCGACATAGACGACATCTGCGCTATGAGCATCGATCACGATGCGGCTGATCTGCCGTGAATCGCGCAACCCAACATTGTTCCAGGTTTGGCCCCCGTCCGTCGATTTGTAGATTCCATCCCCGGACGACAAATCCGAACGAATGTCCGCCTCACCGGTACCGGCGTAAATGGTTTTCGGATCGGAAGGCGCTACCGCAATTGCGCCGATGGAAGCGATCTGTTGGCGGTCAAAAATTGGCTTCCAAACCATCCCCGCATCCGTGGTCTGCCAAATGCCGCCGTCAACCGACCCAAAGTAAAAGGTTGTTGCATTCCCGGGAACGCCGGTAACGGCCACCGCGCGCCCACCGCGAAAGGGGCCGATCAAACGCCATTTGAGGCCCGAATAGAGTTCCGGCGGAACCGCCTGCGCGGTCGCTGAGAGCAGGCTCAGTAGACAAAACGCAAAAACGAGACAGCGCGACCGGCTCCTCAATTTGTCCAATCAACAATCCCCAGCAAACGATATTCGCATAGTGTAGCGGAATCTCGTTTCAAAGGAGGCTCCTTTCGTCAATGCGCGGCCGTCTTCAGCAGACTCTAGACTTTGGAGTCGAGATCTCCGGCGACAGTGAGTGCAGCATCACTCCCGTATGGGGCAATGAGACTGGCCATCGGGTCGTAAGAACAGGTGGACTCCGTCGGCGCGCTCGTCGACGAGGATCGTTACCGGCGCATACGATGCGGCATCGGGAACGGTCTTGACCATCTCTTTCATGATGAGCGGATTTCCGACGACGAGGCGGAGAGTCCGGCGTCCTTGTCCGCCTCGTTCCTTTCGCCGACGTCGCCTATGTCAAAGCGGGCGAATTCCATCAAATTGGAGGTTCCAACGGCCGCTTGAACAGACTTTTCTAGATCGGCAATGGTAGTTGCTGTAGCAACCTTAGCGGATAGATCGAACAGCCCGACAAGACTCGCGAACAATGTCTGCAAGATGAGATAGCCAGATACCGCGCCGGGGCCGCATTGAAGAAAGTTTCACCTACCCCAGTCCAGGAAGCGGAACCGACGTTTGCCAAGTATCTTCCAAGCCTAGCATCCTAACAATAACAAGGACGCACTTGTAGGTTTGGTTGATCCGGCCTGCGCCAAGGCGCTGCTCAACAAGATTTCAAGTGATAGTACCAGTACCGCGACAATTTATGGTGGACCTGATCTCGAGTACTGTGCGTCAGCAAAAACGAGTTTTCGTGGTGGCTGGCTGGAGCCCGCTTACTCGTTATTCGCCCCGTGACGGTGAAAAGGCGCAGCGACTTTCGGTAGTGGGTCAGCATGATCATATGAACCCACTACCCGACTTTCCGACAAAAGCGTCTCGCCGCGTTTTCACTTCGCCCCGACAACAGGACATACATCGCCGGCTAGCGTCGTGTTGGTCACGTTCAAAAATGTATTCGGGGAAGATGTCGTGCCGGTGGTGTACCGTGAAGAACTCCGGCACAAGCTTCGTTGAATGGTGCGCTCCTGTTAAAGGAGGGTTAATTTCCAGTCGTGCTGACGCGGCTAACTGCGGCGGCATGAGACTCACGGCCAAAGGCCGTGCCACCTCAACGCCAAGACGTTGCAGGGTTGTTCCACAGGCGGCGGGAGCCTCGCCCTTTCGATGCATGCCTTCTGGAAGACTTTGCAGCGGCCGTCTGGCAGGCGTTCGCGCTCGTGACGTCGCAGGCCTGGGAAAAGTAGCCCAAGGCAACTTGTGACGAGGTGGTCAGGTCGGTTTCGATCAAAAAGCCGTGGTTATCGTCGACCAGATAATAATTCACATAGCCGCCCCCGTTGCCGCTGAGGAAAGTTCCCATGATTGCGCCGGCCATATTCTCCTGCTGGGTAAAAGTGTCGCTGAGGGTGATCGGCGTCCCGCTTCCCGGGAAGTCATTACCGTTGAGGTCATCGGCCGTGCCGTTCAAGAGTATCGTCGTTCCGTTGTAAGACGAGGTCATCTGGCCGGTGCCGTCGTCTTCGCTTCCATTCTGCAGCGTGAAGCTGATGCCGTAGGTCTCTCCGCTGCCAAAAGCAAGAGGTGGCATTGCCTGGGGATACGCGACTCCCGCCCCCACGCTCAGGTAACTTCCGTTGGTTTCGCCGTAAAGGACAAGCGGTGTCCCATCGCCGTTAAGGTAGGCGATGAAATCTGGCTTAAAGGAACCTACATTGAAAATCAAATTTGTCCAAGCGACGCGGCCCAAAGGGTCGGTCTGATAATTCCCGTTGCTAAACGGAGAATTCACCTGGGTGGGGCTGCCCGCACTGTCAAATTGCAAGAAAGTATCGGTGTATCCGCTGAGGTCTCCGCTGCCATCGGCATTTACAGCGCCGGCGGATGTTAACGAAGAAGGCACCAGGACCGGGTTGCCAGACGTTGGGAGATTCGAACCAAGGATACCGAACACGTACGGCCCAGAGAATGAGGCGTTGGTGAATGAGCCGGCTGCTGAGCCCTGCCCGACCGCGAGTCCAGCAGTCAAGAAGCCGTTGGCACCGTCGAGGTCGTCATTCTCGACCAGGCGAATGTGGTTGGCGTCAACGATGTAGCCGATGAGTTGAGTGGGATCAAACGTCGCGGGGTTCCCGTCGGAATCCAGACAGCTTGAATGCCCAACGAGATCAATCAGGAAAGCGCCAAAGGAGTCGGGCGGCGACACGCTTCCGGAAATTCCGGTATTCGCCGGGCAGTCGATCAGTTTTTTGTTGTAGTCCTCATCGGCTTCGCTGCCGACGAGTGAGACGTTGCCCGACGAATCGATGTTGAGAACACCGCCGAAGGCGATCGGCATGGGGCCATTCTTATCCAGAGAACTACCGCCGGAGTCGACACCGCTGGCGACGAACGCGAAGGAGGCAGGCAGCGAAAGCGCAGTCGCGCTTTGCAACTCCAATGTGCCTGCGGAGGATTTCGAATCCAGTTCCGCGATTAGCGCCTCGGAGCTGGAGATTACTACGAGGCTAAAGATTTCCTGAAGCGTATTGCCACTGGTACCAGTTTGCTCAAGATTGAGTGTAATGGTGCCGCGTCCGTCCGCTCCAATGAAATAAGTGCTGGGCAGGCTGCCAGAACCTTGCTGCACGCCGTACGCTGCGGAAAATCCAGCTATGGTGTCCAGCGTTTGCTCACCGGCGGTTATATTGCCGTTGCCGTCGAGAGTGAGGACGCCGGCAAGTTGGTAGGGCTGTGAGGCGTTGTCGCTTCCCTGGGCCTGAAAGACATAAGTGCCGCTGAGCGCGCTGGTATAAGAGGTGACGGTGACTGCGGTGGTTTGATTCTGGGTATGATCGGCGGTGGCGAATGCGGTGACATTGACCGTTAGAGTGCCGGCCGCAAAATCCGCGGGCGGAAAGTAGGTAACTGTCGATGGGCTCGGGGCATGCATGGTGGGGATATTGAGCGTGCCGCAACCGGCCGTAAAACTGCTTGTGCAAGTGATGGCCCAGTCCACTCCGTAGTTGCCCGGGTCATTGTTGACGGTAGCCGTAAACGGAATCCCCGTGGTGTTGCCGACGGGAATGGTCGTGCTGGCCGGCGGCGCCACGGTAATGGTGACACCGGTTTGGTTGCTCTTACTCGAGGAACTGCCGCCGCAGGCGGCGAGAAGACAAATCGCACCCGCCAAGATTAGTATGAGAATCCGTCGCAAAGCTGCCACTGCGAGCCTCCTTGAAGTCTTGCTTTTCACCGCAGCCCTCCGCGATTTGTGAATTCATCATTCATCCATCGCCCGGTCGAGACGGGTCCCGCGGCGAACCTATTGCCCAGCGCCGCGCAGAAAAATTGTTTGCACCAATCCCGATTGGGTCGGTGTGTTGTAGTTGATAGTGAACGTGCTGTTGTCGAACCCTATGACCTTGGGCTTGAAATTGAACGTTATTGCGCAACTGTCGTTCGGAGCCAGGCTGGAAGGGCAATTATCCAATTCGAGATAATCGCCAGAGACAATCTTGGAGGTTATAGTTACGGTTGCGGAATTGGGATCGATCGGATCGTTAAACAGCGTCACATTCACTGGTGCACTCAGTGTGCCCTCCGTTAGCGTGCCAAAGTCCACACCTGCGGCCGGAAGCAAGCGCAACGGGCTGGGTGGCTCGGTCTTAAGTTCGACGGGGAAGCGACCACTGTCGATCTCGCAGTTGGATTCTCCCGAATTGCATTGCACCGTGTTGAACTCGAGAAAATAATCGAGCCCGATTGCGCCGTTTATGGGAATCGTGTTCCAGGCCTCCGGTTGGGGCGCAAAAGCGATTTGCAGTGTGCAGCTCTGCAGAGGTTGCAGAATTACTCCCTGACCCGCTGCCAAGCACGTGCTGGCAGGGGCGGGAGCGATCTGAAAATTCTGCGTCTTGCTCTGAGTATCGAAGTCGCAAGCGTAACTAACAGTAGGAGGCGTGGTGCTCATTTGAGGTTGAATAAGCGCCTCTTGCTGGGTATTCGGAGCCTGGGGGAAGCCGATTCTGTCTATCTGGAAGCCGGCCACGGGGCTGGCAATTGTCAACGGGTAAGGCAGGTTCTGCTGATTCAAAGTGTTACAAGTGTCAGCGCCGGGCAGGATCTGCACCGCGTTGGAACCCTGGTTGGTAAAGGTGATCGTTTGCGGCGGCCCGGTTTCGCCGATGGTTTCGGAGCCGAAGTCAAGTTCGCCCGTCGAGGGCACAATCGCGCTCAAGCCAGTGCCGGAGATAGGTGTTGAGAACGTTCCATCGGAGTCTTCAGTGTCGCCCGATGGGACATTAACCGTCAGAGTATCGGACACCGGATTGGGACAACGCGAAGGGTTTTCCACAAATGGCGGAGTCGAGTTCCCAAGATAGGACGCCGGCAGCCACGGACAGCTCTCTTGAGGAGAGAACTGAACTGTAATCTCGCAACTAGTCGCGAGAGTGAAGGCAGTGCCGAGCGGCGCCAGAGTAGTGCAATCGTTCGCCTGTCCGGTTTGCACGACGGTGAAGTTGGGGGCACCGGTAAAGTCTCCGCCGCCTTGCGGGTAGAAAAATAGACTGTCGTTCCCTGTGAGTTGGACCTTCACGTTAGCCAGGGGCGAGCTTGTGATGTTTGAAATCGTGATTGTCTGTTGCGTTGGCGTCGATCCGAGTAGCTGGGGGAGGAATATCGTGGAGAGTGGGGAAAGCGTAATCGGCTGCGTGCAACCGGTAGAGTTGCCAAGAGCGAGACAGATGTTCCCTGTGTCCCCTATCAGTGCGGAACCTTGTGGGCAAGATTTTGTGGTCAGCGCGTAGCCGAGCTGGCCCTGTATCACGAGGCCGCCGGTTGTGCTGTTGGTCAAAGTCACCGGATTGATGGAAACGCCAGCAGGCGGCGAACCTCCCGTTCCGATCTGACCGACGACTAGACCATTGGTGCCATAGATTTGGAGACTGACGTTGTTTCCGCTGATTACGCCGTTAACCGAAGCTGTCGTTAAGCAGGGATAATCACTGCCCTGGTTTGCCGACTGAAAAACGAGCGAGCCGCTAATCGAAGCGTAGCTGGCTCCGCTGTTGGGTCCCTGCACAATGTTTCCGAGCAGTGGAAATTCCTGACCGTTTAAGCCAGCGTTGCCAGTAAAGCTGTGGAAAAAACCCTGAATTGCGCCGGTCACCGGCGGGTAAGAGGTCGCACTCCAGGTTCCGGTGTCCGCTCCTAATCCGCACGGCACGAGCCTGCCGTTCACTTGTCCGTAGCCGTCGGCCGAGAAGGCAAAACTTGTGCCCTGGATTGTCGGAGTGCCAAGGCTGTTGGTGCCGAGCTGTCCGCCGCTCAAGGTAAGCGTTTGCGTTGTCGGGTTTCCGCCGCTGTTCAAAGTGTTCACGGCTAAACTGATGGTCGCAGTCCGCCCACTCACGGTCCCGGTGACGGTCGCCACGCCGGTGTTGCAGACTCCCGAAGACGTCGTGATTGAGAGCACAATCTGTCCCGTGACCGAACCATTCTGCTGCAGTAAGAAGCCGCCCTGCAGGGGGCTGCCGATGAACGAGGACCCACTGGTGGGGGTCATCGTGATCTGCCAGTTGCCGGTAAGGGCGCCAGTCGGTTCCGAACTGGAACTGCTGTTGCCACATGACGACAGGAAGGCAGTGACAGCGGCAAGTACCAAAATGCATAGACTGTTCGCGAGCGCCGCAGTAAGACCGCATCGGGTTCTGCAGGCCGCCGCGCGTTGTTGCACCTTAGTCATGATCTCCAATTCCTCAAAATGCAAGCTTTAAAGCGAATTGCAAGGTGCGGGGACGATGGGCATCGACCGGATGCAGGAAAGACGCTCCAGTAACGCAATCAACGCCGCTGCCCTTATAGCCGGCGGAATAAGCTGGCCCGGCATAACAGCTGATGACGTTGTTACCCGTGCTGCCCGGATTGTCCGGATCGTAGATGCGGAATGACGTATGGTTGAATACGTTGAAAGCCTCAGCGCGAAACTCGAGTTGGCTGGCTTCCGTTATCTTGAAGTGCTTGGCTAATGCCATATCGAAATTTAATTGCGACGGGTTATTCAGGAAATTGCGGCCGGCGTCCCCGAAGGTAAGTCCGCGTGGAGCCACGAACTGCGATGGGTTCAGCAGAAGTGGCCCGAAGCTTTGTGAGTTATTGCCGGGCTTCGGCGCTCCTCTTACTACGTCCGGATAAGAATCGGCGATGCCCAGGTTACTGGAGACGCCGGCGTTATCCGTGACCGAGATGCCGGTGTTTCCGGCAGTGTTGATCACACTGAACGGCGTACCCGAATGAAACAGCGTGATGCCAGAAAACTCCCAGCCCTGAAGAAAATTGTCTGCGAGTCCTGAGCAGCACCTGGGAGCGGGTGCGGTTTGGTCCGCCGCCGCGCCAGCTTCGCGCGCGTTCGCCCAGTCGCCAATGTTATGGACCAAATTTTTAAGTGAAAATTGATAAATGTAGTTGAACGTCAGCAGATGCCGTTCGTCAAAATTCGAACTCGCCCGGTTCTCAGCCAGGTCGTAAGAGTTCACCAGGACCGGGTCGCTGCGGTCGGAAGAATCGTCAATCGAGTGACTATAGGAATATGAGACGCCTGTAGTGAGTGCGCCACGCGTGCGCCGCGCCGTGAATTGAACAGCGTGATAGCTGGAATTGGCTACGTTCTGGAGCGCGAGGACTCTGGCCAGTCCCGGGTACGGGTGGAGCGGCACTGGTGAGGGCCCCACAAGAGACACAAGAGAATTGACATTGGGGATGTGAAAGTTGGTACAGGCGGCCTGCAAATACGCGTAAGCCGGGGAGTTCGAATGGACGAGTGTTCCGCTTTGCAAGGAGAAAGGGATCCAATTAGGGAGTGCGTTGGGGGGCGCCGCGTTAGCGCCTGGAAACAATGTACCCACGTCCGCCGGGTTTTGCGGCACAGTGCAATCGTCAATGGTCAGCGGCTCATTCGGCCCGAAAGGGTTTGCGCTCGCAGGAAGAGGCGGCAATTGATTAAGCTGGGTCCCCACGGTCAAGTGCGTGCCCTTGCTACCCACATACGCGAGGTTCACCACAAAGTCGCGCGACACCTCGCGCTGCATGCCCAGGCTCCATTGCTGCGCGTAGGGCCAGATTGCTTGCGTCGGAATGGACGTAACGTCAATCGGGTATAGCGAGCCGGCCGAAGGTGCGCCGACTCCGCATGGCTGGTAGGTGCCGTTGAAGCCGGATCCATAGCCCACATTGCCAATACATGGGTAACTGACGGGAACCGACTGCGTCACGCTAAGAACGACAGGGGCGCTGGCTTCAAGCGAGCCGGTGTTGGCCTCGTTTCCGGTGCCGTGTTCATAGAAAATTCCATACCCGGCGCGGATCGACGTCTTACCGTCGCCCTTGGGATCCCAGGCAAAACCAATCCGAGGCGCCCAGTTAAACAGATGACCCTGCATGCATCCCGCCGGACTGTGTCCCACTCCGCACTGCACGAAACCCAACGCGCTAACGATGCCCGGGTTGGACAGAAGTGTGGATGATTGCAGCGGAGCGTTGTTGTACAAGAGTTCGCCGTAGTTCTGGTCTACGGAAAAAACTCCCGGCGTATATTGGCTGGGCTCCCAATTCCAGGCGTTGTGATATTTTTCGTGGAAAGTGCCAAACAAACTCAGCCGCAAGCCCAGATTTACTGTGAATCGGCTGCTTACTTTCCAGTCATCCTGGAAGTACGGCTCGGCCAGCTGGTAACGCTGATAGTAACGGTGCTGAGTGGAGTCCTGAGTGAAGGTCTGAATGTTGCCGAGCAGGAAATCCGCGAAGGCATTGCCAGTGGTGCGATTCTGGTTGGCGAAGGCAAGCAAGCCCTCTTGCTCGCCGGAAGCTGCCCCGATCACATTGTTGTCCTGATTGCGCTGGGAGTCGACGTACTGCGCCCCAAACTGCAGCGTATGTCTGCCATGCGCCTTTCCTACGTCATCGCGGACGAAATAGGTGGGATTGGTGTGCTCCCAGGGCATATAGGAAGGATCTTCGGTAAAGCCTCTTCCTCCGTAGGCAGCATTCGTGCCCAGTATGGCCACCCCCGGCATCTTGCCGCCGAAGCCGTTGTTGAAGAGGCTTCCAATGGCACATTCCGGAGCACCTGTCGCAGGGTCCGCGCTTAAGACCGGATTGCACTGGCCGGCCTGGCCCACCAGCGGCAGATCGAGTGCCGGGTTGCGCTGGAACTGGGCCCCTCCCGTGCCATTCTTGTCCGCAAGAGTGATCCTGGCGTTGGTGTAGCTCACGACTAGGTTGTTGATGAGCGTTGCCGAAATCGTATGCGTCAGGCTGGCGACCAAGTTTAATCCGGGGCCGTAAAAAGAGTTTTGAACGGTTGGGAAGGTAGCCGCGGACGGATTTGTGACGCTGAGGTAACTCCATTGCGGCGCCAGTACGGTCGTGTTCCAGGCATCGTGGATGTAGCGGAACGACGCTTTTAATTTCGGCGTCAAGTTGTGATCAATGCGAAAAAGTTCTTCGCGCCAGTAGGTGGAGGGCGAAACGGCCGCATCGTAGCAGCGATTGGGATCGGAAGCGTCCAACACGAAGCCAGTCCGCAGGGTGTAATTGCACCCGATGGGAGAGTTAGGCAGCGGTATCAGGTTCGAGTTAAGGATTAATTCGGCGTTCTTGTCTACTGCGGCAGGAGCAAAGAAGCCCGTTGGAGTTGCTTCCAGATAATCGAGAGCAGCTTCGTTCGTGAGTGTGCTTGCGGTTGGGCTGCTCGGGCAATCCGGAAACTGGTTCCGAACAAAGCCTCCCACCCCCGGAGGACACACATCAGTAAAATCGAAAATCTGCCCAATCTGTCCGACGCCTACACCGTTTTGCCCCAACCCGGGAGGGCTCAGATATTTCTGGATCCCGTTCGAGGTCATGATGAGACCGCGTTCTTTCAGGCCCGGCACCGCCTGGTTGTACTCGATCGGGCTCTTTTCCAGCCGCACTTCCTCGGAGAAGAAGAAGAATGTCTTGTCTTTTGCTGTGTTGAAAACACCGGGAATGGTTAGCGGGCCGCCGATGGTACCGCCGAAATCCTGACGGCGGTAAAGCGGGGCTTTGGGGGTAAGGTCGAAATAATTGCGTGAATTGAAGAACTCATTGCGGATGAAATCGTAAATGTTGCCGTGGAGTTTAGCCGTCCCCGCCTTGGTGCTCACCTGCACCGTGCCCGATGCGGTGCGCCCATATTGCGCTCCGTAGTTTGAAGTCAGCACTTTGACTTCCTGAATGGCATCCAGGCTTGGGTAAACCACGAGTGTGCTGGCCGACCGGTTTAGACCGGTATTGAGCACGTCGCTGCCGTCAACTTCGAACGTGTTG
>JBAQIB010000033.1:0-182996 GCA_049288625.1 Terriglobales bacterium | reverse complement strand
GGCCAGGGCCGGTTGCTGCTTCCGCAGTTGCTGCGGGATGCCGCGCAACTGAAGGGAGAAGTCGCGGTGGTCGGCTTTCAGACGGTGTTGGAAGTTCGCAACCTCGAAGCGTACCGGCAGGAGATTGAGACCGAGAAGTTCACGCCTGAGGATGAGAAGACGCTCGACGAGCTGGGCATCTAGTGGCGGAGGGTTTCACAGACACCCCCGAGCGGGGTGGGCATGGGCAAGCGGGCCATGTCCCGGTTCTTTTAAAAGAAGCGATCGACTTTTTAGCCGTCCGGGGTGGCGGGACTTATCTCGACGCCACGGTGGGCCTTGGCGGGCACAGTTACGAAATCGCAAAACGCCTCGGCGCACCGGGACATTTGATTGGCTTCGATAAGGATCCAGCAGCGCTGGAGGTCGCGAGCCAAAGGCTCGCTCCAGTCGTTGGTGACCAACGACCAGACTGGCCCGTCATCACGTTGCTGCACGGATCGTTCGCAGACCTTGCGAACGACCAACGACCAGCGACGATCGACGGCCTACTGGCCGACCTGGGCGTAAGCAGCCTGCAACTCGGCGACTCAGCGCGGGGATTCAGTTTTCAGGCGGATGGGCCCTTGGACATGCGGATGAATCCGATGTCGGGCCGAACCGCCGAACAAGTGGTAAACCACATCGACGAGCGCGAGCTTGCCGATGTGATTTACGAATTCGGTGAGGAAAGGAGGTCGCGGAGAATCGCCAGAGCCATTGTCCGGTCGCGGCCGATACAGACGACAAAGCAACTTGTAGACGTCGTATCAGCCGCGGCCCGGTCAATGAAGCATGAGCGTATTCATCCTGCGACTCGCACCTTTCAGGCTCTCCGAATCTTCGTAAACCGTGAACTGGACGATCTGAAAGCACTGCTGGAGGCGGCGCCTCGCGTGCTGAAGCCGGGCGGAAGGCTGGTGGTGATCAGTTTCCACTCGCTCGAAGACAGAATCGTCAAGGATGCGATGCGCGAAGGCGCAAAGCAAGGCCTCTACCGGCTGTTGACCAAAAAGCCGGTGACGGCCACAGAAGAAGAGATAGGTCGCAACCCGCGTTCGCGCAGCGCCAAGATGCGCGCGGCCGAAAGAATTTAGTGTGGCGCGGGCATTCTTGCCCGCGCAGCCAGTGGCGGCAAAGAAGTTTGAGTTAGTCCGGAGAAACTGCCGGGCCCCCGGTGCGGGGATTGTAAAGCGCGCCGGGTAAACAGTGTAGAAGTGCACAGATCGCCAAGAGCGAAATGTGGAAGAGCGGCCCTTCAGGGCCGCGTTATCGGCAAACATAACGGGGCTTTAGCCCCGGAACTCTGTGGTGGAGTTATTTCGGAGCGGCCAAGCTCAAAAAACAAAAGGCCGCGTCCGGAAATGAGATCGGAAACTTAAGAAATGATGTTCACCGGAAGAATGATCGAGGATCTAATCGCGACGGTCGAACGCGCCGAAGCAAAAACACAGAATCCTGCGCCGTTGGAAATCGAACCCTGGATCGCATCGGCCCAGGAAAACGCGGACAACATTGTATGGCAAGAATCTGGAGTGGCATAACTCATGAGCTCGGCCGTGGCGATGCACAAAATAACTCCTTCTGATCGGCGCAAGTCCTGCTGGCTGGGCACGCCCGAGATCTACTTCCGCAAGCGCATCGACAATTCGCGCTTGGTAAAGGTCGAGGACCCGCGCCGCGAGCGCGAAATGCGCATCTTCGGTATCGCCCTGTGCCTCCTGTTCCTGCTGGTCATGGGATATGCCCTGCAGCATTTCCGCGCCATCGAGTACGGATACAAGATTGAAACTCTGCGTTCGCAGCGCGACGGTCTGGCAGGAATGAATCAAGCCCTGCGCCTGGAAGAAGCTTCCCTGCGCGATCCCGAACGCATCGACGCCATGGCGCGCAAGCTCGGCCTGCAAGCGCCCGATCCGGGCCAGGTAATTCCCATGGATGCCGTCGCGGATCCGACCGCCCCGGTTATGGCGAGCGTAAGGCCAGTAGCGGTCGTATCGGCCCGCTAAGTTCGAGGTTGAGTTCCATCGCGGGGATGGCATTGTCATCCTGAGCGAACCGGGGTCCCCATCAAGCCCGGGTTTGGCTTGATGGGGTGGAGAAGCGAAGGACCTATGCATTTTGTTGGCAGTGCTGGCGGCTCCTCGGAGCCGCCGAAATTTTCTGAGAACTGAAATGGCGGCAAACTCTTCGAACAGCGGCCGATTCAGGCTCTACGCTCTCGCCGGATTCCTGTGCCTCTGGCTCGTCGTCATCTGCCTGCGCCTCGTCTATCTCCAGATCTTCTGCTACGGCGATTTCGAGCGCCGCGCCCAGCATCAGCAGCAGCGCAGCTTTGAACTCTCCTCGAGGCGCGGCATTATCTACGACCGTGCCGGCCACGAACTGGCAATGTCCATCGACGTCGACTCCGCCTTCATCGTCCCCACCGAAACGCCCGACCTCGCCAACACCGTCAGTCTCATCTCCCGCATTACCAAAGACGATCCGCGCGTCGTTCTCGCCGACTGCAAAGCGCACAAAACTTTTTGCTGGGTGGCCAGAAAGGCCGACGCCGAAACCGTAGAGCGCATTCGCTCGCTCAACCTCCAGGGCATTCACTTTCAAAAAGAGCCCAAGCGCTTCTATCCCAAACGTGAACTCGCAGCTCAAGTCCTAGGCTACGTAGGAACCGACGACCAGGGCCTGAGCGGCCTTGAGCGTGAGTTCAACGACCAACTGCAAGGCAAGCCTGGCAAGCTGATGATCTCCGTCGACGCGCGCAAACGCTGGTTCGCCAGCGTCGAAAAAGAATCCGAGCCCGGCGAGAACCTCGTCCTCACCATCGACCAGAACATTCAGTACATTGCCGAGCGCGAGCTCGAGCGCGAGATGGAGGAGACGAAAGCCATCGCCGGCACCGTCGTCGTCATGAACCCTCACACCGGCGAGATTCTCGCGCTCACCAACCGTCCCACGTTCAATCCCAATGACCGCAAAGAAATTCGTCCCGAGACGCTCAAGAACCATGCCGTCAGCGACGTCTACGAGCCCGGCTCTACCTTCAAGGTTGTCACTGTATCCGCCGGCCTGGAAGAAAAAGTCACTCGCCCCGACGAACTGTTCGACTGCCAGATGGGTTCCATCGTGATTAACGGCACGCGCATTCACGACAGCAAGCCGCACGGCGTTCTCTCCGTTTCCGACATCATCGCCGAATCGAGCGACGTAGGCGCCATCAAAGTCGCCATGCGCCTCGGCAACGACCGCTTTTACAAATACATTCGCGCCTTCGGATTCGGCCAGCAAACCGGCATCGAACTTCCCGGAGAAACTCGCGGCCTCGCCAAACCGGTCGAGCGCTGGTCCAAGATTTCGTTCGCCTCCATCTCCATGGGCCAGGAGGTCGGTGTCTCCGCCGTGCAACTCGGAGCGCTCATCTCAACCATTGCCAACGATGGCATCCGCGTTCCGCCGCGTATCGTCGCCGGAACGGCCGCGCCGCAAAATGGTCTCCAGAACGTGGCCTTCCACCCGGCCGAAGGCACCCGCGTGATCTCCCCGCTCACCGCGGCCCAGATGAAGCAGATGCTGCAAGGCGTTGTGATTCACGGTACCGGCCGCAAAGCGCTTCTCGAAGGCTACACTTCCGCCGGCAAAACCGGCACGGCGCAAAAATTTGATCCTGCCATCGGCAAATACTCCAAGACAAAATACTACGGCTCGTTTGCCGGATTTGCCCCCATCAACAATCCGCAGATTGCCGTCGTCGTAGTTCTCGACTCCGCTGTCGGCCTGCACCAGGGAGGCCAAGTCGCCGCCCCCGTCTTTCAACGCATAGTGCAGCAGGTGCTCGAATATCAGCACGTCCCCCACGATGTCGAACTCCCGGCCAGCCGCCAGGTCTTGCTAGCCCGCCGCAACGTGCCCGAGACAAGTCTCGACGAAAGCTCCCCCGACCATCTAGGCGCAAGCCTCGACACGGCCGATGCCGCCGCTGCAGAAACATCGGCGAGCGCCGCGGCCTTCGCCAAATCGAACGCAGGCGTGGGAGTTCAAAGTCCAAACAATTCGTCAATCGCCGCGCAAATCGTACCCGCCGCCCAGAACCAGAGGGAGTCAATATCTCCACAGGGTGCGAGTACCGAGGGTGGCCCATTCAAGCCTTCTTTTGGCTTGAGTGGGAACGCCGCAATCCAGCCAGGTGACGCACCCACGAAATCGCCAGCGGGCACCACCGTAGTCCTAGCCGTAGAAGAAGGCGGAATCGAAGTCCCATCCTTCCTGGGCAAGAACGTCCGCAGCGCGTTAGAAGCCGCCCAGGATGCCGGTCTCGACCTCGATGCCATCGGCAGCGGCACAGCCCGCGAGCAGTCGCCCCAACCGGGCGCCCACGTCGCCGCCGGTGCCCGTGTGGTAGTCCGTTTCGCGAGATGAGATGGAATCCGTCCGTCAAGCGCGCCGTGGCATTCTGGTATTCATGGTCGCGCTCATCGTCACGACGTTTTTTTCGATGTGGCTGAGGGAGCGTGTGCGGTGGCCCGCATTGGCAACCGTTGCTTTCCCAATGCTGATGACCACCCTTCTCTCCTATTCCCCGGCCATCGCATCTTTGATTGCGAGAACGAGCCTTGGAGAGAGTATCAAGGACGTCTCCTTTCGGATGCGAGGGGATTGGACGGCGCAAGCTTTGCTGATCGCGTGGCTTTGGCCTGTGTTTTGCGGGTTGGGAACGTACGGAATCTCATGGGCCGCAGGCTTCACGCGTTTTGCATGGACCTCCGTCGGCTCAGACTATGGCACGTGGGGCCCCGAGAATCTGCTCGGCTTTTCAATCGGGGGAATGCCCGTCTTGCACGGGTTTGCACTTCGACTGCTTGCATCTCTATTCTTTTCCATTCCTGCCTGCCTGCAGAGTTTTGGTGAAGAAATCGGTTGGCGAGGCTATCTGCTGACCCGGCTGTTTGATGCGAACATACCGGCTCCCGTTTTTTGGAACGGTCTGATTTGGGGTCTGTGGCATATCCCTTTCTTTCTAGCCTGGGAACCCAGCCGGAACCTGCCCGAGCGACGTTCAATCTCACTTTTCTTCTTCGTGGCTAACACCGTCGCTCTCGCATATCTGTTGAGTTATCTTCGGCTGAGGTCCGGGAGCATCTGGCCTGCAGTGCTCGCGCATGCATCGGGCAACACGATACTCCGCTGGGTGTTCGAAGGATTCACTGTAGCGAGTCCCTTCTTGAAGGGAGAGCTCTACCTCCTGAGTACGGGCCTGCCAGTTTTAATATTGTTGCTTGCGCGACCGAGATGGATCATCCGGTACTGGCCGCAACCCAGCAGCCATGACAGAGGTGACATCGCTTTGAGCACGCCCGCAACCCGGCCCAACTTATAATCACTCCAATGACCTTCCAGCAACTCCTCGATGGCGCCGAACTCCTCTCCCAAAGCGGAAACTCGACCGGCAATCCGCCCGTCACCGGCGTCGATTACGATTCCCGCCGCGTGCGTCCCGGCACAGTCTTCGTCGCCATGAAGGGCGAGTCGAGCGACGGCAATCGCTTTATCGATCAGGCGATCGCCGCGGGAGCCGTCGCAATCGTCACCGACTCCGCCACAGAACCGCCGCGCCCCGGAATCGCCTGGGCGCAAGTCCCCCACGGACGCCGCGCGCTCGCCCGTCTCAGCGCAAACTTCTACAAGCGTCCCGCCGAGCGCATCGCGAATACCGGCATCACCGGCACCAACGGAAAAAGCACCACGGCCTTCATCATCGAATCCATCCTCCACGCAGCCGGCCGCAAAACCGCCCTCATCGGCACAATTGAGTATCACGTCGCCGGAAAAATCCTCCTCGCCCCACACACAACGCCAGAAGCGCTCGAACTGAATCAACTGCTCGCCGAAGGCCTGTCCCAAGGCGTAACCGAGTCCGTGATGGAAGTCTCCTCGCACGCCCTCGACCAGCAACGCATCTTCGCAATTCCGTTTGACGTGGCCGTCTTCACCAACCTCACACGCGATCACCTCGACTACCACGGCACCATGGAAGAGTATTTCCGCTCCAAACAGATTTTGTTCGAGGGATGCGGAACCGAGCCGCCCCGCGCCGCTGTCCTAAACATCGACGACGAATCCGGCCGCCAGTTGCTGAATCTGTCAAAGAAAAAGAGTTCTGAAGTCTTTTCCTACGGACTGACCACCGGCGACTTCCACGCCGAGTCAGTCGAGATCACCTCCCGCGGCACCCGCTTTCAAATGGTCACGCCCGCCGGCAAACTCGCCATCTGGACGCCGCTCATCGGCAACGTGAACGTCTACAACACACTTGCCGCAGCAGCCGCCGGTCACTGCCGCAACTGCCCGCCCGAGGCAATCATCCAGGGAATCGCCAATCTCACTCACGTCCCCGGCCGCTTTGAGCGCGTCGACTGTGGCCAGCCCTTCACGGTAGTTGTCGACTACGCCCACACCGACGACGCCCTCCGCAACCTCACCGCTCTCGCGCGCGACTTTGTAACCCGCGCCGGACTCAAGGGCAAAGTCATCACGCTCTTCGGCTGTGGCGGCGATCGCGATCGCGCCAAGCGTCCGCTGATGGGCGAAGCAGCCGGCAACGGAAGCGACTTCGTCGTCCTCACCTCCGACAATCCGCGCTCCGAAGATCCGCTAGCCATCATCAACGACGCTGTCGTTGGGCTACAGAGGTCCGGTCTACAGAAATCCGGCGCGAAGTACACAACCGAGCCCGACCGCCGCAAAGCCATCGCGCTCGCCATCGAGCGCGCCACTCCCGGCGATATCATCCTGCTAGCCGGTAAAGGCCACGAAAAGACGCAAACAACCAAAGCAGGATCGATTCCCTTCGACGATGTCGACGTGGCCCACGACGTGCTCTCCTCACTCGGGTACCAATGCGGTCGGGCTGCTCCGGCCAGCCCTGCGGGGAGCCGCGCATGAAACTCCCACTCTCTCGCATCGCCGAATTCGTCGCCGCTACCGGCCAGCATGATCCGGCCTCCATCGCCCAGGGATATTCCATCGACTCCCGCACCATCCAGCCCGGAGAGCTTTTCTTCGCCGTAAAAGGCGAGCGCTTCGACGGCCACGATTTCGTCGAGTCAGTGCTGGGCCAGGGCGCAATCGCGGCCGTCATCCGCAAAGATCAGCTAGCCCGCTACCGCGATCCCAAAAACCTGCTCGCCGTTGATGACACTCTAGTCGCCCTCCAAACTCTCTCCACCGCCGTCCGAAAGTTGTGGGGCAAAACGGCGATCGGTATTACCGGCTCCATGGGCAAGACCACCACCAAAGAGGCCGTCGCCCATCTGCTCTCCATCAAATACCGCGTTCATCGCACCAAGGGAAATTTCAACAACCACTTTGGTCTCCCGCTAGGCCTGCTCACGCTTGAACCCGAATACGATCTCGCCGTAGTTGAGATGGGCATGTCGCACCCCGGAGAAATTGCCGCCCTCGCCCGCATCGCGCTTCCCAATCAAGGCATCGTCACCAACGTCGCTCCCGTGCATCTTGAATTCTTCGATTCGCTCGCCGGTATCGCCCGCGCCAAGTACGAACTGATCGCAGCTCTTCCCAGCAACGGCGCCGCCTTCCTCAACGCTGATGACGAATACGTAAGCCAGTTCGGCCGCGACTACAAAGGCAAAGTCGTCCTCTACGGCATGAAGTCCACCGCCGATATCCGCGCAGAAAACATCGAAGCACTCGGCGCCGAAGGCACGAGCTTCGACCTGCTCTGTGGAGGAACAACTAGCGACGGAGTGCGTCAGCCGGTACACAGCCCGTTGCTAGGCCAACACAACGTATACAACGTGCTAGCCGCCGCCGCCGTGGCCATCCAGCACGGCATCACGCCCTCCGAGATCTCCGCCGCGCTTCTCTCTCTGTCCGCGGCCGACAAGCGCGGACAGGTCGTTCAACTGGGTAACATCTCAGTCCTCTACGATTGCTACAATTCCAGTCCAAGGGCTTTGATGGCTGCCGTTGACACTCTGGCGGCCATGCCCGCATCTCGCCGCATCGTTGTGGCAGGAGAAATGCTCGAACTAGGCACGACCGCTGGGCAATTGCACCGCGACTGCGGTCATTACATGGCGAACAAGAAGCTCGATTTCCTTCTGGGCGTACGCGGCCTTGCGAAATCGATGGTGGAATCCGCGAGCGCAGCAGGCATGAAGGCGGAGTTCGCAACCACTCCCGAAGAAGCTGGCGAATGGCTGGCGGAGCATTCGAGAGAAGGCGACGTAGTGCTGCTAAAAGCCTCGCGCGGCGTGAAGCTGGAAAGAGCCTTGCAGACGTGGAAACAGAAAAGTGGTATTCCCGATAACCCTAGCATGGACAACTAGGAACTGAGAGCTGACAGCTGAGAGCTGACAGCTGCTTTCGGAGGTAGTTTGCTCTACTGGCTGCTCTATCTGAAGCTCTACCATTACTTCCCGCCGTTCCGCATCTTCCGTTATTTAACCTTCCGCACCGCGTTCGCCAGCCTCACCGCTCTGTTCACCGGACTCATCGTCGGCCCGATCGTCATCCAGCGCCTGCGCGATTTCCAGATCGGCCAATACATCCGCGAAGAAGGCCCACAGGCTCATCAGAAAAAAGCAGGCACGCCCACGATGGGTGGCCTGCTGATCGCAATCGCCATCCTCGTCCCCACGCTGCTCTGGGCTGATCTGAGCAACCCATTCGTTTGGATCGCCGTTTTCGCCACCGTCGCCTTCGCGGCCATCGGTTTTACCGACGATTACCTGAAAGTTGTTCATCGCCGCAATCTCGGTCTCACCGCGCGCGCCAAACTCGGTTATCAAATCGCATCGAGCATCGTCATCGCCATCGCCCTCATCGCCCTCGACCATCGTGGAGAATACTCCACCAAACTTGTCGTCCCCTTTTTCAAGCAGGTCCATCCCGACCTCGTCATCGAGCGCTGGGTCAAAAATCCGCAGCTCTGGCCCTTCGCCTTTCTGCCCTTCGTATTCTTCGTGGTCGTCGTCATAGTCGGCTCCAGCAATGCCGTCAATCTCACCGACGGCCTCGATGGCCTGGCCATCGGCTGCACCGTCATCGCCGCCGGTGCGCTGGCAGTCCTCACTTACCTCAGTGGTCACGCCACATTCGCAGCTTACTTGGAACTGCAGCGCATGCCGCAGATTGGCGAACTCACCATTTTCTGCGGTGCCATGGTTGGCAGCGCCATCGGATTTCTCTGGTACAACGCTCACCCGGCAGAAGTTTTCATGGGCGACGTAGGCTCGCTCGCGCTCGGCGGCGCCATCGGCACCGTCGCCGTCATGATCAAGCAGGAGCTGCTCCTCCCCTTCATCGGCGGAATCTTCGTAATCGAAGCGCTCTCCGTGATCCTGCAGGTCGGTTCCTACAAGCTGCGCAAGAAACGAATTTTCAAAATGGCGCCCATCCACCACCACTTCGAGCTGTTAGGCTGGTCGGAGTCAAAGGTGATCGTGCGCTTCTGGATCGCGTCCTTGGTGTTCGCGCTATTCGCGCTGACGACATTAAAGTTGAGATGAAGCCCGCATTACGAGCGGAGGATATTTTGCAATTTTGTAATCGGGTAATTTTGTAACTTGAAAAACCTCGCATCACGCCATTTGCTTGGGTTCAAATTACGAAATTACAAATTTACAAAATTACCAATTTACGATTTCATGGACCTCAAGAATAAGCACGTTCTCGTAGTCGGCCTAGGCAAATCCGGCGTAGCCTCCGCCCTTTTCCTCAAATCCCGCGGAGCCCGCGTCACCGTCTCTGACTCCAAGCCCGAAGCCGAGCTTCGCAAAGAAATCCTGCTCTTCCTCGAGCACGGAATCACCGTCGAAACCGGAGGTCACGGCGACCGCACTTTTCGCGGCCAGGACCTGATCGTAGTCAGCCCCGGCGTCCCCTTCGACGCCCCGCAGCTGGTTCAAGCCCGCAATCTGGGCGAGAAGGTAATCGGCGAAATCGAGCTAGCAGCCCAGTTTCTGCCCGGCCCCATGGCCGCCATCACCGGAGCCAACGGCAAGACCACAACCACCTCGCTAGCCGGGGAAATCCTCGCCGCCGCGAAGCTCCCGGTTCTAGTAGGCGGCAACATCGGCACGCCCGCGATCAGTTTCGTCGACCATGCCACTCCCCAAACCTGGATCGTCCTCGAAGTGTCCAGCTTCCAGCTCGAAACCATCGTCGACTTCCGCCCCCGCATCGCCGTAATCCTCAACATCACGCCCGACCATCTCGACCGCCACAAGACCTTTGCGAATTACGTCAATGCCAAAGCGCGCATTTTCGAAAACCAGCACGCCGACGACTTCACCGTCCTGAACGCCGACGACGCCACCACCGCCGCCCTGCACGATCGCACCCGCGCCCAAATCCTCCGCTTCAGCCGAAAAAAGGAAATCGATCGAGGAGCCTACGTCCACGATGGCCGCATCTTCTTCCGCGATGGCCAGCACGAGAGCGAAATCATGCTCCTGTCCGAAATTTCCTTGAAGGGTGCGCACAACCTAGAAAACGTCCTCGCCGCGATTTGCGTAGGCATGCTGGCCGGCTGCCAGCCCAATCAAATCCGCCAAGCCGTCCAGAATTTCAAAGCGGTTGAGCACCGCCTCGAATTCGTCGCCCAGGTCGCCGGCGTCGACTATTACAACGATTCCAAAGCCACCAACGTAGACGCCACCATCAAAGCCCTCGAATCCTTCCCCGCCAACATCCACCTTATTCTCGGCGGCAAAGACAAAGGCAGCGACTATTCCGTCCTCGACGACCTCCTCCGCGCCCGCGTCAAGCGCGTCTACACCATCGGAGCCGCCGCCGCCAAAATCGAATCCCAAATCCATGGGGCCGCCGAAATCGACCACGCCGAAACCCTCGAAGCCGCAGTCCAGCACGCCGCGGCCGCCGCCGTCTCCGGCGATGTCGTCCTTCTAGCCCCCGCCTGCGCCAGCTTCGACCAATTCCAAAACTACGAGCACCGCGGCAGCGTATTTAAGGAAGCGGTGCAATCGCTCGCTGCTCGTTCGACTTCGTGAATCTTGGCCCGTCGATGAAGTAGAATAAACGAAGCTGCGAGACAGCCAGCGGAATCCTGCACGAATTAGGGGCCGTCATGTCAACCAGTTCATTCGCACTCGCCACCAGACGGACCGCTCGCGTTTGGAGCATTCTTAGCCTCCTCGTCGTCCTCGCATTCGCCGTCGGCGAATTCGCTCGCGGAGGCCCTGGTCCTACGCCGCAAGAGTGGCTAGGCCTGGTTTTCTGGCCAATCGGCGTATGCGTCGGCTTGGTCCTGGCTTGGTTCCGTGAAGGAATCGGCGGATCCCTGGCTTTGGCTTGTCTGTTCGCCTTTTGTATCTGGAATCTGCTCCGCTCCGGACATTTGCCTCAAAGCCTGTTCTTCTTCTTACTAGCCGCCCCCGGTCTTCTTTTTCTTTGCGCCGCGTTTCTTTCGCATCGCATCGGCGTTAGCCGTATCTAGAAGGTCTCTTTCCCCATCCCCAACGCTACGCGCAGAGCCGAACCTGCCGCCCGAACCAGCAAAGTTATCCCCCGCCCGAACTTCCCGTTCAAAACTCTCCCTCTCTTCCCGCCTACGTGGTGAAATAAGTCAATCCCTGAATTTGTTTTCAGTGCACACCCGCAGCGCGAGCGCTTGTACTGGGAACTGAGAACCGGGAACTGTTGTTATGGCCAAGCGCGTCAGTGTCGATCGTTGGATGTTCACCGTAACCACAGTCCTGGTCTTCATCGGCCTGGTCATGATCTTCTCCGCTTCCGCGGTCATGGCCAAGGAGCGCTTCGGCTCCGCCTACGAATTCCTGCTGAAGCAACTAATGTGGGCAGTAGCCGGCCTCGTCGTGATGCTCATCGCCATGAAGGTCGACTACAAACGTCTCCAGCATCCCGCCCTGATCTTCACTCTCTTAGGCTTCACCACGCTATTCCTGATCTCGGTCTTCTTTCTGGACCGCGCGCACGGCACGCACCGCTGGTTCCATCTGGGCCCGATTTCCTTCCAGCCCTCCGAGCTAGCCAAGCCCGCGTTAATCTTCTTTCTAGCGTGGTTTCTCCAAAACAAAACCAAGTCCATGGACGACTGGCGCAACACGCTCCTCCCCGCCATCGCCCCCACCGTAGTCTTTCTCGGACTAATCGTTTTCCAACCCGACTTAGGCACCGCCATAGCCTGCGCCGGAATCACCGCCTGCATCCTTTTCGTAGCCGGAATCCGCCTGCGTTATTTCGGATACGCCCTGGCCGCCTCCATCCTCCCGCTCTATTTCCTGATCTTTCACGTCTCCTATCGCCGCGATCGTATCTTCACCTTTCTGCATCCTGGTTCCGACCCGCTCGGCCGCGGCTTCAACATTCTCCAGTCCCTAATCGCCGTCTCCACCGGAGGCATCACCGGTACTGGGCTCATGGAAGGCAAGCAAAAACTCTTCTATCTCCCGGAGCCCCACACCGATTTCATCTTCGCAGTAACTGCCGAGGAGTTAGGCTTGGTAGGAGCGCTAGCCGTAATCATCTTATTCGCCATCTTCCTCTGGCGAGGCACGCGCGCCGCCCTCCGCACCCAGGATAACTTCGGCTGCTTTCTCGCGGTAGGCATAACCAGCATGATCGTCTTACAAGCCTTCATCAACATCAGCGTAGTCCTCGGCCTCATGCCCACCAAAGGCATCCCCCTCCCCTTCGTCTCCTACGGAGGCTCCTCCTTATTCGTAACCCTAGCCTGCGTAGGCGTCTTACTAAACATTACCAAGCAAGCGGAGTAAGAAGCGTCTACGGTTGGCCTTCTCACTTCATACGCGCGCATTACCAAGGTAGCCTGCCTGTGTGCCTACACCGTCACCGCCCAGCCGATTGGCCTTGACAAAAAATAAGTGAGAAGATGACAATTATTGTGCCTGTTGTACTACTGCCCGTTAGTAGTTCCAAATTGATATTCCCCAAGTTTTTACCATGGGTGGGCCGAACAGAGGAATCAAGCTAGCAGTCCCCAACTGATTGGTGTTAGGGACCCGACACGACCCAATGTGCACGGATCAGCACTCTTTCTTCAGAGGCTGATGACGGGAGTTGAGTCAATGGGAACCCTCAGAGTGGGAATACGGGAGTTTCGCAAGAAACTCGCAACCTACCTTCTTGACGCCAGCAAAGCCGTTGCGATTACTCGTCGCGGTGACACTGTAGGCTATTACATTCCGGCCTCCTGCAAGCGCACGCAAGCCGAGCGCGTGGCGCTCGAAAAAGCTGCCTCACGCTTGCACGAGGTACTCGCTTCGGAGGGAATCATCGATGACGGAAATCTGGTGGCTTTCAAGCGTTGGCGCACCCCCAAACGCAAATGAGCCCCGGCCGGGTGGCCAAGCCTAGCGGCGGATGGCCCGTCTAGCGGATCCAAGACTCCCGAGGTTGCCCGCACCCAAGCTCCGCTGGGGTGGGTCTTGCCAGGACAACCGACCAGTGACCGACCTTACATCCAAACTGAAAGGCTCGCCCACCAAGGGAACAGACGGGACGCTTTCCAATTTCCGGTTGCCTTTCCGGTACCGCGAAGGGGCGCGCCAGGATTTGCCCCGATCCCACCAGTTCTGCGGTCACAAATCGCGGCGGTTCTACAAGGAAGAAGGCGAGCCGGGCGCCCCCGCGTCCCGCCATTTTCGAGGGCGTCGCGTCGGGCCGGCAGCGCAGGTCAGCAGTGTCGGCTGCTTGAGTAGCCGCATCTAATTATTAGAAGGCCATGATCCGAATTATCACTATTGAACGGGAGTATGGCTGCGGGGCGGCTGGCATCGTCCGCGAACTCGCGACGCACCTGGGTTGGAAGCTGTGGGATCAGTTGCTGACGCAGGAGATCGCCCGCGTCGCGCATTGCGACCAGTCGGAGGTAAAGCAACGTGAAGAGCGCAGGGACCCGCTCTACTATCGGCTACTCAAGTCCTTCACGCTCGGGAGTTATGAGGGCAATTCAATTGTGTACCCGGTAGAAACCCTCGATGCTGACAGTATTGTCAAGACTTCCAAACGGGTTGTCGACGAAGCCGCCGCAGGCGGCGACTGCATAATCGTTGGGAGAGGATCGCAGCACTTCCTGCGGGACCGTGACGATACTCTTCGATTTTTTCTCTACGGTTCCAAAGAGGAAAAAATACGTCGCTTGATTTCTGAAGGTCAAAACGAGGCCGACGCGCAAATACTGGTCGATACAGTCGACCGCGAGCGTGCCGCTTTCATCAGGAATTACTTCCATGCCGACTGGCCCAACCGGTCCCTCTATCATGCAATGGTCAACACTGACGCCGGGAGCGGGACAGTGATCCAGGCGATTCTCAGTTTTCTCCAAGGATCCGATAAGGGGCCAGGAATATCGCACTCTGAAACGTTGCAGCAGCGATTGGTACCAAGACACGTTGCCAGGCCGTAGTAGATGGGTGAGGCTCGGATAGGCGCAAAACACCGTCGGTGCGGTTTTTCAGAAGGCGTCCAGCGCCGCGATCCGCCCGGCGGGTTGGTTAGGAGAACGTCTCATCGCGAAAAATGCTAAAACCGAAAAGCCCACTGTGTTGACGATTGGGCATTCGACCCGCACATGGAAGGACTTCCTGGAGCTTCTGCGCGCACATGGCGTCGAGCGTGTCATAGATGTTCGCAGTATTCCGCGTTCGCGGCACAACCCTCAGTTTAACCGGGAGACATTATCGAAGAGCCTGCGAGGTGTCAGGATCGGCTATGTGCACTTGCGGAAGCTCGGAGGCTTACGTCGCTCGCATCGTGATTCGCTGAATTTGGGGTGGCGTAACACGTCATTTCGCGGTTTTGCGGATTACATGCAGACTCCCGAATTTAGTGCAGGGTTAGACAGATTGGTGAAACTGGCTGCGCAGAAACGGAGCGCGATCATGTGCGCGGAAGCGGTTCCGTGGCGTTGCCACCGTTCGCTCATCGCCGATGCTCTCACCGTACAAGGGATTCGGGTTGACGACATTATGAGTACGGAACGTTCCCAGGTCCATTCGCTCACGCCTTTTGCGTATGTGCAAAATCATTGCATAACGTACCCGGGCGGTGATCGCTGGGAGCGAGGCAAGCAACAAAGCGGGGAATCACTTTGTGGGACATCAACCAACCGTGGAGCTGAGCAATCGCTCCCTCAGTCGTGAGTGTTCGGATCTGACCACTTATCGGGGCGGGGGTTGCCCACCCTTCCTCTTGCATCCAATTGAAAGGCTGTCCCACCCTTGCGCTGTTTGCACGGACGGCAACCACCGGTGTTCAGCTCCTCCAAAACCGGAGAACCTGCCCCAAAGCGCCCACGCCAGCCGCGCCGGAGGATATCACCCCTGTCAAGCCCGGTTTTACCTCCAGGAAATACCCGAACCCATTTTCGTTTGTTGTGGGTACACGGATTGTACGTACATGTTTGTGTTCCAAACAATATTTTGTTCGCCTAACGTTCGCCCCACAATGCTTTGACGCCCCGCACTAAATCAGACCGATCGGCTTTTCCTGAGACCGAAGACCAGAAACCTGATGCCGAAAAACTGGCAGCCATGGATCGGCATTTTCGGCACTCTGCTCAAACCAGGATGGCATGTTTCGGACTACGGAAGTCCAGGAACATCTGCCAGATAGCGCCGCAGGGCGTCTTTCCAGTCTGGCATCTGGATCCCATAGGAGTGCAAGCTCTTCGGCGACAGCACCGAATAAGCCGGCCGGCGGGCAGCGCGAGGGAATTCGGCAGTGGTCACGGGTCTGACCCCGGCAGGCAGCCCGGCCTGGCGCACAATCTCTTGCGCGAACTCGTACCAAGTGCAATCCCCTCCATTAGTTGCATGCACTATGCCGCTAGCCTGGTTGCGGCAGAGTTCGACGAGAACCGATGCCAGATCGAAAGTAAACGTTGGCGAGCCGCGCTGATCGTTTACCACGAAAATTTCAGGTCGCGTTGAGCCCAGCTTCAAAATCGTCGCCGGAAAGCACTTGCCCCCTCGGCCAAACAACCACGAGGTGCGTACGATGCAGACCTCGGGAAGGAGATCGAGGAGGCGCACTTCCGCGCGCGCTTTGGTTTGGCCGTAAACATTGATCGGACTTCTTGGATCGTCGGTTTCGTATGGTGCGACCTTCGTGCCGTCGAAAACGTAGTCGGTGCTCAGGAACAGCAAGCGGGCTTTCACTTGGCGGGCCGCTTGTGCCACGTGGACAGCGCCTTCGCAGTTCACGGCCAAAGCATGCTCGTGGTTCGATTCGCAGCCGTCGACATCGGTGTAGGCTGACGAAAGAATGATCCAGTCGGGCTGAGAATCCGAGACGATCCGATTCACTCGTACCCGGTCCCGAAGATCCGCGTCTTGGGAAGAAAGCGCGGCGAGTTGCTCACCGCGCAGTACTTGGACTAGATCCTGGCCCAGCAGCCCGGTGGCACCAAAAAGGGTGACCCGCATAGCGGCCTTTATTGTAGTCGGAGCGTGCGACCGGTGGATGTGACGCAAGTTTGGTGGAAACTTCCTATTCACTCCCGGCGAAGAGTTTGACCACAGATGGCACGGGAAACACAGAGGAAAGCACTAGAACCCTTCAGTCTGCATTCGGCAACTGCGGCTTGGTGTGGCGGCGCAAGGCGTGCAGAATGAGCGATCCGCTGATGGCGAAACAGCCCACCGCGCCGAACGCCACCAGATCGACCATCGGGCCTCTCAGACGAAAGTAATCTGCAAACAACGACACGGTGGCGAAAACAAGACCAAGAATATTGAGCCACAGTGGCGGGCGAACATCAGGAAGATCACCGTGAAAGCGAACTTGAAGGAGGATGGCGGCGAGTCCGATGGCAGCCACGACAACGATGGCTAGAGGACTAAGGAAGGCGTTCCGGCGGGTGAAGATTACGACCAGCGCAAGCGCCAGAAGCAGCAAGCCAGAGGCAATCACCGTCCAGCGGCGCGTGACTTGCGAACTGGGCACGGTCACGCGGCTGTCTCCTCTCGCTCTGGCATATTGCCATTGTATCCTCGCGCGCCGTTGGCGGCGGTGTTCTAGAGGATGCGCGAGAACTGGACGTTCTTCCATCGGCCTGGACTTGCGCACCGCGGGGCCCCTTCGGCAAGCTCAGGGCAGGCTCTCGGGACAGGTGGCAGGATGCCGGCGCTGCGTTTTACTGTGGCCCGAAATTGCTCAGTCGATCGAAGCTGCCTACTGCAAGGTGCTGGGGTGGAATGCGGGAGAACTCGCGCCGTCGGCCAGGATACCGGTCAGAACACCGCCGCTTTCAGCCCAGGTTTTGGACTGATCGCCCGCGTCAGTTCGCAACAACGAGATGCGCGGCGCGCGGACTGTGGCGCCGGAACCTTGCCGGCACTTATATATTGCGCTCGGCTTTGGTTAGAATCAGATCGCCGCTTATGTTCACCGACGCGGCACTTTTCGCATGGAAGATCTGATCCTCGTCACGGGCGGCGCGGGCTTCATTGGCTCGAACTTTATTCTGCAATGGATTGCCTCGGAGTCCGTGCGTGTTCTCAACCTCGACAAACTGACTTATGCAGGGAATCTAAATAATCTCGAATCGATACAAGCCAACCCGCGGTACCGTTTCGAGCAGGGCGACATCGTCGACCGCGACCTCGTGTGCGCGCTCCTGGCCCGCGAAAAACCGCGCGCCATTGTTCACTTCGCGGCTGAGAGCCACGTCGATCGCTCGATTCACGGACCCGACGATTTTATCCGCACCAATGTCAACGGGACATTCAGTCTGCTGGAAGAAACTCGCGCCTATTGGTCCGCGCTGCCCGAATCCGATCGCGGTCTATTCCGTTTCCTCCACGTGTCGACCGACGAAGTCTACGGCTCGCTCGCGCCCAGCGATCCGCCCTTTAGCGAAACCACGCCTTACGCACCGAATAGCCCTTATTCCGCGTCCAAGGCTGCATCCGATCATCTGGTGCGCGCTTATCATCACACGTACGGAATGCCGGTACTGACCACCAATTGCTCCAATAACTACGGGCCGTTCCAGTTTCCGGAGAAGCTGATTCCGCTTATGATTTTGAATGCATGCCAGGGAAAATCCCTCCCCGTGTATGGCGATGGCCAAAACGTTCGCGACTGGCTCTACGTCGAGGATCACTGCCGTGCGATTCGGAAGGTGCTCTCGAGCGGCCGGGTCGGCGAGACCTACAATATCGGCGGCCGCAGCGAGAGAAACAACTTGGAAATTGTCGGTGCGATTTGCCAGTTACTTGACAGCCTGAGACCCGGCGATCCCGTTGTTCCGCACAAGGGGCTCATCATGTTCGTGAAAGACCGGCCCGGCCATGACCGCCGTTACGCAATGGATACGCGTAAAATCGACCGCGAACTCGATTGGCATGCGCAGGAAAGCTTTTCGAGCGGCCTCGAAAAGACCGTGCGCTGGTATCTTGAACACGAGGACTGGGTGCGCAGCGTGACCAGCGGCAGCTATCGTCAATGGATGGCCACGCATTACGCCAGCGAGCGTTAAGCCAAAACACAACATGCCGAAGACGACTACCCCAAACTACAAAGGCATCATCCTCGCCGGAGGCTCGGGCACGCGCCTCTATCCCGTCACGCATTGCGCCGCCAAAAGCTTGCTGCCAGTTTACGACAAGCCGATGGTGTACTACCCGCTCTCGACTCTTATGCTGGCGGAGATTCGCGAGATTCTGCTTATTTCTACGCCCGAGGATTTGCCACGCTTTCAGCAACTGCTTGGGGATGGCTCTCGCTTCGGGGTTCATTTTCAATATGCAATGCAGCTGAAGCCCGAAGGCATTGCGCAGGCCTTTCTCATCGCAAAGGATTTCATCGGCTCCAGTTGCTGCGCGCTCGTGCTTGGCGACAACATTTTCTACGGGCACGATCTGGTGAAGGATTTGCGGCAGGCCAGCCAGCAGTCCACGGGCGCTCGAGTCTTTGCCTATCCCGTCAACGATCCTGAGCGCTACGGCGTGGTTGACTTCGATGCGCAGGGCAAAGCACTGAGCATCGAAGAGAAGCCGAAGCAGCCGAAATCGCGGTATGCCGTCACCGGACTTTATTTTTACGATCAACAAGTGGTTGAGATCGCCGCGAGCCTGCGGCCTTCGGCACGCGGCGAACTGGAGATTACGGACGTCAATCGAGTCTATCTTGAGCGCGGGCAGCTCAACGTGTGCGTTATGGGCCGCGGCATGGCTTGGCTCGACACCGGAACGCACGAGGCTCTGATGGAAGCTTCCTTGTTTATTCAGACTATCGAAAAGCGCCAGGGCTTAATGGTGGCCTGCCCTGAGGAGATTGCCTTCCGCTCCGGCTACATCACTGCCGGCCAACTTGAGGCGCTGGCGCAGCCGATGCGCAACAACGCATACGGGGCGTATCTATTGCAACTGCTGAAGGACCGCGTGTTTTGATGACAGAACAGTCCTCGTGAACGTCCGATGAAGAAAATCGCCACCAGCCTGCCCGATCTTTTGTTGCTCGAGCCGCGCGTGTTCGGCGACGAGCGCGGGTTTTTCCTCGAAAGCTACAATCAGCGCACGTTTGCCGAGTTCGGCATCCGCGAGACATTCGTGCAGGACAATCACTCCTTCTCCGGCAAGAATGTCATCCGCGGCTTGCACTACCAGATTCAGCAGCCGCAGGGAAAACTGGTGCGAGTCATCTCGGGCGAGATCCTCGACGTGGCAGTCGATCTCCGTCGCAGTTCTCCCACATTTGGTCAGTGGGAGTCTTTCCATCTCTCCGGCGAGAACAAGCTCGTACTATGGGTTCCGGCGGGCTTTGCCCACGGTTTTCGCGTCGCAGCTTCGGGCACGCACGTGCTTTATAAAACCACCGATTTCTATGCGCCGGAACACGAGCGCACTATTGCCTGGAACGATACGACGCTGCGGATCGACTGGCAGCTTGATGGCGAGCCGATTGTCTCTCCCAAAGATGAGCGGGGTCTCCTCTTCCAGCAGGCAGAGAAATTTCCCTAACCCAACTCGCTCCGCAAAACCGCATCCTCTTCAATCTCGGTTGCGCCGGGGTCTGCTCAGTTCAACCGGAACTCGACTGCAATGGAGGTTTCGACCTCAAGGGCGCGGTCCGACGAACGGTACGGTTCAAACTTCCACTGCCGAACCGCATCCATCGCGGACTTTGCCAACACGGCGTTTCCCGAGCCAGGCTGCACATGCCTTACCGTGCCATCCGCACCGACCAGGACATCGAGCACTACCAATCCTTGCGTGCCGGTGCGACGAGCCTCCTCCGGGTACACGGGCTCTGACTTCGACACGATTCGCGCTGCCATGATTTCCGGGGGAACTCGCAACGGCGCGGCCTGGCTTACAGATCCTTTCTCCAGTTCGTTCCACGACGACTGCCATCGCCACCAGCCAAGGGCGATCAGGACTAACATGGCAGGGATGAGCAAGTAAAGTGCGCGGCGCGGGATTCGAATCTTCCGCAACTTCTGCAGAGGCACTGCGGGCGTACCAGCGCTCGCAGGCTCTGTTCTAGGCCGTTCCAATACCGCCGCAGCGGCCTCTGCCGTCACGCGGTGTGACCAGTAACGGATCATGTCGCGTTGTTCTGCCGTGAGCCCAACAAATTCAAAACCGCAGCGCACTTTGTCCTGATAGCGAACCAGCGCCCTGGTCCGCAGCGGCACCCCGACATTGGGAAGCCGAAGTTCGACCGCGACCTGTTGTCCGGCCGTGAGTTCACCTGCCACCATTGCGCCTACCCCGCCTTCGCTCACATCGGTGCAACGGCCCGGGAGATTTTGCGGGATTCCCGAGCGCAAGGCGATTACATCCAAGGGTACTTTGACGGGAAATCTAAGAAAGCCGCGACGCGGCGCTTTTTCTAACGCGAGGGACGTGCCTGCACTCACCCATTGCCTCCGCAAGATCACAAATCAAGTCGTGCGGCTGGAGCAACGAAGACAGCACTCTGATTGCAAGATCGTTAAGGAAAGTATAGCGGAAATGCCGGACGCGTTTTCCTCAGTTTGACTCTCTTGGGTCTGCGTATCTTCGACTTCGAGGAGGCCGCTGGATGAAGCGTTGGCAGGACAGCAGCGATCGTCACCTGCGATTCTGGTAGAAATTCCCTAGTCCATATCCCGCCAGTTTGGCCCCACTCCCAGTTCGACGCGCAGCGGAACTTCCAGCGGATGTGCCGCTTCCATCCGCTCGCGCACCAGCGTCTTCATTGCCTCCACCTCGCTTTCGGGGACTTCGAAAACCAGTTCGTCATGAACCTGGAGGGTCATTCGTGAATTAAGCCGGCGATGGCGGATCTCTTCATCGATGCGGATCATCGCGACCTTAATCAAATCGGCCGCCGTTCCCTGCAGTGGGGTATTCACTGCTGTTCGCTCGGCAAACCCGCGCTGGTTCACATTCTTGCTGTTGATATCGGGGATCGGCCGCACGCGGCCAAACAACGTCTTCACGCTTTGATCGCGCCGCGCTTGCGCGAGCGTGGCATCGATAAATGCCCGCACGCCCGCATATCTCTCGAAGTACGCGTCGATAAACTTGCGCGCTTCGGACGGCTCGATGCCCAGTTGCTGCGACAGGCCAAACGCGGACAAACCGTAGACGATTCCGAAATTCACTACTTTTGCCTGCCGGCGATGGTTCGGAGTCACCATCAGCGGAGGCACGCCAAATACCTGTGACGCAGTCAGCGTGTGAATATCGTCGCCGCGACGGAACGCTTCCACCAGCAGCTTGTCTTTTGAAAAGTGCGCCAGCAACCGGAGTTCGATCTGGGAATAATCCGCCGCGAGCAGCACGTTGCCCGTTTCGGCAATGAATGCCGCTCGAATCTCCCGCCCGAGTTCCGTGCGGATCGGAATATTTTGCAGATTCGGATTGGCCGACGACAGCCTGCCGGTAGCAGTTCCTGTCTGGCCGAATGTGGTGTGCACGCGCCCGCTGCCGGTGCGAATCAGCACTGGCAGCGCGTCGACATAAGTTGACTTCAGTTTTGTGAGTTGGCGGTACTCCAGCACTAGGCGCGGGACCTCGTGCTCTTCGGCCAGCCCTTCCAACACATCGACCGCCGTCGATATTTTCTTGCCTTTTCCGTATTTCACCGGCATCGGCAGCGCTAGCTTGTTGAAGAGCACGTCTCCGAGTTGCTTCGGAGAACTGATGTTGAATTCCATGCCGCAGTGCTCGTAGATGTCGCGTGCTTTAACATCCGCCTCTCGCTGCAACTTCACCGACATATCGCCGAGCACGGTCGTATCGATCTTCACGCCCTCGTCTTCCATGCGCGCGAGCACCGGCACCAACGGAGCGTCAATCTCTTCGTACACCCGGGTCAGCCCCTGATCGTCTACTTCCTGCCGAAGCAATCTGACTAACCTGCCCGTCACGTCCGCCGCTTCCGCCAAGTTGCCGCTCAATTTCAAGTTCAAACTGCGCAACGCAACTTCGGAAAGCGTATGTGACGAATAAGTCGGGTTGAGCAGATACGAGTACAACATCGGATCGTGCTCCACACCGTCCAGCGCAATGCCCAATTCTGAAAAGTGATGCAGCGCCGCTTTCCAGTCATGGATGCTTTTGGGAGAGGCCGAGTCCTCAAGCATGTTTTTCACGCGGTCGGCGAGCGCCTCGTCGTCAAAGGAGACGATTGCGCCAGCTCCCGCCACTTTGGAAATTGCCAGTTGCTTACGCCTGATCGGGCCGCGTTCTTCCGAATCCGGCGGCCGCAAATCCAGCAATCCGGTCTGCACCGGTTGCGATCCTTCTTCCGCTCCCTGTTTGCGCTCCTCGCTTTCGTTAACCGGAACCGCGATGGCGACCGGCGTGTTTTTGGCCACGTCCGCTACATAGTCTTCAAACTCTGCCTTCGAATCGATCTCCCGGTAATCGCCTTCTTTCACTTCCGCCACCGGAAGCAGTTCCTTCAGCAACGAAGTGAACTCCAGTTCAGCAAACAGGTCGCGTAGGGCGTCGAGGTCCGGTTCGCCCACCTTCATCGCGGCCACATCCAGCTCGACGGCGACGTTTGTGTCAATCGTCACTAGTTGCTTGCTCAGCAGGATGTTGTCGCGGTTGTTCTCGAGCGACTCGCGATATGTCTTCTTTTCAACCTCCGCTGCTCGATCGAGCGCCAATTCGACGCTGCCAAATCGCCGAATGATATCAACGGACCCTTTGTCGCCGATCCCCGGCGCTCCGGGGATGTTGTCGACGGAATCGCCGCGCAAGGCCATCACGTCTATTACTTGCTCCGGTGACACGCCCAGAATTTCGCGTACCTTTTCCGCGTCGCAGATCAGATTGTCTTTCGGCGGGTTCAACACGCACACCTTGTCGTTGACCAGTTGCAGCATGTCCTTGTCGCTGGAGACGACAAACACCGAATACGATTCCGCCGCCGCTTTGCATGCCAGCGTGCCGATCACGTCATCGGCTTCGTAGCCTTCCAAGTGCAGGATCGGGATACGATAGGCATCGAGCGCGCGTCGGATGTACGGCACCTGTTGCACCAGATCGGGCGGCATCTCGGCGCGGTTCGCCTTGTAACCGCCATACTCCACTTCCTGGAAGGTCTGCGTCTTGATGTCGAACTTGCGGATCTTGGTGATGGCTTCCGCTTGCTGGTTGCGGACTGTCGGTGCACCCACATCAAAAACCGCTGCCAGATATTCGGGTTGAAAATCATCGCGCAGCTTGCGCAGCATGTTGACGAACACAAAGGTTGCAGCGGTCGGAACGCCGGTCTTGGTTGACATGGGCCGCTGCCGCGCCATGGCATGATAAGCACGAAAAATGAAAGACATCGTGTCGAGCAGAAAGATGCGACCTTTGTCGGAAGCCGATAAGGCCGGCGGCTTCGAGTGGGTTAACCTCTCCCCGCTAGGCGGGTTCACTTGCTCAGGCAGGGCTTCGGCGGGCGCCTTCGATACGGATTTTCTTTTGGCAGCCAACGCGCTCAGTTTATCAGGGCGAGAAACCACCCGCCGGAGAAGGCACCCGCCAGCTCGCAGCGCGACAAGTTCGCAACGACGATACCCACCAAATGAGCCAGTGCCAACAGCTTGCTTCCCGCGTATGATATGAAGTTTTCGGTTTCTGGCTCGTAAGGATTACATGCTTCCTTTTAAGTTGGTTTATAGCGATGACTACTTTCTGCCCATCGGCACGCATGTTTTTCCAGCCGAGAAATACAAGCGCGTTCATGACCGGCTTCTCAAGTCCGGTATTGCCGAGCCTTCGGATTTTGTTTCGCCCCGTCCAGCTTCTGACCAGGACATTTTGCTTGTGCACACTCCTCGATATGTCGAAAAGCTGAAAACCGGCACGCTCAGCGCGCGCGAAGAATTGGAGATGGAAATCCCGTTCTCACCGGAACTGGTGCGGGCCTACTGGCTGGCGGCGGGAGGGTCGATGCTCGCTGCCGACTATGCACTCAACGACAGCATCGCCATCAGCATTGGCGGCGGTTTCCACCACGCTTTCCCCGACCACGGCGAAGGCTTCTGCATGATCAACGATGTGGCGGTTGCGATTCGCCGCATGCAGCGCGACGAAAAAATCCGCACCGCCATGACTCTCGATTGCGACGTGCACCAGGGGAACGGAACGGCAGTGATCTTTGCTCCCGCAGCGGGCCCCGGCAGCCCCATGAGCAGAACGCGCAGTATGAATACGGACGTATTCACGATTTCCTTACACCAGGAAAACAACTACCCGGCGTTCAAGCCCCCTTCATCCCTTGACCTGAATCTGCCCGACGGACTCGGGGACGCCGATTATCTGGCGTGCCTGGGCAATGCCTTCAGTTTGGGATTGAGCAAGTTCAAGCCGGAACTCTTGAGTTACGTTGCCGGAGCCGACCCTTATTGCGAGGATCAGCTCGGCGGATTGTCGCTGACAATTGAGGGATTGAAGCGAAGAGACGAACTGGTATTCCAAATGGCCAAGGCTGAGCATATTCCCGTGATGGTGACCTTCGCCGGCGGCTACGCGCGGGACCTCGAAGACACTATTACGATTCATTGCAACACGATCGTAGCTGCGAAGGAAGTATTTGCGGGCAAATAGTTCGGTGATTCGCCAAGAGATCGGCGGTCACGCGATCAGCGCCCAGTCGCTCGGTGTGCCAAACGCCAGTTGTCCACTTCCCGCTCGGCCTCGCTGGTTTCCTGTTCGTTCATGGACTTTCGCAAATCGCTTAGCGCTGGTGAGCTGTCCTTGATCGAACCCTGCGCCAGCATCAGCCATTTGTAAGCAGCAATCCGGTTGGTGCGGGATTCGCTGCTCTTGGCGAGCAACAGTCCATACCGGTATTGGGCTTTGGCCATGCCTCGGTCCGCTGCCATTTCATAATAGTGCGATGCGAGGTCTTGATCTGGAGAACCTCCTTTTCCTTCCTCGCACATGATGGCGAGGTCATATTGCGCTTCGATTTGGCCATTGACCGCGGCCTCAGTGAGCAGTCGACGCGCCTCCTCGAAGTCCACGGGGACTCCGTGGCCGAGGGCATAGCTCACGCCAAGCCCGAGTTCGCCATCCGGTTCTCCTTGCTCGGCGGCCCTCCGGTACCACTTCACCGCCTGTTCATAATCCACCTTGCCCGGCAGGCCCTTAGTGAAAATTGTTCCCAGAGTTGCCTGCGCAGTTGCACTGCCCAGATTGGCCGCTTTCTCGTAATACTGAACCGCCTTTGCGACATCGATTGTCATGGTCGTAGTTGGGGGTTGAAGGGAAAGCTCGGCCAGATCCAAAATCGCCGGCACCAGGTTCTGATCCGCGGCCAGCGAGAGCCAACGCGCCGCGTCTTTGTAGTCCTGAGGCACGCCTTCGCCGCGTTCATACATCAAAGCGAGATTGTACTGGGCCGATGCATCACCCCCCTCGGCTGCGCGACGAAACCAGCTCACAGCCTGGGTCGTGTCTCTCCTGACACCCTTTCCGTTCGCATACATGAGCGCAATATTCGTGGCCGCGTCTGGCGATCCTTGTTGGGCAGCCTTCTCGTACCAGTTCATGGCATCGGCCGGTGCGGGCCTCTCCATGCCAATGCCGGCTTCGGAGAAAATGCCCAGCGCTTCTTCGGCCGCCATGGATTCCCGATCCGCAGCCCTGTGGAGCAGTCGAACGGCTTCTGCGTCATCTCGCTTCAGCAGAACGCCGGCGTGATACGCCAGGGCTAGCATGGTTTGCGCATCTGGATCACTGGCTGCTGCTTTTTCCTCCAGCGCCTGCAGATCTTCCACTGTCAGCGCCTTCGCCTTCGCCATTAGACTGTAGGCTCCCGGCTCGCTGGCAGTGCGTCCGGGGATCTCCGGTCCGGATTGCTTTTGCGGCGGCGGGGCCGGTGTCACGGGACTCCTTTCGGGTATTGGAGTGTGAGTCTCCGAGGAGTGAACATCAGCGGGCAACGAGGTCTGTGTCTTCGGGAAAGGAATGTCGACCACCACGATCCCATTTTCCGCAGGCTTCAACTTGAAGTCGAGAGGCGATTTTAGCTGCACCACGACTCGCGCAACCGGCGGATGAATACTGAACAGCGATAACCGCAATTCCTTTACCGGGCCGTGGTTCACCGGAATATGCCGATTGCCACCCTTCATGTCGCATCCCGGAAAATCAAAGACCAGCCGCTCAGGATTTGATAGTCGGCCGGCTTCCGGAATGACGGCTGCGTTAACAGCGATTTTGATGGTGAGGCCGTCTGGTCGCGGACTGACGTCCACGCGCTCGATACTTGCCGTCGCGGGAGCAGAAACGATGACAGCAGGCTGCGGCGCTTGGGCTTGCAGGGCGAGGCTTGTCGCCAAGCAGAGGCGAATTAAAATGAAAGAAGTAGCCGCCGGGAGACGCGCGATCACGGAGTTCCTTTAACCCAGAGCATTCAGCTGCATTGTACCGCCGAACAAAGCGAGATTGGCGCGCTGAAAGACACGAGGCCTGGTCGGGGTTTTGCCTCCCTTGACTGATAAAATAAAACACTGGACCTATGTTTGAAAATCTTCAGGAAAAACTACAACGCGCGTTTAAGAGCTTGCGCGGGCAGGCTATTCTCACCGAAGAGAACATTTCCGATGCGCTGAAACAAATTCGTCTGGCGCTGTTGGAGGCCGATGTCAACTTCAAGGTCGTCAAGGACCTCATCGACCGCATTCAGGCCAAAGCCGTCGGGCAGCAGGTGATGACGGCGCTTTCGCCCGGCGAGCAGGTCATCAAGATTGTCCGCGACGAACTGGTAGAGACGCTTGGCAAAGATACCGCAAAGCTGAAGTTCGCCTCGCAGCCGCCGACGGTCGTGCTCATGGCTGGACTGCAAGGGTCCGGCAAGACAACCACTTCCGGCAAGCTCGCCAATTGGCTCAAGAATGGCGGACACCGTCCGCTGCTCGTTTCAGTTGACGTTTACCGGCCTGCGGCTCGTGAGCAGCTCAAGGTTGTCGCGGCGGCGATCAAAGCAAATCTTTACGAAGGCGAAGTCGGGGAAGCTAACACGGCGACCGTTGAGCGGCTTGCCAGGGAGGCGCGGCGCGAAGCGATCAACTCCGGCTGCGACGTGCTCATCGTCGATACTGCCGGCCGTCTGCACATCGACGATCAACTCATGGAGGAGATGCAATCGCTCAAGGGGCTGCTCAATCCCCAGGAGATTCTGTTTGTTGCCGATTCGATGACCGGACAGGACGCGGTCAACTCGGCCGACGAGTTCCACAAGAAGCTCACGCTCACGGGCGTGGTGCTCACCAAGATGGACGGTGATGCGCGCGGCGGCGCGGCAATTTCGATTCGCCAGGTTACCGGCCAGCCGATCAAGTTTATCGGCATTGGCGAAAAGTACGATGCGTTGGAACCCTTCCATCCCGACCGGATCGTTTCGCGCATCCTGGGCATGGGCGACATTCTCTCGCTGATTGAAAAGGCCGAATCGCAGATTGACAAGAAGAGAGCGACGGAACTGGCGACCAAAGCGCTCACTGGCGATGGCTTCTCGCTCGAAGACTTTCGCGAGCAACTGCGGTCGGTCCGCAAGATGGGATCGATGCAGAGCCTGATCGGAATGTTGCCGTCGATTGGCGCGTTTCAGGGGCTGCAAAAAGCGGCCGACAAGGTGGACGAAAAGCAGATCAATCGGGTCGAGGCCATCATCAACTCGATGACCGGCTACGAGCGCAACCATCATGAGGCGATTAACGGCAGCCGCCGCAAACGTATCGCCCGCGGCTCGGGAACTACCGTCCAAGAAGTGAATAACCTGCTTCGGCAATATGCCCAGATGAAAAAAATGTTCAAGCAGATGGGCAAGCCGGGTTTCGCGCGGCGGCTAGCGGGGATGAAGCTGCCGGGGATGTAGAGGGTCGCTGGTCGATCTTTCGCGGGTGACTGATGATGGCAGCGCGAGAAATTTTGCAAACGACTCCCTACTAACGACCAACGACGGGTTATCCATGAAATGGCGTTCTCTACAGGAATCCGACTCCTACAGCGACACGCGTCCGCTGCGGCAGATTTTTGCTGAGCGTAAAGAGACCATCGCCAGATATGTTCCACCCGATGTGCAAGCCGTTCATCAGCGCGCGATCGACGGATTGCGGGCTCAGGCGCTTTCGGGAAATGCTCTCGCGGTTGGCGCGAAGGCTCCGGCATTCAGTCTCTCCGATCACGAGGGCAAACACCTTTCGTCGGCCGATCTATTCAGCAATGGTCGGCTCGTCGTTTGCTTCATTCGCGGACGGTGGTGTCCCTTCTGCGTCGGCCAGATGGAAGCGATGAATTACATCGTGCCCCAGATCAAGGCGGCCGGCGCTGCGCTGGTTGCCATTTCACCGCAAATCGAAAAGCAGGCCCTCTTTATGCACGATCAGCACGGGTTCAGCTTCCCGCTGCTGGTGGATGCCCACAACGACGTCGCGCGGCAATTTGGATTGGTCTATCGCGTCCCAGAGGAGCAGCAAGGGCTCTACCGCGCGACCTTTGTGAATCTGCCATTCACGAATGGCGACGAGAGCTGGGAGTTGCCGATTCCTGCCACCTACGTAATCGATCGCGACGGGACAGTTCTGTTCGCAGCCGCAAACGAGGATTATACCGGCCGGCCGGAGCCTCTGGAGATTTTGAGCGTTCTCGAACGAGTCGGCTAGATAACGCTCCGAGGGCACCAGAAGGAAATCCGGCGCCCTCTGAGTCGAGTTCATTTCAAGGCTGGCGACCGCAGCACTTCCTCAGCTATTTCAGAGAAGCCATGTCGATGACGAAGCGATACCTCACATCGCTTTTTAGCAGACGTTCGTAGGCTTCGTTGATCTGCTGGATGCGGATCATCTCGATATCGCAGGCAATGCCATGCTCAGCACAGAAATCCAGCATCTCCTGCGTCTCGCGGATTCCGCCGATGATCGACCCGGCGAGACTGCGCCGGCGGAAGAGCAAGCTCCCGACTGGGACTGGCAGCGGCGTTGGCGATGCGCCCACCATGGTGAGGGTTCCGTCGAGTTTGATCAAGTCGAGGTAGGCTCCGACATTGTGTTCCGCGGAAACTGTGTCGAGAATGAAGTCAAAGCTGCCGGCATGCTTCTGCATTTCAGCTGCGTTTTTCGAAACGACAACCTCGTGCGCGCCAAGCCGGAGAGCATCTTTTGTCTTGTTCGGTGAGGTGGTAAAGAGCACGACGTGTGCGCCGAAAGCGTTGGCGAATTTGACGCCCATGTGGCCCAGGCCGCCCAAGCCAACGATGCCAACCTTCTGCCCTTTCCGCACATTCCAGTGACGGAGCGGGGAGTAGGTAGTGATGCCGGCGCAGAGCAAGGGCGCGGCGGCGGCGAGGTTCAGCTTACTGGACACGTGGAGCGCGAAGGCCTCGTCAACGACAATGCTGTCGGAATAACCTCCGTAGGTGACGCCGCCCAGGTGCTTGTCTCCCGAATTGTAGGTGAATGTGGCTGGGCCGTCCAGAACTGTTCGTTGCCGGCGCGGCAGTTCGGGCAGGTGCGGTCGGAGTCGACCATGCAGCCGACTGCAGCAATGTCTCCTTCTTTGAATTTCTTGACGGCGCTGCCGGCTTTTACGACGCGACCGACAATCTCGTGACCTGGCACGCAGGGGTAGACCGTGGGCATCATGCTTTCCCATTCGTTGCGGGCCTGATGGAGGTCGGAATGGCAGACGCCGCAGTAAAGGATCTCGATCTGGATATCCTGCGGGCGCGGCGCGCGGCGCTGAATTGTGGCTTGGGCAAGGGGTGAGGTCGCGCTCTTCGCGGAAAAGGCCTTTGCGGTGAATGTTTTCCCAGTTGCAGACTGTTGCTCAGGAGGAGTAAGGGTTGAAGTCGTTTGGCTCATGATGGAATCTTCCTTTCCTTATCGATCTTAGATTGTCGGCCGCCCTCAGTGGATTCGCAAACAGACGCATTCACGAGTCAGGCCGATGTTTCATGGAACGATTGCTTGTAAGTCCGTAGCACCTATTGCGTAAACCGCTAAGCTCCGGCATAATAATGGTTTGTCTCAACCCTGCCGGACTCTTCCGGACCAAAGGAAACGAAGTCAGTGTTAATGATCCGTCTGGCGCGCTTTGGTGCGCGCAAACAACCGTACTACCGGGTAGTGGTCATCGAGAAGGAGCGGGCGCGCAATGGGCGTCCGGTGGAAGTGGTGGGCACGTATAATCCGCGGACCTCGCCGGCCACGTTCGACTTGAAACGGGAGCGCATTACGTACTGGGTTTCGAAGGGTGCAAAGTGCTCCGAGCGCGTGGGCAAGTTGTTGACCATGCCCGCGCCAGCCGCGGCTGCGCCGGTGGCGTAAGCCTCTTTTCGCGACCACACAAAGCAGATTCCTCCCCTTCGACCGCGCTCAGGGTCGGAATGACAATCTCTGGAGATCGGAATGACTGAACAGTCCGCCAATGCGCACGCCTTGATTGAGCATATCGCCAAGGCGCTGGTCGATGCGAAGGGCGCGGTTTTTATCGACGAGTACGAAGACGGCGACGAGACCGTTATTGAGCTCGAAGTGGCGGAAGAAGACCTTGGCAAGGTGATTGGACGGTCGGGCCGCATTGCGCGGGCTCTGCGTACCGTGCTGAACGCGGCCGGAGCGAAGAACGACAAACGCTACGCGCTGGAGATTCTCGAATAGCGACGACAGAAGCAAGCGGCGAGTGGATAAGCCTGGCGCTGGTGATCAAGACGCAGGGACGCCGCGGAGAAGTCGCCGTTGAGTTGCACACGGACGTTCCGGACCGGTTTCGGAAAGGCATGCGGCTCTGGGCGCTGGCAAAGAACGGAGAAAGCCGCGAGCTGAGGATCGAAGATTTGTGGCCGCATAAGAGTCTCCTGGTCCTGAAATTTGCGGGCGTGGAAACGATTTCAGATGCGGAGACGTTGAAGGGTTCGGAACTTCAGGTTCCTCGCGGCGAGCGCGCCGAAATTGAACCCGGTTGGACGTATTTGAGCGATCTGAACGGTTGTACAGTGTTCGACGGCGAACGCGAGATAGGCAAGATTACTGACGTCGCGTTTGGCGCAGGAGAGGCGCCCTTGCTGGTGGTGAACGGCGGGGCAAAGCTGCCGTATGAAATTCCGTTCGCCGAAGCGTACCTCGAAAAGGTCGACGTCGAACGAAAGCAAGTACGCATGCGGCTGCCAGACGGACTGCTGGATGTGAATGCGCCGGTGACGAAGGAAGAGAAGGAACGAGGTCGTTAGTCGCTGGTGGTTAGTCGTTGGTCGTTTCGACACTGGTCGTCGAGAGGCCTGGCTAACGACGAACGACAAACGGCCAACGACTGGGTCCGCCAATGAAGATCGACATTCTTACGATCTTTCCCGACTTCTTTCGCGGACCGCTGGATTATGGAATCATCCGCCGGTCGCGCGAAGCGGGGCTGGTGGAAATAAACATTCACGATCTGCGGAACTTTACGAAAGACAAGCACCGCACCGTGGATGACCGCCCGTTTGGCGGCGGGGAAGGCATGGTCCTGAAGCCGGAACCGATCTTTGAGTGCATCGAGTCGCTGCGCGGAATTGGGCCGCGTGAACAACGCGCGAGCGGAGCAGTAAAGCAGTCGGTGATTTTGCTCTCGGCACAGGGGAAGCGGTTGGATCAGTCGTTGGCGTCGGAGCTTTCGGTCGTCGACCGCATGGTTCTAATCTGCGGGCGGTACGAAGGCGTCGACGAACGCATCAGCGAGCACTTGGCCGACCGCGAAGTTTCGGTCGGCGACTATGTGTTGAGCGGTGGCGAACTGGGCGCAGCGGTGATTGTGGATACGGTCACGCGGCTGATTCCCGGTGCCGTCGGCAACGAGGCTTCGACGAGGCAGGAGTCGTTTACTTCGCAAACGGAGTCCGCGGACGAGGGCGCCCGCGCCACACTTGACACGCCTTGTTCGACATGTGTTTCAGGCGGATTGCTGGACTATCCGCATTACACGCGACCGGCGGAGTTTCGTGGGATGGGAGTTCCCGAAGTGCTGATGAACGGGAACCATGATGAGATTCGCCGGTGGCGCCACAAGACGGCGCTGGCGAAAACTCTGCGCAATCGTCCGGACCTGTTGGAACGAGTGGCGCTGGGCAAAGAAGATCAGGAATTGTTGGCCCGGATCAAGGGCGAAAGTTAAGAAGCAAGCGAATTCAAAGGAAGAGTCAGGAAGGAACCGTTATGCGCAATGCAATTATCGAAAAACTGCTGGCGAAGACACGCCGCACTGACCTGCCGAAGTTCGGCCCGGGCGACACGATTCGAGTGCAAGTGAAGATTCGCGAAGGCGAAAAAGAACGGCTTCAGGCGTTCGAGGGCGTGGTCATTGCGCGGAGCCGCGGTGCGCAACCGAGCTTTACGGTTCGCAAGATCAGCTTCGGGCAAGGCGTTGAAAGAATTTTTCCGCTCGATTCGAAGGTCATCGACAAGATCGATGTGATGCGGTCGGGCAAAGTGCGTCGCGCGAAGCTTTATTACTTGCGCGAGTTGAAGGGCAAGGCCGCACGGTTGAAGGAAGTCGAGCAGTAACTGCGACTAGGTTTCTGTGCTGCCGGTGTCCGCGCGGACGCCGGCAGCTTTACTCGCCTGTTGAGTTGTCTATTGCTGAACATCCCTTCCCGTTGCGCTTCGCGACTGAGGCGACGATTCTCCCCTTGTTTCTCGCGCCGTAGTCGGCGAAGATGCTGACATCGACCTGTGCCGACGTCAAAATCCAAATCAAACGGTTGTTTAGGCAATGAGAAGGGCGCGCAAATTTCTGCGTCTGCCGCGAAGTTGCGGCTCTTGAAAAAGCTCCGCTGCACGCTCCGCTTTGAAAAGCTGGCTTGGGCGAGCGGCGCACAGCTGGTTGCGGGCGTGGATGAAGTCGGACGTGGATCTTTGTTTGGCCCGGTGGTCGCCGCGGCCGTGATTCTTGATCCGGCGTACCGGATTCGCGGGCTGAGGGATTCGAAGCTGTTGCCCGCTGAGCGCCGCGAAGAGCTGGCCGTTCGCATTCGCGAGCACTCCATCGCGTGGGCAATTGCCGCCGTCGATTCGGCACGCATCGATCAGATCAACATTTACCAGGCGTCGCGGCTGGCGATGCTGCACGCGGTTCAGCAACTCGTTTGCGCGCCCGATTACTTACTGGCGGACGCTGTGAAGCTGGATTGCGAGTTGCCGCAGCGGGCGATCATCCACGGGGACGCTCTTTCCGCCTCGATCGCAGCGGCATCCATTATTGCGAAGGTTGAGCGGGATCGAATGGTTGCGGCGTGGGATCCGGTATTTCCCCATTACGGGTTGGCCTCGAATAAGGGGTACAGCACGCCGCACCATCTGGCGGCGCTCCGTGAGCATGGACCATCGCCGCTGCACAGGTTGTCGTTTGCGCCGGTTTGGGATGCGCCCGTGCCGCAGGAAGTGTTGAGCTTTATGCGCGATGACGGTGAGGATTCTGCTATGCCTCTGAATCGCGCCCGACCATGACTGAATTTTCCAGGTTGGGCTCCTTCGACTGGCGGGTGCTGCGCTTCGCTTGCATCCGCTCCGCTCGGGAAGACAGGTAGTTGAGTTTTCAGCCGCGGGCGGCGTTTTGCTTCGCGACGGGCGATGCGGGCGATCTTCAGTTGCCTGCTCTCATCCTGCTATCATCCCGAGGTGGCGGCGCGCGGAAAATTCATCACCTTTGAAGGTCTCGATGGCAGCGGCAAGAGCACGCAAATCGAGAGGTTGGCGCGGGCGCTGCGCGCGCACGGCGTTCAGGTCGCGGTGACTCGGGAGCCGGGCGGCACACTGACCGGCGAGAGGATCCGAGAGGTACTGCTGCATTCGACGACATCGGGGCTCGCTCCTCTCGCGGAAATGGCGCTGATGTTCGCTTCGCGAGCTCAGCATATTCACGAGGTGATTCTGCCTGCCCTGGCGGAGGGGCGCGTGGTGCTCTGCGACCGCTTCACCGATTCTACCGAGGCGTATCAGGGAGCAGGCCGCAAGCTGGGAACAAAGCCTGTGCTCTCGCTCCACGAGATTTTATGCGGCGGCCTGCAGCCGGATCTGACGATTCTGCTCGACAACGAAGTTGCGTTCAGCGTCGAGCGGGCCCGACGGCGCAATCGCAAACACAAGAATGTGCGCCCTGACAAAGATGAAAACCGTTTCGAACAGGAGAGCCGCGCGTTTTTCGGGCGTGTGCGCCACGCGTACCTGGCGATAGCAACACGCGAGCCGCAACGAGTGCACGTCATCAATGCGCGCGGCACGCCGCAGGAGACGCATGCGGTGATCAGGGAATTAGTGAGGAAGAAGTTGAAGATCGGCTCCTAGCTACCAGCTTTTGGCTCTTAGCTTTCAGCTTTGCGGTTTCGGCCTGGAACCGGAGACGTTCGACACGGCTCCAAGCGCGCTCTCCGACAAGTAAGGTTTTTTATGCCCTTTTCTGATTTCATCGGCAATCCAGAAGTCGTGCGACGGTTGCGCGAAATGCTGGCGCGTGGCCACTTTCCGCATGCGGCGATTCTTTCGGGTGCGCGCGGATCGGGCAAGTACACGCTCGCCCTGATGCTGGCGCGTGCCATGAACTGCCTGGAGCGGCCGGCAGATTACGCGACGAAGGGTGAAGTAGCCACGGGCAGTCTCGTGTTTGACCCCGCGGGAGCAGCTGATGAGCCGTTGACGGATGACTTGCCCGATTTCTGCGGCCATTGCTCGAATTGCACCCGCATCGCGTTAGCTGGCGAGTTGGATGCACGTTTTGCCGAAGCCATAGAGGTGCGAGACAACTTGCGCGAGACCGACAAGAAAGAAACGCGGATCTTCGTACAAACACATCCTGACATTCTCGTCATTCCGCCCGACCCGCCGCAGATGATGATCAAGGTGGATCAGGTGCGTCACGTCATCCACCGCATTTACTACCGGCCAGCCGAGGCGCGGGAAAGCGTGTACATCTTCACCAGTTCGGCTTTTATGAAAGAGGCGGCTAACTCACTGCTCAAAGTGCTGGAGGAGCCTCCCGAGTTCGCGACGATCCTCCTGCTGACTGAAAATCCCGGCGAACTACTGCCAACAATTCGTTCGCGCGCCATGACATTCACGCTCGGCGCGCTGGGGGCGACCGAGATGGAAAGCCATCTTGCGCAGCTACGTCCCAATTGGAATCCGCGGCAGCGCTCGCTCGTCGCACGACTCAGCGAAGGAGCCATAGGCCGCGCCCTTTCGTTCGATCTGGAGGGCTACATCGCGGCCCGCGCCCATGCCCTGGTCATGCTGAAGTCGGCCTTGGGCGCAGCTGAGCACAGCGAACTATTCAAAGTCACGGAGGGTTATCGCCCGGGCGCTGACGGCCGCGAGAAAATCGAGAGCCTGCTGCGGACGCTGTACTTGCTGCTGGAAGATGTGATGTTCCTGCAATCCGGGGCGGGGCAACTGGTGCGCAATACGGATATTCAGGCGGAACTGAAGAAGATGTCGGAGTCTGCCGATTTTGCCTGGGTACAGCGCGCGGCGCAAGGTCTGGGCGAGGTGGAACGCGGCCTGAGGAGGAACCTGCTTCGGTCGCTCTCGCTCGACGCCTTTGCTACGGCTCTGGAACCAGGGGCCTGACAGGGCGGGACTTATACAAAAGTGCCACTTGTGACGCAGAACATTGTCAGACAACCTCCCGTGTGGTACCGTACACAATAAGTTTTCCCTCGGAAACCCACAATCACAGACTCAAGTGTTGTGGAACTACTGTGCCGCCTCCGTGCGCCAGGTGGTGAGATATGAAAGAAACCTTAGACCCGGTACCAGCCGAGCAAACTGCCGACCAGGAAGGCTTTGCGAATCGCAAGCTGATCCGTCCGTCGCTCAACCGCAACGACCATGGACACAATAATCATGGTCATAACCATGTTCCCAACCACGGCCCCTCGGAGCGCCGGGATCGGGATCGCTCCGCTGCTCCCGGCAAGAAGACTGCCCCTTCCGAGCAGACCAACGCCGAGAATTTCTATTACCAGAAGCAGATGCAGACCAAGACCCCCATGGTCGTGGTGCTGCGCGACGGCGAGGAAGTTCACGGCTATATCGAGTGGTACGACAAGGCCTGCATAAAGCTGAACCGCACGGGCGCGCCGAACCTGATGATCTATAAGCCGGCGATCAAGTACATGTTCAAAGAAGGGGAAGTTCGGCATTAGGCCTGGAACTTACTCGGAGACTGCAGGCTGCCCGTAAGGAACGGCCTTCATCAGCGCATCCTTCCATCCCGCGACCGCTTCGGGGCGGCAATCTAATTACTACCCAACTGCTCGCCGAGTTTTATTTCTCCTGGTGATTTCCTATTTAGCCGGCACGGTATTCGGCGGCGTCGGCCTGGGCTGGTACGCGTTGCATCCCCCGAGCCCACCTATTCATCTCTATGAGGAACGCAATGCACGAGCGTACGCGCAGGAGCACTCCATTGAGTTTCGCGATGCGGAGCTAACAGCTCCGGACGGCGCCGTTCTGCGGGCGTGGTATATGCGTCCGCCGGAAGCGAACGGCGATGCCGTTATCCTTCTGCACGGCGTCGTTGACAATCGGCTTGGAGTGTACCCCTATGGCAAGTGGCTAGTGGAGCATCACTATACGGTCCTAATGCCCGACGCGCGGCACCACGGCGCGAGCGGAGGATTGACGACGTATGGGGTCCGAGAGGTTGACGACATCCATCGCTGGGTGGATTGGATGGAAGAGAGAGAACCGACGCGGTGTGTGTACGGGCTCGGCGAATCCATGGGAGGGATGGAGTTGCTGGAGTCTCTGCCGAGCGAACTTCGGTTTTGCGCGGTGATTGCCGAGTCGCCATCGGCGAGCCTTCGTGAGGAGGCATATTACCGCTTTGGACGGCCGTTTCACGTTGGGCCCTGGCTCGGCAGGACTTTCTTCCGTCCAACATTGGAGGTGGGGATTCTCTTCGTTCACCTGCGATACGGCTTGAACCTGAATACCGTCGTCCCGGAGCAGGCAGTCGTCGGAGTGAAAGCTCCGATCCTGCTGATCCATGGGCTCAACGATCGCAATGTGCCGCACTATCACTCGGATCTGATTCAGGCAAAGAACCCTTCATGGATTACAGTGTGGAAGGTTGCGGGAGCTGGTCATTGCGCAGCAGGCAGAGTTGCCCCACAGGAATTCGAAAAGAGAGTGCTGCGATGGTTTGGCGATCATCCAAAGAGGTAGAAACCGAGGACTCGCGTAGAAATTAAGGTGGGATCATGCGGGCGCTAAGGCCGAGAGGCCCAACGCCCGCGAACCTCACAGCTTCGGCAGCACAATTCCCTTCTGTGCCTGGTATTTTCCCTTGCGGTCCTTGTAGCTGGTTTCGCAGACTTCGTCGGACTGGAAGAAAAGAATCTGGCAAAGGCCTTCGTTGGCATAGATTTTTGCGGGCAGTGGAGTCGTGTTTGAAATCTCTAGCGTGACGAAGCCTTCCCACTCGGGCTCAAACGGCGTCACGTTGACGATAATGCCGCAACGCGCGTAGGTTGACTTGCCCACGCAAACCGTCAGCACATCGCGAGGAATCTTGAAGTACTCGACCGAACGGGCCAGGGCAAAAGAATTGGGAGGGATGATGGCCACGTCGGCGGTGATGGTCACGAACGAGCGTTCGTCGAAATGCTTGGGGTCGACAATGGTGCTGTTGACATTGGTGAAAATCTTGAACTCGTCGGAGACGCGGAGATCGTATCCGTAGCTTGAAACGCCGTAGGAAATCACACCCTGGCTCACTTGTTTTTCCGAGTAGGGGTTTATCATGTCGTGCTCTTGCGCCATGCGGCGGATCCAGCGGTCGCTCTTGATGCTCATGTTGCTCCTTGGGATTTGAGGGATTGTTGATTTTGTAATTTCGCAATCGGGCAATTTTGTAATTTAACTTCCGCTCCCCAACCAGGCCGGACGGGCAAGCGGCACGCGAGGCTCCAAATTGCAAAATCACCCAATTACAAATTACAAAATCTCGTTGGCTGGTGCAGCCATATTACGAGAATGATCCCCCCGTTGACAATCCGCTCTATCTCCCATAGCATCAATCACTTGAGGCATAGTATTCCTCGGGAGACGAGGGCAACCCGTGATTAAACTCGACATCATCAACGAAGTAGTCAACCGCACTGGCATCACGAAGACGAAGGCCGAACTGGCGGTCGAAACTGTTTTTGAAAGCATGAAGAAGGCGCTGGCGACCGGTGACCGCATCGAACTGCGCGGCTTCGGCGTGTTTAACGTGCGCCCGCGCAAAACCGGTATTGGCCGCAACCCGCGCACCGGCGCAGAAGTTTCCATTCCGCCGGGCAAAGCCGTACGCTTTAAGCCCGGCAAGGAGTTGCAGTCGATCGATTAGGCAGCACCGGCGCGCCAGCCTCCCCGTGGAGAAGTCCGACCGCAATGGCCTCGGGTTCTCCTTCGCACTCGCCCGCTCGTGGGTTGTCCGTTTCATTGAGATCGCATGTCTGAACCCACGCCGAGTTTTCCCGTCCTAGCAACCGCGCCGCCGCAGGAACTGTGGGTGATCCAGCGGTCCCGACCGCGTTGGTGGCTCTATGTTTTGTTTTTGCTGTTGACTCTGTTCAGCACGACCGTGGTCGGTGCGCGGATGGAGTTCAACTATCTCCATCGGCAGCCTGTACTTTCGTTGAACGACGATACGATCTCCCTGTTCCCCATCGGCTGGGCCCTGGAGCGGCCGTCGAATCTGTTGCTTGGCCTGCCCTTCTCGCTGACGCTGATGTTCATTCTCTTCGCCCACGAGATGGGACATTATCTTTACGCGCGTCACTACCGCGTCTACGCGACGCCGCCTTTTTTTGTGCCGTTCCCCAGCCTGATCGGAACGCTGGGAGCGTTTATCCGGATCAAGAGTCCGATTCCGTCGCGGGCAGCGCTGTTCGATATTGGAATCGCGGGGCCAATCGCGGGATTTATTCCGGCCTCCGTAGCCATGCTGGTTGGCTTGTCGCTGTCGCATCCGGTCGCAGGTCGAACGGCTGTTGAGTTTCAGCTTGGATTCCCTTTAGCATTTCATCTCGCGGCGCGTGTGCTGCACATCCGCGCGCCTCTAGCGGGGATGTCATTGCATCCGGTCGCCGCTGCAGCGTGGGTGGGCTTCTTCGCCACGTCGCTCAATTTGTTGCCCGGCGGGCAGTTGGACGGCGGCCACATCCTGTATTCGGTTTCGCCCCGCCTGCATCGCTTAGTCACGTTGTTGACTGTCTTCGCGCTGGTGCCACTGGGAAAATATCTTTGGATGGGCTGGTTCCTCTGGGCTGTGATGCTCGTCGTGACAAGCAACCACCCTCCGGTACCCCGCTATCCCAGCGTTACCGGAAGCCGGCTCGCCATCGCAATTTGCGGATTGCTGATGCTTGTATTGAGTTTCACGCCTGCGCCATTTACGCACAGTTCCGGCAAGGAGGCCTGGCCGGATATTCGCGATGGCGCACGAGATACATTTCAAGAGCTGCGCAACGAGGTCCGTCACGCGCTTCACCGCAAGTAAGTCCGACCACTACATCAGCCAGACGGCGTCCACATCGACAATCACCTGCGTGCGCGGGATCTTACGTGCCGCGGCTTCTGCCAACATCGCGCGGAGTAGCACATTCATTTTTTCGCGGCTTGGCGACTTCAGGATCAAGTGATAACGATAATCGCGTTTTAGCCGCAGAATGGGCGCGGCCGCCGGACCGAGCACCCGAATGCCTTCGTGGCGCGTCTTCTCGAACCAACGGCCGAGTTCGCCTGACCAAGCCAGGGCTTCGTCGAGTTTCTCGCTGCGAACAACGACGTTCGCAATCGCGCTGTAAGGCGGATAGTGCATCCAGCTGCGGAATTGCAACTCCTTGTCGTAGAAGCCGCCGAAATCGTGATGCGCGGCATACTGCACCGCATAGTGATCGGGGAAGTAAGTCTGCAGCACGACCTTGCCCGGAGACTCTCCACGCCCGGCTCGACCCGCAACCTGGGTCAGCAGCTGAAATGTGCGCTCGGCCGCACGGAAATCTGGAAAACCGAGCGCCGCATCAGCTCCAACGACTCCAACCAGCGTGACTCCGTGCACATCGTGGCCCTTGGCGATCATCTGCGTGCCCACGAGCATGTCGAGTTCACCTTCGTTGAGCGCGTTGAGTGCGCGTTCGAAATCTTCGCGCCCGCGCACGGTATCGCGATCGAGTCGGCCGATGCGCGCCTGCGGAAACATTCCGTGCAGCAACTCCTCCAGCTTCTCCGACCCGGTGCCGACGAAATATACGTACTCGCTGCCGCAATGCCCGCACTTCTTGGGTGTCTGCGTGACATACCCGCAGTAGTGACATTCCATTTTTTGCTCGCGCTTGTGGTGCGTCATGGAAACCGCACAGTTCTTGCATTGCAGCGCCCGCCCGCAAGCCCGGCAAAGCGCTACCGGTGAGTAGCCCCGCCGGTTGAGCAGCACCATGACCTGTTCTTTTTTTTCCAAGCGATCGCGGATTTCTTCGGCTAGCTTGCGCGAGACCACCTGCTCCTTGCCAGTTTCCTGGAATTCCTGGCGCATATCGATGATCTCGACTTCGGGTAGCGGGCGGTTCTCGACGCGGTCGGGCAGTTCGACAAGTGCGTATTTGTTCTTCTTGGCGTTGTAATACGATTCGAGCGAGGGCGTGGCCGATCCGAGAACAACCACCGCCCCCGCCATTTTTGCTCGCATCACGGCCACATCGCGCGCATGATAGCGCGGCGTCTCTTCCTGTTTGTAAGACGAGTCCTGCTCTTCGTCTACGATGAGAAGGGCGAGATCGCTGACCGGGGCAAACACGGCCGAACGCGTACCGACCACCACGCGCGCTTCTCCGCGTTTGATGCGATGCCACTGCTCGGCGCGCTCGTCGTTGGAGAGGCCGGAATGCAGGATGGCCACTTCGTCACCGAAGACCTGAATCAAGTCGGCTGCCATAGCGGGCGTGAGGCCGATTTCGGGGACTAAGAGGATGGACGACCGTCCCTGCTCGAGTACCTCGCGCATGACGGCTAGATAGACCGCGGTCTTGCCCGAGCCAGTTACTCCATGAAGCAACATTCCGGCAAATTTGCGGGCGTCCACGGTTTCGCGAATGTCTTCGAGCGCTTGCTGTTGCGCCGGGCTGAATTCAAACTCGAAGGGCGAGCGGCGCGGCTTGAGTTTCGGGCCGCTGAATTCCTGCGGCTCATCCACCAGTTCGAGCAGCCCGCGCCGCACCAGCGTGCCGAGCGTAGTGCGTGGCACGTCGAGCGCGCGCAGTGTTTCGACGGAAACGCGACCTCCGGCCCCTGCCAGCGCCTCAACCAAAGTGCGCTGATTGGCGTTGAGTCTTGGCCCCGTGGAGCGGGGGCGAGGCTCCCCTTCGGCAGACTCAGGCCAGGTTCCCGCAGCCAACGGCGGGGCACCGGCTCTACGCGTGTCCTGGCTTGCGGGGACGCCCGGCTCTTCACTGAGCAGGACTGCAACTTTAATCGTCCGTGCCGCATCGCGCGACGCCGAAACGTCTTCTCGTGCGATCCAATTCTTGCGGCCCATGGCCGCGAGCAGTGCTCGCGACACTCGGGTTGCGCTGCGCAGGCTTTTTTCATTCACGCGACCGCCATCGCGCTCCGCCAGATAATCGAGCACGCGGAACTCGACGAGCTGTTCTTCTGGCGTGCGCTGCGAGCGGGCAGGCGATCCTGACTGGCCGGCCAAGTGCAGTGCCATGTGTCCGGCATCTGTGATGCGATAGGTGATGATCCGTTTGAACTCCGCCGAGAGCGGCAGCATTGTGCGAAACACTTCACCTACTGGGGCGAGATAGTAATCGGCAATCCATCGGCCCAGTTTCAGCAGTTGGTCGCCCAGAACAGGAGTGAGGTCGAGCGTTTCGATCACCTTCTTGATTTTGACGTCTTTGCGTTCGGGTTGGAGCGCACGATCATGCAACTCAACGACGATCCCCGGTATGCGCTGCTGACGAAACGGCACAAGCACGCGCCCGCCGACTACCGGCTCCATGCCGGCAGGGATGGCGTAGGTGAACGCCATGTCGAGCGGCACGGGCAGGGCGACGTCGCAGAAGAGGGGCATGTGGATGGAATCAGTGTAAACGTCGTACGAGGTCGCAAGAAGTTGCCGGCCTTCGCCCGGCTGGACAACCGAGGGCGGCTGTTCCTACGTGGTAGCCTTTGGAGCTTTCAGTCCCAATTCCTTCATCACCATCTGCAAGTCCTTCCATGCTTCGCCCTTCTGGCGCGGGTCTCGCAGAAGGAAGGCCGGGTGGTAGGTCACCGCCAGCTTGCAGCCTTGCCAGTTGGGGTCGTTGCTACGGGCGCCGGTTGGGTTGAAGTCATAGAAGCGGCCGCGGAGCTGGGCCATCGATGAGCTCATGGCGAGCAGCGTTTTTGCAGCCGTCGCGCCCAGCGCCACAATTACTTTTGGCTTAATCACAGCAATCTGCCGCATCAGGAATGGCGAGCAGGTTTCGCACTCCTCGCGCTCGGGCGTGCGGTTTTCGGGAGGGCGGCACTTCACGATGTTCGCGATGTAGACTTGCTCGCGTGTGATGCCCATGGCCTTGATCATGTTGTTGAGCAATTGCCCGGCGCGGCCCACAAACGGCTCGCCCTGCTCGTCTTCGTCGGCGCCTGGGCCTTCGCCGACGAACATCAGGTCGGTTGTTGGATTGCCCACGCCAAACACAATCTGCTTGCGTCCCTGCTTGTGCAGCGGACAGCGCGTGCATTCACCCAGGTCCTCGCGGATGATCTTCAGCGCCTTCACCGGATCGCTCACGCTTTGCTCGGGCTTGGCTGCGATCATCTCAAACATGTTGTCTTCGACAACAGCGGGCACGGCGACCGCCGCGGCCTTGCGTGGACTCATCTGTTCTCCCAATTCTGGTTGGATCGCTGGCGATCGCAACTGGATTTCGGCAACTGCCTCTGAAGACTCTGACCCGTGTGCGGCTGGATTATCCGTCGGCCGCCGATAGAAGTCGTAGATCCCCATCTCGTTGTAGTAACGAATGCGCGCGGCGAGCGCGTGGCGCAACTGAGGATCAAGGGTACGGGACACTGCGGATAAGCATAACAAACCTGATCACTACGAACACGCTGAGCTGCACTGCATTTTGTGGCGAGGGTTTCGTAGCGCGTGTTACGACAGTTGCGATCAGACTGAGATCTCTCGCGTCGTTAGGGATGACAGGATTTCGAAAATACGGCTGGGTTGAAAAGCGCCACGAAAGATGACGAAACCCAGACTAATAGGGATAAACGGAAAGGCTAGCGGGAGGGCACGCTACGCTTGCGCAGCTTCACAACCTGGTCGAGGACGTGTTGCGCGACTTCCCACTTCGAGGTTTCAGGGACCTCGATGACTTCGTCGTTCGAGATGATCGTGACGGCGTTGCGGTCGGAATCGAAGCCGACTCCTACGCGCGAAACGTCGTTCACGACAATGGCATCGATCGATTTCGATGATAGCTTTTTGCGCGCGTTTTCGAGAATGTTTTCGGTTTCGGCGGCGAAACCGACAATGATTTGCGGACCATCGGCTTGCGACTTCTTGTGCCGCGCCAACTCCGCCAGGATATCCGCCGTCGGCTCCAGTTCCAGAATCATGGGTCCCTGACGCTTGATCTTTTGCGTTGCCGTCGCCTTGGGACGAAAATCCGCGACCGCTGCAGTCTTGATGACCACGGTACTCGCAGGAAGCAGTTGCAGGACCGCCGCACGCATTTCTTCCGCGGTTTCCACCAGCGTAAATTCAGCGGCTCCGGGGGGCGTGATGGAAGTGGGGCCGCTGACGAGCAGCACGCGGGCGCCGCGGCGGAGCGCAGCTTCGGCAAGGGCGTATCCCATGCGGCCACTCGATCGATTCGTCAGATAGCGCACGGGATCGATCTTTTCCCGAGTCGGGCCAGCGGTAATAAGTACGGTCTCACCAGCCAAATCTTGGGCAGCGCCAAGGGCCACGAGCACTGCTGCGACAATCGTTTCGTTCTCCGCGAGTCGGCCGGCCCCTGTCATTCCGCAGGCCAGATATCCCGTGCCGGGTTCGACGATCGTGACGCCGCGCTTCCGCAGGATTTCCAGATTCGCTTGCGTGGCCGCATGATTCCACATGTTCACGTTCATCGCAGGAGCAACCACTACCGGTGCGGTGGTCGCCAGATAGAGGGTGGAGAGAAAATCGTTGGCGATGCCTTGGGCGAACTTTGCCAGAATGTCTGCGGTCGCGGGCGCCACCAGGAGGGCGTCAATGGTCTGCGCAATCGCGATGTGTTCGATGGCCGATTCGACATTGGCCTGCGAATCGTCGGAGCCAAAAAGATCTGTGATGACTCTCTCGCCGGAGAGCGCCGCGAAAGTGAGGGGACGAACAAACTCCTGCGCCGCACGCGTCATCACGACCTGCACGCGAATTCCCCGGTCCTGCAGCAGGCGGACGATCTCCGCCGCCTTGTAAGCCGAAATACCACCAGAAACGCCCAGCGCGATTTTCATAGGAAGAAGCGGCGTCCTCAGCTTCCAGCCGGAACGCTGCTGTCAAAATGGATGCCGCAAACGGGCAAAGGTTTCAGCCCTGCGGATTTACGATGGCGAAACCGATTCGCCACCGGCTACCGGAGTCTAGGCATCTTCCGCAAACTTACCGGCGCTTTCGGCCCCAGCCGCCACTGCAAGTTTAGGCAGTTCCGGAACTATCCACTTCACTTTGCCGGCTTTGATTTCATCCTGCGCGATGCGGCACGGTTTGCGTGAGATGGTCTCGATTACGGGCGGAGCACCGGCTTGCAGTTGCCGGGCTCGCCGGGCGGCCACCAGAATGTAACGGTAGTTGCTGTCAAACCCCTCGATTAACTTCATAGGACTCTCTCCTGGAACTCAATCGCCTAGCACAGCTGGGGGACCTCAATTACGAACTGGTACTGTCACAAAAGAAGCCAGAATCGGTTGTACTCGCCCGCGCGCTTGTTCGAGCCGGCAAGCTCTCGCCGTCTCAAGGAGCTGAACTTGTTCCGCCGTTGGCTTCGTCCCGCTTCGCCATATCCGCTCGGCCATTACTACGGCCTTGAGTTCATCGGCAGATTGTTCGAGCAGGTTATTTACTAATATATAGTCGTATTTCGTGTAATTCTCAATCTCTCGCCGGGCCGTGTCCAACCGGCGACGAATGACCGGCTCTGGATCGAGACCCCGGTTTCGCAGTCGCCACTCCAGTTTGTCCCGGTCAGGTGGAAGAATGAAGATGCTAACCGCATCGGGGAGTCTTTCTTTCACCTGGGCCGCTCCTTGCACATCGATATCGAGCAACAGGTCCCGACCGTGCTTCTGGCTCTCGCGCAAGAATTTCCGCGCCGTGCCGTAATAATTCCCAAACACGCGGGCATACTCAAGGAATTCGTCCGCCGTGATCATGGCCTCGAATTCAGCCTCGGAAACGAAAAAATACTCCTTGCCGTTCTGTTCACTTCCGCGCGCAGGGCGGGTCGTATAGGAAACGGAAAAATCGAGCCCCTGCACCATCTTGAACAACTCATTGACCAGGGTCGATTTTCCTGACCCCGACGGCGCCGACACAATAAAGACGATGCTCATTCGAGATTCTGCACCTGCTCCCGCGCTTTTTCGATTTCCGACTTCATCAATAAGCCTGCTTCGGTGATTTTCAATGCCTCGCCCGCCAGTCCCGAGGTTTTCGATAGCAGCGTGTTTGCCTCGCGGTTCATCTCTTGCAGCAGGAAATCCATTTTCTTACCCACCTCGCCGCCCTGGTCGAGCAGAGCGACGAAGTGATCGACATGGGTGTTCAGGCGGACCAGTTCTTCCTGGATATCGCTGCGGTCCACGAGCACGGCCGCTTCCTGAAGGATGCGATCCTTGTCGACCTGCGCGCCCAGCATCTCGCGCATCCGCGACTGCAGGCGCTCCGAATAAGCGCGCAGGATGGTGGTGCGGTGGGCTTCAATACCGGATGCGGCTGCGCGCAGATGTTTCATTCGTTCGCGCAGTTCGCGCTCAATGCCCTCACCTTCCTGCTCTCGCATCCTGTTGAGAAGACCGAGCACTTCGTCAACGCTCGCCATGACGGCAGATTGCAACTCTGCCTGCGGAACTTCCGCTCCCGCTTCCATCGCGCCCGGCATGCGCAGGACAACGTTGAGGTCGGGCTCACCCTGGAGGCCAAATTCTCCTGCTGCCGCCCGGAATGCCTGCACATATCCGGCAATCAGCTCGCGATTCAGTCCGGCGCCACTTTGCGCCGAACCGTCGAGGTTCAGTCCCACCTCGATGTGGCCGCGAGCCAGTTTTTCCTTCAGCACGCGGCGAAGCGCCATTTCCAGCGCATCGGCGTCGGAGGGTAGACGAAAATGTAGGTCGAGGAAACGATGATTTACCGATTTCAGTGATAACACGAACGCTGGGCCGGCACTCACCTGCCCCCGGACCTGCGCAAATCCCGTCATGGATCGAAGTGACATGAAGAATCTAAGTTTCAAGGTTGCTCAAAGTTTCAAGGTAACAAAACGCGCAGCCTGGTCTGAGCTGCTGCAATCCCGGACGGATTACCTTAAGCTTTGCACCTTGAAACCTTCTCTACTCCAGTTCTACTACGACGAAACAACCGCCTTCGGCGACTCCGCCTCCGCAAACTGCAGTTCATACAAGCGCCGGTACGTGCCTATTTTTTGAATGAGCGCCTCGTGAGCACCAATATCACCGATGGTCCCATTTTCGAGAACCACGATCCGGTCGGCCCGGCGAACGGTTGAAAGCCGGTGCGCAATCACAAACACGGTACGCCCATGCATCAGATTTTGCAGTGCCGCTTGCACCAGCGCCTCCGATTCGCTGTCGAGCGCGGAAGTCGCTTCATCCAAAATCAGAATCGGAGAATTCTTTAGAATCGCGCGCGCGATCGCGATGCGCTGGCGCTCGCCGCCGGAAAGCCTCACTCCGCGCTCCCCAATGATTGTGTCGTAGCCCTCGGGTAGCGCGCTGATGAATTCGTGGGCATGCGCGGCTCGCGCCGCCGCTTCCACGGGCTTGAGCGAGACATGCGGCTGTCCATAGGCAATATTGTTGCGCAGGGTGTCGTTGAATAACACCGTGTCCTGCGTAACGATACCGATCTGAGAGCGCAAGGACGCGACCGTCACATCGCGAACGTCGTAGCCATCGATCAGAATCCGGCCGCTGCTGACGTCAAAGAAACGCGGAATCAGATGGACGAGTGTGCTCTTGCCGGCGCCGCTCGATCCCACAACGGCGAGCACCTCGCCCGACTTTACTTCCAGATTGATGCCCTGCAAAACATCGCGCGAATCCTGTTCGTCGTGATAGGAAAATCCCACGTCTTCAAACCGTATCGTGCTGCAAAATTTCGGCAACCGTTTTGCGCCTGACTTCTCCCGCACCTCGTCTTCAATGTCCATGAAGCGGAATATTTCCGACGAGGCCCCAACCGCCTGCTGGAAATTGTTATTGAAGAGCGCAAACTTGCGCACGGGTTCGTAGAGCTTGAAGACGGCGACGATAAATGCGAGGAAAGTTCCAGCAGTGAAAATATGGTGGTTGATCTGGCCGCGGCCCAGCAGCAACAACAGTGCAATCGCCACCGCACCCAGGAAATCCATCAAAGGGGAGCTAATTGCGAACGCCGCCACCATCCGGAGGTTGGCGCGAAACAGGCGCCGGGCCGCCGCGCGGTAGCGCTCCATCTCCCAGTTTTCCATTCCGAAGGCTTTCACGATGCGGTTGCCAGTGATGGTTTCGTGGAGAATATTCTGGATTTCCGCCAGCTTGTCCTGGCCACCGCGCGTCCTGGTGCGGACCTGGCGGCCGATTTTTCTAGAAGAGTAAAGGATGGCCGGCGCGAACAGGAGCAAAACCCACGCCAGCTTTCCTCCTAGCAGCACGACCACACCCGCGATGAATATCAGCGTAAAGAATTGTTGGAGGAATTCGGCGAGCACGGTTGACATCGCATATTGCACTCGTTCCACGTCGTTGATGATCGTCGAAAGCAGCGTGCCGGTTGTGTGTTTGGAAAAGAACGCGGCCGAACTGCGCAGGAACGCATTGTACAAATCGTCGCGCACGTCGGTAATCATGCCGTAGCCCGCATAGTTCACCAGATACGTTCCGGCGTAGTCAAAAATCCCTTTTAGTGCGGTAGCCGTCACTAGGGCAAATGCCACGGCGGTCCACGGATTGTGGAAGTGCGACGGAATGACCTGCTGCAGATTGAAAACGCGTTCGGTGCCCGGGACCTTAAACAGCTGGAGCGTTCTCCCTTCGGAGCCAGGGTTGAGAACGCTATCGAAAATGGGGCCAATCAGAAGGACGCGAAATGCGTCCAGCAACCCCACGAGCGCCATCAGCGCAACCGAGGCCAGGAATGACGGCAGATACGGCAATACGTATCGCAAGAGGCGGGCCAATTGACGGGGCTTCGCGTGAGACCCGCCAATCCTCGCATCCGCCACTGTAGTGGTTGCCATGCGCGTGATACTCAATTCTACAGGCAGAAGCGAACTTCCTGCGGCCTTCGGCCTTAACGCGGGGGGTCGGGTTGAGCCCAAAGCCTGAACGAAACTCTGAAAAAGTACCACTGTGCGATCCGCAAACTCGCGAGTGCTGGCTTTTTGCGCGGACAAGGTGTCCGCGCCAGACTTAATCAGAGGCCCCTATGCTTACTTTGGACTGTCGCGATGCACGACCTTTACCTTATACCCGGCTTTCTTCAGCCGTTTGCCCACGTCCTCGGCAATCATCACGGAACGATGTTGTCCGCCAGTGCATCCGAAGCTGATTGTCAGGTAGCTCTTTCCTTCACGAACGTAGTGCGGCAGCAGATAGACGAGCAGATCGGAAATGCGGCTGATGAATTCCTGCGTCTGCGGAAACGACCTTATATATTTCGCGACCTTCGGGTCGCGCCCGGACAGCGGACGAAACTCAGGCACAAAATGAGGATTCGGCAGGAAGCGAACGTCAAATACGAGGTCGGCGTCATCGGGTACACCGTGTTTGAATCCAAAACTGACACAAGAGACCAGAATCGATCGATCACTGCTCGAGCTGTGCGTGAAACGGTCGGTCAGGTGCGCACGTAACTCATGGACGTTGAATTTCGAAGTGTCGATCACCAGGTCGGCGATTGCGCGGATAGCTCGCAGATGTCTTCGTTCAGTGCGGAGGGATGTTCGCACCGTGGTACCTGTTCCCAGTGGGTGAGGGCGGCGCGTCTCGCTGAAGCGGCGTAGCAGGATCGGATCGCTCGCTTCGAGATAGATGACGCGCGCCGGAATGATTCGCCGTACCGACTTGAGAATCGCCGGCAGCTTTTCGAGTTGCGTGCCCTCGCGTACGTCAACCACCAGTGCCGTCCGCGGAATCTCTCCAGACTGCAAGGCCAGTTCGGCAAAGCGCGGAATTAGTTCGACCGGCAGATTGTCAACGCAGTAATAGCCAAGATCTTCAAAGGCCTTCAGGGCGGAGGCTTTGCCCGAGCCGCTCATGCCTGTAATGATGACCAGTTCCGGGCCGTCGCGATGCTTAAGTTGGCGATGCTCGCCACCGCGGGCGCGCACTACGCTGCCCGCCGTGCGTTTGGTCTTTTTCACGCCTACGCGAGGCCCCATGCCGCAAATCTTAGCATTTTGCAATGGCCGCGACGTCTACAGGTCTGGTTCACCTGGCAGGCACTGCCAAAAATAGGCGGCTTAGACTGGGTCGACGCCTTCACCTTGGACTATCGCTTAAAGTACATCCATGCACCAAGCGCCAACAAAACAATGGTTACGATCCAGAGGGTTGAACCGCTCATTCCTGTCTTCTTAGCCATGAAGGACATTGTAAGCCCGTCATCGTCACTTACGATGGGATTCCCGAGACAGAACAAACCCAGCCAACAACGTTTGTGCTGCGGGGTTTGGGAGCCAACCGTTACACTTTTCATGGATGCTTGCCATTTCCCACACCGATCGCATATTTGTTCTCAGCGGAGCCGGCGTAAGCGCAGAAAGCGGGATCCCGACTTTTCGTGGCGCGGGCGGCCTGTGGCGGAATCACCGGATTGACGAGGTGGCATCGCCGGTGGCGTGGGAGCGCGATCCCCGCCTGGTGTGGGAGTTTTATTCCATGCGCCGGCGAGTTGCTTCCGCGGCAAAACCGAACCGGGCGCACTTCGCACTCGCAAAGCTTGAACGGAATCTGGAGGAACGCTTCTTCCTCTGCACGCAGAACGTGGACAACCTGCACGAGCAGGCGGGATCAAAACGGGTCGTGCACGTGCATGGAGAACTCTTCAAGAGCCGCTGCGACACATGCGGTCGTCCTCCTTTTGAAGACGTCAGCTTTTGCGAGCCTCCGGCGGAAACTCCCCGCTGCGAGTGCGGCGGCCGGATTCGCCCACACATATGCTGGTTCGGCGAAGCGCCGTTCGAACTGGATCTGATTTTCCGCGCGCTGGAGAAATGCACGGTCTTCATGGCCGTTGGAACCTCGGGCGTGGTCGAACCGGCCGCCAGCTTCGTGGCCTGCGTCGCTGGCCGTGCGCGAACTATTTATGTAGGGCCGGAGAAGCCTGCCAACTTATCTTCTTTTACGCAATGTCACATGGGAAAGGCGGGTGACGTTTTGCCCGGCCTGCTTGATATTCCCTAACGCACGCGATTTTGCGGGCCGCGTCCCGTTAAGGTTGCTCTTTCGTTAAGGACCGTGCTCTGAGGGCAATCACGCCACAGCAATGACTTACTTACCGGAGCGGTCAATAGCAAGGCGCTTCTTTTCCCGGTTGATTAACAGTTGCAAAAAGATTCCAGAAATCAGCGCACAGAAAAATCCTATCCACAACCAGAGCACACTCCTGCGTAGGCACGCAAGGCCAAATACCAGAATGCTCAGAAGGCCCATGACGGCAGTGAGAAAGGCTTTCAGCTTCGCTCCAGGTCGGTTCGTGGATGCGTCAGGAGCCGGGTCTGGGTCGGACAACCGAATTCCGGATGAGGGTCGGCTAGCCATGGAATAAAAGATGCTCCTTACCTTTACCCTTTGAGAAAATCGTAGGCTCGACCGTGGGGCAAGTCAATGCAACCCATTTGCGCAAGCAGGCAGAAAGAAAGAACCCAGCTGGACACCATCAACAACCGCGGAAATGGTTGTTGTGGGCGCACAAGGATTCTAATGTCGTGCTTTATGCGCAAACGTGAAAATCTTTGCGTCTGCAAGAATTTGCATTAGAGACAACAAAATCCGCTAGAAACTCGTGTTCGTTCTTGATTTCTCGCGAACTGGCTGGTACGCTTTTTTTGAGTAGTTCTTCTTGAGTAGTTCGCATAGTTCCCCCCAAAAGACCTAACTCTCCTCTCCCATAACAAAGTTCCCCCGCTAGCAACAAAAAGCACTTGCCAACCTTCATCTCTGGGGTCCCAATGCGCGCTTCTGCCGTCACTGCAAATACATTTGTGTCCGATCGGGCGTTCCGTTTTCTGCTTATCGTGCTTTTCTTGATGAGCGCGAGCTTGAGTGCATTCGCACAGACTCTTACCGTCTCGCCTGCCACACTTACTTTTGCGAGTCAAGGGGTGGGCAGCACCAGTGCGGCCAAGATCGTGACGATCAAAAACACCGGTACGTCTGCTCAAGCCGTGGTGATGGCTCCCAGCGGACCTTTCACCGAGACGGACACCTGCGCTGGCAACATTGCGAGCGGCCATTCCTGCAAAATGAGTGTGTATTTCACGCCCACGATTGTCGGGACGGTCCTGGGGGCGATGAACATCAACGATGCATCGAACAATCTGCTCGCATCCGTGAGTCTCAGCGGGACGGGCGTCGAACCGGTTACGCTCTCTGTAACGAGCTTGAGTTTTGGGACGGTGTTTGCTGGCAATACGAGCGCAGCGAAGACAGTTACCCTTACAAACGACGGGCCGGCGCTCACATTTACCAGCATTGCGCCAACCGGAGACTTCGCCATTGCAAGTAACACATGCGGCGGAAGCATTAAAAGCAAAGGCAAGTGCGTTGTCGGTGTAACGTTCTCGCCGCTGGCCGTGGGCGCGCTCACGGGCACGCTCACTTTTGCTGACAGCGCGTCGAACAGTCCGCAGTCGGTTAGCCTCACTGGAACAGGCTCCGCGCCGGTTGCGATTACCCCAACCAGTCTGACATTTGCCAGCCGCAATGTGGGGTCAACCAGCACAGCGGATACGGTCACGCTGACTAACCATCTCAGCACGTCTCTGACGATTTCGACGATTGTCGCGAGCGGCGACTTTTCGATAGCCAGCAACACCTGCGGTTCCAGCGTCGGCGCGGGATTGAAATGTACTGTTGGGGTAACTTTTACCCCAACAGTAGTTGGCACGGAGACAGGCACGCTCACAATCAGCTTTGGGGCCTTCGGCAGTCCGACGGTCCTGAATCTGACAGGCACCGGCAATGTCAAAGGACTGAAGTCGATCACCGTTACACCGGCCAATCCTTCGATTGCCGTGGGGAATACGCAACAGTTCATTGCCACCGGGCAGTTCACAAACGGCAACACAGCCAATTTGACGAATTCCGTAACCTGGAGTTCGGCGACTCCGAGCGTGGCGACCATCAACACCACTGGACTCGCGAGCGCTGTCGGTACGGGGCAAACGGTGATTAAAGCGGCTTCGGGCACGATCAACGGATCGACTACGTTGACTGTCACCGGAGGGGCCAGCTACACCATCGGAGGCACGATCTCGGGTCTTACGGGTTCGGGGCTGGTGCTGCAGGATAATGGCGGCAACAACCTGCCGGTCGCTGCCGGCGCAACCACGTTCACGTTCAGCACACCCGTTCCCAGCGGTGGCAGTTACAGCGTCACGGTTCTGACACAGCCTTCCAGCCCGACACAGACGTGCGTCGTAGCGAATGGAAGCGGCACCGCCAACGCGAATGTCACCAACGTACAAATCACGTGCACCACCACGACCTATACCATCGGAGGCACAATTTCGGGTCTTACGGGTTCGGGGCTGGTGCTGCAGGATAATGGCGGCAACAACCTGCCGGTTGCTGCCGGCGCAACTACGTTCACGTTCAGCACGCCCGTTCCCAGCGGTGGCAGTTACAGCGTCACGGTTCTGACACAGCCTTCCAGCCCGACACAGACGTGCGTCGTAGCGAATGGCAGCGGCACCGCCAACGCGAATGTCACCAACGTACAAGTCAGCTGCACCAGCGCGGCGACGTACACCATCGGAGGCACGATCTCGGGTCTTACGGGTTCCGGGCTGGTGCTGCAGGATAATGGCGGCAACAACCTGCCGGTCGCTGCCGGAGCAACTTCTTTCATATTCAGCGCGCCGGTTCCAAGTGGTAGCAGTTACAACGTCACGGTTCTGACACAGCCTTCCGGCCCCACAGAGGCGTGCACCGTCGCGAATGGGAGCGGCACCGCCAACGCGAATGTCACCAACGTACAAGTGACCTGTGCCGCAACCACAGGCAGCGCCGCGCTCAATCCTTCTTCCGCGCACCAAGGTTCGGAAGAGACGATCACGATCACCGGAACCGGTACAACCTTCGGCCCAACCACCACGGTTAGCTTCGGCGCAGACATCGCCACCGGGACGGTGAGCGTGAATGGTCCGACGAGCGCTTCCGTGCCAATCACGATTGATAACGTAGCGGCGATCGGGCCACGCACCGTGACCATCACGACTGGATCGCAAGTGGCAACGGCCACATTTACCGTGGTCGCGGGCGTACCGGTGGTAACGGTGATCAGCCCGAACATGATTCAGCCCACGCAGACGGAAAGCGTAGCCATCACCGGGGCCTTCACCAACTGGACCAGCGGGACCACGACGGCCAACTTCGGTCCTGGCGTCGCGGTCGGCGGCGCAGCGGCTGGTACATTCGGTCCGGTCACTGTGAATGGCGCGACGAGTTTGACCGCGAGCCTTGTCACTTCCGGAGCTTCAAATGGATTCCGCAGCGTGCAGATCCAGACCGGCTCGCAAACTTTGACCGTGAACAACGGGATACTGGTTCAGATCTGCAACGGCACGGTGCCGGCCGTGCTCTCCATCAGTCCGTTCAATGGCGCGATGAGTGTGCCGCTGAATACGCTTGTTCAAGTGCAGTTCAGCATGCCTATGAACGGCAGCACGCTCTCGCTTGGGAACAGCGGAAGTGCCACGGTCTTCTTCTACGACACCACGACCAACCAGGAGGTACCGGGTGCGATCGCGCTCGACGCATCAGGCACCATTGCCACCATCACGGCCGGCGAGGCGCTGCCAGCCGGACGAGTGTTCTCCATTTACTTAAGCCACACGAACCCGATTAAAGATACCTGCGGAGATAGCCTGTCGGCCCAGCAGTTCTACTTCACAACCGCGTTTGGCAACGATTTGACCGGGCCAACCCTCACGGGCACCAGTCCCGAGAACGGCGATACTAATGTCCCGCTGAATGCGCCGATCGTTCTGCAGTTCAACGATCAGCTGGATCCGATCACCGCGCAAACCGGCTTCTCCATGCAAACGGGCGGAACCGCGGTGTCCGGCACGTTCGCATATTCCACGAACGACCAGACGGTTACCTTCACACCCTCCGCCGCACTGAATGCGAGCGCAGCCTACACCGTTAGCTACACCGCGCAGATCACGGATACTGTCGGCAACGCGCTGACCAATCCGGGCAGCTTTACCTTCACAACCGGCACCAACAGCAACACGTTCGGTCCTTCCGTCACAGTAGTGGACCCACCGAACCAAACGGTCAACGTCGGTTTGAACGTTACCCCGCATGTAACTTTCAACGAACCGGTGAATGAGCTGAGCATTCCGGCCGCGTTGACCCTGGATTACGAGAATGGCAGTCCGGTCGTTCCCGCCACGGTTACGGTTGCGGCGAATCGCCTGAGCGCCACCATCACGCCGCGCGCGCCGCTTCTCCCGAACACCGAGTATGGCGTGCAGATCTGCGGATATACCGATATTGCCGGCAACAGCGGCAATTGCTTCAGTTCCACCTTCGTGACGGGCAGCAGTGCGGTCACCAGCCAGCCCACCGTAAGCACGGTCGTCCCCGCGAACGCTCAGACGGGTGTCCCTTTGAACCCCCAGATCGTGGCAGTCATGAGTAACACCATCGATCCCACGTCGCTTACGAATAGCGCAATCACCGTTACGCCTTCGGGCGGCGGCGCAGTCGCAGGAACCGTCAGTCTCGCCAGCGATGGAGTCACCCTTACTTTCACTCCGAGTGCTGCGTTGACCGCCGCCACGGTATACACGATTTCGGTCAGCGGGTTCTTCGACATCGACGGCAATTCCGTCACTGCCTTTACCAGCACATTCACTACCGGCACGGCATCATTCGCCGCCCAATCGTTCAAGCTGTCCTCGACGAGTCCGGCGAACAAAGCTACGGCTGTATCGGTAACCAGCCCGGTGACGTTCACCATGACCAACCTCATTGATGCAGCATCCGTGAACAGCCAGACCGTCGAGGTCGAGGTCTGCTATGACGGCGCTAACTGCACCAACTCGGAATTTGTAGCGGGAACGTTCGCGGTGAGCGGCGCAACGGTCACCTTCACTCCGTTAACTCAATACCCAGCCAGCGCCGTGATTGGCATGTATGTGTCCGGATTGATGGATGAGGCCGGCAACCAGGTCTACAACCCCAAATTCGGCACGTTCACAACTGCGAATACCGTGGACAAGACCGCCCCGACAGTGACTATCAGTCCCGTCAACGGCGCGATCAATGTTGGGCTGAACACCCAAGTTGTTCTAAGCTTCTCGGAGTCTATAAACACATCCACCATTTCCACGAGTTCGCTGGCGTTATTCAACGGCGATACTCCGATCGGCTACAACTACAGCGTTTCCCAGGACAATCGCACGATCATCGTCACTCCGGGCGGCAACGCATGGACGCCGGGCGCCGTCATCAACGTCGGCTTGAGCAACACCATTCAGGATCTCTCCGGCAATGCCCTGGCGAATACCAACAGCCAGTTCACCTTGACCACGGCGCTCGCGAGTTCCGCGCCTACTGTGGTGGCAATGCGTCCGGGCAACGGCGCAACCAACGTCCCCGCAGATACAGCAGTCACGCTGTTTACCAGTGCCGCCATGAGCCCCTCGACCATCAATGGAGCGCTCTACGTCACGGACAATGGAGTGGCGGTATCGGGGGCAGTGCAACTATTCAGCAATGGCCAGGCTATTGAATTTACGCCCACCAGTTCCTTCAACCCGGGAGACCTGATTCAGGTCTTCTTGAACTCAACAGCCCAGAGCGCGAGTGGCGTTTCGCTCAGTAGCTTTAGCGGACAGTTCACGGTAGCGGGATCCCCGGTAAACACCGCGGCACTCGCACAGGCGGTCAATCCGTTCCCGAGCGCAACGAACGTACCACTGAACACCATCATCCAAGTGGAATTTAACCAGCCGCTCGCGGGGGGCAGTATCAATTGCAACGGAAGTTCGGGTTCAGTGACGCTCTACCAGAGCAGCACGGGCACTTACTTGAATCCAACTTGCACACTGATCGGCGGGGGGCAGGTCATCAACATCGCCCCGACCAGCAATCTGGCGTCGGGATCGCAGTATCAGGTAAAGGTGTTGAGTTCCGTCACCAATACCGACGGCATTCCTGTGCAGCCATTTACGGCGAACTTCACCGCCGGCTCGGCCGCAGACAATGCCGCGCCCACCATCATTTCGGAAGCTCCCACCAACAACGCAACCAAGATCGGCACGAACGCGCTCGTCAGCGTGAACTTCAACAAGGCGATCAACCCGGTGTCGGTCACGGGCAGCACCATCCAGATAAGCGGAAACTCAGTAACAGAGGTGCCCTCCAGCATCAGCTTCACGCCGGATTACACGCGAGTGACGATCGTTCCACAAGCTCCTCTGCCGCCGAGCACCGTGATGACACTGGCTGTGAACGGGGTGACCAGCCAAGCCGGCAAGAGCGTAACGATCACGACTACTACTTTCACAACCGCCGCGCAGCCCGACTTCACTGCTCCTTACGTGATTAACAGCAGCGTGCAGAATGGCCAGGCAAACGTACCGGTGAATTCGGCTTTCAGCATGCAATTCAGCAAGGCCATGGACATCGGCAGCTTCAATGCGTCGAACGTCTATGTTTCTGGAGGAATCCTGGCGCAGATCGTGCCCAGCACAGTTTCCTGGAGCGCCGACCAGACAACCATTTCCCTGGTGCCCAGCAGCGCGCTCAATGTTGGCGATAGCTATTCGCTGTGCAGCGCCTCCATGACGGACCTCGACGGCAATCCGCAGCAGAGCTTCTGCGCAAATTTCACCGCAGCCTTTGCCGCCAACACGACCGCGCCAACCGTGGTGAACACCAGCCCGGAGAACGGCCTGACTCAGGTTGGAACAAATTCGCCAGTACAGGTGCTGTTCAGCGAGCCGATCCAGCCGACCAGCATCGGCCAAATCACGCTCAAAACCGGCAGCAATGCGGTCGCGGTTACACCGTCGTTCAGCGGCGCCAACCAGTTGCTGACTCTAACGCCCACGCAGCCGCTCACGGCCACCGCTGGGTACACCATTTCGATCACGGGCGTGAAAGACACGGCAGGCAACCAGATGACCGCAACGGTCTCGAACACGTTCACCACCGGACCGACCTTCGATCTCAACCCTGCAGCGGTAATCTTGTCCGATCCTGCACCGAACACGGTAGCAGTTGGCACAAACGTGGCGCCGCGCGTGCAGTTCTCCAAGCGGCTCAACCCGCTTAGCGTGGTCACGAGTTCCAACGAGACATATAACCAGGGTTCAGTCCAGTTGTTAGACGTCGCCACCGGCGTGTTCGTGCCCGTCACAGTCAGCTTGTCCTCTGACCGGCTGACTGCTACTATCACTCCCACTTCTCCGCTCGCGTCCAACACTCAATACGAGCTTTACATCGGAGAGACCACTAACTATTACGACGTCGCTGGCAACAGCGGTACCGCTTACACGAGTTACTTCACGACGGGCTCAGGCACGGACTCCAAGGCTGCCACGGTCAGCACGATAAGTCCGGTGAATGGCCAAACCGCCGTGCCCTTGAACGCGCAGATCATAGCTGTCATGAGCGACAGCGTCGATCCCACGACCGTCACCAACAGCTCCATCACCGTCACACCTTCTGGTGGCAGCGCCGTTGCCGGTATCGTGACGCTCGCCAGTGATGGCGTAACGCTCACATTCGTGCCTAATGCGAACCTGGCTAAGAACAAGGTCTATAACGTATCGGTTGGCGGCTTCAATAGCGTAGAGAGCGTTGCGGTCTCGACTTTTGCCAGTTCGTTCACGACGGGGACCGCTTCTTACGGCAGTACATCGTTCACCTTAAGCTCAACGACTCCGGCGACTGGAGCCACCAGCGTAGCCGTGACGAGCCCGGTCACATTCACCATGAGCAACCTGATCGATCCGGCAACTGTGAACAACAGCACCGTCGAGGTCTGCATCAACACCTGCGGCACTGAATATGTGGCGGGCACTTACAGCGTGAGCGGAGCCACCGTCACCTTTACACCGCTGACGCAATACCCGGCCAATGCCACGATAGGAATGTATGTGGACGGGTTGGCCGACGTGGCGGGAAATGTAACCAGTAATCAGAACGGCGGGTCGTTCACGACAGCAAGTACGGTGGACAGCACTCCACCAACGGTGGCCATCACTCCCTCCAACGGCTCGGCTAATCTCGGGCTCAATGCCCAGGTTGTGTTAACCTTCTCGAAGTCCATCAACCCGACGACCATCAGCAGCAGTTCGGTGAACCTGTTTAGTGGAGATACGCCGCTCAACCCAGTAACCACCATTTCCCAAGACAATCGCACCGTGGTTCTTAACTCCGATGGCGTAACTTTACCCGCCAGCGCGACGATCACCGTAATGGCCAGCCACGCGATTACAGACCTCTCGGGGAATGCGCTTGCCGATACGACCAGCCAGTTCACCACTACGGCGGCTGTTCTGACATCCGCGCCCAGCGTCCTCAGTTCGCGGCCGGGCAACGGCGCAACCAATGTTCCGGTCAACACCGCCATCACGTTATTCACCAGCGCACCGATGAATGCGGGAACAGTTTCCGGCGCTCTTGAGGTCTCGCAGAACGGCGTGCTGGTTTCTGGAACCGCTACGGTGTTGAGCGACAAACAGACCATCGAATTCACGCCCAGTTCCGCTTTCGCGGCCGGGGCGCCGATCCAGGTGTTTTTGAATTCGACGGCGCAGGACACTTACGGGAACTATCTCACGAACTTTGCGGAGACCTTCACGACCGCGGGCTCGTTGACTAACAGTGCGGCGGTTGCGCAAGTAGTCAATCCGTTCCCCAACGCCACCAACGTGCCGCTGAACAGCGTCGTCCAGGTGGAGTTCAACCAGGCATTGCAAGTCAACACGGTCACTTGCAATGGAAGCTCGGGCTCGGTGACTCTGTACCAGAACAGCACAGCCACCTATTTGACGCCGAATTGCACGGTGATTGGTGGTGGGCAAGTCATTAATATCGCCCCAACCAGTAATCTCGTTTCGGGATCGACTTATAAGGTATCCGTCGCAAGTACCGTCACTAATATTGACGGCGTCGCTGTCCAGCCGTTCAGCTACAGTTTCACCGCAGGCACGGCCGTAGACAGCGCCGCGCCTACCATCGTTTCGGTCGCTCCTCCGAATTCGTCCGTCAACATCGGAACGAATGCGCCCGTCAGCGTGAACTTCAACAAGGCGATCAACCCGGTGTCCGTTACAGGTAGTTCGATCCAGGTGAGCGGCGGCTCGGTCACGGAAGTGCCGTCGAGCATCAGCTTCACGCCTGACTTCACGCGGACGACGATCATTCCGCAAGCTCCGCTGCCAGCCGGTACGCAGATGGCGGTCGCCATCAATGGCGTTACCAGCGAAGCCGGCGTGGCCGTTGCCAGTCAGACCACGCACTTCACTACCTTGGCCGGACCGGACCTCACTGCCCCGTACGTGGTGGATGCCAGTGTGGCCAGCAACCAGTACGTCGGCACCAATGCCGCCTTCGCCATGCAGTTCAACAAACCGATGGATCCCGGAAGCGTGAACCCGGCCGGCGCACAAGACGTCTTCGTCTATGACCTCACCGCGACGGCGAATGTCGCGACGACCATCACCTTCAGTTCCGACTTCACCACGATCATGCTGAAGCCCACGGCCAATCTGGCGGCCAGTCATCAGTTCCAGATGTGCGCGAACTCTATGACGGATCTCTCCGGCAACACGCAGGCGAACTACTGCGTGAAGTTCTACGCGGGAACAGGAACTGACACGACGGGTCCAACGGTGCTGCAGGTGAGTCCGCCGAGCGGATTCACGGGAGTTGGCACTAACTCACCCGTTCAAATTTTGTTCAGCGAACCCATTGATGGCGCGTCCATTGGTGGCGTGACACTGAAGCAGGGTAGCTCGGTAATTCCGACAACCGCGACGTTATCCGACGGCGATCAGCGTCTGCAGTTGCTGCCTCTGGCGCCGTTGACCTCGAACACGACTTACACAATCAATGTCACGGGAGTCCTCGACATCACCGGCAATGCCCAGACCAGCTTCCCATCGCAGTCGTTCACGACCGGGAGCACGGCTGATCTGATTCAACCTGCCCTGTCGTCGACGAACCCGGCGGGCGGCGCAACGAGCGTGTCCGTAACCACAGGAGTGCAAGCCGTTTTCAACAAAGCCATGGACCCCGCCTCGTTCGATCCGACCAACAGCTTCGTGATGTATGACTCCTCCCACAACCTGATCCCGGCGACCATAACTTTCTCGGCCAACTATACGACGGCCACCCTGCAACCGAAGGCAAACCTTACGGGAGGTGGAGCACTCTACTCCGTGTTCATTTCATACTTCGCTCCCGCTACTGACTTGGCTGGGAACACAGCCGCGCCCACGATTCTGTTCTTTACGACTCAATGAGGAGACGAGGCGGAGGGGGCCAAGTCGGGGAAACGCTAGCATCGTAGGCATGGCTGTCCCGTGCATGAAAAGCACGGTATGAGAGTAGTTCAGACTCCTGCGAAGAGCCGTCGCTGGCAACAGGACCCAACTCGGGTTCTCCTCTTCGCAATCGCCATTGACTTACCCTAATCCACCTGGTGTTTGGCCGTGTATCCTTCGCGGCAGTAGACGATGTACTTTACCTCTTTACCCTTCTGATCTTTAACTTTTAACTGCCCGCCGTCGGGTGCCTGCAACTCTACTTTCAGCTTACGGTAAGTCCCATCAAGCTTGGTGTTGGTGGGATGGTAGGCGATGGTGTATTGGTTGCGAATATCGGATGAGATCTGGTTAAAGTCTTCCGGTAATTCGCCTTCAAAACGCGGGAAATAAGCGCGCCCACCGGTGAGCTTGGCGAAAGTAGTCATTTGATTGTCGTTTTGCAGCCAGCCAATCTCCCGGGCGCCGCTGGCGTGCCCAAACGAGTCCGCCATTTCCCGGTAATACCAGCCGATGCTGACCGCATAGATCGTTACGTCTTTGGTGGATTTAACCTTCTTGAGTATCTGGTCGTAGTTGAGTTTGCTGAAGGTGTCGGCTCCCGAAGAGACCAGGATGATGTACTTCTTGCCTTCGATCCGGTCGACCCGGTCGAGCGTATCGAACAGCGCATCGAACAGGTTGCGTTCGCTAAAGCCGGGGATGCGCAGCATATTGAGCGCACCCATAACGGACCGCTTGTCCTGCGTGAAATCGACGAGGATCTGGGGCTTCATGTCGTAGGAAACCACGGCGACATAGTCGTCTTTTCTCAGGCCGCCCGCGAAGGTGTAGGCGGCGTTCAGCGCGTCATACATGTAGTAATACGACCGCAGCCCCGAAAAGGGCCCGCCCGCCGCGAACTCAATCAGGAGCACGGCGGTCATGGGCGCTTGCGTCGGATTGAAGGAGCTAATTTTTTGGGGTGCGCCGTCCTCCATGATTTTGAAATTGTCCTGCTTCAGACCCGGTATGGTCTGCCCGTCTTTGGTCGTGACAAGTACATCGAGGGTGACGAGGGGAACATCGACCTTGATCGAGTAGTCGGGCATGTTCTCGATCTTCTTGGGCTTTTCGGGCGCGGGCGGCGGCGGTTCGTCCTTCTTCTTCGGGATTACGTAGGGGCCGATGTCGTTTTGCGGCCCACCGGCCTCTGGCGGGGCCTCCTGCTGGTTGGGATTTGTTGGCGGTTGCTGCGGAGGGGGTTGCTGGGAAGGGCTTTGGGCGAGAACCAGATAGCTCGCGCAAGCCAGCAATAAGCAGGCAAAAACCAAGGCGCTCAAACGCTTACGGGACTCTATAAGCCCCAGCCGAAAATGCGAAAACAGCCTGGAAATCATGGGAGGACCTCGAAACCACCTGTGCTAGTATAGATGCAACAACTCTGCGGTTGGAATAGTTTGCAGGGTGCAAAAAAGACCTCCTCTCCAGCAAAACCATTTTGACAGCACGCGGAGTCTAAGAAAGCAGTACGGTCATTTTTTGACCTCCGGGGACCCTCAATGAGAATCACGGCGTTGCGCGCCGCCCTTCTGTGCCTAGCCATCTCTTTGCCTGCCAGCGCACTCGACAAGCCACCCATCATTCCATTGGACCAGATTCATGCCGGCATGAAAGGCACGGCGCTTACGGTGTTTCAGGGAGTCAAACCGGAATCCATGGACGTGGAAGTTCTGGGCGTGCTGCATAACGTGAATGGGCCCAAGGGCGACATCATTCTGGTGAGGCTGCATGGCACCAAGCCGGAATATACGGGCGTGGTTGCGGGGATGAGTGGCAGCCCGGTGTACATCGAGGGCAAACTGGCGGGCGCGCTGGCGTTTCGCATCGGTGAATTTTCCAAGGAGCCGATCGCGGGAGTGACGCCGATTGAGGAGATGCTCGAGATTAACGCGCTCGACGACCGGCCGGCGCCAGCGCCGGTGCAGGTTAGTGCTTCCGATAAGGCAGGGAAGTCCGCGATGGCTGGTCCCGGAAATGGCGCGCCGTCGATCGAGCCGAGCCTTGCCGCCAACTACCGCGAGTACCTGAAGCCCATCGATGCTCCCTTTGTGTTCAATGGCTTTTCTGATGCCACAATCGCGCGCTATGCGAATGAATTTGCTGCTGCGGGCATTGTGCCCGTCATGGGCACCGGATCGTCGAGCGGCGAAAAACAGCCCGAGCCAATCGAGCCGGGCTCGGCCATCAGCGCGGTGCTGGTGCGCGGCGACATGGACATCGCGGCAACCTGTACGGTGACGTATGTCGATCCCAAGCGCTTGCTTGCCTGTGGGCACCCGCTTCTGCAGTTTGGCGAAGTGGACCTGCCGATGACGAAAGCGACCGTAGTGGCGACGCTGCCTTCGCCGCTGAATGCGTTCAAAATTGTCAATACAACGGAAACAGTGGGCGCGTTTGTGCAAGACCGGCAGTCGGGAATTCTTGGCGAACTGGGCCACGAGCCGAAGATGATTCCGGTGACCGTGACTCTGCGCGGCGGTTCGGCTCCGAAAGAGTTCCACTACGAAATCCTCAATAACGCGCGGCTCAGCCCGCTGGCGATGATGGCTACGGTGTTTAACTCTTTGCACGGCACCAACGAATACGGCGAAGACACTACTTATCGCATGAACGGCGTGCTCAGCGTGAAGGGCTATCCGGACGTGACCATGCACAATATGTTTGCGCCGCAGGACAGCGGCCAGCCGGCGGCGGCGCTGGCGGCCGGGAGCATTGGCGAGCGCTTCGGGCGCATCTACAGCAATCCTTACGACGCTCCCGAGGTTCAGGGCGTGAAGCTCGATTTCGATCTGGTGCGGGAGCGGCGGTCGGCGCGCCTGGAAGCCTCGCGCACGGATGTGACCGAGGCGCGGCCCGGCGACGAGATTACGGTTGAGACGGTGATTCGCCCTTATCGCGGCGAGCGGCTGGTGCGGCAAATTCCCATTCGCATTCCGACTTCGGCGTCGAAGGGCACGCTGCGCATTCTGGTGAGCGACGGAGACACGCTGGACCGCATGCATCGCGCCGCGCCGATGATGAGCCGGGGCCTGGGCCTGGCGCCGACGATCGCGCTGCTGAATAAAGAGCGCTCGAACGACCGCGTGTACGTGTCGATTTTCGATTCCGACCCGGAGGCGATGGTTGCGGACAAAATCATGCCGACTTTGCCGCTATCCGTGATGAACGTGATGGAGAACATGCGCGGCACGCAGGATATGGTGGTGCTTGGCGAATCGTCGGTGAGCGAAGCTTCCACCGAACCGCTGGAGTATGTTGTCGCCGGCGCGCAGATGCTGACGATTAATATCAAGTAGCGGCCGCGTCCAGCGGTTCCGAAACTAGCCACGCCCGATTTTGAGCGCTGTCGCCTGCTTTCGCCAACCGGCAACTTGTGGAATTCCTTGATTTACAAGCCTTAGTCCTGGGGATTGAACCAGATGTCTTTCCACGGAGGCGAGTGATGGCGAATAAGATGCGCTGGACCGTGGCGCCTTGCTTCGTTGTCGACGATGTTGTGGCCACCGCCAATTTCTACCGCGACAAGTTGGGCTTCCACTACGAGCGCTTTTGGGGTGAGCCTCCATGTTTTTGCATGGTCAGTCGGGGCGGGATCACTATCATGCTCAGCCAGTTTGCCAAGACGGGCGTGATGCGACCCAACCGCGTAGTCGATCCAAGTGGCGAAGCCTGGGACGCGTATCTTTGGGTTGAGAATGCCGATGCGTTGTGCACCGAGTTCAAGACCAAGGGTGTGAAGATTGCACGGGAAGTCTGCGATCAGCCGTACGGTAACCGCGACTTCGACGTTGAGGACTGCAACGGCTATCGGCTGTGCTTTGGGCAAGACATCGAAGGGTAATTAGGTCCAAACAACACTTTGTCCCTCGCAAGGTCGCCGACTTGCCCCTTTTTCCGTGATGAACGTGATGGACAACATGCGCGGCACGCAGGACATGGCGTTGCTCGGCGAGTCATCGGTGAGCAAAGCTTCCACCGAGCCGCTGGAGTATGTAGTTGCCGGCGCGCAGATGCTGACGATTAAATATCAAGTAGCGGCCGCGTCAGGGGTTCCGAAACCAGCCAGTCGGGGGTTTGAGCGTAATCGCTTGGTTACGTCAGTCACGAGAATGCCCGTGGATTATCGGCTATATTCGATATTTGGTTGAAGACAAATACTGGGCGTTCTCGATACCGCGCTCCTGACACTAGCGTGCCTTTAGGCGGACTCATCGCGCCTTTAGTTGACGCCTGCGAAGCTGCAACGGAGTCGAATGTTTGCCAACCGAGAAGCTGCGGCGCCCACAATCTATCGCGAGATCGATTGCGGCGGTGACATCCCTTGTTCCCCAAACTACGGGCCTTACGTGCTGACGGCCGTTCGTCACACCGCCGAGGGAATCGGACAGCCGCGCATCGTCCAAAACTCAAGTTCTTGAGGACTCTTTTCCATGTCAGCTGCGGCAAGCATCACTGAGCCCGAAGCTTTTCAAGAGAAGCGAAAGGAGGAGACAAGCCGCTGGACGAGCGGGCGCGCAATCGTGCTTTATATTGCCTTCGCCAAGCTTATCGTCCATTTACTCACCGCCCCAAGATATGGCTTCCATGTCGACGAACTCTACTTTCTCGGCTGCAGTGAGCATTTGGATTGGGGCTACATAGATCAACCCCCGCTGATTGTGTTGATTACATTCATCGCTCGCCACACCTTGGGCGAATCCCTCTTGGCCCTCCGGTTCACGCCAGCGCTCGCGGGTGCGTTGCTTGTATGGGTGACGGGCTGCATTACTCGAGAGATTGGCGGGGCACGTTTCGCACAGGCATTGAGCGCAATTGCCGTGCTTGTGTCCCCGGCTTATCTTTTCGTACACCACTTGCTCACTATGAACGCATTTGATCCCGCGCTTTGGGCGGGCTGTGTGTATTTCGCGGTACGCAGCATCAGGCGCAATGCGCCGGTCAATTGGCTTTGGGCCGGAGCTATTGCAGGGCTGGGATTAGAGAATAAGTACACTATCGCAATGCTTTTGTTTGGATTGGTTGTCGGACTGATATTCACATCAGCTAGAAAGTCGCTTGCGGCCTGGCAGTTTTGGGCTGGCGGTGCGTTTGCCATGCTGGTATTTGCGCCAAACTTGATTTGGGAGATTGTTCATCATTTTCCATTCCTCGAATGGCAGAGGTTTATTAGAGCGCACCCTGGTGTGCAGACGTTTAACTTTTCAGTCCATGATTTCCTCCTGAATCAATTTCTCCTTACGCTTCCGGTATTTGCCCTATGGATCGTAGGACTCTGGTTTTTTCTTGTCTCGGCGCGAGGGAGAAGGTTCCGCTTTCTGGGTTTCGCTATCCTCGTAATACTTGGCATATCCCTAAGATCCGGAAAGCCTTATTACGCGATGCCAATCTACGCAATTGCTTTTACAGGCGGCGCTATCGCTGTTGAGGGCTTTACCAATGGACAAAGCTGGCGCTGGCTGCGGGCCATATTCGTAATAGGGATAGTTGCTGTGGGAACGATACTGGCTCCCTGCTTCCTCCCGATCCTACCCGTCGAGCGGTTCGTTCCGTATGAGCGGTCTCTGCACCTTCCGCTCCCGATACGGTCGGAATTTTACGAGAGCCAATCTGAGTTTCCTGGCTATTTAGCGTGGGAATTAGGGGGATGGGACCAGATAGTAGCTGCTGTTGCACAGGTGTACAACGCACTCCCCAAAGAAGAAAAGTCTAAGGCTGGAATTCTTGCACAATTTTATGGTGAAGCTGGCGCCATTGACCTGCTGGGCAAAAAGTACGGGCTGCCAAAAGCCATCTGTGGGCAGTTGGCATATCACGATTTCGGCCCGCGGAACTATACCGGTGAGGTCATGATAATTATCGGATATAGTCCCGCCGCTCTGGCTCCGGCATGCAGGTCCGTTCAGTTAGGCGCTACTCTCGAGAACCGCTATGGGTACGATTCCCAGAGAGGACCGATTATCAATGTCTGCAGGGGCTCGCGTATTGACTTCCAGCGAAATTGGGCAGTCTTTAAGCACTATTGATTATTGACTGAGGGTGCGCGAAAAACAGCGGTTTTAGGGCTCGCCCGCTCCCGAGGCGAGGCGAAGAAATCCGAATCTCAACTCCCTTGGGCAGCCAACGCTTCATAAGTGTTGAAATATCCCCGATATCGCTCACAACCGCGGACTCCGCCCGCGGAGTTGGTGACTGATTGACTCTGTCCGTTAACTCGCTTTCAGGCATTACACTTAAAGAGATATGATCTTGGCCCGTAGAACGCTTGCTCTGATATTTGCCGTTGCTCTTTCCAACGTTGCACTTTCCGCATTCGCCTTCGCCGAAGGCACGCGCACTTGGGAGCAATCGAAGTTTGACGACCTGATCAAGGGCACCGCCCATGGCATCGCTTTTCCGAGTGATGGCGGGCTGGAACTGGCGCCGACGTTCAAGTCTCTGGCGACGCTGCCTTCAACCTACGTCTGGTCGATCGCATCGGACGCGGCGGGGAACATCTACGCGGCCACCGGCGCCCCTGCGCGCGTGTATCGCATTACGCCCGATGGCAAGAGCACGCCGATTTTCGAGCCGCAGGAATTGCAGGTGCAGGCGCTGGTCGCGGCCAAGAACGGAGTCGTGTACGCGGCGACTTCGCCGGACGGCAAGGTGTATCGGCTCGCGGCCACGCCAGGGACGCCCGCGTCGGGCGCGTCTGCGTCAAACAAGGCGGCCAAAAGCGGAGCCAATGAATCTGCGGGCAATGCGCCGTCGAAAAGTTCATGGAGCGCCTCGGTGTATTTCGATCCCGGTGCGAAGTACATTTGGGACCTTGCGCTCGACTCGGCCGGCGACCTTTATGTTGCGACCGGCGACCACGGCGAAATCTTCAAGGTCAACACCAATGGGCAGCATTCGCTGTTCTTCAAGAGCGACGAGGTGCACATTCGCGTGCTGGCGCTCGACCCGAAGGGAAATCTGATTGCCGGGTCGGACGGCAGCGGATTGATTTATCGCATTGCGCCCAACGGCGACGCATTCGTTCTTTACAGCGCGCCAAAAAAAGAAATTACGGCGCTGGCAATCGACGGTGCGGGCAATATCTACGCGGCGGGAGCGGGCGAGAAACATCCGGGAGCGGGATCATCAGGGGGGCTGGGCATCAGCATTGCTGCGCCTGCACAATCTGGCCCCGCGGTCTCAATGGGAGGAATCAGCATTACTGCGGGCGGCCCGGCCACGCCAGCATCCTCGGCTTCGTTCCCCGCTCCCGGGGCGGGCGCGACCGGGGGCTCGGAAATTTACCGCATTACGCCCGATGGGGCGCCCGAACATTTGTGGGGCTCGCATGAAGATCTGGTCTACGCCCTGGGGTTCGATCAGCGCGGGCGGTTGCTGGCGGGAACCGGCAATCGCGGTCACATTTTCGCCATCAATGGCGTGGATGATTTCACTGACCTGGTGAAAGCAAGCGCTTCGCAGATTACAGCCTTTGCCGTTGCGCCCGGCGGCGGCCTCTACGCTTCGAGCAGCAATCTCGGGAAAATTTTCGAACTCGGCCCCGGCCCTGAGTCTGAAGGCTCCTACGAAAGCGACGTCTTCGACGCGCATGGATTTTCGCAATGGGGGCGCGGCAGCCTGCGCAGCGTGGGCAATGTGGAACTCTATGCCCGCAGCGGCAACGTCGATAACCCCGATCGCAACTGGAGCAAGTGGGAGCACGTCGAGCTGTCTGCGAACTCGGAGTTGAAGATCCCGCCGGCACGGTTCGTGCAATGGAAATCAGTGCTTCACGCGGGCGGCACAGCGCCGCGCGTGGACAGCGTTTTACTCTACTACCTGCCGAAAAACGTTGCGCCCGTGGTCGATGAAATTACGGTGCAGCCGGGCTACCGCTACCAGCCGATTTCGCACGTGACGGGCGCGGAGCCGCAAGCAGCAGGCCAACCTCACTTCGAACCTCCACCTCCCGCGATACGTGACCACGACTCGATTGGAATTCGCTGGCTGGCGCACGATGAGAACGACGATCAGCTTGTGTACTCCGTCTACTACCGCGCCGATGGCGAATCGCGCTGGCTGTTACTGAAGGACGACCTGAGCGACCGCTACTATACGTCCGATTCCAGCCTTTTTCCCGATGGCGGCTATACAGTGATGGTGGTGGCATCGGACGCGCCTTCGCACTCCCCGGGCGAAGCTCTCTACGCGCAAAAAGTGTCCCCGCGGTTTGAAGTGGACAACACGCCGCCGGTGATCGAGAACCTGACTACGGGGCTCGATGGCAAGCAGATCCGCGTGCGCTTCCGGGCACACGACTCATTTTCGGTGATCAAACGTGCGGAGTACTCGCTCGACGGAGCCGACTGGCAGTTTGTTGAGCCGGTGGGGCAGTTGTCGGATGCGAAGAGCGAAGAGTATGACTTTCGCGTAACCGTGCCGGAAGCGGAAGCGGCCCCGCCTCCGGTGGCGAACCTGACTGGCTCCGATCATGTCGTGGTCGTCCGCGCCTACGACCGCTTTGACAACCTGGCCACAGCGCGGACGCTGATCCGCGGAAAATAGCCCTTCTTGGCAGGTCTCACAAGGTGCCGGCCAAGTCCGCTTTTATTCAAGTGAATCGTGATACGATATATGATAGATCGGAGGCCGCACTTCTGCAAAACGGTGACAAGCCCATGGATGCGTCGCAAGAGCTGGGCGACTTTACCACTACGTGGAATGTTATTCCCATCACATTGCTCGCGACCGGCATCGGCATATTCAGCGCGTTCGTGGCGCTTGCGCTGCTTCGGCTGATAGGAATCTTCACCAACCTTTTCTTCTTTCAGCGCTGGGGAACCGCGCTGGTATCTCCTGCGGGCAACCACCTGGGCTGGCTGGAAGTTTTCGTGCCTATGATTGGCGGGCTTGTCATTGGCTTCATGGCCCGCTACGGTTCAGAGCGGATTCGCGGTCACGGCATTCCGGAAGCGATCGAAGCGATTCTGCTGAAGGGCGGGCAGATCGAACCGAAAGTCGCTCTGCTGAAGCCAATCTCCTCGGCCATTTCCATTGGCTCCGGCGGCCCATTTGGAGCCGAGGGGCCGATCATCATGACCGGCGGCGCGTTCGGCTCGATGATCGCGCAGCTATTCCATCTGACCAGCGCCGAGCGCCGAACCTTGCTTGTGGCGGGCGCGGCGGGAGGAATGTCGGCAACGTTCGCCTCGCCGCTGGCGGCAGTTCTGCTGTCGGTGGAGTTGTTGCTGTTCGAGTGGAAGCCGCGCAGTCTGATTCCGGTCGCGATGGCCAGCGCTGCTGCGGCCGCTACGCGACGCTACATCATCGGCATGGGGCCGCTATTTCCGACGCCTGCTCATGCCGCCTTTCTCGGGCCTGCGGGACTGTTGGGCTGCGTCCTGGTGGGAATTCTGGCAGGCGCTCTGTCGGCGCTGTTGACGCTGGCAGTGTATGCAGCGGAGGATGCCTTCCTTAAGCTGCCGTTCCACTGGATGTGGTGGCCGATCATCGGTGGCCTTGTGGTCGGCGTGGGCGGACTGATTTTTCCGCAAGCTTTGGGTGTGGGCTACGACACAATTGGCACGCTGCTGCAAGGCAACGTGGTGCTCACAACGATTGCCGGCATCCTGCTCGTGAAGTCGATCATCTGGGCGGTGTCGCTGGGGTCGGGAACCTCGGGCGGCGTGCTGGCGCCGCTGCTGATGATGGGCGGGGCGCTGGGCGGATTGCTGAGTTCCTTCCTCCCCAACGAAGGGCTGGGCTTCTGGCCGCTGATTGCCATGGGCGCGATCTTGGGAGGCACGATGCGTTCGCCCTTCACCGGCGTGGTGTTCGCGGTTGAACTGACACACGATGTGAACGTCATTCTTCCGCTGCTGGTGGCGGCGGTTGTGGCGCATGCGTTCACAGTTCTGACTCTGCGGCGATCCATCCTGACGGAGAAGGTGGCACGGCGAGGGTTTCACTTAAGCCGCGAGTATGCGGTGGATCCACTGGAGATCTTGTTTGTACGCGAGGTGATGCGGCCGAATGTGGCGGCCATACCCGCAGACACGCCTGTCGCCGAACTGGCCGCCTCCCTGCACGATGGGCAGAGCCTGCGCCGACAGAGGCTTTATCCAGTGGTTGACGGCGACCGGAAGCTGATCGGTGTTCTTCCCCGCCATGAATTGCAGCGATTCGTTCAATCTGCCAATGGAGGATTGCGAGAAGTCATCCGGCAGGATGCGAAGGTCGCCTATCCCGACGAGCCGCTGCGGGTGGTTGTCTATCGCATGGCGGAGACGGGGCTCACTCGCTTTCCGGTGGTGGAGCGAGATGGCTGCAACACTCTGGTGGGGATGATCTCTCTCGATGATCTGCTGAAAGCCCGGGTGCAAACCCTGGAGGCCGAACGGCGCCGCGAGCGGATTCTGCCGTTGCATCTGGTGTTCGCATTGGGTCGGCAAAAGCGCACTCCTAGCTAGCGGGACTGCCCGGCACTGCTGAGACCGCGATGATATTTATGTCGTTCCATAATAATATCGTATTACGATATAATATGATTTGAGGCAAAACGATTTCGGTCAGGAGGAAAACCATGAAGATTCGGGGCTGTCGGACAATTCACATATTGGCTTGTGGGCTCCTGTTTCTTGGCACGCTACCCGCGTGGGGCCAAGGCGAGAATCCACCCGCCAGCACGACGGAAAGCGGAGCAACTTCAGGCCATGGCATGACTCTTGTGGAGCAGAACTATAAGGGTGCAGTCGAGGATCAAATTGAAGCTCTCCACGGGGACCGCTGGCAGGCGGCGTTACATGACGATTCCGGCTTTTTTGAGAGGCAGTTGGCCGACCAGTACTTCGGAGTGGGCGCCGATGGGCGTTTGCGGACGAAGGCGGAGACGGTTGAGAGCTTCAAGTCGGGCGTCATCAAGTACGAAGCGATCGACGAACGCGACGTGAAGGTCAACACCTACGGCGGCGACGCGGCGATCGTGAATTCCACGGCTTCGATCAAGGCGACGATCCAGGGCAAGCCAGTGAACGGGAACTATCGCGCGACTTTCGTGTACGTAAAAGAGGGGGGCAACTGGAGAGAAGTCGCGTTCCAGTTAGCGCCCGTGGCCAAAGAGGGCTAGAAGCCACAGTCCGAAGGACCACCCTAACACCCTGCACCTCAGCGGGCCCGGAACGGGCGTACCGGGGACCTCGGAGTCAGCGACAACGGCTTTATCCGGTGGTGGACCATGAGCGGAGGTGACCTGTATTCTTCCCCTCCGTGGATTGCATCCGCATGGCGGGGACTCCGTTGGAGAAGACACAGCACCGCGAAGCGGCGATTCCTTATAATCCGCTTCATGGAGACGCTAACCTTGTCGGATTATCAGTCGCTCGCGGAGTTCCGCTATCAGATCCGCCGTTTTCTGCGGTTCAGCGAGGAGGCTGCGCGAAAGGCTGGAATTGAACCGCGCCAGCATCAGCTTTTGTTGGCGATCAAAGGATTGCCAACCCGGGAGCGGGCGAGCATCGGCACGCTGGCCCAGCGGCTGCAGTTGCACCACCACAGCACGGTAGAACTGGCGAATCGCCTGGCCAAGGGCGGGTACGTACGCCGGGGACGGGATAGCGACGACCGGCGCGAAGTGCTGCTAAGCCTAACCGCGAAGAGCGAGAAATTGCTCCGTGGACTTTCGCTCGATCATCGCGCGGAATTGCGAACCGCCGGCCCCACGCTCATGGCTGCGCTGTTGGGAGTGCTGAAAGCAGGGAAGACACGCTCGCGGAAAGCCGATGCGAAGTGAGCGGGCCTCGAAGAGATCGTTACCTCAATGGATGGAGAGCGACCGAAGAGAGTTCACGCCACCTATACAGTCAAGGGCTTCTTGAACGTAATTTACCTTCTGCTACTCCGCGACAAACAAAATCGCGCTGGGGACTCCCGCATCTTTGCTCGCGTCCCGCATCAAGTAGAAATGCGATACGTCTACATCGTACAGGACGTAGTTGGATGTGCCGGAACCTGTTGTGGTGGAAAGCGCCGGCGTTGGCGATACGGTAAGGTCCACACCGTAAGCCCCGCCGGTAATCGCTATGCCGCCAGGATTCTCAGTTCCGGTGACATTAAACACCGCATTTCCCGGTGAGGTCAGCAGCAGATTCATGGTGAGCGGCGCGATGCTGGGCGAACTGCTAGTGGCGGTTGCGGCTGCAAACGTGCCAGCGAGGGCGGCGGGCTGGAATGTCCCAAACACGCTGCCCGACTGAGCTGTCATCGTTCCGGTGATCACGCTAGTTGCCGAGTCGGCCTCGAGCAGGAACCCGCTGTTCGCGCCGTTGGCATAGAGGACAAACGGCAGCGCAGCGACGGCCGGGCTCCCATTGGGATTTCCGAGCATTTGCAGGGTGTATCGCCCGTTGTTGGGGCTGGACGCTGCGTACGTGTTGGCAAAGGAGCACACGGTGGGAGTCGCGCAGGTCCCTACCTCAGGAGGCACGGAAACCATCGTTCCGTCGTTGTTCCAGTCGAAGGTGCCCGCGAAGCCTCCGTTGCCGTCGGCGTTGCCGTTGGTAAGCGACACGTTGCTGTTGGTCCCGGTCAGTGCGGAAATTGAAGGGCCGTTTAAGGCCGCGTTGTTGTATGTCGTAATCGTCGAATCCTGCAGCACCATTGTGCCTACGACCGCAGGGTGCGTTGCGTCGATGGTGCCACCCGTGTTGCCTTTGGAGATGATGTAGACATTTACGGGATTATTCGTGTTGGCACTTCCGTTCGCTGCGAAGAAATCGAAATCCTCGCTCGCGGTAGCAGTCAGCGTGAGGGTCCCTACGTTCGTACTCGCGTTATAGGAATAGCTGCCCGTAACACTGCAGGGCGAAGAACAAATCCCGTTGCTGCTATTGCCGTTGTCGTTGACGTCCATCTGACCGCTGGAGATGCCCGTGCTGCCGTTCAGCGATAAGACGCCGGCGAAGCCAATCCGCGCACTGCTTGCGTCGGCACCCGTGAGGCCGAAGGCATACGACTGAGCTGCGCTGTTGAATACTGAGGAGCCGGACGCTTTTTCGGCAACTCCCGAGCCTTTTCCGTTGGCATCGGATTCGATGAACTGGATGTCGCCTGCCGAATCGAGCACCGCCAGATAATGAGTCGTACCGGAGCCGGTGCTAATGGTCAGCGTGCCGGCGTTGTTCGAGTTATCGGTATCGGACGATGTGGGTTGGTACGAACCGCCAGTAATCGTAAGTTGTGTAAAGCCACTGGAGTCCACTACGTCTTCGACACCGCCGTTGTTGATAGTGCCATTCGTTGCTGTGAAAGTGCCTGCGGCGATCACGGGCTTGTTGCTGCTGTCGTAGCCAGAGAACTTGAACGCATAGGTGCCGCTGAGCCGCGACGAGACAATTGTGGCTTTCGCTGTCGTGCATTTTTCGGCCGCGCAACCCGCCGGGTCGGCGACCGAGACAGCGGAAATCTTGACTGTACAACCACTGGCGCAGTCCGCTGCCGTGTAGTAAGCCACGCCGGATATCTTGCTGTCCTGTTTGAAATTCGCGCACGAGACGCTGCCCGCAGTACAGGTCCAAGTGAAGGTCTGGGGCGCGTTATCGGGTGCGGCCACCGCCGTGAATTGCTGGGTCAGGCCCGCGCCTACATTTGGCGCGACCGGCGTTACCGCAGTGGTGATATGAACGATGGTCAAGTCGGTTGTGCCGTCAAGGCTGCTATCGCCCGAAGCGGTCGCGACGACGGTGACGCTCGTATTGGACGGCACCGTGGAGGGCGCCTGGTAACTCGCGGTGGTTGCGGTCGTGGCCGTGAAATATCCGCAAGGATTCGAACTGCTGGTGTCCGATCCTGAGCAGGAACTGCCCGTTAGGCTCCAATTGACGGAGTTCTGGGTCGTGTTTTTGAACGTCGCCGTGAACGTTATCGTCCCGCCAATTGGCGCTTGACTGACAGGGGAAATGTTACCGCTGGCACCGGTCACTGTTATGAGCGCGCAGTTAGAAACACAAGGTCCGTTGCCGCCGACGGCGCAACCTGTCGCGAACGCCAGGCTCAACAAGGCCGCTGCCAATAGGAAGTTTTTCGTCATCGCTAGTCTCTTGGAATGTGCTGGTAACAGTATCGTTCCCCGATCAATCTGATCTGGGAGGCTTGCCCGGTTTGATCGGTCGGAGGGCCAGCCGTCTGTCTCAATCAGTGGCTACAAATGTACATGAACTCGGAAGATTTTGTCTGTGGCCATGGGGCCGAAAGGCTGCAATCATGTCCAAGTGAGTGCGCAAGAAATTGCAGCTCTCGCTCAGGATCGCTCGGATGACAAAGACTGTTGTTGGCGACGCAACTCGCCTGGATCCCACGGGCTATTTGGTGGGCGCAGGCGCGCGGAGAATCACCCGCTTGGCGCTTTCGATCAGGGGAGGCAGGTCGTTGGCGGTGACGCCCAAGGTGCCTCCGGAGAAGCCGTCAATGTAGGCGGAGTTGATCCCAACTACTTCACCCCGCTGGTTCAGGACCGGTCCACCGCTGCCGCCGCGTGCCGTGGGGGCATCGTAAATTAGCTTGTCTCCGCTGACGTCGCCGATGTGGCCAAATGTAGCTGAGGGACGAATGAGCGAGAGCGCGGCCAGTTCGCCCGCCGTGTCGGCGTCATCGGGATGCGATGAGAGCCGCTCGTAGACGATCGCCGGCGATTTCGCGACCATGCCGGTCACTCCCATGGGATACGCTAGCACGCTCACCGATTCACCTACGCGAGGTGGCTTTGAGGCGAGAGCCAGGGGACGCAGCTTTTCCGTGAAGGCGGTCGTCTCCATGTGGAGGATGGCCAGATCTCCGTGCTCGGCGAGCACCACGGGCTGGAGCGCAACCGGTAGCGGCGAGCCGGGGAAGTAGGCGACCAGCTTTTCGAGCACCGGAGATTGCCCGGGGCCAAGGGCCGCGGTGACCTCGCGATCTCCAAACCAGGGCTGGGCTACGTGCCGATTGGTGGCGACCAAACCTTGCGCTACCACGAAACCAGTGCCGGCAACGCGTGCGCGGAAGTGTCCTTTGCCTGCGACATGGTAGATCCCGTAGATGTAGGCCACGGAATCTCGGGCCTCATCCACGGTGGCTGCCGAGAAAGATTGTTCCCGCTCCAACTGCTCTACCTGGCGGGAGAGCTGGTGAACCTGTTGCTCAAGGGCGCTAGTTTCCTCCGGCGGCGGAGGAGCGTAGTAATGCGCCATGAGCAAGGCACCGACCAAGGCCAGCACGCCCAACAGGCCTTGCACAAATCGCGGCCAAAGCTCCAGAACCGGTTCGTCTTTATTCTCGGTTTCAAACATTCGTATGGGAATGGACAGTCAAGCCCGGCGAGGAGGGAGATTCCGGGTGGAAGTACTATCCTGCCGGAAACGGACGGGGGCGGGTAGGGTACAGAAGTCGGGTCGGCGGCGGTCAACGAAGGTAACCGGTGACCTTTGGGGGATGGGATTGCTGGATCATTAAGTCATTGAGCTGTCGAATCATTGAGGGTAGAATTTGCTGATCTTTGCGTGCGAAACCCACGCGTCGCCGACGGGCCTCGAGCCAAGCCGGAATTCTTGCGTCCAACAAAATCTCCAAAGGGGGAGAACTATGAAACAAGTGATTCATTTGCCTCGAATGGTCCGCATCGCGATCGCGGCCGGTGTTCTTAGCGCGTCGCTCTCAGCTTTCGCCCAGGACGCGGTCAATAACGCGGAAGCCCGTAACCAGGAGATCTGGCGCGAAGCCATCACGCAGACCGAGGTGCCTGCGGAGGGATGCTTTCAAGCCTCTTATCCGAGCCTGACGTGGAACAACGTCGAATGCGCAGTCGCGCCCAACGTCCCGTTCTTGCCGCGAAGCGGGCGGATCAGTCAAACCGTAGGCGACGGCAACGATTATGCCGCCGAAGTCACAACTGGGCTGATCAGCAAAACAGTCGGCTCGTTCCCCAAGGTCACGGGAGTGAAGACGGAAACGGGCTTGGGCGGCGCGAATGATTACTCCCTGCAGCTCAATTCCAACTTCATGAACACGCCGGCTTGCAATGGCGCCAGCGACCCCGCGAAGTGCCTGGATTGGGAGCAATTCGTCTATGCATCGGGCTACGACGTAGCATTCATGCAGTATTGGCTGATCAATTACAACAAAACATGCCCCAACGGGTGGTTCAGCTACAGCAAGGATTGCTACACGAACAGCAATGGCGTGTCCGTGCCTCAGGAAGCGATCACCAAGCTCAAGACGCTCAAGCTATCGGGTGCAGCGAAGAAGGGCGGTATAGACACGCTGGTGTTCACTGTGGGAACGCAGGCTTACAGCACCACAGGGTCCGATAGCGTGGTCGATCTTGCGACCGCCTGGACGGAGTCTGAGTTCAACATAATCGGCGACGGCGACGGTTCGGAGGCCACTTTTAACTCGGGTTCGCACGTGACGGTGAAGGTTGCGGTGTCGAACAAAACCAAGGATACCCCGACATGCGCGTCAGATGCGGGAACGACGGCGGAGACCAACAACTTGAATTTGGGTAGTTGCTCCGGCACAGGTGGCTCCTCGCCCTATATCGAGTTCACCGAATCGAATTAAGGCACTCGCCGTGGCGGCTGATGTTTGACTTGCGGAGGCCGAGGGAATTCTCTCGGCCTCCCATGTTTGCGGGGAACCGGTCGCGCTTCGCTACAGGGATTAACGGCTCAATCACTCAATCCCTCGACTCCCAGACGTTTTGCCATCGCGTCGTAGAGAAATCCCTCGCCAGGTCTGTAGGGCTGCACCCATTCTCCATCGACGACGAACTGGGGAATGGCGCGCTTGCCAGTTCGGCGGACCACCTCGTCGGCTGCGCCGGGCGTGGTTTCGATGTTGATATCGGTGTACGGAATCTTGTACCGGTCAAGGAAACGTTTGGCCTCGCGGCAATCCGGGCACCAGGGCGCGGAATAGACGGTTAGTTGCATGTCCGGAAGTAGATGCGTTAGCGCTGGTATGAGTGGCAAGCCTGCGGTTACGAGCGTACTACACTCGCTCCAACTCATGCACTGTGCGCTCGTTCTCCACGTTGCCAGTATTCAGAGTCGAAGCCGGTTCGAAGAGCACGACCCAGCACTCTTGCTCGGCAACGGGGCGGTGTTCGACGCCGCGAGGTATGACGATGAATTCGCCTTCTTCGATCCACTCTTGGCGATCGCGAAATTCCATGCGGAATCGGCCTTTTACAACCAGGAACATTTCGTCTTCGTTGTCGTGATGGTGAAAGACGAACGGGCTATCGAACTTGACGAGTTTTACATATTGTCCGTTGAGTTCGGCGGCGATGCGGGGATTGTAGAACTCGTGAATGGCGGCGAACTTCTGGGCGATGTTGACTTTGGACATGGCGACCCCGAAGAGTGAAATTGTGCGCTTATTTGGATGGAGGTTTGGTCGCAGAGTCGCAAAGAAAAGAAGCCGCCACCATACACTGGCGGCTTCTTCGTGCCAAGATTTCGGGCGTACCGAGAGTCAGAACTTCCCCAGTCTCACTTTGTGCACCTATGTGGTGCCGCCGTTGCTTCCGAGACACGGCTTGCCGCGTCTCTACTAGAGGCCTGGTACTGCCGTGCTTGAATGGCCGCCGGGCAGCGATACTCGCACGCCGCGCTGCAGGTTTACCTGCGTGGTTGTCGTCCAGTCGACTTCCTCGGTCGAGATGACACCGTTGCCGCCGCTGGCCAGTTCATAACTGATGCGCGCGTCCTGATAGGTGTAGTTACCCACCGCCAGAACCATCCCGGTCTTCAGCACGAAGACGGGCACTCCGGGTGAAGTGCCGGCAATGCGCGGGCTAGTGCTCGCCAGCTTGGCGGTTGTTGAGCCTGGGTTGTAGGTGGCATACGTGATAGCGGGCATTTCCTCTGCAACCGGCGGCTCACTGGGGCTCACACGGCGCACAGCCAGACGCGGGCCAGCGCTGTTATTCAGCGAGCCGTAATAGGCGTCGTTCTGGTATTGCGCGTCGTTCTGCGGACGCGGGCCGAAGAAATGCCAGTCGGGGCCCAAGGTCTGGGCGACTTGGGGCAGTTGCACATCGTCCATCAAGCGCAGCGAGAGCACGCTTTCCCCCTTCAGCGTAGGACGCGGGCCGCGCGCCGGCAGCATGATGATCTTCCACGGCCAGAGCGGCGGAATCATCCACTCGACGATGTCGCGCTTGGCGTGGCCTTTGCCGTCGATGTCGCCATACTTATCGACCTTGTAGCCGCGCGTTGCGATGACTTTCGCGTCGAGCGGCATGTCGCCCTGCGGCATTCCGAGGCGGTCGAACACGAGCTTCATATACCCTTTGCCCCAGAAATGGCCAGGATCCTGCGACGCCTCGAGATGGCCGACCAAGTAGCTTCCGCGCGGGATGACTTGGCGGCCGAATTCGGTCACGGAGCGAAGGTGGCACAGCACCGGATCGCCGACCGCGACCGACGCCGAAGAGAAGTTGGGTTCGTTAAGCGTGCATTGCAGAAGCGTTCCAGCGGGCAGGATTTGGTCATGCGCACTGGCACAAAGAGTTAGAAGGGAAACGAAACACAGGAGAGACACTACACGCAGAGATACCGCAGAGCTGGACTGCATCGAATCACCTCGGTCTCACGCCCCAAAATTCTTGGTACGTCGTGCCAAAGCAACTAGCGTTGAGCCAGCCCCGATTAAGAGCAGTAAAACATAAGTCGGGTTGAGGGTCAATTGTGGATTGCTGCTTTCAGTTCTCAGATCTATGCTATCGGCTCTCTGCTTTTGGCTGTGGTGAGGATTGTCCTTGGCGACGAGCAGCTTCGAGGTGCCTAGTTTTCGGGGACCCCTCCTGGCGTGGTCTTTTGGAATCAAAGATTTAGCGGTGGCCGGCGCCAGATCTTTGAGGAATAAGGACTTAGACGTAAAATATTCATAAGCATGGACTTAGGGGCGACGGTACATGGAAAAAAGGGTGTGAGAGGCTACCCATGAAAAAGCACGAGACGGTGCGGCACAAGGTCGGTTTCACTGATGCCGATTTCAAACGCGCGATTGAGCGAGCCAGGAAGCTTCGGGAGGAACCCCTCGCCAGCGAAGTGGAATACAAGGCGGACCCGTGACTGGACTTATTCGTGGTGAAGTTGACTGACGGGAGCCGGCTCGCGATTCCTCGGGAGGACTTGCAGGGATTACAGTCGGGCACGCCCGAGTAGTTGTCGCGGATCTGGATCGTTGGAGGCGGAACCGGCCTTCATTGGCCCGATCTCGATGCCGACGTCTACGTTCCAGCGTTGCTTCACGGAATTTACGGCAACAAGCTTTGGATGGCGAAAATCGGGCAACGTGGGGGCTCGGTGAGAAGCGCTGCGAAGAAGAGAGCGGCGCGGGCGAATGGGCGGAAAGGCGGAAGGCCGCGGCGGAAGGAAACTGCGGCGGGGGATTAGGGAGTTAGGGAATCGTTGAAGCCTTACAATTAGCACGAAAGCGCGAAAGCATTCGGCAACCAGCGGGTTACAATCATGCCCAATCGCGGAGACTGGTAATGGTGGAATGGCTCTTGGACCTCATCCTTGCCCCGCATGGGGCCACTCGCTGAAGTCACTTATGCGTACACCTACGAAGGGGAACCCTTTACAGGAATAAACCGAGAGCCTTTCATCTTGCGCAGCTCAGCCGCGGAGTACGGTGCGCGATTTCGGGAAGGTGGCGACATCATCGTGCGAGTCAAGGCGGCGAACCCCGAGGTATCTGCCGTTCGGCAGCGTGACCAGACCGTTGGCATTTTGAAGTAGGGAAGAAGGGGCTTCGCCCGCCGAGCTTTACTCGGCTGGGACAACCGAGGCGGTTGTCCCTACGCAGACCTCGGGCGGGCGAGAGCGCCCGCCCTACACAAGCAAAAGCCGCCAGTTTTCGCTGGCGGCCTCTGAGAACTGACAACAGAGAACTAACTTTCGTACAGCAGCACGCCCTCTGCTTTCTCGGCGTCTACTGGGCGGTAGTACAGCTTGTTGTCTTCGAGGAAGACCTCGATGAATGCTGGCCTGGTGGTGATTGTGCCCTGGATCAGCGCTTCCGACAGCGGGTCTTCGATGTACTTCTGCAGTGCGCGGCGGAGCGGACGGGCTCCGTAGCTGCGGTCGGTTAGCGTCTGGTTCAGGATCCACTTCTTGGCTTCGTCGGCCACTGTTACTGTGATCGAGCGCTGGGCTAGGTTCTGGTTGAGCTGGCTGACCATCAGTTCGAGGATCTGGATCAGATCGTTCTCGCCGAGCGCCAGGAACAGAATGACTTCGTCGATGCGGTTCAGGAACTCGGGGTTGAAGGTGCGCTTGACCTCGCCCTTCACCAGGTCTTCGACTTTCTCGGAGACCATCTCGTCCTTGGAATGCTGGAAGCCGAGGCCTTCGCGCTTCATCAGGTGACGAGCGCCGATGTTCGACGTCATGATGATGATGACGTTCTTGAAATCGACCGTGTTGCCGAGACCGTCGGTAAGCTGTCCGTCTTCAAATACCTGCAGCAGGATGTTGAACACATCCGGGTGCGCCTTTTCGATTTCGTCGAGCAGCACGACGGAATACGGTGCGCGCTTGACGCGTTCGGTGAGCTGTCCGCCTTCTTCGTAGCCCACGTATCCCGGAGGCGAGCCGATCAGCTTCGAGACCGAGTGCTTCTCCATGAACTCCGACATATCGAAGCGGACGAGCGCTTTTTCGCTGCCGAACATGAACTGCGCGAGCGTGCGCGCGACTTCGGTTTTGCCAACGCCGGTCGGGCCTAGAAACAGGAACGAGCCGATGGGGCGATTCGGGCTCTTCAATCCCGCCCGCGAGCGGCGAATGGCGCGAGCCAAGGCGCTGATCGCTTTATCCTGCGAGATGATGCGCTTGTGCAGTTCTTCTTCGATGCGCAACAGCTTCTGCGTTTCTTCCTCTTTAATCGAAGTGATGGGCACGCCGGTCCAGCGGCTAACCACGTCCTCGATGTCCTCCCGACCGACTACGCCGGTGGAGGATTCATCGAGGTGGTATTTTTCGCGAAGGGCGCGCAGGTTCTCGCGCTCCTTGCGTTCCTCGTCCGAGTAGAAGCGCGCCTTCTCGAACTCGTGGTTCGCGATGGCGTTCTCCATGCGGTGGACGATGAACTTGATGCGCTTCTGGACTTCGGTCAGCTCATCCGGCAGCGAGGTCTGGCGCAGCTTGACGCGCGCGCCCGCTTCGTCGATCAGATCGATGGCCTTGTCCGGCAGGAAACGGTCCGGGATGTAGCGGTTCGAATGCGAGACGGAGAAGTTGATAGCGTCGTCAGTGTAGGTGACGGCGTGAAACTTCTCGTAGCGCTCTTTGATTCCAAACAGGATCTTGATGGCGTCCAGTTCGTTTGGCGGCGGAACTTTCACGGCCTGAAAGCGGCGTTCAAGCGAACGATCTTTTTCAATCGATTTGCGATATTCGGCGGGCGTGGTTGCGCCGATGCACTGAATCTCGCCGCGCGACAAAGCCGGCTTAAGAATGTTGGCCGCATCGAGAGAGCCTTCGGCGCTGCCTGCGCCTACCAGTGTGTGCAGTTCGTCGATGAAGATGATGGAATTCTGGTTCTCCATCAGCTCCTTCATGATGGTCTTAAGGCGCTCTTCGAACTGGCCGCGATATTTTGTACCGGCGACGATTAACGAAAGATCAAGAGCGAGGATGCGCTTGTCGGCAAGGAACGACGGCACTTCACCGTCAGCGATGCGTTGCGCCAGTCCTTCGACGATGGCAGTTTTGCCGACGCCGGGCTCACCGATCAGAACTGGGTTGTTCTTGGTGCGGCGGCAGAGAATCTGCACGACGCGCTCGACCTCGCCTTCCCGGCCTACGAGCGGATCCAGCTGGCTGTCCATGGCGGCCTGCGTTAGGTCGCGGGAAAACTCGCTCAACAATGAGGATTCGCGCTGTCCTCCGCCGCGCTGCGGCTGCGCTTTTTCCTGGCTGGTACGGGCCAGTTCTTCGCGGATCGTGGAAAGCCGCAATCCGCGCTCATGCAGGATCTCGGCGGCAAAGCATTTTTCTTCCCGCAGCAGGCCCAACAGCAGGTGCTCAGTGCCAATATGTTTATGAGAAAGACGTTCCGCCTCTTCGGCTGCGTAGGCGAGCACGCGCTTGCATTCGTTGCTCAGGGGAAGATCAACGGATGTCGAAACCTTCTCGCGGATGGTCGTGTGCCCTTCGATCTGCTTGCGGATCGACTCGACCGAGGCGTGCGAGCGCAGGAACCGATTGGTCAGGGCTTTGTCTTCGCGCAGCAGTCCGAGCAGCAGGTGTTCGGTCTCAATATAAGGAGAGCCAAACTGACTGGCTTCGTAGCGCGCGAAGAAGATTACGCGCCTGGCTTTTTCCGTGTAGCGTTCAAACATATACTTAGTCCCCCTGGGGTTCCCGCGAAAGTTCCCGACGGATAACTCGCTTCCGCCAACCCCTGACCCGTACCCTAATTATGCATTTCTATCGCCGAATTTCCTAAGCGATAGTCGCCTTCAGGTATCCCGTCGTCCACCGGGCACTCGGTACCGCTCTGCCTTTCCTCACGCCGGAAGCGATTCCGGCGCCACCTCTTCTATTCTGCCCCGATCCAGCCGCAGGACTCTATGGCACCGACGTGCGAATGCCAGGTTGTGGGTGGCGATTAAAGAGGTTAGCTGGTGCTCGCGATGCAGTCTTGCGAGCAGCTCAAAAACCACATCCGCGGTTTTCCCGTCCAGGTCGCCCGTCGGCTCATCGGCCAGCAGCAACTGAGGCTGGGTAATTAAAGCCCGTGCCAGAGCAAGCCGCTGCTGCTCGCCTCCCGAAAGCTCACCGGAACGATGGTGTCCGCGTGCCTCCAGTCCCACTTCGCGCAACCAGCGCGAAGCTTCCTGTTGCGCGGGCACAAGCGCCTGCCCGCGGGTTAGCAAAGGCATCGCAACATTTTCGAGCGCAGTGAATTCAGGCAGTAGATAATGGAATTGCCAAACATAGCCGATTTCGCGGTTACGAAAGTCGGCGGCTTCATCCTCAGAGAGCGCATTCACCTTTGAATTCGCGCAGTATACGGTACCTGCAGAAGGACGATCAAGAGCTCCCAGGATGTGCAACAAGGTACTCTTCCCGGTACCCGATTGCCCTACGATTGCGAGCATCGTTCCTTTTTCTACCTGAAAAGACAGATTTTCAAAGAGCACCAAGTCCGCTTCGCCTGAGCGAAAGACCTTACTCAACCCTTCGACCCTCAAAAGAGGATCTTGAGTCATTGGATGCAAATCGACCCTCCTACGTCTCAAGGTGCAAGAGCCACCAGCGTTTAACCGCGGCAAAGAGCTCTTGTTCCCATTAGACCACGAGGGAAAATACCCTGCTTCTGCGATTTTGCACGCGGAAGTGAGTATGCGAAAAATGTATACCTGTAGAAACTAATTGCAATGTGACCGTAGTCACAAGAGGCAGGAACGACGGACACTTTTGCGGAAAAGGCCCCGGGGCATGGAAAGCTATCCGCGCAGAAGTGTGAACCGGTTGCTCAAGCCACACTCAAGACATGCTGTTACCGCACACACTGAAGGGCACGCCACCCAAAGTCCGAAAACCGGGTGCAACCTCTTCGCCGCTTGCTAGGCTTGCTCGATGATCGGCGTCCAGTTGCGGCGCTCGAGAATAGTCGGCGGCTCATAGGTCACACCGGCGGCCAACCGCTGGTCTTCGCGGCGCGTCGTCCATAACAAAACAGGGCCCGCCACGCTCGCTACCAGCTTCGACATCGCGCCAAATTCCTTTCCAATCTCGCGCCGCAGTTCGTGAATCTGACGGCTGACATCGCCGTTCACTTTGCGGAAGTAACGTTCCGCGGCCCAAAGTGCCGCACTGTAGGCCGTGCGCAGCTTGGCGTTCTCGCGTTCAAACCGCTCGCGCACTCGCAGGTCGGGATAATTCTTGTAGCGCCGCCATCCCTGCAGCATGGTTTCGCACATGCGATAGAGGCTCGGCCCGTTGCGCTCAAAGTCGCGCCAGAACGCCCAATCGAGGAAGCGCTTTGAGTCGTCGCGCGAGATGGCCGCGTGGCGGAAATTGAACTTGTCCTGCCCGTGGATGTCGGCGAGGTTAATGCCGTCGAGCATGCGGCCCTGCTCCGACATCTCCTTATACAAGGGCGTGCCCGGTACAGGCGTGTAGAGCATGAACTGGTGGAAGTCGGTATTGTGCTCGATTGCGTATTCGATTTCTTCGCGGATGTTGTCGGGCGTGTGGTGTTCGAGGCCGATGATGGTCGAGCCCTGCACGCGAATGCCGTGCTGGCGCAGCATGTGCGTGAGCTGGTGCGAGTCGGTGTCCTTGAGCTTGGCGTAATTCGAGCGCGGAGACTCAAGGCCCATCCAGATCCAGGAGACGCCGAGTTCGACGAGTTCTTCCGGCGTGTATTGGCGGATAGCGTTCGCCGACGCGAACACCGCCATGCCCCAGGCTTTTTTGCCGGCTTTCATGCGATCGAGCAATTGCATGGCGCGCTTGCGATGGAGCAAGAAATTTTCGTCCATGACGAAGAAAGTTTGCACGCCGAGGGACGCTTCGGCATGACAGAAGACATCGTAGAGCTGGTCGCCGGTCTCGTAGAAATTTACGAACTTGCCCTTGCCGCCGAAAAACGCCGAGGTCGTGCAGAAGTTGCAACCCATCGGACAGCCGACCGACGGAATAATCGTCGCCGCGGTGCCGCCTTTGCGATCAGGCATTCGCAGGCCCATGATGCGCGTCTTAAGCCCGGAAACAATCTCGGGATGCTTGATTGGCGCATTCACCTCTTCGCCGAGATAGCCGCGCATCCAGGAAATTCCTTCGCCGCGCACAATGTGGTCGGCGTCAATCATGTTCTCAAGGCCCGGTGTGGCTGCCACGTGGCCGCCGATGACGATTTTCGAATTCGGCGAAAGCTCGCGCACCATGCGGCACATCTCGCGAACCTTGCCGATGTTGACGATGATCGAGGAAATGCCGACGATGTCGTATTGATTGGCCTTCAGTTCGCGGGCGAAATCCTTGCGCGTGGGGAAATCGAGCACCGTGCAGGGCGCAGAAATATTCTGCTGAATCATCATGATTCCCCACGACCGGTGAAACATGCGCAGCGAAAATCCGCCCTGCGCCCGCGTCACCTGGTTGTGATAAAGCTCCATGGGATTGATAGCGCGGGAACCGAATTCATCGTCCTGCGCGTAGGGACCGAACACTGAACTAAGCAGAACACGCGCACTGCTGCCCTTGGGATGAACTTGCATCTGAGACACACTCCTTATGATTGCGATAATTCTTTAATGCGATGATTCAAGGCTAGCGGGGTGGGGCGGGGAAAATCTGTGAGGTGAGGCAGGTAATACAAAAGTTTTACACGGGAAGTAACCTAACCTTTCGAGGCTGCCCCACCCTTGCGCCTTCTGCAAGGGTGGGAGAGACGCAGAGACGGCGTTGCCACGGCGCCATCGGAAAACTTTGTCATTCTGAGCGGAGTCGAAGGACCCCTACTCACTTTGCCTGATGTTGCGTTGGCGCGAGCAGACACTCCCAACCGGTGTCCGAAAATGGCCACAATTGGCGCCCTCAAATAGAGCCGCCTTTGACCCACTTCTGGCGTTGATGGGTGACGAGGTTTCCCGATTCCGATTTATGATGAAGGAGTCCATGATAATCGAAGGCTAGGCCGCCGATTGCCGTGTGCTGCTTCAACACGCTCAGAAGATCTGCTATTGCAGCGTAGATAACGGCGATGAAACCACCAACCCCTATGCTGCTTCAGGGACTGACAGACAACGCAGCGCGATGGTTCAAATGAAGACGAGCGGCGAGGAAGGTCCCGGCTCGCATCCTGAGAATCTGAGTCCGTGGAAACGATGGCTGTCGTTGCGCGCCTACGGACTCATCACCAGCACGCTATTCGGAGCGACAACACCGCCGAAGACGATGCGTAGCCGCTTCGAACGCTTTGGCGGAGTATCGCGCCCGTCAATGCGGCGAAAATTCCCCAAGCTCGTGTTTGGAGATCACGCCGTCGACAGGCTCGTCATCGAGTCTGTCTGCGCAGTCGAGTCTCCGGTTCGGGTAATTCTCTACCTTCACGGTGGCGCGTTTTTTATGGGCTCGCCGACTTCATACCGCAATCGAGCGATGCGCTTGAGCTACCGCTGTCAGGCGGAAGTTTTCGTGCCTGATTATCGGCTTGCTCCAGAGCACCCGTATCCTGCAGCACTCGATGACGCCCTTTTGGCGTGGCATTTCGTTAGGACGTTTCGGCCGCACGCGGGGATTTTTGTGGCGGGAGATTCGGCCGGAGGGGGCCTAAGTCTCAGCCTGCTCGTCAGGCTTAGAGATTCCGGCCTTGTCATGCCAAACGGGTCGATTCAGCTTTCGCCGTGGACGGATCTGACGGTTTCGGGATCCTCCGTCGATGGAAATTACCGCCGGGACCTGTGGTTCACGCGCAGGCACCTCGAGATATGGGCGCGGTATTATGTGGGTAACGCGGATGCTCGTTCGCCTTATATCTCACCGGTATTCGCCAACTTGTCAGCGTTACCACCGCTCTTGCTTCTCGTCGGAGAACACGAGCTATTGCTTGATGACACGCTGCGCGTGAGCGACGCGGCCGCATCCGTTGGCACCGACGTCCGCGTCCTTATCGGCAAGGGAATGCAGCACGACTGGCCGCTTACTCTCCCGTGGTTGGACGAGAGCAAGCACGCTTGGAATTCGATCCGACGCTTCGTTGAAGAACATTAGCTCCTTTTCAGCCATGCTAAGCCGCCCGATCAACGTGGCCCCGTGTCCTCCGTGGTTAACAGCTTTTGAACGCAACCCAACTATTCGTAGCGCAGCGCCTCCGCGGGCAAAATTCTCGCCGCCGACCACGACGGGTAAATCGTCGCCACAAACGAAATTCCGATTGAGACCAGCGCCGTGATTACGCCGTCCATGGCGCGCGGGACAAACGGAACGTAGTCGATCGAATAGACCTCGGGCGAGAGCGCAATAAAGTGGTAGTGACCGCCAGCCCAGGAAATCGCGTAGCCGACCACGAGGCCGATCGCCGTCCCAATCACACCGATCAGCATACCCTGCGCGATGAACACGCGGCGGATCTGCCGCTTCTTCGTGCCCATCGACATCAGTACGGCGATATCTTTGGTTTTTTCCATCACCATCATGGTGAGTGAGATGAGAATGTTGAGCGCGGCCACGAAGACGATCAGGCCGATGGTGATGAAGGTGACCACGCGCTCCAGTTTCAGCGCGCGGAACAGAGGCTTGTTCTGTTCCATCCAGTTAGTGGTCATGAAGCCATGATTTCCTGAAGTAGCGCTTGCTGAGGCAGCATCGGCGGCCTGCTCGAGGGCGCTGCCGACTTCCCCGGCACGATAAATGTCGTCGATCTTGAACTGGATTACCGAAATCACATCGCCCAGGCCGAAAAGCTGTTGCGCGTCGGCGAGCCGGATGAATGCCCATGACGAGTCGTAGTCGTAGAAGCCGGAGTTGAAGATTCCCGCCACGCGGAAGCGGATGTACTTCGGCACCATGCCAAAGGGAGTCAGTTCGCCCTGCGGCGAAGTTACGAGCACAACGGAGCCGACCGTCGCGCCCACGCCTTCGGCCAGGTCGGTGCCGAGGATGATGGGAGGCATGGCGGCCACGCGCTGTGCGACCCCGGCAAGGTCGTCGGGGGATCTCGCGGCAGATTCTTGTGTGGCGCGGGCGCCATCGCCCGCGTCGCCGGTGGCCGAGGCGCCCGCCGGAACCGCCGGCGAGGTAGCCGGCACTTCCGTCGAGTTGGTCGCAGGTTGCTCATCCAGTGCCGCCGCCGAGCCCATCGTTACCGTCTGCAGCAAGTCGCTGACCCTGCGCTCATAGCGCGGCAGCATGCCCTTCAGCACGGCACCGCGCGCTCGCGGCCCGCGCGAAATCAGCACCTGCTCATAAATCGCCGGAGCGGCTGCCACCACATGCGGTTCATTCGCCAACTTATCAAGCAGCGGACGCCAGTCTTTGATCCCGTCGCTTTCCACGCGCAGCAAACTGATGTGCGAAGTCGAGCCCAAAAGCCGCGCCTGCAAATCCTTCCGGAAGCCGTTGTTGACGGCAAGCGCCACGATCAGCGAAGCCACGCCCGCCGCGACGCCCAGGATGGAAATCGCCGTGATGATGCCGATAAAGGCTTGCCGCCGTTTGGCGCGAAGGTACCGAGTTGCGACGAAAAGTTCGAAGCGCATGAGGTAAAGCCGTCAGCCTTCAGCCGTCAGCTCTCAGTCAAAGCGGATTATAGCTGGCGCACGCCAAAGACTCTCGGGAGGATGGCAGGCACCGATCGCCGGTAGCGAGAGAAGTCGTCGCCAAATCGTTTCTCCAACTCCGCGTCCTCCAGGCGGATCATCACCGCGCCGGTTGCGATTGCGAATGCCGTTAGCGCCCAGCACACGGCGAGGCCAGTGCCGATGCTCCAGGCCAGCATCTCGCACAGGTGGGCCAAGTAGACGGGATGGCGCACGTGGGCCCGGAGTCCTTGCGTCACCAGTTGCTGCTCGCCGTGGCCACCATGAAGCTCGGGCAACCCGCCCAGTTGCTTCGCGCTGAAGCTGTTGCCTGATTTCGAGTAGAGCGCGATGCCCGCAGCAAACAGCAAAGCCGCGGGAATCCACGTCCAAGCCGTCGAGTAAACAGAAACATGCCGCCACGGCCGCGTTACCATCGCCGCAACTGCCCACATCGTAACCCAGGCCGGAACCAGCACCCGGTAAGGCGAACGTCCCCCGGAAACATGCCGCGTTCGCCAGCGTTCCGCGAAGGGATGAATCATCAGCCAGAAGGCAGGGATAGTAGAGTAAACCGCGCATGCCAGCCAGCCCACAAGTTCGATCCAATAGCGCACGCGCGGATTTTAGCAGGCGGCGCCAAGAGCGGCCCCTCGACGCTCGCCAGCGTCGATTTGCTTTGTCCCTCACTGGATGTAAGACTGATCTGTCAGCGAATTTAAAACCGGAGCGTGGGTTATGCGTCGAAATATCTCCAGGATGTGGATGCTAGTCGCGGTCGCGGGATTGGCGTTGCCGCTCGCGGCCCAGGTGCGGAGCCGCACAAGTACGACCAGTGCAACTCATATAACCGCCGCAAAAACGCCCTACACGGCAGAGTACAAGATCACGCAAGTGCAAACGCTGGCCGGCGGGAACACGATTACACGTGAGTCCACCGAAGTGGCGGCCGTGGATTCGCAGGGCCGGAGGATGACTTCGACGACCACCACGGCGGCGGAAAATGGCACGCCGAGAACCGAGTCTAGCGTTTTTGACCCGGTAGCGAAGACCCTGACCCGATGGAGTTCTCCGGGCAAGCGCGCCAGGGTACGGCAGATCGGCGTGGGGCATGGTTGCTCGTCGACGACCGAAGACGAGCCGCGCCCGTCGCACTCGCTGACGAGAGCTCCGCATGAAAGGCCGGCAGTGGAGAACCTGGGCACGGCGTCGATCCAGGGCGTGGAAGCACGCGGAACGCGGACCACCATGACAATTCCCGCGGGTGAGGTTGGGAACGAGGCGCCGCTGGTGCGCACGTCCGAGGTGTGGAGCGCTGTTACGGTCGGGCTGAAAGGGCTGCTGGTGCGCGAGGTTGTTGACGATCCGCGGTCGGGCAAGTGGAACCGTGAATTGACAAGTATCAACCAAAACGATCCCGATCCCGCGGTCTTTCAACCTCCGGATGGTTACGAGATCGTGAAAGTGGATGCGTCCGAGGCTGGGTGCGCGACCGAGGCAGCGCCCGCGAAATGAAATGGTTTGTCCGCGTTGGAAGGTAGTCGCGGCCGTTGCGGCTGCTGCATTCTGATATTCTTCATCCCGCATGTCCCCTATCTTGACCAGCATGCTGCTGGGGCTGACGGCGGCGGCCGCGAACGTGTTTGGCGGCGCCATCATTGTTCAAAGGAATTGGGATCGCTCCTACCTGCGCTATTTCGTCGCGCTGGGCGCGGGCTTCATGCTGGCCACCGCGCTGGTCGAAATGGTGCCCCAGAGCATTGTGCTGCGCGGCCCGCGCGCCGGCTTCCTCATTCTGCTTGGATACCTGCTTATCCATTTCTTCGAGCACACGGTCACGCCGCACTTTCACTTCGGCGAAGAAACGCACGCCGAGCAGTTCGTTCACACGCATAAAGGCTACTCCGTGCTGATGGGGTTGCTGATTCACACCTTTTTTGACGGCATTGCGATTGCCTCGGGCTTCATCGTTTCAAGCTGGCTGGGATGGATCATCTTCATCGCTGTCTTCCTGCACAAGATTCCGGAGGGCTTCACGATTGCGTCGGTGATGCTGGCCAGTGGTCGCAGCCGCGCCTTTGCCTGGGGAACGTCGGTGATGCTGGGAGCAGCCACAGTCGCAGGCGTAATGACGATGGCATTGTTTCGCCACGAAGTAGGATTCGGATTGCCGCTATCGGCGGGCGCGACGATCTATGTGGCCGCGTCGGATCTGATTCCAGAAGTGAATCAGGAGCCGGGAGTAATGATGGCGTTATTAGTCTTTGTCGGAGCAGCTTGCATGTTTGTGCTGGACCGGTTCTTCCACATGCATTAGTCGCGCTGCCCTAAGTTCTACCGCCGAGGGCAGAGCGCGCCGCGAAACCCAATTTTGCTTTTCTCGGCGTCCTCTGCGTCTCGGCGGTGAAATGGGGTTGGAGGCTAGCCGCTGTGCCGGATGTGCATGACGTCGCCATCCTGCACGATGTAGTCCTTGCCTTCTAGGCGCAGCGTGCCCTTGGCGCGGGCGTTGGCCTCAGATCCCGCTTCCAGCAGCTGATCCCAGCGAATCGTCTCGGCGCGGATGAAGTGCTTCTCCAAATCTGAGTGGATGGCTCCGGCGCCGTTCTGCGCTCGCGTATTCAGCGGGATAGTCCAGGCGCGGCATTCGTCTTCGCCGGCCGTGAAGAACGAAATCAGGCCGAGCAGGTGATAGCTCTTGCGGATCAGGCGTGAGAGGCCGCTTTCGGTGAGTCCATAGCTGCCAAGAAATTCCGCTGCATCTTCGTCGCTCATTTCGGCGAGTTCGGCTTCGACTTTGCCACAGATGGCGCTGGCCCCGGCGTTCGGACGCGCCGCTACTTCGGTCAAGCTGTATTTCGCAACCGCAGCTTCCAAATCTTTGCCGAGCTGCGTGCTCTCGCTGATATTGAGCACGTAGAGCATCGGCTTCTCGCTCAGGAACATGAAGCCGCGGATACGCTTTTTGTCCTCCGGAGTCATTTCCATTTCGCGCAGCGGTTTTTCGGTTTCGAGGTGCGCTTTGGCTTTGATCAGCAGCTCGTTTTCTTTTTCCAGTTCCGGCGTCTTCATCTTCTTCAAGTCTTTTACCAGGCGCTCCAGCCGTTTTTCGATCTGGCCAAGATCGCTGATCATAAGATCGAACTCAACGTTCTTGATGTCGCGCAGCGGATCAATCGGCCCAACGTGGGGAATCTCGTCGCTTTCAAACGCCCGCAGCACGTGGATGAGCGCGTCTACTTGGCGCAAGTGACCGATGTAGGCGGTCTCCTTCAAGGCTTCCTGGCCGATCGCGCCGACGTCAACGTATTCGACCGAGGCGTGCGTCAGCTTCTTCGGGTTATAGAGCGCGGCCAGCTTATCGAGGCGCTCATCGGGGACTTTGGCGACTCCCACATGCGCCTCGCGGGGATTCGCGAGCTGATGCTCGGTGAGATTGGCCTTGGTCAATATGCGGAACAGGGATGTTTTGCCTACCTGCGGCAGGCCGATGATGCCGGTTTTCATGGATTAGGTCTCAGGAAAATCAAAATCGGAAGTATCAGAATAAATCATTCGGTCCAATTTGGATGGGTTCCGAATAAGATCGCGTGCTAGGCTCAGAAAATGGTGTTTCACGATCCATCGCGATCACTCCGAAATCGGATCATTGATCTGATCATTAGGATCATATGGGTTGTGATCGCGTGCACGCTCTTGGCAGCGACTGCCTTGGCTCAGGGCGATGTTCGCCTTGAGCCGCGTGCGGTTATCGAGAAGCGGCTGAAGTCTTTCTCCGACGACAACCAGGTGCGCGAGTCCATCATTCGCAAGTGGTTTGCCGAGTCGGGATGCGCGAAGCCGAACCTCTCCGAAGAGCCCGTCAAGCCTGCGTTGCCGCCGAATGTCATCTGCGTGCTGCCCGGAGAGACGCACGAGGTAATAGTCGTGGGCGCGCACACGGACAAGGTGCCAAGCGCGGGCGACGGCGTCGTCGATAACTGGTCGAGCGCATCGCTGCTGCCCAGCCTGCTGTTCAGTCTGAGAGGGCAGAGGCGGAAGCACACTTTCGTGTTTGTAGGCTTCACGGGCGAGGAAAGAGGCTTGATCGGTTCCGAGTACTATGTCGACCATCTTTCTGCCGACCAGCGCGCCCACGTTGAAGCGATGGTCAATATGGATTCGCTCGGCCTGACTCCGACGAAGGTCTGGGCAAGTCATGCTGATAAAGCGCTGCTCGATGCGCTGGCTGCGGTGGCGGCGGCAAGCAAGCTTCCGCTCTCGACCGTGAATGTAGACAAGCTTGGCACAACCGACTCCGAGTCGTTTGCCGGTTATCAAATTCCGCGCATCACACTGCATTCGGTCACGCCGGAGAAGATGCAGATCTTGCATTCCGCGGACGACACGCTGCTTGCGATCAACTTCGGCGATTATTACGACAGCTATCGTCTGATCGCCGAGTATCTGGCGTACCTGGATGGCGTGCTCACGCCAAAGTAGACAGCAAATGGCATCGCCGCAATCAGCGCAGCTCTTGTGCAGTTCTCCACAGTCCGAAAAGGCCGAGCAGCAGCACGGCTTCTTCCAATTTCTCCGACCAGACGTGCAACCGGTCGAAGTCCCTGCGTATTGGGTTGTCGAGCGCTAGGTAATCGATAACGCCGGCTTGAGCGCGGAGCGCGTGCATTTTTGGCGATATGGCGAACTGCGAGATCAGGGTCAGGCAGAGCATGAGCACGATGAGGATGTGCCGCAGGCTCACCACCTTCGCGCTACCGGCGGTCAGGCGGTAGTAGAGCGCGGATGCGATAAGAAAGACGATCCCGGAGACGATTCCCATGTAGTGCAACCGGTCGAGCGAATGGCCGACCACGGAGCCGGCCACGTGGCGCGTGGGGAGAAGCCCCGGAGTAAACGCGATCGGAGCCTCGACGAAAGCGAGGAAAATGATTCCGCCGATCCAGACGACAAGCGCAAGCAGCATGAGGAAGCGAAGAAATGACATGGGGGGAATTATATGGTCCGCAAGGCCCGGCGTCCTAGCGTGGCTTCAGCGTGCACTACGTCCTTCTGAGCCTCGGACCACTTATCCACAGGCGAACCAGCGCCGTTACTTTTTCGCGTTGGTATGAGTATTTACTCTCATCCTTCCTCATTCAGTCTGGAGGAAGTCAATTCCAATGCAAGGCACCCTTCGAGCTTCCGATGTGGAGTTTGTGTCGCTGCCAACCGCGGTGTTTTGCGTGCAGTGCGAATTGATCAGCGCCAACAACACGCCCCGGTGCCTGGCCTGTGGCAGCGGAGCAGTTCTGAGCCTTTCGCGCGTGCTGGGCGGGTCGCTGCGCGGCCAACAAACAGCGCACTTGATCGCCGACGTGGAACTTGACCGCATCGTGCGCTCGCTCCTGTACAGCGTTCCGCAGATCGAGGAAGAGTCCGACGCCGAGCGCGACCTTTCCGTCGTACCCAGCTTTTCCTCGCGGCACCACCTGCGGGTGCGCCATCCGGGGCTGAGCGGGCCGCGTCCCGCGCACATGAACCCGGCGCTGCTCAACGTCGGAGAATTCGACCTCGAGCCCGGCATCAGCATCATCACCGAAAAAGCTCAGTCGCTCACCGGGGCCACCGGGGCGGCGATTGCATTGCGCCAGGGCGACGAAATCGTGTGCCGAGCGCGCACTGGCCGCACCGCTCCCGACCTTGGCATTCGGCTGCAGACCGATCGCGGCATCTCCGCCGAATGTGTGCGCACGGGCGAAGTGCTCTTGTGCAACGACGCGGAAACCAACCCGCGCGTGGACTCCGCGAGTTGCCGCCGCCTGGGTGTGCGTTCGATTCTGGTCGCGCCGCTGCGCCATTACCGCCGCACGCTGGGAGTATTTGAAGTGCTCTCGTCGACGCCCCATGCCTTCGACAACCACGACGTCGCGACCATGCAGTTTCTTTCGGGCATGATGGTGGCCGCGATCTCGCGCCTGTCAAGCCTCCACCCGCCGGCGGATTCCTAGGCGCCCTCGCCATATAATCCTTCCTGAATCCTTGATGCCTGCCGCAGAATCTCTCCCAACATGCACACCAAAGTCGATCGCCGCACTGTCGATCTCTCGGGCTATCCCGACCTCGTCGTCGTTTATCTCGGGATGCGCGTCAACCGCCTCACCGGATTGAAGACTCTGCTCGGCTTCGGCCCGTGGATTTCGAAGTCGGCTGCCGATCAACCGGATGGCCTTCTTGTGCACGAGTTTTTTCTTTTCTCGATGTTTCCCCCGCACGCCGGCATGCGCCAGTACTGGCGAGACATGGATGCGCTCCTGGCCTGGACGCGCTCCGACCCGCATCGCGACTGGTGGAAGAATTTTCTGAAAGATTCCGGCGGCACCGGCTTCTGGCACGAAACCTACCTCATGACGGGCGGCATGGAGGCCATCTACGACGACGTGCCGCAGCCCATCGGATTTATGCGCTTTGCACCGGTCGTGCCGGCGCGGGGCCCGATGTTCTCGGCCGCGCATAGAGCAGGGAAGGGAACTGACGGCGGAGCGGTGATTGCTGAATCTGAACTCTACGATGGATAGAATCGCACATCGGGAGGAAGAAGGACTCCTCAGCGATACCCACCCATCCAAGTCGGATGACCTGAACAAGACCAGGCGCAACTAAACATACTGGCTAGAAGAGAGAAGGCTAACAATAGCAGCAAAGATGGCAGCCAGCCCCGCTGCGGGCTAATTGTTCTCCACTTGGAAAAAATGACTGCGAATCCCCACCCGATGAGCAGCGGAGACACAATAGCCAGAGCCACTATTCCCCACGTAAAGGGGTACCAGAATGGGCCGACATAGATTGCATGTTTCTCCGCATACGTGTCTTTCTCGAAGCGCCACTCGCCCACCAGTTCGACCGCGAGGCACAGCCACGTCGGGATCGCAAGCCAGATTATCTTTCGGAGGTGTCGTTGAGCTGCGCTTTGGTGCTCAATTTCAGGTTTCATACCTGGTGGCGACCCCGGAGGGAATCGAACCCCCAACCCTCAGTTCCGAAGACTGATGCTCTATCCAGTTGAGCTACGGGGCCGTCGCGTAAACTCTACCACCAATCCCATCGCCGTCGCGCGGCCGGCCACGGCCTTGCGGCGCTGCGGTTCCGCTTGCTCGTAGCTCGAAGCTCGCGGCTCGAAGCTCGCGGCTCGAAGCTATCATCCCCATTGCCCCATTTCTCCCCCGCCCCTAGAATGAATCTTCGCCCTTCGCTCAACACGCGCGAACTCATCTATCCATGGCCATTCGTCTATTCAATACTCTCTCCGGCAAAATCGAAGATTTCCACCCCATCGACGACAACCGCGTCCGCATGTACGCCTGCGGGCCGACCGTTTACGACTACGGCCACATCGGCAACTTTCGCACATTCATCGCCGTCGATCTTCTCTACCGCTTCCTGCTCCAGTCCGGATACGACGTCCGCTACGTTATGAACATCACCGACGTGGACGACAAAATCATCCGCAACGCCGCCCGCGACGGCGTCACCGTCCAGCAGTACACGGCGAAATATTCGAAGGCGTTTCTCGAGGACTCCGCTTTGCTCAACATCTCGCAGCCCAAACTCGTCCGCGCCACCGAGCACATCGAGCAGATGGCCACTTTCATCGGCAAGCTCGTGGAAAAAGGATTCGCCTACCGCACCGACGACGGGTCTTATTACTTCCGCATCGCCAAATTTCCCGAGTACGGCAAGCTCTCGAAAAAAGATTTCGCCGGCATGACCGACGGCGCCCGAGTCGACGTTGACGAATACGACAAAGACAACGCCCGCGACTTCGCGCTCTGGAAAGCGCCCAAGCCCGGCGAAGCCTCGTGGGAGACCTCCATCGGCCCCGGCCGTCCCGGCTGGCACATCGAGTGCTCCGTGATGTCGATGGAAGAACTCGGCCCCAGCTTCGACCTGCACGCCGGCGGCGAAGACCTCATCTTCCCGCACCACGAAAACGAAATCGCGCAATCGGAATCGCTTAGTGGCCAGCAATTCGCCCGCTACTGGTTTCACGCCCGCTTCCTGCTCGTCGAAGGACAGAAAATGTCCAAAAGCCTCGGCAACTTCTATACGCTGCGCGATCTGGTGCTCAAAGGGCACAAGCCATCGTCCATCCGATGGCTGCTCACGCAGGTTCCCTACCGCAACCAACTCAACTTCACCTTCGACGGCCTCAAGTCCGCCGCCAGTTCCGTAGAAAAGCTGCGCAACTTCCGCTTCCGGCTGACTAGTTCCCACTTCGCCGCCGGATCGAATCCGGCGATCGGCGCCCTCGCGAAAGAAACCGTCGACAGCGTTACCGCCGCCCTCAGCGACGACCTGAATACCGCCGAAGCCCAGGGTGCCATTTTCGACATGCTGCGCAAAGCAAACACCGCCCTCGATGCGGGCGAAGTCCGCCAGGACGACGTGCAGGCGCTGCTCGCCACGCTCAACCGCTTCGACGCGATCTTTGCCGTGCTCAAAGACGACGACCAACCGAAAATGAAAGCAGTCCTGGACTGGGCCAAAGCCGAAGGGCGCGAACAGGAAATCAGCACGGAGCTTCAAGAGATCGCCGGTTCCGCGCAACTAGCCGACGAGCAAGTGAATCAAAAACTGGCGGAGATGGAAGCCGCCAGAAAGTCGCGTAACTTCAAAACCAGCGATGCGATCCGAGCCGAGCTGACAGCCGCCGGCATCATTGTAGAGAACACAAAAGACGGCGTGCGCTGGCGCAGAAAGTGAGGACAATTCGTAATTATTAATTGTGATTTGTAATTTACCCCGGGGACCGTGAATCTGCACATCACGAAATTACAGATTACAAATCGGAAATCACAAATGCTCTCCCTAGACGCCCTCATCCGCGAAGCCGAAATCGCTCATGGCCACCTCTGCGCCGGTCAAATCCTAGGCGTGCGCATGGCCATGCTCGGCCTGGCCAAACTCGGCATCGATGACCCGCGCGGAAAAGACCGCAAGCGCCTTGTCACCTTCGTCGAAATCGACCGCTGTGCCACCGACGCCATCGGCGTGGTCACCGGATGCCGCCTCGGCAAGCGCGCTCTGAAATTCCGCGACTGGGGAAAGATGGCCGCTACGTTCGTTGATCTAGGCCCGCAACCACGCCTGCCCGGCTCCGATAACTGGTACAAAGCCATCCGCATCGCCGCCAAAGAATCGTCGAAGAAGCTGTCCCGCGAAATGCACCCCGAAATCGAAAACAAAAACCAGCAGCAGATGCTCGCCTATCGCGAAATGAAAGACGAAGACCTATTCTCGATCCAGTGGGTAAAGGTCGAACTCCCACCCGAAGAATTCCCCGGCTACAAAGCAGACCGCATAGTCTGCGCCGAATGCGGAGAAGGCATCAACTTCCACCGCGAAGTCGAGCGCGGTGGCCGGTTGCTATGCCGCGCCTGCGCGGGGGACAAATACTACGAACCAATGTAGCGAACGACTAACAACTACCAACCAACGACGCCCTCTCCTGCTCATACGCATGCGCGACGCGCAACACCGTCGCCTCATCAAAGTGACGCCCAAAAATTTGTAGCCCGATCGGCAGTCCTTCACGCGTCTCACCGCACGGTACCGAAATCCCCGGAATCCCGGCCAGATTCGCCGTCACCGTGTAGATATCCGCGAGATACATGGCCAGCGGATCATCCACCTTTTCGCCCAGCTTGAACGCCGGAGTCGGCGCAGTGGGCGCCGCGATCACATCCACTTTTTTGAAAGCCTCATCGAAATCGCGCGTCAAGAGCGTCCGCACTTTTTGCGCTTTCAAGTAATAAGCATCGTAGTAACCCGCGCTCAGCGCGTAAGTCCCAAGCATGATGCGCCGCTTCACTTCGATGCCGAATCCGCCGTCGCGCGTCTGCCGATACATCTCCGCCAACGTTTTCGCGCCGCGCGCGCGAAAGCCGTAGCGCACGCCATCAAAGCGCGCCAGGTTCGCCGATGCTTCGGCAGTCGCCACAATGTAATAAGCCGGAATCGCATATTCCGTATGCGGCAACGAGACAGGCACGATCTCGCACCCAAGTCCTGCTAGCTTCTGGATTGCGGCTTCGACCGCCGCGCGCACCTCCGCATCGAGACCCGAGCCGAAATATTCTTTGGCCACGCCGATTCTAATTGATCGTGCGGGAGTTTCGTGGCCTGCCCTGGGCTTGCCGAAGGGAACGCCCGCGCCACACGAACTCGGGCCCGCGCTGAGCGGCCTCCCCAGTTCAGCCACGTAATCGGGAACCGGAACTTCCGCCGATGTCGAATCCATCGGATCGCGCCCGGCAATCGTGCGCAGCATGAGCGCCGCATCCTTAACCGTATTCGCAAATGGCCCAATGTGATCGAGCGACGACGCAAACGCAATCAGCCCGTAGCGCGAAACACGCCCATAAGTCGGCTTCAGTCCAACCACGCCGCAGAACGAAGCAGGCTGCCGGATCGAGCCCCCTGTATCGGAGCCGAGGGTAGCAACGGCCATTCCCGCCGCGACAGCTGCCGCCGATCCGCCCGACGAGCCTCCAGGCACGCGCGATTTATCGCGAGGATTGCGCACCGGATGGTATGCCGAGTTCTCCGTGGAAGAGCCCATGGCGAACTCGTCGCAGTTGAGCTTGCCGAGCACGACCGCGCCTGCCGCTTCAAGCCGTGCGACCGCCGTGCAATCGTACGGCGGAACAAAATTTTCGAGTATCTTCGATCCCGCGGTCGTGCGTACTCCGCGCGTCACCATCACATCTTTGATCGCTATAGGAACGCCAGCCAGCGGAGGCAACGGCTTGCCCTCAGCCACCATCGCATCCATGCGCTGAGCTTGTTCCCGCGCCCGCTCCTCGGACAAAGTCAAAAACGCGCCAATCCCCGCATCTTCTTTCTTGATTCGCGCGTAGAACTCATCGGCTAGAGCGACAGCCGTCGTCCGGTGTTCCGCAATTGCGCTGTGAGCGGTTTCAATCGTAGGGTATTTTGTCTTGCCCACCGTCATGGCGCTATCTCTCGATCACCTTCGGAACTTCGAAGAACGTGCCATCCGTTTCCGGAGCGTTCTTCATCGCCTCCCCGTGCGGCAGCGATGGCCGCAGACCTTCCTTCACGTCCTCGCGCGCCGCGTAGGCGAACCGCTCGCTCCCTTGCCGCGACACATCTACTCCATGGCGGTCGGAAACCTGCGCCATCGGCTCGACGTTCTCGGTATTCAGTTCGCTCAGCCGATCCACATACTCGAGAATCGAATTCAGGTCGCGCAGCATGCGGGTGCGCTCGTCGCCGGTCAACTCGAGGTTGGCGAGGTCGGCTACGTGGGCAACGTCGTTGTCTGTGACTTTCATGGTGGTCACCTAGATCCTGATTGTTGCCTTTCCACATGTATCGAGCTGTCGTCGTATCTCCCGATATTCGTCACCGCAGAACCCGTATCGTCCTATCTCAGCTTCAAGCCATTGGTCCGGTATTCCGCTGTGCAGCAGTTGACCTGTGCGGAAAATATCAAACGTGCCATCTTCGCGCGCCACGACCTCCCAGACATTTGTCTTCAGTATGCGGTCGAGCCTAGTTCCTGGTTTCTTCTCGTGGGAAGGTTTGTGACTCAACTAGCCCTCTCTATTTCGGTGGGAACGCGGCTTGGCTCAGCCACTTCTTTCGCCGCCGCCTTCTCGCGTTGCTTTTTCAGCTTGCGTAGGTGTGAGGACGAATACAAACTTCCGCGGCATCGCCTTGCCCCGCACAGGCACGGAGCCTCATCCTCGCCATCGTACAGGTTGTAGTCGTAAGTCAGTTCCTCGCCGGGCTCAATGTCGCGCAGCGCGATGATCCACATCTTGCCCGCGATCTGATCAGTCTCGCAATTGGGCCGGCACGAGTGATTCACGAATGCGGCCACGCCATAGCCGTCAATAATGCGCTTGCCGCCGTCCAGCCCGAACAGATAGGTGTTGGGGAATTCGTCGTAAAGATCGTCGGCCTCTTCGTAGCTCATGTGCTCGCCCACATACTCGACGATCAGCGTGCCCTTGCGGACGCGTTTGGTCGTATAGCACCCGAAGGAATGAATAGCCGACTTGCGGATCACCAGTGTCATATAGCGTGTTTCTATCTTTACATGCCAAACATGAGAATCCAAGTTTTGACATTGTGTTCTGTTTTCAATTGCGTTTCAGGATCTTCCCATCGAGCCTTTCCTGAGACCTGAGACCTGAGACCTGACAGCTGAAAGCTGCTCTGCTACCATTTTCGCGGAGGCTTCAGTCCATGGCTCACAATCATCCTCCGCGTTTCCTGAAAATTGTTGACGATGCCCGCAGCCGCGTCCGCGAAACCACGGTTGACGAGGTCAAGGCGCGGCTCGACCGTCACGACAAATTTGTCCTGGTCGACGTCCGCGAAGACCGCGAGTTCGATGCCGACCACATCCCGGCCGCTGTCCATCTGGGCAAAGGCGTCATCGAGCGCGACATCGAAGCCAAGTATCCCGCTCTTGACACGCCTCTAGTCCTTTATTGTGGCGGCGGCTTCCGCTCCGCTCTTGCCGCCGACAACCTGCAGAAGATGGGCTATACCAACGTCATTTCCATGGACGGCGGCATCCGCGAGTGGCGCGAGAAGTCCTACCCGCTCGAAAAAGGGAAGTAGTTTGGCCGGCCCCGCGTTGCATCCCTGTCCCATCTCTGAAAAGATAGGTGCATCGGGGATTTCATCTTTATGGCTCAAATAGGAAGCTTTGCGCTTCTGCTGGCGCTTGGCCTGAGCGCGTACTCATTCGGCGCCGGCCTGCTCGCCCTCTTCGGGCGCGATGCCGCCTCCGCCCGCCTGGGTGAAACTGCCCGGCGCGCCGGAATCGCCGCTTTCGGTGCCGTCGTGCTTGCTTCGTTCGTGCTCGTCTCGGCCGCGTTCGCCGACGATTTTTCTATCGCCTACATATACCACCACAGCAACCGCGACCTGCCCGGCGCCTACAAGTTCGCCGTGCTTTGGTCTGGGCAGGAAGGCTCGCTGCTGTTCTGGTCCCTGCTGCTCGCCGGTTATGGGTTTGTCCTTCGTCTGCGCTACAAGACCGATCAGCGCCTTTTCGCCTACGCTTCGGTTATCATCGCCGCGGTTCAGGTCTTCTTTCTTCTGATCCTCAATTTCGCCGCGCACCCCTTCGCCATCGAGCAGGGAGGCCTTCCCGCCGACGGCACTGGCCTCAATCCTCTTCTGCAATATCCCGAGATGGTCATCCATCCGCCCATGCTCTATCTGGGATATGTCGGCTTCACCGTTCCGTTCGCGTTCGCGCTCGGCGCGCTCATCATGCATTACCCCGGCGAAAAGTGGATCAACATTACCCGCCGCTGGACAATGGTGACCTGGTGCTTCCTCACCATCGGGGTCTTCCTCGGCGCGCACTGGGCCTATGCCGTCCTCGGCTGGGGAGGCTACTGGGGCTGGGACCCGGTCGAAAACGCCTCGCTCATGCCCTGGCTCACCGGCACGGCGTTTTTGCACTCGGTGATGATGCAGGAAAAGCGCGGCATGCTCAAGGTATGGAATATGGTCCTTGTCTTTGCCACGTTCTTGCTCGCCATGCTCGGGACTTTCCTCACCCGCTCCGGCATCATCAGCTCGGTTCACGCCTTCGCGCAATCTTCCATCGGAACCTGGTTCATCGTCTTCATCGCGCTGACCACCGCCGTTTGCGCCTTTTTCCTCATCAAGAATCTCTCGAACCTGAAGAGCGAGCACAAGCTTGAATCACTGGTCTCGCGCGAATCCAGCTTCCTGTTCAACAATCTGCTGCTGCTGGTTGTTTGCTTCACCGTGCTGTGGGGAACATTCTTCCCGATCCTTTCCGAATGGGTGCAGGGACACAAAGTGACGGTCGGCCCACCGTTCTTCAACCGCGTGGCCGTTCCGGTTGCGCTGTTGCTGATGCTGCTCACCGCCGTCGGCCCGTTGCTGGCGTGGCGCAAAACATCGATTGAGAGCCTGAAGCGCAACTTCCTCTATCCCGCCATCGGCTCCATCGCCGTCGGCCTCATGATGATCCTCTTCGGCGTGAAGCCGTGGGAAGATCCGTCTTATTTCTACGCAGTCGTGGCCGCGATTCTCTCTGCGCTCGTCATCTTTACCGTCGTTTCAGAGTTCGTGCGCGGAGGCCGTGTCATCGCCGGCAAAAGCGGGCAGAACATTTTCGCCGCCATGCTCCAGCTCTGCCGCCGCAACACGCGACGCTATGGCGGATACATCGTCCACTTCGGGGTCGCGCTCGTCATCATCGGAATCCTCGGCCAGCCCTTTAACAAGGAAGTCGAAAAAGAGATGGCCTTCGGGGACAAGATCAACATCGGTCCCTACACGCTGGTTTGCCAGTCCTACACGCAGGACGACAATCCCAACTACGCCAACGAGTGGGCCATCATCAACGTTTTCCGCGGCGGCAAACAGATCACCACCATGTATCCCGAGCGCCGTTTCTATAAAGCCAGCGGTCAGCCGCAGACGCTGCCGCGCATCTATCCCAGCTTTCGCGAGGATCTGTTTCTCGTGCATGATCTCTATCTCGTCTACGAAGGCAAAAACGAAACCAACGGCCGCCCCATCATCAAGGCGCACGTGAATCCGCTGGTGCCCTGGATCTGGATTGGGCTGATCATCATGGTCTTTGGAACGATTGTTGCCCTCGTGCCAAACTACGTCCCCGTGGTGGTGACGGCGACCGTGCCCGTGCGAGAAACGGTGCATGCAGGAGCGGGGGACTGATGAAAATCCCGGGTTTTGTATCAGGGTATCGCTTCAGCGATACCGCAAGCGCATCGAGATCGATCGCCCCTTTAGGGGCTGGGCCTCGCTCTGCTCCGGATTCACTTACTCACCGTCGGACAACGACACGTTGCCTCCTCCACGCCCTCATTCTCACCGCCGCCGTTTTCCTCTTTGTCGGCGCCGGCCCGAGCACCGATGCCCGCTTCAAAGATCTCGGCCATCGCATGATGTGCACCTGCGGATGCGGCCAGGTGCTGCTCGAATGCAATCACGTTGGCTGCAAGTCTTCCGACAAAATGCGCGACGAATTGATGGCCGCCCTCGACAAGGGCGACAACGACGACCTCATTCTTCAAGGTTTTGTGCAGAATTACGGTCCCACCGTCATCGCCGCGCCCACCGCGACCGGCTTCAACCGTGTGGCCTGGATCATGCCCTTCGTCGCGCTCGCCGCCGGCATCGTCTTCGTGACGTGGGTTGTGCGCGCCTGGAAGAATTGCCCCGAGCCAGCTCTGGCCGATGGCATCACGATCCCCCAAGGCCACGAGCTAGACCAGTTCCGAGCCCAGGCCCGCAAGGAGACCGAGCAATGATGGTTCAATGTGGCGCGGGCGCCCCCGCCCGCGAAACGCCGGGTACCGCACCCGCCTTTGCGATTGAGAGCTTTGAAGGGGCCCGGCTTCAGCCGGGCCGTCGCTGTCCCCAAAAATTAGGGGCTTTAGCCCCTGAGGGAGGCTGCACCCAATGATCCTCTTCGTCTGCGCCGTTTTCACCTTTGCCGCGCTCTACTACGTTTTCTTTTTCCCCGGCGAAGTTTACGCCGGAGAAGAAAAGACGCGCCTCGGCTATCTCCGCGAGCGCAAGGAATCCGTCTACGAGAACCTGCGCGACCTGAATTTCGAATACAAAGCCGGCAAGGTGCCCGACGCCGATTACCAGTCCATGCGCGCCTCGCTCGAAGAAGAAGCCGCCGCCATCATGGCCGAGATCGCAAGGCTAGAGCAGGCCGCGGGGCAGGTGGTGTGATTGTCCGCTTCAGCAGGCAATCGAAGCGTAGAATTTTGCCACTGTGACACTCGTGACCCGAAGCGATGCACCGGCAGCTCTTGTAATGGGAGTTGGGTTTTTGGCTTTCGGACTGACGATGATCCTGCGGCCAGCCAACGTGAGGGCAAATTTTGACAGGTTTGCCAACAGTTGGAAGGAAGGCAGCTGGCATCCTTACAAGATGCCTTTCTGGGGGCTGCGTTTAGCCGGCGTCGTCATGATGGGAGTGGCAACGCTATTCTTCTATATCGCTTATGCCGAATTAAGTCGCTAACCGTGATTGGTGTCGCCATTCCTGAATTGTTGTCCCGAGCGTAGCGGAGGATGCAGTTTGCCGCGAGCGAGAACACTCTGGATTCCTCGTCGCCTTCGCCTCCTCGGAATGACAAAGAATGGAGAATGCTTTCAAAGAGTTCGCAGGACCTGCTGACCTAAAGGAGTTGTTTTGACCAAACTGACAAAGTTCGCCCTACTGGCCGCCATCTTGGGATTCTCCCTCGCCTCAGTCGCCGCCCAGACCCTCTCCGGCACCGTTACCAACGGCACCACCAACAAGCCTGCTGCCGGAGACGAGGTCATCCTCATCAACATTGCCAATGGCATGGACGTTGCCGGCAGCACCAAGGCTGACTCGGCGGGCAAGTTCAGCTTCAAGCTCTCCGATGCCGCAGGTCCGCACCTCATTCGCGCCATCCACCAGGCGGTCACCTATCACCAGTTCGCCCCTCCCGGCACCTCGAACGTCGACCTCAAGGTCTACGACGTCGCCAAGAAGGTCGAAGGCATTAGCCTCACCGCCGACGTCATGCGCTTGCAGGCCGATGCCACCAGCTTGCAGGGCATTCGCCTGTTCGCCGTCGACAACAATTCGTCGCCCGCCGTCACGCAGAATAGCGACCACAGCTTCGAGTTCTATCTGCCCGCCGGAGCCAAAGTCGAACAGCTACAGGCCAAAGCGCCCAACGGGCAGCCCATCTCCGCCGAAGCCGTGCCGCAATCCGAAAAGGGGCGCTACGCCATTGCCTTCCCGCTGCGTCCCGGAGAAACCCAGTTCCAGCTCGAATTCACGATGCCGTACAACGGTACGGCGAAAATTGATCCCAAGCCGCTCTATCCTGCGGAGCATTTCGTAGTCGTGCTGCCCAAGTCCATGCACTTCGCCAGCGCCGACGCTTCGACGTTCAAGTCCATGCAGGACCCCAACCAGAGTGACAGCGTCGTCCAGGTCGCGCAGCAAACGCATGTAGGCCAGCAGCTTGGGTTCACCGTCACCGGCACCGGCACGATTTCCGATCAGCAAGGGCAAGCGGGAGGAGCCGCGCCAGCAGGTCCCGCGGGCCAAGGTGGCGCGCAAGGCGGACCGATGAATGAGAACCCGCAGGCGGAGAGCAATCGCCCAGGCGGAGGACTCGGCGCTCCCATCGACGCGCCCGACCCGCTAGAAAAATATCGCTGGCCGATCATCGGAGCTTTTGTAGTGCTGCTCGGCCTCGGCGGCTGGATCGTCACCAAACGCCAAGGTGGAGTCTCGGCCGCATCGGGGGGAGCAGTCGCCATGGGAGCCCGCGGCCCGCTCGCTGCTCCCATCACCGGTCCCGGAGCTGGAGCAATCTCTGGCTCCGCTGCAACAGCACCGGTCTCAACAGCGCCCGCCGCGCAGAACTCAGCCCCTTCAGCCACAGCGGCATCGAAACCCGCGACGCTCTTGGAGGCTCTGAAAGAAGAACTATTCCAACTCGAAGTCGAACGCAAACAAGGCAAAATCACCGAAGCCGACTACGAAAAAGCTAAGGCCGCGCTGGACCAAACGCTGGAGCGGGCCCTCAAGCGCCAAAGCTGAGAACATAGCGTCGACGGCCCCCAAATAACTAGGTGGAAGCGGGCTCCCGCGACAGAGACGCGGCACTCGCCTGAGAAAGCCTGTCAGATGCCGGCATACCAGGCATAGCCTCCTTCTGGAGAAGCCGAGCCCAGACCCTTGCCGAAGGTTTTCAAATTGTCGGTGACCGTCAGGTGGGTGATGAATTTTACGTTCTTGTAGCCGATCTGGCGTGGGACCCGCAAGCGAAGCGGCCCGCCGTGGCCCACGGGTAGTTCATCGCCATTAAGCCCATAGGCGAGGAATGTTTGCGGATGCAGTGCGTCGGCCATATCAATGCTGTCCCACCAGTCGGGCTCGATCGAAAAGTAGACAACGTATTTGGCTTGCGGATGGACTTCCACGGCCTGAAGGATTTCTGAGAGAGGCACGCCGATCCACTCCGCAATGTATGACCAGCCCTCTTCACACTGCAGCATGGTGATCTGGCTGTGAGAAGGGTAACTCTTAAGCTGGTCGAGTGAAAACGACGCAGGTCGAGCGACCAGGCCGTTGATGGAGAGCCGCCAGTCCGCGAATCGCCCGGCCTGCAGGCGCTTGAACTCTTCACTGGGCGGCGCCATTTCGTTTGCGAATGGAGGCTTCGAGATCTGGCTCCGAGTAAACTCGCGAGCCAGAGAATGCCTCGTAAGCATTCGCTGAGAAGCATAGGTCAGCGTTTCGCCGACACCCCAGACTCCGCCGTGATCGGGCGGGACAAGCCCGTACCTCTGCGCCATGCGCGCCGCCACTCCCAAGCCCGACATTCCAGCCGCGGCTGCGATTCCAGTGGTGATCAGTTTGCGGCGTGAAAGCTTGCGCGGTGCAACCTCGGAACGAGAACGTTCGCTCATGTGCGCTCCATGTCAGTGCCGGCGGCGCGGCCTGTGATCATCGCGCGCATGCGGCTCCTGAATCCGGCAAACCAGACCATCCCAACGTGGATCATCAGGAAGAGCACGAGGGCCAGAGATACGAAGAAGTGAAGCGTGCGCGCCGATTGCTGCCCGTCCAGCACATTGACCGCCGCCGGAATCGCGGAAACAAACGCGGGAGACATTGCCAGGCCGGTCCAGATGACTAGCGGGAAAAGAACGAAGATCACGAACAGGTAGGCGAGGCGCTGGAGCAAGTTATACGACCATGCTTCCGCCTCACTCGGCCGCTCGAAACGCAAATGGCTGGCAATCGCGGTCGAGAACGCCCGCCATGACCGATCGCCCTTATCGGGCAATAAATTTTTCCGAAAATGCCCTGCAACCAAGCCAAAGATTATGTACAGCAGGCCGGTCAAAACCACAACCCAGGCTGATTGAAAGTGAAGATACCGGCTCCAGCCGTTCTGGTCCGGCAACGTATACCCGTAGCCGCTCGGCACCAATTTCCTCGACGCCGGAATCGGCAGTTTAAACAATGTTGGAGTCAAATCGTTGCCGGTTTCGCCCCAATAGAAGCGAGGGTGAGAGATCACAATCTCACCTCCACTGACGAGCAGGGCAAGAAAGCATAGAGCGGTGATCCAGTGGGTCACGCGGACGAGGGCTGAGTGCCGCGAAGCAACCGTCGCGGCTGGAACGGCCGAGGCAGAACTTGAAACACAAACGGAATTCCCCACGCGGGAAATGGTACCACTTGGGCGTGTGCCTTGCGCACACTGGACGGAATGCGGCGAGGACACGATCGCTGGTTTCTTGCTTCCTTCGACTGGCTGGGCCGCGACCGCGATCTCTGGTGTGGAGTCTACGGTTGTGTGCGATATGGGGATTTTGCGCCAATCGTCCTCTCTTGCAAACGTTGGAGTCATATAATCGCAACTGTACGTGAGGTAAAGGGATAATTACCGCGCTAAGTCTTTGATTCTTAAAGACCGCGACCAGAGGCGCCCCAGCGGATTCCTGCCACATGAGACCGGTCTGAACCCTCAGCATCCAATACAATGTCTCCCGAGGAAAACGGAAAATGGGTAACGTCTTCAAAACTACTTTGTTGCTTACCGTCATGACCCTGCTGTTCATGCTGGTCGGACGCGCTTTGGGCGGCCAGAACGGCATGTTGCTGGCGCTCGTCCTCGCCGCCATCATGAATTTCGTCTCCTACTTCTTCTCCGACAAGATCGCGCTCGCCGCCTATCGCGCACAGCCCCTCTCTCGCGACGACCTACCGCGCGTTTACAACATCGTCGAGCGCCTAGCGCAGAAGGTTGGTTTGCCCACGCCGAAGGTTTATCTCATCCCAACCGATTCGCCCAACGCCTTCGCCACCGGACGCAATCCGCATCACGCCTCGGTCGCGGTCACGCAGGGCATTCTCGGCTTGCTTAATGACGACGAACTCGAGGGTGTGATCGCGCACGAACTCGGCCACGTCCGCAATCGCGACATCCTGATCAGCTCAATCGTCGCCACGCTCGCTGGCGCGATCACGTTGATCGCTCGTTGGGGAATGTTTTTCGGAGGTAGCCGCGACGAACGTCGTGGTGGTGGTATGGAAGCGCTACTAATGTTGATCCTCGCGCCCTTCGCTGCCATGCTCATTCAACTCGCCGTCTCCCGTTCGCGCGAATACGGAGCGGATGACACTGGAGCGCATTGGACGGGCAATCCCTACGCGCTCGCCAGCGCCCTAGCGAAGATCGATGCCTATTCGAAACAACGGCCACTGATAGCAAGCCCCTCGACGGCGCATCTTTTCATCATTCAGCCGTTCCTGGGAGGCTTCAGCTTTGGCAATCTCTTCTCAACGCATCCGCCAACGGCAAAGCGCATCGAGCGGCTGACCGGAAGGCCAGCGGAGTCCCTACAGTGAAGACGCGGCAAGCCGCGTCTCTACTGGTGACATCCGTAACCGTTTTCCTCTCGATCCACATAGTAGAATTCAAGCAATGTCAGCAAAGGCAGCTAGCGTCATCTCCAGCCGCGCGACCCAACTGGAAGAATCTCTGCGCACCGTGATTCGTGGCAAAGACGACGTGCTTCGCCTCGCTCTGGTTTCCGTTTTCGCGCGCGGTCATCTGCTCATCGAGGGTGTTCCTGGAGTGGGCAAAACAACGCTCGGCCAAGCGCTGGCCCGAGCCATTGACTGCTCGTTCCAGCGCGTGCAGTTCACCAGCGACATGCTGCCATCGGACGTGCTCGGCATTTCCATATACTCGGCGATTGAACAGAAGTTCGAGTTCAAGCGCGGACCGGTGTTTGCCAACGTTCTGCTCGCCGACGAAATCAACCGCACCACGCCCAAGACGCAATCCGCGCTGCTTGAGGCCATGAACGAAGGCCAGGTCACGGTCGACGCGCATTCCTACCCGCTGCCGCAGCCATTCCTGGTCATCGCCACGCAGAATCCGATCGAGCATCATGGCACGTATCCGCTGCCGGAGTCGCAGCTCGACCGCTTCCTCATGCGGGTGCGCATGGGCTATCCCGAGGGCAACGCCGAGCGCGAGATTTTGCGCGACGAAGCGGGTACCGCGCAGCTCGAAAAGCTGCGGCCAGTGCTCAACGCCAGCGATGTGCTCGAGATTCAGCAGGCAGTTACCCGCGTTCACGTGGACGACTCGCTCATTACCTACGCGCTGGCGATCGTTGCTAAGACCCGCGAGTCGGAATATCTCTCACTCGGAGTGTCCCCGCGCGGCTCACAGATGTTCTATCGTGCTGCACAGGCCATGGCTTTTATCGACGGCCGCGACTACTGCACTCCCGAAGACTTCAAGCCGCTGGCGGTCCCGGTCTTCGCGCACCGCGTGGTGGTCAATGCGCTCTATTCCTCAACACTCCGGAAGTCGGAGCAATCCGACCAAGTGCTGCGCGAGATCGTGGAGAGCGTTCCGGTGCCTGTGTAGTCCGTCGCTTCCCGAACCTTCAACTTTCTTCTCAGAAGTTCTTGCAGACCGCCAGTCTAAGTGTGCGCCGATGGAAGTGCATTATGTGCTGAGGGCAGATTGCGAAGCCGATGCTGCACTAGAAACGCGTAGTGCACGGCCGAGACGATGGTGAAAAGAAAAGTTGCGCGGAGGAAAGTTGTTCGGGAAATCAAGACCCATTGTTGTGGGACAACGAGCAACAGAAGAACAAAGAAGATTGCGCCCACTTGTGCGGCTGTGTTGGCTTTGCCGAAGATGCTGGGGCGGAAATCGCGCAGGCCGGCAATCATGAAGAGCACGCCACTGATAATCAGGATGGAGACATCGCGGCTGAAGACCACGATGGTGTACTTCCAAGGAATCCGGTGCTCGATCGAGAGCACCAGAAACATGGTGCTCATGAGCAACTTGTCCGCAATAGGGTCGAGATATTGCCCCAGCACAGTTTGCTGATGCAGCGTGCGCGCCAGCAGGCCATCGAGCCCGTCGCTCAGCCCTGCGAGGACGAACAACGCGAGCGCCCACCTGAAATCGTGCTTGACCAGATTGATCACGATGAAGGGCAGAAAGATCATCCTTAGCAGCGTGAGCTGATTGGGAGCGGTGAGAACCTGGCGGAGGTTCACTGCGATTCTCCCGGGCCTGTTCCTGAATTCCCTGCTGTGGTGCTCTCTTCTTCCTGGCCTGTAGCCACGCGTAGGTCCTCTGTGTCCGCGGTCGCTGCGGGAAGAAATTCACTTACGAGCATAGGAGCTGGATCTTGCCCGGTTTTTTGCGCGAAGCGTTGCGCGAGCGATGGAAGGCTGCCCTCCGGCAAATCGAGTTCCAAACGCTCGATGCGATGCATGGGGAAGAATATCGCTCCGGCGGAGAAGGGCTCGCCATCGCGAATTTGGGCGATGAAGGTGTCGAAGGAGGAGAGATCGACGCCGCGCATGCTGAGTCCGACTGGAGACAGTTGCAGGATTGCGCCCCAGAATTTCTCGCGCGGATTCGCGAGTATGGCGATGACGATGGCGCCGGCGCGGAAGGGACTAGCGGGTTCGGGTTGGGGGGTCATGAGGCTCAATGGGATTGTCTTATTGGATGCGTAGGAATGCAACTTATCCGAGCACAAGAGCGAAGGCTGTTTCCCTCTACCACCAGCCGCGGTGTCTTTGGACGCTAACCTGGGTGGAAGGCACTTCGCGACGCTTTTTCGAAGGGTGGAATTCCATACTTCCAAGAGCCACTGCGTCCCGACTTTTTCATCACATTTTTCCGTACGCTCATCACAGACTTGCACAACAATCGCTGCGAAGATACCTCGACAGTGCACCATCCAGAACTGCGCCAACCTCCAGAGACGAACGCATTTCCGGCAGCAAACTTCTAACCGCTCTTTGACAACAAATGGCCCCGACCCGCACCCTCGCAAGTGCACGCCAAACAGAAAAACTCAACGCTAAGTCCAATGTTTTGGATCATTTACCAATAACTACCTTACTATCATCAACTTAACTCATTTTGGGGTAGGGGGGGTACCCCCCCAATTTCTGAATTTCTACCCGCCGGTTGGTCCAGATCGTTGAGCGTGGAGACGAAATAACTGGAGGCGCGCTACTTCTCTCGCTTTTCGGAATATATCTTATCCGGGGTTGCTCTCGTTCTTGACGGCTTTCAAGTCGATCCCAACCTGCTCGGCCTTCTTATAAAAATGGGATCGCTCCAGTCCCAGCGCGCGCGCCGTGTTCGAAATCTGGTTGTGGTTGCGCTTCAGTTCGGCGAGGATCGTTTGCTTCTCGAAGGCTCGAACGCGCTCGGCAAGCGGGCCCGAGCCGGTTAACACGGCTTCTGGCGAGGCCGCAGACGCCGGCAGCGCCAGCGCCACGGTTTCAGCGGTGACTTCGCTTCCGGTCGCGAGGAGCATTAGCCGTTCGACGGCGTTTCGCAATTCGCGGATATTGCCAAGCCAGGCATGTTGCTGTAGAGCGGCGATGGCATCGGCGGTGAAGGGCATCGGCTTCCATCCATTGGTGGCGCTGACCTGCGCGGCGAAATGCTCGACCAGCGCCGGGACATCTTCGCGCCGCTCGCGCAGCGGCGGCAGGCGCAGGGGAAAGACGTAAATGCGATGAAACAGATCCTGGCGGAATTTTCCCTCGCGCGCCAGCGCTTCGAGATCGCGGTGCGTGGCGACGACCACGCGCACATCCACCGCGATGGCGCGGTCTCCGCCGATACGCTCGACTTCGCCTTCTTCGAGCACGCGCAGCAGTTTGGCCTGCATGGTGAGCGGCATGTCGCCGATCTCGTCGAGAAAGATGGTGCCATGCTGCGCCTGCTCGAACTTGCCAAGATGGCGCGCCCCGGCGCCGGTGAAGGATCCCTTCTCGTGGCCGAACAGTTCCGATTCGATCAGCTCAGCAGGCACCGCGGCGCAGTTCAGCGTGACGAATGGCGCGCCCGCCCGCGCGCTGCGCTCGTGCAGCGTGCGCGCAACCAGTTCTTTTCCCGTGCCGGTTTCGCCGAGAATTGCCACCCGCGTTTCGCTCGAGGCGACGCGCTCGACCTGTGTCATGACGCGGCGCATGGTTTCGCCTGTCCAAATAATCTCGTGTTTCCCCAGTCGGCGTTCCAGGTCGCGGTTCCGGCGCTCCAACCGGCCGAGCTTAAGAGCATTTTCGACGGTGAGGAGAAGTTTTTCGGTCGAGATCGGCTTTTCCAGAAAATCGAGCGCTCCCAGTCGCGTCGCTCGCACCGCCATTTCGATGTGCGCCTGGCCTGACATCATGACGACAGGCGTGGCGACACCCTGAGTCTTTAATTCTTCGAGCAGCGCGAGCCCGTCTTTGCCCGGCATGACGACATCGGAAAGAATCAGGTCGAAGGGCTGCGTCGTAGCAAGTTCGAGCGCCCTGGCCGCGTTATCACAGACAGTCGCCTCGTGACCCTCCAGGCGGAACGCGCGCGAGAGCGAGGCCAGCGTATTGGCTTCGTCATCGACAATCAGCAGGTGCGCTTTTTGCGGCACGATTATGGACCTCAAATCCCGTCAGTTGAATTGCAAACCCAAATCTACCGCAGAGACGCCGAGTGGGCTGAGGAAAGGCGAAGGCGATTCGGGCCTCGGCTGATTTGGCTCCTCATGCGGGCAACTCGATTTGAAACGTGGTTCCTTTTTCTTTCGTGCTCTCGACCGATATTTTCCCGCCGTGGTCGCTTACCACCGACTGCACTATCGCCAATCCTAGTCCGGTGCCGTGCTGCTTGGTCGTGTAATAAGGAGTGAACAACCGCGCGCATTCTTCCGGTGTCAGCCCCGAGCCGGTGTCGGAAACGGAGATGGTCATACGAGCTCCGGGTTCACTAGAACCAGCCCCAACGGTCTGCATGGTTAGCTCCCCGCCCTGTGGCATGGCGTCGATGGCGTTGAGCACCAGATTCGACAGCGCGCGATGCAGCAAGTCAGGATCGGCAGAAATCTCGGGTAGGTCGGCGGCCAGGTCGGTGCGAACGGCAATGTTGTTGTTTGCCTGCAACTGCGCCTGGAACACGCGCAACACGGAGCGCAGCACGTCGTTAACTTGCGTAGGCTTGCGCTGCGGTTGCGGCATTTTCGAAAATTCGCTGAACCGTCCGATGATTGTCTTCAGATTGTTAATCTCCGCCAGCAGGGTTGCGGTCCCTTCCTGAAAAACCTCTTCAAACATCTCCGGTGACTTGGTCTTGGCGCGCATCAAATTTTCGACCGTCACTTGCAACGGGAATAAGGGATTCTTGAGCTCATGCGCCAACCGGCGAGCCAGTTCGCGCCAGGCCGCAACGCGCTCGGCTTGCACGGCGCGGTCTTTCTGCTGCAAAAGATCTTCAGTCATCCGGTTGAACGAAGCGGCCAGTTCGCCCAGTTCGTCGTTTGATTCGACCTCGACCTTGGCAGCCAAATCGCCGGCCGCAACGCGATGCGCTGCTTCAGCGAGGGAGACAATCGGCCGCGTGACGCGCGCGCCAAACCACAAACTCGCCAGCACCGCGACCAGAAGTCCCAATCCGCCGACCAGGATTGCGGTCGAGATAACGCGCCGTTGCAGTTCGATCAGTGGTCGCCGCGAACTGCCGACGAGCAAAATTCCGATCGGCCGCTGATTCTGTGCGGCGAGCGGAATGGCGTGAAAAGTCTCGGCATCAGCGGAGTCGGCGGTCCAATAAATCACGCCCTGCGTCTCCTGGCCCGTGCTGCGCAGTTTCTCAATGAGCGGAGCAACGCGGTCGGCGCCGGCTGCCGGGCCGTTCAAATCAAGCAAAGATTGGGGGTTCCATTTCGCGTCGAGATTCTGATAAAGAAGCACGCGCGTTCCGGAAGGAATATCGAGGGTGGAAAGAAATCCCTGGTCGAGCCGCTCGCCGCCGATCACAAACAAAGGCTGCTCGCCGATGTGGACGGCGCGTACCGCAAACAGGCCGAGCGTCGAGCCATTTGGCAAGTCTTCGCGCTTCAGGAATGCGCCGGCCGTGCCGGTCGAGGACGCGATCGCAGGCTCGGGATATCCGAACTTAGCCTGCCATTGCGCCGAGGACAGAACAGTGCCCTGGCGGTCCACAAGCTCCAGGAAATCGAGTTGTTGCTGCACGGCTAGCGCGCGTGCTTCGCCCGGGTAGACGTTCGTATCGCTGCCTCCCGAGGACGCGCCACGATTGATTTCGAGCGCAATACGCTGCACGGTTTCACTCGCCGCGACTGACTCGACCTTGCGCTCCACCTCCTGTCCGCGCCGTTGGAACGCCGACCTGAACTGTGCCGCCACCGAACTGGCGCGGTCCTGATTCGCCTGCTCGAACGACTGCCGCATGGTGCCATAAACTGAGATCGACATCACTGCAACGCACAGCAGAATGGTCGCGGCAAACAGAAGAAGGAGCTTCTGGCGGAAGCTCATCGCGAGTCCTCCAGCCAAACGTCCGCAACGTTCCACGAGCCGAATCTATCGGGAGCCCAGCCGTGTACCCGCGCTCCGGCTGCGCTCGCTGTGGGCAAATGGAAAAGCGGGATCACGTTGCCGCCCTCGAGCAGCGCGCGCTCAGCCTGGTAAAGATCTTCCACCGTGTTGCCGTGCAGCACAGGCTGGGGCAGTCCCAATTGTCGAGCTATTTCGTGCAGCGCGAGAGCGGGGTCGGGGCCGGGCAAAGCAATGCGCACTAGACGAATGTCGTCGGGGCCGGAGAGCGATACCTGCACCGTAATACCGGCTTCGCGCGCATTCAGCGCGATTCGCTCGGCGATGAGTTGCGCCTGCGGATCGCGCGGATCGTAGCTGAGTGTCAGTGCCGGCTGGCGCGAATCGCCAAGCAGAGCTTTGGCCCGCTGCACATTTACCTGCGTTGAGAATGCTGCGCTGTAGCCTGTCATCCAATTGGGCAAAATGCAGGCCGTTGGTTCGCCGGCCCCCTTCAGCAGCACGGACTGGATGGGCTTGCGATCAATCGAGAACGAGAGCGCCTGGCGGAGATGGATGTCGTGCGCCTTGGAATTTGTTGTGAAGACGAGCGCCATCAACTCTACCGGCAGAGAGGATGTGCGAATACGCGGTGTTGCATTCACCGCCTGGGGCGCGACGTCGATAACGTCGGTCCGACCGAGTTCGAACGCGACTGCCTGGTCGCGCAGGGACTTTCCAAATTCGATTTCAATTGCGTCAAGAAACGGCCGGCCGGCCCAGCTATCCTCGCTGGCAATCAGCTTGAGAAGTTTGCCCGGTTGGAACTCTGCAACACGAAACGGCCCCGAGCCAACCGGGACGCCGTTAGCGTTGCGCGTCACAATCAGGTTGCGCGGCGACGCCAATTCGGCTAGCAGCGAAGGCGCTGGGGCGTCAGTATCAATGGTCAGCGAATCGCCCGAGGCGCGAACATTCCAATCGGCGTGCAGCGCGCCAAGAATCTGCGCGATGGCGGAAGCCGTGGCAGGGCTTCCGTCGTGAAACTTCACGCCATGTCGCAGCGTCAATTGCCAGTGGCGTGCGGCCGAGTCGCGTTGCCAGTTGAGGGCGAGCGCAGGCTTCGGACGATCTTCGACATCAATCTTGACCAGGTTGTCGCCCACCAGCGACAGCACGCGCGCCATGTCCCAGTAGTCGGTGGGAGTGTTCATGCCCGGCAATTCCAGCGTTAACGGTGCCGATGCCATCGCAATGCGCAGTGCCCCTCCGTAGTGCGGACGGGTGGCAGCCCCGACGGCGCACGCCAGACTAATTAGCGCAACTAACAGAAATGCGATTCGCCTCATACCAACCTGTATCTTCGCGTTTCACAATGGCCACGGCATTTGTAAGGCTCGCGTCAGGCCAGAGCGCGGTGATCGGCCCGGCGAACTCGAGCGGAGAACTTACTACAACCGGCTCGCGATCAGGAATTTCGTAGGTGCGCAAGGTGTCGTGCTCCGGTTCTCCGCTCTCGGAAACGAGAATCTGCGTTCCCAGCCCGCAATTCGAGCGCACTGCAGCCAGATCGCTCCCGGTGTGGCCGCCGCGAATGGCCACGTCAGTGAAGCCATCAACCAGATGAACCGAGCCGTCGACGGCGGCCAGCACCCAGAGCGTGTAGTTCGAGCGGGGAAGCGCGGCGGCGCTGTAGAACGACGGGAGGCTAGACATCTTTCCGATACCGGGTGACAAGGTTCCTGTGAAGAAATTGCGCGCGGGGGTAAAGAAGGCACGAACAACAGGAGGGTTCGGGCCGCTAGCCCCGGTGTCTTCGGGGGTGAGCGGCCACGGATCGTCGCTCGCCGTGCAATCGAGGCGAAGCGGCGCGGCTGCACTCGCCCGGCAGAACGTTCCAGGAAGATAGGCGTCAAATAGATGATCGCGGCGAAGCAGCAGTCGGCCGCGCGTGTCACGAGGAAACGTGCGTGTGAGCGGAATCGAAAGCGCTGTCTCCAGTTCCCAATGCCCGGATTGCCGGCGGTACGCGGCCACCCGCGTGGCATCGAGCACGAGAAGGCGCGCGCCTCCAGGTATATCGACCAGCGCGGCGTCGAGGATGGGCTGTTCTTGCGCGAGGAGAAATGTCTTCGTTAGAGTGATCGGCCGGGCCGCTGATAGAAGTGCGGTCGAATGCTCGCGTGCCACCGATACGAGAACGACATGCGGCTGGTCGCTCCCGATAGCCACCTCGGCCGTCCAAACATACTCCAGGAGGCTCTCAGAGAGGACCACATTCACACTGCCGATAGACTGATCGGAGGCCGCGGTACGCACGCCCTGCAGGCGTAACTGCGCTTGGAGCGCGCTGCGAAGTTCGCGGACCGACTTGTCGTCAAGCGAGGAGCGGTTGGTTACCTCAAGCGCTACCGTACCCGGCCCGCTAACGGCGGCAATGTGATCCGCCAACTGACGCGCTGCGTCGTCGAGATTTGAAGCGAAAAGCGAGCAGGGAAGCAGAAGCGTGCCAAACAGCAACGCGGCCAACCTCAACAAAACCACAGAGTGCGAATGCGGGAACTCAATTCGCAAACCGCTGGACGCGCGCGCAAGCATGTGACGGATGCGCTGATTATAGCGCGGGATATGCGGACGGCCTGGCATAGTGTGCCTTTGTGGTTCATTTCTTAATTCGCTGCGTCGTTGTCATTCCGAGGAGGGAGCGACGAGGAATCTGCATTCGATTCTGCCCAAAGTGCAGATTCCTCCTCTTCGGCTTCCCTCAGGGTCGGAATGACAATTCCTTGAGGGTGTCTCTCTTGCGAGGCTATTCGCTGATTTCTTCGTCGCTGCTGTTCTCTACTTCTCGTTCGGTTCCGCATCTTCAGCCTGACTCACGTGATTGGCCGGGTTCATGCCACGCAACACGTCGTTGGTAAAGAAGAACTTGCCATCGGCCGGCACCATCATGATCTGCAGCTTGTCGGAGAGGCGTTCGGCGACAATCTTGTTGATCAGCAGTGGATTCTGCTTCAGGATCGTACTTTCGCTCTGCATGCGCTCGGCGTCGGCGGCCGCCGTCAGGCGAATCCGTTCCGCCTCCGCCTGCGCCAGCAGCTTGCGGCGTTCCATCTCGGCTTTGCTGTCGATCAGCTTGGCTTCGCCGGACGCTTCGGCATTCTTCACCGTTGCCTCTTTGCGGGCCTCGGCTTCCAGCTTCGACTGCTGAATCTGTTTCTCTTTCAGCGGCAGCAGGTACTGCATGGCATCCGACTCGCCTTTTGCCTCGAGCACACGCACGGAGGCCTGCCCCTCGGCTTGCTTTACCTGTTGCACCTTCTGCGCCTCGGCGTCGGCGTCAGCGATCTTCACCTGCTTCTGGTGAATCTCCGTCTCAACGGCCATGCGGTCGTTTTCCTGTTCCTTGATCAGCAGCGCCTCCAAGCCCTTGGCGTACTCGGGCGGCAGTTGGATGTCGCGCAGCATCACTTCTTTCACATTCACGCCATCGGCGGTCAGGCGTTGGCGAATGGCTTCCGCCGAGCGCTGGCGGACCTCTTCGCGTTTCGATGAAAAGAGTTCGCGCACCGTGTACGAGGGAGCCATTTCGCGGAACACGGTCGCGACGATGGGTGGCACAAGTTCTTTTTCGAGCGGCTGCGGCAAGTGCGCCTCAATGTAATCGAGGCGCTTGGGATCGACCTGGTAACGCACAGTAATAGCCAGTCCGAGCGGAAGCCCTTCCTTGGTCTGGACGTTGAGTGGTTCGCCTTTCGGCGTGCCCTTGGCGAGGCCGTCTTCGGCGACGCCGGTGGTGAACAGCTGATCGCGGGTGTTAAACAGCTCCACGTGCTCGACCATCGGCACAACAAAATGAACTCCGGGATAGAGCGTACCGGCCAAAGTACCTTGCGTCTGGCTGACGCGCACGCCTGCCATTCCAGCGGGCACAATGATGATGCCAGCGGAAAACAGCAGTGGCGCCCAAGCCAGCATGAACAGCGCGACGGCAGTGCGCCAGCGAACCGGCGCCCGCAGACCGGCGGTTGCTCCTTCCGGCGACAACAGGCGGCGCCGGTTAGCGAGAAACAGGTAAGCGTCATAACCTAGAATTGCGACGGCAATCACGAACATCGCGATGCCGGCGCCTAGCAGCAAATACTTTGCGAAAAGCATAGTGTCCTCCTTTTGAAAATCGGTTCCCAGTTGTCAGTTCTCAGTCGCGCGCCTTTGACGGACGGAGAACTGAGAACGGAGAGCCGAGAACCTGTTTTGGTCACGGCTGCGTCCGTGTTGTTTCGTCAGCGGGCGGCGCTCGAATGCCAGTCGAACGATGCGCCCGAAAATCAGTTCTTCGATCAGCAGCGATACAGCGAGCGAAAAGGTCAGCCCGCCGACGATCACCAGCCCCTGCATCATCGTTTCCATTACTTGCGTTTCCATGACGTGCCTCCTCACCTGATCTGCGACGAGGCAAGCCTCGTCTCTACTAAGCGAAAAGTCCTTCGCATCTATCACGTGGCGGTGGGCAAGGCTTCAGCACCGAGCCCGACCGGCGCATTCCAGATCCTGAACCGCGTCATCAACCCGACCTACTTACCCCCAGGGCCAGGTAATTGCCGGAGGCAAAGGCAATCCGGTGGGCACGCGCTGGATGGGGCTGAGTGCGAAGGGTTATGGAATCCACGGCACCAATCAGCCGAACTCGATCGGCAAAGCTGCTTCGACTGGCTGCATCCGCATGGGACAGCTCGATCCGGTGTCATGACCAGCAAGGAAGCCGTGGTCCAGACTGCCCGTTTCGCCGCGTTCGCTATCCGCCTCATCGCCCGTCCTCCGCCTTGGTTCCGATTACGCACACTCGTGGTAAAGCATCTGGGAGGCCGCAGATAGCGTATTGATAAAAAGCGAGTTAGATGGCTTGTTCGCGCGGGTTTCGTGTCTCGGCGAGCGCTTCTGTGTGCGGAGAGACACGACAAGAAATCTCAGCGCTGACGTGTTTATGCTTAAGGCCGTGGGAAATGGAGCCGCGAATTTTTCTCGCCCGGGGGCGCGGGGCGCTGAGAACCCCGAGGCAAATGTGGACTGCCTTAGCCTCTAGACGAGCAGATTGACAAGCCGGCTGAGGTGCCTACCGAACCGTGAGGGGGCAGTTGCGAACGACCGACGACCAGCGACGAACGACTGCAGCTCTCACCATTTGAGCAACAAAAATTCCGAACAGAACCCCGGTCCCATGGCGGCCAGAATGCCGAGCGTGCCCGGTTTGGGGCGACGGTTCTTCATTACATCTTCGAGCACGACCAAGACCGACGCCGACGACAGATTACCGGTCCGTCGCAGGCATTCCCAGGAGGCGTCGAGCTGGCCATTCTTGAGTTCGAGAGCTTCGGCCGTGGCTTCCAGAATCTTGGGGCCTCCGGTATGCAACACCCAGCTCCCAATATCGGCTCGCGTAAGCCCGCGCGTCGCAAGGAAGTCGTTGACGTCGTGGGCGAGATTTTTCCGCACCAAATTCGGCACCTCCGGCGAAAGAACGATGCGGAAGCCTTTTTCCGAGATGTCCCAGCCCATCATCTCTTCGGTTTCAGGATAGAAGACTGACTGGGTCGCGACGATGGTCGGTCCTTCGAGGCCGCAATCGGCGCCCGCGACAATTACGGCTGCAGCCCCATCGCCAAACAGCCCCGACGAAATTAGGTTGGCCACTGAGAGATCTTCTCGCTGAATCGTGAGGGAACAAAGTTCCACTGAAAGCAACACGGCGATCTGCCCAGGGTTCGCCTTTACATAGTCTGCCGCGCGTGAAATGCCAGCCGCACCTGCGACGCAGCCCAATCCGAAGATCGGGAGGCGGCGGATATTGCGGCACAAACCCATCTTGTTGATCAGCAGCGCATCGATCGAAGGACTCGAAATCCCGGTCACAGAGGTAAAGAAAAAAGCTCCGAGATCTTGCGCGTGCAAGCCGGCGTGGGCGAGCGCGCCGCTTACCGCTTTCTCCCCCAGTTCTGTCGCCACGCGAATCCAGTGCCGATTGGCCTCTCCCCAGGTTTTCATGTTGAGGTAATCGGTCTTGGGGAGCGACAGAAAGCGACCGTCGACCCCGACGTGACGATGCAGACGGCGCAGCACCGCAGGATTTTTCATCCGATCGCCCCAGTATTGGCGGAGTTCTTCGACCAGTTCCTCTTGCGGATAGTAGTGTTCGGGAAATGCACTGGCTGAGCTGACGATTTGCATGGTTAGATTTGAGTCCTCAGTGGCGCCGTGCTGGTTCAGGGCGCATGGCATGCATCGCGAATAGCATAAGTCCCGCGCCCTGGAAATCTGTCATCGTCTTGTAAAAAAACTGCCGGGTTTAGTCGAAACTGAACGCATCCATCTTGGATGCAGTTTTCAGGCGTCGGGAGCCGACGGTAACGTCCCCGCTCTCCTCACGCATCTGCTTTGGGATGCTAAAGTATTCAAACCTCAGAAAGGAAGGGCTGACCTTTGAAATTTATTGCTGGATTGATCCTGGGAATCCTTCTGGTTCCGACGCTGATTTACTTCTACCTCACGGGTGGCAGTGCGCCAGTGGCGACGACCGACCCAGATATGCCGTTCGAATCTGTGTTGGCACGGAAGGCGCAGCATGCGCGCATCGACAAGGAAATGCCGAAAAACGTGCCGATCCAGGCGACCGAAGTGAATTACCTGGCGGGCGCCGAACTGTACAAGCAAGATTGCGCGGTTTGCCATGGGCTGCCGCTGGCGCCAAAGAGCGCGATCGCCACGGGAATGTATCCGCATCCGCCCCAGCTTTTTCAGGGCAAGGGCGTGACCGACGATGAACCGGGCGAAACTTATTGGAAAATTTTCAACGGTTTTCGTCTGACCGGAATGCCGGGTTTTAGCAAATCGCTCAATGAAACTCAGATGTGGCAGATGTCGCTGCTGCTGGCCAACGCCGATAAGCTGCCGTCTTCAGCAAAGGCCGCTTTGGTCGCGCCGCCCGCGGCACCGGCGTCGGCAGTGCCGGCGGCTCCGCCAGCGGCGACTCCACCAGCGCCGGCGACCACAACTCCGGCGACGGAAACACACTAGCAAGCCGAAGAAAGTAGCAAACTCGACGCTCTGTGCTCTCTGGGACGCTGACAACCACTTCGCACAGCGCTATCGTGTAGACATGGCGTTTGGACGTCCGAGAAAGCTGTTTACCGAAGAGGAGCTTTATGACTATGCGATTGGTGCGCTTGCTCGTCGCAGTCGATCGGTCGCCGAGTTGAAGCGCCTGCTGCGCAATCGCGTGGAAGCCGAAACTGAATTCGGTAAAACGCTTGTCGAGCTGATTATCGTCCGCCTGAAGGACCGCGGGTATTTGAACGACGCCCGTTACGCGGCAGCCTATTCCTCGTACCGGCGCGATACGGAAAAATTTGGCCGCATGCGTGTTGTGACGGATCTCAAAGCGAAGGGCGTGCACGGCGACGTCATCGAGAAAGCAGTTGACGCTGTTTATGAAGGCGTCAAAGAAGAGGACTTGGCGCGCTCCTACTTGCGGCGTAAGCGTCTGGAAAAACCCAAGGACCAGAAAAGCGCGGCTCGCATTTTCCGGAATCTCATGCGCGCCGGGTTCGGATCAAAGACCATCTTTACGATTCTGAAAAAATGGGATGTGGAGGAGGAGACGCTAACCGAGTTGGAAGAGGAGATTCCGGAACCCCAGTCGTGAAATCAAGGTGGGTTTGGTGCGCTGGCGTGCATGTGGTTGCTTACCTTCTGTTACTCTGGTAAAAATCTGCCAACAGGTTCTGGAGGAACTATGAAGACTAGATTCTCGTTTACGCTGATTGCCCTGCTGCTTGGTTTGGCTTCCTTCGTATTTGCTCAGGTTGGGACTGACGTGAAGAAAGCCGCCGACGACACTGGGAAGGCGACTGACACAGCCGCAAAGGATACCGGCCACGCCACCAAGAAAGTCGCGGTTAAGACAGGACACGCCACCGAAAAGGGCGCGAAAGATACTGGCAAAGCGACCAAGACGGTCGCAAAGGATACCGGAAAGGCCGCCGACAAGACGGGCGATGCTACCAAGACGGCTGCCAAGGACACTGGCCATGGTGTTAAGAAGGGCACGAAGGCCGTCGGCCACGGCGTCAAGAAGGGCGCCGAGAAAACCGAAGACGTGGCGAAGTAGAGTCGGAAGTAAAGTCGGCGTCGAGGCGATGTGGTGAACTTCGACCTCGCGCGAATTGTCATCCCCAGCAGCGTGAGGGATCTGCATTCTTGTGGCGTGCAGCAGATTCCTCGCGGCGCTGGAGGGCAATGGTTTTCCGTGTGTCCCTCGTGTTTCCTGTGCCACAAAGACTTCTCTGCTCCCCACGTGGTTGAAGGTTTTGACCTCTGCAGTCTGACCTCTAACCTCTGCCCTTCCCAGTAATCATTTAGAATCTAGGTTTCCATGCTTACAGGCTCCCAAATCCGCCGCAAATTCCTCGACTTCTTCATCGAGAAGGGGCACCGCGAGGTGCACTCGTCGTCGCTCGTTCCGGCAAACGACCCGACGCTTTTGTTCACCAACGCCGGCATGAACCAGTTCAAGGATGTCTTCCTTGGACTGGAGAAGCGCGACTACTCGCGGGCCACCACTTCTCAAAAGTGTGTGCGTGCCGGCGGCAAGCACAACGATCTCGAAAACGTAGGCTTCACGAACCGCCATCACACGTTCTTCGAGATGCTGGGCAATTTCAGCTTTGGTGACTACTTTAAGAAAGACGCCGTCGCCTATGCGTGGGAGTTGATTACCTCGCCCGCGTGGTTCGGGATCGATAAAGACAAGCTATACGTCACGATTTTCAAAGGCGAAAACGGAGTGGAGCGCGACTCCGAAGCCTACGATTTGTGGCTCGGGCAGGGCGTTCCCAAAGAGCGCATCTACGAATTTGGCGCGAAAGATAATTTCTGGCAAATGGGCGATACCGGCCCTTGCGGCCCGTGCAGCGAGATTCACTTCGACATGGGCGTCGCGGCGAGCGACCAAGGCCACGGCACGAGCGCGCCCGCCTGCGAATTCGGCTGCGATTGCGGCCGCTACGTCGAGATCTGGAATCTGGTCTTCATGCAGTTCGACCGCGACGCCAGCGGAAAGCTGACGCCTCTGCCGAAGCCGTCGATTGATACGGGGATGGGGCTGGAGCGCGTGGCTTCGGTCCTGCAGGGCGTGATGTCGAATTACGAGACGGATCTGTTCACGCCGCTGATCAAGCGGGCGGCGGAGTTGACGGGGACTTCGCTCAAGAAGGAACTCGACAGGGAAGCACATACTAGGTCGGCTGCTTCTCTTCGTGTCGTCGCCGATCACTCTCGTGCGGCGACATTCCTGATTTCCGATGGCGTCATTCCATCGAATGAGGGACGTGGCTATGTGTTGCGCAAGATCATCCGCCGCGCCATAACGCACGGACGACTGCTCGGCCAGACGAAACCGTTTCTAAGTCAAATGGTTTTCGCTGTGCGCGATCTGATGATGGACGCGTATCCGGAGCTGAAGGAATCAGCAGATCGCGTTTCCAAAGCCGTGCTGGCGGAGGAAGTACGCTTTGCCAACACTCTGAATATCGGACTCGAAAAACTGGAAGCCATTTTGTCGGCCGGCGGGACGCTTGCCGGCGAAGATGCCTTCAGGCTTTACGATACCTTCGGCATGCCGCTCGATTTCATGCAGGACGCGGCTCGCGACCAGGGGATTGCCTTTGATCACGCTGGCTTTGACCGCGCGATGCAGGAACAGCGCGAGCGCGCCAAGGCCTCATGGAAAGGTGCCGTCAAGCAAACCGCCAACCCTGTTTATCAGAAGTTGCCGACGTCGACCTTCGAGGGCTACCGCCAGACGCGCTCGGACAATTGTGAAGTGCTCGCCATCATCAAGAACGGCCAGGGCGCGCAGGAACTCAAGGCTGGCGACGAAGGCGAGATCATTCTCGACCACACGCCCTTCTATGCCGAGTCCGGCGGGCAGGTCGGCGATCGCGGCTGGCTCTACTCTGACGATCACAATACCGTCGCCGCCGAAGTCACTGGCTGCTACTACCCGATTCAGGGAGTGCGTGCGCACCAGGTTGTTGCCAAACAACCGATCCGCGTGAGCGATAGAGTCGACGCCGTCGTCAACACCGAAACCCGCGCAGCCACCATGCGCAATCACACGGCGACGCACTTGTTGCAGGCCGGATTGCGCGAGGTCCTTGGTAAGCATGTGAAGCAGGCCGGCTCTCTGGTTGCGCCGAACCATCTACGATTTGATTTCTCGCACTTTACGGGAGTCGCCGAAGAAGAGTTGCAGGATATTGAGGACATCATCAATAGGGAAGTGCTGCGCAACGAAAAGGTCGAGATCGTCGACAACGTGCCGATTGATGTTGCCGTCAACGAATATCACGCCATGGCGCTGTTCGGCGAAAAGTATGGCGACAAGGTGCGCGTCATCAAGATTGGAGACTTCTCGACCGAACTTTGCGGCGGCACGCACACGCTGGCAACGGGCGAGATCGGCCTGATCAAAATTCTGAAAGAAGGCAGCGTGTCGTCGGGTGTCCGGCGAATCGAAGCTGTTACCGGAGAAGGCTCGCTGCGCCATTTCCGCAAGGACCACGAACTGGAAGGCGTCGTGGCATCGCTGACCAGCAAGGAAGCTGAGTCGCCCGCCGACGCCTTGCGCACAGAAATCGAGCGCCGCGATGTCGAAATCAAGCGCCTGACGCGCGAACTCGATCAGGCGCGCATGAAATCAGCCTCATCGAGCGCGGCCAACATCGGCGACAAGATCAAAGAAGTGCGGGGCATCAAAGTCCTCGCGCACCGGGCCGACAATCTGGAGCGCGCTCAGTTGCGAACACTGGTCGATCAGTTGCGCGAAAAGCTGGGATCGGGCGTGGTCGTGGTCGGATCGGCATCGAATGGCAACGTCTCGCTGATTGCCGGCGTCACGAAAGATCTGACCAGCCGCGTGCAAGCCGGCAAAATCGTCGGCAAAGTGGCGGAGAAGGTAGGCGGAAAGGGCGGCGGCCGTCCCGACCTGGCCGAGGCCGGCGGCAAAGATGCCAGTGCGCTCGACTCGGCGCTCGACGAGGTGTATGGCGTCGTCGAGTCGCTGTTGGGATAGTCTTCTGTGTTACGCTGTGTCCCCAGTGGACTTCCCGCGAACTCCCTGATTGCGGACGAAACGGGGAAGCCGTAGGGAGCCAAGCGCAAAGGTATCAGGATCAGATTCTTGGCATTAGGGGTGAGGACGTCCATGGATGACCGCGTCCACTTCTTCGAGCACAAGGGTAAGCAAATCCTGTTGCTTGATTTTTCGCATGCGACCGCGCATCAGATGCAGCTTTTGTTGGAGCATGTGCGCGTAATGGTGGCACAACATGCGCGCGAATCGGTGCTAACGCTGGCCGATTATGAAGGCGCCGAAGTCGATCACGCTGTTGCCACCAAGATCAAAGAGGTGCTTACCCTCGACCGTCCTTTCGTGAAAAAGACCGCGTGGGTCGGGACCGAAAGTATCCCGCACGCGTTCTTCGAAAATTTCCACAGTTTTTCCCAGCGCGAAATCGTGACCTTCAAGACGCGGGAAGAAGCGATGGACTGGCTGGTGGAAGGCTAATCTCAGAAAGTTCCCAGTTCTGGGTTCGTACTTCCCAGGACAGCTTCTAGGGCGTTAGTAGCCGCCGCTCTCAACTCCTCCACTTCAACGTCACCGGACCCGTCATCGGATGTTGGAATTCCCCGTCCGTCTTCTTCACTTCCAGCATTGCGCTTTTCAGCGCGAAGTACCACTTTGCGGGACGATCGGCGTCGTCGATCAGCATCAGGTGCGGGTTGTGCTTCAGGCCTTCGGACTGCAGTTCCATCGTGTGACGGTCCTGCTCCACGAATTTTGCGAAGACAAACTTCAACAGCTCTGATCCGAAGGGAATCCACTGGAATAAATTCCAGGCCGCGACCACATCGATGCGGCACCGATTGCGCGTAATTGGTGTAACAGTGGTTAGGCTCGAGAACCAATACTTACCGGCGCGGATGATTTCCGACCGCAGATTGGGAAGGACAAAATCTATCGTTGTCGTGATCGAATCGGCTTTGGCGTAGAACCGAAGAAGCTTGTAGGGCGCGCTGTTCGAACTGGGGGTATGCGCGCTCATGCGGAAGCCATAGGGAATCGGCTCAAATGTTTTCTGCTTCTCGTGGATCGAATGCCGTGTGCGCCACCACCAGGCCTGGTGGACAAAAGGCCCATGAGCGGGATCCATCAGCCCAATGATGCCGTGATCGACGGAGCAGGGAAGATCGGCCGTGAGATACGCGAGCTTGTACTGCTCGCTAAATTTCGGAATCTCAGGCGCAGGCGTGGGCGCAGGCGCAGCCTTCGTAAAGCCGGCGTTGGCCGGGCTAGGGTCGGCGACGAATACCCAGATAAAATCGTCGTGTTCTTCGCAGGGGTAATTGCCGGCGTAGATGCGATCGACCTTGATCCTCTGTCCGGCAACGAGCGACGGAATCAGCGTGCACTGGCCCGAGTGTGCATCGAATTTCCAGCCGTGGTAAGGGCACTCGACGTGCTGCCCGTCAAACTGTCCGTACGAAAGCGGCATGCCGCGGTGTGGGCACGCGTTACGCAGAGCAAACGGCTTGCCTTGAGCGTCGCGGCCGATGACAAGCGGCTGTTCGAGCAGCATTGCCGCTTGCAATTCGTTGCGGCGGATTGTGTCGCTGGCGAGCGCGCGATACCAAAAGCCGAACAGCATCAACGCATCCGGCGTTTGTTCCTGAGGTGGAGAGTCGTCAAGCATCAGACAGGTGAGGATACCGCAAGGTTTCAAGGTTTCAAAGTTGCAAGGTTTAGAGGTGCTACTAGTGAAGGCATGCTGAAACCTTGGAGCCTTGAAGGATTGAACCCTGTGCTTATTTCAGCCGTGCCTGGAGATGAGCGTAAACGTGGCTGGCAGCGCCCGGCTCTTCGAGGTGAGCGAGGAACAGGCGGCGCAAGGCGGCAGGGCCGATGCGCCCCTCAATGTAAGCGTCGTACAGGTCGTTTCCGAGCAGGCATCCAAGCTGTTCGGTGAGATATTCCCATTTCCGCCCATTGAAGGCGAGTGCTCGGGTCCAGTCTGGACTTGCCGGTCGCAACCGGTAGCCACGGCTCGATTGCCGGTGCCATGCAAGAAAGTCGAGAACCTCAAGCACATCGGAGTAGGGCAGCGAACTCTGCTCTTCGAGGTCGCCGCGCGTCAGTTCGTACAGCTGCAGTAAATCGGCGTCGCGAAATGCCGGACGCGCCGGATAGAGGATACGGGACCCAAAGCAAGCCACGGCGTTTTCGAGGGTCGCCGCGAAGAAATCGTCCTCCGGTGCGCGAGCCGTGGGAATTTTGCCGTTGACCCGATCGGGAACTCCGCGGCAGGCGTGATGAAGGAAGCGGGTGGCATCCTCGGTAGCCGAAATCATTTCGAACTTGCGAATGTAAAAGGCGTTGAGCGGTGCCAGATACGTGCTGCCGCGTTCGCGGACCCGGCGCAACATCGAGCGGCGCTGAGCCACCGGGAAGCCCTTGCGCGAAAGCAGCCGGCGCAAAAGCGCATCCGAGTTGCGCGAATAAACCTCCGGCATCAGATCCACGAGCATCTGAGGCTGCGTGGTGTTATGCGCGGAGTAAAGCTTGATTCCAAGAAAGCGCACCAGCCCATCAATCAGGTTGAAGACCGTGGGGGCTAAATCGGGCGCGCCGCTGTCATCCCGGACACAACGATTCAAGTAGAGGCGGTAGTGTTCGTACTTTTCGAGCGGCGTCGCATTGAAAACGCAGAGAACATCATCTGCAACGCGGACCGCCTCCACGTGATCGAGCTTTTCGCCCGCAGCTCGCCAGTAGAGACCGTCCACGTTTTGCAGAACAATCAGCGTTCGATCTTCCGGACACAGGCTGTGGACCTGCACGGGCAAATGCCGTGGCGCGAGGTGCGACTCGCCGAAAAGCACCATGGCCAGCGCGTCCGGGTGGCGCCGCCGGATCTCTGCGATTTTTCCGGCCGCGTGCCGGTCGCGCGCTCCGATCTTCCTCAGATCTTCGCGCGGCATGCAGTCCAGACCATAAAGGCCCACGGCGTGTTCACGCGCCGACGAGAGTAAGTCATAGAACGGATCCCAGTCATAGCCCCAGTCGAGATCAAACCGAATGCGCTGGCGAAGCTCGGCTTCATCGATCTCGCCGCGCCACCACTCATCGATAATGTGCTGGTCGCGCGAAAAAATCGTTTCCACGCCTACGACCACGGATCGCCGGCGAACTGCCGCATCGCGGATTAGCGATGCCATGTACCGCTGCGAGCTGGGCAATGCGTGATAGTCCGCGATGAGCGCGATTTCGGCTTCCGAGATCGCTTCACGCACCTGGATCGGGTCGAGTACGGCTTGGTAAGAGCGGTAGGCGTCGTAGAAATCGCGCAAGTATTTCCGTCCGCCAGCCTGGTCGTAGGAGCGAATTTCTCGTTCCACGCTGGCGGTTGCGTGCAACTGCGCCACGCTGCGCCGCGATCGTAAGATGCCAGTTGTCGCCATCGAATCAGTGCCGATACCTTCTAGGCTTGTCGCGCCTCATCTGCATCCCGGCAAGAATCTGCAGCGTCTCCAATGCGCCTTGACTTGTTTTGGATGCGCCCCTATGCTCAAACGTCTTGAGCCACTCGGCCGTTTCTTATGCTCTAGGGGGCACCAATTTTGCCTGTATACCCGCCGGAAAACCTGACCATCGCCACCACTGGCGCCAGCGGGTCCATCTTCCTTAAACACTTCCTACTCGCGGTCGAACGCGATCACCGCGTGAAGACCGTTAACTTCATCGCTTCCGACAGTGGCCTGCGCGTCTTGGCCGAAGAACTATCGATCGAACGCCGCTCGGATCTGATACGACAAATCATCGGCGCCGCGTCGGCGAAAATTCACGTCCAATCGAACGCCGACATCGGGGCGAACGTGGCCAGCGGGTCGTATCCGTCGGACGCAATGGTCGTAATTCCGTGCAGCATGGGCACCCTCGGCCGCATCGCCAACGGTATGGCTTCGCATCTAATCGACCGGGCCGCCGACGTAACTCTCAAAGAGCGCCGCCCGCTTGTACTCTGCGTGCGCGAAACCCCACTCAACAAGATCCACATTCGCAACATGTCGCTCGCCGCTGATGCCGGCGCGACCATCTTTCCGCTAATCCCAACCTTCTATAACCATCCCTCGAGTGCGGATGCGATGGCCCAGGACTTCTCAAACCGCGTGCTCGCCCACATCGACCTTCCCCAGCCGAACGCCTATCAATGGAAAAACAACGGTTAGCGGTTGGTGGCTATGAACCGAATCCCCGTCTGTCACACCCTTCAAAATCACACGAAGCGGCCGCCTTCTTGTCCGCAAGCGACTAAGTGCCGGCCACTGATTCAGTCTAGGGACGAAAGGGTAACAAAGGTAGGTATCTGCTGGGCATGTACCGCGAGTTGACACGAAGCAAATCGGCCTTGTAAGGGAGCGGTCTAACCAGGTTTTTTGCGGCGTGGCGGGGCCGCGGGAGTGAGCGCGGATTCTCAAACTGCTGCTGATGATATAATCTAAATTCTTCACACCACACACCCTTCGGGCGCGTAGCTCAATTGGCAGAGCAACTGACTCTTAATCAGTAGGTTGTAGGTTCGATTCCTACCGCGCTCACCATCTTCCATGGAGGTGACACTTTTCGGGGGTTGTTCATTGCACGGAGCCATTTGATCGTCACGATCCGCGGTCGTATACCTCAGCAGCAAGTTCCACTAACTTGTGGCCTACGACACCAGAGATGATCACCGGATGCACCCCGCCTTGCGCACCTTCCTGACCAGCCGGAAGTCGTGCCAACCATTCATGCCCCTCACCCAACGCCCGAAGACGCTGCGCAAGCTCTATGACACGGCCGATGCGATGGATGTTTTCGCTGTCGAGGGTTGGCATGACAGAAATGACATGAGTTAGGTCTAAGCATCAGGTCTCCGTGGGAGAGAAGTGCGTGTGATCGGAACGAACCGAAGCACGCTCAGCGAAGAGGGAACGATCCAGTGAACACGAGTCTTACCAACGCTCCGCCACAAGGTTAATCGTTCAGCTGGAGACTGGGAGTTTCGGCGCGGCATTGGGAAAATCCGCGCTACAGAAAATGCGGTATTTCTTTGAGAAGGTGCAAGGGTGTCGCTGGACGGGAAAAGGAGAGGAGCCGGGGCGCTTTTCGTTGTTGGGCGAACGGAAATTTACTCCTTGCGACTCAACTGTGAGATACCTCGTTTTGTGGCGAGATAAACCGCGAAGCTCCCGAGCCAGTGACCGCCCTCATAGTGCTCGCCTGTCAAAGCCGCCAAACCAGCCCGCTCGTGCGCCTCGGCGGTCGTCATGATCGATGGCAGACGCTTGTCGTTCTTTGGTAAACCTGCAGCGATTCCCTCCAGCATCCATGCTCGGCTGAGATTGAGTCCATCCAGGTGCGCCAGCTTCGGATCGCTTGGATCAGGCGACACAACGGGCTGTACCCATTGACCCATGCCTGGCTTGGAAATTTGAGGCATGAATGTTTGGAGCCAACGAGCAAACTCAAGACTCGGCAGCACACGGCGCATTAGGTCTGCTTCGCCGAGGCAGGGTGATAGGAAGTCCTCGCCGGAGGGTTCATACGCGAGCGGGCAGTTCTTGTCACTGAGATAGAACTGTTTGGCTTTGGACACAACTACTTCGGCGAATTCCTGATCTCCACTGCGGCGCGCCGAATCGAGCATCAGGCCGAGCGCGAAAGCGGTCTGGTCGTGTTCGCCGATTCGCACAGGGTGGGAGAGCTTCGGCAGCCAGTTGTTCAGCCGTTCCAGTACGACTGTCTCAAGCGGATGCATATTAGCCGTCATCTCTCTAGCTTGAGGATCATCCCACTCGCGTAGTTCCGCAACGAGTTGAAGGAACCAAGCCAGCCCATAAGGGCGCTCAAAGCTGGCGCGTCCTTCTTCCCGAAGATATGCAGCCTCCTGCACGATGTTTTCTGCCGTGAGACTCTGCCGCAGCGCTTCCCGAGCAGCCGGAACAAACGGGGCGTCTGGAAACGTCCTGACCAAGCGAACGAGGAGCCAATGCCCGTGCACGGACGAATGCCAGTCGTAGCAGCCATAAAAAGCCGGAGTCAGTTTCCGTGGTGGGGCAGCGTCTGCATCGCTATTCAACGTATGGCTGATGTGATTTGGGTATTCTTTGTGCAGGCAAGCGAGGGCGAGATTCGCAAACCGCTGAGCCGCTTTGGTGTCGAACCCACCCGCATTTTGGGCGACGGCACTCATCGTGAAGAGCAAGAACGTGGCGCAGAAGATCAATTTCATCGGCTAATACTTTAGCCGAAGATGGAGAACAGAGGCGAAGACGAAATTCGTGGCCGTCCGACCGGTGGGTCGAGTTGGCGGGACTAGCTCATATACCACCCACCGTTGACTGAAACCGTTTGGCCAGTCATGTAGTCATTCGTCGCCAGCATCACAGCGACGGATGCGATGTCGTCCACCGATTTGGTGTCGAACCCACCCGCATTTTGGGCGACGGCACTCATCGTGAAGAGCAAGAACGTGGCGCAGAAGATCAATTTCATCGGCTAATACTTTAGCCGAAGATGTCATGTAGTCATTCGTCGCCAGCATCACAGCGACGGATGCGATGTCGTCCACCGAGCCAAAATGCCCCATCGGAATAAGATTCGGGCTGGCGTTGGGGTTGCTGGTTGCCATATCGGTCTCAATCAGCGCGGGAGCGATGGCGTTCACCGTGATTCCGTCTCGAACGAGTGATGAAGCGCAGGAGTGCGTCAGCCCTATGATCCCGGCTTTGGACGCTGGTAGTATGCCCCGACAGCCCCACCCGTCTGTGCGGCGACCGAAGACAGGTTAATGATGCGTCCCCTCTATGCCCAAACAGAAAATAGAGTCCGAGTCCCTTATAGGCGGGCAGCAGATCGCGATGTTCGTGGGTCCGCCAATCTCCGCGTTTCAGCTCACGCTGAGATCAGGGCTATCGGTCGCAATGTAGACAGGCTCAGCAGATTCGCGACGCAGCCAGCGATTCAGCTCTTCTGCCAAAGCCTGTACGCGCCGATCTTCGCGGGTTACTGGCATTCCAGGGCTCTCGTATGTCCGGAAGCGCACGCCCACATAAGGTCCGTGCGATCATTCGATGGAGGAAAGGGTGCCCATGACCCAACGTCGTCTTAAGGTTGTCCAATGGCTGAACACGACTCCAACAATCGGAGTCTGCACACTTTGCAGCTGGGAATTTAAGGTTCCCTTGAATGCCCTTAGGAGAACTGCCGATGCGCAGACTGAGCTCCAAGAGCAATTCGATAGGCACAAATGCGACCCAGAAGATGCGAGCCCAACCACTACACCGGGAACCGCCAATCCCTTCCTACGGCACGAACCCGACGATGAAGATGAAGAGGACGAAGAAGAAGATAGCGAACGCAAGGAAGAAGATGACGATGATGATGACGACATGACCGACGACGGCTACTCGGAGTGAGCGTGGAACATGCCCGGATTTCGTACAGGAAAACGACGGGAAGCGAACTAAGGCGGTGCTACCAGTGCGACCCTGGATCGTAGGAAACAAGGCCAGCCACCTCGCGAATACCCTCGATCCAGCAACGACGGCGTGAAGCTGGGAGGTTTTCCGAGGCGAGGTCAATGTTGGAAACAGGATCGAAATCCACCACCGCCACAAGCAAGCACAATTCCGAGTCGTTTGGATCACTGCTCGCGAACGCTCTTTGGAGAAGCAAATCGAAGCTGAGTGCTTGGAGCCACAGAAGCAACTTTGGGATACGACGCTCCCCCAGCAATCAGATACCCGCGGCCGTTTTCCGCCGGTTGTGATCGGAATCACTCTTGAGTTACCTTCGTTTGAGAGAGATGGTTTCTATCGAACACCCTGTGCCACGACTCATCAAAGAGCGCATTGCCAAGCTGCGAGAAGAGATTGCGCAACTCAGTGAAGAGAACCGCCAGTATGTGCAAGGCGGCAAAAAGCCAGCCTGCGCAGGGGATCACGAACGCCGACTTCAAAGACTGCAGGAAATCCTAGACGAATTGGTCTCGTTGACGGACTGGAAAAAGACATAAACATGCCGCGCCAAGAGATTCAGGTTGCGCAATCTGCCAAAGCGCTGTTTCCTTGTACTGAAAGCGTTGGGGCAGCGCGCAGTCGCACGCCCGCCTTGTGGGCCTGAGCCGATGTTGCGTCAGGCGGCGAGCGTCTTCTCGAAGTGCTCGCAGAGGGTGGTTTCTACCCGGTAGATGTTGTGCGCGACGATTGGAGTGGTCAGATAGGGCTTGATCGTCTCCTCGACCTTGGGGAACCCGCCTTCCTCATACCCGCTCGATATCCTTTTTCTCAGCCCAAAGCATGACGGTCAGCGCCTTCTCGTTCTTGATCTCTGGAAAGAAGGGAAGGGCTTCAAGGAAGCCCTGTTGCTTCTTGAGAATGAGCAGAACCTCGTTCTTGAGGACGCGAGCGAATTCCTCATTGCGAAGGCTTGTGCGGCCGTTCAGTCGCGTTCTCTACAGTCCATTGCATCGCACCTTTTTCCTCTCATAACGAAGGTAATCGGAAAGTGATTGCGATCACACCGAGCGAAAAAGGCTGGGGGTATCCTCAGCGTCATGTGGCAACAACGAAGGCATTTCTCACGAATAAGTAAAAGTGTCGCGAGTTGCGGAACATAAGTCCGGACTGAAAGGATCGCTTATGAAAATCCCGACAACCACGAAGGCGATGATACGCGTTGCTTTTGTCGAAAGCGATCCCTTGCGGCTAGTAGGTTTCCGTGCCCTTTTGGAATCAGAATCAGACTTCGAGCTGATCTCTGCCTCACTCCCGGAGATCGCGGTTCATACAAACATCGACGTAGTGCTGATAGGAGACCGGCCCGGTTATAACCTGCTCGATACAATGTCCAAACTCAAAATGATGCGTCCCAATTTGCCGATCCTTGTGATCGGACCCAGTACGGACGACTCGATCACGCTCAACGCCATTGTTGCCGGAGCGAAGGGTTATGTGTTTGATGGAGAGCGGCCTAACGAATTCGCCCAAGCGATTCGTGTGGTAAATCAAGGTTCCGTTTGGGCTCCTCGGCGGGTGCTTTCGATGTTCATTGAACTTGCCATTACTCGACGGAACGGAACGCCCGGGGGGGGCAGCACCATTACTGATCGTGAGAAGCAGGTCCTAAGAATGCTGGTGTCTGGACTGTCCAACAAGGAAATTGGGATACCGCTCGGAATTGAAGAGCGCACGGTCAAGGCACACATTGCGAAGATGATGCGCAAAGTAGGGGTGCACAACCGGATCGAGCTGTCGGTACACGCAGTTAGGCATTCAATCGTCAGTTTGCCAGCGAATTGATTGCCATATAGAGCGAAGGCTATCAACAGAGGATTTGGAACCCAATGAAGTTCGGCGCTTCAATTCACGCAACGGCTTGAGATATCGTGCGTGTTGCTTCGTGGACAAGGAAGATATCCGCCCACGAGGCAGTCTAAACAACCGTGGTGTGGTTCTATACCGGGACAAATGAGCCAACTGACGCTGCCACAAGTCACTTCCATCCTATAGAATCATCCCGCTGTCAAAATACCTGAGGGGGTATCGATGGATAGTTTAAAAGGACTGGCATCTTTTGTAGCGGAATTAAAGGCAACCAGGAAAGGTTTGGCGGATGAGATTCAACATATTGACGCGGCTCTCACCGTTCTAGGCAAGATGGGTGGCGGAAGTAAGTACACGAGACCGGGGCGCACCATGTCGGCGGCGGGTCGCAGGCGGATCAGTCTTGCGCAAAAAGCACGCTGGGCAAAGGTGAGCGGTCATGCGCCGAAGCCGAAGAGACAGATGTCTGCTGCTGGCAAGAAGAGAATTGTAGCGGCGCAAAAAGCACGCTGGGCGAAGTTCAGAGCAACGAAGAAGTAGGATGATTCGGTGCCCGACGAAGCCTACTGCAAGCGGTGTCCGCGCCCAGTGGCCTGATTGTAGAGTTGCAACCGAATTAGGAAAGGCGAATGAGTCTAGCGGGCAGGTGACGAACCGCAGCGGGTGTACGGGCACGCTTGGCGCAGTTCAAGGCAGCAAAGAAGCGCTAACACGACAGCAATGTACTCAATACAAAAAATGGGGCAGCCGGTTTCCCAAGAGTGAACTCCTCCCGCTACGGTTGAGACGCTGCCCTGTCCCATCGGGAGTGCGCCCGCCATTTAGAACCTATGCAATAGGTCAAGCACCCCGTCAATCATAGCGTCGTACTCGTTCTTGATGAGGGTAAAATCTGTTTTTATGATCTCCCCCGCTAGATGTAACTCATAGGAATTAGCAAAGCGATTCTTTGCTACGCGCAATTTCTCGCGTGCTTCATGGACCTGCGAGGTCGTTGGAACGTCGCTTATGTTCGATGGTGTCTTTGCCGGTTGCAGACCGATGAGAGGTTTGTCATCCTGATATACCGTAACCACCGCGCCGACAGCATCTTTGACTAGTCCGGTACCCAGCCATACGACCGGGTGGTTGCCGAGCGAATTCATTGCCTCAATCAATTCGTCGCGTGTTAGGGCGTTAGGTGTCATGAGGTTGTTTTCCTCCCCACGCACAATCTATCAGATAGAACACGCCGGTGTTGACCGCGTGAATGCGTGCTATCCTGTCCGGCCGCATCTACGACATGGAGACGGTTTCGCCGCTATACTATCCTTCACCGAGCCGCTGCTCCATGGAAAGGCATGTCAACTCTCAAGGAATTCCGATGCGAAATTTGCGGGATCGTCAGTGAGAATCCGGTCCATTGGTTTGTAATCGAATGCACGGATCAGAAGCTCGCAGTTATAAAGTGGGATTTGACTGCCGCCCAAAGCTCGACCGCTCGGCATTTCTGTGGCGAAGCCCATGCTCAGGTGTACATCAGCCGATGGTTTGAATCCGTGTGCGTGCCGCGCAGACAAGGGTTGAAGGCTGTTTAGGCGCTTTTATAGCTAGGATTTTGCAATCATCGTCGAGGTTCTGGATGCCCTGATTGCGCGTACGCTGTTCGGACGCGATGCCCGATGGGTCAGGCAATACTTACGACCTTGTTCGGAGGCACTCTCACACTGGGTTGCTTCGGCAAACTCGCAGCGCCACGCCTCGCAAGCGCATCGGAAGCCTCCCGCAAGACTCTTGTACCAACGATGGTCATGCTTCCGACGCGAGGAGACTGGCATAAACCACCTTGTCTCGCATTCTACTTCTGTGCCTTCTTTCAGGACTGAGCAATTGTGAACAGCGCCACCCCAGTTTCAGTGGCAGTCTGGGATTAGATTCGTTGCTGTTTGTCCGATGTTCGGGTTCTTGCGCCTGTATAACCAAAAGTCGGAAGTACCTGTTCTGCACCCAAGTGGAGGTAGTGATCCTTATGGAAGCATTGAAGGCAGACCCGGAAAAGCCAATTCTTATCAGGAATTGGAAAGCAAAAGACTGGATTGACCATGTTTCATTTGGTGTAGGGCAAGTCAACCTGTCTAGAGGAGACAAGCTCGACATTGATTTTGTGAATGGTGGCAGGAAGACGCTACTGAAATCGACGGAGTTGAACCGGGCGGTTGCGCCCGGTGGAGAAGTGAAACTTCCTCGCAAAACCTCGCGCCGGACAATTGAACGTGAAAAAGCTCTCAAACGGTCGCTGACTGAACGCACAACCGTTTCTCGCCTGACGGACGCTGCGAAGCGTGGTTAAGTCACAGCCAGATCACGGACTGATTGCGGCTAAGCGGATTTCTTTATCTGGGGGCAAAACTCGACCACCTTTCCGCATTGCCGCCATGCCACTTTCAACGGTGTCCGGAAGTTTATCGGTACGTAAAATTCGATCACCTTTCCCATGACTACTATCTCCTTGTCCTTTGCGAATCGAATGGGTAAGGCTGCAACATGGTTCCGCCTCCAGTAGCCCCACCATAATCCATCCCTGGCTACACCGTAACGAATCACACGACCGGAGTCTGAGCAAAAGTGCTCTTCGGTCAGTGCACTCCCTTTCGGCGTACCCAACGGGGCAACTGAAAATAGCTGTCTGCCAGAGCCGAGCCACGCCCAGATTGCCCTCCTGACTGGCCCAAAAAGTACGCACCCCTTTAGCGGTAGGCACATGTCCGCCGTCGAACTCCGGACGGGTCACGCCCCAGAGCAGTCCACGCCAAAATCACTGCTGGGTTCGATGAAACACGTAAAAGAACACCACGACGCTCAAGGAGCCAAACGCGTAAATCAATGACGAGAACAGGGAGACCGCTGGAACGAAGTCCCGCAGGACATTCAGAAAGGTCAAGACGAAATTCCACAAGAGGAGAGCCGTCATCAATATCGTCCCGACCAGAGCTAGTAGCGCCGCGTTTTTGAGGGTCATGGTCGGAGTATGAACGCTGCTAGTGTCAGCCGCAACTCCGGCTACTGCTTGGGGCTGCTCAAACAGTCCGCGCGGTGCCATCAGCCACAATCTCCGGCTCATTCCTCACTAGCGAAACGCGGCTCTCATTTTTGGCTGCAAAAGAAGCAGCAATAGTGCGCCCGCGATGATGACGCCAATTCCGCCGCGTAGCAAGTCGCCTCTGACGCAATTAACAACATCCCCCAAGACCTGCGTGGCGATAATTACGACTGCTAGTCTCCATCCCCAACGGCGATGTTTGAACCATCCGAATCCTGCCGTCGCGAGAGCCGCGCCCACCAGGAGGAAGAGACCCCCCACTGTCCTGCCCAGAGGTGCGAGATGATTGTGCGCTGTCGGATTGAGAACCCAGATACGGTCCAGAGCCGTGCCTCGCCAAAGCAAAGTAGTTGCGGCAAGACTCGCCATGAGGGCACCAAAGAACAAGAAAATGCCTATCGCAGTGAATCCGGTCGTTTTTGATCCGGCAAACTCCCGCATCTGCTGAATATAAGCCAACGTCGCATCCGAACTCATCCGCGGAGGCGAATTGCGTGAGGTTATTATTATGATGGATGGCATTTCCTATCAAAGTGTGCGCCGTCTGCTCGGAGGAGTTCGAGTTGAAGCCGGATAAGCCCGGCTTTGCCAACCGCTGCCCGGCGTGCAGCGAACCTGAGCAGATTGAACCCAAAGCGCAGGGCATGGACGCCGATGAGCGCAAGGCTCTGATGGAAAAGAACGAAGCTCGAAGACGGGCGATGCGCGACCTGCTCTACCGCAAAGATAGCTAAGGGCCTTTCATCAGATCGTCCGAAATGGCGTTCGCAGCCGCTCTGGCAAGCAGTGCAGGTGGTGCTGCGGCGGGTCGGTCAATTCTTGTTTGTCTTCTTCAGGGCATAATCGTGTTACCCTGCTGCGGTTACCCGTTGTTTCTCGTCTCATGTTCTCTCTCTTGCGCTCAGCTCTCGTTGGCGCTCTTTTGCTGATCCTCCAGCAACTCATGCTTGGTGAAGATACCAAGGCTCCAGTTCTCCCTCCGGAGCTCGCGGCGTAAGGTGCTCATGGAATACGTTGAGGGTTATCCGGCTGCTGAAATGGAATCAATAATGGCCCTGCCGTTCCAATTCGTGAACCCGCTTCGGGGTGATGTCCAGATTAAGATTTCTTCCCTGACCCTCCAGCGCCTCCTCCGCTCCTTAGTTGGCAATTGCTAGACGAGACATTGTGGGTAAAACTCGAACTAGTGGGGTTTGTTGTTTGATGGATAACGCCAAACAATTTGTTGTCCAGGTCCAGAATCTCGCGGTTACTTACGTGCTTGCAAAGAGCGGCTCGATTCGCGCCCTGGATGGCGTCAGCATCGCAATTCGCGCGGGAGAAATCGTGGGGATATTGGGAGAGTCAGGTTGTGGGAAGACGACGTTGGCAAGCGCTTTGTTGCGGTTGCTGGCGCCGAATGCAAGATGCGAAGGCGGGACGATCCTGGTCCGAGGCCGCGACCTGTTAACACTGTCGGAGAGCGAGTTGCGTGCGATCCGCGGGCGGGAAGTCTCGCTGATCCCGCAAGAACCGGCTCTTGCGTTGAATCCAGTGATGACGGTTGGTTCGCAGGTCGGCGAGGTACTGCGGGCGCATTTGCCGGGCACCGGTCGGCAGCGTCGGGCGCTGGTCATGGAGTTGCTTCAAGAGGTCGGATTCGAGAACCAGGACGAGATCTATTCTGCCTATCCTCATCAACTCAGCGGTGGGCAAAGACAAAGGATAGCGATAGCGCAGGCAGTGGCGTGCAGGCCGGCCCTTCTTATCGCCGATGAACCTACCAGCAAACTGGACGCGAACCTGCAAACAGAGATCATCGCGCTCCTGTCGCAGATTCGGCGACAACGCGGGACGGCGATTCTGGCAATCAGCCACGACCCAGCATTGTTCGCGGGATTTGCCGATCGCATCGCGGTGATGTATGCGGGTCGTATCGTGGAGTTCGGGAGCAGCGCCGAGGTCTTGGGGCGGCCGCTGCACCCCTATACGCAAGCGCTGGTGCGAATCATGATGCACTCCGTGGTCCCTGGATCGCGTTCGCAGGTGCGGCTCCCAGCCATCGAAGGCGATTCTTTCGATCCGGCTTGCATCCCTTCCGGTTGCCGGTTTGCCCCGCGCTGTCCCGAGCGCATGGATGTCTGCTCACAACGATATCCGGGTGAGTTCGTGCTGCTGCCGTCACGGACAGTGAACTGCTTTAAGTATGGGGAATGACTTGTCAAAATTCTTGCCTGTTGACTTGTCGAAACGCGAAAGGCCAAGCCAAGAAATGTTACGCGTGAAAGGGCTCTGCAAACAATACATTCGGGGAGATCTGTGGCGAAAACGCGTGTCCGTCGCGGCTATAAAAGGAGTTGACTTCGAGATTCCGCACGCGAAGATATTCGCGTTGATTGGAGAGTCGGGATCGGGCAAGTCCACCGTGGCGCGATGCGTGACGCGCTTAGAAAAGCCGGACTCCGGCCAAGTCCTGATTCGCGAGACCGACATCGCGCAACTTCGCTCGCGTGACCTGGCGCTTTTTCGCTCCTGCATTCAGATGGTGTTTCAGGATGCAGTCACCGCGATGAACCCGCGCTTCTCGGCTCTGGAAGTTATCGAAGAGCCGCTGCTGATAGATGCTCGGATTGGCCACAATCGCCAGAATCGGCGCGATCTGGCCCGCGACCTGATGACTGAGGTTGGGCTCTCTCCCGATTGGATGCACCGATCGATCTTTCACTTCAGCGGCGGGCAGCGTCAGCGGCTCGCACTTGCGCGGGCACTTGCCTTGCGCCCGCAGTTTCTGGTCCTGGATGAAGCGCTCTCGGGACTGGACTTGTCCACCCAAGCCCAAATCGCCAACCTGCTGCTTGATCTGCAAGCTGCGCACTCGCTGACTTATCTCCTTATCTCCCACGACCTAAATCTAGTGGCGCAGCTGGCGAATGTGATTGGGGTGATGTCGGCAGGCACGATTGTAGAAGTCGGTCCGGCCCAGCAGATCATTTCCAGCCCGAGCCACGAAGCCACGAAGAAGCTGCTGGCGTCGGCGAAAGCAGCCGCCTCAACCCTGGCGGCAATGATGGGAGCGGCGACGTGAGGTACATCGGGCGCAAAGTGGTGCGTGCGGTTTTATTGCTGATCGGAGTGTCGGCGCTCTGTTTCCTGCTTACAGAAATGGCGCCCGGGAGTTTCTTCGATGAAATGCGGCTGAACCCGCAGATTTCTCCAGAGACGATTTCAGCGCTGCGGGTCCGCTACGGATTGGACCAGCCCCTCCCTGTAAGATACGGCCGCTGGATGAAATCTGCCTTGCACGCCGATCTCGGATATTCCATTGCCTACAACGTGCCCGTCGCGCCGCTGCTGTGGAGCCGGGCGAAAAATACATTGCTCCTTACGACCACGGCGCTTTTTCTGACTTGGATGATCTCTGTTCCGTTGGGTGTGCTGGCGGCCAGCCGGCGCGGCGGGCTGCTCGATAAAGCGGTCGCGTTTGGGAGCTCACTTCTGGTTTCTGTTCCGGAACTTGTGATTGCCGTGGGCCTTCTTGCGATAGCAGTTCGGTGGCGAATCCTGCGCGTTGGCGGAATGACATCGGCTGACTTCGAGAACCTGTCTTCCTGGGCGAAATTGCAGGACGTTCTGCATCATCTTGCCTTGCCGGTGTTGATCCTCGTGCTCTGCGAAAGCGCCGTGATTGTCAGGCACGTTCGCGCCAGCGTCCTCGAAGCGCTGGGCGCGCCCTATGTGAGAGCCGCGCGCGGATTTGGAACCATGCCGGCCAGGCTTCTCTTCCGGCACGTCCTGCCGGTTGCGGCCAATCCCGCTATCTCTCTTCTCGGGTTCTCTCTAGCCGGACTGCTCAGCGGATCGCTAATGGTTGAAGTCGTTTGTGGGTGGCCCGGTTTGGGACCGCTCATTCTGGAGGCGACTCTGTCGCGCGACCTTTTTCTGGTCGTCGGCGGAATTATGTTCTCGGCTTTATTCATGATCGGCGGGAATCTGTTTGCGGATGTGATGCTGCTCGCCTCCGACCCGCGAATTCGCCAAGAGGGATCGGATGCGCATTAGGACCGTTCTCTTACTTGCAGGTCTGGCTGGATGGCACCTTCTGTTGTTGTTCGCAGGTTTCTTTGCGCCTTACGATCCAGCCAGGCAAGACCGCGAGCTGCCATATGTTCCCCCCACGCATCTGCACTTCAAGAGTGGCTCGGGGTTTCATCTGCGACCTTTTGTCTTGGGATGGACGCCTGCGCTGGAGAATGATCAGGCCGCGGGCTTTCAAGAGGACCGGCGCCATGCCTATCCTGTGCGCTTCTTTGTGAACGGAGCGAGCTACAAACTCATGGGGGTTTACGAAACTGATCTGCATTTGTTCGGTGTCGACGAGCCTGGCAAGGTGATGCTGTTCGGGACCGATGGGTACGGCCGCGATGAGCTTTCTCGCCTTCTGTTCGGCGGGCAGATTTCAGTCGCCGCAGGGATCACGGCTACCTTCATCGCTCTTCTGGCTGGAAGCATTCTCGGAATCATCGCGGGATACTACGGGCGCTGGATTGACGAGTTGCTGATGGGCGTGACGGAACTGTTTCTCTCGTTGCCGTGGCTCTATTTCCTGCTTGGCGTTCGCGCATTTTTACCGCTTCATCTGAGTGCGCTCCGCACGTTCTTCCTGCTCACCGGTGTGGTAGGCCTGATTGGCTGGGCCCGGCCAGCCCGGTTGGTGCGGGGAGTTGTCCTCAGCGCAAGAAACCGAAACCATGTTCTGGCGGCGCGTGGTTTTGGCGGATCTGATTTCTATCTCCTGCGACGGCACATTCTACCGGAGGCTTTTGGACTGCTGCTAACTCAGGCGGCCCTGCTGGTTCCACGCTACATTGCGGCCGAAGTCACGCTCTCATTCTTTGGCTTGGGAGTCAGTGAACCGCAGCCGAGTTGGGGCAACATGCTGGACGCGCTGCAGCAGTACAGCGTGCTGGTTTCCTACGGTTGGCTTCTGGCACCAGCATGCGCTTTGGTCGTTACTTCCGTACTCTATAGTTCCCTCGCTGATGTACTTCATTCCCGGTTAAAATCTCACTCAGGCTAGGCACCTTTCTGTGGGGGAAGGGGTCGTTATGAGGATTATTGCTCGCCTTGCCCTACTACACGTGTGTCTACGCACGTGTGCATGTTTTGCTGCGGCGCCTGTTCCGGTAGCCGCTAATCCCGGCGAGGAACTTGCTCGCATGGGCGATGTCTCTGGCCGCTATGGTGGGCATTTGACCATCGGGGAACGCGCCGAACCAAAGACGTTGAACCCGGTCACTGCCACCGATGCGGTTTCCCGCGAAGTAATAGGGCGTCTGATGGGTGATCTGATCGAGATCAACCGATCCTCGCAGCAGACCGAACCCGCTCTCGCGAAATCGTGGAAAATATCTCCGGACAGCCGCACTTTTACACTGCAACTCCGAAAGGGAATTCGGTTTTCCGACGGGCACCTCTTTGATGCGGACGACGTAGTCTTCTCATTCACCGTTTACATGGATGAAGCCGTGGATTCCCCGCAGCGGGACCTGTTGATTATTGACGGCAAACCAATCGCGGTTACGAAGATCGACCAATACACGGTGCGGTTCACGTTGCCACGCCCCTATGCCGCCGCTGAGAGATTGTTTGACGGCTTGGCCATGTTGCCTAGACATCTCTTGGAGAAGCCCTACCGCGAGGGCCACTTTGCACAAGCGTGGTCTTTGAATGCCCAGGCGCCGGAGATTGCGGGGCTGGGTCCGTTTCGATTCAAGCAGTACATTCCCGGACAGCGCATTGTGGTGGAGCGCAATCCCTACTACTGGAAGGTTGACCGGGAGAATCAGCGGCTGCCCTACCTGGACGAACTCGTATTTCTATTCGTGGGAACAGAAGACGCACAGGTGATGCGGTTCGAAGCGGGTGAAACCGACATCATCAGCCGGCTCAGCTCGGAGAATTACAACCTGCTTTCGCGAGAGAAATCGCGTGCAGGTTCGCAATTAGCGGATATGGGGCCAAGTTTGGAATACAACTTCTTGCTGTTCAACCTGAACGACCTCAGCGGGAAGAAGCTCGACGAAGTGGCTAGCAAACAAGTTTGGTTTCGCGATTTGAAATTCCGGCAGGCGATCTCCGCGGCTGTGGATCGCGAGTCCATTGTTCGTCTGGTCTACGGAGCCCGGGGCACGGCCTTGTGGGGGAATGTTGGGCCGGGTAACAAGCTCTGGATGAATCAAAACATCCCCCGTCCGAAGCAATCGGTCGAAACCGCCCGTCAGTTGTTGAAGTCGGCGGGGTATTCGTGGAATGCTGCTGGCCAACTGCTGGATGCCACACGGCGGACCGTTGAGTTCTCCATCGTCACCAGTTCATCGAACAGCCAGCGCCTGAAGATGGCGGCTCTTCTACAAGACGACCTGTCGCACCTGGGTATGCAGGTCCATGTTGTTCCACTCGAGTTCCGCGCCATGCTCGATCGCGTGTTTCAGAGCTTCGATTACGAGGCCGCTGTTATGGGCCTGGGTGGCGGCGACGCGGACCCCAACCCCGAGATGAACGTCTGGACATTTGCGGGGACTTCCCACTTGTGGCACCTCGGCGAGACTCAGCCGGCAACGGACTGGGAACGCGAACTTGACCAACTGATGCAGCAACAGATGGTCACACTTGACTATGCCAAGCGAAAGCAGCTGTACGATCGCGCACAGCAGCTGATCGCTGAAAATCTGCCGTTCATATTTCTGGGGACGCCCAACGTTCTTGCGAGCGCCAGCAGCCGGGTCGGCAATTTTCATCCAGCCGTACTCGATCCTTTCACATTGTGGAATGCGGATCAACTCTATGTTCGCGGAGCGATCGTTCAGAGCGCGGGAGTGCAATGACAGGGACGGCGACAGGAAAAGCGGGGGAGCCGCTTGGTCGCCCCGCAGACGAGCGGCTGATCGGCCGCTGCCTGAATGGCGATCAGGAAGCGTGGTCGGCTTTGATTGACAAGTACAAGAACCTCATCTATTCGATTCCGATCAAGCTCGGAATGCACCAGGATGCCTCCGACATCTTCCAGTCCGTGTGTGTGGACTTGCTGTCGGAACTGCCGCGCCTTCGCGAGCACCGTGCTTTACCAAAGTGGCTGATGCAGACCTGTTATCACAAGTGCCTCCGCTGCCAACGCGCTGTCGACAGGTTCATTGAACTTAAGCCTGAGGACGCAGGTGTTGGCAGCGTTATTCTTGTCGGCGACGCTGACGATCTCCCCGAACACCTGCTGGTGCAGCTTGAGCAAGAGCAGATCTTGCGCGATGCAGTTGCCGAACTGCCAGAAAAGTGCGAGCAGATGGTGCGAATGCTTTTTTTCGAAATTCCGCCGCGGCCCTACGAAGACGTGGCCGCGGAGTTAGGCATGGCGACCGGATCAATTGGGGCAATCCGCGCCAGGTGCTTAACTAATCTCAAGAAACGCCTGGAGGAGAAGGGTTTCTAATGAGCGTTCAGCCGGTACAAAGGACCGAATGCGACGCCATGGTCGAGCGCTTGCTTGCGCTTGACGCTGGCCCCGGCCGCGCTCAGTTGGTTGCGCAAAACCCAGCGATTGAATGGGATGAAATCGTCACAATCCTCACCGATAAAGTCTGGCAAGAAGTTCGAGTCGACACGCACCGTGCCAAGCGACTCGCCGACGCGGCCTTGGATGTTGCGCAAATGCTCGGCAGTTCCGGGTTGCTTGCCCGAGGTTTCCGCGCGCAAGCGAACGCCATGTACGCGCTCGACGAGCACTCGGAAGCCGTGCGTTTGCACGAACAGGCGATAGCGCTGTTTGAGCAAACCGGGGAAGAGACTGAACTGGCAAGGACTCTCAGCGGGTCTATTCAGCCGCTGTTATTGCTCGGCCGGTACGACCAGGCAGTCGCGGCCGGCGAGCGAGCGGGAGCGATTTTTCGGCAACAAGGGAACACACGTCGGCTCGCACGGCTGGAAATCAACATCGGAAATATCTATCACCGGCAGGATCGGTTTACCGAAGCCCTTGCATTTTACGAGCGCGCATACGACCAGATGCTGGCTCACGACGATGCCGAAGGACTGGCGGCCGTTCTGAGTAACATGTCGCTTTGCCACATTAGTCTGAACGACTTTCCCAAAGCGTTGGAGCTGCACCAGGTTGCACGCCGGCATTGCGAACAGAAGAACATGCCGATTCCACTCGCTTACGCCGACTACAACATCGCCTACCTGTATTTCTTGCGCGGAGAGTACGGGCGTTCCATTCAAATGCTTCGGGATGCATCCATCAGCGCAAAGAAAGCGAATGACCCCTATCAGCTCGCGCTTTGCAATCTGGACCTTTCCGAAATCTATCTTGAACTAAATCTGAGCGCCGAAGCGGGCAAACTGGGGCGGACGGCGAACGAAGGGTTCCAAGAACTCGGCTTTGGCTACGAAGCGGCGAAGGCGTTGGGTTTTGCCGCCATTGCCGCCAGTCGCCAGGGGCAGGCGTTTGAAGCTGTTAAGTTGTTTGCGCGCGCAAAAGAAATGTTTGTCCGCGACCAGAACCAGGTCTGGCCTTCGCTCATCGACCTGTACGAGGCGCTGGTGCTCTTCACCGAGGGGCGCCTGTTTGAGGCGCGGCGCCTTTGTGTAGCCGCACACGAATTTTTCCGCGCGTCCCCGATGCGGGGGAAAGCCGTGTTGGCGGAGCTGCTGTTGGCGCGAATTGCGCTCCGCCTCAACGACACCAGTCTTGCAAAGAAACATTGCCAGACGGCGCTAGCGGATTTGGAAAGGCTGGATTCACCGACGCTCCTTTACCAGGCTGAATTCCTGATGGGCGAAATCGAGCGCGTCACCGGGAATGAAGATGCGGCCTATGGAGCCTACTGCCGTGCGCGTGCGGCGGTCGAGCGATTGCGCAGCAGCTTGCGCGGAGAAGAGCTGAAGATCGCGTTCTTCGAAAACAAACTTGAGGTTTACGAGAGCCTAGTCGACATTTGCCTGCGCCGTCAGAATAGTTTCGAGGAGGCGTTCGCCTACATTGAACAGGCGAAATCGAGAACCCTCATGGATCTGCTCAACCAGCCAGTGCACGTAACGACCGGAGCCGATCCAGGACAAAGCGATCTCGTGCGCTCCATCCGCACCCTTCGTGAAGAGCTCAACTGGTACTACAGCCTGATCGAGCGTGAACAACTGCGCCCGGAAGAGCGTTCGCAGGAGCGCGTGCAGCAGCTCGAGCAAAAGGCTCGATCGCGTGAAGCAGATTTCGCGCGCGCGGTTAAAGAGGCCACTGTCGCAGACGCGAACGAAGCGGGCGTGCAGGTCTCCACGACGATGACGCTGGAGCAGATCCAGAGTGTGCTTCCCGCCGATACTGCGCTGGTCGAGTTCTTTTCCGTGCACGACCGAAGCGTTGTATGCGTGCTGACCAGAGATAAGCTGAACATCGCTGTGGTGACGGTACAGTCACGAATTCAGAAACTGCTGCAGCTTCTGCAATTCCAGATGTCGAAATTCCGCCTTGATCCCCAGTACGTGGCTACGTTCGGTCGTGCTTTGCTCGAATCGATCCAGGCGCACCTCAAGAGTCTGTATCAAGAGCTAATTGCGCCAATCCGGCATCTGCTCCAAGCTCGGCACGTTGTCTTTGTGCAGCACGGATTGTTACACCACGTTCCTTTTCATGCTCTACACGACGGCGACTCCTATTTAATCGATCGGTTCGCGATTTCCTACGCTCCCAGCGCCAGCGTATATGCGCATTGCCAGACGAAGCCGGTCAATGCGGCTGGAGATTCTCTGATCCTTGGTGTCCCTGATGACCGCACCCCAGCCATTCGTGCGGAAGTGGACGCACTCGCGCAGTTGCTTCCACACGCCAGGCTATTCGTGGGCGAAGATGCGACCGAGGATGTGCTAAGAAACCATGGGCCGCGCAGCAAGTCGGTACACATCGCGACGCACGGATACTTTCGCCAAGACAACCCCTTGTTTTCCTCCATCCGCTTGGGGGCATCGCATCTAAGCCTTTACGATATGGCCCACCTGCAACTCCCGGTCGAACTTGTCGTGCTCAGCGGCTGCGGCACTGGGTTGAATGTGGTTACGCCCGGAGACGAGTTGATGGGGTTGGTTCGAGGCCTACTACAAGCCGGAGCACAGTCACTCGTTCTGAGTCTCTGGGATGTTCACGACGACAGTACTAAGGAGTTCATGATCGAGTTCTATACCGCACTACAGAAGGGGCTTTCCAAGGCGGAGGCGATGCAAACGGCAGCCATCCGCCTCCGGGAACGTTGCCCCCATCCCTATCACTGGGCCCCTTTCTTATTGACAGGAAAGGGATAAGAGGTAACCGAATTTATTTGATCGCAAACCTGTATTTTCTGGGCACTAGCCCGCCCTTTTGTACTAGAAGCCAGAAGCACTTTGAGGACGAGAATGGATCACTTTTCAGAGCAGCCCTTGGTTGATTTTGTACGTGGAATCAGCGGGCCGGAGATCAGCAGAGATGTCAGGGCACACCTCGGCACGGGTTGTCCAAAATGCAAGACGGCTCTTAATGCCTGGAGTCGAGTTCGAAGGCTTGCAACCCAGGACGCTGCCTATGCGCCGCCCGAGAATCTGGTGCGTTTGGTGAAACTGGGCCTTACTAACAAGCCAGCACTACAACCTCGAATGTGGCCTCTCGCCAGCATGGTCTTTGACAGTTTCGCCCAGCCGCTGCTGGCAGGGATGCGCAGCGGCGCAGTCAATGTGTGGCAAGTCATTTACGAAGCCGAAGGTTTGACTGTGGATTTGTGTTTTGGCCGCCGCCAGCGTTCCAACGCAGTGCACCTCATTGGGCAAGTTTTGGACAAGCAACAAGGAAGTGCGCGGCGGAACACGACCGTCGAGTTGTCGAATGAGCATGAGCAACTCGTTGCTACCACTGCTGTCAACCCCTCGGGAGAGTTTCAAGTTGAGTTTGAAGCAAAGGGTCAGCTCTGGTTGTGGGTTATGGTAGAAGGCCGCAATACGGTACGGATTCCGCTGACCCATCCGACATAAAAGTAACTAGCACGGATTACCGAAGAGCAGAATGGTCACTGCAAAAAGAGTACCGGTGTAAGTGGAAAATACGACGGTTCCACCCTACACTCGCAATCTGGGACATGGGACAAAAGGGGAAAACAATGGGCAAACTGAAATCGAACACGAGTCTTCAGCGTGCGAGCAAAGTAGCTTGCTTGCTGCTCTTGCTGGTGGTTTTTTGCGCACCGGCTGCAGAGGCGCAAACGCGCCTGATTGTGCGCGACTCGCTTGGACTGCCGGGTCTCAACCTGACCTGTTTGCTGACTGGCTGCAAGGTTGTATCCGGTCTTGGTGATCCCAATGGGCAGGTGTTCCTGGTGACTTTCCCCGCGGCTTTGAATCCGATCACCGCGCTGTTGAAGATCAGCCTTCAGACCGGTGTCCTCGATGTGGAAGTTGATCAGGTCGTCAAGGCCGTGCCGGCATATGTCAACTCCGACCCCAATTATTTGACGGATGAAACGCCAACATCCTATTACAGCGCGACCGTTTGGCACGGTTACCTGGCGCAGCCTGGGAATCAGCTGGTGCGAACCGCCCAAACCCAATCGGCGTTTCATGTTGCAGGTGCTGGAACGACGGTCGCGGTTATCGATACCGGCGTCGATCTTACGAACCCTGTGCTGAAGAATGTTCTTGCCAACGGCTACGACTTTACGACCAATACCAGCGGCGGTTCGGAAATGAGCAACGCTCCTCCCGCCCCCAATCTCAGCGGGGCGCAGCCGGTAATGTTGGACCAGCGGACGATGGCGGTGCTCGATCAGCGGACAATGGCAGTTCTGGATGGCAACAACGCATACTCAGACTTCGGACATGGAACTATGACCGCCGGCATCGTGCACCTGGTTGCACCCGAAGCAAAGATTATGCCTCTCAAGACGTTCTCCGCGGATGGTACCGCGTATGACTCCGACATCCTGCGCGCCATCTACTATGCTGTAAACAAAGGCGCCAACGTGATGAACATGAGCTTCGACTACACGAGCTACTCTCCGGAACTCGCGACTGCCATCAAGTATGCCAACAGCCGTGGCGTGCTTTCCGTTGCGTCCGCCGGAAACGACGGCGAGTACAAGATGGTCTATCCGGGAGGACTTCCCGGCGTCATCAACGTTGCGTCGACCTCGAATACGGATATCCAGTCTACGTTCACGAATTATGGAACGCCGCCGGTGTTTATGGCGGCGCCCGGAGAGGGCGTTGTGACCACCTACCCATGGGGAACCTGGGCCGCCGGGTGGGGCACATCGTTTAGCACTCCTTTCGTCGCAGGCACGGCAGCTCTGATGTTGGGCGCAAACAGCAACTGTCCCAACTGGATGGTTCCGAATGGTCTGGCAAATGCCGACTACATCGGAAATCTGAATCTCGGTTTCGGACGCTTGGATACGTACCAGGCAGTTCAATCGTGCCACTTGTTATAGAAGCGAGCACTGGAGAGCGAGCCTACGACGATATGGCGGCAAACCAAAATTCGGGTCTGGATATTTGTGGGCTCGTGCTCCGCGTTAAAGAACTCGAAGAACAGCATTTGGCTTTTCGCAACTCTGTGGTTTGTGCGTTTAACCAGATGCTCGATCTGAAGGACATTAACACCGGGGTCCACAGCACCCGATTGGCAGAATGGGCGCTCCGTGTCGCCCGCAAAGTGGAGATCCCGGAGCAACACCTTTATCAGGTAGAAGTCGCCGCGTTACTTCACGACATCGGCAAGATCGGTGTACCCGACGCCATTCTAAGAAAGCCGGGTCAGCTTACTCCTGACGAACGCGCGCTCATCAATCGCCATCCCGAATACAGCTGGTCAATCCTCCGCCTGTTCCCCGGGCTCGAAGAGGCCAGCCTCTATGCGCTCCACCACCACGAGAGTGTGGACGGAACTGGTTATCCGGCGAGGCTTAAGGGTAGCGACATACCGCTAGTCTCGCGAATCATTTGCGTGATCGACGCTTTCGACGCGATGGTCTCAAACCGCTGCTACCGGCAGGGGCTTCCGCACCCTGAGGCCATTGCTCGCTTGCTCTGCAGTAGTGGTACTCAATTCGATAGTGACGTCGTGAAAGCATTTGTTCCGATCGCAGAACAAGAAGTCGCCGACGTTTTCGAAGCCGCAGGAACGAGTATGGAGGCGGTTTTGTAGTCGAAGGCTTTAGGAATCCCCCCAACCCGGCAATCCTGGCGCCGTTTTGGTCGCGCTCCCTGCTCAGCCCATTTTTGTGCCGGCTTCCTTCGTCTTCTCTATCTCCATCGCAAGCGAACATATCTCTCAACAAAACAAATACCGCTTGCTAAAATCAATTAAAACGTTATAGGTGAACTGAATTCCGGAATCGGCTCGGATGATCGTTCTTGCGGCCGCCTGGCGTTGCCCAATGGCTGCTGGTCTTCCTGCCTTGCAATAACGAGAGCTCAAGTGCCCTCAAGAAATCTGTCCCAGAAAACACCGTTTCTCGGCCAGGCCCAGGATTGTTTGAACGATGCACACACTTGTACGAGTCGCCAGAAAAGGATTTTGGCAAGCATGATTCCGCTCCCTGACTGAAACATGGTTCGCGTTCTTATCGTCGGCTTCGGCAACCCGCTCCGCTCCGATGATGGAGTCGGGTGGCACGTCGCACAGTTACTTTCGGGCGACCTTTCACGCGTCGACGTTCAAGTGGTCGCCCGGCAACAATTGACACCTGAAATTGCCGACTTCGCTAGCCGCGCAGAAAGGGTGCTGTTCGTGGATGCGGCTCGCTGCGGGAACGCGGGCAGTCTGCAATGCCGGAAGGTTGTGCCTGCCGATCTGCCCGAGTCCTATACACACCAACTGTCTCCCGCAACCGTTCTGAAATTAGCAGAGCAACTTTACGGCCGCTGCCCGCCATCATTGCTGTTCACAATTGCGGGAGAGAACTTCGAGACCGGTGATGCCATGTCGCCGGCGGTGTGTTCGGCAATCCCTACCCTGCTGGCACGAATCAAGCAGTTCATCGATGACGGCGTGGAAATGCTCGGAGCTGCGGAAACCAAATAGGCAACGGACTCAATTCGCGATTTCGTCCAGGAGCGCACCCTCCGCATTCAGCAACTGAATCCTCATCGCCAGCGAACCGTCGGCATGGGTCGAACAACTCAGACAGGGATCGTAAGCGCGCACGACCGCCGAAACATGGTTGAGCATCCCTTCGTTAAGTTTCGTGCCGTCAACATAATGCTCGGCGACCTGCTGCACGCTGCGCCCGATGGCTAGGTTGTTGTGCCCGGTGGCAACGATCATGTTGGCCCAGGTGATGGCTCCTTCTTCGTTCACTTTGTAGTGGTGAATGAGAGTTCCGCGTGGCGCCTCGATCATGCCCACGCCTTCCAGTGCGTTCACCGCGGCCGTTGCGCGCACGTGCGTGTCCAGAATCTGCGGATCGTTCAGCAGCGCTTCGATCCTCTCCAGGGCATAGACGATCTCAATCAGCCGCGCATAGTGATAGAGAAACGCGCTGTTCGCGACCGTCCCGAAACGCTCGCGAAATTCCCGGAGTTCTGCATCGGCCGCAGGTGTCCCACAGCCATCGGCCGCATTCATCCTGGCCAATGGACCGACGCGATACACGCCCGCAGGAAATCCTTGGGGCACAAAATAGGGGGCTTTGAGATAGGACTCGCGGAGGCTGGCCTCGCCGATCCATTGCTTGTAGTCCTCGGCGGCAATCTGGTCCTGTACGATCTCGCCCGAGGCTGCGCGAAAACGCAGGTTGCCATCGTAGAACTGCGCGTTGCCCTTCGCATCCACCAAACCGGCGTACATGGTCGGAAAGGAGCCGAACACCGCGATGTCCTCTTTATAGTTGTCGAGCGCCCGTTTGAAGAAGGGAATGGTGCGTTCAATGATGGTCTTCGCCGCCGGCAATTCGGAGAGAATACGTTCTCGCACCTGCGCGGCCAGGGGCTTCGCGACTCCGCCGGGTACAATCCAGGAATTATGTACGCGTTCGTCGGCCAGACCTTCGACAACCTGCAGACCGAACTTGCGTAGTTCGATGCCGTCGCGCGCCAACTCGGGATAGTCGGCGATGACTCCCATAACGTTGCGCCGCGCCGGATTGGAACTCATCCCCAAAAGAATATCGGGCGCGGACAGATAGAAGAAGCTGAGCGCGTGCGATTGCACGATCTGCGCGCAGTGCACTAGTTCTCGCAGCTTGCGCGCCGTGGGCGGGATTCTCACAGCCATGATCGCATCGCAGGCCTTCGAGGAGGCCAGCAGATGGCTGATGGGGCAAATCCCGCAAATGCGCGCCGTAATGCCCGGCATCTCATAGAAGGGCCGGCCTTCAGTGAACTTCTCGAAACCGCGGATCTGGGTCACGTGGAATTCCGCGCCCGCCACGTGCCCTTCGTCGTCCAGATGAATCGTGATTTTTCCGTGCCCTTCGATGCGGCTGATGGGCTCGATGGTAATGCGCTTCATGCGCGCTCCTTATCCAAACTTTACCGGCTGGCCGGCGTCCGCCTTGCGCCCTTCCAGCAATTCGGTAATCAATCCCAGAATCGCTTTGGCGGGCGGCGGGCAACCGGGCAGCGAGTGGTCTACCTTGACGAACTCGCGCAGCGGCCGTGCGTGCTTTAGCAGCGCAGGCACCCGGTCGCTCGGAATCAGTTTTTTTTCTTCGGAGCCGTCTAGATACACCCGCTGTAAAAGCTTGTTGACCGGGATGTTGTTTCGCATTGCGGGCACGTTGCCGGTTACGGCGCAGTCTCCCAGAGAAACCAGTATCTGCGTGCGCTGGCGAATCTTTCGAATCTTGTTGAGATCGTCCTGTGAACTGACCGCGCCTTCGACCAGCGTGACATCCACTTCCTCGGGAAATTCCTGCGCATCCACCAGCGGGCCGTACACGATGTCGATCTTGCGCCCGAGCGAAATAATAGCCGCGTCCATATCGAGCAGCGACATGTGGCAGCCGGAGCAGCCATCCAGCCACACGGTCGCCACTTTCACCTTCTTCATACCTGCGCTCCTCGTTTCTGCGCCAACGACGTGACGGTGCCGAGCTTCTTTACCATCTCCTCAACTGCCCAGCCCTTTTCGGCCAGCGCGCCGGTCGGACACGCCTGCACGCACTTGCCGCAGTTGGTGCAACTGGTCGCCTGTCCCCATCTTTCATTCAGCTCGCTGGTAATGCGGGAGTGAATACCGCGCGAGGTCACATCCCAGACATGCGCGCCCTCCAGTTCCGCGCACACCCGTACACATCGGGTACATAGAATGCAGCGGTTGTGGTCGAGAACATAGCGCGGGTGCGAGGTGTCCACGCCCAGCTTGGGATAGTTGTAGGAAAACTCGACCGTATTGACGCCAAGCGACGTCGCCATAGACTGGAGTTCGCAATGCCCATTGGACACGCACACCGCGCAAGTGTGATTGCGCTCGATCAGCAATAATTCCACGGAAATCCGTCGATAGCGCGCCAGCCGCGCTGAGTTCGTGACGACCGACATGCCATCCTGAATGGGAGTGGTGCACGCCGGGAACAGGCGGTCGACGCCCGACACCTCCACCAGGCATACACGGCACGCGCCCACCGGGGTCAGGCCATCTAGGGCACAAAGCGTGGGGATGTACTTCCCGTTTGCCTTGGCCGCCTGCAGGATGGTCAAGCCTTCTTCGGCCGTGATCAGTTGCCCGTCAATTCGGATCGACAGTTTCTTCTGTGCCAAAACCGGCTCCTTTCTCGCATCTCGTGTTGCCAGCAGCGCCGCTAGCCAACATTGACGCCCTTCACGTCGCAACGCAGGCAACGGCAAGCTTCATCAAGCGCCTCTTCATGGGCCAATCCGGTGACCACCTCGCCTGCGGAGCGAACGCGAACCAAGGGCGCCAGTTCCTGCCCGGAATGACGGCGGCTTTCGCTGGGTTCCTCGGGCGGTGTTTGCGCGTATTCAAAGTCGGGAAACAAGCTCGCCCAGCGGTCTGCTTCCATCAGTTGCCGGTCAATGTTGCGGGCCGCCTGCTTGCCATAGCCCATGGCGCCGGAAACGTTCGAGGCGCCCGTGACAACATCCCCTCCGGCGTAGAATTTCGGACGGCTGGCTTCGAGCGTGAAACGATTCACATCGATGGTGCCGCCCTCCTTCAGCTTCAGGCCGGACTCTTTCGCGAGCTCTCCGTCCACCCCTTCGCCCACCGCCAGAATCACAGCATCGCAATCGACGCGCTGGATCTCCCCGGTCGAAACCGGCTTCCTGCGCCCCGACGTGTCGTAAGCGCCCAGCCGCGTCTTTACGACTTCGATCGCCTTCACATTGCCCTTGCCATCGCTGATGATCCGGTGAGGCGCGGCCAGGAAAACGAACTTGGTGCCTTCCTCACGGGCCGCAATGGTCTCTTCTTCAATCGCCGGCATATCCTTGCGCTCACGCCGGTAGAAAACCGTTGCCTCCGCCCCTTTGCGCAGCGCGGTGCGTGCCGAGTCAATGGCGGCGTTGCCGCCGCCGATGATGGCGACGCGCCGTCCGAGCGCAACCTGCTGGCCCGCTGCCGTCGCTTCCAGGAAGTTCAGCGCCCCATAAACTCCCTTCAGTTCGGTTCCGGGCAGCTCAACCCGGCTTTCCCGCCAGGTCCCTACAGACAGGAAGACCGCGTCGAAGTGGTCCTCGAGTTCGCTGAAGGTCAGATCGCCGCCCAATTTCGTATTGAAGACGAACTTCACTCCCAGCCGCTCAATGAACGAAATCTCATGCTTCAGAATGCTCTTGGGGAGCCGGTACTCGGGCAGGGCGAAGCGCAACATTCCTCCGCCTTCCGGTTTGCTGTCGTAGACGGTCACGTCATGGCCAAACAGGACGGCATAAAATGCGGCAGTCAAGCCGGCCGGTCCCGCGCCTACCACAGCGATTTTGCGTCCGGTGGGTTCCAGCATGCGCGCCGCTACCGCCTGAAACATTCCTTCGGACTTGTCGGAAAGAAAAATCGAATCGGCGATGAAGCGGTGCACCTCGCGCATGTTGACGGATTGATCCTGGGTCTGGCGGCGGCAGCGGTTGTCGCAAGGATGCTGGCACACGCGGCCCGTCGAGGAAGGCAACGGGTTGTCGAGGATCACCGACAGAAACGCCTGTTCCAGCTGCCCTTCTTTATAAAGAGCGAGGAAACGCGGAATGTTCATGTGGAGCGGACAACTGTTCTCGCACGGTGAGAGCGCCAGTTCTTCGCACACGCCGGCCGCGCAGCGCCGGGCCAGAATATGATCTTCGAACTCGCCGCGGAAATGGCGCAGCGTCGTCAGCACCGGATTGGGCGCGGTCTGTCCCAGTCCGCACAGCGAGCAGTCGCGAATGTAGCGGCTCAGTTCGTCAAGCAGCTCCACGTGGTGGGTCGTGCCCGCTCCTTCGGTAACGCGATTCAAAATGCGCAGACATTTGTTGAGCCCGACCCGGCACGGGATGCACTTGCCGCACGATTCCGAGTGCGTGAATTCGATGAAATAGCGCGCCACATCCACCATGCAGTTGTCTTCATCCATCACCACCATACCGCCCGATCCCATGATGGATCCCAACTGCGCCAGGCTTTCGTAATCCACCGCGGTTTCGAACATCTCGTGCGGGATGCATCCGCCGGATGGGCCGCCGGTTTGCACCGCCTTGACTTCGCGGTCGTCGGGTGCGCCTTCTCCAATGTCGTAGACGAATGTCTTGAGCGAAGTGCCCAACGGCATCTCGACGAGTCCTGTGTTCTTGACTTTTCCCACCAGCGAGAAGACTTTCGTGCCCGAGCTCTTCGGGCTGCCGGTTTCGGTGAACCACGCCGCCCCGCGCATCACAATGGGCGCGATGTTGTACCAGGTCTCAACATTGTTAATGCTGGTTGGTTTCCCCCACAGGCCTTTTTGCGCCGGGAACGGAGGCCGCGGGCGAGGCCGTCCGGCCTGCCCTTCGAGCGAAGCGATGAGCGCCGTCTCTTCCCCGCAAACAAATGCTCCCGCGCCTTCTACCAGCGAGATGTCGAACTTGACGCCCCGCCCGAGGATGTTTTCGCCCAGCATCCCGTACTCTCGCGCCTGCTCCAGCGCACGGTTCAGGCGATGTACGGCCAGAGGATACTCCGCTCGAACATAAATGATGCCTTCGGAGGCGCCCGTCACGTAGCCGCCAATGATCATGCCTTCCAGCAGCGCATGCGGATCACTCTCAATCTCGTTGCGGTTCATGTAGGCCCCGGGGTCGCCTTCGTCGGCATTGCAGATGATGTACTTCGGTTCCCCTTTCGCCTTGGCAAGAAATTCCCACTTGTTGCCCGTCAGATAGCCCGCGCCGCCGCGGCCCCGCAGCCGGGACGCCTTGATCTGCTCAATGACAGTCTCCGGACGCCCGTCAATCAGTACCTTGTAAAGTGCCTGGTATCCGCCGACAGCAATGGATTCCTCGATGTCATCCGGATTGATGATCCCGCAGTTTCGTAGCACGATCTTTTTCTGGCCTTTGAAAAACGGCACTTCGTTCCACGCCGGAATCTCGTCATAACCCTCTCCATACCGGACGTGCCCGGTCAGGTGATCCCATTCCTGGATCTTGCAATAGATGAGATCCGGGCTGAGGTTGCCCTCTTCGACGTCCTCCAAAATGCGGCCTGCGTCATTGGCCTGCACTTTACGCAAAATGACCAGCGGCTTTCCGGGCAGCCGCACGCTGACCAGCGGTTCCTGAAAACAAGCGCCAAAACATCCGACGGGCGCGAGCACGATGTCGGCTCCGCTGCGCTCAATGGCTTGGGCAAATGCCTGGTACAGACCCTCGGCTCCGTTGCCTTGTCCGCATGTGCCCATGCCCACGGTCAGGCGCGGTGCGGCGGGCACCAACTTGGCCAGGCCTGCCTCCCGCACGGTATTGAACACTCCTATATCTTGAATGCGGGGCATTGCTACTCTCCCCCTCGAATGGTTGCAATCTCACGGCGCACTGTGCGCTCGGTAGCGTGTCCGCAAATGCGGTGATTCACTTCGACGACCGGCGCCATAGCACACTGCCCGAAGCAGGCGACGGTGCGCACCGTGAACTTCCCGTCCGGACTGGTCAGCACCATTTTGTCGGCTTCGGTCCCGTCACTTTCGCTATCCTCCAGGCCAAGTCCCAGGTCCAGCCGCGTGCCCTGCAGCAGATTGCGCGAGCCCCGCGTATGGCACGCCGTTCCACGGCAGATGCAGATGGTGTTTTCTCCCTGCGGCTGCAGGTTGAACAGCGCATAAAATGTAGCCACGCTATAGATCCGCGCCAGCGGCGTAGCCGTTTTCAAGGCTATGTAGCGCAGCGTATCCAGCGGCAGGTAGTTGTGAGGATTCCTTTCCTGCGCAGCTTCCAAAATTCCCAGCAACGCTCCCGGGCGCCCCATGCGTTCGGAGACCAACTTGTCAATGATGGTTTGCTCGTCCTTGGAGAGCGGTGCTTGCAAAAGTGTCGACATTGCGCTCCTTTCCAAAATCTCTCTCGTTTAAATCTACAAAGTTGCAGGCAAGTTCCATAGCCCCACAGGTACATAGCACGGTGACCGCGGTCACACCCGCTCTGTAATGGGAAGGCTGCACCGGCAAATGCCCAATTGCTTTGTCACTTGGGACCGGGCAAGGGCCACGCCTTGGCCAGAGAATTGGTGATCGGCGGCAAGTCGAAGGCTTGGCGGCAGAACACCGAAGGGGCATCCCGGCGCGAGATCACGCTCATCCTCAACCAAGGAGCGCGCTAAGCGGTCCCAACCCTTTGAATCCTAAAGATCGCGAGCATCATCTACTATCGAAGTCTCTCCGTGGGGGGCGAAACATGTCCACTTGGCTTATACCCAGTGCGCTTGATGCTGGCACCCAGATTTTTCCGGGTTTAACGCCCGCGCAGATAGATCGGATCCGCCCGGGAAGCAAAGTGCGTCGTGTCGATCGAGGCGAGATCCTGTTTCGCCCAGGTGATAGCGGCATTCCATTCTTCGTCCTCCTTTCCGGGACGATGGAAATCGTTCAGCCGGACTTCAACGGTGAGCGCCTCATAACCACACACCATGCTGGCGAGTTTACGGGCGAACTTAGCATGATCTCCGGGCAGCGATGCCTCGTTCTCGGACGCATCACCGAACCCGGCGAAGTTCTTGAACTCCCTGCGCAGGCTTTGCTGTCTGTTATCGCGCGCGACGCGGAAATGAGCGAGATCATCATGCGGGCGTTCATTCTGCGCCGCCTTGCACTCATTTCCAACCATTTGGGAAACGTCATTCTGTTAGGCTCGCGCCATTCCGCTGACACGCTGCGCCTGCGCGAGTTTCTAGGCCGTAACGGACATCCATACACCTATGTGGACCTCGACACGGACAAGATGTCGCAGGGACTTCTGGACCGCTTCACCGTCAAGGTCGAGGAAATTCCGGTCGTCATTTGCAACGCTCGGACCGTTCTACGCAGGCCCTCCACGCGGGAACTCGCGCAGTGCTTGGGCTTGAATGCCAATATCGACAACTCGCAAGTGCGCGATTTAATCATCGTCGGAGCTGGTCCTTCCGGTCTGGCAGCCGCCGTTTATGCTGCATCGGAGGGCCTCGATGCTTTGGTCATTGAGACCGAGTCTCCCGGGGGGCAAGCGGGGTCGAGTTCCAAGATCGAGAATTATCTCGGATTTCCCACTGGTGTTTCCGGGCAAGAGCTCGCTTCGCGCGCCATCACTCAAGCGCAGAAGTTTGGCGCCAGGATGATGGTCGCGCATAGTGTTGACAAGCTGACTTGCGATCGCCGTCCTTACAAACTCCTGCTCGACGACGGCACTGTGCTCTCGTCTCGAGCCATCGTCATCGCAACCGGGGCGCAGTACAAAAAGCCGGAGATTGCCAACCTGAAAAAGTTCGAAGGCCAGGGCGTCTACTACGGCGCGACCTACATCGAAGCGCAGCTTTGCGCGGACGATGATGTGATCGTGGTGGGTGGGGGAAACTCCGCCGGCCAGGCAGCGGTCTTTTTGTCACAGACGGCCCGCAAAGTCCACATGCTGGTGCGTTCCGCGGGACTGGCTGAGACCATGTCTCGCTATCTAATTCAGCGGATCACCGAAAATCCAGCGATCGAGCTGCACTACAACACGGAAATCACGGGCTTGGACGGCGATACACAACTAGAGCGCGTCACTTGGAATGACAAAACCACGGGTCTGACCTCAACTCATGAGATAAGCCACGTGTTCATCATGGCGGGAGCATCGCCACGAACCGAATGGCTGCGCGGCTGTCTGGCTATGGATGACAAAGGTTTCATTCTCACCGGCCGCGACTTGGATGCATCTAAAGGTTCCGATCAATCGAGTGCCTGGCCGCTTGCGCGCGCGCCGCAGATGCTGGAGACGAGCCTCCCCGGCGTTTTTGCCGTCGGGGACGTTCGATCAGGCAACGTGAAGCGTGTGGCCTCTGCCGTGGGTGAAGGGGCAATTTCGGTGCTTTTGGTACACCGCGCTCTCGCAGAGTTGTAAAGGTGCCCGTCTGAAGGCATCTGCATCAGACGCATCGGAATCAAAGCGTCTGCGGGTGAGGAGTCGAAGGAGACCGAATGATCGTCGCCGAAAAAGATTCTGCGATCCAGCATCAACTGCTGGAGCGCATCTCGGACGCTCGCGAACGAAGTGATGCCTTGTTCAAACTTGTGCGCCCGGCCGCACTCTACGACCGCCCGATTCCGGAGCGCCACCGCATCATCTTCTATCTCGGACATTTGGAGGCCTTTGACTGGAACCTCCTCCACGACATCCTCGGTGCGAAGAATTTCGATCCCGGGTTCGACCGGCTTTTTGCCTTTGGCATCGACCCGGTCGGCGGTGCGCTACCCTCTGATATTCCGTCGGATTGGCCTTCTCTGGACACGGTGCGTGACTATGTAGGCAACGTCCGGTCCGCGCTCGACGAGAACCTTACCCACAAAATCTCAGAGTTCAACTCTGTGACGAGAGATGGTTTCTCGCTCGACACGTTGCTGAATGCCGCTGTCGAGCACCGATTGATGCATCTCGAAACGCTGGCCTACATGTTGCATCAATTGCCCTTCGACAAGAAAGTTCGGCAGGTTTCGACGCCGACCCTAGCAACTCCTCCCGTGACTCCTCGAATGTTGCAGATTCCGGCGGGCGTTGCAACGACGGGCCTTTCGCGCAATGCCGGAACCTTCGGTTGGGACAACGAGTTTGAAGTCTGCCAGACAGTGGTTCCAGCCTTCGAGATAGATCAGTTCATGGTAACGAACCGCCAGTATCTCGATTTCATGTCTGCCGGGGGATATGAAACGCGATCTCTGTGGAGCGAAGCTGACTGGAATTGGAAGGACGCTAATGGCGTGACTTACCCGGTGTTTTGGAAGAAGGCCCCGAGCGGGTGGTTTTATCGTTCGATGTTTGAGGAAGTTCCGTTGCCTCTGGACTGGCCCGTCTACGTGAGTCATGCCGAGGCCATGGCCTACGCTTGCTGGGCTAAAAAATCACTTCCCACCGAGCAAGAGTGGCACCGCGCCGCCTACGGTGCTCCAAACGGAATGGAAGGAACATATCCGTGGGGCAGCCAGGTGCCTGATCCACAGTTCGGCAACTTCAATTTCAACCGTTGGGATCCTCAGCCAGTTAATGCCATTTCACGCAGCCGAAGTCCATTCGGCGTCGAGAGCATGTTGGGCAACGGATGGGAGTGGACGTCCACAATTTTCGCACCGCTTCCTGGCTTCGAACGATTTCCCTTTTACCCGGGCTACTCGGCCGATTTCTTCGATGGCAAGCATTTCGTCATGAAGGGCGGCTCGGCACGCACTGCCGCCTGCATGTTGCGTCGGACGTTTCGCAACTGGTTCCAGCCGCATTACCAGTATGTATACGCCGGGTTCCGCTGCGTGAGTCGCTGATCAAAAGGAGTTCAACAATGCTCGTCCATGCCGTTACCGCCGATATCTCTTACGAATTTGCTTCCGACGTGCGTGCCGGGCTCATGCGTCCGGGACAGAAGGAACTTCCTTCCAAGTATTTCTATGACGACGTCGGCTCGGCTCTCTTTGAAGTGATCAGCCATTTGCCGGAATACGGCCTTACGCGGGCTGACGAGCGGTTGCTGCGCCGGCATGCGGATGAGATCGTGGACCGCGTCGAAGGGCCTGTGGCGGTCGCCGAACTGGGCAGCGGAAGCGGCAGGAAAACCCGCTGGTTGCTCGAAGCGCTCTGCCGTCGTCAGCACACTTCTTATTATCCCGTTGAAATATCGCGCTCGGCTTTGGTCCGATGTGAGCGCGAACTCGGGGATATTGACTCAATCAGCATTTTGGGTTTTGAGCGCGAGTATCTCGATGGCCTCTTGGAGGTCGCTGCGCAACGCAAGCCCGGTCAGCACCTGTTCGTCCTGTTTCTCGGTAGCACGATCGGGAACTTTGATCGCCAGGCTGGCGTGGAATTCCTGTCCGAAATTCGGCGAATCCTCGAGTCTGGTGATTCCCTTCTGCTTGGAACGGATTTGGTAAAGTCCAGCGGGCAATTACTTCGTGCCTATGACGATAATCTTGGTGTTACAGCGGCGTTCAACCTCAACCTGCTTGCCCGTATCAATCGCGAACTCTACGCCGACTTTGACCTAAGTCAATTTACCCATCAGGCAAGGATCAATCAGGACGAGCGCAGTGTCGAGATGCATCTCTGTTCTCTGCGACGACAAGCCGTGAGCATTCCCGCGGCGGAGATTGTGGTCGAGTTCCTGGAAGGTGAAACAATCTGGACGGAAAGCAGTCACAAGTACTCGGCGGAAGAAATATTCCCTGCCGCGCGCTCCGCGGGCTTCCGATGCGCCGCCCAGTGGATTGACGGAGAATGGCCATTTGCCGAAAATCTGCTCATCGCTGAATGACGTCAAGCCGATTGTGTGGGCCGGCTCTGTCTTAGAATAGGAGACCACTACTCGACGACAAGGAGGCCTGCGTCCTGGCCACAAGCTGGCAACTAGCCGCCACTAACTCGCCGCTGGCGCCGAGCGCCCGCCTCGCCCGCCATAACCCGCTGGCGGCCATCGGCGCCGTATTGGTTGCCGTGCTCGCGCTGTGCGCAATGTTTGCGCCTTGGATTGCTCCGCAAGATCCCGCCCACATCGATCTTCCCAATCGTCTGGAGTCGCCTTCAGCCCACCATCTCTGCGGCACCGACGAACTCGGGCGGGACATCCTCTCGCGTCTCATCTGGGGAGCGCGTATTTCATTGTTTGTTGGCTCCAGCGTTGTCGTTGGGTCCCTGCTGCTCGGGCTCATTATCGGCGCGCTCGCCGGATACTACGGCGGCCGCGTCGACCGCTTCGTCAATATCGTCTTGATGAATGCGTTCCTCTCTTTCCCGGGTATTCTGATTGCAATTGCATTCGTGGCCTTTCGCGGTCCGGGAATTTTCAATCTCGTTCTCGCGCTCTCTCTTGGGGGCTGGGTCGGCTATGCTCGCCTGGTTCGTGCCCAGGTGCTTGCGGTTCGCGAGAGGGAATTTGTTGAAGCAGCGCACGCGCTCGGCGCTAGTGACCTTCGCATTATCTTTACGCACATTTTTCCGAATATTATCCAGCCCGTGATCGTGCAGGCCGCGATTGGCATGGCAGGCGCGGTTCTTGCCGAAGCCACCATGAGCTTCCTGGGTCTCGGTGTTCCTCCGCCCACGGCGAGTTGGGGTTCGATGTTGAACGATGCGCGCTCCCACTTGTTCGACGCCCCGCATCTGGTAATTTTCCCCGCAGTTACTGTGATGTTGGCAGTGCTGGCATTCAACTTCATCGGCGACGCCTTGCGCGATTTTCTCGATCCCAGATCACGCATCGAGGCCGGACTGTAGACACAGGCCCAGGTCCCGCAACAAATTCACAAATTTTTAATGTTTGGTCGATATTTCGGCGCAAGACGCCAATTTCGGGCCCTTCCGACTTCCAAGTGGTGACCTTCACCCCGATCCTACGTCTATCAGGAAGACGAGTTCACGGAACTTTTTCGAAGGCGGGTGCGTATGAACAAATGTATGGAACTCCAATATCAAATCGAACGCATAGAGGATGTGGCTGTAGTGCGATGCTCTGGACGCATGGTCCGCGGAGCCGCATTGGATGGATTCCGGCGCCGGATCGAGCAACTCGACCGTCTCCGTGTGCTGGTGCTCGATCTTTCTGAGATTCAGCAAATCGATGCCGGAGGCCTGGGAACACTTTTGCTGGTGCGCCGTGGGAGCACTAAGAATTCAACGCGTCTCAGTCTGGTCGATCCGCCGGTATTCTTCCGCAGGCTGCTCGAGGCAACGCACTTGAGTTCAGTGTTTGAAATTTCTTCGCTGAAGGATGCGCTCAGCATCCTTCAGCCTGCTCAGTGTCCTCCTCGTTTTGCGATCGCATGACGCCGCGTGTGGAAGTACTCATGGTTCCGACGCCCGATACTCTATAATTCGCGCGCATGGAACTCCCGCTCGCAAAGATCGAACCTGAGCCGGTCTATACCTCCGCTCGTTGCGGGCGAATTTCTTTTAAAATAATTCTTCCAGAGCCTTTCTCCCGAGTTTGCTCGTGCATTGCCCGCGCGAATCCTTACAGTTTGGGTCTCACCCGATGACCCGCCTGGCACGCAAACTCCGTCTCACCGATTACTTCTCTCTAGGCTGGGGAACGATGGTCGGTGTCGGCTGGCTGGTCGTCATGGACGACTGGCTCACGCGCGGCGGCCCGCTCGGCGGAATTCTCGGCTTTGCGATTGGCGGCATTCTTCTGCTTCCGATCGGCTACGTGTATTCAAGATTAGTCGCTGCCATGCCCGATGCTGCGGGCGAGGTCGCCTACACGGCAAGCGTCTTTCCGCGGCCAGTCAGCTTTTTTACGGGCTGGATGATGATGCTCGCGTACTTTATTGTCTGCCCATGGGAAGCGGTTGCCGTGGGCCGTCTGGCTGGTTTCATCTTTCCCTGGCTTAATCGCATTGAGTTGTACAGCGTTTCGGACAAGCCGGTCTATTTGCCCCACCTCGTTATCGGTCTCGGCCTTACTGCGCTCGTCACAACCCTCAACTATCGCGGCGTTCGGCTAAGCGCTACGTTTCAGAACTGGACCACCTTCGGCACGCTCGCACTTTTCGCAATCTTTGTCTCGGCGGGCGTGATGCACGGATCGCCCGCCAACTTTCCACCCTTGTTCACACACACACCCTTTGTTTCCATCTTGCTTGTGCTGCAGATCGTGCCCTACTTTATGAACGGCTTCGAGTCGGTAACCAAGGCCGCCGAAGAAGCGAACCCCGAGTTTCGGTTGCGCGGGTTCGCCAGCGTTATTTTCGCCGCCATCATCGTCGGCTTTGTGTTCTATATGATCGTGATCGCGGCCGTTGGCTTCGTTGCGCCTTGGCGACAATTGACCGGCAGTTCGTTCATGACGGCGGTTGCCTTCGAGCATGCAGTCGGTTCGCGCTGGATTGTAAGCATCATCTTGAGCACGGCTCTTCTCTCGCTGTCCAAGGTCTTCAACGGAAATTTTGTCGCTGCCACCCGTTTGCTCTTCGCTATGGCACGGCGCGGACTGCTGGACGATCGCTTGGCCTCGGTGCATCCCCGGAATCAAACGCCATCTTCCGCGGTCCTGGCCGCTGGAATCGCCACTGGCCTGTGCATGTTTTTAGGCAGCGCGATCCTCGTGCCCATCTCGGAAGTAGGTTCGGTAGCCTCCGCCATCGGTTGGTTTGCCGTCTGCGCCGCCTTTTTGCTCATGAAGCCGGCGCCGCTACAGGCTTTCATCGGGATCGCCGGCGCTCTGGTCGGCCTGGCAATGGCATTCATGAAATTTCTGCCGTTTGTGCCCGGACATTTCTCCCGTTGGGAATGGGTGGCGCTCGCCCTGTGGATTATCCTTGGTACGCTGATTGGCCGTGGAAGGATTCTCCGCGCCAGTGGCGGACAAGCTATCACGGTCGGAAACACTACTGAATCGGGGCTCAACCTATGACCGCAGTAAACCCTCTGATTCTTGCCTTCCTCCTCATTGTCTCCACTTTAGGTCTTGCTACTAAAGGGTTCGCCGCCGATTCCTTCGACGTCGTCATCACCAATGGCCACATCGTGGACGGCACCGGATCGCCGTGGTATTCGGGCGATATCGGAATCAGGGACGGTCGGATCGCCGCCATCGGCAATCTTTCCGAAGCCACGCGCAAGCGCACCATCGACGCCAAAGGCAAAGTTGTGGCTCCGGGTTTCATTGACATGCTGGGCCAGTCGGAAGTAACTATCCTCGTCGATCCACGGCTGCCATCGAAGATCTATCAAGGCATTACCACCGAAATTACCGGTGAAGGTGGATCAGCGGCGCCGCTGAACATCGCGATCGTCGAGGCCGACCGTCCTGCCTATGCGCACTACAAAGTTAGTGTCGACTGGCAAACATTCCGCCAATACTTTGCGCGGCTGGAACAGCAGGGTATGGGCATCAATCTCGCCAGCTATGTTGGCGCGACGCAGGTTCGGCGCGTGGTGCTCGGCGATGCGGACGCGCAGCCCACTCCCGAGCAACTCGAAAAAATGAAAGCGCTCGTCCGCGATGCCATGCGCGACGGAGCCGTAGGCGTTTCGACATCCCTCGAATACGCGCCCGCGCCGTACGCGAAAACGGAAGAGATTATCGCACTTGCCTCCGAAGCCTCGAAAGTCGGTGGAATTTATGCCACTCACATGCGCAACGAGAGCGATACCGTAATCGAGTCCATCGACGAAGCTCTGCGCATCGGGCGAGAAGCGCACATTCCCGTCGAGATCTGGCACCTCAAGGTCGCTGGCAAAAACAATTGGGGACGCATGCCGGAGGTAGTGGCGAAAATCAGCCAGGCTCGCGCGCAGGGCGCCGACATTTCCGCCAACACCTATGCCTATCCGGCATGGTTCAATTCCATGTCCGCGTTTGTTCCTCCGTGGGCGCACGACGGCGGCGACGCCAAACTGGTTGAGCGCTTGAAAGACCCCGCAACCCGTGCGCGCATTCGCAAGGACCTAGACACGCCTTCCAAGGATTGGGACAACGAGTGGCAGGAGATCCCCGGGCCTGAAGCCGTTATGATTGGCGTGGTGCAAAATCCCGAGTTGAAGAAGTTCCAGGGCAAGCGGCTTTCTGAAGTTGCCCAGGCGTGGCACAAGGACAAGGACGCGATGGACACACTTTTCGATCTGCTCATCGAAGACAAGGCATTTACGGAGTGCGCCGTCTTTGGCATGTCGGAACCCGATGTCGCTCTCGCCCTGCAGCAGCCCTGGGTATCGATTGACAATGATTCCTCGGGGACCTCGCCCGACGGCATCCTCGGCGAGGAACACCCGCATCCCCGCGCCTACGGAACCTTTCCCCGCATCTTGCGCAAGTACGTCCGCGAAGAGAAAAAGCTGACCCTGGAAGACGCGATTCGCAAGTTTTCGGCGCTTCCCGCGCAACGCATGCGTATCATCGATCGCGGCGTGCTGAAACAGGGCATGTGGGCGGATGTAGTTGTCTTCGACCCGGACACAGTGCGCGATGTAGCTACTTTTGACGATCCCAATCGCTTGTCGGAAGGCATGGAATTTGTGCTGGTCAACGGTGTACCCGTGATCGAAGACGGCAAGATGACCGGCGCTTTGCCCGGAAAAGTCTTGCGGGGTGCCGGTTATCAGCCGTAACGGCCCGGATAATTCGATCCGGGATTAGAGAAGCACCTGGGCCGCTCCATTCCGCGTGGCACCGTTTTTCGATATAAAAGAAGGAGATCTCGCCAATTCTTGGGTCGCTATTAATGTTTGTTAGACATCCCGAATGCAAGCTGCCGAAATCTTGCCTGCTTTCGGTCATCTTGATTTCTGCTCTCTGGGTTTGTGGCTCGAATCTATTGTTCGCTCAGGGTGGCCCTCCCTACTACACCAATGATCCCGGAACTCCCGGAAACATGAATTGGGAGATTAATTTCGGGTACATGCCATTTCTTTACAACGGTCAGTCGCTCACGCACACTCCAGATGTCGACATCAACTTCGGCGTGGGAGATCGCATTCAGCTCACGTATGAGAGCGCCTGGTTGCGCGTGCATAACCCGTTCCAACCCGTGAAATATGGTTTGGAGCAGGATCAACTCGGCGTGAAATGGCGCTTCCATGACGGTGGAGAGGCTGGGTCAGCATTCTCGGTTTTTCCGCAGCTCTCGGTCAACAATCCCGACGACGCGGTCAAGCGGGATATCACTCCGCCGGGCTGGAGCTTGATTCTCCCGCTCGAATTCACTAGGAAGTTCGGGCCCATCGATGTCGATTTGGAGGGAGGATACCAAATCGTTAATAAGGGTCCAAATGGCTGGCTAGCGGGCCTGGTCGTAGGTCACGAATTTACTAAGAAGTTGGAACTGGATTCGGAATTCTATGCGACCGGCACATGGCACCCCGGGTACGCGCAGCCGACAATTGACGTTGGCGGCCGCTACAAGCTTCATCGACCTTTCATCCTGCTATTCATGGCTGGCCGCGGAGTCGAACCCGCGCACAGTAATCAACCATTTTTCGTGGGCTATTTTGGCGTCCAAGTCCTTCTGCCACCCAAATCGTTCGAGAAAGAATAGTGATTCGCTGCAGCAGGGTTGGGAAACGGCGAAAAGTCCTGCGTCGCTAGGGTTTGGTCCCGTTATTTGTCTTCGTTTCCCGGCGGCTGATTTCAAGATCCGTCGGCTCCGCGTGCGGATTCGCAATCGTGCCAGTAATGTTCCAAGACTGTTCGTCACCGCGAGTAAAGATGAAGTCGAGGCCGCTCCCCGGGGAAGACGTTCCGCTCACCTGATAAAAGCCGTCGCGCGATTCGAGTTTGCCTGTCGAGAGTTGCCACTTGCCATCTTTCACCTGCAAGTTTCCGCTGAAGCGGTACACCGGCAGCGGGGCCGGTGCACCCGGAATCTCAACATGTACAAATGTGCCGTTCCGCATCGTGAACTGTAGTTTGCCGTCCGCGTTCGTCAGAATTTCCCGAAAATTCGCGCCTGAACTATCCACATCAAAGATGCCGGCACCACTCCCGGTAATCCAGGTGTCGTTCATCAGTGCTCCCAACCGTTCGAGCGAAATGTTCTCAACCGTGCCGCTTCCGCGGTATTCGATCGGCTGCTTGGAGGCGTCGATAGTCCAGTTGCCTTGGTGCGCACCTTGCAGGAATTGGCCGCAGAGACGGTTGAGCGTGATCTTTCCATGATCCACCGTCACTTCCGCGGTCACCTGCGTGGCCAGCGCTCTCTTGATCTCAAACTGCGCAACTGACAAGCGTCCGCGCGCCTGCAGTGCGGCGGGCGCGGAGGGGATGGCCTTCTCCCCTGAACCGGCCTCAGCCGAGCTCAGAATGCGGTACCAGGGACGCTTCGCGGGATGCGGCGTGAACCACTCCGCAAGTTCTCCCGTCGAAAGCCGGTCGGCAGTCAGATCGAACTGAAACTGGCAACTCGGAGCGCAATGGCGTGGCGCCCGCACCGAACCGCTCCAGTGCGTGGCGCCGATCCGCACAGAGAGTTGCTGGACCAGCGTCATATCAGGCGCGAGCGTCACAACTGCGGATGCAATCTCAATCGGACTATTCAGCCCTCTCGTTTCCGCTCGTACGTTTTTCAGCTGTGCCGTCCCGAGTGTACTGGGCGCGGTTAGCCCCTGCCACGGGCCGGAAATGCTCACGTCCAATTTGGCGAGGCCTTCCGCCGCGGGTTGCATTGCCGGCACACCGAACGCGTCTTCCACCCGGAACAGATTTTTCAAATCGAGATCGCCCCGCAAGAAGAAGTCATAGCCTTTCGATGAAATCCAGCCCCCAGCGTTCAAGGGCCCAGAAGCGTTCACCCTCAACGAGGCGGGGCCTACCCGAAAATGAGGTTCCTCCGACTCGAAATCGGCTTTCTTCATACCCGCCTTCGCGCCCGCCGGCGTATTTGCCCGTTCGGCCTTGCAACAACTCGCGTCTCCAACTAGCGCCAATGGAACGTTACTCAGCGCAATCGAATCTCTCCCGCCATTTGACCTCAGCCGTACCTCACTTGCTTCTCCGCTGCCCGTGAAGCGCGCTGGCTCGGAGCCGATCCGAACGCCATGGAATTGGGCGTCCAGCAAGCCCTCCGCCGTAAGATCGCGCGGCAGTTGTTGCTTCGCCTCGTGCACTAATTCGACCACCGAGGCCACGGGAACCTCCTTGGCTTCAAGCGTCAGGTCGTAGCTCGGGGGCGCTGTCCAGACGCCAACATTTCCGCTCACGCGAAGTGTCCCGCCTCCAACTGGCGACTCGCAGAGCAAATCCGCGAGTAAGCCGCTGCTTGCTTTGTAGCGTCCGGCGCAGTGGGTGGCGAGGCGGATATTTCGGTTGTCGAGGATGTCGTAGCGGCGGAACCCTTGAATCGCGGCTTGGCTCTCAATCACGAGCCCTTCCGGATTTCCCGACAAGTTCGCCGTAAAGTCCACTCCTCCGCGCCAACCACGGTCTTTGCCGGTTAGTAGCTTCGTAATCTGTCCCAGTTGCCCCTTTTGCCAGGCGACCGTCACCCGCAGGGGAGTCAGGTGCAGGTTCGCCGCGCGCTGCCAGGCGGCATTGATCTGCACCTGGCCGGTGTCGGAGAGATTCACATCTGTGCGCACTGGCTGCGCCTTCATGCGCGCTCCCCAGGAATTTTCCGAATCCTGCCAAAGCGCTACGTCCGCGTCGACGAGTGCGTAGGACTTCTTCTCCCGACCAAACTTGAAATTGATACGTGCGTTGCTGGCTTCGAGGTAAGGGAATGCCGGACGCCGCTCGGACGGCGCCTTTTGTGTGGGAGCCGCGGGGATTTGCGCGTTGCGCTCGATCAGGCTGGCGAGGTTCCACCGTCCGTCGCTGCTGCGTACGATGTTGATGCTCGGCTCCGTCGCGCTCAGCGTGGCAATTTCCAGCCGTCCGCGCAGCAGGGAACGAAGCCGGATGGCGGCGAAAACATCCTGCGCCCGAATCATGGGCTCTGCGCTGACGGCCGGGTCGTCGTATATCACGAGGCCTTCCAGGTCAAAACCCGGCCGCGGCAGTGCATGCACGCGCACGTTGTCGATCGTCACCTGTCGCCCCAGGGCACTTCCGATGGAAGAAGCAATCCGGTTGCGCAGCACGAAGATGCCGGGCCGGAAAAGAAACAGGATCACGAGCAGCGCCGCGATGACGGCCAATCCGCGCCTGGAAAGCAGGAACTTCACTTTACGATCCGGAGCGTTCGCGACCAGCGCGTCTCATCGAAAAAGTGAATGACGATATGTGCCATGAATGCGAAACGGTCGCTCCAACTGGTCATCAAATATTGGTGTTCTGGAGTGTTAAAGGACCAGTAGATGAACATGGGGCGCCCAATCACGTTGGGACGGGGAATGAAGCCCCAATATCGGCTGTCGTAGCTCACATCGCGGTTGTCGCCCATGGCGAAGTAGCTGTTCGGGGGTACCACGATGTCCTCGCCCTCAATGTGGGAAGGGAGCTCAACCTGCCAATCTGCAGCCAGGCTATCCCTGCCGGACGGAGCGACCGCCGGGAAGTTTGCGCGGTAAGCTCGACGTTCCTCGTTATCCGGATCATTGGGGTCGCTCTTGTGTTGGACGTAGAGCTCGTCAAGCTTCTGTCCGTTGCGGTACACCACGTCATCGCGCAGGTGAATCCGGTCGCCGGGAATGCCGATGATGCGCTTAACAACGAACAGGCCGTGCTCAGCGGGCGATAGAAACACCACAATATCGCCATGGCGGATTTCGCGATATGGCATCAACCGCCCAATCCAGTGCGTTGCGGGCGCGAATACCTCCCGGTTCACGAACACGTGGTCGCCGATCAGAAGCGTGTCCTCCATCGAACTGGAGGGAATCTCAAACGCCTGCAGGATAAACGTAATAATGAACAGGCCCGTGACCAGCACTCCGGCCAGCGAAGCCAGAAACTCGACCGTAGTTTCTTTCGGTTTTTCTACCTGCGCGACTTCTTCTTTTTCTTTCTTGGCCACTTTGCTTATCCGTTGAAAAGAATGTTGCTTTTTAGCGAATCAATTGCAGGGTGCGCGACCAGCGCGTCTTGTCGAAAAAGTGAACGATCATATCCGCAGCTCTTTTCATTTGCTCCGAGCCGCTCATGTCGGCTCCGTATTCCGTCGTCTCAAAAGACCACGAGATGAACATCGGACGCCCGATCAGGTTTTCTCTCGGAACAAAGCCCCAATAGCGGCTGTCATAGCTGTTGTCGCGGTTATCTCCCATTGCAAAGTAGCTAGCCGGCGGCACCACGATGTCCCCCCCTTGCACGTGGAGAGGCATCTCCTTTCGCCACTTCTGATTTCTTACGCTTGCCATCGGCGATGGCGGTACGGCAGGAAAATTATCGCGATAAGCGTCGCCATAAGTGCCGTCGTACCCCAGCGTGTGCTGCGCATATGGTTCATTTAGCTTTTCGCCGTTGCGATAAACCTCGCCGTAGCGTAAATGAATCCGGTCCCCTGGAACGCCGATGATGCGTTTTACCAGAATGAGCCCGGGCTGCTCCGGCGACATAAAGACGGCAATGTCGCCCTGGCGGAGGTCGCGGTAGGGAAGTAGCGGTCCAACCCACTTCGTTGCCGGTGCGAACTGCTCTTTGTTTACCAGCAAATGGTCGCCAATCAGGAGCGTGTTTTCCATTGAGCCAGAAGGGATGGCGAAGGTCTGTACGACAAACGTGATCACAAAAAAGACGACCACGAGTCCCTCCGCCAGCGAGGCCAAAAACTCCACTGGCGTTTCTTTTGCCTTTTCGTTTTCCTTAACTTCACTTTCTTCTGGCATTCTGTCGACCATCACGCTCAACTCATCGCACCCGCCGGAACGTGCGTCCCCAGCGAGTGATCTGAAACACGTGCGTCACTCCATAAGCGAGGTGATAAAGTCTATCACCCGCCGTCGGTGATCCGGTTAGATCATTGCTCAAACCATTGGATGACCAGTAGATCACCATGGGACGCCCGATAATATTCGCCCGCGGCACAAATCCCCAGTAGCGGCTGTCTTGGCTGTCATCGCGATTGTCTCCCAGCACAAAATAATGCCCATCCGGAATGATGAGTTGGTGATCCTCAACCAGCCGCGGCATCTCCTTCCACCATTTCGCATCGACGCCGTACCCCGCAGCATCCGTGCGCGGAAAGTCATCGCGGTAAGGATCGCGCAGATTTGAGATGTACTGCACGTAGGGCTCTTCCAGTGGAACTCCATTGACGTACACGCGCTTATTGATTAATCGCAGGCGATCTCCGGGCACTGCCACCACGCGTTTCACAAACGCTTGCGACGGATTCACCGGGTAGTGAAAAACGATAACGTCGCCCCTCCGTACCTTCCGGTAAGGCAGCAGCCGATCCAGGATTCCCGGGTTGCCGTAGCAGAGTTTGTCGACGAGCAGATAATCTCCGATCAGCAGCGTCTGTTCCATGGATTCGGAGGGAATGGTGAAGGCTTGCGCGAGAAACGTCACCACAAAAACAGCGATGACAACTGTGCCCGCAACCGATTGGATGGTGGCGGGCCAGTCACCGCTAAGAAGTTTCTCACTCCACGACATGACTACACTAGATCTTTCTCGCCCAGCAGTCGCCGTTCCTGCAGCTTGGATAGATGCTCCAAAACCTGGCGGGCTGCGTCCTGCTCCGCGCGCTTCTTGGTTGCACCCTCAGCGCGTCCTACGAATTGCGCCAGCCCAGGCTCGGGCAGCCTCGCTTCGACCGTGAAGGTTTTTTTGTGCTCCGGCCCTTCCTCCTTCACGAGAACGTAAACCGGTTGCGGCTTTCCGCTCGCCTGCAGCGCCTCCTGCAATGCGGACTTGAAATCCATCACCGGAAGCGCGCTGGTTTCCAGTTGCATCTGCGCCAATTCGGGCTCGACAATGACACGGATGATGAAGTCTCGCGCCACGGTCCACCCGCCATCCAGATATAGCGCCGCCAGGATCGCCTCCAGCGCGTCGACCAGAAGGCTCGCCTTGCTGCGCCCGCCACTCCGCTCTTCGCCGCGGCCCAGGCGCATGTATTCTCCGATGCGCAGCTGCTCGGCAACCCGCAGCAGATGCCGCTGGCCAACTAGGTGCGCACGAAGTTTCGAAAGCTGACCTTCCCCGAATCCCGGAAAGCGGTGGAACAGGGCTTCGCTGGTCACGAGACCGAGCACGGCGTCTCCCAAGAACTCAAGCAATTCATTATCGCCACTGCCCGCCAAGCCGTGGGAAACGCCGGACGCCTGCAACTCGCGCGCTTGTGAACTATGGGTGAGTGCCTGCTCAATGAGTTCTTGGCGCTGGAAGTGGTGTCCCAGGCTTTCTTCCAGCGCCATGATTTCTCGTGACTTCATCGCAATGCGAAGACGCAACTCGCCCTGGCGTCAGTTCTTCGGAGGCTGGCTCGGGGTTGGCGTTGGCGCCGTGCCCCCCGTGAGCTGCACCAACCGGTCACGCTCATGACGTGCCGGCGTTCCCATCGGCGTGTTGTCCTGCGTCATTTCCACGGCGCGGTTGGCCACCTTGAGCGCCTCCGGATATTTTTGCTGCTTGTCGAGTGACAGCGCCAGCCGTAGCACATCCAGGGCGTAAGGATCGCTTGGATAAGCGTCGATCGCTTTCTGGAAATTAGTTTCCGCAGCTGGGTAATTGCCTTTGCTATATTCGACCGCACCCATCGTCGAATACGCCTGCGACCGCAGTCCAGCCTTGTATGCGTCCAACTTGTCCTGCGGTGTTCCGGCGGGCACGCTCACATCCGTGTCCACCGTCTGAAGCGCCTTCTGCGCCATCTTCATTGCTTCGTCGTAGCGCTGGTCTTTGTCGATGTCGGTGTCGCGCGTCCGCTCCGAAATAACCTCGGCGACTTGGGTTAGCGCCTCCGGATCATCGCCATCGAGAGCGAGCACTTTCCGGCCCATTGCTTCCGTCTTTTCCCCATTATTGGTGCGTTGATACAGGCGCATTGCGTTCTTATAGAGCAGAATGCGCAATTCGCTGTCGGGGAATTTGGTGGCGAAGTCGTCGGCTGCTTTCTCCAACCCGGCCGGGTCGGTATTCGCCGATGCTGCCTTCCAGGCGTCAAATTCCGGTTGCGTCTTTGCCTGTGGCGGACGCTTGCCGGCCGGTTGTGCCGGCGCCGGTGTTGTCTGCGCTGGAGTCGATGCCGATGGTTTTCCGGATGCTGGCTGGCTTGCTTGGCCAGTTTGTCCGAAGGTCAGGGCTCCGCCCCAAACCGCGAAGCTCAATATGCCTAGAATGACTGCTGCTCGTTTCATGCTGTCTCCCTAATGCAATGTTTCAAAGTTCCGACATTCCAAGGTGTCAACGCAAACCCTTTTTTCGAACTCATAACTTTATCACTCACACGCCCCACGATCTTGAAACCTTGAAACCTTGAAGGTTCCTATTCCGGCTGCCGCTTGGCCGGCGGTTCGTAGGGCTTCTCGATCCCCTTTTCCGCAGCCAGTCTGGCTTCCGGAAGGGCTGTGCCGGCGGCGCTTAATGCCGAGCGATACTCTTCCAGGGCCGCGAGCCTATCTTCTTTCAGATCGAAAATGCGCCCCAGGTAAATATGAGACCAGGCAATGACCGTGGGTTGGTTCCCAGCCTGGATCGCCTGCTGAAAGTACGCGCGCGCGGCTTCCATGTCGCGGTTCGCCGTGGCGACTTGCGCCAGGATAAACAAGGCCCGTCCCGAGTCCTCCTGCTTTTCGTCGAGCGCTTGCTGTGCCAGTTTCTGGGCCGAATCCCGGTCGCCCGCCGCAAGCCGCCGCTCCGCGTTCAGCAGCAGACGCTCGCCCTGCGGCCGCCCCAGGCGCAGAAGTTCCGGTGCTGCCTCGTCCGCAAACTTGATTTGCGATGCCCGCTTCGCTTCCTTGCCAACGTCAATTGCGTCGAGCAAGCCGGTATAGGCGTTTCGCAGCCCCGTGGGATTCTGCTCAAACTTCGCCAGCGCATTGTAAAAATAGCGCGTCAGAATGTAGCCCTCTCGATCGTCCTCGTCCAGACTCTGCGCCCGGTCCGCATCGGAAATCCTCGGCTCGCTCGTCCGCAGTTCAATCGCCCGGATTAGGCATTCGGTTACGAGCAGCGAAATGCTGGCACGGAACGCCTCATCCATCGGGGAAGATTTCACCTGTTGGAGCAACGGGTGCAGCCGCGCGAATGCGACGTCGTTCTTCAGCGCCAGTGGATCCAACAGATAGTGCAAATAAGTATGCCGGATCTGTTGCATCTTGATGCTCGTGCCTGTCGTCGGGGAGATGACGACATAGTAGTCCGACAGGTAGTTGCGGGCATTTGTCTGCCCTGGTGCTCCCATGGCATCCAAATAAATCGTGAATTGACGGCCCAGGTATCCAGCCGATGGCAGTTTCAGGTAGATCTCGGTGTCGAACGTCATCTTCGACAATCGATCGTGATAAATCTCGGTCAGTTCCGTATAGCGCGCCCGGTGCCGCTCCCAAATCGCGTGCACGCCGATCTTCTTGTAGAAGTCCTGCATCAACCCGGCAAATTCGATCAGGTTGGATGCATCCGGCGGCATGTCGCTCACCTTCTGCTTGGGTGCAAAATCCGGCGGCGCGTCCAGATAGAGCGCGAGCGAAACGTACTGCGAAAGATCCCGCGTCGCATCAATCGCCAGGTGCTTGCGATAGAACACGCACATGGGTGCGACCACTTCCTTCGCTCCCGATGTATTCTCGATCGCCTTGGCGATTTCCGCTCGGATCTGCCCGCGCAGAGGATCGGAGGATTCCAGTTCCTGGTCGTAGCCGCAGGTGTTGATGGCCGTTAGAACCGTGAAGAGCGTCTCATTCGTCTCCAGCGAGACCTGGGGATGACTCTGCGCCAGACCGGAAGGAACTGCCAGCACTACCGCCAGGCTCAAAGCGAACGTCAGTCGAAAACGCTGTCCCAGGAAACTCCTCCTCGAATTCTGCCGCGGACGGGGCTATCTCTGTGTAGTTTACGAACTTGCTGTCGAGCAGGTCAAACAAAAGCGGCTTTCAGCCGTCAGCCATCAACTTATAATCGAACTCTTTCTCTCGCGATAAAGCTGGAATGAGGTTCACGTGCCCGTTTGCAAGGCTGAAAACTGAAGACTGAAAACTGAAGGCTGACGACTGAAAACTGCCCTACCCCTTCACGCTGATCTTCGAGAACGAGATGACGGCGCGGCCGGCCGTCGGCCGTCCCATCGATAGAGCCGGACGGAAGGTTGTGAAGATCAATAGGTTCTTCACCTGTGACAGTGCGGCTTGGGCGTCGTTGGGCTGCGACAGAATCCGATAATCCTCAATCCGGCCGTTGGCGCCCACGAAGGCCTCGATCAGCACCGAATCGTCGCCGATGCTTCCAAGCGATGTGCCAAAAGCGGAGCGTTCCAGCTCCGGCCCCGTGTAAAACATCAGGGGAACATCGGAGCTGCTTGCCTCAAGTTGCTGTGGGATGGCAAAAAAGCCGAGCAGCAGCCCAAACGTCAACACTGCGCTCAGCGCACCCGCTGTTGCCGGAACCATAAACGCGTTCAGCGCGTTGCTCAGCCTTACCATCGCGCCTTCAAAGCGCCGCCGGCGCGCCGGCGCCGATTCCCGCGAGATCGCCAACCGCAACCGCAATGCCAGGTCGGCTGGCGCCTTCGGCTTCGCTTTTCCCAGTCCTGCGAGCAATTGCTGCGTGCGCCGCAACTCCACATACTCCTGCGTGCAATTCGGACATGTCTCCATGTGCCGGGTAAGCGCGTGCATCTCGGCACCGCTCACCTGCCCGTCGAGATAAAGGGAAAATTGCTTCTTGTACTCGGCGCAGTTCATGGCGTCACCTCAACCTCTCTGCCACCATTCGATCCCTGGTTTTGCTCTTGATCCTGTCCTGCGGGAACCGCCAGCCCCAACTCCATCCCGGCTTCCCGCACGTATCCCTTCAACCTCTTGCGCAGCGCATCGCGTCCGCGCGTGATTCGCGACTTCACCGTGCCCAGCGAGATCTGCAGAACCTCAGCGATTTCGTCATACGGCATGTCTTCCAGATCGCGCAGGATGACCGCCGTCCTGTAAGGCTCGGTCACATGCGCCAGCGCCTGCTCAACCACCGCCCGCACTTCGGCGTGCGCGAACTGCTCAAATGGCGATTCGCCCGGATCGACCAGCCTGTCATCTCCTGAAAATTCCGTTTCCCCGGTTTCTCCCTCGATTGGCGTTTCCTGCGCCTTGTGTCGGAACCACCAGCGCCGCCGATTCGAAGCCTCGTGCAGCGCGATCCGATAGATCCAGGTCTTCAGGCTCGACTCCCCCTGAAATTGCTTCATTCCGCGGAAAACTTTCAGAAATACTTCCTGGGTGGTATCGGCTGCATCGGATGGATCGTTCACGATCCGGTAGATCAGGCCATAAATGGGCTGGTGAAATTCGCCGATCAGCCACGCGTAGGCGTCTTCAGACCCCGCCTTCAGTTCCGCGATAACAGCCGATTCCGCGGTCCGGGCCCCGATAACGCTTGCAAAGTCGCCCAATGTCGTAGCTCCCGCCATGACGGCGTTGCCCTCATTATAGAAGTATCCAAGCCCGTGTGGCGGGAATCTTCTTTCTTTGAGACCACTCCCTCGGAATTCCCGCTTACTTACTTAGACCCCGCCGGGAGCCATGGAGTTCCCAGGCTAAGCCACTTTGTTTTATATAGATACCGGGGCGCTCGAAGGGTGTTGCCGGGTTTATCGCCGGCCAGACAACCGGCAGTCCTCCGCGTCCTTTGCGGTTGTCCTTTGCGATCTTTGCGGTTTAAGGACTTTTTGGATCTCCCCTCGACCCAGTCCTAGTTGTTTGACTTGGCATCCGAGGCTGGCGGACTTGCCGGCTTGGTCGCCGGCGCGCTCGGCTTCGTAGTCTTCTTCTTTGTCGCCGGCTTCTTCGGAGGCTCCGTATCATCCACAACAATCTTTTTCGGCGGCGGAGGCGGAGCCGCAGTCAGTGTCTTCACCTGCGCGCGCAATCGTGCCAGTTCGTCTTCTTTCGCTCCCGCCAGCTTCTGCATTCGCTCGCCCATGGCGCGCCGCCCATTCTCCAGGCCACCAAAGTCGTTGCTCAAGCTTTGAAATTCATCTTTCGATCCAAACGCTCCCGCCGATTCCACCACCGAACCGAACACGTCATACAGCGCATCCAGATTCCGGTAGAGCTTAAAGCTCGCGGCCATATCTTCCGGCGACTTGTTGACCTCGGAAACAATCTCCGGCAGCGCCGACTGCAAATTGCGCTGAATCGATTCCACGTTTCCCTGCGTCTGCCGCTTCGTCGATCCGTCCGTCTTCCAGCGCTCAATGCGGGTTTTCGCCAAATCCGCCTGCATCGCCGTGGATGTCTGATTCAGTTGCGCCAAAATGCCATTGAGTTCGTTCACCGACGCATACGGCACCGGAGGCGGAGTCCCTTGCGGTTGTGGCGCGGCATCCTGCGCACGCGCGGCGGCCGTCAAACCAGACAACACCAGCGCGCTCATGGAACAGAGTGAAATCAGCCGCGCCGACATCCGTGGGCGCGAAGTCATCCGCGTCAATCGCGACCGCATCCCACAACACGATGAAAGACGACAAATCAACCGCTGCAACGTCCGGGGCAAGTTCGACATGGGCTCCTCAAATTGCGTCTATAGCTTTTGCCACAATATCCTAGTTGAGTTTGACGTGGCAGGGAAGCTGCGCGAAAATCATAAAGCGGCTACTATCGTAGACGCAGTAGTCTTTCCCCGATTCATAAGCGGGCCTGTGGCGCAGCTGGGAGCGCGCTTCCATGGCATGGAAGAGGTCGTCGGTTCGATCCCGACCAGGTCCACCAAATTTCCCAATAACTTAGGCGCGGTGAATGGTCAGAGCGACGCCGTTTGTGTCGTGGTTTGTGTCATAACCCGCCGTTTTGGTGCTCACCGCAAGGGCTTCCATCGCATTGCGCTTGGCTTCCATGCGGACGTGGCTGTACCGCTCCAACATGCGACGGCTCACGTGACCGGCAATCGCCATGATCGTTGAATCTGACGTGCCGTTCTCCGCAAGCTGGGTAATGGCGCAGTGTCGCAGATCGTGGAACCGGAACCCCGGCAGGCCCGCTTTCTTCGTCAGCGTCCTCCACGCCGTCCGCCAGCTTTTCATGTTTCGCGTCGGGTCGAAGGCCGTGACGTTGTAGTCGATCACTCGCTTGCCGTTGAACGTGAACTTGGGAACGAAGCCAGCAAAGATGTAGTGGGACGGCTCAACCGTGCCGAAGCCCTCTGCCCTTCGGCGCAGCCTTGCCAGAGCAGAGGCGGCAACGTCGGTCAGAGGTACAATCCGCTCGCCCGCAGCCGTCTTGGACGTGCGAATTGTCAGTGTCTTTGCGAACAGGTCCACGTCCGACCATTGCAGCCCCTTCAACTCGCAGCCCCTCGCAGTGGTATTGAGACAGAGGATCGCAGCAAGGTAGGCCGTTTCCCACTCAGGCCGCATCACCGCTGTCTTGAGCAGCCGTTGCTTTTCTTCCTCGGTTAGAGCCTTGCCGATGGTCGAAGGCTCGCGCAGCGGACGTATATCGTCGGCAACACGCGCCCAGACTCGCGCCCGCTTCATGATGCGCCGCAAGATTCCCAGTTCGGCGTTGAGCGTTGCCGGACCAACCTTCTGCTCCGCTCGCCAGGTCCGATACTCCGTGATCCGCTTCGCCGTGATGGACTTGAGCGGTTCTTGCTTGAAATAGGCTCGCAACTGTACGAGCAACTGCTTTTCCTTCGCTCGACTCGCCGGTGCCAATTCCAATTTTCGAGCAGTCATGTAGTCGTCCGCTGATTGCCCGAAGGGTTGGCGGGCCAGCGAGGTCGAAGTCTGCGTCAGCTTGCCCTCTGTCGCCTGCCCGATTAGGTCTTTCGCTTTGGATTGCGCTTCTCGCCAATCCGTGGTTTCTAGCGACTGTCGAAATCGCTGCCCGTTGACAACGAAGTCGCAGTGCCACGTCTTACCGCGCTTTACGAGTCCGCGTTTTGCGTGTGACATTCCTTCCACCTTTCTTTTTCAATTTGGAAACCTTCCGTTTTTGTCTCCATGCTGCCCCATGCTCAGCCCACCATCTGCGCCTGAACTCGCGCTGCATGGCCTCGCTGCAATCGGTTGAGC
>JBAQIB010000032.1:0-19347 GCA_049288625.1 Terriglobales bacterium | reverse complement strand
GGCACCGCAGCGCCCCGGGGCCAGCCCGAGCCGTCCTGTGATGTACATCACATTCTCGTGTGATAGCACTTGCTGGCGTAAGGCCGCCCTCACGATTAAGGTAATGGAGGTCAAGGGGGAGCCCCCGAGAGGTAAATGGGCTGGAACCGCGTGGGCTAGGCCGAGTTAAGGTCCAGCCGCGAAAATGGAAGTACGAACCCTTCAGGAGCGATGCATGGCAAATGAAAATGTGACGACCGGAACGTCTTCGTCCGAATGGCAGGCCAAACAAGTTTACGCCTTGGCAGTGGTTTGCCTGCTGATCGGCCTGGCCGTGGGATACCTGTTCCGCGGCTCGCGTTCGCCCGCGCCTCCCGTGAATGCAATGCAAAGCTCTGCGGCTCCGGGGGCTCCCACTGGAATGGGCGGTGAAGGTGGCATGGGCAACCAACCGGTGTCGCTCGATCAGATGAAGCACATGGCTGATAAGCAAGCCGAGCCTTTGCTTGCCAAGCTAAAGGACGACCCCAAGAATGCCGATTTGTTGATCCAGACCGGAAAGATCTACCTCTCTACTCATCAGTTCAAGGAAGCAGCCAACTATTTCGGGAAATCGCTTGAAGTGAAGCCGAAGAATGTCCCCATCCGCACGCTGATGGCTTCCTGCCTCTACTACAACGGCGATGTCGACGGCGCTCTGCATCAGTTGGGCCAGGCCACCACTGACGATCCCAAGGACGCGAATTCGCTGTTCAACCTCGGCATGATTCGCTGGCAAGGAAAGAAAGATGCGAAAGGGGCGCTTGCGGCTTGGGGACAATTGTTACGGAACAATCCTCAGCTTGAGCCAAGCAAGAGAGCGCAGGTTGAGAAGCTTATGGCGGATGTCCGCCAGAGCAACGCAACAAACTAGAATTTAGTATCGATTAAGGAGCACGAAATGTCTGACAACAACACCTCTTCGAACACTACCTGGACCGGCGTGCAGGCCTATACCCTCGCCGTAGTCTGCCTGCTTCTGGGAATGGCGGGCGGATGGTTGATTCGCGGCTCACAGTCGCCGGCCGCAGCTGCTCCTGCAATGGCCGCCAGCGCACCCGCGCCCACGGGAATGGGCGGAGGCATGAATAGCCAGCCTACTCCCGAGCAGATGAAGCAAATGGCCGACACACAAGCGGCCCCGCTAATCGAAAAGCTGAAGTCGGATCCGAATAACCCCGAGCTTCTGGCCAGTATCGGCAACTTTTATTATGACGCGCAGCAGTACTCGGCCGCCGTCGACTATTATGGCCGCGCCCTCAAGGCAAAGCCATCGGACGCTGCCGTGCGCACCGATATGGCGACGGCCTACTGGTATATGGGCAATGCCGATACCGCGATCGCCGAGTTCAATAAATCGCTCACCTACGAGCCCAACAAGCCGAATACTCTGTTCAACCTTGGCCTGGTAAAGTGGCAGGGAAAAATGGATATCAATGGCGCGGTAGCCGATTGGGAAAAACTGCTGGCCACCAACCCTAACTATGAAGGCAAAGATAAGGTCGAACAGATGATCGCCGAAGCAAAGAAGCACACAGGCGTGAAGCCGGGAGCGCCGGCGAAACCTCTACCTCAATAGCAAACCTTCTGCATAAGTCACGAATCCAAGGGGCACCGTTGTGGTGCCCCAAGCAGACGGGGTCTCCGCGCAGGGAGGGCACCAGCACGAATGACAAGGGTAACGTAGCCGCAAGGCCGCGCCGCTCGGACGCCACCGAGTGCGGATGACGTTTTCCACTACCAACAACAACCCGAGGCTGTGACGTTGATGGCCGAACATCGTCTGCAAGGCGCCGCTCTCACCGGCACGCAGCGATAAGGCGCCCACCTAGGCGTGCCGTAAGGGAGTTTGGTTGCCCCCCGGGCACGACCTCGGATGAGTATCGACACCCACTCGAGCCCTCTCTTTGGTTTATGCTATGCGCACTGTTATTCGGGGGCTCGATGATTCGATCGCATACAGTTGGTCGTTTGGTGGTTTCTTTCCTCGTTCTTTTTTCCGCGGGCACGGGTTGGGCGCAGATTCCCGAAAGCACGTACCAAGAATTGCATTGGCGCATGATCGGCCCATTCCGCGGCGGCCGCACGCGCGCCGCCGCCGGCGTTCCCAGCCAGCCCAATGTGTTTTATATGGCGCCAGTCAACGGTGGAGTATGGAAAAGTGACGACTTCGGGCGCACGTGGAACGCGATCTTTGATCGTGAGTCGACGCAATCGATCGGCGCGATTGCGGTCGCGCCTTCCGATCCGAATATCGTCTACGTCGCGAGCGGCGAGGGACTTCATCGCCCCGATCTCTCCGTCGGCAACGGCGTTTACAAATCCGCCGATGCCGGAAAGACCTGGATTCATCTCGGGCTCGGCGACGGTCAGCAAATCCCCGCCCTCGCCGTCGATCCTCGCGATCCCAACCGCGTTTTCGCCGCTGTTCTAGGGCACCCGTATGGGCGCAGCCAAGAGCGCGGAATCTTTCGCTCCACCGACGGGGCGAAAACGTGGCAGAAGGTCATCTCCAAAGATGACAACACGGGCGGCTCGGACGTTGAGATCGATCCCTCCAACCCCGACGTCGTATACGCTTCGATGTGGGAAGGTCGCGAAGGGCCATGGGAGGATAACAACGACTTCAACGGCGCGAACGGCGGACTGTTCAAGTCCACCGACAACGGCAGCACATGGCGTCCGCTGACGAATGGCCTGCCGAAAGATCTTGCTCAGGTTTATGTCGCGATTGCGCCCAGCGATTCGCGGCGGCTTTATGCAACCGTTGCCACGGCCTCTGGCAAACTGGGTGTTTATCGCTCCGACGACGCCGGCGAAAACTGGTCCCAGATCACGACAGACACACGTCCCGCCGGCCGCATCGGTGGCGGGGATCTCCCGGTTCCCAAAGTGGATCCGAAAAATCCCGACCTCGTCTACGTTGCCAGCACCGTGACCATGCGCTCAGCCGATGGGGGCAAAACCTGGTCCGGTTTCCGCGGCGCGCCCGGCGGCGACGATTATCAGAACCTGTGGATCAATCCCAGTAACGGCAACATCATCCTTCTTGTCGCCGACCAGGGCGCGATCGTCACAGTGAACGGCGGCGCAACATGGAGTTCGTGGTACAACCAACCCACCGCCCAGCTCTATCACGTTTCGACGGACAACGGATTTCCCTATCGGGTCTGCGCGGGGCAACAGGAGAGCGGCTCGGTCTGCATCTCCAGCCGCGGAAATGATGGCGCGGTCACGTACCGCGACTGGCATCCGGTGGGTGTGATCGAGTATGGGTATGTCGCGCCGGATCCGCTTGACCCCGATCTTATTTACGGAGGTGGCCGCAGCGAGGTCACGAAGTATCACTGGTCGACTGGACAAGTGCAGAACATCACGCCGATTCCGCTGCGCAGCGCGAAATATCGTACCGACCGAACCGAGCCGCTGATGTTCTCGCCGGTTGATCCGCACGTCCTTTACTTCGCGGCTAATGTGCTTTTCAAAACCACCGACGGCGGAGATTCCTGGAAAGCGATCAGCAAGGATTTGACGCGAGAAAACCCGGGCGCTCCCGCCAGTGTCGGAACTCTTATTCGCAAAGACGCGGAAAAACAGCGGGGGGTTATTTACGCACTTGCGCCGTCGTTCAAAAACATCTCGACCGTTTGGGCGGGCACCGACGACGGTTTGATCTGGATCACGCGCGACGGCGGCGCAAACTGGACCGACATCACTCCCAAAGAACTCACTCCGTGGAGCAAGGTCACGCAGATTTCTGCTTCACACTTTGACGAAGACACCGCTTATGCATCCGTGAGCCGGTTCCGCATCGACGACTCTCATCCTTATATCTATCGCACGCACGACGGCGGCAAGAACTGGAAATTGATCACCGCCGGCCTGCCCGATTTCGGCGCCGTCGACACGGTGCGCGAAGATCCCATTCGCAAGGGCTTGCTGTTCGCGGGCACCGAAAATGCCGTGTGGGTTTCGTTCGATGACGGCGACCACTGGCAGTCGTTACAGCTCAACCTGCCGCACACGTCCATGCGCGATCTCTGGATTCACGACGACGACCTGATTGTGGGCACACACGGCCGGTCGATCTGGATTCTTGATGACATTACGCCGCTGCGCGAAGCATCGGCCGCGCTCGCGAACTCCGTCCACCTCTTTAAACCGACGCCTGCGTATCGCGTGCAACGCGATACATACACCGACACACCTCCGCCTCCCGATGAGCCCTTCGGCGCCAATCCGCCGGACGGAGCCGTGATCGACTACTATCTACCCACCGCATCCACTGGTCCGGTCACGCTCGAAATTCTCGACGCACAAGGTCATGTCGTCCGACGTTTCTCAAGCGCCGACAAACCCGAGGCCACCGAAGAAGAGTTACAGAAGCAGTTGATCCCGCTCTACTGGCCTCGGCCCTTCCACCCGCTCTCGGCAAATGCTGGTATGCATCGCTGGGTCTGGGAACTGCACTACCCGCCACCGGCAACCACGCGCCACGATTTCCCAATCTCTGCGATCCCGCACGATACGCCCCGTCATCCGCGTGGTCCCTCGGCCTTGCCGGGGAACTACATGGTGCGGCTTACTGTCGATGGCAATGTCCTTAGCGCACCGCTGATCGTAAGAATGGACACGCGGGTCAAGGCTTCAGCCGGGGCGCTGGAAAAGAAACTTCAGTCGGAAACTCGCCTTGCTTCCCTGCTGAGCGAGTCCTCCGAGGCCGTTTTCGAGGCCGGTTCGGTTCGCGAGCAAATCGAGAAGCTGACTACTTCGACTCAACCCAACGCGTCAACGAAAGACGCAATCGAGGCCTTCGGGAAGAAACTAACGGCGCTGCTCGGCGCCTCCCGCGGATTTTTTGCTCCACCTTCCGAAGAGATAACGCTAAGCCGCGTCAACAGCCAGGCCAGCACGCTGTACGGCCAGGTATGGCAGGTAGACGCCGAACCGACCGCTGCGCAGCAGGAAGCGTTGGCCGCCGTCGAGCGCGATAGCGCCGATGTGCTAAAGCGATGGCATGAATTCAAGGCCTCGGAGTTAGCGGCGCTCAATCGTCTGCTGCACAAGTCGAATGCTCCCGAGATCCAGATTGACAAGGGTGCGCCCCACGAAGTATCCGGGGAGGACGACGAGTAGGCACTTCGGCATGTGCGGGGACAGAGGATTGAACGCGAGCGAGAAACCAGATTGCCGAAGAAGCAACAGCGTCGAGGCAGCCATTCCCGTGGCATGCACGTGCGCTTGCGGGATTATTGAGCAGGCAATCTGCGAACTGCCGGCCCTGGTGCGCACGCGCTCCGGTTCAAACGCCAACCAGAGTCGTCACGTCAGCCAGTGACATTTTTTCACCAAATGACTGTGAGGTGGTGGGTGGTGGATACACTATCGGAGATTGGAAACTTCCTGATTCGGGGCAACTCCCTGCCGCATAGGGAGACTGACGGAGAACCTGGTGCCCTTGCCTAACATACTCTCGACTTCGATCCGTCCGTGATGTTCCTCGATGATCCACTTGGCCCGCAACAGACCCAAGCCTGTTCCATTCAATATCGGAACAGGCATAACGTGGAACTTCGTGATCTCCCACCTGTTCGGCATGTGCGCCAGGTTCGATCGGACCGGACAGACCGCGGTTTGGGCTGGTTTTGCTTCCAAAATGGGCTCGGCATCGGCCCGATGCTGTTTTCATGTCGGAGCGGCGAGTTACTCGACGTCGATCGCAACCGCGCTCGTTCTGCTGGCTTTTGCGACTTTTGCGTCGCCGATCTCATTCTGGGATACTCCCATTGAATTTCGTTGTTATCGAGGTCAATACCAAGAATCCCCTTCGATGAGCGGATTAGGACCTCTAACAATGCCCAAGACATAAGAGATATTGATCCAAATGGCAGGAGCTTGTTCGCCAGCAATCCGAGAGATCAGATTGCCGAAGGAAGAGAACGAGTGAGATTCAGTAGTCTTCTGCGGATTGACGCTGCCCCAGCTTCTATTTCAAGACGGCGCTAGGCGAGGCGGGGAGGACGTTGCGCAGGAGTGAGCATCAGGCGAGTGAGTAAGTTGGGCTCTCCTCCAATAACTAGTTACAGATCCGCTCGGCGCGCGATGGCGAGCATGACTCTCTAGGCAAACTTCCCACTCGACCAACCTGTGCGCGGAACTGCATTACGGCGAACAGTAATGCCTGCCTATTGCAGAGAGTAGCCAAGAGGAGTAAACTCCCCGTCAACTGATCGTCGCCTCTTCGAAGAGCCGTTTCCGCCCGTTGAGACGCATCGCCTGAGGCTAGGGCCAAATCCTACATTTTGAATACGGAGATCACCGAGATGAACACCCTTGGCTGCTCGCGCCTTTTCGGCTGTTTTCATGGTCCCAGTTCAAGGCCCGCGAACTATGCAACCAAAGTGCTCTTGAGCGGGATTTTCCTCCTGCTCTGTCTGCTCGTTCTCGGCTCGTCGGCGTTTGCACAGGCCGCATTGACTCCGGCCACGCTATCCTCCGGCAAAGAGGCAGTCGGTGTCACCAGCGCCGCGAAGACGGCGACGTTCAAGAATGACCAGACAACGCCGCTGACGATCAGCAGCATTGTGATCTCAGGTGGGAATGCTTCGACCGATTATGCCTGGGACGGGAACTGCCCGATCAGTCCCAACACGCTAGGTGCCAAGCTGAGCTGCAAGATTACGGTCACCTTTACGCCGTCGGCTCTGGGAGTTCGCACGGCGACGCTGGAAGTTACCGACAGCGCTTCTAACAGTCCCCAGTCGATCGCTCTAACGGGCACGGGTACGGCTCCGCTCACGGTTTCCCCGACCAGCTTGACGTTTGCCAGCGAGCTCGTGGGCACGACGAGCGCTGCCAAGATCATGACCCTGACCAATCATCTCAATTCAGCATTAGGTTTTTCGTTGATTTCTGCCAGCGGCGATTTTGCCGTGGCGACCAACACATGCGGTACAAGCGTTGGCGCAGGACTTGAATGCACCATCGGAGTGACGTTTACTCCGACAGCGATTGGGAAGCGAACGGGCACGCTCACGATTAACGACAGTGCCTTCGGGAGCCCGACTCTGGTCCAGCTCAGCGGTACTAGCAATGACGCCGGTCTGACTTCCATCACGGTGACGCCCGCAAATCTCTCGCTTGCTGCCGGGAATACGCAGCAATTTACGGCGACCGGCAATTTCAACGGCGGCGGCACGGAGAATCTGACGCCTTATGCCACCTGGACGTCATCGGCTGCTGGAGTCGCAACGGTCGCTGCGGGAGGGCTAGCCACGGGTGTGAACGTGGGCACGTCGAGCATCAGCGCGACCCTGGGCAGTAAGACCGGCTCGACCAAGCTTACTGTGACCGCGCCGGTACTGGTGTCAATTGCGGTGACGCCAGCGAATCCTTCGATTGCCAAGGGCGCAACCCAGCAATTCACTGCTACGGGCACCTACAGCGACAAGAGCACGCAGAACATCACGAGCAGCGTGACATGGGCTTCTTCAAACCTTTTGGCTGCGGCCATCACACCGGGCGGTTTGGCCACCGGCGTGGGCATAGGAACAAGCACCATCACCGCCGCACTCGGCAGTGTAGTAAGCCCGGCTGACACGCTGACGGTAACGGCGTCGGTACTGGTGTCGATTGCGGTGACGCCCGCCAATCCTTCCATCGCCAAGGGATCGAACCTAGCGTTGAAAGCAACCGGTGCTTACAGCGATGGCAGCACGCAAGACCTGACAACCCAAGTGACGTGGTCGTCGTCGGCCCCGGCCGTCACTGTGAGCAATACCAGCGGCAGCCAAGGTGTGGTTACTGGAGCAAGCGTTGGATCAGCCACAGTAAGCGCTGCATCAACGAGCGCACCCGTGGTGAGCGGGAGTACAACGATTACGGTGACGGCCGCGGCGTTGCTGTCAATTGCCGTTAATCCAACGTCTCCATCGGTGGCGGCAGGTTTGAAACAGCAATTCACGGCCAGCGGGACTTACACTGACGGATCGACGCAGGACATCACGCTAACAGCGGCTTGGAGTTCCTCGGACCAAACGATCGCGACCATCAGTAATGCCGTGGGCACTCAGGGCCAAGCTACAGCTTTGTCACAGGGCTTCACGACCATCACCGCGACCATCGGCTCAATCAGTGGTTCAACGACCTTGACAGTCGGGCCTGCCGTTCTCGTTTCCATTGCAGTCATGCCATTCAATCCGTCGATCGCACTGGGCACGACGCAGCAGTTCACCGCGACCGGCACTTACAGTGACAACAGCACGCAGGATATGACAAGTTCGGTGACGTGGAATGCGGCGCCGGCAGGAGTGGCCACGATCAGTAATGCGCTCGGAAGCAATGGTCAGGCGACGGGGACGGGCCAAGGCATCACCATGATAACGGCAACCTCCGGTTCGACGAGCGGCAACACGCAGCTGACCGTGACGGCTGCAGTGCTTACGTCAATTGCAGTGACTCCAGCTACGGCCGCTATCGATCAAGGTGCAACCATCCAGTTCGCCGCGACCGGCACCTACTCAGACGGCACGACGCAGGACATTACGGCGATCGTCGCCTGGAGTGCCGGTGATGGCACGGTTGCCACCGTGAGCAATTCCTCTCCTCAAGGTTTGGTGACCAGTGTAGCGGGAGGCACGGTGCAGATCGTGGCGACTTACACGCCAGAGACCGGAACGGCCATCATGAGTACCAACACGGGCGGTGGGGGCAATCTGACGGTCGTGGCGCTGAACTCAGTCACGATCCAGCCCGCCAGTCCAGCCATTGCGCTTGGGGTTCTGCAGCAGTTCACAGCCAGTGCGTCGTTCGCCGACGGCACCAGTTCGGACGTCACAACAGCCGCAACATGGACTTCATCTTCCCCCACGGTGGCGACCATCAGCAACTCACAAGGGAGTCAGGGAGAGGCCACAGCAGTCTCGACCGGCACGACCACCATTAACGCAACCTATGCTTCCATCGCAGGATCCACCCTGCTCACCGTCACTGCCGCGCTCACATCGATCTCGGTAACTCCCGCCTCGGTCTATGTTGGAGTGGGCAGCACCACGCAATACACAGCAACCGGCACGTACACCGACGGCTCCACCGCCAACCTCACCAATTCAGTGGTCTGGAGTTCCAGCGATACGTCGATCGCCACCATTACTGGCTCTGGCCTCGCCACGTCTACGGGTGGCGGTGCCGCTATTCTGACCGCCACGCAAGGTTCAGTGAGCGGGTCGGCCACCATGAACGGCGTGCCTGGGGGCTTCGTCACGTGCGATGCCCGCATCCTTGATATGAAGGTCCTCGTGGTTACGAACGCCGAATCGGAAGCAGATTTCCCCGCGATCACCCAGGCCCTAGGCTATATCGGCACACCGTATTCCGTGCTCGACATCAACACAACGAGCGATACGATACCCTCCGGCTATCTGTCCGACGGAGCATGTCACGGATACTTCCAGGGCGTGATATTCGGCTTTGGCAACAACATATACAACATATCCAATGTGTCCGATCTTTATTCGTATGAGTCGCAATTCGGCGTGCGACAGGTGAACTGGTACGTATATCCTGACCCGAACTTTGGCTTGGCGTCCCCGAGCGGCTCCATTCCCGCCAGCCCCACGCCCTATAACTTCCATTACGCCGCGGCGGCAAACTCCATCTTTCCGTATGCCAATGTTGCCAATCCGGTTGGCATCACGAACGCTAACATTTACCTTTCCAGTGCGGTCAATGGTTCGACCCCACTACTCACCGACGACTCCGGCAACGTGCTGGGGGCTGTCTACAACACACCATTTGCAGGACAGTATCTATCGCTTACGTTCGACAGCAACCCATATCTGACGCACGATCTGGTGCTGGCTTATGGTCTGACCAACTGGGTCACGCAGGGTATCTTCCTGGGCGATTACCACGTATACGCTACGCAGGAAGTGGATGACTTTTTCATTGATGACTCGGAATGGATACCGGGGACAAGCTGTCAGGATCCAATAACTAATGACCGCACCAAGCCCGATGCTTCCAATCTGCCGGTTTTTCGCGTTAACTCGGCGGATATGACGCAGCTCCTTTCCTGGCAAAGTGGAACACAAGCAGATCCGTCCGGCTTATTCTCGAATTTCAAGCTGACCCTGGCCTTCAACGGCGTCGGCACAGCGGGGAATGGCGACTGGACTGGCCTTGTGGCTCCGATTACCGCTACGTCCTCAACTAACGATTTGGTCACGTTTACGACCAAGTGGTTCACGGGGCAGCCCGGGGCGCAAGTGACCGTCACTGGGACTACTAACGCCAGCGAGGCATTCAACGGAACCTGGACCATTCTCTCGGTTACTTCGAACAGTTCGACGACTCCGGCTACGACACAGTTCACGGCGACCGTTGCCGGCGCGGGAACCAACATACAGCAGGCCGAGACTGGGGCAACGGCGACCGTCGGGGATGACTTGGTGGCGAATCTTCAAAGCTATCAGGGGAGTTTCCACTGGATCAGCCATACGTACGATCACCCCACGACTCTGAACGGTTTATGCCAGAGCAATCCGAGCGGTACGGGTTGCGGCGACATTTACGACAACCCACCAACCGACGACATTGACTTGGAGGTGCTGACCAATCTGTGGGTGGCCTCGAATCCAGGTGGACAAAACCTGGACAATGATCCAAGTGACTTGGGCCTCGCCCAGCTCACTTTTACCGACTTTAACCCGGCCAACATGGTGACCCCGGGGGTAACCGGCCTGGATGATCCCAGCGTCCCGGGTTACTTGTATGCGGACGGTATCCAATATGTAGTGACCGATACTTCGGTCAAAGGCAAGCTCAACAACGGTCCCAATCCATCACCAAACGTCGGCATCGTGAACAGCTATGCACAGGGTCTTTACGAGGTGCCGCGGCATCCCAACGATATCTACTATAACGCCGCTAACTGGAATGACGATCAAGCCGAATTTGACTGCATTTACTCGTATCCGACCGTTGTCCCCCCGTACAACACCTACACTGCAGCCCAGATTCTGAACTTTGTCAGCTCAAGCTTCTTGAACAATATGTTGATCGGTGACATGGATCCGGAGATGTTCCACCAGCCCGATTTGCATTTTTCCATCAACACTGCGCCTGGGATGCCCACGACCGGGCAGACATCGTCGCTTCTTACCGATACGTATGACCAGACGTTCAGCCAGTACAAAGCTGTCTACAACCTGCCGGTACTGACCCCGACTCTCGATCAGTTGGGCGTGTTGATGCAGAATCGAAATTCTTTCAACTTGTCGAACGTGACGGCCAGCATCATCGGAGGGCCGAACCCGACGATCACCGTGACCATGCCGTCGACGGCCACAGTTCCAACGGCCATCATTCCGATCACGGGCCTGAGTAGCACCGGAGCGGAGGTTTATGGGGGACAGTACATCTCGCACATCTCGATGAGCGTGGGACAGACACTCACCCTGCCTGTGCAATAGGAGAAAAAAAATAATCAGTTACGCGTAATCGGTAGCCGAGACGGACCTGTTCCCCTCAATAAGATTCACAATGGAGAATTATGAATAGCCCAACGCGATTCTCGAATCTCCCATGGACACTAGGGTATGCTGTGCGGCAACTAATCCAGCAGCCTCGGGTCTGGAGGAAGACATGACATCGCGCTCTTTTGCCCGAATATTCATGGACGACCTTATCGCTTTTGTCGATCAGTTGCTAACTGTGCTTGCATATTTCGTCGCAACTGTGATTATGGGGGCTCCTTGGATCATCCTTTGGGTCGGTGGCTGGCGTCTGTTTCTTCGTCTGTATCTTCTCCCGTATCCTTTCATCTTGGTCAGCTTCGCGCTAATTATGGCGCTCCTTAATCGCCGAGAACTAGTGGCCAGAGTGCGAAACCGAAGAGCACCCCGCAAGCCAACAGAATCGAAGAAGGCCGCTTAGCCGCCTGTAGCTGCTGAACACCGTGAGCGGGGACGAAGTCTCCACCCCTGTCTCCGGCCGGAATCCCGGCAATCACAGTTGGATTCAGAAAAAGCCGAAGTAGGTTCAGCGGCCTTTCGGAGGGAGGGAGTACTCCAATAACACGTGTCCTATGTTGCTGGCGGACATGGCGTCGCGATCTGTCAGCTTTTCGCAACTACTTTACGTGCTGCGAAGGAAAACCGGTCCTCGTATCGGAAACCGTTACATTTCGCGCGGTGGAGTAGGTACCAGAAGGCGGAAATACACCGGGATCAGCGGCAACGGAAGATTGCAGCGTTAAACTATCGCGGCCGGTACGGCCTGCCGCAAGGGCAGCATCACCGAGAAGGTTGTGCCCTTGTCTAACTTGCTCTCGACTTCGATCCGGCCGTGATGCTCCTCGATGATCCGCTTGGCCAGCGAGAGACCCAATCCTGTTCCGTCTCCCCTTGGTCGTGTAGAAGGGCCGGAAGACACTCAGTTCGGTTCGGAGTGACGAAGCGTTTAGTTGATTGTCCATTCTTCCTTCAAAACCGCAAGCACTTTCGTAATGTGGCGTCCTCTTCTAGACCTGCCAAAACCGGACCTGATCCTCGATAGTAGTATGGGGCACTTGTTGTAAGGGGGATCAACCGATCCTCTCTACTATCCATTTTGCACGGAAGCGCGTGCGAAAAGATCGCTCGGTTTTTCATGATCAAAATGGTCAGGGCTGCGCGGAGAACCCTCGACCCGCGACGCGGGAGCCTAGTAGCACGTCCGAAATTGGCCTTTGTGTTTGGTTTTCTCGCGACGGCCATCGCCATCTTGGCTGCGCTCTCCTGGTTTCAAAGGAATCAGGTCGACGAAGCCCGCTCTGCCCAAGTGGTTCTCAATCAAATTTCGACCCTTACCCGAGAGATCAACAATCTTACGTTGACAGCCTTGCAAAACCAGAGCCTGCCCCCCGAAGCGGAAACCGAAATGCGGGGTGCAAGACAGGCACTACCTAAAGCTGTGCTGGCGGCACACCTTCATGCCTATCACACTTCTGCTTTAGAGAAAGTCTGGCCCGTGCTAGACAACTACATCATGGCGGCCGGCCGACAAGGGGTTTTGATGCAAGTTGGGGACTTTGACCAGGCAAAGCAGGTCGATTTCCAAGAGGTCAGCCCCCAGTTCGACTTGATGCAACACCAGGTGCAAATTGCCATTGAAGCCGAGGACAAATGGGCCCAAGGGGTTGCGCTGAGAGCTAGAAACGAATTGCTGGCGGCCGCAATACTGGCAGCAACTGCCATCCTGATACTTTTTCTCCGGCTCCAGCGACAAGAGCACATCGGTCAGTTGGAAGAAACCGAACGCAACGCCCTCCGCGAGAGCGAAGAACGCTTCCGCGCTCTCACCGAGCAGTCAACCGACATCATTCTAATCGCTGATCCCTCTGGCGAAATCACGTACGCTAGTCCTTCCGTTCAAACAGTTCTAGCAGTGCCCGGAGATAGTCTCACGGGAACGAATATGATCGACCTAGTCCATCCGGACGATTTCGAGAAGACCACGAGCACGGGGCCGCGATCGGTAACGCATGGCCAGAATCCGATCGTTGAGTTCCGGCTACGACATGCAGACGGAAATTGGCTCCATTTCGAGTCTGTTGTTCGAAGCTTGATCCAGCACAAGAATATCGGCGGCATTGTCTACAATGCCCGAGATATAACAGAACGGAAACACGCTCAGGACGAATTGCTTTTCAACGCCACACATGATGCGCTCACCGGGCTTCCAAACCGAGCCTTGTTTCTGGGACGTTTGCAGAGCGTTGTGGATCGGATGAAAAGGCACCCACACCAGACCGCTGCGGTCCTTTTCATTGATATCGACGACTTCAAGTTCGTCAATGACTGCTATGGCCACGCAATCGGGGACGCTCTAATCAAAGAAGTGAGCAGCAGACTACGGGCTTGCATGCGCAGCGACGGCACAATCGCCAGGATGGGTGGAGATGAGTTTACGGTTCTAGTGGAGGACGTTACTGACCCGAGCGATGCCATCCGGGTAGCCCAGAGAATCCAATCATCATTTACACGGCCGTTCCTACTGGAGGGACTTGAGATCTTTAAGAGCACGTCAATTGGCATCGCGCTGACGTCGCCAGAAACATCAGCGGAGGCGGTGCTTCAGAATGCCGATATCGCTATGTATCGTGCGAAAGACCAAGGGAAGGCTTGCAGTGAGCTGTTTGACCGTACGATGCACGAGCAAGTCATGAATCGACTTCTTCTAGAAGCCACGCTGAGATATGCCCTCCAAAATGAAGAACTGACACTTCACTACCAGCCAATCGTCGCGCTAGATACGGGAGCAGTACAGGGCTTCGAGGCGCTCTTGCGGTGGCAGCCCTCGAAATCAAATTCGGTACCACCAAGCACTTTTATCCCGGTAGCAGAACAGTGCGGCCTGATTGTCCCTATTAGTGTTTGGGTCTTGAAAAAGGCGTGTTTAGAGGCGGCGAGGTGGCGACAATGCTATCCTGCTGAGCCGCCGTTATATGTCAGCATCAACATAAGTTCAAAACATTTCTCTCACCCCGGTTTTATCGGGCACGTCAAAGATGCAATTGAAGAGAGTGCGGTTGATCCGCAGTGCATAACCATCGAACTCACCGAAAGCTTGGCCATGAAGGACGTTGCGGCGACCGGCCAAACGATGGCGCAGCTACGGGCTTTAGGAGTGAAGCTGAGTATCGACGATTTTGGCACCGGATATTCCTCTCTGAGCTATCTTCGCCGTTTTCCAGTCGATACCCTCAAAATCGATCAGTCGTTCGTCAAGACGATGGATGCCGAAAACTATGCCATCATTAAGACAATCGTCGGGCTGGCGCATAATCTAGATCTTAAGGTGGTCGCTGAAGGGGTGGAAACAACTGACCAGCACCAACAGTTAGTATCGGCCGGCTGTGGATCGGCCCAGGGATATTTATTTGCGGAACCCATGCCGGCGAAGAGTGTTGGCGTTTTCATTGAGTCCAACAGGCGAAACTCCGGACAGACTAATCAGATAGCCTTGGCACGCTCGACAGCGGGACTTTGATAGTTCAGGGATAGACGGGCTAGGTCGCTACTGCTACCCCGCTTGGCGGGTTTCAGAGGGGGCATACACCCCAAGGGCGGGGCCCATGGCAAGCTCTTGGGGCACAGCTCTGCAACTCTTCCCTGCCACGCACGGCCCCTAGGTTCCCTGGGAATCCCCTGGCATCCACCGAGGCATCCTGAGGAAACCGAGCACGGGTTAATGAGTGTAACCGGAAGTGGCTGTTGAAAAACTCCTTTTCTGCCTCAACCAGTCAAAATTTAGGGAATCGAAAATGTCTATCCGCGTCGAGAAAGTGGCACATAAGTCATCCTGACGCAAATCAGTTTTTGTAATTTTTGAGAAAAAGAGTTTTTCAACAGCCACGGGATATTATGTCAACTATGAGATTCAGCTCAGGCCAAGCCTTAAGTGCCTCAAAATCTCCGGGGAATGAAACCAGTTATACCCGTCCTTGCTCGAAAGTGTCCCGCACTTCTCATGTCTCCCGCTATGACCGCTGGGAGTAGTATGAGCAGCGGAGGGCGGAAACAGGGGTAGCGTGATGACCAACAAGCAAGAAAATACACTAGAGCGCCTGAGTTCCCGCCTCAATCAAGTCCTGCAGATAGAGGAATACGGCGGTGAAGTTTTCATGGAGAACCAAGGAGTCACCGTGAAAATCGGTGCTGAGGGGGGCATTGAAGTGCCTGCGCTTCGCAGCTACGACGACCCTTTCGAGGCAGCAGTTGACGCGGGCAGACTGTTTAGACAACAGCAAGAACGGGATGATAAGAACCCAGCACTAGCAGCAGCTTTCGTAACGGGGCACCTCAATCCGCGTTGGGACCCGCGCACACGACGCTGCAGCGGTAACCGGATATGCCCACGATGCAAAGGTTAATTCAAAGTCGCCCACTGTCCCCGCGTGGCAAACTGCCTGCCGTTGCGCTTTTCAAACCCACACTACACGCCGACCACGAAACACAGTTTGGCACAATTTTCGGGGATTACTGCTACATCTGTGGAAATTCAAACTGACCCACTAACCAAACCCCAGGCCCTTGACCGCCAGCCTGCCTGGAAGGATAATTCTCAGTCCGTGCGAGTGCGCTGGCGCAAACGGTGAACTAGAGACCGGCGGATCGACGGACCATGAGGAAGTTACCGGTGAAGTTTTGCGTCAAGCTCGTTTGCGTCCTGTGCTTATGGGCTCTTTGGAAGGCGACGGCGAATCTGGCTTTCTGCTATTTATTTTGGGTCACAACTCTAGCGTGGGCGGTACGCTGCATCATCCATACCAAAACAATAGGTGGATGGGTCATTTTGCTGGGGATTACCTCCAATGCCCTGGTCACATTGTGGAATCAGGGTGTCATGCCAGCAGTGGGCGTTCCCTCTACCTTCCAGCCAGCCTCTCCGATTTGGAATGTATCCGGCAAGGGCCAATTATTGGCTCTTGGAGACCAAGCAGCATTCCACGGTTGCAGTATTGGCGACCTTTGTTTGATCGCAGGGTTGCTGCTGATTGTAATATGGAAGGTGACTTGCCAGTTGTCCTCATCAAAAGAGAGCGGCTCGGCGGCGACGCAATTTAGCGGCAGCATGACTATCCACCAGCACTGAAATTTAGATTCCTAATAACAGAAGTTACCGCGCACCACTTTCGCGTGACGCAAAAGAAAAGCCGTCCAGACATCGGACGGATCACAAATCTAAATCCGTTGTTGTGACTCCGCCGCGCCTCCGCTCAGGGGAATCGTTCGGTTATGTTTTTCCCGCAGCGTTAGATCACGCCTCAGCGATAAGGGCCAGGGTTTGATGCAAAATGGGCTTTTCGGAAAATTGGGTTCTTCGCCTCAGAGTGCTGCGTCTCAACGGGCGGGGACAGCTCTTCGGAGAGGCGGCTCGTGTTCATGCGAACACAAAGGAGCGCGTCCTGTCTGGGCGGAAGAGTCACGTCTTGATGTGCGGTGGTTCGCCAAGAACCACAGCGCAAGGCAAGACTGTCAATTGGCGTTATTGCCGATCGGGAATGCGCCGGGGTCAGCGGCCAACGGAAGATTGAAGCACTAAACCATCGGCCGTGGCGGCCTGCCGCAAGGGCAGCATCACCGAGAAGGTCGTGCCCTTGTCCAACTTACTCTCGACTTCGATCCGTCCGTGATGTTCCTCAATGATCCGCTTGGCCAGCGACAGACCCAATCCCGTTCCGTCTCCCTTGGTCGTGTAGAACGGCCGGAAGATGTTCGGAAGATGCTCGGCGGGAATTCCGCGGCCGGTGTCTGAAACGGTAACGATGGCATCGTCGGAGTCTTCGCGAGCAAACACGGCAACCTCGACCCGCCCCGAGCCCTCGATCGCCTGCACCGCATTGAGAAGCAGATTGAGCAGCACCTGGTGGATCTGATCGCTGTCATGATCCACTTCGGGCAAATTCTCGGCCGGCGTAAATTCGATTTTGATTGGCTTGGACAGCACTTGCTGACGAGCCAGCATCACGGCATGCTCAACCGTTGTATTCAAATTGCTCAAGCGCATTTCCGCGGCTCGCGGACGAGCCGTACCCAGCAGGTCGGTAAGGATGCGGTTGATCTGGTTGATCTCCTCGCGCACATCTTTCACCACCGCCCTCGCCGGACTGGAGGCAGGTAGATCGCGGCCCACGATTTCGATCACACCCGCAATTCCAGCCAATGGATTGCGGATTTCGTGCGCCAGACCTGTGGCCAACTCGCCGAGGGTGGCGAAGTGCTCGGCGCGCGACATCTGCGTGCGGTGCAGCAGGTCGATCTCTTCGCGGCTTTCGCGGAGTTGCTGCACCATCAAATTGAAATTCCGACCCAGGTCTCCGATCTCGTCATTCCGCTTGGCAAACGTGACCGAGGCTGCCAAATCACCGTCGCCTACACGCTCCATTTGCTCCTGCAATTCGATCATTGGGCGATTGATGGTGGAAGCGAGCACCACGATGACAACGCCGCAGATCGCGACCGCTCCCGCCCCGGCAATCAGCAGCAGGCGATGGCGTTCGGTGTCTTGCAGCGAGAGTGTCGCCAACAGAAACAGGAACATACCGTTGAGCAGTACCACGGCGACCGGCCAAATGGCTTTCAGTTGCCAGTTCACGCGCATAGAACGCGTCGTGCTCTTGCCTGGCGCCGGTGTTGGTGTGCGGTTAATCATGGTCTTTCACAGGATGTTGCGGCTTGCCTCTGAGCCTTAAGCGTACGCATGTAAGCCCGGCAACAAATAAGTGACCCCAAAGAACGTAAACATCACCACGCCGAATCCCAGGATGGCGAAATATGCCGCCCGGCGTCCACGCCACCCGCGCGTGATGCGCATGTGAAGGTAGCCGGCATACACCAGCCACGTAATAGCTGCCCAGGTCTCCTTCGGATCCCAGTTCCAGTACGATCCCCAGGTCTGGTTCGCCCAGTAAGCGCCGGCAGCAATCATTAACGTCAGGAGCGGAAAAGCAATACAGATAGTCTTGTATGTGATGCGGTCGAGGGAATTAGCGTCCGGCAACAAGCGCTCCAGGTCCGACCGCCGCCACAGCAGCAACAAATACAGCAGCGAGATGAAAATCCCGCCCACCAAGCCCGAAAGAATGAACGGGCTCGCGGCCAGGCTGGTGGTGAAGAGTCCGTCCGCGTCGAGCGACGGATAAGCGCCTTCGCGGGCACGCAGCAGGAACAGCACCAGCGTCATAATCTGTAACAGGATGCTGATGAACACGGCACGGTTGGCAATCGCCAGATAGCTTTCATCTTTCTTCGAACGGGCCAGAGCATATAACGCGAGCGGTGCGGCGACGACTAGCGTTGTCAGGAGAATCAGCCACCCCAAATCCGGAACCACTACAAACAGCCGCACGCCCTTCGATATAAATACCTCTGCCTTGCGATCGGCATCCCATGCCACCAGGCTTAACCCGCCCTTTTCGAAGCGGGTCAGCACGATGCTCGCATAGATTGCCAGCGTGCTCACGCCGGTCGCGGCGAGAAAGGTTTCGGTTTTCATGTCGTCCTGGATCAGGAACATCATGGCCAGCGCAAAGCTGAGCGCGCACGCCGCATAGGCAAGCATCGCCAGCGTGACGTGTACATGCAGCCAGGTAGATTGCAGCGCCGGAACCAGCGGATGAACCTCGGTCCGCAGCAACTGCATCAGCACCACGCCTACAATCGCCACCGGCATAGTGACTGTGCCGATAACCTTCACGCCATATTTTTTCTCGGCGATCAGCGTGAGCACCGCCAGCGTCCAAACAAAACTCAGCAGCATCTCGTAAACGCTGGCGAAAGGAGGATG
>JBAQIB010000031.1:0-2732 GCA_049288625.1 Terriglobales bacterium | reverse complement strand
GAATGAAGATCTCAATGAAATAGCAGACCGCGATTGTGGCAATCAGCAGCAACACGATCGCTTCGATCGTCCGCATGCCGAACCGTTGCAAGGCCAATAGCAGAAGAACGTCCAGGCCAGTAATAATGACCGCCCAAAGCAGCGGAAGATGAAACAGCAGGTTGAGCGCGACCGCGCTCCCCAGCACTTCGGCCAGATCGCAGGCCCCGATGGCCATCTCGCTCATCAGCCAGTTCGGCCAGCGGGTCCACGCGGGATACCAGTCGCGGCAGCACTGCGCGAGGTCTTTGCCGGTGACGACGCCCAGCCGCGCGGAAATCACCTGCATGAAAATGGCGATGGCGCTGGCGAGTCCGACCACCCAGAGCAGGCCATATTTGAATTGCGCGCCACCCTGAAGATCGGTCCCCCAGTTGCCGGGGTCCATGTATCCGACGCTGACCAGAATTGCCGGGCCGACGAATGCCCGCCACTGCTGCCAGAATCCAGCCTGATGATGCGGCACCTCGACCGTATTGTGCACGCCTTCCAGAGACACGTGGGTGTTGGAGGATGCGGCGCCGGACGCCGCAGGGCTCGACGTCGCCCCTGCGGCACTTTCGGCGACGCCAACGCGGTGGCCAGCTGCAGCTTCGCCGTGTGTGGGCCGGGCAGACTTCATGGATGGTTCCAGATGCACCCCAAGTCAACTGGTATACACAATACTACGTTAACTATGGTTAATGATATGGGAATTATGCGGAACGGGAGCGCAAGTGGGAAACCCAGATTCTTTCCGCCGCCGATCGCCCCAGCACCATCCGGCGCGTCGCCGTTTTGCCGGAGGCTGTCTTGATGGAAAGAGTCTTATCGTAATTGCGCTCGAGCAGCGCGAGCCTGGAACCCGGATGAATTCCCCGCGCTTCCAGGAATTCCAGCAGGTGCCGGTCGCGCTCGTAGATCCCGCTCACGACATAATTCTGTCCCGGCTCCGCTTCCGACAGCAACACCAGCCCGCGGCGCCGGCGGCTGGCCGGGCTTTCCAATTCGCTGAGATTCCCATGCGGACAAGGGCGTCCGCGGCCCAGCTTTGCCACCAATCGGGCCTCGAACGCCGGAGAAACCGCGTGCTCCAGGCGCTCGGCCTCGTCGTGTACCTGGTACCACTCCATGCCAAAGATCTCGGTGAGCATGCGCTCGATCAGGTGGTGGCGCTCGGTAAGCTTGCGTGCGATCCTGAGTCCGGCAGCAGTCAAGCGCACGCGGCCGTCGCTATTGACGCGCACGAGTCCATCCTTTTTCAGACGCCGCACCGCCATCGTCACTGCCGGAGGCGATACCTTCAGCCAGTGCGCCAGCGTAGCCGAGATCACGGTCTCGCCTTCGCCCTCCGCCTCAAGAATTGCTTTGAGGTAATCCTCTTTGGAAACGGTAATCACGTGAACCGCATTATACGGCGGGATTAATTCTAGTTAATGGCAGATTTCGGCGACACTGGAAGGTCAGAGGTTAGAGGTCAGATTGCAGAGGTGAAACCCCTTGTCCGCTGGAGTGAGCATCTTGAGAATTGAGAACGAACTGCGGCAGCGGAGAAGGACCGTGGGCCTTGCCTAGATGGCTCTTACCTCTGCAAGCTGACCTCTAACCCTTGACCTTAGCTCTCCTCCCGTTGACATCATCCCTTCGCGCCCCTACCCTTAAAAGTCCACAATGTCCGGCTCCATGAAAATTCTGGTTCTCGGTGGCGGAGGGCGCGAGCACGCGCTCGTCTGGAAGCTCGGCCAGTCCCCGCGAGCCGGCAAAATTTATTGCGCGCCGGGCAATGCCGGGATCGCAGAAGAGGCCGAGTGCGTTGCCGTCGATGTGAAGAGCCTGGAATCGATGCTTGCGCGCGCCAACCAGATTCAGCCTGACCTCACCGTGGTAGGCCCGGAAGTGCCGCTCATGGTCGGCGTGGTCGACGAGTTCACAAAGCGGGGCTGGCGAACCTTTGGCCCCACGCGCGCCGCCGCGCAGCTGGAGACCAGCAAGAGTTTCGCCAAGGAATTTCTGCAGCGCCACCGCATTCCCACCGCGCACTATGCCATCTGTAATTCGCCTGAAGACGTGCGCGATGCGCTCCCACACTTTCACACTCCCATCGTGGTCAAAGCCGACGGCCTGGCGGCCGGCAAAGGCGTCGTGATCGCCAAAAGCAAAGACGAAGCCGCCAGCACCGCCAATGAAATGCTCAGTGGCCGCATGCTCGGCGAGGCCGGAGCGCGCGTCGTGCTCGAGGAGTTCCTGGAAGGCGACGAACTCTCGTTTCTGGTCGTAAGCGACGGCGAGCGCGTAGCGCCGCTGGTGGCGGCACAGGATCACAAGCGCGTATGCGATGGCGATACCGGCCCCAACACGGGAGGCATGGGCGCGTACACGACGAAGACGATCATTGACGACCAAATGCGCGACTGGCTGGTGGCCCACATCGCGAAGCCGGTTGTGGCTGGGATGAAAGAAGAAGGAGCGGAGTACAAAGGCGTCCTTTACTGCGGCCTGATGATGACCGCCCGGGGACCGGAGGTGCTCGAATTCAACTGCCGCTTTGGCGATCCGGAAACACAGCCCATCCTGATGCGTCTTGACAGCGATCTCGTCGAAGCGATGGAAGCCTCGATCGATGGCCGCACCAGTGATGGTGATTTCAAATGGTCCGACGATGCGGCGGTGTGCGTGGTGATGGCTTCCGGCGGCTATCCCGGCGCGTATGAATC
>JBAQIB010000030.1:0-1681 GCA_049288625.1 Terriglobales bacterium | reverse complement strand
ACGCTTCATCCGGCGCCCGAGTTTCCAGGCGTAGGCGCGTCACCGAAGCAATCGAAGGCAGAGCCTCGCCACGAAACCCCAAAGTTGCGACGCTCAGCAGGTCTTCGGCGTCCTTAATTTTCGAAGTCGCATGCCGCTCGAAGGCCAGCAGCGCGTCATCGCGCACCATGCCGCAGCCATTGTCGGTAATTTGGATAAGCTTTCGGCCCCCGGCCTCAACATTGATGCGGATGCGGGTGGAACCCGCATCCAGCGCATTTTCCAACAGCTCCTTCACCACCGAGGCCGGGCGCTCTACCACCTCGCCGGCGGCGATCTTGTTGGCAACGTGCTCGGGAAGCACTTGAATGCGGCCCATGGGAAGCGTTCAGCGAAAGAAACAGTGGCCAGTTTCGCAGATGCGCCAGCGAGAAGCAAAGCCCGTAGGGACGCGGATGGGCAGGACTGCGTTTATGTGCGGAACAGGTCGGGTAGGGATAGGGCTTGCCCCCCGGCGAGTGAAAACGAGGCCAGGTTCGAAGGGTTCCACGCGGAACACTAGTCTGATATGTTCCGAGGGGTTTCGGCCGAGGTGATTGGCTGGCTGCCAACTGCAGATCCCTCACTTCGTTCGGGATGACAGGCTTAGAGGTTCGGAATGGGAGACTTCAAAGCTCGAAATGGATTGGCTTAGACAGTGGTCGAGCCGGGCGGATCGAAGACCCGCCCCCACACAATCACTTCCCCTACGCCACACAATCACTTGCGCGTGAAGCGCTCGATCAACTTCTGATGTTGTGGATAAAGCTTCACCAACTCCTCCCGCTCAGCCATTTCGAAATCCTCGAAATCGAAGCCGGGCGCGACCGTGCAACCCACCAACGCGAAGGTCGCAGGGTTTCTGACGCAGGAAGCGAACCAGCGGCCCGCTTTCACCACCGCCTGAAACGCTTCGCCGGCCTCGGGATCGTTGCCCAGCAAGATCTCCGAATGACGTCCGTCCAATTCTATGACGTGCACGGAGACCGTCCCGCCAAAATAGAAGTGCCACATCTCGTCCGAGCGCAGCCGGTGAAAAGCGGAAAAGTTCCCGCCCTCAAGCAGAAAGTAGATCGCGGTGCAAACCGGCCGTGCTCCGGTGAACTCCGCAGGCAAAGCTTCTTTGGCGATCGCCAGTTCCGAGCGATAGGTTTGCCGGTAATAGCCGCCTTCAGGGTGGGGGATCAGGTCCAGCTTGGCGACCCAGTAGGCGGCGTCTTTCGTCATAGAGACACGATTTGCGTGCGCCCTTTGCTCAAAACCTCTGCGCTCCCGGCGGGCTCTGCGGACCAAGTGGTTTGTGGTTGACACGCAGTGAATCCAGGGGGCGCAAGCCGGGTCGCGGCACATTCATTGCTACTCGCTGGTGAAGTAGTCCACCGTCACTGGATTTTCGAACAGCGAGTAATCGCGCGTCACCACCGTAATTCCAGTCTCAGTGACAAAGTAGCGCTGGCGGTCAGCCTCGGGGTCAAAGCCGATCGAAGTCCCTTCTGGGATGTGCACATCGCGGTCAATAATCGCACGCCGAATGCGGCAATGGCGTCCGATGTTGACATGCGAAAACAAAATGCTGTCCTCAATTTCGCTGTACGAATTCACCCGCACGTCCGGCGAGAGTACGCAGCCCTTCACCATGCTTCCGGAGACGATGCAGCCGGAA
>JBAQIB010000029.1:0-74842 GCA_049288625.1 Terriglobales bacterium | reverse complement strand
CCATCTCCGCATTTACGAGGTGGGCATCAGCTATTGCGGACGCACTTATGAGGAAGGCAAGAAGATCGGATGGAAGGACGGCGTGCGCGCCCTCTACTGCCTGCTGAAATATTCGCTGAAAGAACCCCATCATCCTGTAGCAGGCACCATTTGCCAGGTGAATCCGCAATTCCATCGCTTAATATAAATGAGCTTTCGCCAAAGCAAGCCGCTCATGGAAAGTTCCTCGACAACAAATCCGCAAATTCCGCCTAGCAACCTTGATGCTCCCCCGCTGTCAGAAATCTTCGCACTTGTAATTCTCTCCTATGCCGTCTTTTACACCGCACTCTTCCTCGGCGGCGGTCTGAGCCTGGTTGGAGGCAGTGCTTTTGGCGACAACCCCGCCTACTTGACGCCAGCCGCGGCGATCCAGCACTGGCAGTTTACTGGGGTCGAGGTGCACCAGTTTTGGGGAGTCTCGTACGCAACCGCCTTCTTGTCCACGCTGACCCGCATTCCTTTACGTCCCGCGTTCGTGCTTCTTTGCGTAGCGGCATCGCTGGCGGCCTTAACGCTTTGCCATCGCCTGTGGGGCGGATGGGTGGCTGCGTTCTTTTGTCTGCTGAGCTTGGACTGGTTTCAGCGCTCGCTGCTCGGCGGAGCCGAACCGCTTTTCATCGCCTTGATATTGGCTGCTTTCCTTGCCTTGAGGCGCGAGAAATGGGCATGGTCGGCGGTCTTTGCCGCTCTGGCTACAGTCGTGCGCCCCTACGGTTTGATCGCGCTGATTGGGCTCGGAATTCAGTTGCTGTGGAAGAGAAGATTCCGAGAATGCACCTTCGCGATTTTAGTCGCTCTGTTGATCGGAGGCTTGTATGCGTGGCCGCTCGCCCACTATTTTGGAAATCCGCTCGCGAATGTTGCTTCCTATCAACATAACGACTGGCACGGGGCTCCTCCCTTCACTTTTCCGTTTGTGTCGATTCTTCGCGACACACTCCTGTCGCCTGCCCCTTTAACAAATCGCGCACTTACATCGGTCTGGGTGGCCCTGATGTTATTGGGAGCAGTGTTCGCGATCAAAAGCGGCGATCTGCGGAAGTACGCGAGGTCCTATCCTGCCGAAACCTGCTTCGCATGCCTGTATTGGGTTGCACTGTTTACGTACAGCTCACCGGAGTGGGCCCGAGCCGAGTTCCCGCGCTTTGCGCTGCCATTATTACCCTGGGTTTTACTCTTCCTCTACAGCGATCTTCCGAAACAACGCTGGGTAGTGTGGTCGCTGGCCGTAGTCACACCGACGCTCGCAGCCGCTTCAGCAATAGGGATTCGCAATATTCTTTCTACGCTGGCCCGCTATCTGCATTGAACGAAGTCTTGCAAAGCACGCTGGTTTACCGTGGCGATTTTCGCCGGACCTTCGGCGTACTCTTGCCTTTTACATTGAGCGCCACCGCAGCGCGGATCAGATCCTTCAACGCCGCCTCATCGACCTTCTCGCCTTCGTGGATGTCGATGGCGCGCCTGACGTTCCCATCGAGGCTGGAGTTGAATAGACCGCAAGGGTCCTTCAGCGCAGCTCCCTTGGCAAATGTAATTTTGACGACGCTCTTGTACGTCTCTCCCGTGCAGACAATGCCGTCGTGAGAAAACACGGGAGTCCCCGGCTTTGTCGGCGTGACCCACTTCCTCTCTTCGATGATTTCAGGGTCCGCCGCGTGTATGATTCCGCGCACTCTCGCGAGCATCTTCCCGCGCCAGTCCCCAAGTTCCTTAATCTTCTCGTCGATGAATGCAGAGGCAGCTAACGTAGAGGCGGATTCCACCGGCGCACCCGGTGTTGGCTTCGTGGGGTGGCTGATCGCGATGCGTTTTTTCATGTCCAGCTCCAAACTCTCGCACCTAATCTAGCCGCGCTCAGCCTAATCTGCAACTGCCGCAAAGGGGGGGAAGTCCGAGGCCCTATACGGCTCCGCGCTTGCGCTGGACGATATCACGCCTGTCAAGCCCGGTTTGACCTCCCAGAAATCCTCGAGCCCCTTTCGTTTGTTGCCTCTACACCGATTGTACGTACATGTCTGTATTCCAATAATTTATTTTGTTCGCCCATTATTCGCTGCCGAACATTTATCGTCGCCCCGTCAGTTTCGCAGTTTCTTCCCCTCAACTCCCAAAGTTGTACGTACAAATAACAATGTAAATTGTTCCACGTGGAACACTCGTGGAACGTTCCCAAGAAATGAAGGTCAGGGGCTGGGTCGTCTATCGTCCGCTGGCGTGCCAGATGGAGCCGGGAGACTGGTAATTCAGGCCTTCGCCCCAGACGATATGGGTATCGCCCCGGTTGTCGATGGCCATTCCGAAGTAATCGCCGAAGGGGAAGCGAAACCCTTCATTCGCAATGTACTTATACCCCGGCACATAGCCGGAGACGCGCATTTCATCGGACCATGTCGCTCCACCGTTCGACGAACTGCGGTAATAGGTGTTCCAGTAAGTCGTGCTGCGGGATTGCGGCGCTGCCGAGGAACCCATCCAGGCGATTCTCACATCGCCGTTGCTACCGGCGGTGATCGCTGGAAAGGCGTGCTCCGCGGCCGTTTCGGCGGAGGAAACGCTCTGGCGCGGGAGCCAGTTGTCACCTGCGTTAGTAGATGACGAAAAGTAAATCTGCTGCGGAGCCCTGGGCGATTGTCCCGCGTTCCACAAGGCGTAGAGAGTTCCATCGCTATCGGAGGTAAGCGCAATCTGCGCACCGAGATAGCCTTCGCCGCAATCCTCATCGTTGCAGTCGGGCGAGGCGGCGGAAACGTCGAGCAGTTTTTGCGTCCAGGTCCTGCCCATGTCGGCAGACTTGGAAACGTAAAGCTCGACCGAGCCGCGCGCTCCTCCAGCTTTCGAGTAAGAGGCCCAACCGAGGTAGACGTTGCCGAGGGGATCGACGGTGGCTGAGCCCAGCAGCGACCAGCCCGGACGGCTCTCCTCGTTGACGCGCGCCCAGGTAAAGGTGCGGCCGCCATTCTGCGACACGGCAGCCCAGACTTCCTCTTCGTGATTGAAGGCGACGTAGACGTTTTGGCCATGGACGGCAAGGGCAGGCTTATCGAGTTGCACGTTGCCGCGAGCCGCGACCGCAAAGGTCCAGGTGGCGCCGGCATCGGAAGATCTTGCAACCATGACGTCCCGCTTGCCGTTCTGGAGCCAGGCGGCAACCAGCGTGTGATGGTCGGTGGGATCGATGGCAAGTTGCGCATCAAACTGGCCGGAGCCAGATTCGAGCATGACATGCGGAGGCAGCCAGTTCTTGCCGTTGTCGCTGCTGACCAGCAAGAGCATCGTCGGAATGCGGCAATCTTTGCAATCTGGCACTCGTCCGTACTGCGGATAGAGGACGTAGACGTGACCGGAGGCATCCGCAGCGGCGGCAGGCTCCCACTGGTCGCCGGTGGTCAGACCAATTCGTTTCTGCGCGGAAAACCGCGACGGAGCGGCCCAAGCCAGGCTGGACACGAGGAGAAACAGCATTGCGAGTTTGAAATAGGCAACGCGCACTTGGCTCAGGGTATGGGGGGAGAATACAGGGCCCTAAAGTCCAACTCTACCTCCAAGCCGGGCGACGGTCAATCGCCAAAGCACTAACCGGCGGTCAGCAGGATGGGCGGCCCCGAGGTAACGACGAGGGTGTGCTCGAAATGGGCGGAAAGTGCGTGATCGCCGGTGCGGAGGGTCCAGCCGTCCTTGTCGGTAACGACCCGGCCCAATCCGCTGGAAATTATTGGTTCTACGGTGATTACGAGGCCTTCTTTCATGATCTGGCGGGCCTGCGGATCGGCGTAGTTCGGCACGCGGGGCAGTTCGTGAATGGTGCGGCCTATGCCGTGACCGCCGAGTTCGCGGATCACGGCAAAACCCGACCGCCGCACCTCGCGTTCCACCGCGCGGCCAATTTCGAAGATGCGGAATCCGGCACGGGCGACCAGCATGGCCTTCTGGAAAGCCTGTTCCGCACAGATCATCAATTGCTCCGCTTCCTTGCCGACGCGGCCAACCGGCACCGTTACAGCGGCATCGGCCATGTAGCCGTCTTTCTCCACGGTGACGTCCAGCTTCACAAGATCGCCTTCTTTGAGCTGGCGATCCCCGGGAACTCCGTGCACGGCTTCGTCGTTCAAGCTGATGCAGGTTGCGCCGGGAAACTGGTAAACCATGGTGGGGGCGGAGCGGCCTCCGTTCTCTGTCATCACACGAGCGCCGATCTCGTCTAACTGGCGCGTGGAGATGCCGGGCCGGACTTCCGCCTTCATGGCGTCGAGGACCTGGCGCACGATGCGCCCGGCGGCTTTTAGAGAAAGCAGTTCCTGCTCATCCTGGATGCTCAAGGCTCGCCCCATTTCATAAACGGACCCTGAATAGAGGCTACCGCACTGAGGGAGGTTTGGGATAGATGGCCTGAAAGCTCCGATGACAAATGACTTCACAATCTTCACAGAACTTTACGTGCGAAGCGAAGACACTTAACAACATGGTGTTTGATTCGGTGTCCCGTTCATCAGAGCATCGCCTGCGGGTGGCTTTCGCGCGCTCACAATGAACTCTGAATTCGGGATCTGTTCTAAATTTTTGAATCGCGTTTTGATAGGAGTACCCATGTCGAGAATCACAAGAATCAGAGCCGTTTGTTTCATCGCCGCCAGCACACTCCTAACCGTCCCCATTGCAACTGCGAAGAAAGTGGCCGATCCACCCACCGCTCCAATCCCCACACAAGTTCTCACAGGTAAGAAAGTGTTCATTTCCAATAGCGAAAGCACTGCAGATATCATCTTCCGGGTGCCAGACCTGACTTACAACGTGCTCTACGAGCACATGAAGGATTGGGGAGAGTACGAGCTGGTGCGGGCTCCGGCGGACGCCGATTTGATCTTCAACATCAATTTCTTGATCTTGTTGGAACCGCAGCTTCGCTTGGTCGTCCTCGATCCCAAAACACATGTTGTCCTTTGGACCTTCGCCGAGCAAGTGCAACCATGGGTTCGACAGGCGACAGGCCGTAAGAACTTCGATCAGACAATGTCTAAGCTCGTGGACGACGTTAGGAAGCTGACTGCCCCGCCGGCGGCCTCTACCGAAGCCCCCGCTCCAAAGTAGCGAGGACGCGCAACCGGCGGATTGCGGAGGGCGAAGAGGCCCGTTGCTTCCCCCGGCGCAACGGCGAAATCGTACTAGTGCCGGTGACGATGCAGTGCTGGGCGCGCTCTGAAGAATACTTGGAATGAGACGGGATTGGCTCCATAGGCAGGGTTCAGGCTTGGCGGCTTCGAATAGAAAGTAACATCCGAACCGAGAGCCAGTTGCCACAACCGGCGCTGAAAGAGGTCGCGCTCGCCACCGAACGTATAGGCCCCAATGCGAAAGCTGGGAGACATAGGATTATCGGGAAATAACTCGTCCTTATCGACAAGTTCCAGTCGTGAAAACGCGTAGTAATTCGATTTGAAGTTCAGTGTAGTCTCAAGTAAGTAACCGTCGAGATTGTGGCCATCCGCTTCCTTGTGCACTCTTCCCCATAGTGCCGTCGTCGCCCACGACCCATTCATCAGCGGGCGAACATATTCCACCGAAGCCGTCTGGCGACGCTGGCTGCCTGGCTCCAAGGCTTCGGGATGCTCCAAACGGCCGTAGCTGTACTGCATGGTCCAATTTCGAGAGGGAGCGATGCTCAGCCGGGTGGACCATGAGTCGAGCGGCGCGAATTGAATGCTGTAGCGTTTCTCGTTGGGCTCGCGGCCGTTGAACACCGAGCCTTCGATCTTGAGATGATATAGAACCAGACCTGTGGTAAGCACTCCGAAGCTGATGTGCGTGGAGTCCTGAAGATGGTGCGACAACGGCGCCAGCGGCAACTCTGCGGCCGAGGCTCGGTGAATGTAAGCTACCGGTCCGAGCGCCGGTTCCCCGACGGGGCCTCCATAGAATAGCCATGAAACTTTGTCGCCGACCGGATGGTTGTAGTCGAGAGCCAATTCGCCAAATACGTTGTGAGGATGCTGGTGATCGACCAGCGGCAAGCCGTGGTAAGTCTCGCCGGTCTGAAAAAGCTCAGGAAATCCGGGATGGGGCGCGGTTAGCGACTCTGCGGAAAACATCTCCCGGAAGAGCAGCGTGCCGCCGGCGGTAGGGTGCTGTTGCATCAGCATCAGCCAGTTCACTGACTCCGCTTTGCCTTCGCCCCGCGGACCGCCCTGCTGGTTGTAATCGACAAAGATGACTCCGTGGGCCATCAGTTCCCAGTTGCCCAGCATTTTCATCCAGGAATGGCCGGCAGTTGCGGCAGGCTGCCACCCCGTCCCGGAACTGAAGTGCGCCGAGGGCATCCAGTCAGGCGCAGATTGCGGCATGCTCATGCCCATGCCGGGCATATTCGTCATGTCGTGGGCCGGGGGATTCTGTTGGTCAGGGCTGGGAGCTTGTGACTCGGGACTTTGCGCAAGGGCGCGAACGGAAAGAACGCTGATTACGACGATCCAGATAGCCGGCGCGCGCACGTCAGACTACGACCCCGTAATCTTAACCCGCAATTCTTCCGGCAGGCGCTGGCGGATTTCAGCGGGCAGACGATCATGCACGTGGCGCGCGCCGAGTTTGGCCGCATCGACCACCACCATTGGGGCTGGTGTTGCCACGGCGACGATCAGCCAGATCAGCGCCGATAGCGCAAACCCTGCGAGGGCGCCCAACTCCAGCCAGAAGGCATGCCGCGGCTCGAAATAACGAATGGCCGCAAAGGCCAGCAGAAATACGGCAGCCGAGGCCGAGGCCAACACGATCAGGGAAATGTCGATGACGCGGTGCAGCTTCTGCCGGCTGCTGCAGCGCTCGCACTCCGCGAAGTGCTGTTCGTAGTCCTCGCGCATTTCCGGCGCCAGACCGGAGATGTCATATCGCCAGCCCGCAAGGATCTTCCCCACGATCGGTTCGATGCACTCTCTCATACGAAGTTACAGGCGAATGGGCGTTGTGGCCTCGGCCTGTGCAGCCAGCAGCACTCGGTTTGACCAGAGGCCCTGGCGGCTGCGCAGGGCGTTTTCTGCCGATGCCCGCGCGATTTCGGGATGGTTATTTTGCTCAGATAAATGCGCCAAAACCAGATACTCGGCACTTCCATCATAGTCGCTGGTAAAGAATTCCGCGAGTGAGTCATTCGAGAGATGGCCCACGCGGCTCATCACGCGCTGTTTCACCGACCACGGATAAGGGCCCGTTCGCAGCATCTCGACGTCGTGATTCGACTCCATCACTAGTATGGTTGAGCCGCTCAGATGGTTCCGGACACTCACCGGCATGTATCCCAAGTCGGTGGCAAAACCGATCTTGATTCCCTCGGCGCGAAATGTGAAGCCGACCGGGTCAGCGGCATCGTGGGGAATGGTAAATGGCGACACCTCGATGTCACCCACGCGAAAACTGCGGCCGGCTGAAAAATGCTCGGCCTTCGGCAGCTCCGGGATCTTCCCTTCCTCGTCGCGCATGGCGCGGCTCCAGGCGTGGTGCGTTCCCTCAGTTATGAATACGGGAATTTTTAGTTTGGTTGCCAGACGTTGGAGTCCGCCAACATGGTCGGAATGCTCGTGCGTGATCAGGATGGCGGAGATTTGATCAGGGCGTTCTTCCAGTGCGTGCAGCCGCTTGAAGGTCTCGCGGCCCGAGAGACCGGCGTCGACTAGAATGCGGGTTGAACTGCTCGCTACCAGTGCACAGTTCCCACGACTGCCGCTGGCCAGCAACGACACCGATACTGCCATATGCGCTAGCTTACCTTTCGCGGCTGTGGAAGAGGAGGATTTTTTGCCAGCTCGGCACCTTTGAGGGCACGGCTAGCAAATGGGGACAACCATTGTTTGGCAAGAGGACATGCCCATCTACGGGTGCTCGCCAATCGCATTGATTCTTCACTTTTTCGGAAACAGGTTGTCGACAACGCCGCGGCCAACCGCCCCTCCAATGGCGCCGGCAATTCCGGGGACGAACGCGAGGAACGACTCGTAGACCTGGGCGCGATCCGGCTTCTGCGACAAAAAAAAGTAGGCTAGCCATTCGACGACCGGGATAAACACGCCGATCAGCAGCACCCAGCGCCAGGGCTTGCGCGGGCTCATGAAGCCGAGCAGCATGCAGGAGGCGAGTACGGCCATCGCGGTCAGCAGCAGGTCGCCGACTTTGATGTCGATCCATCCGGCCCCGGCTCCAAACACCACCGCCAGCGCGTAGGAGACGCCATCGCCACCGGGCTTACGCTCGGGGATGATTCCGCCCCACATATCTGTCATCGAGTAATCTTACGCGTAGGAATAGAAGCCGCGGCCGCTCTTGCGGCCCAGCCAGCCGGCATCCACCATTTTGACAAGTAACGGGCAGGGACGATATTTGGGATCGCCCAACCCGTCGTGCATTACGCGCATGATGTCGAGACAGACATCGAGGCCGATAAAGTCAGCCAGTGTGAGCGGACCCATTGGATGGGCCATGCCGAGTTTGAATACCTCGTCGACCGCCTGCGGCGTCGCCACGCCCTCCATCACCGCGAACATGGCCTCATTGAGCAGCGGCATAAGCACGCGGTTGGAGACGAACCCCGGCGCGTCATTCACTTCGACCGGAGTTTTCTCGAGCTTGGCAGCCAGGTCGCGCACGGTTTCATAGGTCGCCTGCGAGGTCGCCAGGCCGCGAATCAGTTCAACCAGTTTCATCACCGGGACCGGATTGAAGAAGTGCATGCCGATGACTTTGTCAGCGCGCTTGGTCAGTGCTGCAATCTTGGTGATTGAAATCGAGGACGTATTTGACGCCAGAATCACGTCTGGCTTCATAATGCGATCAAGGTCGCGGAAGATCTCGGACTTGATCTCGAATTTCTCCGTGGCAGCCTCGACGACCAGATCGCAATTGGCAAGTTGCGCACGATCGAGCGCGGGCGTAATGCGCCCGAGCGTTGCCTTCTTATCATCCGCGCTGATCTTATTCTTGGCGACTTCGCGATCCATGTTCTTGCCGATGGTCTCGAACCCGCGATCCAGAAAGCGCTGCTCCACATCGCACAGAACAACATTCATACCGCACCGCGCGAACACGTGGGCAATACCATTGCCCATGGTGCCCGCACCGATCACTCCTACGCGTTGGATGGTCATGATTGCCTTCCGCTCTCAAGAAAGGAACTGGAAAGTTTAGCAGGCTCCGCTTGGCTTTGGCCTTTGGTGTGCGCGCACGTCATCTGCTCAAAGGCGTGTGGGCGACGGGCAGCTCGTGGATCCGCAAGAGAAGTTAACTACAGTAATTCCGAATCTCGTCCTACTTCTCGGAAGCGACTTTGATTCGCGTTTCGGCGCGCTGCAGCGAATCTTCGGCGCGGGTGTAGTCAATTTCAGGATTGTTGCTCTTCAGGCGATCCTCGGCGCGCGTCTTTGCTTTTTCCGCACGGGCCAGATCAATGTCTTCCGGGCGCTCGCAGGTTTCGGCAAGGATCGTAACTTTTTCCGGGAGAACTTCTGCAAATCCCCAGGCGACGGCGAGGGTATGCGTGGCGCCATTCGCGCGGTAGGTAATTTCGCCGACCTTCAGCTCGGTGATGAGTGGGGCATGGCCGGGAAGAATGCCGAGGTAGCCGTCGAGGCCGGGAATCTGCGCTTCCTCGGCGGCAACGTCTTTCACCACCTGCTTTGCAGGGGTGACGATTTCGAGTTGAAAAGTGTCTGGCATTGGTCGTTAGTCGTTGGTCGTTCGCCTTGACCACCAGTCGCGATGCGCTGTTGCCAACGACTGGCGACTAGCGACCAGCGACTGCCTCCTACGCTGCTACGGCCTTCATCTTCTCGGCAGTTTCCTGAACTTCTTCGATCGTTCCCTTCATGTAGAACGCCTGCTCGGGGATGTCGTCGTACTTGCCTTCGACGATTCCGCGGAAGCCCTTTACGGTTTCGGCGATCTTCACGTAGCGTCCCGGTGTGCCGGTGAACTGCTCGGCCACGAAGAACGGCTGTGAAAGGAATTTCTGCACCTTGCGGGCGCGGGCGACGGTAAGTTTCTGGTCCTCGCTCAGTTCGTCAATGCCGAGAATAGCGATGATGTCCTGTAGGTCTTTGTATGTCTGCAGGGTCTTCTTCACCATCTGCGCGACATCATAATGATCCTGGCCGACGATGCGCGGATCGAGAATGCGCGAAGTCGAAGCCAGAGGATCGACGGCTGGATAAATTCCGATCTCGGTCAGCGCGCGCGAAAGCACCGTCGTGGCGTCGAGGTGAGCGAAGGTCGTGGCAGGCGCAGGGTCAGTGAGATCGTCGGCAGGCACATAAATCGCCTGCACTGATGTTACCGAGCCTTTCTTAGTGGAAGTAATTCGCTCTTGTAACTCGCCCATTTCAGTCGCTAAGTTGGGCTGGTAGCCTACGGCGGAAGGCATGCGGCCCAAGAGAGCCGAGACTTCCGATCCCGCCTGCGTGAAACGGAAAATGTTGTCAATGAAAAGCAGCGTGTCGGCACCCTGTTCGTCGCGGAAATACTCGGCGACAGTAAGCGCGGTCAGCGCAACGCGCAGACGCGCGCCGGGAGGCTCGGTCATCTGTCCATAGATCAGCGCTGCCTTGGACTCAGCGGGATTGCCGGGCTTGATGACGCCCGACTCACTCATTTCCAGCCACAGGTCGTTGCCTTCACGGGTGCGCTCGCCAACGCCGGCAAATACGGAAAAACCTCCGTGCTGCTTGGCAACGTTATTGATGAGTTCCATGATGACGACGGTCTTGCCCACGCCAGCGCCGCCGAACAGGCCGATTTTGCCACCCTTCAAGAACGGCTGGATCAAGTCAACGACCTTGACGCCGGTTTCAAACATTTCCGCTGTGGTGGATTGCTCGTCGAAGGCCGGGGCCAGGCGGTGAATCGGCATCCGTTTGTCGTAAGCGACAGGGCCAAGGTTGTCGACCGGTTCGCCGATAACGTTCATCACGCGGCCGAGCGTGCCGCGGCCGACGGGCACCGAGATGGGACCGCCCTGATCGATGGCTTTCATGCCGCGGACCATGCCGTCAGTGGGCTGCATGGCGACGCAGCGCACGCGGCCCTCTCCGAGGTGCTGCTGCACCTCGAGAATGACGTCGATGGGCGTCGGCACCGTGAAGCCGTCGCTGACGACGCGCAGCGCCTGGTATATGGGAGGCATGGCCGCTTCGACGAACTGCACGTCCACGGCGGGACCTGCTACTTGGATGACGTGTCCGATATTTTCTGGCATAAGACCTCAGCTGCTAGCCACTAGCTTCTAGCTGCTAGCGAAAATCCAAACCTCAGGGGCTAAAGCCCCGAATCATTTCTATGTGCGTTCGGCGCGGCTAAAGCCGCGACCTACCCAAACCCTGATTTTGCTAGAAGCTAGCAGCTAATTAGCTAGAAGCTTCTTCCCTATCCCTGTGCTGCCGCGCCACTCACGATCTCGATAATTTCTTTCGTGATCTTGGCCTGGCGCGCGCGGTTCATGATCAGCGTCAGCGAATCGATCATGTCCGACGCGTTATTCGTTGCCGAATCCATGGCTGTCATGCGGGCGGCATGTTCGGCCGCAACCGATTCGAGCAACGCATGGAAAATCTGGATGCCGATGTACTTGGGCAGAATCTCGCTGAAAAGCTGATCGGGCGGCTGCTCGTAGATGTAGTCAACCTGCGAGGCGCCAAACTTCTCCGCCGCTTCATCGACTGCATGCGTATCGACGGGACGGACACCTACACCAGCGGACTTGGCTGCTTCCAGCATGCGCTTGCGCTCTTCTTCATCCGCTTCCTCGGCCAGGCGCACGTCAACGGCGCCGATTTCTTTGATGGGAAGCAGGTGCTCGGCAATCAGGCGCTGCGCAATCACTGACTTAAATTCGTTGTAAAGGATGTAGACGCCGTCAATCTCGCCATCGCAGTAGCGCTCAACGATGCCCTGAGCTAGATTCGAAGCGAAGTTATGCTCAACCTTGCTGAGAACGCCGACGTACTCGCCGACGATCTGCACGCGGCCAGCGCGTGGGACGGCTATCGCTCCTCCCTCAGAGTCGCGCAAGGCGGGCGAGGCGTCCGTTTCTCCGCTTTCCGACGACTTCCTCGCCGGAGCCATCGGATAGCGGCGGCGCATGAAGTCGCGGCCTTTGCGGCCGATACACTCGACGTCAATGTTCTGGTCGGGCTTCGATTCGATAAACTTCGTGACCACTTTCAGAATGTTCGTGTTGAACGCACCAGCGAGACCCTTGTCGCCGGTGACAACGATCAACAGAATGTTCTTTTCCGGACGCTCAATCAGCAATGGATGCCGCGGTTCGCCTGTAATGGGGTCGTAGGCATCGGCGCGCGAGACCAGCGATTTCAGGACGTTCGTCAACATCTGCGAATAGGGGCGCGCCGCGAGCGCGGATTCCTGCGCGCGGCGGAGCTTGGCCGCCGAGACGGTCTTCATCGCCTTGGTGATCTGCCGCGTGTTGATCACACTGCGAATACGGCGCTTGATGTCGAGAACGTTGGCCATAAATCAGATTTTAGCTACGAGCCTCGAGCTGCGAGCAAGCACTGGTTATTTCGCTACTGCTTGCCTTGAATCTACAAACTGCTGTTTTGCTTCTTTGATTACCCGCGACATCTCGGCCTTGAGACTATCATCGAGAATCTTCTTTTCCATAATCGTGTTGAGCAGCGCTGGACTAGCCGTGTCTACGTATTTGTACAGCGCTTTTTCGAAGTCGCGCACTTGATCGATCGGCAGATCGTCCAGCGCGCCGCTCGTGCCCGCGAAGATAGCGATGATCTGCTTCGAGAACGGCAGCGGCGAAAATTGCGCCTGCTTCAGCAATTCGACCAGGCGTTGGCCGCGATTAAGCTGCTGCTGGGTGGCTTTATCGAGATCGCTGCCAAACTGCGCGAAGGCCGCTAGCTCGCGATACTGGGCGAGTTCGAGTTTCAGCGTGCCGGCAACCTGGCGCATAGCTTTGATCTGCGCGCTGCCGCCGACGCGGCTTACGGAGAGGCCTACGTTTACGGCGGGGCGCACGCCCTGGTTGAACAGGTCGGTTTCAAGATAAATCTGGCCGTCGGTGATGGAAATGACGTTCGTCGGAATATAGGCCGAGACGTCGCCAGCCTGGGTTTCGATTACCGGTAGCGCGGTCAGCGAACCGCCGCCGTTTTTGTCGCTCAGCTTGGCGGCGCGTTCCAGCAGGCGCGAGTGGAGATAAAAGACGTCTCCGGGATAAGCTTCGCGGCCAGGGGGGCGGCGCAGCAGCAGTGAAATTTCACGATACGACGCCGCGTGCTTGGAAAGATCGTCGTAGATGCAGAGCGCGTGGCGCTTCGTGTCGCGAAAGTACTCGCCCATGGCGCAGGCGGCATAGGGCGAAATGTACTGCATGGGCGCGGGCTCAGAGGCCGACGCGGCGACGACGATGGTGTACTCCATGGCGCCGGCGTCTTCGAGAATTTTCACAACCTGGGCGATCGAAGACCGCTTCTGGCCGATGGCGTTGTAGATACAAATAAGGTTGTTGCCCTTGCTATTGATGATGGTGTCCAGCGCGACAGCGGTTTTTCCGGTCTGGCGGTCGCCGATGATGAGTTCGCGTTGGCCGCGGCCAATGGGAATCATCGAGTCGATGGCTTTGAGACCAGTTGCCATGGGCTCGCGGACAGGTTGGCGGTCAATAACGCCGGGAGCGATGCGCTCGAGCGGAATGAATTTGTCGGTCGCGATCGGGCCCTTGTCGTCAATCGGCTCGCCGAGCGAGTTCACGACGCGGCCGATCAACGCGTCGCCCACGGGCACGCTCATGATGCGGCCGGTACGCTTGACCTCGTCGCCCTCTTTAATCTCGGTGTATTCGCCGAGGATCACGACGCCGACCTGGTCTTCTTCCAGGTTCATGGCGATGCCGGCAACGCCGTGCGGGAAGCTGAGCAGTTCGCCGGCCATGACCTTATCGAGGCCGTAAACGCGCGCGATACCGTCGCCGAGTGTGATGATCGTGCCCACTTCGTCGACCGCGATTTTCGATTCGTAGTTCTCGATCTGCTCGCGGATTAATTGCGTGATTTCGTCTGCTTTGATTTGTGCCATAAAAGCTCTCAGCCATCAGCCGTCAGCCATCAGCTAAACCCTTAGTTCGCCTCCAGCTTGTTTCCGCCATAGGTACAGGTGACACTCGCCGGTTTTCCTGATGGCTGATGGCTGACGGCTGACAGCTAACTCACCAACTGCTCTCGAATCCTTTCTAACTGGCCATTCACCGAACCGTCGTAAATCGTGCTGCCGACTTGTACAACTGCTCCGCCCAGCAGCGTTACATCCTGCTCGTAGCGGGCGCGCACACGTTTGCCGGTCAGCTTGGCGATTTCGGCTTCCAGAATCTGCTTTTCCGGATCGCTCAACTGGCGCGCGCTTGTCACTTGCGCTTCCGCAAAGCCGAGCCGCTCATTTAATTCCTGTTCGACCTGCTTCACGATTTCGCTGAACAGGGGGAGGCGGTGGTGATCAGTCAAGACCGCAATAAAATTTCGCACCGGGCGCGAACCACCCGTCCGCTGGATTACCGCATCCAGCACCGCGCGTTTCTGCTCGCCGGGGATTGAAGGATTTTCCATGACCCGCCGCAACTGGTCGCTCTCCGCGAGCAGCGCTACCATGGAATGCAGTTCCTCGAGCATACGCGCGGGGTCAGCCTTGGTGCCCATTACAACATCCGCAAATGCGCGGGCATAGGTACCGACGACGGTCGCCACGTTAACGGCCATCCTTTCCGCCGTTGCCGCGCGAAGAAGGCTTGGTCGCCAACTTGGCGGCGAAGTCGCGGACCAGCACCTGGTCGGTATTCGAATCCACGTTGATCTGTTTGCGGGCCAGGGCAATGGCCAAATCCGCCGTGTGTGTCGAAAGTTCGCGGCGGGCCTGCTTGGCAGCGGCGGCGATCTCCTGCTCGGCTGCTTCCACTACCTTGCGTATCTCGTCCTCGGCAGCTTGCTTAATTCTGGCCTCCTCGCCTTCGGCCTCTTTCTCGGCGGAGGCTTGCATTCTGCCGATCTCTACATCCATCTGGCGCAGGCGATTTTCGATGTCGGCCAACCGCTTGTTGGCTTCCTGGCTAGCTTTGCGCGCTTCTTCCAGGGCGTGCTGGATTGACTCGCCGCGCTTGCGCAGCATACCGGGCACGCTCTTGCGCACGGCCCAGACAACCACAATCACAATGATGGCAAAATTCAGGCCGAGCGCCAGCAGATGCGCGCCATGCACGCTGAGGCCAGTGAGATTGGCCAGTTTTTGCACCATGGCTGAGTGCTTTAGCTTAGCGTTCTCTTCCTGCTCGCCTTCGGCCTGGCGCTCTTCCGTGACGAGCTGTTGTCCGATGCTAGTAGATTGGGAACTGGATTGACCGGCCTGTCCTGCGGACTGAGCAGGTTTTTCCGCGCCGGACTTTTCGGACGACTTCTGCGCTGACGATTGCGACGGCTGCTCCTGGGCAGATCCGGAAATCGAACTCGCGGCGAACCCCAAGCACAAAACGAGCGCCAACACTGCGAACGAGCGGACGATTGCTTTTACGGTCGTCATCCGCCCACCTGGCTGGGAGCGGCGACCGGACGCAGCACGGTGCGCACGATCTCGCTCGCCAATCTTCCCACGTCGGTTTCCAGCTTCGCCATGGCTCCTTGTTTATCCTGCTCAATGGCGGAACGGGCTTGTTTCACCTGATCCTGGGCACGGACGCGAGCCTGATCGACAACCTCTCCGCGGGCCTGTGTGGCTTGCTGGCGGCGGGCTTCAAGATTCTTGAAAACCTTCTGGCGCGCTTCGCGGAGGCGCTGTTCATAATCGGCGGTACGGGCCTCGGCGGCCGCTATGTCGGCGCGCGCCTTTTCCATCGCGCCCTCGGTGCGGCTTCGGCGCTCGGCCAGCACTGCGGTCAGCGGCCGATACACGAGGAAGGTATAAAGAAGATAGAGGAGCGCCAACAGGATGACCGTTGGCACGGCTCCGAGCAGTAATTCGCCCAGTTGTCGGAGTGTCTGCTCCATTGGCTCTCAGTCTAAGCTTATGTGATCGAAGTTTCTTCCGATCGAAGCGGTTCTGACGATTAAATCCCGGCTTTTCTTGCTAGAAGAGCGGTTTATAAAACCAACTAAATTAACATCCAGGCGCACACGTGTCAACGATCCACGTCACTTCCAGGCGGAAAATCTTGGGCCTGGAGGCGGGAGAAACTTGTAGAAACTTGTTCTTGACAAAGGGCTCGGGAGGTTTACCATGTAGGTATCACCTCCGATCCCTTTCCGGATCGAATGGGCCGATAGCCAAGGAAACGTCACCGCTTCTTGGCTGGCGGCCCATTTTAATTTTCAAATTTGGTTGGAGACTTGCCTGCCCGGAGCCCCGTCCGGGCTGAATCACGACATCAAATTAACAAGACTGTGACAACTTCGGGCCGTGTCAGGCTTGAGAATCCAGACAGTCGGCGTAGTCCTCTCTCGCGCCGGCTGCGGAACACCGATGGACTGGAAGTTGGTCTGGCGTGATCGCTCTCTATCCGCCAGACCCTTTTTGGGGAAGAAACGGACCAGCTAGCGAGCGCCCACCGGCTGCAGCAGCACTGCGATCTTTTCCAGCAACAGCACCATGCTGATTCCGGAATCGACGGCCACGTCGACTTCGTGGTGGTGCGTTCCAGCGTGCATCACCAGCACCTTGGTTCCTTCGTGCGCCTTCTTCACCATATACGGCAGGTGGTGACGATCATCCTTCGACATGGTCGAGCCTAAGATGACCAGATCAAACGCGTCGCGGCGCAGCACTTCCATCACGCCCTGGCGGCTCAGCGCGGTGGTTACGTGATGTCCGGCCTTCTGGATGGCATCGGCATGGTTGCCGAGAACCTTCTCGTCACATTCAGCGTAGAGGATCTTGATAGTGGCTTTGGTACCAGTCTTTGCAGCAGTTACGGGCACGGGCCCTCCTTGGGACTCCACCTTCGAGCTTAGCAATTGGAGGGGAGGCTTCCGAGGTCACGGAAGAACACGGCCAGACGGGGTGAAATCGGGCCTAGGGGGCCTAATCCCAGGGATAGAGCCGCCGTCTCGGCGGCGGCTCTACAGCGGGCCTCCCCGCCAGCCGCGCCGAGCGCGAGACGCCCTCGGAATAGCCGGCAAATTGCCGACGCTACAAGCGATCCATCGCGGCGGGGTTTGCCTGAGAACAACCGTCGCTGTAGTGGTGAAATCAGTAAATTTTGAGTAAAGTAGCACTCACGCTCTGTGGGGGTGTAGAAATGTCCTGCGCAAAATCACTTGCATGCCTGCTGTGCTGTGTCTCGATTCTATGCGCCGTGCCTGCGCTGGCTCTCGATGATGAAATGCATGCCCATCATCACGATGCCACCGAACAGCTCGGCAAAGTTTCGTTCCCAATCACGTGCGCGCCCGATTCCCAGAAGGCTTTCGAGCGAGGAGTCGCTTTGCTCCATTCCTTCGGTTATGAGGAGGCGGAGGAGCAGTTTGCCGACATCGTCAAGCAGGACCCATCTTGCGCCATAGCGCACTGGGGTATTGCGATGAGCTTATTCCACCAGATCTGGGAGCGGCCCGAGGAGCCCAGCCTGAAGCGCGGTCACGAGGAGCTTGAAAAGGCTCAAAAGATCGGCGCCAAAACCGAGCGCGAGCGCGGCTACATTTCCGCTCTGGCAGTCTTTTACAGCGATACCAACCCCAAGGATTACCTGAAACGCGCCGCCGCGTATTCCGACGCGATGGCGAAGGTCTACCAGCAATATCCCAAGGACTTGGAAGCCGGCGCATTTTACGCCTTGTCGTTGCTGGCGTCGGAGCCTCCCGGCGACACGTCGCACGCCGCGAGCAAGAAGGCAGTCGAGGTTCTCAACCCGCTCTTCCAGCAGCAGCCGGATCATCCCGGCCTCGCGCACTACATCATTCATTCCTGCGACTCGCCGGAAATGGCGTCCATGGCGCTTGACGCCGCCCGGCGTTATGCGGAAATCGCCCCGTCATCCGCCCACGCCGTGCACATGCCATCGCACATCTTTGCCCGGCTGGGACTCTGGCAAGAGGATATCCAGGCAAACCTGAAATCGGTGGCTCTGACCGAGCAGTCAAGCGCAATGCATATGCGTGGACACGAACTGCACGCCATGCACTTTTTGTTGTATGCCTACCTGCAAACCGGACAGGACGAAGCCGCCCAGCAGATCGTAGAAAAATCGAAGCAAATCGTGGCGAAGGCTCCCGCGAACGACGACATGGGCATGCTGCAATACTTCGGCTTTGCGGCCGCCGACTTCCCTGCCCTCTACGATCTGGAGATGCGGCACTGGGCGGATGCAGCCGAGCTCCAGCCTGCCTCCAATGCAACGCCCGATCTGCAGATGATCACCTATTGGGCGCGCACCGTCGCGTCCGCAAATATGGGCGACGTGGAAGCGACCCGCCGCAATGCGAAGAAGTTCGACGAAGCGGAAGAGGCCACTCGCAAGTCGAAGTACGCCTATGTCCTCGAAGGTCCGAATTCGGATGAAGGTGAAGTGCGCGCGTGGCTGGCTTTCGCTGAAAAGAATAATGAAGACGCACTGCACGAGATGCGCCGGGTCGCGGACACGCAGGACAAGCTGGGAAAGGGAGAGGTTGCCATTCCCGCGCGCGAGATGCTTGGAGATATGCTGCTTGAGCTCAACCAGCCGGAGAAAGCGTTAGGGGAATACGAGACCGCAATGAAGACCGATCCCAACCGCTTCAACGGTCTCGCCGGCGCCGCACGGGCTGCCGAGCGGGCTCATCAAGCTGAGAAGGCCAATTCTTATTCCGCGCAATTGTTAAAGAACTGCGACGATGGAAAGCACTCGGAACGCCCCGAATTACGCAACGCCAAAATGTTGCTGGCAAAAAGCGGGGAGTAGCGTGTCCTTGCCGGCCAGCCTGCTCTGCCACAAACAACCGTTTTCCCGAAGAACTACTCATTGGCGGGAATCTCCACCAGCCTGACCGTGCGATTCGGTCCATACTGTCTCAGCACCCAGTACACCGTGGCTTGCGGCCGTGAAACCGGCATGGTCGGTGAGGTAGCAAGCCGACTTGTGAGGGCTGAGATCGAACTGCTGCAGTGCGTCGAATGTCGAATCGCCGTCGCACTCGTTGACCGCCAGCTAGAAGTTTGAGCCCATTGCCTGCATAGCTGGCGTCCGGGAAGTCCGGCGACAGTGGTTCATTGCATCCCCGCAACAAAAGGCTATAGCAGGCCAGAGGCTGCTTGGTTGCTCGCAGAAACGGACCGCTACTGCGCTGTTATTCTAGTGATGACAGCCACCAGGTGAACTTGGCCGGCGTCGGGGGAACGTATTGGCACTGAAATCTGAAGGGACCTGGTACAAGGATGCGATCATTTATCAGGTTCATGTGCGTGCATTCTCGGATACAAATGGTGATGGTATTGGCGATTTCCCCGGCTTGGCACAGAGGCTGGATTACGTGCAGGAACTGGGCGTCAATGCCATCTGGCTGATGCCGTTTTTTCCTTCCCCGCTGCGTGACGACGGTTACGATATTTCCGACTACCGGTCCGTTCATCCCAGCTACGGAACGTTGGACGATTTCAAGAAATTCCTTTCGAGCGCGCACGACCGGGGCATCCGCGTGATCGTCGAATTGGTGCTCAACCACACTTCCGATCAGCATCCCTGGTTCCAGGAATCGCGGAGCTCTCGGGACAATCCGAAACGTGACTGGTATGTGTGGAGCGATACCGACACCAAGTATCGCGGAACTCGCATCATCTTCCTCGACACGGAGATGTCAAACTGGGCGTGGGATCCGATTTCCAAGTCCTATTATTGGCATCGTTTTTTTAGCCATCAGCCGGATCTGAACTACGACAACCCCGCGGTACGTGAAGAGATGTGGAATGTCATGAAGTTTTGGCTCGAACTCGGAGTCGATGGGTTCCGGCTGGACGCTGTTCCATACCTGCTTGAGCGCGAGGGGACGAATTGCGAAAACCTGCCGGAAACCCACGCCATCATCAAAGACCTGCGCAAGCGCGTCGACCAGCAATTTCCAGGCAGGATGCTGCTGGCGGAGGCCAATCAATGGCCCGCGGATCTGCGGCCATACTTCGGAGATGGGGACGAATTTCATATGGCCTTTCACTTCCCCCTGATGCCTCGGATCTTCATGGCTCTGCGCCTGGAGGACCGCAAGCCGATCACCGAGATTCTGCAACAGACGCCGGAGATTCCACCCGCCTGCCAGTGGTGCCTGTTCCTGCGCAATCATGATGAATTGACCCTCGAAATGGTCACTGATGTCGAGCGCGATTACATGTATGACATCTATGCCGGTGACAAGTCTATGCGGCTGAACCTCGGTATTCGCCGGCGCCTCGCCACATTGCTCGAGAACGACCGGCGGCGCATCGAACTGATGAACGGAATGTTGCTGTCCCTGCCCGGCACTCCCATCATCTATTACGGCGACGAGATCGGCATGGGGGACAATATTCATCTCGGAGATCGCAACGGCGTAAGGACCCCGATGCAGTGGAGTGGCGGTTGGAATGGGGGCTTTTCTGCGGCGGATCCCGAAGCTCTGTATTCGCCACCCATCCTCAATCCCGTTTATGGCTACCAGGCGGTGAATGTGTTATCACAAAAGCGCACGCCGCATTCCTTGCTTTCGTGGATGAAACACATCATCGGGATTCGTCGCTCTAGTCCTGTGTTTGGCGCTGGGTCCATTGAGTTTCTTTTCCCGGCGAATCACCGTGTTTTGGCCTACGTCCGGCAACTGGGTAAGGAGACGGTCCTGGTGGTGAACAATCTTTCGAGCGCCGCGCAAGCGGTCGAGCTCGATCTGCGCCGCTATAAGGGGAATATCCTGATTGAGATGTTTGGACGGAATATCTTCCCTCGCATCGGCGATCTGCCTTACCTTTTAACCATAGGTCCATACCAGTTCTACTGGTTCCGGCTGCGGCGCATTTGATCTGGCCACAGCCGCAGGGTGTTCACACACGCTCGTGAAGGTTGGAGTTCGGGGGCTGAATTGGCGGAAGAAGTACTATTGACAGATGATTTTCTTCGCCAGCTCATCAACGTGGGTGAGGTGGACATTGTCGTTGGCCTATCCACTCACAACCATGCCAGGATAATTGAACCGGTCCTCCGTGCTATTCAGGCTGGCATTCTCAAGTGCTTTCCTCGCGAACGTGCGGCCATCATCAATGCAGACGGTGGATCGCAGGATGGCACTCCCGAGCTTGTAACCAGCGCCTCGATCAACGACGTGTGGAGCGTGTCCAAGGTCTATACCTTGCGCACGTTGCACGCCATCAGCACCCGTTACGCGCGCGCGCCTGAGCCGGGCACGGCGCTGCGCACGATCTTAGCGGCTGCCGACCTTTTGCGTGCCAGGGCATGCGTCGTCATTTCTCCGGATTCGACAACCATTGAACCGGACTGGCTTCAACGGCTGATTCGGCCAATTTATGACGACAACTTCGACCTGGTTTGCCCCATCTATCGCAGGCAGAAGTTCGAAGGCGCTCTTATGCGGAACCTGCTTTATCCAATGACTCGCTCCATCTACGGATACCGCGTCCGCGAGCCTTATCCGTCCGACTTCGGCATCTCGGGCCGCTTCGGAACAGATTTCCTCGGCCATCAAGGGTGGAACGATGAGTGGCGCAGAATGGGTGCGGAAATCCCGCTCACCATCGCGGCTATCACCGGGCACTACCGCGTGTGCCAATCATTCTTAGGAATGAAGGCGCAGCCGGCTCGAAACGCCACCGATGTAGTGGCAGCCATGCGGCGAACGGTGGGTGCTCTGTTCTCATCTCTGGATAGCAATTTTCCGCTCTGGAGTATGATCACCGGCTCTGAGCCGGTGCCGACCTTCGGCACTCCACCCGAAGGCGTGGCGAAATTGACCCGGGTAAACCGCAAACGCCTTTTGGACATGTTCGCTACCGGCATCGCCCAATTGGAACCCGTTTTGCGATCCATCCTTTCCGACGCGACACTTGCCGCGTTGCAAAAAGTCGCGAGCCTCGGAGTTAACGAGTTTAACTACGACCCGGATTTGTGGGCCAGGACCGTCTTTGAGTTCGCGGCTTCTTATCATAGATCCATCATCAATCGTGATCATATTCTCCAGGCCCTGGTTCCTCTTTACCGAGGAAGAAGTCTGACCTTCCTGCTGGAAAACCGAAATACTTCCGGCGAGGATGTCGAAACACGCGAGGAATTTCTGTGCGGCGAATTCGAACGCTTGAAGCCGTACCTGCTCGAAATCTGGACAAAGGACGCCGGAAAGTGAGGCCTTCAAATGCGGGAAATCATCGTGACCGAACTCACGCAAGCCTGGCAACAAATGGGCAGGGACTTTGCGCACTACCTGCCCCGCTTGATCGTGATGCTCGTGATTGCCTTCGCGGGATGGGTAATCGCCTATCTATTAAAACTGATCGTACGCAGCGCGCTACGCCTGACGAAATTTTCGCGGCTCTCGGAAAACGCCGGCGCAACTCAACTCCTGCACTCCGCCGCATTGCCGTCTTCCACCGAACTGGTGAGCCGGTTCGTCTTTTGGATAGCCTGGGTCGGATTCGTCCTTTTGGGCGTGAGTGTGTTGGGAATCGCGGGTTTGCAAGAATACACTTCCCGCTTCTTCCTGTTCCTTCCTCGGATGTTTGTGGCTCTGGTGATTCTTTTCTTTGGATTTCTGGCAGCCAGCTTTTTCTCCCGCGCGGCCCTTCTGGCCGCGGTGAATGCGAATATTCGTTCATCGTGGCTGTTAAGTGTTTCAATTCGCATCCTTATCAGCATCTTCGCCCTTTCCATGGTGTTCGAGGTTCTGGGTGTTGCCGAACAAACGATGCTGATCGCCTTCGGAACCGGGTTTGGTGCCGTAATGTTCGGCTTGGCTATTGCGTTCGGCATGGGCGGCAAGGACTTGGCGAAAGATTTCTTGGAAAAGAAACTCGGTACGGGCAAAAGGGAGGAGAAGGAAGATGAGTTGTCGCCTCTCTAGGCGACGATACCCCTTACCGCTCAAGCTTTTCAAGACTCATTCACCGGCATGGGCCTGCTGCCGTTGGCGGCGGAACGAACAGCCCAGCGAGGTTGTGAACTTGCTTCGGAATTCTCCGAAGTGCGGGTTCTCCAGCAAACCACGAAGGACTTCTTCGCGATTTTTGCGGATCAAGCGGAATTTGCTCCGACGGCGCGTTGCGCTGATTGCGTCTGCGTGATTCCGGATTCCTTGTTAATGTCGAGAGGCTCCAGGTGAGCTACACTCCTGTCTAGCTAATATAAGGAGAACATTACAATCATGACATCTGTACTCCTGGATCTGGAACCGAAAGAAGTATGGAAGCACTTTGAAGCGCTGGCGCAGATACCTCGCCCTTCCACCAAAGAAGCTGCCGCCCGCGAATATGTCTTTGCGCAAGCCAAGCGTCTTGGACTGGAAGCTATCCACGACGACGCTGGCAACACCGTGATCCGCAAGCCTGCGCATCCGGGCCGCGAACGCGCGCCGATGGCGCTTTTGCAAGGCCATCTTGACATGGTATGCGAAAAAAATGAGGGCACGATTCATGATTTCGACACAGATCCCATAAAGGTGGCGCGCGATGGCGACTGGCTGAAGGCCGACGGAACCACGTTGGGTGCCGACAATGGCGTGGGTATTTCGGCAGCGCTAGCGGTGATGGAGAGCAAGACCATTGCACACGGTCCACTGGAGTTCGTCTTTACCATCGACGAGGAGACGGGCCTGACGGGCGCAGCCGAGTTTCCCGGAGGAATCCTGAAATCCAAGTTCTTTTTGAACCTCGATAATGAAGAGACCGGAACGATCTGTATCGGTTGCGCGGGTGGAATTAAGACAACGGGCCGGCGCAAACTCACGTTGCGTCCGGCAACCGCCAGTGCGGCCTGGCGAATTAAGGTGTCTGGCTTGAAAGGCGGCCATTCGGGAGTGGACATCCACCAGGGACGCGGCAACGCCCTGCGCGTACTGGGCGGAGTGCTGCAAAATCTGCTTGATCACCATCCCGCCGAAATCTCCGAGATCAATGGTGGCAGCGCCCAAAACGCGATTCCACGCGAAGCTTCCGCTGCGGTGCTCGTCGACCCAGCGAAGGAAAAGGAACTGCGCTCACTCATTGCAAAGACCGAGTCAGAGTACAAAGACGATCTGGGATCTTTTGACCCTGGCTTAAAGATCACGGCCGAAAAAGTCGCGCACTCCGGGAAGGTACTCGATTCAGTCGATGCGAGGCGCATCGTCGATCTTCTCGTCACTGTGCCGCACGGCGTGCTGGCAGTGAGTCCGGACGTCCCCGGCCTGACCCAAAACTCTACGAATCTCGCCACCGTCACCACCAAAGCTGACACGGTGTCGATTGTCACCAGCCAGCGTAGCGCCATCGAGAGTAGCAAGTGGGCTGCCGCACGTATGGTGGCTACTGTGTTTCGGTTGGCCGGATTTGATGTCGAACATTCCGGCAGCTATCCGGGATGGAAGCCCGAACCGAAGAGCGACCTCGTGCTGAAACTCCAGACGGTGCATGAGCAAGTGTTCAGTCAACCTGCCAAGCTGATCGCGATGCATGCCGGTCTCGAATGCGGGGTGATCGGCGAGAAATATCCGGGGATGCAGATGGCGTCGTTTGGTCCTACCATAGTTGACCCGCACAGCCCGCACGAACGCGTGCAGATCTCCACGGTCGCGAGTTTCTGGAAATATCTCAAGGCAGTGTTGGAACATCTTTGAGTCTTCTCAGCTAACAAGCTGCTTCGTCGATCGATCACCTCAGTAACTGGCCGGCGAGCCAGTAATCGACGCTGAATTTTCCCGGACCGGAGCAGATCAGCCAGATAAAGAAGAGCACGTACAGCACTTCCGGAAGGTAGAGGAGATCGTCGAGCCAGCTAAGAGGCGAAAGTCCTTTAGGCAGGGTGGAAAGCGCGCTGGTCAGGGTGGCGACAATCATATCGATCATTAAAGCTACGCAGGCCGGGCTCGAAAGCAACCCCACGGCCACCAGGGATCCGCAAACGAACTCGACACCCGCCACGAAATAAGCCGTCTGGCGGGGAAAAGGGACTTTCGCCTTAACGAGTGTCTCGTAAACAGGTTTCGTGCCGCCGGCCACAAACAATTTGTTTGCCCCGGAGATGGCGAAGAACAGCCCGATCGAAACGCGCACCAGCAGAATGGCATATTGTTCCAAATCACCGCTGCCCAGCAGCGCAAACTGAACCAACCGTTTCCAATCCATCTCTCCTGCCCCTCCGGCCGAGGATGTGCCCTAACCGTACCCCGCATCGTGCAAATTCGGCTTTCCTGCTAACCGCAGCCGAGTGGTGTTGTGTCGTTCGCGCCAATCGGCTGCGCTAAGCGGAGTTCCGCAGGCGTTTAAATCCGCATCCCGTCGCGGCCGAGCGTTAACCGTACGTGAGGTCGGTGCTCTGTCCGACTTCGATGATGTAACCGTCAGGATCGCGGATATAGCAGCGTATCTCGCCGTACTTGGGGATCGGCTCCGTGATGAACTCCGCTCCTCGACTTTTCCATAATTTGTAGCACGCTTGAATATCCGCAACGCGGAAATTCATAAAGCTGTTGATGTGATTCGGGTCGGGGACGCTGAGCGTTACCGTCGGCTTATCCGGGGTTGGCCCGCCCCCAACGTTCAGAATCATCCAGATATTTGCCAACTGAAGGTACGGAGGCGCGTTGCCGTCACCCATGGTTAGAATGCGAGCGCCGAAGACCTTTTCGTAGTAACGAGCCGATCGCTCGACGTCGGCGACGGTAAGAAAATGCGCGACGCTGATCCCCTCTCGCGGGGGCATCTCATAGCTCTTTTGTTCGATTTGTACGGCGTTCGTTTTTACGCTGCTCATGGACGTCTCCAATTCCGATCAACAGTGCTCATCCGCTGATCCCGGTTCTTTCGTATTCATACCTGCCTGCCAATTAAGCCTGACGAAGGAAGGAAAAACAATTAGACGAAGGTATTGCGCGCTGCTTTGGTATCGGTTGCGACCAGTTGCCCAATAAGGGCGTTATCCGTCACTTGCCGGCAGGAGGAACCATCGGTGTCCCCGGTTTTCGGACTGTGTAAGGGACCGCACAAGCGCTGCTACAATACGCGCGGATCAGGACAATCACCGGGTCAGGACAATCAGATGAGAAACGTAATCTATGCCATCAACGTCACCATCGATGGCTGCTGCGACCATACCAAATTCAATCCCGATGAAGAAACGTTTGACTATTTTATTCGCCTCTTGCGAGATGAAGCCGGCCTGCTCGTCTATGGGCGTAAAACCTATCAATTGATGGTTCCTTATTGGCCTGATATCGCAAAAAGCCAGTCCGAGACAAAAGCGGATATCGAATTTGGTCAAGCATTTGTCTCCAAGAAACTTGTTGTCTTCTCGCGATCATTGGATAGTGCCGCAGATAAAAATCTGAGAATTGTTCGTACCAACCTTCGCGACGAAATCCTTAAATTGAAGCAAGAACCAGGCAAAAATATTCTGGTCGGTGGTGTAGATATTCCTTCTCAGCTTATAGAGCTTGGTCTGGTTGACGAATATCGTTTTGTCGTTATGCCAACCATTGTTGGAGAAGGCAGACGATTGATGGAGGGCGTCAGCCTGCCCGAGAAACTGCAATTGAAGCTGGTTGAGTCAAAGACCTTTAAATCAGGATGTGTTGCGCTTCGCTACTTGAAACAGTGACAGAACAATCTGCGGTCGCCGTGCTGGGGGCTCAAATTAAACAAATCAGATAGGACTCGAGGAACTTGGGAATGAACCCGCGATAGGCGGAACGTTCTTATTTGTTTGGCCAACAATGGAGTCTGTCCCGGCTGTCCCGGCTTATTACCCCAGCTACAGTATGAACAAACTAGTTGATAGACTAGTTTGCTCTATGAGATAATGCTTGCATGAAAACCGTAGGTGCGTTCGACGCCAAAACTCACCTCAATGAGCTGCTCCAGAGAGCCTCGAAAGGCGAGACCATTCAGATCACGAGGCGCGGGATCCCGGTTGCCAAGCTTTCTCCACCCGACTCCGGCCAGAAAGAAGACGGTCACATTTTAGCCGCCTCCATCCGCCGGCTGCGCCGCGGGGCCACTCTGGGGAAACTTTCCATACGCGAGCTGATCGATGAAGGCCGCCGCTACTAAACGCTTCGTGCTCGATGCGTCCGTGGCCGTCGCCTGGTGCTTTGAGGACGAAGCAACCAAGTTCACCGAGAGCATTCTCGACCTGCTTTCTGCCGGCGCCGAAGCACTGGTTCCTGCCATTTGGCCGGTGGAAGTCGCCAACGCTTTGCTGATCGCAGAGCGCCGTAACCGCATTGTCCTGGCGCAGGTCACGGCCCTTCTTCAGCGAATCGCCGCCCTGCCCATCGCGGTCCTCCCCATTGATGCGCTCCGCGCTTTCGACCACATCGTGCCCGTTGCGCGGCAACAGTCTTTATCCGGATACGACGCCGCTTACCTGGACCTCGCCCTGCGGCAAGGCCTCCCGCTGGCCACGCTGGATGAGCAATTGCGCCGCGCGGCGAAAACCACGGGCGTCGTCCTGCTGTCGTAGTGAATAGGGAGGAACTCGAAGAAGCCTCGTTTAAGGAAGCCGGGGACAGTCCCCGGCTTCTCTTCATCAGCGGCTGTTGTGGCTTATGGCTGCGGGAATCCGAACATCAACCACGACTGATTGGCTACCCAATGCGGGTACAGCTCCGTCATCTGATCAAACAGCTCCTGGTTGGACTTCGCGGTTTTTTGCAACCGATCGAAGTCCTCGAGGTAACGCTTGGTGTCTTGGATGGTCGAGGGGGAGTCGGGTGCGCCAGGCTTCTTGTGACCGGCGACAACCATCGTCGGATTGAGCGCCGCTAACCGGTCCAGCGCCGCGATCCAATTCTTTCGGCTCTCGGGAGTGGTGTCACCGACATACATGCGGCATTGGTTGTACACAACGTCGCCAGCGACGATCAGACCGATCGATGGAACATACAGAGACGTCGAATCGGGACTATCGGTGCGGCCCTCCTCGATAATGCGCAATTCGTGGCCCTCGAGAGTGAACGTGTCGTGCTCATAGGGCTCAGGTGGAACCAACTTGGCGGCCATTTGCCCAGGAAGCATCCGGCGGGCTAGCCGCTCCACTGTGGGAGTGAAAGACATCTGCATGGCGTTCACCGTCTTGGGCGTCGCTATTGCCCGAGCGCCCGGGAAACGGTCGAGCAGAATGCTCAGACCGTAGAAGTGGTCGAAATGGGCGTGCGTTATATAGATGGTCTCCAGGTTGCGGTTGTGCAGAGCAACCCAATCCGCGAGAGCCTCGGCCTCAGCCACCGTCCCCATTGCGTCCACCAGCACCGCGTCGTACTCGCCGAAGATTAAAGTCGACGTGATCGGATCAAAGCTGAGCGCTTCGCCGAAGGGCTTTGGCCGCTCGCCGACCATCGGCTTTCCCGGGGCGGTAAAAACGTTCACGCTTAGTGTTTTCGACTCAGACGTGTTCGACGCGACAGGGGCAGCGACGCGCGTGGTCTCTTTCAGTCCATTCTTGCCGTCCATTGGGAACCCCTTTCGATGTCAGAGCGAGTGACTGTTCAAAGCAAAATCAGCCCGGTGGGGCGGGTGGTCGGTGGACCATTTAAACCCTGTTTTGGCTTGAGTGGGGCAGTTGCTTCCGTTCACGGGCTCGAACCCAATACACAGCAGAGCCACCGGTTCTCTCAAAGCGACTTCATCCCGCCCGCCGCTCCACGAACCCCTCGCGTGATGAGCCGACAAATCCTTGCACCAACGCGGCGATCTGATCTGCCGCCGTGTCCAACGCGAAATGACCACCGTCGACAACGTGGATTTCAGCCTTCGGGACATCCTTTCGGTAGCGCTCTGGTTCTCCTGAATCAAATGAGGATTCATGCTTACCCCATATCACCAGCAGACGCGGCTGTTTCTGCCGCATCCACGCTTGCCATTTCGGGTAGGCGTCCACATTGGTTCGGTAGTCATAGAATAAGTCACTCTGAATCTCGGCCTGGCCGGGCTGGCTGAGAAAATACAATTCGTCGGTCCAGAGATCGGGATCGTAGCTTTCCACATTCGGATCATTTCCAATGTGGCGCGTACGTGTCGCGGCCAGCGAGAGCAAATTTGTACGTAGCGCACTCTCGTTCTGAACGCGATCCGCCCAAAAGGCGCGCCGCGTTTTCCAATTCGCCCCAAGGCCTTCGTTATGCGCGACCGCGTCTTGAACAATGAGGGCTTCGATCCGTTCCGGGTGCATCAAGGCCATGCGAAAACCAACGGGGCCGCCGTAGTCCTGCATATACATCGTGAAGTGCGCGAGCCCGAGCGCTTCGGTGAAATGATTCATGACGTCGGCGTAGTGGTCGAACGTGTACGCAAATGTCTTCGGGTCCGGCCAGTCACTGTGTCCGAAGCCAGGGTAATCAGGAGCGACCAGATGATAGCGATCGGGCAACCTGGAGAAGAGCGGCTCGAACATGCGCGACGATGATGGAAGTCCGTGGAGCAGAAGGAGTGTCGGCGCGTCTTTCGGACCTGCCTCTCGGTAGAAAATCGACAGCCCATCGATCTGTGTGGTGCGATAGAGTGTGGAATATTTCATGGGATGGTCCTTTCGCGTGGACTAAGCAGCCACTCGTCCCTCGGATCGGGCTTTTTTGGGAGCACCGACGTAAGGGAACGAGGCGAGCAGGTCCTTGTGAGGCCCTACGTTGTCTCGCATCACCTTTCCATTGGTTAGGAGAGGAAGAAAAAAATCTACGACGTCGTCGGTGAGTGCCCGGCCATTGTCCGGGTAGGACGCCGAGCGCGTGGGATCATAGTGGAGGACGTCTGGCAGCAGGGTTCCGGCGACCCGCGTTGCTTCCGCCGGCGTATATCCGCCGGTGTGCTCCAGCGCGTGCGCGAACACAGGGACGAAACGGGCATCGTCCGCTGGCTCCGCGGCGAGATAGGCGGCGTTCTGCTCGCCGGCAAGGAAAGGAGTTTGATTTGACCGGGCGCCGCGGTCCGCCTGCACCCATTTCCCGCTTGCGCCGTCCGGCGTACGCGCCCATAGGCCCATCTTTTTAGGACTGAGGGCGGAGTTGGGTACTTCCAGCACGATGCTGCACACGTCCTTGTCGGCGAAGTAATCGTCACCGGTGAACTGAAGATTGTTCAGCGCGCCCATCGTGTCGAAGAAAAAGGGATCGCTGCGCCAGCCTGCAAAGAAACGGTAGTTCCCGGCTTCCGTCACGTGCGTCTCGCGTGCGGTCGAGACCGGCGCGCCTTCTATGATCGTCTGCCCGTCGACTCCTGTTCCGGCGGCCTCGTTGCCTTCAACGCGGCGCAATGTTGCAGCCTGGGATCCGTTCTTGTCTGAGGTGAAGCGCACTCGGTACGCGATATCGGCAATGAGATCACCGTCGGTGTCAATCTTGAACTCATACACCGCCTCAGTCGCGAAGGGTTCGTCCGTCGTGGGTCCGGCTGGGTTCAGGCCTACCGATGGATGCACGTTCATAATCAGGATTGACTTGCCTGCGTCCCCGGGCTTGGGGAAGGCATACAGGTCAGTAAGATCAAGGCGGGCGTCTCCATGCGGAAAGCCAAAATCCGGACCGGAGTAATGGTGTGACATATCGTCTCCTCCTTACTGCTGCAGATATCAAGTGAACTGCCAGGGTGCGACACTTCCTTCCGAATTTGCTGGGCATTCATTCGGGTCGCCTTGCCGGATGCTACGCAGGCATCACACCAGAAACACCGAGGTGGAACAATTGGATGATGGTATTGGCGATACCTTGGTATCAGTCGACGCGGCAAGGGCTCGATGATCTCGTGCGACAGTCAGCCGATTTGCCAATCGCGCTGAGGCCGCGACGGTGACCGCCCGCCAATTTCGGCTTGTCGATAGAGGTGGGCTATCCGTTAACTCCGACTCGTCGAGCCAGTCTTCCGCCGAGAGTTTGGCCTCCTCGGGACCAAACAGTTGCGCGACGGCACGAATGAATGAAGCTAACTCACGCTCGGCTAGGTGCATCTGGTCTGCATAAATCAAATTGTCAAACGATTCGTCTGAGTTCATGGATTCTCCCCTTTTTCTGTGATTCCGTATGCTCCATGATCGATCTCTCCTTTTGCTGCGCGACGAAGCGCGGGACTGTACCGGCCCAGACGACTCCTGCATAATCTTGGCCGGCATAACAGACACCGAGGACTAATCGCTGCCGGCGTCGAGTAGGCGCCTAAGCGGCTTTCTTTGCAGCGAGTAAGTTCAAGACATTTTGAGCGGCGACGGTCGAGGATGCCGGATTTTGTCCGGTGATAAGACGACCATCAACGATTGATAGCGGCTGCCAGTCGGCGACCTTCTCAAAGATGGCGCCCAGCCGCATCTTCCGGCCGGTATTGCCGAGTACGTCGTGCGAGGTGAGCACCTTCAGTATTTTCATGTTCCTTCTCCTAATTCATCGTTGCGAGGATTCCGATTGAATCTGGTCGACCCGATCCATCAAAACAGAAGCGTGGGAGATAAACAATTGGACGATGGTATCGTCGACACCTTGGTATCAGCCGGTTTTGTCAGAGGTTGTGACGATACTGCGTCGGATCTGGCTTGCCGTGGCATTAAGACCCGGCTCGAGGATCAGGTTCTATTGGACGAACATATCGACGGATACCAACGTATCTGTTGGACATTACGCTCAGAAAGGAGCATTCTTAACCCAACCGGGGTGCCGCTCGATTTCCAAGTGGGGGTTACGCCATGAACAGATCCATGGCCCCAATTCCTTTTGCTGGCTCGTTGCTTGACGAGACTCGTCACGTCTGCGCCTTCTTCAATAGCGACGAGGAAGAGTATCGGGTTCTGCTTCCCTTCATAAAAGACGGGTTCCAGTGCGGCCACAAGGCGATTCACGTCGTGAACCCCGATCAGCGTCAAAGTCATCTGCAGCGATTGGACCAGGCGGGCATTGATCCGGCCAGCGCGCTGCGGAGTGGGCAACTGGAGCTTCGCTCCAACGTCGAGACGTACCTTCCGGATGGCCATTTCGATCCGGATCGAATGATAGCGGCATTCGAGCAACTGGCCAGCGACAATGCCAAGGGAGCATTTCCGCTGAGCCGCATTTGTTGTCGTATGGACTGGGCTATCGAGGATCGGTCGCATGTCGACGATGTCATTGAGTTCGAGTCGCGTGTGAACGACGTATGGCGCCGGCACGACGATGCAGTCATCTGCACCTACCATCTCGGCAAATTTGGGGGCGACGCGGTGATTGACATCATGCGGACCCATCCGATGGTGATCATCGGCGGCATCCTTCAGCAGAATCCATTCTTTGTACCCCCGGACGAATTCCTCCGTGAATTTCGTCATCGTCGGGCTCATCGTAACAATTCCACCGCCGCGGCCTGACATGAACGCGCAAGTTGAAGATCCGGCTCAAGAGGTCAAGCGCCTTCAGCGCTGCATTAGTGATCTGGTCAGTCTGCTGGCTCTTCCCGCCGTTTGGAGTGGCAACGAACCCCCGCAGATTGTCCAAATCCTGCTCGACGCGCTCCTCCGCATGCTTAATCTGGATTTCATCTGTGCACGCTTGAAAGACCCGGTCGACGCCGGGTTACTGGAGATCCTCCGAGTCTCCGACTCGTGCGAGTTGAGAACCCCGCGGCAAGACATCAGCCGGGCGCTCGACAGATGGTTTGGTATCGATGGCCAGAGGTCGCTCCCGGTAATCCGTCGATTCGGCGACCAAGACATTTCTATCTTCCCCGTACCACTGGGAGTACACGGTGAGAGCGGCATGATCGTAGCAGGCTCTGACCGACTCGATTTTCCTGGGCAAACTGACAGCCTTCTTCTGAGCGTAGCGGCGAATCAGGCGTCAATCGGTCTCAAGGAAGCACGAGTTATAGCAGAACAGAGACGGATCGCCGCTGAACTTGATCGACGTGTGGCGGAGCGAACCGCAGAGCTTGCTGCAGCCAACGAAGAGCTGAGGAAAGAGATCGTTGAACGGAAGGTGGCAGAAGAGAAGCTTCGTCACGAAGAGCAGGAATTGAAACGCAGTGAAGTGCATAAAGCAGCGATCCTGGACTCATCACCGGATTGCGTCGTTGCCATTGACCACGAAGGTCGCATTACTGAATTCAATCCGTCAGCGGAACAAACCTTCGGTCACCGTCGGAGTGATGTGTTGGGCAGGCGTCTTGCGGACGTCATTATCCCGCCTTCGCTCCGCGACAAACACCGTAAGGGGTTCGCCCACTATTTGGCCACCGGCGACTCGAGGGTATTGGGCCGGCGACTTGAGATGGCTGCACTTTGCTCCGATGGCAGAGAAATCCCCGTCGAGCTTACAATCACGCGCATCCCGCAAGACGGCCTCCCGGCCTTCACCGGCCACCTTCGCGATATCACCGAACGCAAGCGAAGCGAAGACGCTCTCCGTCTGGCTCATGCGCAAGTCCTGCGCAGCGAGGAAAGGTGGCGGTCTGTTTTTGAGAACTCCGCCGTCGGCGTTGCCCTTACAGACCTGAATGGCCGCTTCATCGCCACGAATCTCGTCTACCAGAAGATGCTGGGTTACACCGAGGATGAATTGCAACAACTTACTTTCCTTGACCTCACTCATGAAGAAAATGTCGAAGAGAATCGGACGCTGATCGGCGAACTGCTCGACGGTATGAGCCGGCAATTTCAAATCGAAAAGCAGCACCGCCGCAAGGATGGACAACTAGTTTGGGTACGTAACAACGTCTCTGTCGTGCCGGGCACCGAGCGAATGCCGCGATTCCTGATGGCGATCTCCGAAGACGTAACACAACGAAAACTGTCCGAGGAGGCTCTGGCGAGGGCAAGATCGGAACTCGCCAAAGTGGCAAGGATCACAAGCCTCGGAGTACTGACCGCGTCAATCGCACACGAAATCAACCAGCCTCTTTCGGGAATAGTCACAAATGCCAGCACCTGCTTGCGGATGCTTTCCGCTGATCCCCCAAATATCGATGGTGCCCTGGAGACTGTCCGGCGCACGCTTCGCGATGGCAACCGGGCCTCTGATGTAATCACGCGATTGCGGACGCTATATAGCAAAAAGGAACCGTCGCTAGAATCGATGGATCTCAATGAAGCGACTCGAGAGGTGACGGCATTATCGTTGAGTGAGCTTCAGCGAAGCGGTGTGACACTACGGTATGAACTGCCGGATAACCTACCCCCAGTGGTCGGGGACCGCATCCAGCTTCAGCAGGTCGTCCTGAACTTGCTTAGAAATGCAGCGGACTCAATGAGCACAATTGACGACCGCCCGCGAGAGCTGCTCATCAGAACAGAACAGGATGAGAAGAATCACGTTCGGCTAAGCGTGAGAGATTCGGGGGTCGGTTTCGCGCCTCAAACCGCGGAAAAGATCTTCGAACCGCTTTACACAACCAAAACCGACGGCATGGGGATCGGGCTCTCCATCAGTCGCTCCATTATTGAGGCTCATCAGGGACGTCTCTGGGCAACACCGAATGAAGGGCCCGGAGCGACATTTTCATTTGCTATCCCTTGTGCACTCGAGGGGTTGTCTGACACCGAAACTCGGGTCAATCGGAGTGAGCCGGCGAGGGACGCAGCATAGCCGGATTCGATACCACAATTGGGAGACAAGCAATACCAAAGTACAATGGACGTCCCTCATGGAATGTCGCATTGTTTCGTCATGGAGTCCCCAAACGGCAGGGGCGGGGACGAACGCCCGCTTCTGTCTGTGGTTGTCGATGACGATGAGTCAGTGCGGGAGTCTTTGCCTGACCTTCTTCGGGAATTCGGTTTTGCAGCTCGAGCTTTTTCGTCGGCGGACGAGTTTCTCTCATCCGGTTGTCTCGATGAGACTAGCTGTCTGATCCTCGATGTCGCTATGCCGGGAATGAGTGGACCGGAGCTTCAACAGGAGCTAAAGCGTCGCGGACAAGAGATCCCGATCATATTTATCACCGGTCGAAGAGATGACACCGTTCGTGATCGAGTACTCAAGCAGGGCGCGGCGGGGTTTCTGCTCAAACCGTTCAGCGACTCGGATCTTCTTGCGGCCATCAAGACGGCATTGCACAACACGTGAAGGTTGGATGGTCAGTTCTCTAGAGGAATACGATGAATCCAGCGCGCACGCATAGTTATGCAGCGGGGACGCGATCCATGTCGAGTGGCATGCCCGTCGTGTTCATTGTTGACGATGACGTCTCCGTGCGGGAGTCACTGGAACTGTTGGTGCGGAATGAGAGCTGGAAACCTGAGACATTCGCGTCCGCACAAGAATTCCTCGATCATCCGAGAACCCTTGTCCCCAGCTGTCTCGTCCTCGATCTTTCTCTTCCAGGTCTGAACGGCCTTGAACTGCAGAAGCGCCTCGCGGTTGAACGCACCGACGTGCCGATCATCTTCATCACCGGTTATGGTGATATTCCGAAGACGGTGCAAGCCATGAAGGCCGGCGCTGTCGAATTCTTAACCAAGCCGCTCAATAATGACACGCTGGTAAGCGCGATCGGAAAAGCCCTCGAGCGAAGCCGCCTCGCGCTCGCTCAAGACGCGGAAATGCAGGAACTTCGCGCCCGCTACGCCTCTCTTACTTCCCGAGAGCAGCAGGTAATGGCGTTAGTCGTGTCCGGCTTGCTGAACAAGCAAGTCGGCGCTGAACTCGGCATTAGCGAGATTACGGTTAAAGCTCATCGAGGGCAGGTCATGCAGAAGATGAAGGCAAACTCGCTCGCCGACCTGGTGAGAATGGCTGCCAAGCTCCGGCCTGCGAGCCAGGCGATTCACTTGTCGTGACCGAGCCTGGAGATTGTGAGCGTTGTACCTCTCCTTGATCAGAAACATCTGTTCAGTTTGTGCGGCCCGCTAGCAATCCGAAGGCCTGGCTGGTATTCCAGAAGGCTGCCAGAGACGCCCGCATCGGCAAGCTAGGCGCTCACGCGATATGCGCCACAAGCTATCGCTCGCGGTTGGACGCGGTAGGGGACTTCTATTGGATTGCGGCACTGCACCGAGTGATCGAAAGTGTGGCGGAGAGAGTGGGATTCTCTTGACGCCGCTACTTGCAAGTTAGGGTGAACCCCGCACTTAGCCGATAATACCCTTTGTTTTAGCTGGTTACAAGTAAATTCGAACTTCGGATACAGTTTCTACAATTTCCGCAACTGCCTGTGTTTCCCATAAAAACGGTATCACTGGTATCAGTCGGCTTCCTAGACAATGCGGTACTTGAGTGCCAGGAATCGCCTTAACGTAGGCGGAAGTGTTTTCGCCAACTCTTGCCAAGTCAAAACCCTCAACGCGGTTTTGAGTTCGATTGGCTTGACGCATTTCATGACGGCGTACCAGGCTTCCAGGAGGTTCTTCCGTCTATCGTCCAGAACAACGCAAAAGCAATACTGCAATGCATGGGCAGCCAGTACATTCCGCAAAAGCTGATAGGAATGGAAGTGGGTCTTTGCCTGAGGCAATTGCCTGACAGCAAAGATGTCTTCGAAGTCTCGGTAACGATATAGAACTTCTTTCTTCGCTTTCTGGAAATCGCCCTCGGTGAGTTTTGCCTCGATCAGCAAATTCCCCAGCCGAAGGTCGACCTCCGTCTGATCAACTTTCCCATCAATTAGCGGAACTCGCGCTCGGTAGCCGAAATACGGCTCAATTGCGCCTTCAATCCCAAGCAACTCTAGCGTCTCCTTTCGTCGCAAAACGCCGGGATAGCAGAAGATGTTCATGAGCAGCGCGTCTGAACTCGTGCAGGAATCTAGCTCCATCCACCGTCCGTTCTCGTTTGGGGGCAGCGATGTTTGCCCGCGGGAGTGGACTTTGGTTAATCGTCGCTTCCATGCTGGATTCGAGATGATGGCCTTGTAGCTCGCAGGAATGAAGTTTCCGTGGCGCCCATCGCGGGGAGGAAAACACACTACGGGCATCTCACCGTAGCTTTGTTCAAACGGTAGTCCCTGTGAACGCGCATACTGCTCAGCCCGGGAGATCAGTTCGCACCGCAGCGAAAACGCACTCATAACAAGAAGAGCAGTATAGCGAACAAAAGGCGAATCTGCTACATTGAGACTTGTGGACGAAGGCCGCAAGCGCGTGCTCTTGATTGCCGCAAGCATTCTGGCGGCCCGCAAGTTGGTTCAGTACGATGGCGGGAAGCGGGTACCCGCAACCGCGAGCGCGATAGCAGATGCAATCCGGTGGGCGGAAGAGATTATGAACGAAATCGATCGGCGTTGGCCTTCGCAAGGACGATGAAGCATTACCGATCTGGCGTAACTTCCTACAAGCGGACTTGTGGACCGCCTGGTTCTTCGGGGTGTAGGGTCCGAAGCGCTTGACAGTCGCCGAAACGAATCCGCCCATGTCTGGTTAGGTGTACGTGCACGTTTTCACATTACTGATTTCGCATCGCGCTCAAATCGAAGGATGCCCAATGTTTTTTCCGCCCAGTTGGCACAGGGTCTTCGTCAGTTGCGTGTGGCGGCCAGACGTCGCTTCAGTTCCTCCGACCAGTTCACTGCCACATGCATCTCCGTGGGCGGCTTCTTGCCGACGGGCTGAATCATAATGAAGTTTCGGCCATCGGGCAGCAGGCCGTAGTCGTGGTGAGTCAATCGAAAGTCGCCCTCAAATAACACCCGCGGTTTGCCGACGGCGAGCACGGGTTGCGCCTTGACGTCCACCACCATCAATTTGGTAGCTGCCCGGAAATAGAGTTCGGCGCCGTTCGGCGACCAGACTGGCTCGAGGCCCCCATCGGTGGACACCTGCACGCGCTCGCCCGAATTCGGGTACGCCTGCAAGTAAACCTGCGATCGGCCCGACTGCGCGGAAACGTATGCGATCCAGTGGCCATCGGGCGAGAAGCGCGCATCGTATACCCGCGCCACTCCGGGAAATATCTGCTTCGGCGGTGAGCCCGCCTTGATCGGAAGCAGCCACAGCGCCGCTTCATTTCTGGCAGGCGAAAAGGTGCTATACAGGAGTTCTGCCCCGTCGGGAGGGAACGAGTCCGCTTCGGCCCATTGGCCGGTATTGAGCGGCTCCGGCGGAGTGCTGCCGTCCGCCGCCATGACAAACAGACTTGCCGGGTTGGTAAAGATGACGCGACTGCCGTCCGGCGACCAGAGCGGATCTCCGCAGTCTCCTTTCTGCGTCAGGCGCGTCAATGCATCGCGCTCCCGGTTATAGGTCCATAGGTCGGTGCTCCCATTCTCCGCCAGCGTGGCCACGATCCGCTTGCCGTCTGCCGAAACGCTTAAATCCTCGAAACCGCGCACCTGTGCTCCGAGCGGCTCGACCTTCCCCGCCATGTCCACGCTTACCAGCCGGAAATCTGTCTGCACGCCTCCGGTCAGGTAGATGAGCGTGCCCGTAGACGACAAGGCATAGTCGGCAGAGCCATACCATTCGTCGCGGGTCACGCCTTCGATCAGAGGCACCGCAGGCCCGGTCACCTTCAAGCCGTTGGCATCAAAGGGCGCTCCCATCACCACGTTACCGCGCGTGAACACGAGGTATCCAGATGTCAGATAGCGGGCATCGGACGCATCGTCCATCAGCAGGACTCGTTTGCCGTTAGCGAGCGAGTAAGCTTCGGTGCGGTAGTGCTGTTCGAGATAGCTCGAGCGCGCGGTGGTAAACAAAACAGTCTTGCCGCCAGGAAGAATCTGCGGCCAGCGGAACCCCGCCACGGCTTCGCCGCTGGCGGCCTTCACGACGACCGTAGGATTCCCTCCCCCTTCCGGCACGCGCTGGATCTCGGCCACGCCGTTGGGGGCAAAATAAATGAAGCCATCATCCCCCCAGGATGCCCCGAGGATTCTCGGCACCTCGCACAGCATCACTGGCGGACCGCCTTCGGAGGAAACCTTCTTGAGTGCTCCGCCGGAGAAAAATCCGATCCATCGTCCATCGGGAGAGAAAAAAGGCGCTGCCCCTCCAGCAGTTCCAGGCAATGGGACTGGCGTCAATTGGTCGAGGTTCCGCGCGACCAGTTCAAACGTCTCGGGATGAGGCGCGGTCAAATCTTCATTTTCTCCTGTCTCGGGCCGGGTCCGGAGTGCAATGTAGACGATTCGGGTCCCGTCCTGCGAGATTGCCACCGCGCTCGCATTGTGCGCCTCGAGGTGTAATGCCTGCACCGCCAGGCTCAGGTGCATCACTGGGGCGCTCGGCTGGTGCATGCGAGAGAAAAAAAGAATTGACACGGCCGCGAGAGCGACGGCTAGCAAGGCAGCAATCGCCCAAGGCATGGCGCGCGATGACGCAGTGGTCGAAGCCGCTCCGGAAGCGGCAAACGACGGCCCGAGGTTCGACGTGGCGCCACTTTGCAGCACTTCTTCAATTGTGATCCGCGCATCTCCGATCGCCTGCAGCCGCTGCTTTGGATCCTTGGACAAGCACCGCTTGAGCAACTCACGAATTCTCTGCGGAACGGTTGTCGGGAGCGCACTCCAGTCAGGAACGTCGCGCATGACGGCAGCCAGCGTCTCCGAAACGGTTTCGCCGCCAAACGCGTGTTTTCCTGTGAGCATTTCATAAAGCACGCAGCCGAATGCCCAGATGTCGGCCCGCCGATCAGCGGCCTTGCCCTTCGCCTGCTCCGGAGACATATACGCCGCTGTCCCAAGGATGATCCCCGCCTGCGTCGCCATCCGCGTCATGGTGGGAGAGCTCGCTGGATCGCCTGATGCAGCGTCACCGGCATCGAGCGCTTTGGCCAAACCGAAGTCCAAAATCTTCGCTGTCCCCTCGGGTGTCAAGTTCACATTCGCTGGTTTCAGGTCGCGGTGAATCACTCCACGCTCGTGCGCGTACTCCAGCCCCTCACAAATCTGCCGAGCTATGGGCAGTGCTTCATCCACGGGCATTGCACCGCTTGCAATGTGCTCGGCAAGCGTCGAACCCTGCACCAACTCCATGACCAACGCCCGAATGTGGCTCGATTCTTCGAGTCCGTAGATCGCAGCAATGTTGGGATGATTGATCGAAGCCAGGACTTTGGCTTCGCGTTCGAAGCGGGCCATGCGTTCGGCATCGGCCGCAAAGGCAGGAGGCAAAACTTTCAGCGCGACATCGCGCCCCAGCCTTGTATCGCGGGCGCGGTACACCTCGCCCATTCCGCCGGCTCCCAGCGGCGACTGGATCTCGTAAGGACCAAGCTTCGTGCCCGAGGCCAAGGTCATCAGTGCGCCGAATTATATACTGCGCGGGGGAGAAGACTTCGAAGGGGGCGGGACGATCCTGAATGAATAGCAGACAACCCACAGTGCCCCGAACGGGCTTGTGGAAAGCCGGTCCGGGGGATCGCCAATCCTGCGCGCCATCCTCGATAGTCACCGGCACAGAGGTCGAAGCACGTATTCAGGTGATGCTAACTTCGGTATAGGTGCCGTATACCTGCCGCAAAGCCTCGCAGATCTCGCCGACCGTGGCGTAGGCGCGAACGGCGTCGACGATGTAGGGCATGGTATTGGGTTCCGACATGTTACCGTTCTTGCCGGCATCGGGCGTTCTAGTTGCGGCGCGCTTCAGGGCCTCTAACCGGCGCTCAACTTCTTGGTTGGAGCGGCGGGCGCGCAGGGTTTTGAGCTTTGCGGTCTGAGCGCGGGCTACGGATTCGTCGATGTAAAGGATTTTCGGCGATTCTTCTTCGATTACGAAATCGTTCACGCCTACCGTAATTTTTTCGTTGGCTTCGACGGCGCGCTGATACTGATAACTCGCTTCGGCGATTTCCTTCTGCGGGTAGCCACGCTCGATGGCTTTGACCATGCCGCCCATCTGGTCGAGCTTGTCGAAGTAGTCAAACGCACCCTTCTCCATGTCGAGCGTCAGCTTTTCGACAAAGTAACTTCCGCCGAGCGGATCGACGGTGCTGGCTACTCCGGATTCGTGGGCGATGATCTGTTGCGTGCGCAGAGCGATGCGTGCGGCCTCTTCGGTGGGCAGGGCCAGGGCTTCATCATAAGAATCAGTGTGCAGAGATTGCGTGCCGCCTAGAACCGCGGCTAGCGCTTGCAAGGCTACACGGGCGATGTTGTTCATCGGTTGCTGCGCAGGCAGTGAGACACCGGCAGTTTGCGTGTGGAAACGCAGCAGGCGCGTGCGGTCGTTTTTCGCGCTGAAGCGATCCTTCATCAGGCGGTACCAGATCTTGCGGGCGGCGCGGTATTTTGCGATCTCCTCGAAGAAGTCGTTATGGGCGTTGAAGAAGAAACTGAGGCGCGGGCCGAACTCGTCCACATCGAGGCCGCGGCGGCGCGCCCATTCGACGTATTCGACACCGTCGTAGATGGTGAAGGCGAGCTCCTGGAGCGCGGTTGAGCCGGCTTCGCGGATGTGATAGCCGCTGATGGAAATCGTGTTGAAGCGCGGCGTGAATTTGGAGCCGAACTCGAAGGTATCGACGACCAGACGCATGCTGGGGGCGGGGGGATAGATGTATTCCTTCTGCGCGATGTATTCCTTCAGAATGTCGTTCTGGATGGTGCCGGAAATTTTCTTCCAGTCCGCGCCCTGCTTCTCGGCGACGACCAGATACATTGCCCAGAGCACGCTGGCCGGAGAGTTGATGGTCATCGAGGTGGTGATTTTTTCGAGGTTGATGCCGTCGAAAAGGATCTCCATGTCTTCGAGCGAGTCGATGGCGACACCGCACTTGCCGACTTCGCCTTCGCTGGCAGCGTTGTCGGAGTCGTAGCCCATGAGCGTGGGCAGGTCAAAAGCGACGGAAAGTCCTCCGCCGCCGTGCTCGAGCAGATATTTGTAGCGCTGGTTGGTTTCCTCGGGCGAGGCGAAACCGGAGAACATGCGCATGGTCCAGAGCTTGCCGCGGTAACCGGTCGCGTGAATGCCGCGCGTGTAGGGCGGTTGGCCGGGGTAGCCGAGATACTGATCGTAGTTCCAATTGGCGGGGAGATCGGCCTGCGTGTAAAGGCGGCGGATGGGGACGTTCGAAATGGTGCTGAAACGAGCGTGGCCGTTGGCGTCGCGGTTGGTGCCGGTGGGCGCGCCGATGGGTTTCTCGGGAGCTTTCTCGATCGTAGGCGCGAGCGTCTTTTCGGCCCAGGCTGTTTCGGATGGCGATGGGTGACGGCCTTCGAATACATCGGCGATTGGGTTTTCGGCAACGGATGGACTGTGTTGGTCGGCTGTCAACTTGTTTTTTGGCATGCGGCTCCCCACCGGCTTCGCCCAGGTTAGCGCAAAGGACGCGCGCGAACCTGGGACACCACCTACGTTTCGATAATAGAGGAGCGACGGGGCAGCGACAACTTCTTGGGCCGACCGAGTGGTTGGGAGACAGCGACGAGCTTCGAGCAAACTCTTTGAGGCTCTATGAAGGAACATCTGAAAACGGGCCGCCCGAGTTCGGCCCTTCAGCGGAGGTACAGCGGTTAGAACACGTCGCGAACGGTTCGGTTGACCAATCCCACGGAATTGTTGGCCGACTCGCCGACAGCATAGGTGAGAGTGACGGACTGATCGGGGAACGTAATCGTTTCCGATGCCAACACCGTGGTACTGCCTTCGGCAGTGACCTTCACAAGGTAGGCTCCGTAGGGGACGCCGATCCATTGCTCTGTGCCCGGAGCCGCGGACACAGTGAACGTCTTTGGAGCCTTGACGTCCAACTGCGTGAGCGTGGCCTCGAGAGCCGGCGCGTCCGCGACCTGCGTGAAGACAAATCGCGCATTGCCTGGCAACACTGAGAACAAGTCGTCCGCGAACGTCAACAGAGCGGGTTCACCGCCGCTGACGGTGGCGACGGCGGACGTGTTGGTATCGGGAAGCAGGGTCACCGAAGAGCTGATGATCGGCGCGTTCGTGCAGGGTGCCAGCGTGTTGGACTCGCTGATTGCGATTGAGTAAGTTCCGGCGGCAAAGGTGAACGGACCGCTGGTGTTGTCGAACGTGAGGTTGCGGACCAGGCACGTCTTTCCATTCACTAAGACGTCAATGGGAAAGCCGGGGTTCGCGTTATCCGCGATGTTGCGGCCGGGAATGCCGTGCACGATGTAAAGGTACGCGTTATCGTCGGCGGCGAAGCCGGTAGCGGCCAGGACAAGGCACAGAGCTGCAAGTTGCAAAGTGACACGTGTGCGAAGTTTCATAGACTCTCCTTTTCAGTTGTTGAAAGTTGTCGCGCTGATTTGGGGATGAGCAGCCCGTTACGCATCGCGGCGGCACGGCTCACGACTGCCTGTTGAGATCCCAACCGGGAAGCTGTCCAACTATTTTTTGTTAGAGCCAGCTTCGATTAGGTCAAACCCCCTTTGCAGAATGAAGTTCTGAGGGTGCGAAAAAAAAAGAATCTTCGGCAGGATTTGGTTGCAAAGCCTCGCGAAACAAAGGACCCAGCGCAGCTTTTACGCCCCGGGGCCTCGTTCGCGGCGGGTGACGCGGAAGATATCGCGCACAATCTCGGCCTTACGGTCAGGAAACTCTTTTTCTATCCAAGCGACGAGTTGAGCGGCCGTGAATTTGTTTTCCGCTCCTATGAAGCAACGCGCGTCATCCATGAGCACCACATGACCTGCGATGGGGCTGGAGAGGATTGCACGCAACTCTGCCAGCAGGCGGCTCAGGTCCCCTTTGGCCGGATGAACGCCGTAATATCCGGCGTCGAGCCAGAAAACGGCTGGGGCCTTGAGTTCGGCCACGACCTGCGGAACCAGCACCTGGCTGTCGCCTTCGAGCACCGTGATGCTGGGATCGCCGGCAAAACGCTGGCGCGAAATCTCGGCCAATTGGGGGTCGAGTTCGATCGAGTATATGCGATCGAAATGCTTGCGCATGGGAGCGACCATCTCGCCGTAGTAAGTTCCAGTCTCGACCAAAGTGCGCAGACCGTAGCGGCGGCCGTATTCGGCGACGGTCAATTGCTTGAGCAGATGAGGAGAGCGGACAGGCTTGCCGCGCGCGATCCACCAGAGATAGTCGAACCGGTGGCCTAGAGGCTTGAACTTGGAGTATTGCGCTTCGCCGACCATGCGGCGCAGGAGCTTCGACATGGCGAAATTGTAGCAGTCCGGTGCAGGCGGCGAGCGGTTGCTGAATGATGCGAAGACTTTTAGACAAATGGTCTTAGTGAGCTCTGGGCGTTTCGCTTTCTGCGCGAGCCTGCGCGACAATCTCGCGGTAGTAGGCCTCGGTTTCGTCCAGCACTCGGGAGACCAGGAACCGCGCGTGGGCGGTTGCGCGGCCGGCTTCGGCCAGACGGCGGCGCAATTGCGAGTCAGTGACTAGCCGCTCAATGTCGGCAGCGAGCGCCCGCACATCGCCGGCCTCAAATAACAAACCGTCTTGGCCGTGCGTGATGATCTCGGGCACACCGGCGGTGCGGGCCGCAATTACTGCGACATTCGAAAGCATGGCTTCGACCACGGCTAGAGGCAGCCCTTCGCGGTGCGAGGGCAGCAGCATGATGTCGGTGGCGGCGAACACCACCGGGATGTCGGAGCGGAATCCGCAGAAGAGTACTTTGCTTCCCAGTCCGCGCTGCTTCGCCAACTTCTCGAGCCGCGGACGCTCGCTGCCTTCGCCGAAGATGAGGCAACGGTAGTTCAAATCGCGCGGCAACAGGGCGAGAGCCTCAATCAGGTCGTGCTGGCCCTTGGCGCGCGAGATTCGGCTGACCTGGCTAAGAACGATTTCGTTGGGCGCAATTCCGCACTGAGCGCGGAGAGTGACGCCTTGCTCACGCGTAACGCCGGCAAAGCGGCTGGGGTCGACGCCGTTGCGGATGGTGCGCACGCGCTCGGGAGGAAAGTGGAAATCCTGAATCAGCAGTTGGCGCAGAAAAGCGCTGACGGCGATGACGCGGCGGAACAGGCCGCCGTGCCTTTTCTTGAAGGGAGTGCGATGCCAGGGATCGTGGACCGTGACCACATAAGGCACGCGCTGCTTGCGCCAGAGCCACTCGGCGAAATAGCTGGCGGTGCGGTGCTGGGCGTGAACGATGTCAATGCGGCGCTCTTCTGCGATGCGCTGAATTTGGCGATGGACATTGCGCTTCTTGAGCGGATTGATGGTCTGGAACGGGAGTTCGTAATCGACGCTAACGCCGGGGGGTAGCTTGCCCTCGAGTCCTGGCTCAATTTTGCAGGCTTGATCGACCTTCTCGGTCGCGAGGAAAACGGAATGTCCCCTCGCCGTCAGGCCTTGGATTAGTTGGATGGTGTAGGTTTCCGCGCCTCCGGCGCGGCCTCCACGCCAGCGGTGCGAAAACAGGATGAGTATGTTCATTGTGCCGGTGCATCGCCGGCCGCGCTGGGCTGCAAGCGGCGAATGATCGTTGTATCTCGTGGGCCGACGGCAGTCAACTGAGCGGCGGCCGCGAGCGAACGCAATCACCACGGGGTACACAGTGAGGCACGGAGGGAACCCTCCTCCAACAACCCTTCCCCGCCACGCTGCTATCGCTACTGCGCTGGCGGGTTCGAAGGAAGTGGATCGGCGGGCCGCGCCGTTATGTGCGGGACGCTGGGCGCGTGCGTAACCTGGCCGCGCTCGGCATCGGCGATCTCGATGCTGGCGTGGTCGAGCAAAAGGCCCGTTGCGCGGTCGAGTTCGACTTGTGCTTTCTCATAAACAGCCTTGGCATTGACGAGCGTGACCTCAGCGGTAGCCAAGCCGGACTGGTACTGCAGCACCAGAGTTGCGGTCGAAGCGCCGAGCGCATATTTCTTTTGTTCAGCATCGAGCGACTGGCGCGCCAAGTCGACGGCGGCCTGTGCGGAAGCGAGGCTTGCACGATTCTGCTGCACCGCATATTGCGCGTTGCGAACTTCGATTCCGACCTGGTTCTCGATCTGCTGCAAGCGCATTTGAGCCTGCCGATATTCGAGTTCGGAGCGAATTTGCAGGGACTGGGCGGCACGGTTGCGCAGAGGGATGCTAAGCGTGAGGCCGACTCCCTTATCGGGAGCCGCGGACGTAACGAGATTGTCCAGGGCGGTGCTGTAGGAGACCGGCTTGCCCGAGTTGAACTGTGATGGAATGCTGCCCGGCGGGATGCAAAGGCCGTTGTTAGTACCGCCACTACAAAAAGGAGTGGCCGGATTCAGCGCGCCAGCGAGTCCTGACCCGCCATAATATGCGAACAAGTCGAGCGTTGGCAGAAGTGCACTGCGCACAGCCTTGTTACTGATTTCGCGGCTGTGGAGATCAATGCGCGATTCGACAAGTTCGGCCCGATGGAGCAGTGCGTCGTTGATCAAATCCTCGGTGGGCGCAATGGACTCCTGTTGGGGGATCTCCATCGTCGAAGTCGGGATTACCTCCGCCACCGCTAGGGCGGGATCTTTCAGAGTGCGCGTGAGCGCGTTCTTCATGAGCAATTGCTCGAGTTGAAGATTGGTTTGCGCCGTGATCACCAGTTGCTGATCTTGTGCCACGGTGCTTTGAGCGCGCACGATTTCGATCGGGGCCAGGGTGCCAATGTCTACCTGCTTCTTCGTGTCCGACAGCGTCCTTTGCGCGAAGGCCAGTGATTCATTCTGCACGCGAACGTTCTCGTAGGCATAGACGAGATCCCAATACAAATTCTCGATCTGGTCTACCGTAGTGGTGATCTGCAATTTGAAAGCAACATCGGAAAGCTCCCGGTTGTTCTTGGCGATGCTTATGAAGCGTGTATTCGCAGGCACCCCAAATCCTTGAAGCAGGTGCTGCGTGAGCTTGACTTGCAAACTCGACGTTACCTCTGGAAGAAGCGTCGTGAAGGGAACATTGTTTGTGATGTGGCTGTTGTTGAAACCGACGGAAAGGTTTGTTCCCCAGGACAAGCCTTGCTGGTATGCGAAGTTCGCTGTGCCCGTATTCTGGTTCACCACGGGTACACCGTTAAAACCATTGGACGAAAGTTGGAAGGCGCGATCCATCTGCAAGGTCCCTGTGAGAACCGGATCGAAGGAGGTGATGAGCGGCCCTTGCCCGAGCGTGGAACTGACCAGACCATTGGTGCCAGCGCCGATGCCGCCTGCCCCCAGACTGGTACCTCCAGTCGAAGCGCCGGCCGTCGCACCAATGCCACCCACGCCGCCACCGGGTGTATTCTGCACGACTCCCGCGTTGACACCCAGAATGCTTGCTCCTGCCTTGGCCCGCAGCACGTCGGTGTCGGCAATGTTCAAGTTGTAGCGTGCGATCGCGATGTCAAGGTTATTTTCGAGCGCGAGCGCGATCGCGTCGTTCATGGAAATGTAGATCTTGCCGTCGCGCATGAGTTGATCGATGCGCGGCGTATTGGCCAGATTCGGCGTTTCCGCCCGCCGCGCAGTGTACGGCGCCACTGGATTAGGAAAATGCGAGCGGGGCTTCGCGTATTCGTTGACGTCAAACGGCCGCGTCGATGAGGGCATTGCCTGTTGCGCCGACGGAGCGGCCGGCATCGACAAGCTATCCTGGGCCCAGCCCGCAGGCACCATCAAGGCGGCTAGAAATAGCGCTGCCATACGCTGAAACGCGGTGAACACTCTGGAACTTTGCATTCGAATCATCTCCATCGATCAGGGCTGAGCAAAACGGAGTAATGGATCACACTGTTGGTTACGTAGAACGCCCAGCGGGAGTTCCTTGCAATTGCCTGCAAAGGCAAACTTTTGCATGAGTCGCAAATATTCGGTCGTAAGTGAAATAGTATAGCTGACGCGCGGAACGCTTTCCGCGACGGCAACGGCCAGATTCCGCGATGCCTTATGGAGATGACCGACAACTGCTTGACCCGGAAAAGCATGTGCGCAATCTCAAACTGATCCTCTCCTATGATGGCTCCGAGTTTGCCGGATGGCAGGTGCAGCCTGGCCGTGCGACCGTGCAAGGCACACTCGCCTCGGCTATTGGACGCTTGAGCGGCGAAAATGTACTGCCGCAGGGATCGGGGCGCACCGACGCCGGGGTCCATGCGCTGGCGCAGGTGGCGACTTTTGTGACGGCGTCGTCCATCCCGGTGGAGAACTGGGTGGTGGCGTTGAACGACATTCTGCCGCCTTCGATTCGCGTGCTCGAGGCGCGGGAGGCCCTCCCAGATTTCCATGCTCGCAAATCGGCGCGGGGTAAGACGTATCGCTATCGCATGGTTCGCGGCGCGGTTTGCCCGCCGTTTCTGGCGCGCTACGTTTGGCATTATCCGTATCCGCTCGACGAGGGAGCTATCGCGGCGGCAGCCGGGGTGGTAGTGGGCAAACATGATTTCACGTCGTTTGCGGCCGTGGATCCGGAGCGCGTGGAGCGGATGACGGCCAGTCCGGCGGAGAGTGGGAGACATACCGACCTGCGGGGGCCGACGGCATTTTCCATCGCTCCCACCAACATCCGCGAAGTTTTTTCTTCCGCATGGAGCCGTGAGGGCGACGAACTGATCTACACCATCTGCGGCACTGGATTCCTTCATCACATGGTGCGCAATCTGGTGGGAACTTTTGTGCAGGTGGGGAAAGGGAGCGTGAGTCTCGAAGACTTCGAGCGCATTCTGGCCGCCTGCGAGCGCTCCGCCGCCGGACCGACTGCGCCGGCCGGCGGGCTGTATCTGGTCGGGGTGGAATACTGACGGGCCCGGTGCATCGCCGGACGGGGGTGGCGCCCGTAGCCCATCTTTGTACCTCTAGCGCACCCTGCTCGACCACGCGTACACTTCTTTCGAGATGGCGACCGACGTCCAATTTGCAGTTTCGCGCATCGCCTCCGTGAATCCCGCGACCGGTGAAGTGCTCGGCGAACTGGATAGCGCAGGGCCCACCGAAGTGCGCGCCGCCGTGGCGCGCGCCCGCGCGGCGCAACCCGATTGGCATGCGTGGGGCATTCGCAACCGGCTCCGCCTAGTGCGCCGGTTTCAGCAGCTTCTGCTGGCGCGCAAGACGGAGATCGCGCGCCGGATCACGCAAGAGGCCGGCAAGCCCCAAGTCGAAGCACTGGTCACGGAAGTTCTGGTCGTGCTTGATGCCGCGCGCTTTCTGATCGAAAACGCATTCGCGCTTCTGCGCGACGAGCCTCTGCCGCATGGCAATCTGGCGGTCAAAACAAAATCCGGCCGGATTTTGCGCGAGCCCTACGGCGTCATCGGAATCATCTCGCCGTGGAATTATCCTTTTTCAACTCCTGCAACCGAAACGATGGCGGCGCTGGTGGCGGGCAATTCGGTTGTGCTGAAGCCCTCGGAGTTGACGCCACTGGTTGCTTTCGAACTCCAGAAGCTGTTGCGCGAGGCGGGCGTTCCGGACGATGCTTTTCAGGTGCTTCCCGGCGAGGGGCCCACCGGCGCGGCGTTAGTGAGAAGCGAAATCGACAAGCTCGTGTTTACCGGAAGCCTCGCTACCGGACGGCGAATCGCGCAAACTGCCGCGGAGCGAATGCTTCCGCTCGTGCTGGAACTGGGCGGCAAGGACGCGATGCTGGTGCTCGAGGATGCCGATGTTGACATCGCCTCCAGTGGCGCGGTTTGGGGAGCTTTTGTCAACGCCGGCCAGACCTGCCTTTCCGTAGAGCGCTGCTATGTGCACCGCAGCTTGTATCCGGTGTTCGCCGAGGCCTGCGCCACCAAGGCACGCAAGCTGCGCGTCGGGAACGGATTGGATCCTTCCACCGACGTTGGTCCGATGATTCATGAAAAGCAGGTCCGCATTGTGGAAGCGCACGTGGAAGACGCACGACAGCGGGGTGGTCGCGTGCTGGCCGGAGGCGAGCGCGTGCGCGAACTGGGCCCCACATTTTTTGCGCCCACCGTGCTCGCCGGCGTAAATCACAGTATGAAGATCATGCAGGAAGAGACGTTTGGGCCGGTGCTCCCGATCGCGCCGTTTGACGACGACGCCGAAGCGGTACGCCAGGCAAACGATTCCGAATATGGATTGGCGGCGAGCGTTTGGACGAGCGACCGCGCGCGCGGCGAATGCCTGGCCCGTCAAATCAACGCCGGCACGGTAATGGTCAACGATGTCGTATCGTGTTTCAGCATCAGCGAAGCTCCGCATGGCGGCATAAAAGCCAGCGGCCTGGGACGCACGCACGGGCGCTGGGGACTGGAAGAAATGGTGCGCGTGAAGTATGTGGACACCGATCTGGTGCCGCGCATGAAGAAAGTCTGGTGGTTTGGGTATGGCCGGGAGTTCAGCGCCGAGGCGGAAAGCTTCCTCGACCTGCTGTTTGCGCGTGCACTCCGCCAGAAGATGAAGGCGTCGGTGCGCGCGGCAGGAGCACTGTGGCGAAGAAAACTGTAAACAGCTTCGAGCAGCGAGCTACGAGCAAGCCAGGAGTGCAGGTTTGTTTGCTCGAGGCTCGAGGCTCGTAGCCACGTTCGCGCACTAAAGCAAGAGGGGAAAGAAATAACATGTCTGATGACCGCACCCTGCTCCGTCACGCGCTGGCCACACTCGCTTATCGCGGTGGCAAAACGATCCGCAACGCGCCCGCGAGCTTCGCCGATTATGGCGCGCCGGAAACTGCGCGCATTCCAGCAAAAATCCTGGCGCACATCGGCGACCTCATGGACTGGGCGCTCTCGATGGCCGACGGAAGCCCCAAGTGGCGTGACTCGACCCCGCTTCCCTGGGAAAAAGAAGGCGAGCGTTTCTTTGCCGCGCTGAGAAAATTCGACGACTATCTGGCGTCGGATCGGCCGCTGCAAGCTCCGGCTGAAAAACTCTTCCAAGGCCCGATTGCTGATGCCCTGACGCACGTCGGGCAACTGGCGATGCTGCGCCGTATGGCAGGTTGCCCGATCAAAGGCGAAAATTACTTTGCGGCAGAAATCACGATGGGCCGCGTTGGTGACGATCAGGCGGTTCCCCGCAAGGTATTTGATTAGAACTCATCGGTGTGAGTTCTCATGTCTAGGTTGCAATTTCATAACAACAAAACTTTGTGGCGGCGCGAACGGTTAAGCCCGCCGCGCTGTTCCTAAGGCATTGTTCCTCAGGGTTATCCTGCATAGCCTTTTTACTTTCCAGCATGTCGAATCTGCCTTGAGAGGCCGACTCAAGCCGCAAACTGTCTTTTCGGAAGTCTCTAACCCCGCAATAGATGCGGTTTGCGAGCCGGTATTTGGCACGACGGTTGCATTTGAAGCCGTGGGCCAAATTGCAGGAGGTTACGTGAAAAAAATGCACAACAACACGTCGATGAAAAACTCGCACTTGTGGGTGGCGCTGATTCTGTCGCTGCTATTGTCAAGCGCCGTCGCATCAAGGGCTCAGACTTCACCCGTTCAGACCCCGCCCATTATTCGGCCGAGCGACAACGACACAACGCGCGCGGAACTGGCAAACATGGATCGGTTTTTAGACAAGCATCCAGAAATCGCGGAGCAACTGCGTAAAGACCCTTCCTTGATCGATAACAAAGGATTCGTCGAGAGTCACCCGGCGCTGGCGCAGTTTCTGCAGGAGCATCCGGGCGTGCGCGAAGAGTTCAAGGAGAATCCGAACGCGTTCATGCGAGCGGAAGACCGCTACGACCGGCGTGAGGACCGCGGCGATAACGATACAACGCGCGCGGAACTGGCGAACATGGACCGGTTTTTCGACAAGCATCCAGAAATCGCGGAGCAACTGCGTAAAGACCCTTCCTTGATTGACAACAAGGGATTCCTCGAGAATCACCCGGCACTGGCGCAGTTTCTGCAGGAGCATCCGGGCGTGAGCGAGGAGTTCAAGGAGAATCCGAACGCGTTCATGCGCGCGGAAGACCGCTACGACCGGCGTGAGGACGCTGGGGCCCCCCACGATCGCGACAGGGATCGCAGAGACCTGGGCGGCTTCGGCGATTTCTTGCGGGGGCATTCAGCCATGGCGGACCAGCTCACCAAGGACCCCACATTGGCTAACAACCGGGAGTATTTGGAAAGCCACCCGGACCTCCGGGACTACCTCAAAGATCATCCTGAGGTGCAACAACAGTTGTTGAAGAATCCGCAGGGTGTGATGACTTCGCCCGGACTTGTCGGCACAGCGCCGAAGGTACAGCCACCGGCCGTAAAGCCCGATCTAAAGCAATAGAAAACGATGCCGAAGAGAATGGGAGGTTCATGCCTCCCATTCCGTGTCGGTCAATGAATTAGGTGCGGTGGCTAAGTGCTCCCAGAAAGGGGAGACTCATGAAGATGAACAAGCTGCTCGTTGTTACGCTGGCGCTAGCGCTCGGAATGCCGTTGACTGCAGAGGGAAAGGACAAGAAAAAGCCCTCGCCGAGGGGCATGATTGAGAGCATGCAAGCGTTGCCTTGCGGCGTGAAGCAAAAAGGACTGCAGGGGTTGGGGAGTCTTTGGGCGTCCGTCGGTGTCACGAGTGTAAATTCGAAGGAGAATTTATGCCCGCAATATCTTCTTCGCACCGATGAGTTGGAGTACCACATCCGCCCCATGGATACCAAGCACGCCGTAATTCTCCCCATCGGCAAGGAAGCGGAATACAAGATCAAAAAGGATCGACTCTTTTTAAAGGTGCCGGACGGCGACAGGAAAACGCGGGCTTACCAGGTGGTCTCGATGGAACCGCTGAACTCATCAAGTACGCGGGAAGGCGCAGCAAGTCTGCCTGAGGGCGCAGCGTCCCGGCCTGCTCTCAGATCGACGGAACCTCGCCCCGCGGATACCCAGGCTCAGCAGGTGAATCACACTACCCCGCCGCCACAGTAAGGGCGGGGTGTCGCCAATGTCCCTGCGAAGGATAGGGCTGAAAGCCTCCGTCTTCGCCTCAGCGCTGCTAAGATAACAGTAGGCGAAATCAGGAATTCGATTGGAGATTTCTGTGTCTTCAGGTGAACCAGTCAGCGCGCAGGCAACAGAGGTTCCACAGCTTCCCAACCACAAGGTCAAAGTCAAAAAGACCGGCCAGCGGGCCTGTAATGAGAAAGATGAAAAGGGAAAGTTCTGCGGTGGGCACCTGAAGCGCTGGTTCTACACCGTCGACGTGCTGGAACGCGAATGCGGCTGCGCGGAAAAAGCGTGGGGAGCCGACGCTGAGGTCTATCGCTGCGAATTTTGCAAGACCCTCTACCTGCCCAACCCGGAAGACGCTAGCGGCGTCAACGTGGGTGGCGTGGGACAACTCTCAGTATTCGGCATAACGATCGTGCCGAAGGAAGAAAAGAAGGCGTAGCGAGCGAGTGTTTTCCGCTAGCGCAAAACACTGCCCTGAACTGAATCAGCCTCTGCGATCCTAGGAAACAGCGGTCGCCACGGGCGCGGTTGTCTTTTCTGCCTCTAACACACTGGCCAACGCATGAATGACCGATGCAATGCGGACGGCGGCTACAATCGTTTCTTCGCTCATACCCTTCTCACGTAATGTTTTCTCGTGGGAATCCACGCAGGCACCGCAACCGTTGATCGCCGACACCGCCGTGCACCAAAGCTCGAAATCCAAGGGGTCGACCCCATGCGAGCGCAGGATGTTCATGCGCAGCCGCGCCGGGATTGTGCGGTACTTTTCGTTGCTTGTAAGGTGCAGGAAACGGTAATAGACGTTATTCATGCCCATGATGGCCGCCGCGCCCTTGGCTGCTTCGAGCGCCTGCCGGGACAGATGTCCAGCGGCGTCGGCAAACGCAGATCGGATCAGGTCATCATTGCGCGACGCCACTGCGCTCGCCACCACCGTTCCCCAGGTCTGTGGTTCGGTGAGTTCTGCTTGCGAAAGTAAGCTCGAAAGATTCAGCTTCAGATCGCGCGCGTAGGATGGCAGAGTTTCCAGCAATTCACTCAATGTCATATGAGTCCCTGACGTCGTTGGTCGTTGGTCGTTCGTGATTCGACGTTAGTTGCTCGCCGCTTGGGTTGGCCTTTGGCCGTTCGTCGTCGACCGTAGCCAGCGCGCGTTTTCCGCGGGCTAAACGACCAACGACGAACGGCCAGCGACGGTTTGTCATCCAACCACTAACGTCGGCTCGCCCTTGTGCCAGTTGCAGGGGCAAAGCTCGTCGCTCTGCAGCGCATCGAGCACGCGGAGAACTTCCTCCGGGTTACGCCCCACCGATCCATCGGTGACATACACAAAACGGATAACGCCTTCCGGGTCCACGACGAAAGTCGCGCGTTGCGCGACGCCGCCCGCGGGATCGATGATCCCGAGCTGTTCGCAGAGATCATGCTTGATATCCGCCAGCATGGGGAACGGAAGGTTTTTCAGATCTTCGTGGTGCGTACGCCAGGCGTGGTGCACCCACTCGGAGTCGGTGCTGCCACCCAAGATTTGAGTATCGCGGTCGGCGAATTGCTTGTTCAGTTTGCCAAAGCCGACGATCTCCGTCGGGCATACGAACGTGAAATCCTTGGGCCAGAAAAAGTAGACTTTCCACTTGCCGGGGTAGTCCAGGTTAGTAATTGTTTTGAAGGCTTTCTTCGGGTCTTTTTCCGTGCTCACCGTAGCGGCCACGGAAAAGATGGGGAATTTTTCTCCAATGCCAAGCATTTTTGTTTACCTCTCTTCTTATTAAGTTATGAAGCATAAGACCGTTTCTCACTTAGACCATTGATGAAAAAAAACTTTCCAGCTGACATAAGGCCGTTCTAGACCATCGCGCCAGCATGCTCTGGCTTGCGCGCTAGTACCGCTAAACCTTTTTCCAGATCGGCGATCAGGTCGTCCACATTTTCGATTCCTACTGAGAGCCGGATCATCTGTTCGGTCACGCCCATCTTCTTCCGCACATCGGGCGCGATCATGGCGTGCGAGGTGAGCACCGGGATGGAGACCAGCGATTCGACTCCGCCCAGGCTCGGGGCCAGCGTGAAGAGATTGAGCGCTTCGGTCATTCTGCAAGCGTCGGCGCCCGTGCCTTCCACTTCGAAGCTCAGCACGCCGCCCGCGCCCGCCAGTTGCTTCTTGGCCAGCGCGTACTGCGGGTGCGTCTTCAGCATCGGGTAGTGCACGCGCGCAACCTTGGGATGCTGACTCAAGAATTCCGCGATGCGCAACGCACTCTGGTTCTGCCGATCCACGCGCACGGCCAGCGTTTTGATTCCACGCAGAAGCAGGAAGGCCGCGTGCGGGTCCATGCAGCAGCCAAGCGTCGTCCGCAAGTGATGGATTTCATCGATCAAATCGCGGCGCCCGGCGGCAATTCCACAAATCAAGTCGGCGTGCCCGCCAAAATATTTGGTGCCCGAGTGCAGCACGAGATCGATGCCCCACTCCGCCGGCCGGCAATTGATGGGCGTCGCAAACGTAGAGTCAATCGTAGTGATGAGTTTATGCTTGCGCGCCAGCGTGGCGATTTTTTCCAGATCAACCACGCGCACCATCGGATTCGTAGGCGACTCGACGTGCAGGATTCTGGTATTCGGCCGAATCGCACGCTCGTGTCGGTCGATGTCATTGGTATCGACAAACGTGGTTTCGACGCCCATCTTGGGCAGCCATTGCGAAAGAAACTTCGTCACGCCGCCGTAGATATCGCGCTGCGCGACGATGTGATCGCCAGTCTTTACCAGCGCCAGAATCGATGTCGTAATGGCGGCCATCCCCGAGGAGAACAGCAGGGCGGCATCCGTGCCTTCAAGTTCCGCAATAGCGCTCTCGGCGACCGTGTGCGTGGGATTGCCATAGCGCGTGTAAAAGCGGTCGGTCGGCGTCACACGCAGTTGCTCTGCGTTGTCGGTCACCTCGAAAGTGGAGGTCTGGTAGATCGGCGTCGACACGGGGCCGCTCTTTTTGTGCAGATTGGTTCCACCGCGAACCGCCTCGGTTTCCTGACGGAATGTATGTTTCTTCATGGTTGCTCCATCACTCGTGTGCGCTCACACCACCCTAGCCGCGGGCATGGATTGGTCCAATGCGGGGACCGGCGATAGCCACTTTGGCGAGCGCGCATGTTTTCCGCTCACCAGTTTGTCGAACTCCTGCTGCAACGCTCTGGTCACCGGTCCGGACTTTCCGGAGCCGATCGTCCGAAAGTCAATTTCACGCAGCCCGATGACCTCGGCGGCCGTTCCGCAGACGAACACTTCGTCGGCAATATAGAGTTGGTCGCGCGAAATGGGTTCCTCGGCAACGACATGGCCCAGGTCGGCGGCGAGCGTGATCAGCGTGTCGCGCGTGATGCCCTCGAGAATGCCCGCCCGTGGCGTGGTTAAGATGCGGCCGTTGCGCACGACAAACAGATTCTCGCCGGTGCACTCGGCCACGTATCCATCGGGGCCGAGCATGATGGCCTCGTCGAATCCGGCGCGCTGCGATTCGGTCTTGGCGAGAATGGAACTCACGTAATTTCCCGCAACCTTCGCCTTGGTCATCATGATGTTCGGGTGGAGGCGAGTGAACGAGGCAATGTTGGCGCGGATGCCGCGCTCTTTGGCTTCGGCCCCCAGGAAAGTCTTCCACTCCCACATAGCGACCACGAAGCGCGGCGTGCCGGCTTCGACGGTAAGGCTCATCGCGCCGTCAAGATAAATCATGGGGCGGATGTAACAGATGGAAAGCTGGTTGGCGGCAATGGTCCGGTTGATCGCCGTTTTCACCTTGGCGGCATCGACCGGCAAGTCGCGGAAGCCGACGATATGAGCCGAATCCATGAGGCGTTCAACATGTTCGTCCAAGCGAAACACCGCGGGGCCGTTGTCGGTCAAGTAGCAGCGGATGCCTTCAAACACACTGAAGCCGTACTGCATTCCGGCGCTGAGAAACGGCACGACGCCTTCGCTGGCCGGTCTCAGCGAATCGTCGATCCAGACATAAGGGGCAGTTGCCATGATCTCCTTAGCGAGGCGGGTGAGTCTTTAGATTACCTGCCCCGGCGCGCTGCGGCAACACTTGTGCGGACATGAAAATTCGTGTCGGCAGGGCCGCGTGTAGACTGGAACGGTTCCAAGCCTGAATCCATTGGTTGAGAACGAGCCATGAAGAAAACCAAATCACGAATCTCCGCGCGAGGAAAGTCAAAGCCGATGTCCAGATCGAAAAAGAAATCATCCGGTCCGATGAGCAAAGTCGCCCTCAAAGGCACGGTCTCAAAAGCCAGGCGCAAGGCCGAACTCCGGCACACTGCGTGGAACTCGATTGCGGTCGAGAGCCTGAATCCTCTGCTCGGCCGGCAACTGGTGGTGGGGCAGAACATCATGCTGGCGCGGGTTCTGCTGAAGAAAGGTTGCGTCGTGCCGGAGCACAGCCATCCCAATGAGCAGGTCACCTACATTCTGGAGGGCGCGCTGAAGTTCTGGATCGACGGCCGGGAGATTGTGGTGAATGCGGGAGAGACGCTGACCATCCCGCCGAATATGCCGCACAAGGCTGAAGCAGTGGAAGACACGGTGGATCTCGACGTTTTCTGTCCGCCGCGCGCAGACTGGATGAGCGGGAAGGATTCGTATCTGCGGTAAGGCGCATTCGTCCTTCTGTGATCCTCTGTGGTTAGGAGGTTAGTTACCACAGAGTGAGGAGCCGACGGGACAAAGGTACGGTGAAGGTCATGATGCCGTATTCTAAAGACGGGCGCTTCGCGCCCCATTTATCTCGAACTCATAAGAAGTGACCGTGCATTCTTTTGCTGCCGAAACCATCGCCCGCCTTCGTTGCATTGCGTGCGGCGCCACTCCCGATTCCGCCGGACAGGACTTTCGCTGCACCGACTGCGGCGATCTGTTTGAATTTTTCTTTCCGGGATGGGCGCCCGGATCGATATACGACCCTGCTTCGCTGAAATCGCTATGGCTGAATCGCCGGACGTCAGTCGGCAAATCAGCCAATCGGCTTGACCAGAGCGGGGTTTGGCGCTTTCGCGAGATGCTGCCGCATATTCCCGAAGAACTCGCCATCACCATGGGCGAGGGTAATACGCCGCTTTATCACCTTCAAGGTTGCGCGCGAAGGGTTGGCATCGAAAATCTCTACGCCAAGCACCAGGGAATGAACCCGACCGCCTCGTTCAAAGACACCGGGATGACGTTTGCCGCTTCCTCAGCGCACCAGGGAGGATTTCGATGGGTCGCCTGCGCTTCCACGGGCAATACTTCGGCCTCGATGGCGGCTTATGCGGCGCGCGGCAACATGCACAGCCTGGTACTGATTCCGGAAGGAAAAATCTCTTGGGGCAAGCTGTCGCAATCGCTCGACTATGGAGCGCTGACCTGCCAGCTGCGCACCGACTTCGATGGCTGCGTTCAAATTCTCAACGAGCTTGTGCGGCAGAAGCCCGTATACCTGCTGAATTCGGTGAACCCCTATCGCATTGAGGGCCAGAAAACCGCAGCCATCGAACTGATGGAACAGCTCAGCTGGGAAGCGCCCGACCACATCATCGTGCCGGGAGGGAATCTCGGAAACAGCTCGGCCATCGGCAAGGCGCTACTGGAAATGCATGAACTCAAGTTGATCTCGCGGCTGCCGAAGCTCTCGATCATCCAGGCCAACGGAGCGAACCCGTTTTACCGCTGCGTGCGCGAATTCGGAGGGACGAAACTCGAACCCATGACCGCCGATACGCTCGCGACCGCGATTCGCATCGGCAATCCCGCATCCTGGAAGAAAGCTCTGCGCGCACTGCGAGCGACCGGCGGCGAGGTTGAGCAGGTGAGCGAGGTGGAAATCGCCGAGGCCAAAGCCGAAATCGGCGCCGACGGCATCGGCTGCGAACCGGCCTCCGCCGTCACCCTCGCGGGCCTGAAAAAGCTGCGCGCTCGTGGCTTCGTTAAACCCGGCGAAATGGTCGTCCTGATTCTGACCGGCCACTTGCTCAAGGATCCCGATTTCACCATCAGATTCCATCGCGGCGATCTTTTCGCCGGAACGCCTGACGAACGCCACGCCGTGCAGTCCAAATCGCTGCAGCGGCCTCCTATTGTGCTGGATGCCGACTTGGGGGCGGTAATTGCTGCCCTGGACGGGGCCGAGAGAAATTCGTAGCACTTCGCCGCGCATTCGTGTATAAGACACAATTTCGGAGTTCTTATCGGCCGGAATCGGCCTGATCATCCTCAGGACTGCTAAAGTCTTTCATTTTCAGCCGTTTTGGGGCAGGCTGAGCCGATCAATCGAAGGCTCGAGCCAGCCGATCAGAAGTCGAATATCGCTAAGATTATGCCTTCGCGTCCTGCATCTTCGGATCGCTCGCTGCGCCTGGCGCTGCCGGCGACTTCCGCCAACCTGGGGCCGGCGTTTGATGCCGCGGCCCTCGCGCTCGATTTCCATCTGCGTCTGCGCGCCGAGCGCGCCCCGGACTTCTTCATCACCGCCGAGGGGCGCGACGCGCACATCTGCGCGCGGGCGGAGAATCACCTGATCGTCACCACCTATTGCGAGGTGCTCGAATCGGAGAACCGCAAGATCGCGCCGCTGCGAATTCATCTCGAAAACGAGATCCCGATCGGCAAAGGCTGCGGATCATCGGCGGCCGCGCGGCTGGCGGGTATTGCGCTGGCCGTGCACTTCGGGCATTTGCGCTGGAAGGATGACCGCATTGTGGGCGAGGCCTCGATGCGCGAGCATCACCCCGATAACGCCTCGGCCTGTTGGATGGGTGCGTTCACGGTGGCGCGAATGGCCAACCAGGTTCAGGCGCAAGTGGTCGAGGTAAAGCCGAAAGGAAAATGGCCGCTGCTGCTGGCGGTGCCGGAGAATCCGCTCTCGACCGAACAGGCGCGGCGGGCGCTGCCTTATCAGTATTCGCGGGCCGACGCAGTCACGAACATTCAGAACTCGATGCTCCTGCTTTCGGCGCTTGCCAATGGAACACCCAGTCTGCTTTCAGCGGCCCTCGAAGACCGGCTTCACCAACCCTATCGCGCGCCGCTCTGTCCGTTGCTGCCTGCGCTCAAGGAATTGACCGGCGAAACCGGCATCTTCGGCGCATGCCTGAGCGGAGCGGGGCCGTCGGTGCTCGTGTTCCTCGATCCCAGGGTTCCGGCGAAAAGAGTAAAGCAGAGGATCGCCGCGCACCTGCTGAAGCGCCGCCTGCCCGCGGAACTCGTGCTGACGCAGATTGCGATGCACGGTGGACGTGACAGTGCGGACTGGCGCAAGCATCATCCGCCGGGAAAGAAATAGGGCCGGCTGATTTTCTCGCGTGCCTGAGAGCCTGCCCTGAGCTTGTCGAAGGGTCCGCGCCCGCTTTTTGGGCGCTAACCTGGGATCGAGCTAATTCCGGCTGGCCGGCGGAACGATTCCGTTCATGCGCAAGTACTCCACCATCTGACCGTAGTGATCAAATCCGTGCCAGGCAAAAACTGTCGCCAACCCGGCCCGCGTGGATTTTCCGTTGCCGAACGGACTGTTCACTTCTCCGGTAGCATTCTCAGCGTTGATAGTCGCGATGGCCTTGTGAGCATAAGCGAAGGAGTCTTTCGCGCACTTCACGATATCGACTTTTGACTTGATGCTGTCCGGTCCATTCTCACTACCCAGTTCGAGCGGCGGCTTTTCGCTCAGGATTGCCGCCGCCACCATGTAATTCACCGCGGCCACGTGTTTCACCTGCTGGGCAAACGTGCGCACGCCCTTGAATTCGCCGCTGGTCGGCGCGAAGCCGTATTTGTCCTCCGGCATGGCCTCGGCCGCGGGAATGAACTCACTCTCGATGGTCTTGACTCCGGAATCGAGAACCTGCGTGATTGTTTTAGGCTCGTCTTTTTTCGGTTCGTTTTGCGCCACGCACAAGCCGCAAAACGCCAATACCAGTACCAACGACAAAATTTTCTTCATAGTGTCTCCGAGTGATGAGGTTTTGCAGTGCAGGACTTCAGCTCCCGTCACTTTTTATGATGACGGCCTTGATCGCTCCTCTGATGTCGCCACTTCCAATACTCTTCCTGCTCGTCGGGAGAAAGCTTGCGATAATCGCGGCCGGGATCACGATTCGTTTCGTGGCACCAGCGCGCATAATACTCCACCTCGCGGTCGTTCCACTTGTGATAGTCGTTGTAATAGGAGTCGTACGCACGATAAGTTCGGTGAAAACAAGCGGTCCCGAACGCAACAGACATCAACATGGCAGCCAGGCAAGCCAGCCGCACGATCCCAAGTTTTTTGATCATTTCCTTTCCCCTTGAAAAGACGCCACAGATGGTAATTGAAAATCGAATCCTGCACCACCGTGGAACCCTCGATAACTGCTCCTTCAACCGGCTTAACGAATCACCGGCCCTCTAACCACGGACCGCTCTCCTAAACGGCCATTCCCCATGCCTCCAGGCGCGCACCGCATAAATCACGAGACCAGCCGCCAGCAGAACCGTAGCGTAGCGGACTTCGCGCAGGAAGTTCTTGCGCGAAACCAGAATGAAAACAAAGCTGGCAAAGGCAATGATCGCGGGCAGCGGATAGAGCCACATGCGAAATGGCCGCGGAAGGTCCGGCCTTCGGATGCGCAGCACGATTACTCCCACGCTCTGCACCAGAAACTGCAGCACGATCCGGATCACGATCAGCGCGGCGATCAAGTCGGCGAGCCGCAGGAAACAAAACAGCGCAGCCACTGCCGCCAAAGCCAACAGAGAAACATAGGGGATGTGATACTCGGGATGCACGCGCGCAAACGCCTTGAAATAGTTGCCGTCGAGCGCAGCCGCGTAGGGCACGCGCGAATAGCCAAGCGTCAGCGAAAATACCGACGCGAATGCCGTCCACATGACCAGCACAGAAATCACCGACGCCGCGCCCTGCCCGTAAACGCGCTGCATCATGGTTGAGACCACGTACAGCTTGCTGTTCGCCGCTCCTGCCTGCGCCAGTTCCCGCCACGGAATCACGCCGAGGATGCTGACGTTCATCACGATATACAGAAACGCGACGGCGACGATGGAAAGCAACAGCGCGCGCGGAATATTCTTCGTTGGTTCTTTGACTTCGTCTCCAAGAAAACAGACGTTGTAGTATCCGCCAATGTCATAGGAGGCAATCAGCATCGCCCCGCCAAGCCCGTGAAAGAAGTCGCTGGAAAACGAAAACGCTCCGGGAGGCACATCGAATGCCTGATGGGCATTGAAATGGGTGAGGCCGGTGAAGATGATCCATCCAATCGTCCCCATCACTCCCAGCCAGAGCAATTTGGTAAGGCGCGAGATGGCCGTGATTCGGCGGTACAGCAAAAACGCTGTGAGCGCGCACACGCCGATTGCGACCAGCGTCGCCGGCATCACAACCCAAGTCAGTTGTAGCGGGCCAAGCAGCGGCAGATTCAGAGTCCACATACGCGTCGACCACACGCGCTCGAGCCTCGGCCAGAAAAAAGCCGCATACTGCGAGAGCCCTATCGCACCCGAGGCGATCGAAAGCGGAGCGCTGAACGAAAGCTGCCAGATGAAGAGGAAGGAAACAAGCCGGCCCAAAGTTCGCGGGCCGTAGATCTCTTTCAAGTAACGATACGATCCGCCCGACCCGGGCATGGCCGCGCCCAGTTCTGCCCAAACCAGGCCATCGCACGCGGCGAGCAGCGCGCCCAGCACCCAGCCCAGCATCGCCTGCGGGCCGCCCATGGCGCTCACGATCAGCGGGATCGTAATAAACGGCCCCACGCCGATCATATCGATCATATTGAGCGCGGTGGCCGAAGTTAGGCTAAGGCCGCGCACGAGTGGTGTTTTGTTATCGGCGTCCGTTATGGGGGAAATTGTCACGAAGTTTTCGGAGTCCGTCGTTGGCCGTCGGTCGTTGGTCGTTACTCGTCAGTCGCTCGGGAAGCGTCTCTGATCGTTGCAATCAGCTCGTGAATTTTCGCTACGATCTGCATTCCGAACGACGAACGACCAAGAGACTAACGACCACTCACCAGATTCACAAACAACCGCACCGCGCCCGGCACGCCAGCCGGCAACTGCCGGAAGAAGGCATAGCCCGTATAAATGTATGTGCCTTTGCCATAGTGCGCCAGCAGCAGCCCGCCTTTTTGTTCCGCTTCGCCTGGGTCGTGCGATTCGAGAAGCGGCACAAAATGAGGGTCCCACTCCGACATGAAATAGAGGCCGCGCTCCTGCACCCAGCCGTCGAAGTCCTTCGCGGTTATTTCGTTCGGATCGTGAAAAACCGAATTCGAGGGTTCAAGAATCTTCACCGGCGCTTCTTCCACCGAAACGCGCGCGCGGCTCAGCGTTGCCGGATAGGGTGTGTATTTGCCGGAATTGAAATCGATTGGCACACCAAAGGACCCCATGGTGTTGTACTGCACCACCAGCCGCCCGCCCGCCTCGACAAAATCGAGCAGGCGCTTGTTATTCGCGATGACATCTTTCTGCGTGTCGTAGGCGCGGATGCCGAGCACGATGGCCTGATATTGGCTCAAGTCTTCCGTCGCCAGTTTCTCGGCCGGAATCATCGTGACGTTCATGCCGATCTGTTGGAGCACGGTGGGGATATCGTCACCCGCGCCCATGATGTAGCCGAGCTTCAGGTCTGTCGGGACTTTCACATTGACAATGGAGATGCGCTGCACGGCGGGTTGATAGTAATAGGCAGCGCCCAGGTCTTCGCGGGTTACCAACGAATAGCCTTCGCTGTATCTTTGGCCGCCGGCGTCGAACACGGCGCGGATTTCAACGCGTCCCTCCTGCAGCTTCCCGGGTACTACTTTGAAAAGAAATTCCGCCTTGTCGCCGCGCTTGGCCAGCGAGACGGGCAAGCGATCCGGTTCCGATTTCCAGCCCGCAGGCAGTTCGAGCGATAGCGTCCCGCGTGGAGTTCCTGTGAGGTTCGAGTTCACGCCGATCTTCACGTCGATCTGTTTGCCGTCTTGCACAGAGAGAACCTGCTCTCCCGGCACGAGACTCAGAGAAAACGCCGGGGCGACAGCGAGGGGAGTTCGATAGCGGCTGCCGCTCTCATCGACATAAGGCACAAAAACGGTCGCCGAAATCTCCTGCTCTGAAGGTTCTTTTCCGCGCCGGCTTCGAATGAGGTCTGGCGCCGGCGAATGCAGCCGATTGTGCTCGAGAAGTTCATATTTCACATGCACCCGCAGTGGCGGAGGCGGCAGTGGAAGCGTGCGGTACCGTTCTTCGTCAATCGTGTTCAGCGCATCCGTTTCCGGGTTATCGCGATGCCAGTACGGTCGAGTCGAAGGCGCGTCGACAGGAACTTTGAGTGCAAAGTTAGCGTAGTAATCTTTCGCGGGCGCGATCGTCATTTGTCCGGCGTCGGCTTTCTGAACCCAGCCCTCGCCACCTTCCAGTTGTCCGCCGTCGACAAGCAGCCAGTGGTCCGACCCGTTGTGCAGCCGCGCCATCACCTGAAAGGTTTGGCCCGGAGAAACTACCGTCAGCGCCTCGTTGAATGGCAGAACCGTTTTCCCGGGATCCGGACCGGATGTGACCGTGGCCTCCAGGCGCAGGCTAAGAGTGAAGTTGGCGGTTCGCTGCGCCTGTTGCTGCTTCGCCTGCAGGACGGGCAGCACACTCTCTTTGGCAGCGTCAGTGAGGTCGCTCGCCTTCACCCGATCGACCGCTGCGGCAAGGCGCTCAGCCGCCTTCGATAACGGCTCCGCAGCACCGGTGGGATCGGAGGCCGCCTTCTCCGCGGCATGCTTGATGTCTGAGGCGATCGACTCCAGTTCTCCGCGCAGCCACGGTGCCTTCTTTTCTTCGTCACCCAGTCGCGCCCCCACCCCCGGCAGAGTCGTATCGATCCCATCGAAAAAGTCCTGCTCGTGCCCGTCCTTATCTTTGGGCGAATCCACCACTGAATCCACCAGCTTGTAAAAAGTGAACCGGTCCCCATCCGGAACCGACACCCCACTCAGCCCCTGCGACTGCTGATGCCGTAATCCCTTCAAGGCGAACTGCACATACGACGTTTCCAGCAGCGGATCCACCTTCCCAGTGTTGAGCTTGACTGTGTAGTTGGCCGCATCGCAGGTCATCGATCCGAAGCCGCACACGTTGCCGATGTAGAGCTTCTTTGCCTGCCAGGGCTGCAACCCTTCCGCAATCTGCTCGGGAAACCGCTGTGGATCGGCCGCGGCGCGGAATGCCTCTTTGGTCATAATGGCCGATGCCTGATGGTGCCCATGCCCGTCGCGCTCTGTCCCGGAAAACCGCGCGATGAGCACATCCGGACGAAATGTCCGGATCACGCGCACAATGTCGCCGAGCGCAACGCCGTGCCCTTGCCACTTCTGAAATGTTTCTTCTGGAGTCTTCGAGTATCCGAAATCTGCGACCCGCGAAAAGCGCTGTTCCACGCCGTAATATCGGTCGGCGGCGAGGACTTCGAGCGTCCGCAGCACCCCGAGCACATCGAACAAGCTGCTGCCGAGTTTATTCTGTCCCCCCTCGCCACGAGTCAGGGTCATCAGGAGGGTTTCGACGCCTTTACCGCGCGCTTCGAGCGTCAGCATACCGCCATCCTCATCGTCGGGATGCGCATCGACCTGCATCAGCCGGCCCGTGGTTTCCAGCTTTCGCAGCGTCAGATTCAGCCCCGCTTCACCCGTGTCCTGCGGAAGCGGATCATAGTAACGATCGATAACGGATTTCTCGGGAGGCCTGTCGCCCGCGGGCTTCTCGTATTTTTGCCCCGAGGCCGGATGTAGGAAAGAGGAAGCGAACAGGACCGCAAGTACGATTGCCAAAGATCTGGTCAAGCCGCGTCCGGCGGTGCGCCGACAACTGTCCCCGGCTTTCAAGATTGAAAACATCTTCATCTGATGGAATTTACACGAAGAACGGAGCAAATATCTTGCACTGCAGAGCGTGGGCAGTGGCGCTTACTTGAAGTTCCTCTCTGCCGAAGTAAATTTCTCCTGGCATTCGGCCGCGGCCTGCACAATCTCTTTGAATTCGGGGTCTTGCCGAACAGTGGACAGCAGCGGATCAGCCTGCAGCGCCTCGTGCGCGCAATATCTATCCGATACGGCCTTTCGCAAAAATACGTATGCAATCTGCTTCTCCCCACACGCGGCCAACACCGCCCCTTCATAATATTTCAACGCAGAATTCTGTTCCGGCATCAGTGCGTTTTCCGCCGCCTCGGCCAGGCGGTGCCGCTCGGGTTCCGGCTCTTTATCCAAGCAGCCTAATAGAAATGCCCTCATCCAAATTGGGCTTTCCGTCATAATCTGAGCTGCCTGCCGCGCTTCCGTCATCTTCCCTTCGCGCATCAGCACCGTGACTTTCACGGCATTGGAATACTCCGAGCCCGCATCGAGGTTGAGATACTCCATGGCCCGCGCCGACTTCCCCTGTTCAAAATAAGCAAACGCGCACGAGCGCCAGTTGTAGTTTGTTGGATCGATCGCCAGCGCCTTGTCGCATTCGCCTTGTGCCCGATCGAGCAGCCCCCCGTAACGCAACACATATGCGAGGGCAAAATGCGCGAATGCACTATTGTGACGCCGGTTCACCAATTCCATGGCGTCCTCATAGGCCTTCTCGAGGCTTCCCATCTCAGCCAGATTCATCGCCAGATGTCCGGCAGAATTCGTGCGCCCCGGTTCGAGCGCGAGCGCCCGGCGGTACGCCGCATTCGAGCGGTCGTAGCCTGCCGTCCCACCGCCCGCATAAATCGCGTCGTAGTGATAGCGAAGCCCCAATGCTTCCCATGCGGGCGCGTAGTTCGGATCGAGTTGCACTGCCTTCTCCAGCATCCTGATCGCGTCCTGATTCGGCCCGGCATCGTGGGGAATTGCGGTGCTGCGTAGATACTGCTCGTATGCGTCGCGATTCGCGGGAGCGCTGCTGGCTTCGATCGGCCCGCCGCCAATGCCCAGCGCGGGCAACAGTTCCTGCCTGACTTTCTTTGCCATCTGATTCCGCAGCGCCATCAGATTGTTGGCTGGACCTGTCAGCGTGCCCGTCCACACGAGTTTGTCACTCTTCACCTCCACCGCCTCGAGCGTCACCATGACATTGTCGCCCTGCTTCAAGAAATGGCCGGCAATCACAGTTCCCACGCCGAGTTCGCGCCCAACCTTCGCAGAGTCCGCTTCTCCGTTGCCGTACTTCTGGGTGTTTACGGTGGGCCGGATTTCGAGCGAGCGCGAATATGTCAGTGCGTTGGCAATCTCATCGGCCAGCGCAACCTTCAGAAAGTCGCTCTCCGCATCGTTATTAATGTTCTGCAACGGCAGCACCGCGATCGTCCGGTTGCTCATCTGGGCACCCGAGTTCCTCTGCGTGAGCCACCACGCGCCCGCCGCAACCAGCACTGCGAGCAGCACCGCAGACAGCCCAAGTAGAACCCATTTCTTCTTTCCGCCCGAGTTCTCAAACGCGTTCGTGACCACGTGCAACCCGCTCACGTGACGCAATCCGCTGCGCAGCGTCGGCTCCGACTCTTTCCGCAGCCGCTCGAGATCGGCCCGCATCTCGGTCGCATTCTTGTAACGCCGCTCGCGGTCTTTTTCCATCGCCTTGCCGATAATGGCTGCCAGTTCGGATGGCATCGCGGGATTCAGCGTCCGCGGCGAAACCGGCTTCTGATTGATCACCGCGTGCAGCGTGGTCACAACGTTCGTCCCGGTGAATGGCTTTTTGCCGGTCGCCATTTCGTACAGGACCACGCCGAAGGAGAAAATGTCGCTGCGGACGTCCAGGTCGTCGGATCGCGCCTGCTCCGGCGACATGTACACGGCCGTCCCTGGTATGACACCCACCTGCGTCAGCGACTCCTCCAGCGACGAATCCGTCGCCGTGCCCACGCTGCCATCCTTCGAGAGCTTCGCCAGCCCAAAGTCAAGAATCTTGACCTGCCCATTGGGGGTAATAAAAATATTGGCCGGCTTGATGTCGCGATGCACAATTCCCTTGGCATGCGACGCCGCCAGCGCATCGGCGACCTGGATGGCGATATCGAGCAGCGCCTCGGTATCCATCGGCTGGCCACGGTGAACCTGCATCCGCTGCTTGAGGCTCTGGCCCTCAAGCTTCTCCATCACAATGAAGGGATGCCCGCTATTGTCCTCAATGTCGTGGACGGTGCAGATATTGGCGTGATTCAGTTGCGATGCGGCCCGCGCCTCGCGCGTAAATCGCTCCAGCGCTCGCTGGTCCCGAACGAGATGATCCGGAATGAATTTGAGCGCCACATGCCGCCCCAGGCGCGTGTCTTCGGCCTCATACACAACTCCCATCCCGCCTACTCCGAGCTTCGAGAGCACGCGGTAATGCGACACAGTTTGGCCGATAAAATCCATGTGGTATTTCGGCGCGGAAGGGCGTTTTGCCTTCACCCCAAGGGCAGACTTCCTCCGCGAGCCGTAATGTTAGGACGTCAGAAGGGCGGGGTCAACCCATGTTCGTGAAACGTAAAAGAAGGTCCCCGGGAGGCACGACTAATGCTTCACCAGATCGTCCGCCAGCAAATTCGCCTTCCAGGCCAGCGTGTGGCCCCGCGAAATATCCCCTTCTTTCAACGCCGACCGCGCATGTTCCACATAGTTATGTATCTGCGAAATCGTTTCCTGCTGCTGCGCATCGAGGGCCCGCCCTGTCACCCGCCTCAGGTTTTCCTCCGCTGCGTCTAGAAACTTCTCTGTCTCTCGCCGCTCGCTGCTCGCCTCTTCGACGGTCATGCCGGTTACGATCTGAGCGGCCGGCTCGCTCGCGCCGCCCTCCCGCACCACAACTTTCCGCGGCTTTTTCGGTGGAACTGGCGTCGGCACCGGCGGCGGATTGCTCGGACGATGCGCCTCATTCGCGCCCGCCCCACTGCTACTCGCCGCGCCCGCCTCGGCACCACTAGTGTTGGCTGTGCGGGCACCCGGCACGGCAGAGCTCCCGGTTCCGGCAGTGGACTCCTGGTCCGGCTTCGTGTTCGATTCGGCCTCGGCTGGGGATTCAGCCTTGTCGTCGCTCTTCGGCTCAGCTTTGGATTCCGGCGTTTTCGACCCGGCTTGATCTCCAGTTTTGGGGGCCGGATTGTCGGCGGGTTTCGCGCTGTGATTTTCGCCCGGCTGCGCGTCGGTTTTGTGTTCGGGCGCGTCCTCTTTCTTTTGTTCTCCTATCTCTTTCCCTTCGCGCTTCGCTTCTGCCGGAGCTTCTCCCGGGGCTGCGGGCGCGGCGTTTTTGCCGGCTTCCGGCGCTTGCTGTTTAACCGTTTCCTGCGCTGGAGCCTGCGCCCCTGGAGCCGTGTCCTGCGCAACCACCGGCACGACAGCCGCGAAACTCAACCCCAGCGCGATGATGATCCCGCTCCCCCAACGCATATCAAGCCGTCATTTCTGCCGGCCGGCCGGTTTTCGCACCCACGGCCGGCAGCCGCAATCGAAATGTCGTTCCTGCACCCACAATCGAATCGAACTCGATCGATCCGTAGTGCCACTGCATGATCTGGTATGTTTCCGCCAAGCCAATTCCGCTTCCGCCCTGCTCCTTCTTGGTCGTGTAATACAACTCAAAAATTTTCTCTTGCGCCTCCGGAGGAATTCCGTTCCCCTGATCTCTCACTTCGGCGATCACCATCTCGTCCTCGCGATACCCCATTACTGTGAGTGTCCCGCCATGCGTCATTGCCTGGAGGCCATTCATAACCAGATTCAGAATCGCCTGTTTCATCAAATCGGAGTCCACGCGCACCATGAGCGCTTCGCTGGGCAGGCTCCTCTCCACCGTAGTGCCCCGCTGCTTCGCATCCGGCGCCGTCAGCACGGCCACGTCTTCCAGAATCTTGCGCAGGTCTACCTCTTCCAGGTGCAGATCGCGCGGTTTCATAAAATTCACCAGGATTTGCACCACGCGATCCAGACGGCGAATCTCGTCTCCAATCACATCCATGTGCCGCCGCATCTCGGGATCGTCTTGCTTGAACTTGTCATGCAGCAATTGCAGATGCAGCACGATCGCGTTGATCGGATTCTTGACTTCGTGCGCCACCCCGCGCGTCACGCGCCCCGACGACGACAAGCGCCGCGAAATCTCGATTTCGTTCTCGATGCGCCGCACCGATTCCACATCGCGCATCGTCAGCAGCGCGCCAATGGGCGTTCCCTTCTCCTGAATGAAATCGAGCGAAACCTGTACGCGGCGCCCGTCGGCGGCGTCAAACTCGTACTGCCCAAGCGGCTTCTGCTTCTGGAAGGCCGATAGCACAACCGTCCCCAACACCGTACCGTCGGAAAAAATTTCTTCCGCCGTGCGCCCCAGGATTTCTCGCCTGGGACGGCTTAAGAATTTTTCTGCCGAAGCGCTCACCAGCACCACCCGCGTATCGCGAGTAAACAGCATCAGCCCGTCCTGCAGCTTTGCCATTACTTGCTCGACGTTGTCTTTCAGCGCGGAAAAAATCTGGTTGGTGTCGCGGATCTGCCTCCCCAGGTGCGCGATCTTCAGCGATACCAGCCCCACCTCGTCGGACGCCGATTCATCGCCGGCTGGCAGCGGATCGCCCGCGCTGGCGCTGTCCAGGCTCCGCGCAATGGTTTTCAGCGGCCCCAGCGCCACGTTCGATATCACCGAGGCCAGCACCAGCGAACAAAAAACAGCCAGCACCGAAAAGAAACCCGCCTGCTGCAATCTGGGCGTGAGTTCGCTGCGCAGGAAAACCGTTGATACCCCCACCCGAATGCTTCCAAAAGCCTGCCCGCCCATGTCCAACCCGATGCTCACGTCATAGACCGTGGAAGGCTGCCCATACAACATGCGCAACTGGCGGCGGAAGCCCGCGTCCCGGAGCAAGCTCAAGGGCGCCCGCGTCGGTGCAGGCTTGCCGTTCAGCACAGGGAGCGTGTCCAGAATCGCCACTCCGCTCGGGTCGATGACAGCCGCGTCGTAAATGATGTGCGAGTTCCCTACCTGCGATTCGAGCATCGCGTTCAGGTTGGGATCGGTCTGCAGGAAATTGCTAATGGCCGCACGAAACACCTTGGGGTTCGCCGTATCGACGCGAGTACTGGTGAGATCGGGAACCGCCTTCGAGGCCGCATACTCCAGCTGGTTGGTCAGCTGCCAGGCGGTCTCGTCGGCCCACATCAGACGCTGCTTCAACAGTTGCGACAAATAGACCCAGGAAAACAAGACCACCAGCGCCGTAAACAACGTGGTAATCACGAACACGATGATGAGTTTCCGGGTCATAAAAAGCAGCCCTCAGCTCTTGGCTGTTGGCCATTAGCTCTGTGTCTCGACTCTTAGCCCTTCGCGGAAGTGGCCGTAACCGGGGTGTCGCCGTCGACAGTCACCCGCAGCGTCCAGCGGATGCTAAGAGCCAAGAGCTAACTGCTAACAGCGGTCTTCGACTATTCCTCCTCCAGCACCGCTTCCTGCGGCCGCCCATATTCCTTCAGCTTGTTATGCAGCGTCTTCAAGCTGATGCCCAGGATCTCCGCCGCGCGCGTCTTATTATTATTCGTCGCCTGCAGTGTTTTCAGGATCAGCAACTTCTCCGCTTCCTCCACTGTCGTCCCCACGCCCAGGTGCACCGCGTCCGGGTCGCTCACGACGACTTTCACGCTCTGTCCAAAACCGGGAGGCAGATGCTTGCTCTCCACCAATCCGCCCTCACACACGATCACCGCCCGCTCCAGCGTGTTGCGCAACTCGCGTACATTCCCCGGCCATGCGTAACTCTGAAAAATGTTCAGCACTGCCTCGCTCACATCCGAAACGTTGCGGTTGTGCTTCTGGTTCATGTCCGTCAGCAGGCTCTTGGCCAACTCGCGGATATCTTCTTTATGCTCGCGCAGCGAAGGCATACGAATATTGAAAACATTGAGCCGGTAGTAAAGATCCTCGCGTAATTCGCCCGCCGCCACCGCGTCGTCGGGAACTTTATTCGTCGCCGCCAGCACACGCACGTCCACCGCCGTTTCCACCTTACTGCCCAGCCGGCGAAACTTCCCATCCTCCAGCACGCGCAGCAATTTGGCCTGGGTCCCGACCGGCATCTCGCCGATTTCGTCGAGCAGCAACGTGCCGCCCTCTGCCAGCTCAAAGCATCCAGTCCGCCGCTCCAGCGCTCCGGTAAACGCACCTTTCTCGTGGCCGAAAATTTCGCTCTCGATCAAGGTCTCAGGAATTGCGGCGCAATTGATCGGCACAAACGGCTTGTTCCGCCGGGAACTCAAATCATGAATCGTGCGCGCCACCAGTTCCTTCCCCGTGCCGCTCGCGCCTGTGATCAGCACCGCCGCTGTGCTTGGAGCCACCATCTCGATCAGCCGGAATATTTCCTGCATCGGCGCCGAAGAGCCAACCAGCAGCCCAAGCGCCCCCTTGTCGCGCAAGCGCCGCCGCAGCGTCTCGTTTTCGGTCCGCGTGTTCAGGATTTCCCCGATGTTGGTCAGGATCTGACGCAAACGCCGGAAGTCGATCGGCTTTTCAATGTAATCGTGGACGCCCAGCCGTCCGGCATGAAACGCGGTTTCGGTCGTCTTCTGCGCTGTGACCATCACCACTGCGATGGTCTGCGACAACTGGGAGAGCCGCTCGGCCAGTTCCATGCCATCCATGCGCGGCATCTTGATGTCGGTGATCACAATCGATGGCGCAAATGCCGCCACCCTCTCAAGCGCTTCCACCCCGTCGGCGGCCGTATCGGTCCGGTAGCCCCATCCCGACACCAGTTCTGCAAGCCCGGTGCGCTCGTTTTCTTCGTCTTCAACGATCAGTACTCGTTCTTGTGCCATAAGATTCCAGTCGCCATTATTCAGCGAAGACCCTTGCCCCGCAACCCGTCCCCCAGCACTGCGCCGATATCATTTTGAGATAGTCGGCATGGCGACCAAGGACCCAAGGGCTATTCAGGATGCTTCCTGTGATTCTCCCGGTTTTAAAAACTCGCCAATTCCTGTATGATCCTCTGTTTCCGATGCAACCAGTGCTTCGTGTTGCAGCAGGGGCCTTATTTTGTTTGCTTTACTAGATCTTAAATGTGGATTTGATTTGGAGGAGCTATGTCACTTTGTCAAACTTACCAGAGATGGGCAGCTCTAGGGCTCGTCTTGGCGGTAGTACTGGTCGCCTTGCCGGCAGTGATGATTGCGCAGTCGGCACAAGATGAATCGGTTCCCAAATTGGAGCTATTCATCGGCTATCAATGGTTGAACCCCGGAGGCAACATTCCGGATCAGAACGTGCCGCCTAATCCATTCAAGCTGCCGTCCATGTCGAAGGGCTTCGGTCTCAGTGCCGCCTATAACTTCACCAAGGCTTTGGCAGTCGAGGGCGATGTAGGGGACAACTGGTCGTCAGACGCATCGATGCAAGAGTACAGCATAGGACCAAAGGCCACGTGGCGGGGCGAAGGAGTCAATTTCTTCGCACACACTCTCATCGGCCTGAACCGCTTGAACCCGAAAAACAACAACCTTAGCAACTTCACACCCCCTGCCCCTGGCAGTACTGGGATTGGCGCAGTACTCGGCGGCGGTATGGACTTGAAGCTTTGGAAGCCAATCACACTCCGACTTTTCGAGGCTGACTACGTTTGGTCCCGTCACAATTTCTCAGACGTGGTGTCCACGGATGATCCCTCATTGCGGCATTCGGCCTTCGACGGCGCCCGACTACGCACCGGTGTGATTTTCAATTTCGGCGGCGCGCCCCCGGTGCCCGTAGCCGCTGCCTGTACCATCGACCACACTGAAGTCATGGTTGGCGAACCGCTCCATACGACGGTCTCGGCCAGCAACTTCAATCCCAAGCACAAGCTCACCTATACTTGGGCCAGCAACGGTGGCAAGATTCAAGGCAGCGATACCGGTGCCAGCATCGACACCAACGGTGCTGCCCCCGGCGATTACACCGCCACCGCCACCGTCACCGACCCGAAGGAAAAGAGCAACAACACAGCGACCTGCTCATCCAAGTTCACAATCAAGCCGATGAATCCACCGCAAATGTCCTGCTCGGCTAGCCCGTCGTCGGTCGACGCCGGCACCCCGGTCACGGTCACTTGCACGTGCACCAGTCCCGATAACGTTCCCGTCACCGTTGCTGGATGGAGCGCAACCGGTGGCAGCATTTCCGGAAGCGGAAACTCCGCTACCCTGAACACGACCGGAGCATCGCCAGGCACGATAACCATCAACGCAACCTGTACCGACTCGCGAGGCTTGAACGTTACGTCATCGAGTTCGACGTCGGTGAAGAATCCTCCGCCGCCTCCACCGCCGCCTCCGCAAGCTAGCAAGCTGAACGAGTGCGAGTATCCCAATAAGGTGAAACCGTGGCGGGTCGATAACACCTGTAAGGCTATGCTCGACGACGTTGCCGGCAAGCTGCAGCAGGATCCGGATGCCAAACTCGTCGTGGTCGGCAATGCTGATTCGGCCGAGGTCAAGCACTCCAAACATAAGAACCTGGCCGCTGAGCGCGCCGTCGATGTCAAGTACTACCTGACCCAAGGCGAAGCGCAGCAGCATATCGACGCCAGCCGCATCGAGTGCCGTACCGGTAGCGCCGGCACCACCACTTCGGAGCAGTGGATCATCCCGGCCGGTGCCACCTTCCCCAACGCCTCCACGACCATGCCGGTCGACGAGTCGAAGGTGAAGAACATCCCGGATCACCCAAAACCGGCCGCCAAGAAAACGGCCAAAAAGAAAGCCGAATAACGTAGAGAGGGGGCTTGCCCCCGTCTCCTCCAAACCAAAGGCCGGTAGGCTCTGCCCTACCGGCCCTTTCTATTGTCCGTTCTTCGGTAACCTTGTCCCAGCCGTGGTAGCCTTTTACTCTGGGGCGCAGGCGAATACTCTTCGCAGGGGTCAACCTAGGTATATGAATCACTGGCGCGCGTTCCGTACTGGTTTGCTGGTTCTAGCCGTTTCTTTTCTCAGCACAGCTCTTCTGGCTAGCGGCCCATGGCAGGTCCTGGGCCCCGAAGGCGGCGATGCCCGCAG
>JBAQIB010000028.1:0-3299 GCA_049288625.1 Terriglobales bacterium | reverse complement strand
TTGCCGACACGACGACGCCAATAAACTTCACCTTCTCCTGCGCCGAAGGCGTCGAGCCGAGCCAGTAGCCGGCTTTCAGGTCGGTGATGAATTGTCCCGAGGCGCACAGGGCCACACAGACCATGCCGGCCAGGGCCATCACGAAGAACATGCCGGTGGTCCCGGAGAGTCCGAACTTCAGCAACACCACCGCCGAGACGATGACGGTCAGCAACGTCATGCCGCTGGCCGGGTTGTTGGCCGTGGTGGCGATGGCGTTGGCAGCCACAGTGGTAAAGAAGAATGAGAAGAGCAGCGTCAGCGCCAGACCCACGGCCACCACGGTCCAGGAAACATGAAGGAGCCCGAAGAAGACGCCCACCGCGATTACCCCCACCACCACCCCGACAAGGATGACGACGATGGGAATGTCACGGTCGGTGCGCTCCATTTGGGGCGCTTCACCGTGGCGGAAGGCGTGCAGCGCGATACCGAACGATCCGGCAATCACGCGCAGCGACTTGAGGAGGCCGGCGAGGCCGGCAGTCGCGATGGCGCCGACGGCGATGAGACGTACGTAATTGCGGTAGATCTCGGCGGCCGTCATGTGCGAGATGGGAATGGTCGCGGGATAAACGGTGACGTCGCCCATATGGCTGCCGATGAACCAGATCAGCGGAACCAGCACGAAGTTCACCAAGATGCCGCCGGCGCAAAAAATCATGGCGATGCGCAGGCCCATCACATAGCCCAGTCCAAGGATGAAGGCGACCGCGTCGAAATTGAAAACCATGCGCCCACGATCGGCAAGGGACCGCATCACAGGCACGAACTGAAAGTTCAGGTACTCCTTCCAGACGTGGAAGGTGGTGACAAAGAAGTCGTAAATCGCGGCGATGACGGTGGCCTGAAGCAACAACCTGGCTTGCGAGCCGCCCTTCTCGCCGGTGACGAGGACTTCGGTAATCGCCGTAGCTTCGGGAAACGGGAACTTGCCGTGCATCTCGCGCACGAAATAGCGGCGCAACGGAATGAGGAAGAGCACGCCCAGGCAGCCGCCGGACAGGCAGATGAAGATGGTCTGTGCCGGATGCGGGTCGAGGTGGAGAGCATAGAGCGCCGGCACGGTGAAGACGGCACCGGACACCACGGCGGCGGAGGCACCGCCCATGCCGGTAATAATCATGTTCTCCAGCACGGTGGAGCGCCGCCGGTAGACGCGCGCCAAGCCGATGGCAAGGATGGAGATCGGAATCGCTGCCTCCATTCCCTGGCCGACCTTGAGGGCGGAATAGGCCGAGGCGACCGCGAAGACGATACACAGCAACGTTCCCCACAGCACCGCGCGCCACGTCACCTCCGGTGGCGCCATGCTCGCAGGCACCAGCGGCAGGTAGAGTTCGCCATCCTTCAACGGTTGATAGGCGTTCGCGGGAAGGGACTTCGTTTCGATCTCGGTCATAAGTCTCAGTCCTGTTGTGCGGTGGGCTTATTTTGTTTGACCGGTTCCGCCGCCCGCAAGTCGAACGGTCTACGCGCACACCCGGTCGGGGCTAACCTGTGCAGCATACCCCATGCAGTTGAGCACCGCAGGCGGAGTCGAGGCAAGTGTAAACATCACATCGGGTAGTGCCAGCCTGCACGTTGAGGGGTGACTAGTTACTCTCGAGGGTCCCGCGAGAATGGCAGAATAAGGGCGAATCAAGCATGGTGAGCGCCGCCTACTTTGCTCAATGCATCTCCATAAGTTTTTAGATATTTCATCCCGGTATCGCACAGGATGGTGACAATGGTCGCGCCGGGTCCAAGTTGCTGGGCCAATCGCAACGCCGCAATAACATTGCAGCCTGTGGAGGCCCCCGCGAAAAGGCCTTCTTCCCGCGCCAGCCGAAAGGCCATCGCAATAGCCTCTTCAGTAGAAACCTGCTCAACCCGATCGGCGATGCCGCCCTGCCAGAGCGGAACTACAAAGCCCGCACCGATGCCGTCAATTTTGTGGGAGCCTGCTTTGCCGCCCGACAGTACCGCAGATTCGGCCGGTTCGACGGCGACAACTCTGATCTTCGCATTGTGGTGGCGTAAGGCGTCAGCAGTCCCCCGAAGCGAGGCTGCCGTACCCACGCTCTGCACGAAACCATCGACCCGTCCGTCTGTTTGCAGCCAAATCTCCTCTGCCAACTTGTGATAAGCGGCAAGCTGTTCTTTGTTCTTCAGTTGATCGGTCCAGAAGGCTCCGGTTTGTTCAGCGATGACGCGGGCGGCTTCGACCATGTCGCGGGTCAACTTCTCCGTCATGCCGCCGCTTTCGCTGGGGATGATTTGGAGCTTCGCACCCAGAATTCTCATGTAATCGAGCTTCTCCCGGGCGAAGGCATCCGAACTCACGATATGCAGCGGATATCGTTTCACCGCGCAAACCAGGGAGAGCGAAACGCCGGTGCTGCCGCCGGTATATTCGACGACCGAACCGCCCGCTCGCAGACGTCCGTCGGCCTCGGCTGCTTCGATCATGGCCAGCGCTTGCCGGTCCTTCATGCTGCCGGTAGGATTTTCGCTTTCCATCTTCAGCAGGATGCGTGCGCCGTTCGCGGGGACGATGTTGCGAAGGGCCAGTAAAGAGGTGTTGCCGATGCAGTCGAGGATGTTGCGGGGAGGCGCGCTCATGATCACTGTCTGATCCTCGGGTTCACCGCCGAATACAGCAAGTCTGTCAGGAAGTTAACCGCGACATATGTCAGCCCAATCGCCAGGATGCAGCCTTGCACCAGATAGTAGTCGCGGTTGGAGATTGCCTGGATGGTCAGGCGGCCTATGCCGGGCCAGGAGAAAATGGTTTCGGTCACGATCGCGCCCGCTAGCAAGGCTCCGAATTGCAGGCCCAGCACGGTGAGGATGGGGATCATGGCGTTGCGCAGGGCGTGGCGATAGACGACCGTTCGCTCGGGCAGGCCTTTGGCTCGCGCGGTGCGGATGTAGTCCTGGCTTAGCTCTTCGAGCATGGAGGTGCGCACCATGCGCGTGAGGATGGCAGCGAGCGCGCCGCCCATGGTGATGGCGGGGAGGACTAAGTGGGCGAAGGTTCCGGAGCCGGAGACGGGGAGCCATCCCAGCTTGACGGCAAAAAACAGAATGAGGATCGGACCGAGCGCGAAGTTGGGGAACGAGAGACCGAAGAGGCTGACTACGCTCAGGAGGCGGTCATCCCATTGGTTGCGGCGGCGGGCGGAGCGGACGCCGGCGGGAATGGCCAGGGCGATCGCGACAAATAACGACGTCAGCGTTAGTTGGAGCGTGAACGGGTAACGGCGGGCGATGAGCGA
>JBAQIB010000027.1:0-20331 GCA_049288625.1 Terriglobales bacterium | reverse complement strand
GGCAATTTCCCCACTCCATCCGGCAAAGCCGAGTTCTACAGCGCGTCACTCAAGGACCGCGGCCTCGACCCCGTCATCGCCTTCACGCCTCCGGAGGAATCACGCCACGGGAGCAAAGCCACCGGCTTCCCGCTCGAGCTTCTGGCTCGCAAGCCCGACAACCATCTCAACTCGACGTTTGCGAATCTGCCAACGGTCCGGCAGATGGAGCCCCTGATGGGAAAACTCGAAATGCATCCCGCCGACGCCCAGGCACGAGCCATTCGCGACGGCGACAGCGTTCGCGTCTTCAATCCAAGGGGTGAAATCGTTCTCCAAGCCATGGTTGATGGCGCGGTGCCTGCCGGAGTCGTTGCCGCACGGCTCGATTGGGCGCGTTTCAGTCCCGGCGCGCGCAACATCAACGTCCTCACCTCAGAAAAACTTACCGACATGGGCAACGCGGCGACCTTCTATTCCGTCTGTGTTGAGGTGGAACTCTTTCGGGCCTGACTCGCAACAGGAAAGCCTGCTGCCGCCTTGGACGGTTTCCATTCTCTACCGTATAATTACCGTTTTCCTAACTCTCGTTTTTCGAGGTAGTTGCAATTCTTCGCTGTCAAGAGGATATCCCTGTGCGAGCTCTGCGCCTCGGCCACACGGGTTCGCAGAGAGGTCCGGGTCGCGCTTCAGCCTCTGCCCAGCGGCCAGCCCGGCGGCTTGGCTCCGTCTTGTCCCGCGTGTTCGCCCTCATCGGTGTGGTGCTCCTCGTGGCGTCTGCGTTTGCGCAGGAAGACCTGATCGTTGGCATTCAGATTCACGGAAACCGCCGCATCCCCGCTGACACGGTCAGAGCCCGCATCTTTACGAAGGTTGGCGACGTCTACGACACTGCCGCACTGGAGCGCGATTTCAACGCTCTCTGGAATACCGGCTACTTCGAAGACATCCGATTTGAGCGCGAGCAGAGCGCCAAAGGCTGGATCCTTCACATCTACGTCAAGGAGCGGCCCACCATCCGCGAGATCAATTACACCGGCCTGAGCGCGGTCTCCACCAGCGACGTCCTCGATCGCTTCAAGGATCGCAAGGTGGGCCTTTCGGTCGAGAGCCAGTACGACCCCACCAAAATCAAAAAGGCCGAAGTCGTCATCAAGGACCTGCTCTCCGAGCACGGGCGCCAGTTCGCCACCATTCGTTCCGAAGTCCGGCCGATTCCCCCCGCCGCCGTAGGCATCACGTTTGTCATTAAGGAAGGTCCCAAGGTCAAGGTCGGAAAGATCAGCTTCCGCGGCAACAGGCACATCAACGACCGCACTTTGCGAGCGGCCATGAAGAACCTCAAGCCCATCGGGATTCCGCACTCCATTTTCCTTGAAAATATTTTCGCCAAGACGTACGACGCCACCAAGCTCGATGAGGATACTGAACGCGTCCGCGCCGAGTTCCAGAACCGCGGCTATTTCAAAGTGCTGGTGGAAGACCCGAAAACCGAGATCCACGATACCGGTCACACTGGATCGCACATCCCGGTGATCCAGGCCGGTGCCGGCAAGGCAGTTGACATCATCATGCCCATCGAAGAGGGCGCTCGCTATAAGCTGGGCTCGATCACTTTCAAGAACAACAAGGCCATCACCAACACGGCGGCGTTGCGCAGCCTTTTTCCGATCAAGGACGGCGATATCTTCAGCCGCGAAAAAGTCGCCAAGGGTCTCGAAAACCTGCGCAAAGCCTACGGCGAAGCTGGCTATATCAACTTTACTTCTGTCCCGGACACAACCTTCGACGACGAAAAAAAGATCGTTAACCTGATCATCGATGTCGATGAAGGCAAGCAGTTCTACGTGCGCCGCATCGAGTTCCAGGGCAACACGACCACGCGCGATAAAGTCATTCGCCGCGAAGTCGTCCTCGAAGAAGGCCAGATCTACAACTCCCGGCTGTGGGAGTTCAGCCTGCTGCGCCTAAACCAGCTCGGCTATTTCGAGCAGCTGAAGCCGGAGGATCCCAACACCACCGACCGTCATCTCGACGAGAAGAACGGTACCGTCGATCTGACGCTCAAAGTGCACGAAAAGGGCAAGAACACTATCGGACTGCAGGGCGGCGTCAGCGGCCTGGCGGGCGCTTTTGTCGGCATTAATTACAGCACCAACAATTTCCTGGGCCTGGGCGAAACGCTGTCGGTTCAGGCCAGCCTTGGCGCCTATCAGCGTGACCTTGTCTTCGGGTTCAGCGAACCCTACCTTTTTGACCGGCCCATCCAGGCGGGCTTCAACGTTTATACCCGCAAAACAAATTACAACCAGGCGCGTCAGTACGCGATTTTGACGGGACAAAGCTCAAATCTGCCAAATGCTTATCTGCAAAACCTGCAGAACTATTCCCAGTCAAGCACTGGCTTCACGCTCAGCTTGAGTTACCCCCTGCGCCACTCGCTCAAGCGATTTGGAATCAGTTACTCGCTCGACCGCTCGTCGCTGGTGGCTGTGAGTGCCGCCTCGAAGCTGCTGTTCGACAATCTCAATTTCAGTGGTGTCACCGGACCCAATGCGCTCAACGGGATTGTTACCAGCAAGATTACTCCCAGTTTCACCATGAACACACTGGATGCCGCCTACGCTCCTCACCATGGCAAGAGCCTCTTCATTGGGGCGGAGATCGCCGGCCTTGGCGGCACCGTGAATACGTTCCGGCCGATCATGCAGTACAAGCAGTTTTTCCCGGTTCAGAAGAGGCGCAATGCGGTTGGCTATAACGTTCAAAGCTCATTCATCACGGGTTATGGAGGGGTTGTTGCGCCTCCTTTCGAACGCGCTTACCTGGGCGGTGAAAATGACCTGCGGGGCTTCGACATCCGCACCGTCTCTCCCATCGCCTATCTGCCGAGCGTCCAGACCGCTCAATTGCGCAATGCGGACGGCACGTTCGTCCCGGCGAATCCATACTATCCCGCTATCCTCAATTCCGCTCAAACTGCCTGCGTGGCCAACTGCTACAACATTCCGATTCCCTATTCTCAACTGGTCACGCCGGGCGGCGACTTCGCCCTGAACGGCAACCTCGAATACCGTTACACGATCGCGGGGCCGGTCGCCGTTGCGCCCTTTGTCGACGTGGGCACCGTCGCGATCCTGCGCACTTCGCAACTACAGATCAATCCGGTTCAGTACCAGAACCTTCTCAGCACCTACTTCGGCTGTCCGATTTTGACCTCTGCCTACGCCTGCGATACGAATTTCGCTACCCGTGGCAACACTTTGGGTATTTCGCAGTACCTAAAGCCGGTGCCGGGCACGAATTGGGTTCCGCGCATGTCCACCGGCCTCGAATTGCAAGTAATGCTGCCGGTCATCAACGCGCCCTTCCGCATCTACTATGCCTACAATGCGATGCGTCTTAACAGCACGGCCAGTGCGCCCATCGCAATCACGCGCCAAATGTTCCCGGCTCCTGTTTCCGGCGTTTGCCCGAATAACCAGGGCGCCGGCAACTACACCTATTGCCTTACCAAGGACAGCCTGAGTTCCAGCTACACGCTGCTCGAACCGCGCAAGACGTTCCGGTTCACTGTAGCCACGACGTTCTAAGGACAGGTCTCAAGAAGTGCGGCCTGGAATTGCTGGATGAGTTTGCCCGCGACCTACTGTTTTCTATTGAGGGCGTGCGTGACAGTCGTTCCTTCACGACAATGGAATACTGCAACCCGAGATGTACTTAGCTGAAGGCTAATGGCTGATGGCTGCTATTCGATCTGCACCAGTCCGTGCGCTGGCTCTGAGGCCGTGGCTGGGCGTTGGGGCGCACGCCACGCGTCCAGAATAGACACCTGGTGTACGCACGAAACCGTGCAATGGGGCGCGCACGATTTCTCAGTAACAAACTCTCGCCGGAGGTCGCTCGCCGAATACTTCTCCAGCGGGATCCCCGGATATCCTCGCTGCTGCGAGCAGTAGTGCACCAACCCGTCTTCACAGATATAAAGGTAGCGCGCTCCAGCCCGGCATCGCCACTGATTCGGACGCCCGAGCGCGATATTGTCCTGGAAGGCGTTCACGCGTGTGAAGCTGCGCTTTTCAAGATTCTTCATCTCGTGGTACACGCGACGCTCCTCATCGTTCAGTGGCTGCAACTGGCCCGACCCATCGTGAATGATGCCGACCGTCGAACTGAACCCCAGTTCAAGGGCGCGCCGGCCAATGGTCAGCGCGTCCTGCGGATGGCATACGCCGCCGCCAACCACGGAATTGATATTGACGTGAAATTCGGCGTGCTCAGCCAAAAGTTGCAGCTTCCGGTCCAGCACTTTCAGGCTCTTCTTCGAAACCTGGTCCGGATTCACGTTATCGATTGAGATCTGCAGCCACTCCAAGCCAGCCCGATTCAGCCTCTGAATGCGGTCAGCGGTTAGCAGGTACCCGTTTGTGATCAACCCGGAAACGATCCTCCGCTCGCGCATACGGTGAATGATGGCATCCAAGTCGGGGTGCAGGAGCGGTTCGCCACCGCTAATAGTGACGACCGACGTTCCCAGTTCCTTCAACTTGTCCACGCGGCGCAGCATCTGCTCGGTCGGCACAGGCTTGGAAAAGTCGTCGAACTCGTTGCAGTACGTACACGCCAGATTGCAGCGGCGAATCGGGATCAGGTGCGCCAGCAGTGGGTGGTCCGTGGAAACCACCGCTTTAAGGACCTGCCACAACCCATGCGCGTTCCGCTCGAGTGCCTTGAGTTTCCGCCGCATCCTCACGACAGGCGTGGGTCCGGGGCGCGCGACGGTCGCTTGCCCTGCACTTTGCTGTTCTGTGGAATTTTGTCCCATTCGAAGCGAATTCAACCTATTCAATCACCCCGACCCGCTTAGTATCTAATTTACAACAGCGTTCGGGGTAATAGCCGGGTTGAATGGCAATTCCTGCCCCTAATCGCTCCCGGAGCAGATCTGGCTAACCCCGACGGCCATTATCGCCGCGCATCCTAACGCCGCGCCGGCACGTCATCGAGGATGGCTTCCACGATTCCGTCAATGGTGTCGAGCACGCGCTTGGCAGGAAGATTCAGGTTGTTCGAGAGGATCGAGAAGGCGACCGTTTGTCCAGAATCCGTAGTCGCGTAGCCAGAAAGCGTCTTGACGCCGCCGAGCGATCCGGTTTTGGCCAGCACCCGTTTCTCCAGCCGTGGAGCTCTTAAGCGCTCGGAAAGCGACCCATCTACGCCCGCCACTGGGAAGCTCGATTTGTAAGCTGCGCCCCATGGCTGCGACGAGGCGAAACGGAGGAGTTGCACGATGGCCTTGGGCGTGACCAGATTTTGCCGCGACAATCCTGAGCCGTCATAGAAAAGATACTGGTCTCCGGCGATGCCCGCTTGCGTTAGAAATCCTCGCAGCACCTCCAGGCCGCCCTCCACCGTCCCAGCATTGCCGCGCTCGCGTCCCAGCAGGCGCAGCAGAATCTCTGCATGTAAATTCTGGCTGACCTTGTTGATGACGCGCACATCTTCGCGCAGTGGCTTCGATTCGTAGCTGGCGAGCGTGATGGGTTGGTCGCTCTTGAGCGGACGCGCTCCGCCGTCACTCCCTCCGTGCGAAGGCGCAATTGCTGTCGCCGTGAACGTGGAAAGAGTGGCGAGTTCGGTGTGGCGAGTGCGCTGGTGCCCATAAATAACGATGCCGCGCTTCTCCAGCAGTTCGCGGAAAAGACCCGCGGCAAATTCGGCAGGGTCTTCAATGGCCAGAGCTTCGTTCGTGCCCGGATCGTCGAGCGGCAAGTTGCCCCAGAGCGTTAGAACCATCGACCCAGGTTCGCGATTTACAAAGAACTTGCGCCCGGTGCCCGCCGGAGTCGTAATGATGCGATTGTCCAGCCGGTAGTAGCCGGTGAAAGGTTTGATGCTGACGAACGCTTTTTCGCCGGCGCGGTCGGCGGGGAGGATGTTGACGAACACCACGTTGTCGTTAATCGTGAGAGCGGATACTGGGGCGCCGTCAGCCCAGACAAGGTCGTCCTGGCTCCAGCCTTCACCGTAGCGCTCAAACGCAAAGTAGGAGTCGTCGGCGACGATGTCGCCGTCGATATATTTCACACCTTTCTGTACGAGGGTATCGGCCAGCGACTCGAGCGCCTGAATGGGGTCGTCGTTACGCTGCGTGCGCTGATCATACGGAAGTTCGCGGCCGGAGAGATTGGGGTCGCCGCGGCCCACCAGGACGAGATCTCCGTTAAGACGGCCATAGCGATCGAGGGTCCCCGTGGTTTCGACCGTGGTACGGAATTTGTAGTCGGGGCCGATCAGCGCGAGCGCGGCCGCAGTGGTAAACAGCTTGGTGTTCGAAGCGGGTGTGAAAAGCTTGTCGGAATTCTGCGCATAGAGCGTTTCGCCGGTCCCGAGCACAGCCACTTCGATTCCCCAGAAACCGTGCGTAAGATCGGGCGAGTTGAGAAGCGCGGCGATACGCTCCGCGAGCGGCGTGACGGGGGCCGAAACAGTTCCAGTGGCTGAAGCCGCACCCGAATCGGCCAAAGCGGGCGCGACGGCGAGCACGACCACCATAATCAGGAGCGCGGCTGGCCGCAGGCATGTCATTGCCCAAATTGTAGCATTCGCCAAAAATTGACTCGTTTAGAATAGCTGCACAATGCGAGCTATTTTTCAGTGGAAGATCGGTGCTCGAGTACTCGAATTGGGACGGCGCACGCTCATCATGGGCATCGTCAACGTGACACCCGACTCGTTTTCTGACGGCGGCCTTTACGTGGATGCGAGCAAGGCGGTCGCCCATGCCGAGCGCTTGCTCGATCAAGGTGCTGTGATCATCGATGTCGGCGGGGAATCGACTCGGCCGGGCGCCGCTGTGACCGGTGGGGCAAAGTCTTCAACCGGCGCGCTAGGAGCGGTGGGCGAAGAGGAGGAGCGCAGACGAGTGCTTCCAGTGATTCGTGATTTGAAGAAGAGAAGGCCGCAGGCAGTGGTAAGTGTCGATACCTATAAGGCGAGCGTAGCCCGCGCGGCTGTTGAAGAGGGCGCCGAAATCGTGAATGACATCAGTGGATTCCGGTGGGATCCAAAGATGGCGAAGACTATCGCTGAACTGAAGGTCGGGGCCGTTTTGATGCACACGCGTGGACGGCCCGAAGAGTGGCAGAAGTTGCCGCCGATTGGAGATCCGGTCCTGCTGGTGAAACGAGAATTGCGGCAGTTCGCCGAGGCGGCCACGCTGGCTGGAATCAAGCGCGATCACCTCGTGCTCGACCCAGGTTTTGGATTTGGCAAGAGCTTCGAAGAAAACTATCCATTGCTGGCGCACTTTGCCGAACTTCAGCAGATGGGATTCCCGCTGCTCGCGGGAGTTTCGCGAAAGTCGTTTCTCGGGCGGGCGCTGGCGCGCGATGGCAAGGATGCACCCCTCGAGGAACGCGTGCATGCCGCGTTGGCTGCGGAATCGATTCTCATCCTAAAGGGCGCACATGTTATCCGGACGCACGAGGTGCGACTGGCCGCCGAGGCGGCTCAACTGGCGGATGCGATCGTTGCCAGCGGCGGATAGGAGAGTCATAACTTAAAACTCAGGCTGCGGAAGCACCTGCGAGGCTGCGAGCAGCGAGCTCCAAGCTCGTGTCTCGAAGCTCGTAGCTTCTTTTCACGCACGTGCGGATGCCGGCATGGCAGCTCCCGATCTGAACGCGGGAAGCCGGATCTCAAATGTGGCTCCTCCCTCCGGTCGGTTGAAGCAAGTAATCTGCCCTTTGTGATCCTGAACGACGCCGTAAGTAGCGCTGAGTCCAAGCCCGGTCCCCTTGCCCACTGCCTTGGTCGTATAAAACGGGTCGAAGACGCGCTCCGGATCATGCAAACCGGGGCCGGTATCGGCGAACTGTATCACCACTTCCTCCAACTCGCGCCAGGCGGAGACCTGCAGCCGTCCGCCGCCCGTTTCCTGCAAAGCGTCCACGGCATTTTCGACGATTTGAACAAAGGCTTGGAGAAGCTGGTTGGAATTGCCGAGGACTCGTGGCACGGAATCCATTTTGTCGGCGGTAAGAGTGATGTTACGATTTTCGAGCTTGAATCCTTCCATTTGGAGCGCCCGCTGCAACAGCGGCTTCAGCTCGAGCGGAACCTTCTCTCCTGGAGTTTGCTGCGCAAAACTGAGCAGATCGCTGACCAGTTCATGAGTACGCCGGGCCTGCTGTCCGATTCTTTGAGCATTGGTGAGTTGTTCGCGCGTCAGATTGCTGCTGGCCGCCATGCGGTCAGAACTCTCCAGGATGGCAGAGAGCGGGTACTCCAGTTCGCCGGCGGCGAGCGCAACCAACTCCCCCAAAGAGGCCAGTTTTGCCTGCTGAACCGCGCGCCCTTGTAACCGCTGGAGATTGTCGAAGCTCATGCGCGAACGATCGAGCAGTTGCATCAAACGCTGATCCAGCAAGTGCTGTTTCACGAAAACAAACAAGGCAAGAATGGCGACGCCGCCCATGGAGACGCCGAAACGAATCCGGCGCAGCTCGGGTGTTTCGTGACTCAGAAACAACGCCGTATACCCCATGACCGGCAGCGAAAGTAGAGCCATTTGTGCGAATAAGGGAGCGAAGGCGTGGCGGCTTCGTGGAATCGAAGGCTTGATTTGTGTTTCGCGGAGGCCCAGCCGTCCGCTCCAGGCTACCCATAGAAAAGCCAGAAGCGCCACGAGAAACGGGATGTCGTAGAAACCGCCAGTGCGGTAAGTGCCCCGTGCAATCGCCGCATTCAGAGCTTCGGATGCAATGGTATAGAGGATGCTGGCAACAAGGATTCTTCTATAGAGTTTACGCCACCACCCAGAACTGGAGAAGTAAGCGGAGGCGGATAACCCAATCAGGATCAAGCCCTCGCTTACATACAAGAGATCCCAGCGCAGCGTATAAACCGGAATATTGGGGACAAGGTATTCCTCGGGAAATACGAAGAAGGCATACACCACCACCCACCAAACGAGCAGAATGAAAACGTTCAGCGCGCTGATACGCGTGCCTTCCTTTTCATCCGCCTCATGGGGACAGATGGCCACGGCACCCATGATCGGAACGACGTGCAGGAACAAAACGACATCTCCCGCAAAAGGATCGGGGAGCGGCTTGTGCAGTACGACTTCAAACCATGTCCAGCCCGCCTGGTTGAACCACCACATGGCCATGCCGAACGCCATGAGGCTCCAGAACAGGCGCGTGTGCCCGTGGCTGTCGAAGGCATTTCTACTACAGAAGAAGCAGGCAATGCCAAGCAAAATCAGAGGGACTACGTCACCCATCGCAATCCGGAACGCGGCGCTCGGAAATACTAGCGGAGCCATCCCAAAGGCCAGCACAATCAACAGGCCGCGGAGCGGCAACGGGATGGGACGCGGGCGCATGGCTTCCATGATAGGGTTTTCGCGAGTTTATGTTTAGATCACCAGGTGGTGACCATCGGTTACTGAGGTAACCATCACCGGAGGTTGACTTGCGCGCATTCGCTTCCTGTGATCGGTATCACAGCACCGTGTGATCGAGCCCTCCGTTCGCGGGCCGCTGGCCGCTGCTAGAATTCTTCTCATGGCATTTCCCGTCAACCGCCTGCGTCGTCTACGGCGCACTGAAACCCTTCGTTCCATGGTCCGCGAGACCCGGCTCACGCCGGAAGCTTTCGTTTATCCGCTGTTTGTGTGTCCTGGCAACGGCATCCGCAAGGAAGTGGGTTCGATGCCGGGCGTTTTCAACCTCTCAGTCGATGAGGCAGTCAAAGAGGTGCGCGAGGCCCGCGGACTAGGTGTGCTGTCGGTGATCCTGTTTGGACTGCCGGAAAAAAAGGATGAAGTCGCGACCGGGGCCTGGGCCGAGGATGGCATCGTGCAACGTGCGGCTCGCGCCATCAAAGGCGAGGTGCGCGACGTAGTCATTATGGGCGATGTTTGCTTGTGCGAATACATGTCGCATGGCCATTGCGGGATCGTAAAGGCGGAGCGGCAATCGCTGGGCGCGGCCGCAGCTGCACCTCCTGCTACCACTGAATACGAGATCGTCAACGACGCCTCACTCGAGCTTCTGGCGCGCACGTCGGTTTCGCTGGCCCACTCGGGCGTCGATATCATCGCGCCTTCCGACATGATGGATGGACGGGTGGGCGTCATTCGCACCGCACTCGACAAATCCGGTTTTGAAAACACGCCCATTCTTTCCTATGCGGCGAAATTCGCATCCGGCTTTTACGGCCCGTTCCGCGAAGCGGCTGACTCGACTCCGCAATTCGGCGATCGCCGCTCCTATCAGATGGACCCGGCCAATATCCGCGAGGCCATGCGCGAGATTGCGCTCGATATCGAAGAGGGCGCGGACATGATCATGGTGAAGCCGGCGATGCCCTACCTCGACGTGATTGCCGCGGCCCGCGATCGTTTTGACCTGCCGCTGGCCGCCTACCAGGTATCGGGCGAGTACGCCATGATCGAAGCCGCGGCGCGCAACAACTGGATCGACCGCGATCGCGTAATGATGGAATCGCTCCTCAGCATCCGCCGTGCGGGAGCAAGCATCATCCTGACCTATTTCGCCAAGGACGCGGCCAAGCTCCTGGCCTAGAAAGACTCCGTTTTAGCGTTATCTGGCTCCCAGCGGTGTTCTTAACAAGAAGACTTCGCGGGCCGAGGGCGCCTGCGCTACGCTTACCCCACTGCGCGGGCTGAGTCGTTTACCTTCGAACGAATTACCGAAGGGTCCCTGACATCCTAGAACGACACTTCCTTGACACGCTTTCCTTCCCCGTCGCATCGCCGATACTGCGCAAACCAATCCCTACCCCCTCCTGCGTGCGATTCCGTACCGCACAAGTTATTTGGCGAGTCTTTGGCCAGCGCATTAGGGTGGTTTGAGCAAGAGACGCGGATCCTGGGCTGCTGGCGGGAACAGCTGACCCATTCAAATGCGACGCATGGTCACATCTTCAACATCTCAAATGAGTTCCCTTTCGGTGGTACATGCACATGAGAACTGTTGAGTGAAATGTATATCTGAAGGACAATTCGTTAGTTAACGATGGGACGTGAAAAGGGCATGACCAAGAGCGCAACGGGCTCGCAAAAATATGCAAAAGTCCGCCGATTCGAACGCTATCGCTATGACGTGCGGGTGCAGGTTTCCGTGTTCCGCGATGGACAGAGCACCGACCTCTGGGGAAGGACCAACGAACTTGGGTTCGATGGCATTGGGGCCACGCTCACGGGCGAACTGAATACCGGGGAAGTGGTTTCCCTAGAGTTCCCTATCCCACTGGCGCCGCTGGCCATGAAGGTGCGGGCGATTGTCCGCTACAGCCAAGGCCTGCGTTGCGGCCTCGAATTTCTAATTGTGACCAGCCAGCAGCGGGAGACGATGCGGCAATTGTGCGAGAAGCTGGCAAACGGCGCCTGAAACGAAGGCTTTGCCCTTGCAACGACCTCGATTACCCCGGTAATTAACGGCAAAAATCTTACTCGCATACCATGGGAAGTATCCTCAGAAACGCGCTGGGAGAGGACTGTATGCCTGAGAAAGACGGCCCAGCGGCACGTTCAAAAGGCTTGCCGCAGGTGGAAGCGCTGCCGGAACCGGTTGCGGGCAGTCCGCATTTTCCACCGGCGCCTGCGGTCGTACCAACGGCGAAAGCAAATCTGCAAGAAGCGCTGAACGTCGAGCAGGCCTATTTCGAACAGATCATCGAAACCGCTCCGGAAGCGATCAGCATCATCGATGCAAACAAGTGCGTTTTGCGCGCCAACGGCGAGTTCGCCCGGCTGTTTGGCTTCTGCGCGAGAGAGGTCGAGGGCAGACTGATTGACCAATTGATTGTGCCTCCCGACCGCTATGCGGAAACCGCCTGGATCACCGAGAACGTTAAGGCCGGCAAGAAACTGACCCTGGAAACGCGGCGGCAGCGAAAAGACGGTTCGCTGGTCGAAGTGTTGCTCTCGACTTCGCCGGTGATGCTGGACGGCAAAACGATAGGAGCGTACGCCTGCTATCGTGACATCACCGAACAGAAGCGGACCGAGGAATTGAACGCCGCGCTGTATGCGATCGCGGCGCGCAGCCAGTCGGCGGAGGATCTGCAACAGTTCTATGCTGCGATTCACAACATCGTCGGCCAGTTGATGTATGCGCGCAATCTCTACATCGCGCTGTACGACTCGCAATCGCAATTGCTGAGCTTCCCTTATTTCGTGGACGAAATGGATGCGACGCCCGCCCCCAAGCGGCTGGGGCGCGGCCTGACGGAGTACGTAATGCGATCCGGGCAGCCGTTGCTAGCGACGCCGGTCGTGTTTGAGGAATTGGTTCGCACCGGGGAAGTGGAATTGATTGGGGCTCCATCGCTCGACTGGCTGGGAGTTCCGCTGAAAAGTGGCGCGACCACCCTCGGAGCGTTAGTGGTGCAGAGCTACAGCCAGAATGTCCGCTTCGGAGAGCGCGACCGCGAGATTCTCAAGTTCGTTTCCCAACAGTTGGCAGCGGCCATTGAGCACAAGCACTATGAGGAGGCGTTGCGGCGATCAGAGGCGCGTTACCGTTCTTTGATTTTGAGCGCCATATTCGGAATCTATCGCTGCACCCTGGACGGACAATTCCTGGACGTGAATCCCGCGCTCATCAGCATGCTGGGTTACGAATCGGTAGAAGATGTGCTCGCACTGGACGCGCGCCGCGAGGTCTTCGTCAACCCGCAGGAAATCGAACGCCTGACAGAAGAGTATCGCCGGACCGAAAGATTGAACGGCGCCGAAGTGCAATGGAAGCACCAGGACGGGCACCCGATGACGGTCCGGTTGAGCGGCCGGGCCGCCTGCAGCACGGAGGAGGAAGAAGAAGTTCTGGAGCTGATTGCGGAAGACATCACCGAGAAACGCCAACTGGAAGAGCAATTCCGGCAGGCGCAAAAAATGGAGGCAGTGGGCCGACTGGCTGGTGGCGTGGCACACGACTTCAATAACCTGATCATGGTGATCAACGGCTACACCGAAGTGCTGTTGGAGCAGCTCGAAACCGGCAGCAACATGCACCAGAATGTGCAGAACATCCAACAAGCGGCGGATCGGGCAGCGACATTAACGCGCCAACTGCTGGCGTTTAGCCGGAAGCAACTGCTGGAGCTCAAAGTGGTCGACGTGAACGCGGTGATTGCCGATATGGAACGCCTGTTGCGGCCGCTGATCGGCGAAAGTATCGAGTTGGTGACGCGGCTTTCCGCCGATGCCGGACTCACACGCGCCGATACAGGCCAGCTCGAACAGGTCCTCATGAATCTGGTGGTCAATGCCAAGGATTCCATGGCGGAGCACGGGAAGATCACCATCCAAAGTTCGCACGTAGACGTGCGCCCGAACATGGGCGAGCATCGATTCATTCAGCCGGGAACCTATTCCGTGATTTCCGTCAGCGACACCGGTCACGGCATGGACCAGGAAACGATGTCGCGAATTTTCGAGCCTTTTTTTACGACGAAGGAAAAAGGCAAGGGCACCGGACTGGGGCTCTCGACGGTGTATGGCATCGTCAAGCAAAGCAACGGATACGTGTTTGCCGACAGCCAGGTCGGCTCGGGCACGACTTTTTACGTGTACCTGCCAAGCGTCCAGGATGCCCTGGAAGAGAGCGATCCCAACATGACGACGGAACCAGAAATGGGCGGGTGCGAGACAGTGTTGCTGGTGGAAGACGAGGAGTCGGTTCGGGAACTGGTTAAGGTGACGCTGAGTTCCCGCGGCTACAAGGTATTGGAAGCCGGAGACGGCGAGAGCGGGCTGCGCCTGGCCGCGGAAACGAAGGAGCCGATTGATATTCTCATCACCGACGTGATGATGCCCGGCATGGGCGGGCGGGAATTGGCGACGAAGCTGTCCGCCATACGCTTGGGCATTTGCGTTCTCTATCTTTCGGGCTATACAGAAGATGTGGTCGTCACGCCCGGAGCATTGGGTCCGGGAACAGCGTTCTTGCAAAAACCCTTCACGCTGCAGCATCTCGCCAAGAAAGTGCGCGAAGTGTTGCGCTCGAAGCCGCAATCGAAATCGGCCTCGGCTGCGAACTGAAGTGTCGTGGCGCCGTCTCGCTCTCGTGGCAGAGCGCGCTTTCGTGGTGGCGGTGCGATGAATTCTTTCCTGCCTTTTCCAGTCGCGAAATCCATTTTTGTGAACCGTGTCTGCAGGCCTCCGCATCCAAAGTTTTGATTGGAGGTTCGTATGTACGTTGTTCTTGGAGCAAGCGGCCACACCGGAGAGGTTGTGGCTAGGAATCTTCTTGCGGCGGGGCAGAAAGTGCGCGTCGTGGGAAGAAGTGCCGACCGTCTACAAAATCTTGCGGCCAAAGGCGCGGAGACTTTTGTCGCCGATGCGAGCGATGCGCCGGCCCTGACTAGAGCCTTCAAAGGCGCCGAAGCCGCCTACGTGCTCATTCCACCCAACCCCACCAGCAACGAATATCGCGTGTACCAGGATCGAGTGAGCGATGCGATCACTGCCGCGGTCCAGAACGCGGGCATCAAGAACGTTGTCTCGTTAAGCAGCATTGGTGCCGACAAAGCCAGCGGCACCGGCCCCGTCGTCGGCCTCTACAACCTTGAACAGAAGCTCAACCAGATCGATGGCGCGAACGTGCTCCATCTGCGCGCGGGCTACTTCATGGAGAACACTCTGCCGCAGGTGGCGGTGATTCGCATGATGGGAGGCATGGCCGGACCGGTGCGTCCGGACCTCAAGCTGGGCATGATTGCAACGCGCGATATTGGAGCAGCGGCGGCCGACGCGCTGCAGCGCAAGGAATTTCGCGGCAGGCAGACGCGCGAACTGCAGGGGCAGCGCGATTTCGACTACGTGGAAGCTGCCGCGATCGTTGGCAACGCCATTGGCAAAAGGTCGCTCGGGTACGTTCAGGCGCCAGACGACCAGCTTCGCGCCGCTTTCGTGCAGATGGGAATGTCCGCCAATTTCGCCGGCCTCATCCTCGAGATGGCGGGCGCTATGAACTCGGGACACATGAAGGCTCTCGAACCGCGCACGGCCGCGAACACCACGCCGACTTCGTTTGAAACGTTTGTGCAGGAGGAGTTTGCTCCGGCGTATCGGCAGCAGGTGGCGGCGTAAAGGTTCACGCCGAACCGCGGCATCGCCGGTCCTCAAGAACCCGTTTGAAAAAGCGTCTTGAAGACAATCAGGCGCGGGACAGGTGGGCAGCCAGCTGCGGAAGCATTAATGTGTGTTGGGGCCGGCCGTGAGGGCGGGTCTTGTTTTGTGGCCGATATCGAGGCCAAAATGCACATCAGATTTTGTCCCGGTGATTTTGATGGGGATCCGGGCGCCAGAACCATCTTTGTGAAAGAAGGGATCGAGCGGCTTCAGCAACAGGGATTTCCAGCCCGTCACCATTTGTGACAGGCGGGCGTCGAAACGCGCGACGCCGTGGAAGTCAAAGTCGTCGCCATCCAGAGGATAGTTGCCCTGGAGAGAAACGCGTGTGCCCGGAATTTGAAACAGCAAGTCGGGAAGGTCAAGAGAGGCAGCGCGCAGCGTGAAATCGGCGCTCATTTTCGATTGAATGCTGGTGGAAGGGTCGCTCTTCGGGAGTTGTGGTTGTCCCTGGCTGCGCAGGCTGAGAGTGTCGACCTTTTTCTGGACTGTTGAATTCGAGAAGCGTACTCCACTTATCTGAAATTTACCCCTCAAGAACAAACGATGGGAAACAGTAGCCTCGCCAGGGGGCAGGTCGAGCAGAGTGTGCAGTTGGACTGCGCCCGTCATGATGGGAGTCTCTCTTCGCATGGCGAGCGCGAGAAGATCTTCGATGCGGCCTTGCGTGAGGGTGACATCGAGTTCAATATGGCGGCCCGCGGGCTGGGTGGAGCGCACCACCTTGCCCACGGCCGTGAAGGGCGTGCTGATTAGCTTGGCACGGACGGGCTGAAGATAGGTATCACCACTTGTGCCATCAACGACGGCATGGAAAGTTGTTTTGAGTGGTACGCCGCGAGCCCCGATGTCGAGGCGGAAATTAGGAGTATCCGTTACGCCGTCAACCACGATATTGCCAAGCGTTCCGCGATATTCGCCAGTCGATGAGAGGATACCGGCAATGCCCTTGAGAGTGCCGAGGTCTGCGTGAGTGAATGTGTAGTGGCCGTACACCGGACTGTTCCGCGGTTCGTCAGCATCGAAAGGGCCGAATTCGCCGCTCGACGCGATCTCGCCGACCGGCTTTGGATTGGCAAGGGTCGCACGGAATTGGAGCGGGCGCCCTTCGCCGACATCGGTCATATCGAGGTCGTGAATTTCGAATTCGAGGGGCAGCTTGTCAGGACGGTTAGTGTTGATTACGAGAAAGCATTTTTCCGCGTTGAAATGGTCGGCGATTATTTTGATCTTGCCATGTTTCGGGGCGATATTGCCCAGTTCGCCGCGAGTTTCTTTGGGAGGAATGTTCAGCGTGAAGCCCGTGATGTGGACGTTGCCAATACGCATCGGGACGCGCAGCAGATCCGTGGGCGTAGTGCGAAAGCTGAATTCGTCGACTTCGATGAGCGGCTGGATGCCCGGGAGATGGATGTTCGGGTCGGTCTGCCCGTAGATTTTCAGCCCCTTGCCGGAAACAGTCAGGCTTTTTGGAACACGGAGACATGCAGGCCAGCGAGATCGACGCGGCTTTGGAAGCGCGTGGAAAGGGTTTCGATTACACGGGCGCGGAGGAGAGGCTCGGCACGGTAGGCGAGAATGGAGAGAAAGACGGTGAACATGAGGCCCGCGAAAAGCAGGGCCGCGACTATCTTTCTGGCGCGGGTGCGAAAGAAGCCGTTCGAGGCGGGGCACATGGTTGGCTCAGGCTAGCAAAAACATAGGCTAAGATGCATGCGACAAAACGCTACGCGGCCTTTATTGAGTGTGTCGGCCAGGATCCTTCTCGACCTCCCTATCGATCGTCAGATGACGACCTCGCGGGCGCCCGAGGCCGGCCGCCATAATTCAGCGGCCAACCTTCGATGCCGCAGACACGATCGGCGTTGCGCATGGCAGAAGTTTGGTGGGAGTACCATCGGCCCGACGAAGGCGTAATCTCCGAAACCAGATTGAGAAGCGGTTCGAAGAATCGTTTGAGCGGATCGGCCGGGAAGTCGGCAATAAGACGCTGAATTCTAATTCTTCTGGATCATGATTCTCGATACCAAGGCCTTTGTCGGCGGCGGCCGACGACGATCCTGGAGTGGCTGCGGTCCTCGCTCGCGCCGACCAGATCGCGATCCCGGTCATTGTGGGTCGAGTACCGACACGGCATCGCGCAGTCGAAGAACCAGGCGGCCTATGAAAGCTGGCTGACGGGGCTGCTCAATGACTGCATGATATTGGATGTGACCGAGCCGACCACGCATTACTACGCGGAGATTACCCTCGAGTTGAAGCGGAAGGGCAAGCCGATTCCGACCAATATAACTCCATCGCCTTCTTCCACGTGGTCCAAATGGGAGTCGCTACCGATTTATTCCAGACGTCCATCCCAAAACGGAAAAGGCCACGCTCAATTTAAGAACGTGGCCTTTATTTATGCCGGCAACGACCTACTCTCCCACACACTTTCGCGTGCAGTACCATCGGCCCGGCGGGGCTTAACTTCCGTGTTCGGGATGGGAACGGGTGGAACCCCCGCGGTAAGATCACCGACAACTTGTAGCCGTCAGCCATCAGCCGTCAGCCATCAGCTTGTGCTGTGGCGACTTAAACCGCCGATGGGCGGCAAACTTGTAAAAGAGCATGAGGACGATGCCTCACAACTGAATAGATTGGGTGTTTCTTAGCTTTTGCAGCCTTGATCGTTACAATTCGTCGGCGCCAGTCGTCAGTACTGTGTCTTCAGTTGCGCGCAGTTTCTAGCGCTTCCGAGGAGGCCATCGCTTTCGAACAAGTTCGAACTGAAAGCTGATGGCTGAGTGCTGACGGCTGTTGAATGCACCGAGTAAATTTTATGGTCAAGCCGAACGGGCGATTAGTACAGGTAAGCTACACGCATTACTGCGCTTCAACATCCTGCCTATCAACCAGGTAGTCTACCTGGGCCCTTCATTACCCTTAAGGGTTGGGAGATCTCATCTTGAGGAGTGCTTCCCGCTTATATGCATTCAGCGTTTATCCTGACCGAACTTCGCTACCCAGCTATGCCCCTGGCGGGACAACTGGATCACAAGAGGTTCGTCCACCCCGGTCCTCTCGTACTAAGGGCAGGCCCCCTCAAATCTCCTACGCCCACCACAGATAGGGACCGAACTGTCTCGCGACGTTCTGAACCCAGCTCACGTACCGCTTTAATAGGCGAACAGCCTAACCCTTGGGACCTTCTACAGCCCCAGGATGCGATGAGCCGACATCGAGGTGCCAAACCTAAGCGTCGATGTGAACTCTTGGCTTAGATCAGCCTGTTATCCCCGGCGTACCTTTTATCCGTTGAGCGATGGCCCTTCCACGCAGAACCACCGGATCACTAGATCCCACTTTCGTGCCTGCTCGACCTGTGTGTCTCGCAGTCAACCCGGCTTGTGCTCTTGCACTCCACGGCGGGTTTCCAATCCGCCTGAGCCGAGCTTTGAGCGCCTCCGTTACCATTTAGGAGGCGACCGCCCCAGTCAAACTACCCGTCTGGCCGTGTCCTCCGACCCGTCTAGGGTCGTAAGTTAGAGCGACAGAACTATCAGGGTGGTATTTCACCGTTGCCTCCTCCCCAGCCGAAACCGGGGAATCCCAGGCTCCCACCTATCCTACGCAGGCAGTACCGTTAATCATGACCAGAGTGCAGTTAAGGTGCACGGGGTCTTTCCGTCTAGATGCGGGCATCCGGCGTCTTCACCGGAACCACAAATTCGCCGAGCCGTTCGCCAAGACAGTCGTTCGATCGGTACGCCATTCGTGCAGGTCGGAACTTACCCGACAAGGAATTTCGCTACCTTAGGACCGTTATAGTTACGGCCGCCGTTCACCGGGGCTTCAGTTCAGGCCTTCGCCTTGCGGCTAAGCCCTTGCTTTAACCTTCCGGCACCGGGCAGGTGTCACCCCCTATACGTCGTATTCGACTTAGCAGAGAGCTGTGTTTTTGTTAAACAGTCGCCGAACGCATTTCACTGCGGCCCCCTCGGGCTATAAACCCTAGCGGGGCACCCCTTCTCCCGAAGTTACGGGGCTAATGTGCCTAGTTCCTGAGCGAGCGTTCTCTCGAGCGCCTGTGGATATTCACCTTGTCTACCTGTGTCGGTTTGAGGTACGGGCACCACCCGAACTCCTTAGAGGTTTTTCCCGGCAGCGTGAAATCAGAGACTTTGTGGCCGTGTGGCCTCGGAACCGGTCTGACCGTTGAATGACCCCGTGGATTTTCCTGCGGGATCCGGCTTACACCGAGCCATCGGGACATCCATCACCCGACTTCCATATCCTTCTGCGTCACCCCATCGTATAACGTTCGTATGGCGGGGCAGGAATGTTGACCTGCTGTCCATCAGTTACGCCTGTCGGCCTCACCTTAGGACCCGCCTAACCCTGAGCGGATTAACCTTCCTCAGGAAACCTTAGACTTTCGGCGACACGAGTTCTCATCGTGTTTATCGCTACTTATGCCGGCAGAGTCTCTTCCGTGGCGTTCAGTAGTCCTCTCGGTCTACCTTCAAACTCCACAGAATGCTCCCCTACCAAATGACGATTCCCGGAGGAATCGTTAATTTCGCAGCTTCGGTCGTAGACTTGAGCCCCGTTGGATTGTCGGTGCGTGAACACTTGACCAGTGAGCTGTTACGCTTTCTTTAAAGGATGGCTGCTTCTAAGCCAACCTCCTGGCTGTCTGTGCGCTCACACGTCCTTTCCCACTTAGTCTACAGTTGGGGACCTTAATTGGCGATCTGGGTTCTTTCCCTCTCGACCACGGAGCTTATCCCCCGTAGTCTCACTCCTGTACTGTTGTCCTCGGCATTCGGAGTTTGATTGGATTCGGTATCCTGGATGGGACCCTAGTCCATTCAGTGCTCTACCACCGAGGCAAATCATACAAGGCTGCCCCTAAAGGCATTTCGGGGAGAACGAGCTATCACGGAATTTGATTAGCCTTTCACCCCTACCCTCAGCTCATCCGAGCGATTTTCAACTCACAACGGTTCGGTCCTCCAGTCGCGGTTAAGCGACCTTCAACCTGGCCAAGGGTAGATCATCCCGCTTCGCGTCTATTCCCACATACTATTCGCCCTATTCGGACTCGCTTTCGCTACGGCTCGCTTGCGCTTAACCTCGCATGTGAGAATAACTAGCCGGCTCATTAAGCAAGAGGCACGCCATCAGGCATTCAGCCGGGC